>NZ_JAVDSP010000020.1:0-1790 GCF_031455335.1 Herbaspirillum sp. 1173 | reverse complement strand
GCCAGCTTGGCGTTCTGCTCCACCAGCAGGATGGTGATGCCCTGTGCCGACACATTGCGGATCACTTCAAAGATCTTCTCCACCATGATCGGCGACAGGCCCATCGAGGGCTCATCCAGCAACAGCAGCTTGGGATGGCTCATCAGCGCGCGCGCCATCGCCAGCATCTGCTGTTCACCGCCCGACAAGGTCCCCGCCATCTGCGCCGCACGTTCCTTCAGGCGCGGGAAGACCTCGAACCAGCGGTCGACGTCGGCCTGGATCTGGCCCTTGTCATTACTGGTGTAGGCGCCCATCAACAGGTTTTCCTGGATGCTCATGCGCGTGAAGACGCCACGGCCTTCCGGTACCATCGCCAGCTTGTCCTTGACCAGCTCGAAGGACTTCTTGCCCTTCAACGGATTGCCCATGTAATACACGTGGCCGTCGACCTTGCTGCTGGGCAGCGTGCCGGTGATGGCTTTGAGGGTGGTGGTCTTGCCGGCGCCATTGGCGCCGATCAGGGTGACCAGTTCACCGTCGTTGACTTCCAGGCTGATGCCCTTGACGGCCTTGATGCCGCCATAGGCCACGCTCAGTTGGTCGACTTTGAGGATGTTCGTTGTCATGTTCTGTGGTCTCGCTTAATGTCCTGCACCGAGGTAGGCCTCGATCACCGCCGGGTTCTTCTGCACCTCAGCCGGCACGCCTTCGGCAATCGGCTTGCCATAGTCCAGCACCGTGATGCGGTTGCACAGGCCCATCATCAGCTTCACGTCGTGTTCGATCAGCAGGATGGTTTTACCTTCGGCCTGGATCTTCACCAGCAGCTCGCGCAAGGCCAGTTTCTCGGTGGCGTTCATGCCGGCCGCCGGTTCGTCGAGCGCCAGCAGTTGCGGATCGGTCGCCAGGGCGCGCGCGATTTCCAGGCGGCGCTGGTCGCCATACGAGAGGTGACGCGCCGTGCGCTTGGCGAACTGGCCGATGCCCACGAAGTCCAGCAGCTGCTGCGATTTCGCGCGGATCGCCGCTTCTTCGTCGCGTGCTGCCTTGTGGCGGAACACGGCACCGAAAACATTTTGCTTGGTGCGCACGTGGCAACCGACCATCACGTTTTCCAGCACGGTCATTTCACCGAACAGACGAATGTTCTGGAAGGTACGGGCGATGCCGGCCTTGGCCACCTCGTGCGGGGCGCTCGGCGAATAGGGCTTGCCGTCCAGTTCGAAGCTGCCGGTATCGGGTTGATACAGGCCCGTGATGACGTTGAAGAACGTGGTCTTGCCGGCGCCGTTGGGGCCGATCAGGCCATAGATCTGGCCGCGCTCGATGGTGATTCCCACGCCATTCAAGGCTTGCAGGCCGCCGAAACGCTTGCTGACGTCACGGATCTTGAGCAGTGTTTGTGTCATGTTCTGTGCTCCAGATTAAGCTTTGACTTCGCCGGTGGTACCGACTTGAGTGTGGTCCACTTCGGGACGGTCTTCATGGCGCGGCGAGGGCCACAGGCCAGCCGGACGGGTCAGCATGATGATCACCATGGCCAGGCCGTAGAGCAGCTGGCGCAGCACTTCGGCATCGATCCACACCTTGCCGAAGATGGCCATCTGCAGCGGCTCCACCACGTGGCGCAGCACTTCCGGCAGCGCCGCCAGGATCACGCCACCCAGCACCACGCCAGGAATGTGGCCAATGCCGCCCAGCACCACCATGGCCAGCACGGCGATGGATTCGGTCAGGGAGAAGGATTCCGGCGAGACGAAGCCCTGGAAGGCACCGAACATGGCACCGGCCACGCCACCGAAGGACGC
>NZ_JAVDSP010000019.1:0-5215 GCF_031455335.1 Herbaspirillum sp. 1173 | reverse complement strand
CAGACAGATCTTTAAAAATTAACAGCCGATAAGCGTGGGCGTTTAATGAAGTGCGACAGAACTTCGGTTCTGGAAACTTTAAATATTAAATGCTCACAAGAAATATAGGTAAGTTCGCAAGAAATTACCTGTCAGTATTTTGAGAGAGCGATGCCCTTCGGGGTAGCCAGAAATGGCACAAAACAGAGATTAAACTAAAGAGTTTGATCCTGGCTCAGATTGAACGCTGGCGGCATGCCTTACACATGCAAGTCGAACGGCAGCATAGGAGCTTGCTCCTGATGGCGAGTGGCGAACGGGTGAGTAATATATCGGAACGTGCCCTAGAGTGGGGGATAACTAGTCGAAAGACTAGCTAATACCGCATACGATCTACGGATGAAAGTGGGGGATCGCAAGACCTCATGCTCCTGGAGCGGCCGATATCTGATTAGCTAGTTGGTGGGGTAAAAGCCTACCAAGGCGACGATCAGTAGCTGGTCTGAGAGGACGACCAGCCACACTGGGACTGAGACACGGCCCAGACTCCTACGGGAGGCAGCAGTGGGGAATTTTGGACAATGGGGGCAACCCTGATCCAGCAATGCCGCGTGAGTGAAGAAGGCCTTCGGGTTGTAAAGCTCTTTTGTCAGGGAAGAAACGGTAGTAGCTAATATCTACTACTAATGACGGTACCTGAAGAATAAGCACCGGCTAACTACGTGCCAGCAGCCGCGGTAATACGTAGGGTGCAAGCGTTAATCGGAATTACTGGGCGTAAAGCGTGCGCAGGCGGTTGTGTAAGTCAGATGTGAAATCCCCGGGCTCAACCTGGGAATTGCATTTGAGACTGCACGGCTAGAGTGTGTCAGAGGGGGGTAGAATTCCACGTGTAGCAGTGAAATGCGTAGATATGTGGAGGAATACCGATGGCGAAGGCAGCCCCCTGGGATAACACTGACGCTCATGCACGAAAGCGTGGGGAGCAAACAGGATTAGATACCCTGGTAGTCCACGCCCTAAACGATGTCTACTAGTTGTCGGGTCTTAATTGACTTGGTAACGCAGCTAACGCGTGAAGTAGACCGCCTGGGGAGTACGGTCGCAAGATTAAAACTCAAAGGAATTGACGGGGACCCGCACAAGCGGTGGATGATGTGGATTAATTCGATGCAACGCGAAAAACCTTACCTACCCTTGACATGGATGGAATCCTGAAGAGATTTGGGAGTGCTCGAAAGAGAACCATCACACAGGTGCTGCATGGCTGTCGTCAGCTCGTGTCGTGAGATGTTGGGTTAAGTCCCGCAACGAGCGCAACCCTTGTCATTAGTTGCTACGAAAGGGCACTCTAATGAGACTGCCGGTGACAAACCGGAGGAAGGTGGGGATGACGTCAAGTCCTCATGGCCCTTATGGGTAGGGCTTCACACGTCATACAATGGTACATACAGAGGGCCGCCAACCCGCGAGGGGGAGCTAATCCCAGAAAGTGTATCGTAGTCCGGATTGGAGTCTGCAACTCGACTCCATGAAGTTGGAATCGCTAGTAATCGCGGATCAGCATGTCGCGGTGAATACGTTCCCGGGTCTTGTACACACCGCCCGTCACACCATGGGAGCGGGTTTTACCAGAAGTGGGTAGCCTAACCGCAAGGAGGGCGCTCACCACGGTAGGATTCGTGACTGGGGTGAAGTCGTAACAAGGTAGCCGTATCGGAAGGTGCGGCTGGATCACCTCCTTTCTAGAGTGCGCACGAAGTTAAGCGTCCACACTTATCGGCTGTAAATCAAGAACAGTTATTTGGTGAAGCGCGGTCTGTGACACAAGGTCACTGACTGGCTACTGATACTGATCCAAGCGGGTCTGTAGCTCAGCTGGTTAGAGCACCGTGTTGATAACGCGGGGGTCGTTGGTTCGAGCCCAACCAGACCCACCAAGGTTTCGGGGGTTTAGCTCAGCTGGGAGAGCACCTGCTTTGCAAGCAGGGGGTCGTCGGTTCGATCCCGTCAACCTCCACCAAGAAATGTCAAACCTAAGTCAGCGTCGCCAACGCAAGACGTAGTGATTTAGGTTTGATCTTTTACGATCAATGGCTGTTTTTGTTCTTTAACAATCTGGAAGAAGTAAAGATTCATTTGATGATGAATGCCAGGACTGCGGTCCTTGTATGAATCAAAAAAATGGGTGTGATTGTATCAATCAAAGTATTACGAAGTGATCTTAGCAATTAGAAGACTTACTTTGGAATACGGCAAACGCTAAAACTCAACGCTTCATATGACGCTCTTGCAAAAGAGGCTAACGTTATAGGAACAAGCGAATAAGTGCACATGGTGGATGCCTTGGCGATTACAGGCGATGAAGGACGTAGTAGCTTGCGATAAGCTGCGGGGAGCTGGCAAACAAGCTTTGATCCGCAGATTTCCGAATGGGGAAACCCGGCCGTAAGGTCATCGTTATCTGAATACATAGGGTAACGAAGCGAACGTGGCGAACTGAAACATCTAAGTAGCTACAGGAAAAGAAATCAACCGAGATTCCCAAAGTAGTGGCGAGCGAAATGGGATCAGCCTGCAAGATTTAGCATCAACGATAGCAAAACGGAATGGAAAGTCCGGCCATAGTGGGTGATAGCCCCGTATGCGAAATCGATGGTGTGGAACTAGGCTTGCGACAAGTAGGGCGGGACACGTGAAATCCTGTCTGAACATGGGGGGACCATCCTCCAAGGCTAAATACTCGTAATCGACCGATAGTGAACCAGTACCGTGAGGGAAAGGCGAAAAGAACCCCGGAAGGGGAGTGAAATAGATCCTGAAACCGTGTGCATACAAACAGTAGGAGCCCTGTAAGGGGTGACTGCGTACCTTTTGTATAATGGGTCAGCGACTTACATTCAGTGGCAAGCTTAACCGAATAGGGAAGGCGTAGAGAAATCGAGTCCGAATAGGGCGTTCAGTCGCTGGGTGTAGACCCGAAACCAAGTGATCTATCCATGGCCAGGTTGAAGGTGCGGTAACACGCACTGGAGGACCGAACCCACTAATGTTGAAAAATTAGGGGATGAGCTGTGGATAGGGGTGAAAGGCTAAACAAACTTGGAAATAGCTGGTTCTCTCCGAAAACTATTTAGGTAGTGCCTCAAGTATCACCATCGGGGGTAGAGCACTGTTATGGCTAGGGGGTCATCGCGACTTACCAAACCATTGCAAACTCCGAATACCGATGAGTGCGAGCTTGGGAGACAGACGCCGGGTGCTAACGTCCGACGTCAAGAGGGAAACAACCCAGACCGCCAGCTAAGGTCCCAAAGATTGGCTAAGTGGAAAACGAAGTGGGAAGGCTAAAACAGTCAGGAGGTTGGCTTAGAAGCAGCCATCCTTTAAAGAAAGCGTAATAGCTCACTGATCGAGTCGTCCTGCGCGGAAGATGTAACGGGGCTAAGCCAGTCACCGAAGCTGCGGATATCCGTAAGGATATGGTAGGAGAGCGTTCTGTAAGCCTGTGAAGGTGTCTTGTAAAGGATGCTGGAGGTATCAGAAGTGCGAATGCTGACATGAGTAGCGATAATGCGGGTGAAAAGCCCGCACGCCGTAAGCCCAAGGTTTCCTGTTCAACGTTCATCGGAGCAGGGTGAGTCGGCCCCTAAGGCGAGGCAGAGATGCGTAGCTGATGGGAAGCAGGTTAATATTCCTGCACCGTCGTTAGATGCGATGGGGGGACGGATCGCGGAAGGTTGTCCGACTGTTGGAATAGTCGGTTTTTGCATCGAAGAAGGCTGTTAGGCAAATCCGGCAGCGTAATTCAAGGGTGTGAGACGAGCGAACTTGTTCGCGAAGCAATCGGAAGTGGTTCCAAGAAAAGCCTCTAAGCTTCAGTCTAACGAGACCGTACCGCAAACCGACACAGGTGGGCGAGATGAGTATTCTAAGGCGCTTGAGAGAACTCGGGAGAAGGAACTCGGCAAATTGGTACCGTAACTTCGGGATAAGGTACGCCCAAGTAGTTTGACTGGCCTGCGCCAGAAGGACAAAAGGGTTGCAATAAAATGGTGGCTGCGACTGTTTAATAAAAACACAGCACTCTGCAAACACGAAAGTGGACGTATAGGGTGTGACGCCTGCCCGGTGCTGGAAGATTAAATGATGGGGTGCAAGCTCTTGATTGAAGTCCCAGTAAACGGCGGCCGTAACTATAACGGTCCTAAGGTAGCGAAATTCCTTGTCGGGTAAGTTCCGACCTGCACGAATGGCGTAACGATGGCCACACTGTCTCCTCCCGAGACTCAGCGAAGTTGAAATGTTTGTGATGATGCAATCTACCCGCGGCTAGACGGAAAGACCCCATGAACCTTTACTGTAGCTTTGCATTGGACTTTGAACCAATCTGTGTAGGATAGGTGGGAGGCTTTGAAGCGTGGACGCTAGTCTGCGTGGAGCCGACCTTGAAATACCACCCTGGTTTGTTTGAGGTTCTAACCTTGGTCCGTTATCCGGATCGGGGACAGTGCATGGTAGGCAGTTTGACTGGGGCGGTCTCCTCCCAAAGTGTAACGGAGGAGTTCGAAGGTACGCTAGGTACGGTCGGACATCGTGCTAATAGTGCAATGGCATAAGCGTGCTTAACTGCGAGACTGACAAGTCGAGCAGGTACGAAAGTAGGACATAGTGATCCGGTGGTTCTGTATGGAAGGGCCATCGCTCAACGGATAAAAGGTACTCTGGGGATAACAGGCTGATTCCTCCCAAGAGTTCATATCGACGGGGGAGTTTGGCACCTCGATGTCGGCTCATCACATCCTGGGGCTGTAGCCGGTCCCAAGGGTATGGCTGTTCGCCATTTAAAGTGGTACGTGAGCTGGGTTTAAAACGTCGTGAGACAGTTTGGTCCCTATCTGCCGTGGGCGTTGGAAGTTTGAAGGGGGCTGCTCCTAGTACGAGAGGACCGGAGTGGACGAACCTCTGGTGTATCGGTTGTCACGCCAGTGGCATTGCCGAGTAGCTAAGTTCGGAAGAGATAACCGCTGAAAGCATCTAAGCGGGAAACTCGCCTTGAGATGAGACTTCCCGGGAACTAGATTCCCCTAAAGGGTCGTTCGAGACCAGGACGTTGATAGGTCAGGTGTGGAAGCGCAGTAATGCGTTAAGCTAACTGATACTAATTGCCCGTGCGGCTTGTTCCTATAACATTAGCTCTGTTATAGACAAGTTGAGCATATATTGTGTTTGCCCT
>NZ_JAVDSP010000018.1:0-14211 GCF_031455335.1 Herbaspirillum sp. 1173 | reverse complement strand
ATTGCAGCGGTCAGGGTGGTCTTGCCGTGGTCAACGTGACCGATGGTGCCGACGTTCACGTGCGGCTTGGTCCGTTCAAACTTGCCTTTTGCCATCTTAGACTCCTAAATTTGATGAGAATGTCCAGGCAACACGCCCGACTGATTACTGACTTGTCAGCGATACGACGAGAAACTGGTGCCCTTGACGTGGATTGAACACGTGGCCTCTCCCTTACCAAGGGAGTGCTCTACCACTGAGCTACAAGGGCATTTTTCCGACTGCACAACAACCAAACATGCAACCGGACCAAAACTTGGAGCGGGTGAAGGGAATCGAACCCTCGTCTTAAGCTTGGAAGGCTTCAGCTCTACCATTGAGCTACACCCGCGAGGAAACAACCTTCACTTCACAACCGCCGCGTCTTTCGATCGCGTATGTACTGCAGACTGCTTTGACTCCCGGCCTATTGGTGGAGAGGGCTGGATTCGAACCAGCGTACTCGTAAGAGGGCAGATTTACAGTCTGCTGCCATTAACCACTCGGCCACCTCTCCGTGCAGGGAACTCAAAACTATAGAGGAACATCTCTGGACTGTCAACTAAATTTTCGCTTCGGGGCAAAATATTTTATCAACTGCCGGATATTGCTCAGAGGAACGACCCGCGACGTTTTTTCGAATCTTCAGGCTTTTTGTGTCTGCGACTCAACCGGCTTTTCATTCCAGGGCGCAATTCTAGGCAACATCAGCATTCCAGGCAAGGCCAGAACGAAACAAATTAGAAAAAAATTTAACCAGCCGGTGTCGGCGACGATGTAACCCACCGAAGAATTCACAAAAGTTCGAGGCACGGCCATCAAACTGGTGAACAAAGCAAACTGCGTGGCGGTGTAGCGCGGATCGGTCTCACGCATGATGTAGGCGACGAAGGCCGTGGTCCCCAGGCCCACACCAAAGGCTTCCAGCCCGATCACCACCGCCAGCACCGGCAGGCTGGCACCGACGTGGGCCAGCCAGGCAAACCCGAGGATGGGTACCGCCTGCAGTACCCCGAACACCCACAGCCCGCGATTGATGCCCAGCCGTACCATCCAGATGCCGCCGATGATGCCGCCGGCCACGCTGGCCCACAGGCTGGTCGTCTTGGAGACCACGCCGATCTCCGTCATCGAGAAGCCGAGGTCGATGTAGAACTTGGTGGCCAGCGCCGTGGCCATGCTGTCGCCCAGCTTGTAGAGGAAGATGAAGCCCAGCACCCACAGCGCATTGCCCCAGCCGCCCCGGGCGATGAATTCGCGGAAAGGCAGCACCACGGCTTCAGTCAGGCTCTTGGGTGGCGTCCCGTAGACCTTCGGTTCCTTCACCACCAGCGAGCACAGCAGCCCCGGCAGCATGAAGGCGGCGGTGATCCAGAACACGGTCGGCCACGGCATCTGGTCGGCCAGCACCAGCGACAGCGCGCCCGGCACCATGCCGGAGAGCTTGTAGGCATTGACGTGGATGGCGCTGCCCAGGCCCAGCTCGGCTTCGGGCAGGATCTCGCGCCGATAGGCATCGATGGCAATGTCCTGGCTGGCCGAGAGGAAGGCCACCACCGAGGCCATGAAGGCAATCGTGCTCACGTCAGTGAGCGGATCGAGCATGCCCATGCCGCCGATGGCCAGGAACAGCAGCAGCTGGGTGAACACCATCCAGCCGCGCCGGCGACCGATGCGGCCGAAGTGGAAGCGGTCCATCAGCGGCGACCAGACGAACTTCCAGGTGTAGGGGAACATCACCAGCGCAAACAGCCCGAGCGTCTTGACGTTCAAGCCGGACTTGGCCAGCCAGGCCTGCAACAGGCTCAACAGGATGAACAGCGGAAGGCCGGAAGTGAATCCGAGGAAGACGCAGATCAGCATGCGCCGGTTCAGGTATTGCTGCCAGGAAGCGGCGGGTGCGGTCATGGGCGGATCAGCTCGAAAAACGCGAAACATGAAACAAAAAACGCCGGTCGCCAGCGATAGGCACTGCCGGACCGGCGTCTGCGGGGCATGGTGAAGCTTTTTGCAAAATCCTGGTGATCGGATTTCCGCTTACTTCTTGCGCAGCCGGAAGACCGCCAGGCTGCCGCGCCAGTTCGGGAAGTAGCGCACCGGCTTGCCATCCTTCAAGGCCACACATTCCAGCACTTCCAGGCCCAGCTCGTTGGCCAGCGCCTCAAAGTCCCTGATCGTGGCGCAGCGCAGGTTCGGCGTATCGTACCACTGGTAGGGCAGGCTCCTGGACACTGGCATGCGTCCGCGCAGCAGCGCCACGCGGTGCGGCCAGTAGGCGAAGTTGGGGAAGGACACCGTCACCTCGCGTCCGACCCGGGCGATCTCGCGCAAGGTCCCCTCCACATCCTTGACCATCTGCAGCGCCGACAGGCACAGCACGGTATCGAAGGCATTGTCCTCGAACATGGCCAGGCCGCCGTTCAGGTCCTGCTGGATCACCGAGACATTGCGCGCCACGCACTTGGGGATCTGCTCATCGTCGATCTCCACGCCATAGCCCGAGCAGCCCTTGTCGGATTGCAGATAGTCCAGCATCACGCCATCGCCGCAGCCCAGATCCAGCACCTGCGACTTCTCGCGCACCCAGTGGGCGATGAAGGCCAGGTCGGGGCGCAGCGCGCTCAATTGTTCGAAAGTCATGCGCGGCCCTCCTGCTGCAGTTCAGTCCAGATGCTTCCGTAGTACTCGCGCACCACCTTCATGTAGCGCGCATCGTCCAGCAGGAAAGCGTCATGCCCGTGCGGGGCGTCGATTTCGGCATAGCTCACGCGGCGCTTGTTGGCCACCAGCGCCTGCACCATCTCGCGGCTGCGTTCGGGCGAGAAGCGCCAGTCGGTCGTGAAGGACACCAGCAGGAACTTGGCCTTCGTGCGGGCGAAAGCGCGCGCCAGGTCGCCGCCGAATTCGCGCGCAGGATCGAAGTAGTCCAGCGCCTTGGTGATCAGCAGATAGGTGTTGGCGTCGAAGTAGGTCGAGAACTTGTCGCCCTGGTAGCGCAGATAGGATTCGATCTCGAAATCCACCCCGTAGCCGAACTGGTACTCGCCCGAACGCAGGTCACGGCCGAATTTCTCGGCCATGTCGTCGTCCGACAGATAGGTGATGTGGCCCACCATGCGCGCCACCCGCAGGCCGTTCTTGGGCACCACGCCATGCGCATAGAAATCGCCGCCGTGGTACTGCGGATCGGTCAGGATGGCCTGGCGCGCGACGTCATTGAAGGCGATGTTCTGCGCCGACAGCTTGGGCGTGGAGGCGATCACCAGACAATGGCGCAGGCGGTCCGGATACATCATGCTCCAGGCCAGCGCCTGCATGCCGCCCAGCGAGCCACCCATGACGGCGGCGAAACAGGTGATGCCGAGGCGGTCGGCCAGGCGCGCCTGGGCGTTGACCCAGTCTTCCACCGTCACCACCGGGAAGTCTGCACCATAGGGCTGGCCGGTAGCCGGGTTCGGGTGCATCGGCCCGGTCGAGCCGAAACAGGACCCCAGGTTGTTCACGCCAATGACGAAGAAGCGGTCGGTATCCAGCGATTTGCCGGGACCGACCATGTTGTCCCACCAGCCCACGTTGTCCGGGGCGTCGGCGTAGACGCCAGCCACGTGATGTGAAGCATTGAGCGCATGGCAGACCAGCACGGCATTGGATTTGTCGGCATTCAAGGTGCCGTAGGTTTCATAGGTCAGCGAGTAGTCCGCCAGCGCGGCACCGCTTTGCAGCGGCAGCGGCTCGGCGAAATGCATGACCTGGGGCGATACGATTCCGATCGACATGATTGTTCTGCGTAAGTGACTCGGCGCCAGCCGGCTCCGGGGAGCGGCATTGGCGGTCGCTTCGCCGGGCGGGTGGCCAGTCTCGTGCGCGGGCAACAAAAAAGCCCGGAAGCAGTGCTTGCGGGCTCACTCATCGATGGGGCGGGGCAGTCTTGGGAGGAACAGCTGATCCAAGCTCGCTTTAGCCGCATTTAGATGGGATCAGGATCCCGGCGCCCGCAAGCTGAAGTTGGTCAAACCGTTCAAATCGGCGCAGTGGCGTAAGAATACCCAAGTCGGGCAGGCCCGTCAAACGGCCCTGCCCGGCTCCCTTGCGGTTAACGGCGGCGCGCCGCCACCTTGGCTTCAGCCACGGCCGGCTCGGCGTGCAAGGCTTGCAACTGCGCCATGGCCGCACTGATGGCGGCGGGCTCGGTGGCACGCAGGACCTTCTTGACCTGCGGTTCCAGCAGGCGCAAGTCGCTGTTGAGGATCTCGTTCTTCACCGACAAAATCTGCGAAGGATGCATGGAGAACTCCAGCAGCCCCATGCCCAGCAGCAGGCGTGTCCATTTCAGGTCACCGGCCATTTCGCCGCACACCGAGACCGGAATGCCCGCCTTGCGGCCTTGGGCAATCACGGTCGAGAGCAGGAACAGCACCGCCGGATGCAGGGGATCGTAGAGATGCGCCACCTCATGGTCCACGCGGTCAATGGCCAGGGTGTACTGGATCAGGTCGTTGGTGCCGATGGAGAGGAAGTCCAGCCGCTTGATGAACAAGGGCAGCGCCAGGGCAGCCGCCGGGATCTCGATCATGGCACCGACCGGGATCTCTTCATCGAACTTCTGCTTGCGGTCGCGCAGCTGCTGCTTGGCCTGTTCGATCATGGCCAGGGTCTGGTCGATCTCGAAGGCATGCGCCATCATCGGCACCAGCAGCTTGATCGGACCATAGGCCGACGCCCGCAGGATGGCCCGCAGCTGCGTCAGGAACATCTGCGGCTCGGACAGGCAGTAGCGGATGGCGCGCAAACCCAGCGCCGGGTTCAGGGCGGTTTCTTCATCCTCGTCCAGCGGCTTGTCGGCGCCCACGTCCAGGGTACGGATGGTGACCACCCTGCCCTTCATGGCGATGACGGCCTGCTTGTAGGATTCGAACTGCTCATCCTCGCTGGGGAATTTCTCCAGATGCCCGGCCCTTCCCATGAACAGGAATTCCGAACGGAACAGCCCGATGCCCATCGCGCCCGCCTCGAAGGCGTTGGCGGCATCGTTGGGCAGCTCGATGTTGGCCAGGAGCGTGATCGGCTCGCCATCCTGGGTGATGGACGGGGTCTTCTTGAGACGTGAAAGTTTCTTCCGCTCGCGCAGCAGCCGCTCCTGCCGTGCGCGGTACTGCGCCAGTACCAGCGGGGATGGATCGACGATGACCACGCCGGCGTCGCCATCGATGATGAGCACATCGTCATGCTTCACCAGCACCGACGCATTGTGCATGCCGACCGCTGCCGGAATGGCCAGGCTGCGCGCCACGATGGCGGTGTGCGAGTTGGGACCGCCCAGGTCGGTGACGAAGCCGGCGAAGGCGCTCTCGCGGAACTGCAGCATGTCGGCCGGCGAGATGTCGTGGGCCACCACGATGATGTTGGCGGCGGCCTCGCCGGTGGGCGGCAGGTGGGTGGCGCTGCCGGTCAGGATCTTGAGGATGCGCTCGCCGACCTGCTGGATGTCGGCCTTGCGCTCGCGCAGGTAAGGGTCTTCGATCTCGTCGAACTGGGCCGACAATTCCTCGATCTGGGTCACCAGCGCCCATTCGGCGTTGTAGTAGCGGTGCCGGATGATGTCCTGCGGCACCTCGGCCAGCATCGGATCCGACAAAATGAGCGAATGCACATCAATGAACGCGCCCAGCTCGGGCGGCGCATCCTTGGGCAATTCCGAGCGGATGATATGAAGTTCCTGGTGCACCGCCTTGACCGCGCTCTTCAAGCGCCCGATCTCGGCCTCGACCTGGTCGGGCGCGATCAGGTAGTGTTTGACGTCCAGTGCGGCCGGCGCCATCAAGTGCGCGCGTCCGATGGCGATGCCTTGCGACACCGCGATTCCATGTAAGCTGAATGAAGCCATCGCGTATCTCCTGCCTGTTTTCTTATAGTCCGCCGTGTTGCCTGCGCGCGGTAGCTGGAGCAAGTTACCGAACAATGTACGGTTTGGCAATCAGGACCGGGCGCGACACACTGAAGACAGATGGACAGGCAGCGTATATGAACATTGTTTCAGCCCGCACAGGAAGTGCGCGGGCCTTGACATATCGCAAGAAGCATTCCAGCCGCGCCGCGGTGCTGCGGCGCAATACCGCGAGCGCGGTGAAGGGGCTTACTGGCCTTCGCCGAACTTGTCGGCGATCAGCGCTTCCAGGGCGGTGAAGCATTCCTGCTCATCGGCGCCGTTGGTTTCCAGGGTGATGATGCTGCCCTTGCCAGCGGCCAGCATCATCACGCCCATGATGGACTTGGCATTGACGCGGCGCTTGTTGAAGGTCAGCCAGACTTCGCTCTTGAACTTGCCGGCCAGTTGGGTCAGCTTGGCCGAGGCGCGTGCATGCAGGCCCAGCTTGTTGACGATTTCGAGTTCTTTTTGAATCATGTTCTGCTTTCGTTTTTATCGTATTGGCGCGGTTCGATGCCGCCGGGCAAGCAAGGTTCAGGCCGAGGCCGCCACCCGGATGCGGTTGTCGATCCGCACCGCACCATTCTGGCCCCCTGCCAGCGCCATTTCCACCACCACATCCAGCGTATCGTTACGGTAGGTCAGCGCCCGCAGCAGCATGGGCAGGCTGATGCCGGCGATCACCTGGACGTTGCCCAAGCCGCACAGGAAGCCCGTACAGTTGGAGGGCGTGCCGCCCATCACATCGGTGATGACCAGTACGCCGCTGCCATCATCGAGGCGTCCGACCGCCTCGATGGCCAGTTTTTGCACTTCCGCCGGGTTCTGGTCGGCGATCACGTCGATCGCCTCCATCCGTTCGGGGCGGCCGCGGAAAACGTGCGTGGCGGCGGCCAGGAAAGCTTGCCCCAGCGGGGCGTGCGTCAAGAGAAGAATACCAACCATGGAATTGTTGCCATCTGTTGCGACGCGCTTTTCCCCGAGCAGCCCGTCATGCTCTGTCGATCCCATTATCCGACCGACCCTGTAACCTCTGCTGCCCCTGCGGCTGCCTCCAGCGCGTCCACGAACATCGCCGCCACATCAAAGCCGGTCTGCTGGGTAATTTCCTGGAAGCAGGTCGGGCTGGTGACGTTGATTTCGGTGAGATAGTCGCCGATAGCGTCCAATCCTACCAGTAACAGGCCACGTTGATACAAGATCGGCCCCAAAGCCTCGCCGATCTCGATGTCGCGAGCCGATGCCGGCTGCGCTTTGCCCAGACCGCCTGCGGCCAGGTTGCCGCGCACCTCGTTGCCCTGCGGAATGCGTGCCAGCACATTGGGCACCACCTTGCCGCCGATCAGGAGAATGCGCTTGTCGCCTGCGCTGATCTGGGGAATGAAACGCTGCGCCATGATCGTGCGTTGACCGTTGTCGGTCAGGGTTTCGATGATGGAGCCCAGATTCATGCCATCGGCCTTGACGCGGAAGATGCCCATGCCGCCCATGCCGTCGAGCGGCTTCAGGATCACGTCCTGGTGCTCGTCGTGGAAGGCGCGCAGGCGCTTGGCGTCGCGCGTGACCAGGGTCGGCGCGGTGTACTGCGGGAACTGGGCAATGGCCAGTTTCTCGTTGTGGCTGCGAATGGCAGCCGGCTTGTTGAATACGCGCGCCCCCTGCTTCTCGGCCAGCTCCAGCAGGTACGTCGTGTAGATGTACTCCATGTCGAAGGGCGGATCCTTGCGCACGATCACCGCATCGAATTCGGAGAGGAAGGACGACGCCGGCTTGTCGGCGCGGTACCAGTCATCGGCCTCGCCGGTCAGCGTGATCTTGAAGGCATTGGCAGTCACCAGACCGTTTTCCAGCACCAGGTCGCCCTGTTCGAAGGCGTAGATGCTGTGCCCGCGGCGTGCGGCCTCGCGCATCATGGCGAAGGTGGAATCCTTGTACGTCTTGAACGTATCCAGAGGATCGGCGAGGAAAGCGATTTTCATGAGGCTGGGGTCCTGTTGAGCCTGGCAAAGGCGCGATATTAATAAACTTCCGGGTTGGGGTCGGTCTTTTCCATCTCCACCGAGGCGGCCAGCAGCGCCAGTCGCGCCACCACGCCATACATGTAGAAACGGTTGGGCGCCGCCGTGCCCGGCTTGGCATGCATGTCAGGCAGGGCATGCTGCTGGGCGAAGGCCAGCGGCACGAAATGCGCGCCGGGGGCGTTCAGGTTTTCGTTCACGCCACGTTCGGCGTGCACGCGGTAGAAACCGCCCACCACATAGCGGTCGATCATGTAGACCACCGGCTCGGCCACGGCCTGGTTGATGCGTTCGAAGGAGTGCACGCCTTCCTGCACGATCACTTCCGAGACTTCCAGGCCTTCCTTGCCGGCCAGCATGCCGGTGCGCTGCTTGCGGTTGAGGTCCTTGATCTCGCTGGCATCCTTGACCGCCATGATGCCCATGCCATAGGTGCCGGCATTGGCCTTGATGAAGACGAAGGGCTGTTCCTTGATGCCGTATTCCTTGTACTTCTTGCGGATTTTCGACAGCAGCGAGGACACGCTGTCGGCCAGCGCGTCGGTGCCGGTGTTCTCCTGGAAATCGATGTCGCTGACCTTGGCGAAGAGCGGGTTGAGCATCCAGGGGTCGACCTCGACCATTTTGGAAAACTTCTTCACCACTTCATCGTAGGCGGCAAAGTGGTTGCTCTTGCGGCGCAGCGCCCAGCCCGCGTGCAGCGGCGGCAGGACGCTTTGTTCATGCAGCCCTTCCAGCACCGAGGGAATGCCGCTGGAGAGGTCATTGTTGAGCAGCACCGTACAGGGGTCGAAGTTCTTCAGGCCCAGGCGGCGGCCGTTGGCCGAGCGCTCCAGCGGTTCCAGCGTAATGTGGGTGCCGTCGGGCAGTTCGATCTGCTGCGGCTTCGTTGCGCCTTGGGCCAGCGTACCCAGGCGCACGTTCAGCCCGGTCTGGCGGAAGATCTGCATCAGGCGGCCGATGTTCTGCAGGTAGAAGGTATTGCCGGGCTGGGTTTCGGGGATCAGCAGCAGGTTGCGTGCATCCGGGCAGTATTTCTCGATGGCCGCCATGGCCGCTTGCACCGCCAGCGGCAGCATTTCCGGCGAGAGGTTGTTGAAGCCGCCCGGGAACAGGTTGGTATCGACCGGTGCCAGCTTGAAACCGGCATTGCGCAGGTCCACCGAGCAATAGAAGGGCGGCGTGTGCTCCTGCCACTCCATGCGGAACCAGCGTTCGATGGCCGGCGTGGCACCCAGGATTTTCTTCTCCAGCTCCAGCAGGGGACCATTCAGAGCGGTGACGAGATGCGGGACCATAAAAGACCTTAACAATATGTAAATGCCGGCAGCGAGCTTCGATTTTAGCGGATTCCTGAAACCGTGTTGCGACGCAGTAGACGCCGCTGTTGCCATTTCAGCAAAGCCGGGATCCGGCCACGATCGCTGCAAAGGCGTGGCCGGGAGTGTTCACATGGCGATGATGGCGGCATTTTAAAGAGTCCGACTCAAATACTCGGGAATTATCCCCCTGCGACGCGGCAATGCATCAGGAAACCGCTTTACCTGAAGGAAATGGCAAAAAAACGACAGCTTGACTCCCTGGCAAGCTTGCATCCTCTTCATGTCGTGAAGCCTGCAAATGAAAAAAGGCACCCGAAGGTGCCTTGTAAAGAGGCCGTTTCCAGCCCCGAAGGAATACTGCAGACTCAGTACGACAGATGCTTAGTGGTAGGCCGATTCGCCGTGGCTGGAGATGTCCAGGCCTTCGCGTTCTTCTTCCTCGGTCACACGCAGGCCGATGACGACGTCGACGATCTTGTAGGCGATGAAGGAAACCACACCCGACAGGATCACGGTGGTCAGCACGCCCTGGAACTGGATCCAGACCTGGCCGCCGATGGAGTAATCCGGAGCAACGGCGTTGGCCACGTAGTCGTAGATGCCGGTGCCGCCCAGGCTGGGCGCTGCGAACACGCCGGTCAGGATGGCACCCAGGATGCCGCCCACGCCGTGCACGCCGAAGACGTCCAGTGCATCGTCCGAACCCAGGATCTTCTTCAGGCCGCTCACGCCCCACAGGCACAGCAGGCCGGCCAGCAGACCCATGACCACGGCACCGATGACGCCCACGAAGCCGGCCGCCGGGGTGATCGCCACCAGACCGGCGACGGCACCCGAAGCAGCACCCAGCATGGAGGGCTTGCCCTTGCCGATCCATTCGCCGAAGCTCCAGGACAGGACCGCGGCAGCAGTGGCCAGGATGGTGTTGACGAAGGCCAGGGCAGCAGTGCCGTTGGCTTCCAGACCGGAGCCGGCGTTGAAGCCGAACCAGCCGAACCACAGCAGCGAGGCACCGACCATGGTCAGGGTCAGGCTATGCGGCTTGAAGGCTTCCTTGCCGAAACCGATACGCTTGCCGATCACGTAGGAACCCACCAGGCCGGCGATGGCGGCATTGATGTGCACCACGGTGCCACCAGCGTAATCCAGCGCGCCCTTCTGGAACAGCCAGCCCGAGATGGCGGTCGCCTTTTCGGCGGCGGCGGTATCGGTGAAGGCGTCCGGACCCGGCCAGAACCAGACCATGTGGGCCATCGGCAGGTAGGAGAAGGTGAACCACAGGATCGAGAACAGGATCACGGCGGAGAACTTCACGCGCTCGGCGAAGGCACCGATGATCAGCGCCACGGTGATGGCGGCAAAGGCACCCTGGAAGGCGACAAAGACCAGTTCCGGAATGACCACGCCCTTGCTGAAGGTAGCGGTGTTGGAGTCACCGGTCAGGCCGTGCAGGAACAGGCGATCAAAGCCGCCGAAGAAGGCGCTGCCCTCGGTGAACGCGATGCTGTAGCCGTAGACGAACCACAGGATGTAGATCAACGAGAAGATCATGAAGCACTGCATCAGCACCGACAGCATGTTCTTGCTGCGCACCAGGCCGCCGTAGAACAGGCCCAGGCCCGGCAGGGTCATCAGGATGACGAAAGCGGTACACACCAGCATCCAGGCAGTGTCGCCCTTGTTGGGGACCGGACCCGGAGCAGCAGCGGCCGCGGCCGGCGCTGCAGGGGCAGCGGCAGCCGGGGCAGCTGCTTCAGCCTTGGGCGCAGCCGGAGCGGCAGCGGCCGGGGCAGCGGCGGTGGCCGCTGCAGCTTCAGGCTTGGGCGCGTCCTGCGCCTGGGCCGGAGCGGTAAAACCTACCGCCAACAACAGCGCGCCAATGGCGAGCGCGCCGGAAAACATTTTCTTCATGCTCATTAGAATTCCCCTTTTTTACAGAGCGTCTTTACCGGTCTCGCCGGTACGGATACGGATCACGTCCAGCAAGTCCTGGACGAAGATCTTGCCGTCGCCGATCTTGCCGGTGCGGGCGGCGGTCTCGATGGCTTCCAGGGCGCGTTCGACGATGGCGTCGTCCACGGCGGCCTCGATCTTGGTCTTGGGCAGGAAATCCACCACATACTCGGCACCGCGATACAGCTCGGTATGGCCTTTCTGACGACCGAAGCCCTTGACTTCAGTCACGGTGATGCCTTGCACACCGATGGCCGAGAGGGCTTCACGCACCTCATCCAGCTTGAACGGTTTGATGATCGCAGTGATCAGTTTCATACGAACCTCTTGTTAGAAAGTTTTGCTGATGGAGAAGACGAAGCCGTTCTTGCCGACGTTCTTGGCGCCATCCGATGCCGGGGTGGTGGTCACGCCGTCCTTCAGGTCGGTACCGACGTAGGCCAGGCCCAGGGTGATGCCGGCTGCCTCGTCGAAGGTCTTGGACAGGCCGATCTTCCAGTCGGTGTAGCTGAAGTCGTTGGGGTTGCCGCGCACGCTCTGGTGACCGACGTGCAGACCCAGCATCACGCCGTAGTAGGTCTCGATGTTGGCACCCAGGTCGAAGTACTGGCTGTACTTGCTGTTGACGGCGCCGAACAGGTTGGTCAGCGATTGCGAATACTTGAAGTAAGCCGGACCGTAGCCGACCTGGCCATACAGTTCGAAGGTGTTGGCGTTCTTGGCACCGCTGTTGGCCAGGGTGTTGCCCGGGTAGTAGTAGTACAGGCCGCCGACGTCATAGGTGAAGCCGCCGCCGATGTCGCCGCGCTTGCCGCCGTAGATGTCCCACTCGACGTCACCCTTGGTGTCGGTACCGGTCAGGGTGCCCGCGTCCTTGATCCACTTGATGTTGGTCAGCCAGGTCCCGGCGTAGAGGCCGGTCGGGTTGTGCGTGTAGTCAGCGCCAACCTGCAGGGCCGGATCAAAGCGGGTCTGGGTCAGGCCACGATAGCGGTAGTCGCTCACCACGGCAGCGTTGAAGCTCAGTTCATTGTCCGGCTTGGCGTCTTCTGCGCGGGCCACGGTAGAAACGAAGGATGCGGCGATGGCTGTTGCAAGAATCAGTTTCTTCATGACTTTCCCTCTGGTTTATGTTTTAACAATAAAGTCGGTTTTTTTGTCTTTGCCCAGACTCATTAGCAGGAGCCGTGCCATGTCCGTTCGGCAAGGCAGACTTGTCTTTTTGCGTGAAACCAGAGATTTGCAACGATTTTTTTCGAGATCAGCTTCAAAATAGTGCATGCGCCACCCAAATGCACGCTGCTGGTGCGATATTGATGGTTTTTTATTAATCCTGCATCAAACGCGGCGAACACATTTTGGTGCGCGGGTGGCGGGCGAAGCAAAGATCACCAAGTCGGAGCATTTCCTGCAGGAAAATTCACTGCATTTCAGCGCGTTTTCTGCCCGTTTTGAAGCGCTAGCCGGCACCTGTTGGCAAAAATGCGGTCTCAGCGGGACATCCCGGTAGGAGGATGGGCGGGAAACCGCTAAACTTGCAGTACAGCTATCTGCCAAGGAGATCCGACATGGACAAGCCCCCATTTTTTGAAGACCTGCAATCCAAGATCAACAAGGCGATCGAGAACTCTCCGGCCAAGGACATCGAGAAGAACGTCAAGGCCATGCTGAGTCAGGGTTTTGCCAAACTGGACCTGGTCACGCGCGAGGAATTCGACGTCCAGGCCCAGGTACTGGCCAAGACCCGTGCCCGCCTGGAGGCGCTGGAAGCGCGTGTTGCCGAGCTTGAGGCTCAGCAAAAACAGAATCCATGACCCTGGCCCGGACACTTTTCTCTTTCCCTCCCCCTTCCCTTCTTTCTGCTGACCAGCTGCCGGGTTCATCGCGATGAGCCTGGCAGTCTTGCGCAGCCGCGCCCTGGCCGGCATGAGCGCCCCGCCAGTGACGGTCGAGGTGCATCTGGCCAATGGCTTGCCGGCCTTCACCATCGTCGGACTCCCCGAGGCCGAGGTGAAGGAAGCCAAGGACCGCGTCCGGGCGGCGCTGCAAAACGCCCGGTTTGAATTCCCCGCCCGCCGCATTAAATGTAGTCAACCTCATTATTGAAAAAATGACGCAGATAAAAACGTCATCAAAAGCCAAGGCCCTCGATCCGTAGAATCGCCTCCAGATGGGGTGAATGATTGCCATAGAAGCAACGACGAAGCTCTACATATCCCCCGAAATAAATGCAATAATTCCTCTCAGCCGATAAGAAAAATTAGGGGAATTCTGTTCATGTCATTAATCGTGAGCTTGTTGCGCGCGAGCCATGGGGATTCAATTCTCATACGTGCTGGCGTCGACTCAACCAAGCAGTTTCGGATACTGATTGATGGGGGACCACCGGAATGCTTCCAAAGAAAACAGGGACCAAAAATTACTCCTGGCCCCTTGCAAGAACTTCTCGATTCACTTGCGGATTGCGAGACTCCCCTTGATCTAGTCGTGATGACCCATGTAGATGACGATCACATTGGTGGGCTATTAAAAGCCTCCCAGTTGGAGAAATATCAGAAGGTCTTGGGGACCAATGTTTGGTTCAACTCCGCGCGCCTAATCGCTAAAGACTTGGCGGAAAGCGTGCCTAAAGACGCCGACATTCAGATCAGCGTATCCAACGGACCGCAGACAAGCATCGCTCAAGGCATAGCATTTGACGACCAATTGTCTCGCATGGGAGTTTCAGGCCGAAGCTTGAAAATTGCAGGACAAAAAAATAATTTTGATTGGGGAGTCATAACAATTCTCTCGCCAAACGAAGAGCAGCTTCGCGCGCTTGCAAAAAAATGGGAGCGTGAAGAGGTAAGTTTGCTAACATCGGGCGCCACTACCGACTATGTGTTGATTTGCTCGCAGATTTGACCCTCTCCATTTGACCCACCTTCCATCGTCTACCAAAGGCGGCCACACGGTCGTACGACCCTTGATATCC
>NZ_JAVDSP010000017.1:0-21133 GCF_031455335.1 Herbaspirillum sp. 1173 | reverse complement strand
TTGCGGAACATTTCCACGCCGGTGCAGGTGGTCTTCTGGGTGTCAGCGATACCGACGATTTCGATTTCTTCGCCGACCTTGATGATGCCGCGCTCAACGCGACCGGTCACCACGGTGCCACGGCCGGAGATCGAGAACACGTCTTCCACCGGCATCAGGAAGGTACCGTCAACGGCACGTTCCGGGGTCGGGATGTAGGTGTCCAGGGCTTCGGCCAGGGCCATGATGGCTTGCTCGCCCAGGGGACCAGTGTCGCCTTCCAGCGCCAGCTTGGCCGAGCCCTTCACGATGGGCAGGTCGTCGCCAGGGAACTCGTACTTCGACAGCAGTTCGCGGACTTCCATTTCCACCAGTTCCAGCAGTTCAGCGTCGTCCACCATGTCAGCCTTGTTCAGGAAGACGATGATGTAAGGAACGCCAACCTGACGCGACAGCAGGATGTGTTCGCGGGTCTGCGGCATCGGGCCGTCAGCGGCCGAGCACACCAGGATCGCGCCGTCCATCTGGGCTGCGCCGGTGATCATGTTCTTCACATAGTCGGCGTGGCCTGGGCAGTCAACGTGCGCGTAGTGGCGGTTTGCGGTTTCGTATTCGACGTGCGCGGTGTTGATGGTGATGCCGCGTGCCTTTTCTTCAGGCGCTGCGTCGATCTGGTCGTAGGCCTTCGCTTCGCCGCCGAACTTCTTCGACAGAACGGTTGCGATTGCAGCGGTCAGGGTGGTCTTGCCGTGGTCAACGTGACCGATGGTGCCGACGTTCACGTGCGGCTTGGTCCGTTCAAACTTGCCTTTTGCCATTTTAAATTTCCTTCAAAAGAACGATATGTTCGATGTTCAATATTCAATGTAAGGCTGGTGATCCAGCCAGCGATCCCCTCCACTCGGAAGAGATCGCCATTCCTGCAACTTACTTGGCCTTGGAAGTGACGATTGCGTCGATCACGTTCTTGGGCGCTTCGGAGTAGTGCTTGAATTCCATCGAGTAGGTTGCACGGCCTTGGGTAGCCGAACGCAGCGTGGTCGAGTAACCAAACATTTCCGACAGGGGCACTTCCGCCTTGATGATCTTGCCACCACCGCCGGCGATTTCATCCATGCCCTGGACCATGCCACGGCGGGACGACAGATCGCCCATCACGGTACCGGCGTAATCTTCCGGGGTTTCCACTTCGACAGCCATCATCGGTTCCAGAATGACGGGGCTGGCGCGGCGGCAACCTTCCTTGAAGGCCATCGAACCGGCCATGCGGAAGGCGTTTTCGTTCGAGTCCACATCGTGGTACGAACCGAAGAACAGGGTGACCTTGACGTCAACGACAGGGTAACCCGCCAGCACGCCGGTGTTCAGGGTTTCACGCACGCCCTTTTCAACGGCCGGGATGAATTCGCGAGGAACGGTACCGCCCTTGATCGCGTCGACGAACTCGAAGCCCTTGCCGGCTTCTTGCGGCTCGATCTTCAGAACGACGTGACCGTACTGACCACGGCCACCCGACTGCTTGACGAACTTGCCTTCGGATTCTTCGCAGGTCTTGCGGATGGTTTCGCGGTAAGCCACTTGCGGCTTGCCAACGGTGGCTTCCACGTTGAATTCACGCTTCATGCGGTCAACGATGATGTCCAGGTGCAGCTCGCCCATACCGGCGATGATGGTCTGGCCCGATTCTTCGTCGGTACGCACGCGGAACGACGGATCTTCAGCAGCCAGGCGGTTCAGGGCCAGGCCCATCTTTTCCTGGTCGGCCTTGGTCTTGGGTTCCACAGCCTGCGAGATCACCGGCTCGGGGAAGACCATGCGCTCCAGCACGACCATTGCCTTGTCGTCGCACAGGGTGTCACCGGTGGTGGTGTCCTTCAGGCCCACGACGGCGGCGATGTCACCAGCCATCATTTCCTTGATTTCTTCACGCTGGTTGGCGTGCATCTGAACGATACGGCCGATACGTTCCTTCTTCGACTTCACCGAGTTCAGCACGGTGTCGCCCGAGTTCAGGGTACCGGAGTAGCAGCGGATGAAGCACAGCTGGCCAACGAACGGGTCGGTAGCGATCTTGAAGGCCAGGGCGGAGAACTTCTCGTCGTCCTTGGCTTCGCGCACGACCGGCTCGTCGTCTTCGTTCAGGCCCGGAACCGGGGGAATGTCCACCGGCGACGGCAGGTATTCAACGACGCCGTCCAGCATCGCTTGCACGCCCTTGTTCTTGAAGGCGGTGCCGCACATCATCGGGACGATTTCGCCGGAGATGGTGCGTTGACGGATCGCGCCCTTGATTTCGGCTTCGGTCAGGTCGCCTTCTTCCAGGTACTTGTTCATCAGGTCTTCCGATGCTTCAGCAGCGGTTTCGACCAGGTTTTCACGCCACTTCTGCGCGTCAGCCTTCAGGTGCTCGGGGATGTCGCGGTAGTCGAACTTCATGCCCTGGGAAGCGTCGTCCCAGTAGATCGCACGCATCTTGACCAGGTCGATCACGCCTTCGAAGTTTTCTTCGGCGCCGATAGGCACTTGCATCGGGATCGGGTTGGCCTTCAGGCGAGCACGCATCTGCTCGTAGACCTTGAAGAAGTTGGCACCGGTACGGTCCATCTTGTTGACGAAGGCCAGACGCGGGACCTTGTACTTGTTGGCCTGACGCCACACGGTTTCCGACTGCGGCTGCACGCCGCCCACTGCACAGTAGACCATGCAGGCGCCGTCGAGCACGCGCATCGAACGTTCCACTTCGATGGTGAAGTCAACGTGACCCGGGGTATCGATGATGTTGATGTGGTGGGCCGGGAAGTTGTTCGCCATGCCCTTCCAGTAACAGGTGGTCGCTGCGGACGTGATGGTGATGCCGCGCTCTTGTTCCTGTTCCATCCAGTCCATGGTGGCGGCGCCGTCGTGCACTTCACCGATCTTGTGGTTCACACCGGTGTAGAACAGCACGCGCTCGGTCGTGGTGGTCTTGCCAGCATCGATGTGCGCGGAGATACCGATGTTGCGGTAGCGCTCAATGGGGGTCTTGCGAGCCATGATTTATTCCTAAGTCTTTAATGCACGAAACCGAGCGTCATTTTTTTCAAATAAACGCTCGGCTCGAACCAATTTAGATGCAGGCCAGGAAACACCCGGATAGGGTACGTCCAGGCCCAGTCTTGATTAGAAGCGGAAGTGCGAGAACGCCTTGTTCGCTTCTGCCATACGGTGCACTTCATCACGACGCTTCATGGCGCCACCACGGCCTTCGGCGGCTTCCATCAGTTCACCACCCAGGCGCTGCGGCATCGACTTTTCGCTGCGCTTGTTGGCGGCTTCACGCAGCCAGCGCATCGACAGGGCCATACGGCGCACCGGACGCACTTCAACGGGCACCTGGTAGTTGGCGCCACCGACGCGGCGGGACTTGACTTCCACCATCGGCTTGCAGTTGTTCAGGGCTGCGGAGAACACTTCCAGCGGGTCCTTGCCCGACTTGGTCTGGATGTAGTCGAAGGCACCGTAGATGATGTTTTCAGCAACGGACTTCTTGCCCGACAGCATCAACACGTTCACAAACTTGGCGACTTCAACGTTGCCGAACTTCGGATCCGGCAGAATTTCCCGCTTGGGGACTTCACGACGACGTGGCATTTCGATTCCTTTCAATCTTCAGTTGAGTGGGCGAACCCTGCTTCAACTTCGCCTGCACTCGCGGAGAGCCATCATGGCTTCCACTTACTCGGCCCAACCTGGACCGACTCTGAGTCTGTTCACACGACGCGCGAAAGCGTCATGATAAACACCAATTATTACTTCTTCGCTGCCTTGGCGCGCTTGGCACCGTACTTCGAGCGAGCTTGCTTACGATCCTTGACGCCCTGGGTATCCAGTGCACCGCGAACCATGTGGTAACGCACACCCGGCAAGTCCTTCACACGGCCGCCGCGGATCAGCACGACGCTGTGTTCTTGCAGGTTGTGGCCTTCACCGCCGATGTACGAAATGACTTCGAAACCGTTGGTCAGGCGCACCTTGGCCACCTTACGCAGCGCCGAGTTCGGCTTCTTCGGGGTGGTGGTGTACACGCGGGTGCAGACACCGCGCTTTTGCGGGCTGTTTTCCAGCGCCGGCGACTTGCTCTTCACGATCGCGCGGACACGTGGTTTGCTAATCAGTTGATTGATGGTTGGCATCGTTTTAATCCAACAAAGTACAACATTGAAAACAGGTTCCGGAATCGGTTGCCCGGAACCACACAGGAAACTCTTGTGCGCAAGACAATGCGCAAATCGGATTTAAGACCGGAAGGGAGGGTAGCGTCGCAGAAGCGATGTTTCAGACCAAAGAACGCATAAGCCCGGGAGAGCCTAAATTCGAGAACTCGCGAGTGTACGCCGGAATGTCCAGCGGGTCAACCCGAAGCGGGCTCCGGTGCCGATTTGACGCGGTTTATGGCCATTTCGCCACGGTTTACGGGTGGCGAAATGGCAATGTTTTCCTTGATGCAAGAGTTGCACGCAACGCCTGCATTGCCCTCGTGGCAAGTTCAGCCGCGCGGCAGCGCCTCGACCATGTTGCGCCACTGCATCGTCTCGGGCTGGCCGCGGTCGCGGCGCGAGAAGAAGTTGACGATCTGCTTGCCCTGGGCGTCATAGAACTCCACCGAGGTGATCATGCCGTGATCGGTCGGACGACGCACCACCCAACCGTGATCCACCGCCTTGGCGCGCAGATGGAGGTTGAAATCCGGATCGAGGACGTTGTACCAGTCCCCCGCCACGGCTGTCTTGCCGATCAGGCCGCTATAGATCTGCGTCATGCCGCCATTGCTGACGAACACCATGATGGGCTGCTGGCGTTGCCTGGCGTCTTCCAGCAGCGCCTGGGCCGCCTGCGGAGCGATGCGCCAGGCGGAGTCGGGACCAATGAGCTGCAGTGCCTGTTCGCGGGTCAGCTTGAGCTCGCGCAGCAGGCGCGGGAATTGGTGCACGTCGGTCAACTCATGCCAGGACTGGCGCAGTTCGCGGATCGCCTCGGCACTGGGTGGCGCAGCCTGCTGTGCAGTCGCCGTCACCGGGCCGGGCTCGATGTTCAAGGCCGCCTGTTGATCGGGCAGCCTGAAGTCCGCCACCAGACGATCGAATTGGGCCACGTGCTGCTCATTGTCCAGATAGACCTTGTGCACGGCATCGCCCTGGCGGTCGAAGAACTGCAGGCTGCGGCTGGTCTTGCCATCCCGGCGCGCTTGCACCACCGCAAAGGCGCTGCCCCATTTGGCCGTGAAAAAACGCAGATCAATGGGGCCGCCCGCGAAGCCGGTCCCGGGGATCACCCTGCCCTGCTCATCCCGTTTGACGGGCGTGACTTCGCCGCTGCGCTCCAGCACGGCATCTTCATTGCGCGTGATGGCCTTGATGCGGCCCAGCTCCGGCAGACGTTCGAACAGGGCCTCGATATCGGCCGGGTCCCCCTTGAGGCGCACGGCATTGCGGCCGACCTGGGTGGCCAGCAAGGCCGATTCTTTGACACCGAGTTCACGTGCGGCATCTCGGGTATGAAGTTTTGGCTGCGAACGCTGCAGCTCTGCCCAGCGTTCGGACAAGGAGGGCTGAGTCGCGCAGCCGGCAGCGGCCAAGGTCGCGGCCAGCAACACGGCCAGGGAGGTACGGCGCAATGCGGGGCGGGCGATGATGTGCTTGCTCATGGAATTCCTTCAGGATGAATGAGAGGTGGACGGGTCCGGTGAATCAGTAGGCGATCTTCAGGCTGACATTGAAGCTGCGCCCCGGCTCGGTATAGGCATCCTTGTTGACCGCGCTGTCGGCCAGCGACAAGCCGCGGATGTCGGTCCAGCTCCAGTACTTGCGGTCGAACAGGTTGCGGATGCCGGCGGTGACGGTCATGTTGCGGGTGAGGTGATAGCCCCCCGAGAGATCCATCACGAAGAAGGAGGGCGAGACGAAGTTGGTGGCGGTCGGAATGTCTTCCTTCTTCTTGGCCGCGTTGTAGACCAGGTCGCTCTGCACGAGCCACTGCTGGGCACGCTCATAGCGCAGGCCCGCCACCACCGACAGCGGGGCCACGGATTCCAGTCCCTGCTCGACGCCATTGGTGGTCGTAGTTCCCTTGGTCCAGGCGAACCCGCCCTTGACGGTGAAGCCATTGTCGAGCGCGTAATCGATCCGCCCTTCCAGCCCGTGGATCTCGGCCTTGGCCGCATTGCGGTACTGGAAGATGGTCGGGTTGGCCGCCGTGAGGTTGCCGCCCACCGTCACGAGGTCGATGAAGTTGCGGTAATTGCCCTTGTATGCCGCCGCACTGTAGCGCAGCGCTCCGGGCCCGGCCGCCAGCTTGCCGCGCAGGCCGACTTCGACCGTGTTGCTGGTTTCGGGCTTGAGGTCAGGATTGGAGATCTGGCGATAGACGGTATTGTTGAAGAAGGAATTGATCTCCTGCGGCGAGGGCGAACGGAAGCCGCGCGCATATTGGATGTAGGGGATGAAAGCCGGCGTGACTTCATAGAGGAACGCCAGGCGCGGCGAAAAGGCGCTGTCGCGGCTGCTCACTGCAGGCTGCCCGTTGGCGATGGCCTGGGCGTCATATTTCTCGCTGGCCTTGGGCTTGAGTTCATAGCTGTCCAGGCGCAGGCCAGCGATGGTGGTGAGCGCGCCGGTGCGCATCTCATCCTGCACATAGGCCCCGAGCTGGGTGCTCTCGGTCTTGGGGAAGTACTGGCAATACTGCGTGCCGGTGCAACTGGTCCAGCCGGTGCCGTCGGCGCTGGTCTGTAAGGTGGACAGGCTCAGGTCCAGCCCATAGACCAGCTTGTGCCGCCAGCTATCGGAGCCGAAGTTGCTCTCGGCCAGCAGGCTGCCGCTGATCATCTGGTCGCTGTAGGAAACCGCACGGAAACGCGGCCGCACGATCGTCGCCGTGCTGGTGCCGGCTTCATTGGTGAGCTGGTCGGTGTCGGCATTGCGCCAGGTGAGGCTGGCCTTGAATTTTTGTATCCACGGCTGATCCGCATCGTTGCGTTCATAGGCCAGCGTGGCACGCTGGCCGGTGGACTTGCTGCTGGTGCTGTAGGCGGTCACACCATTGCCGATCGCAGAGAGGCTGTCCCCGCTCTCGCGCTCTTCGGTGGCCTGCAGGGTGAGCTTGAAGGTGTCGATGCCATTGGGCTTGAAGACCAGTTTGCCCAGGGCCGAGCGATTGGTAGTGCTCATCGGGTCGGGCGTGGTGCGGGCGCTGCCACGCACGTCGTTGGTCCCCTTGTTGTCGCTCTCGTTGCCGTGGCGCGCATTGAGGATCAGCATGCCCTGCCATTGCTCGCTGCCCCAGGCCGCGCTGGCGGTCGCGCCAAAGCTCTTGTCGACCGAGTCGTAGGAAGGCTTGAAGGAGAAATAGCTGGACTTGCCATAAACGTCCAGCAAGTCGGACGGGTCCTTGGTGATGAAGTTGACCGCGCCGGTGAGCCCATCGCTGCCGTAGAGCGAAGACGCAGGCCCGCGCAGCACTTCGATGCGGCGATACAGTTCGGTGTCCGTAGTCGCACCCCGCCCCACGCTGGCCACGCCCTGGCTGAAAGCGCGCGGCATGACGATGCCATCCTCCAGCATCAGCACGCGATTGCCATCGAGGCCACGAATGGTGATGCCCTCATTGCCGCCACGCCCGGTGGTGGCCGTCGCCCCCGTGATGCCGGACATGCGATACACCGAGCGCCGCACCTCCACCCCCGGCTCGTAGCGCAAGGCATCCTTGATGTCCTTGGCGTTGTGCTGCTCGATCTCCTCGGAGGTGATGACGGAGACAGTGGCGGCCGCGTGATCGAGGTCACTGCTGCCGGAACGATTGGCCGTGACCACCACGTCCTGCAGCTTCTTGCCGCTGGCTTGCGCCAACGTGATGGACTCGCTCGCAGACGCGCGAGCGGGATCGGCTTGGGTATTGGCATCGGCCGATTGCGCAAAGGCACCCGCACACAGCCACTGCTGCAGCGCCAGGAAAACGGCCGCTGCACATTTCGATTTGCATGGAAACACTGGTAACCACCCCTTGGTCTGGTTCGGTTACTAGCGCTGGCTGGCTACCTCTTGGATAAAAACGGCCTGCGGGCGCAGGTCGTCGTCGATATGAAGATTGATTCCACGCGACGGGAATCAGATGAGAATCATTATTATTTGGAGATGATAAAAGATTCACTCATCCTTGGCAATGCCGCAAGCAGCAAGGCCTACCGCCAGTAGGGACAAACAGGGATATGAAGGCCGTGATGCCCCGGCAAATAACCCCCATGAACGAAAAAACGGCACCGGAATTGCTTCCGGTGCCGTTCTCTCTTGCAGCTTGTTGTTTTGCCGGGGTGGCCGGTCCAGCTGGCCACCCCTTGATGCCTTGCCAGCGATGCTTACGCTTCGCCTTCGCCGCCACCGATGGATTCGGTCGAGGAGACTTCCTCGTCGGCGAAGTCGGAACGGGAGGCACGTTCGGCTTCGAGCAGTGCTGCGCGCTCTTCGGCTTCCCATGCATCCTTTTCCTTGCGGGCGCGGTGGAAGGCCAGGCCAGTACCGGCCGGGATCAGGCGGCCGACGATGACGTTTTCCTTCAGGCCGCGCAGGCCGTCCTTCTTGCCCATGATCGCCGCTTCGGTCAGCACGCGGGTGGTTTCCTGGAACGATGCGGCCGAGATGAAGGAGTCGGTCGACAGCGATGCCTTGGTAATACCCAGCAGCACGTTTTCGTAGGTCGCCGGGATCTTGCCTTCGGCGGTCACGCGGTCGTTCTCGTCCAGCAGCTCGGAGCGCTCGACCTGCTCACCTGTGATGTAGTTGGTGTCGCCCGGCTCCACCACTTGCACGCGGCGCAGCATCTGGCGCACGATCACTTCGATGTGCTTGTCGTTGATCTTCACGCCCTGCAGACGGTACACGTCCTGCACTTCGTCCACGATGTAGCGAGCCAGCGCTTCGATACCCAGCAGACGCAGGATGTCCTGCGGATCGGCCGGACCGTCGACGATCATTTCGCCCTTGTTCACCACCTGGCCGTCGTGCACCAGCACTTGCTTGTCCTTGGTGATCAGGAACTCGTGCTTGGTGCCTTCCATGTCGGTGATTTCCAGACGCTGCTTGCCCTTGGTTTCCTTGCCGAAGGCAACGGTACCAGTGACTTCGGCCAGCATGCCGGCATCCTTCGGCGAACGGGCTTCGAACAGCTCGGCCACGCGCGGCAGACCACCGGTAATGTCACGGGTCTTCTGCGATTCGGTCGGGATACGGGCCAGCACTTCACCCACATGCACTTGCTGGCCGTCCTTGACGGTGATCAGCGCGCCGACCTGGAAGCCGATGGTCACCGAGTGCTCGGTGCCGGCGATCTTCACTTCTTCGCCTTGTTCGTTCAGCAGTTTCACCTGCGGACGCATGACCTTCGAGGAAGGACCACGGCGCTTCGCATCGATGACCACCAGGGTCGACAGACCGGTGACTTCGTCGATCTGCTTGGCCACGGTCGAACCCTCTTCCACGTTTTCGAACTTCACGGTACCGGAGTACTCGGTGATGATCGGACGGGTCAGCGGATCCCAGGTCGCCAGGGCGGTACCGGCCTTGATGGTCAGGCCATCCTTGACGATCAGGGTGGCGCCGTACGGCACTTTGTGACGCTCGCGCTCACGGCCCAGGTCGTCGGTGATCAGCACTTCGCCGGAACGGGAAATGACGATCTGTTCGCCCTTGCCATTGGTCACGTAACGCATCGTGGCGGTGAAGCGCACGGTGCCGTTGGACTTGGCTTCCACCGAGGAGGCCACCGCTGCACGCGATGCCGCACCACCGATGTGGAAGGTACGCATGGTCAGCTGGGTACCCGGCTCACCGATGGACTGCGCAGCCACCACACCGACGGCTTCGCCGGAGTTCACCAGCAGGCCACGGCCCAGGTCGCGGCCATAGCACTTGGCGCACAGGCCATAGCGGGTGTCGCAGGTCAGCGGAGTACGCACCTTCACTTCGTCGATACCCATGCGTTCGATCTCTTCGACCTTGTCTTCGTCCAGCAGGGTGCCGGCTTCGAACAGGGTGGATTGATCTTCCGGGTTGACGATGTCGGTCGCAGCCACACGGCCGAGGATACGGTCGCGCAGGGCTTCGATGACTTCACCGCCTTCGACCAGCGCCTTCATGGCCGAACCGTTGGAAGTGCCGCAATCGTCTTCGATCACGACCAGATCCTGGGTCACGTCCACCAGACGACGGGTCAGGTAACCGGAGTTTGCGGTCTTCAGCGCGGTGTCGGCCAGACCCTTACGGGCGCCGTGCGTCGAGATGAAGTACTGCAACACGTTCAGGCCTTCGCGGAAGTTCGCGGTAATCGGCGTCTCGATGATGGAGCCGTCAGGCTTGGCCATCAGGCCGCGCATACCGGCCAGCTGGCGAATCTGGGCAGCCGAACCACGGGCGCCGGAGTCGGCCATCATGTAAATCGCGTTGAACGATTCCTGAGTGGTCTTCTTGCCTTCGCGGGTGATGACGTCTTCCACCTTCAGCTGGTCCATCATGGCCTTGCCAACTTCGTCACCGGCCTTGCCCCAGATGTCCACAACCTTGTTGTAACGCTCGCCTGCGGTCACCAGACCCGAGGAGTACTGCTGTTCGATCTGCTTGACTTCCGATTCGGCAGCCGCGATCAGGGTGGCCTTTTGCGGCGGCACCAGCATGTCGTCCACGCAGATGGAGATACCGGCGCGGGTCGCCAGGCGGAAGCCCGACTGCATCAGCTGGTCGGCAAACACGACGGTGGCACGCAGACCGCACTTGCGGAAGGACGTGTTGATCAGCTTGGAGATTTCCTTCTTCTTCAGCGCGCGGTTCAGCACCGAGAACGGCAGGCCCTTGGGCAGGATCTCGGAGAGGATGGCGCGGCCGATGGTGGTCTCGTAGCGCTTGACGGTACGCACGAATTCGCCGGTGACCGGATCCTTCGGGTGTTCCACGATACGCACCGTGATACGGGTGGCCAGCTCGACTTCCTTGTTGTCGTAAGCGCGGATGACTTCCGACACGTCCTGGAACATCATGCCTTCGTTCTTGCCGTTGATGGCTTCACGGGTGGCATAGTACAGACCCAGCACGATATCCTGGGACGGCACGATCGACGGTTCGCCGTTGGACGGGAACAGGATGTTGTTGGAGGCCAGCATCAGGGTGCGGGCTTCCATCTGTGCTTCGATCGACAGCGGAACGTGGACAGCCATCTGGTCGCCGTCGAAGTCGGCGTTGAACGCCGCACAAACCAGCGGGTGCAGCTGGATCGCCTTGCCTTCGATCAGGACCGGCTCGAACGCCTGGATGCCCAGACGGTGCAGGGTCGGCGCACGGTTCAGCATGACCGGGTGTTCGCGGATGACTTCTTCCAGGATGTCCCAGACCACCGGCTCTTGCGCTTCCACCAGCTTCTTGGCGGCCTTGATGGTGGTCGACAGACCCATCAGTTCCAGCTTGTTGAAGATGAAGGGCTTGAACAGTTCCAGGGCCATCAGCTTGGGCAGGCCGCACTGGTGCAGCTTCAGCTGCGGGCCCACCACGATGACCGAACGGCCGGAGTAGTCCACGCGCTTGCCCAGCAAGTTCTGACGGAAACGGCCGCCCTTGCCCTTGATCATTTCGGCCAGCGACTTCAGCGGGCGCTTGTTGGCGCCGGTCATAGCCTTGCCACGACGACCGTTGTCCAGCAGCGAGTCCACTGCTTCCTGCAGCATGCGCTTTTCGTTGCGCGTGATGATTTCTGGAGCACGCAGCTCCATCAGGCGCTTCAGACGGTTGTTACGGTTGATGACGCGGCGGTACAGGTCGTTCAGGTCGGAGGTCGCGAAGCGGCCGCCATCCAGCGGCACCAGCGGACGCAGTTCCGGCGGCAGCACGGGCAGCACTTCCATGATCATCCAGTCGGGCTTGATGCCCGAGCGCTGGAACGCCTCCAGCACCTTCAGGCGCTTGGCGTACTTCTTGATCTTGGCTTCGGACTTGGAGTCCTTCAGTTCCTGGCGCAGGGTTTCCGCTTCGCGGTCGATGTCGATCGAGCGCAGCAGTTCGCGGATACCTTCGGCGCCCATGAAGGCGATGAAGTCGTCGCCGTACTCTTCGTACTTGGCGGCGTAGTCGTCTTCGGACATGATCTGGCACTTCTTCAGCGGGGTCATGCCAGGATCGGTCACGACGTAGGCTTCGAAGTACAGCACGCGCTCGATGTCGCGCAGGGTCATGTCCAGCACCATGCCCAGACGGGACGGCAGCGACTTCAGGAACCAGATGTGGGCAGTCGGGGACGCCAGCTCGATGTGGCCCATGCGCTCACGGCGCACCTTGGCCAGGGTCACTTCCACGCCGCACTTCTCGCAGATCACGCCACGGTGCTTCAGGCGCTTGTACTTGCCGCACAGGCACTCGTAGTCCTTGATGGGGCCGAAGATCTTGGCGCAGAACAGGCCGTCGCGCTCAGGCTTGAAGGTACGGTAGTTGATGGTTTCCGGCTTCTTGACTTCGCCGAAGGACCACGAGCGGATCTTGTCAGGCGAAGCCAGACCGATCTTGATCGCGTCGAATTGTTCGTTTTGCTGGACTTGCTTGAATAGATCGAGCAGTGCTTTCATGTATCACTCCAGGTTGGCGTGAGAAACTAAATTTACGTGTGGCCGGTTCACCCTGCTTAACCCTGTTCGCATCGGCGGGAGAGCCAGCGAAGCCTCTGCTTCGTGGTGCCGCTCGATACCGGGACAGACCTCCCCAGCTTACTGCCGTACTTCGCTTGAATCTCTTGAATCTGTTGAATCTCTTGATTCGTTCACATCGCCCGTGGAGCGATGCGTCACTACTGAATTCTTGAATTCTTGTTTTGCCGGAAAAACCGGCGGGGTGCGCAGCCTGCGCCACGCACCCCTTTACATCATTCGCGTTCCAGGTCGATGTCGATACCCAGCGAGCGGATTTCCTTCACCAACACGTTGAAGGATTCCGGCATGCCGGCATCGATCACGTGATCGCCCTTGACCAGGTTCTCGTACACCTTGGTACGGCCGTTCACGTCGTCGGACTTCACCGTCAGCATTTCCTGCAGGACGTAGGAGGCACCGTAAGCTTCCAGTGCCCACACTTCCATTTCGCCGAAACGCTGGCCGCCGAACTGCGCCTTGCCGCCCAGCGGCTGCTGGGTCACCAGCGAGTACGGGCCGGTGGAACGGGCGTGCATCTTGTCGTCGACCAGGTGGTGCAGCTTCAGGTAGTGCATGTAGCCAACGGTCACGGTGCGCTCGAAGGCTTCACCGGTACGGCCGTCATACATGGTGACCTGGTTCTTGGACGGGGTCATGCCCAGCTGCTTGGCGATCGGGTCCGGATAGGCCAGATCGAGCATGCGGCGGGTTTCTTCCTCATGCGCACCGTCGAACACCGGGGTCGCGAAGGGCACGCCCTTCTTCAGGTTGGTCACCAGCTCGATGATTTCCTCATCGCTGAAGGTATCCAGTTCTTCCTTCTTGCCCGATTCGTTGTAGATGGTGGTCAGGAACTTGCGCAGTTCCGCGACCTTGGCTTGCGCCTGCACCATCTCGCCCAGACGCAGGCCCAGACCCTTGGCCGCCCAGCCCAGGTGAACTTCCAGCACCTGGCCGACGTTCATACGGGACGGAACACCCAGCGGGTTCAGCACGATGTCGGCGGGGGTACCGTCGGCCATGTGCGGCATGTCTTCGATCGGCAGGATACGCGAGACCACACCCTTGTTACCGTGACGGCCGGCCATCTTGTCGCCAGGCTGCAGGCGGCGCTTCACGGCCAGGTAGACCTTGACCATCTTCTGCACGCCCGGCGGCAGTTCGTCGCCCTGGGTCAGCTTCTTGCGCTTCTCTTCGAAGGCCAGGTCGAACTGGTGACGCTTCTCGGCGATGGATTCCTTGATGGCTTCCAGCGCGTTGGCGATGTCGTCATCGGCCGGACGGATATCGAACCAGTGGAACTTGTCCAGGTCGTCAAGGTAAGCCTTGTCCAGCTTGGTGCCCTTGACCAGCTTCTTCGGACCGCCGTTGGCGACCTTGCCGATCAGCAGACGCTCCAGACGCTGGAAGGCATCGCCTTCCACGATACGCAGCTGGTCGTTCAGGTCCAGGCGATAGCGCTTGAGTTCATCATCAATGATCTGCTGGGCGCGCTTGTCACGCTGGATGCCTTCGCGGGTGAACACTTGCACGTCGATGACGGTGCCGACCATGCCCGAGGGCACGCGCAGCGAGGTGTCCTTCACGTCGGAAGCCTTCTCGCCGAAGATCGCGCGCAGCAGCTTCTCTTCCGGGGTCAGCTGGGTCTCGCCCTTCGGGGTGACCTTGCCGACCAGGGTGTCGCCGGCTTCGACTTCGGCGCCGATGTAGACGATACCCGACTCATCCAGACGGGCCAGTTGGTTCTCGGCCAGGTTGGAGATGTCGCGGGTGATTTCTTCTGCACCCAGCTTGGTGTCACGTGCGACCACCGACAGTTCCTCGATGTGGATCGAGGTGTAGCGGTCATCGGCCACGACCTTTTCGGAGATCAGGATCGAGTCTTCGAAGTTGTAACCGTTCCAGGGCATGAACGCCACCAGCATGTTCTGGCCCAGGGCCAGCTCGCCCATGTCGGTGGAGGCACCGTCGGCGATCACGTCATGCTTGGCCACGCGGTCACCGATCTTGACGATCGGGCGCTGGTTGATGTTGGTGTTCTGGTTGGAACGGGTGTACTTGATCAGGTTGTAGATGTCCACACCGACTTCGCCCGCTTGCGCTTCTTCGTCGTTGACGCGGATCACCACACGGCCTGCATCGACGTAGTCCACCACGCCGCCACGCAGGGCTTGCACGGTAGTACCCGAGTCGACTGCCACGGTACGCTCGATGCCGGTGCCGACCAGCGGCTTTTCCGGACGCAGGCAAGGCACGGCCTGGCGCTGCATGTTGGCGCCCATCAGTGCACGGTTCGCGTCATCGTGTTCCAGGAACGGAATCAGCGAGGCTGCCACCGACACCACCTGGCCCGGGGCCACGTCCATGTACTGCACGCGTTCCGGCGAGACCAGGATGGTTTCGCCAGCTTCACGGGCCGACACCAGTTCGTCGGACAGCTTGCCTTCGCCGTCGATGGTCGCGTTCGCCTGGGCGATCACGTAACGACCTTCTTCGATGGCCGACAGGTAGTCGATCTGGTTGGTGACCTTGCTGCCCTCGACCTTGCGGTACGGGGTTTCCAGGAAACCGTATTCGTTCAGGCGGGCATACAGCGCCAGCGAGTTGATCAGGCCGATGTTCGGGCCTTCAGGCGTTTCGATCGGGCAGACGCGGCCGTAGTGGGTCGGGTGCACGTCGCGCACTTCGAAGCCGGCGCGTTCGCGGGTCAGACCGCCAGGGCCCAGGGCGGAAACGCGGCGCTTGTGCGTGATTTCCGACAGCGGGTTGGTCTGGTCCATGAACTGCGACAGCTGGGACGAACCGAAGAACTCACGGATGGCAGCCGAGATCGGCTTGGAGTTGATCAGGTCGTGCGGCATCAGGTTGTCCGCCTCGGCTTGGCCCAGGCGTTCCTTGACAGCGCGCTCCACGCGCACCAGGCCGGCGCGGAACTGGTTTTCGGCCAGTTCGCCCACGCAACGCACGCGACGGTTGCCCAGGTGGTCGATGTCATCGACTTCGCCACGGCCGTTACGCAGTTCGACCAGGATCTTGATGACGGCCAGGATGTCGTCATTGGACAGGGTCATCGGACCGGTCAGCTCGTCGCGGCTGACGCGACGGTTGAACTTCATGCGGCCCACGGCCGACAGGTCGTAACGGTCTTCGCTGTAGAACAGGCCGTTGAACAGGGCTTCCACGGACTCTTCGGTCGGCGGTTCGCCAGGACGCATCATGCGGTAGATCGCCACGCGTGCAGCGGTCTGGTCAGCGGTGTCGTCGGTGCGCAGGGTCTGCGAGATGTAGCCGCCCTGGTCCAGGTCGTTGGTGTACAGGGTCTGGATGGCCGAGATGTTGGCTTCGCGCAGCTTGGCCAGCAGTTCTTCGGTCAGCTCGTCGTTGGCGCTGGCCACGACTTCACCGGTCTCAGGATCGACGATATTCTTGGCCAGCACGCGGCCCAGCAGGTAGTCCTCAGGCACGGAGATGTGCTTGATGCCGGCGGCTTCGATGTCACGCACGTGCTTGGCGTTGATGCGCTTGTCCTTGGCGACCATCACCTTGCCCGACTTGTCGGTGATGTCGAAACGTGCGACTTCACCGCGCAGGCGCTCGGAGACGAACTCCATGTCCGCGCCTTCGGCGTGCAGGTTGAAGTTGTCGAAGACGAAGAAGTTCGCCAGGATCTGCTCGGAGGTCATCCCGATGGCCTTGAGCAGGATCGTCACCGGCATCTTGCGGCGGCGGTCGACGCGGAAGAACAGGATGTCCTTCGGGTCGAATTCGAAGTCCAGCCAGGAGCCACGGTAAGGAATGATGCGGGCCGAGAACAGCAGCTTGCCCGACGAGTGTGTCTTGCCGCGGTCGTGTTCGAAGAACACGCCCGGGGAGCGGTGCAGCTGGGACACGATCACGCGCTCGGTGCCGTTGATGACGAAGGAACCGGTGGTGGTCATCAGGGGCAGTTCGCCCATGTAGACTTCCTGTTCCTTCATTTCCTTGACGACCGGCTTAGTCGGCGATTCCTTGTCCAGGATCACCAGGCGCACCTTGGCACGCAGCGGGGACGCGAAGGTCAGGCCACGTTGTTGGCACTCTTTGACGTCAAACGGCGGAGCGCCCAGCACATACGACAGGAATTCGAGGCGCGCAAAGCCATTGTGCGACACGATGGGGAAAATCGAGGTGAAAGCCGATTGCAGGCCTTCATTCTTGCGTTCCGATGCGGCACGTTCGGGTTGCAGGAAATTCTGATACGACTCGATCTGAGTCGCGAGCAGGAACGGAACGTTGTGGACGTTTGCGCGTTTCGCGAAGGATTTGCGAATGCGCTTCTTCTCAGTAAATGAGTAGTGCATGGACACTCCGTGAGTGACAGGAAGGATAGAGAATTCAAGATTCGATCAGACCGCGCGACTTGCCGGCAAAGCAGTCCGGGCCATCGGCACTCAAATCTTCAAATGTCTACCCTAGTTTTTTGCTGAGATCGCGCTTAATATTCCCGACAACGAATACTGCGGCGCGTCAACATCACCAGCAAAAATAAGAAACGACAAAGGAGCCAAAGCCGAATCCCTTTTTCAAGGGATTCTGCACTTTGACTCCGGAGTAATGACTCGCCTTGGTAGGCAAGAGAATTACTTCAGTTCGGCCTTGGCGCCAGCTTCTTCCAGCTTCTTCTTGGCAGCTTCAGCGTCAGCCTTGGCGATGCCTTCCTTGACCGGCTTCGGTGCACCGTCAACCAGATCCTTGGCTTCCTTCAGGCCCAGACCGGTGATTTCACGCACGGCCTTGATGACGCCGACCTTGTTGGCGCCGACTTCAGCCAGCACAACGGTGAACTCGGTCTGCTCTTCAGCAGCAGCAGCGGCACCAGCGCCACCGCCAGCAGCGGGAGCGGCCATTGCGGCAGCGGAAACACCAAACTTCTCTTCGAATGCCTTGACCAGGTCATTCAGTTCCATCACGGACAGCGCGCCAACGGCTTCCAGGATGTCTTCTTTGCTAATTGCCATTTGAAACTCCTAAATTTATTTCGGTAATAACATCAGATTGGTAGTGACGCGAAAGCATCGAAACTGCAGAGCGGGGCCGCCTCAGGCGGCCGTGCCTCATGCGGCTTCGGCTTCCTTCTTGGCTGCCAGGGCAGCCAGAGCGCGCGCAAAGCCCGACACCGGAGCCTGCATCATGCCCAGGACCTGGGCCAGCAGAACTTCGCGAGACGGGATGTTTGCCAGCGAAGCCACAGCAGCCTTGTCCAGCTGCTTGCCTTCGTAGTTACCTGCCTTCACAACCAGCTTGTCGTTGGTCTTGGCAAAGTCCGACAGGACTTTGGCAGCGGCCACGGCATCTTCCGAGATCGAGTAGATCAGCGGACCGGTCAGTTGCGGGGCGAGGTCGGCAAACTTCGTGCCTTCAACAGCGCGACGAGCCAGCGTGTTTTTCAACACGCGCAGGTACACGCCTTGGGCACGCGCTTGTGCGCGCAGTTGCGTCAAGGAACCAACCTGGATGCCACGGTATTCGGCCACGACGATCGTTTGCGCAGTTGCTACCTTTGCGGAAACTTCGGCGACGACGGCCTTCTTGTCATTCAGATTGAGACTCAAGATCAACCTCCAAAAATAGTACTCGGCCACTACACAGGCCACTGCCTGCTTGCCTTGCACCGGTTCGAACACGGCGTCCGACGTTTAGGAGTTCACTGCAGCATAGGGCAAAACTGAATATGCTGCCTGAGACTACGAAACTTGCTCGGGTTCACCATCTGCGTTGGGTTCACTGGACTTGCGGCCAGCGTTTTTAACTTCATCCGGCTTGTTGCTGCCGGCTTCCGCCCAACGGTCTTTGAAGGCCTGCCGCAATCGATTGCTGATTGCGCTCAACTGCGACAGCCCAAAGAGATGCCCCGTTTCCTTACGGAAACGGGGACTGTATTGCTTGCTTAGGCAGCCAGGGAAGCCTGGTCCACGCGAACGCCAGCGCCCATGGTGGACGACAGAGCGATCTTGCGCAGGTACACACCCTTGCTGCTGGCCGGCTTGGCCTTGTTCAGGGCATCGATCAGGGCCAGCAGGTTGGCCTTCAGATCGGCGTCGGAGAACGACTTGCGGCCGATGGTGGCGTGGATGATACCGGACTTGTCGGTACGGTATTGCACTTGACCAGCCTTGGCGTTCTTGACGGCAGTTGCCACGTCCGGGGTCACGGTGCCAACCTTCGGGTTAGGCATCAGGCCGCGGGGACCCAGGATCTGACCCAGGGTACCGACGATACGCATGGTGTCGGGCGAAGCGATGACGATGTCGAACGGCATGTCGCCGGCCTTCACGCGCTCTGCCAGATCTTCCATGCCGACCACGTCAGCGCCGGCTGCCTTGGCAGCTTCAGCCTTGTCGCCGGAGGCGAACACGGCCACGCGAACGGTCTTGCCGGTACCGGCAGGCAGCACCACCGAACCACGGACCACTTGGTCCGACTTCTTCGCGTCCACGCCCAGCTGGACGGCGACGTCGATCGATTCGTTGAACTTGGCGGTTGCAAATTCCTTGATCAGGGAAACGGCGTTGTCGAACGGATAGGCCTTGGTACGATCGACCTTTTCCTTCATTGCCTTGACGCGCTTGGATACCTTAGCCATTACAGACCCTCCACCGTGATGCCCATCGAACGTGCGGAACCAGCGATGGTACGCACGGCAGCTTCCAGATCAGCAGCGGTCAGGTCCGGCTTCTTCTGGGTTGCGATCTCTTCCGCTTGCTTGCGGGTGATCTTGCCGACCTTGTCGGTATGCGGCTTGGCGGAACCCTTCTGGATACCAGCAGCCTTCTTGATCAGGATGGTCGCCGGCGGGGTCTTCATCACGAAGGTGAAGGACTTGTCCGCGAAGGCGGTGATCACGACCGGAATCGGCAGACCGGGTTCGACACCTTGAGTCTGGGCGTTGAAGGCCTTGCAGAACTCCATGATGTTCAGACCGCGCTGACCCAGGGCCGGGCCGATCGGGGGGGACGGGTTTGCTTTACCAGCTGGCACTTGCAGCTTGATAAAACCAATAATCTTCTTTGCCATGACGGCTCCTTATTGATTGAGTTGTAGCGCCGTGTCATTCGCCTTGCGGCTCCTTACTGCGGCTCCTCGGATGACTGGATGATCGGACGATGACTTGTCCGGTACGCTCCAGCGGGCGTTGAAAACTTGACAGGGAAAGGCGGGATTCCGGAGGGCGGGATCAGACTTTTTCCAGTTGGCCAAATTCGAGTTCGACCGGGGTGGCGCGACCGAAGATGGTGACCGAGACGCGCACGCGCGATTTCTCGTAGTTCACTTCCTCGACGTTGCCGTTGAAGTCGGTGAACGGGCCTTCCTTGATACGGACCATTTCGCCAACTTCGTAGAGCACCTTCGGACGGGGCTTCTCGACGCCTTCTTGCATCTGGCGGAGCAGCGAGTCCACTTCGCGCTGCGGCAGCGGAGTCGGACGATTCGACTTGCCACCAATGAAACCGGTCACTTTGGCGGTGTTCTTCACCAGGTGCCAGGTCTCGTCCGTCATTTCCATCTCGACCAGGACGTAGCCCGGGAAGAAACGACGCTCGGTCACGGACTTGTGACCATTCTTCATATCAACGACTTCTTCAGTCGGCACCAGGATCTGGCCGAACTGTTCTTGCATGCCGGCGCGGTTGATGCGCTCGGTCAGCGCGCGCTGCACGCTCTTTTCCATGCCGGAATATGCATGCACCACGTACCAGCGCTTGTTTCCTGCGCTTGAAACGCTTTGCGCACCAATCGGTGCGCTGTCTTGCGTGCTATCGCTCATGTTATTTCCAGCCCAAAATTACGTCGTACAACAGGAACTCGAGCAACTTGTCCGTACCCCAGAGGAAGATCGCCATGATCAGCACGAAGGCGAAGACCACCGCCGTGATCTGCATGGCTTCCTTGCGGGTGGGCCAGACGACTTTCTTGGTTTCGCGCACGGATTCCTTGGCGAAACCGACGAAGCCGCGGCCTTGTGCAGACGTCCAGGCAAACGCCACAGCCACCAGCAGACCGGCGACCAGGGCGACAGCGCGCACCGGAGTCGACTGATCAGACAACACAAAAAAACCGACCACGCCTGCAACCACAGCCACGATCGCCAATGCGATCTTGATCTTGTCGTTGGAGGTGTTGACGGTTTGAACTGGCTGGCTAGACATATTTACTTTCAGTACCCTGCACCAGATTCGGTGGCAGGGGCGGAGGGCATCGAACCCCCAACCTTCGGTTTTGGAGACCGACGCTCTGCCAATTGAGCTACGCCCCTACAAAAACTCGCGATTGAGACACGAATGCCGCGATACGTTACGCACCGCGGCAAAGTGTTTTACAGCTTGATCTTAGTCGAAGATCTTGGCAACCACGCCGGCGCCGACGGTACGGCCGCCTTCACGGATAGCGAAGCGCAGACCTTCTTCCATGGCGATCGGGTTGATC
>NZ_JAVDSP010000016.1:0-46172 GCF_031455335.1 Herbaspirillum sp. 1173 | reverse complement strand
CGCTGTCATGAGCAGGATTGTGGTCTAAACATGGGTCAACTTAGGATGCAAATTTCCTGAGAAAGTGGGTCAGATTTCAATGCAATTCAACATGGTGGTTATTGAGCTAAAGCGGGACGATGCAGGCCACATGGAACTGCAAGCGCTCCGCTACGCTGCGATGGTGTCAACAATGACGCTTGCGCAGGCTATTGTCACGTACAAGACCTATCTCATCTCTCGCGGGATGCCTGACGACGGGGCTGAACAGAAGATTGCCGACTTTCTTGAAAGCGACGCGAAATTCGGCGAATCCGTGCGCATAGTTTTGGCCGCGTCGACGTTCCACAAGGAGATCACATCGACGGTCCTTTGGCTCAACGACAGGGGCCTCAATATTTCGTGTGCCCGACTGACGCCATACAGCAACAACGGCAAGGTATTCCTCGACGTAGATCGCTTTATACCGCTACCTGGAGCGGAGGAGTATCAAATCGCTGTCAGAAACAAGGTGGCTGTCGAAAGAATAGCTGAAAGCGAGCGGATTGCACGCAATCTCGCAAAGTACTCTCTTCACACATCGTTCAAAGACTTCGATTCCTTGAGTAAACGAGACTTAATATTTAACGTTGTGAAGATCGCGCTCGAATTGAATGTTGGAGTTCAGCAGATTCAGGAAGCAATACCTTGGAAGTCGGACCTCTTCGTGTCTGCGAAAGGATCGCTTTCCATAGATGAATTCTTCCGACAGGTAGGGCCACGGGCTATGGCCGCCGGTTTAAATCTCGAACGTCTCTATTTCAAAGATCAAAAGCGACTACTAGAGTGCGACGGCATGACTTATCTCATGCGCCGGGATTGGGGGCCCAAGACCGAGCAAGCCGTACAAAGCGTCATCAAGCTTTTACCTGAAGGTCACGGTGTTACTTACAGCCTTCAAGAGTGAGACGAATCTGTTTAGAACCGAGGCGCATTGAACGTCCGCTTCCGGCCAATAACGGACTTCTGTTGCTCGTTCTGCCCAGCTAGCCGCCGCGCTGCTCAGCTCGTTCCGGTTTGACGGGCCAACTCAAACCGAACTGGGCGTCCACGAGCCGCGGCCAGCGGGAATTGCATTATAGAACTGCACCAGAAAGAAGCCGTCAGCCGTAAAAAAGCCCGCAGTCGCGGGCTATATTTGGCAATAGGGGAATTCGCCAAAACAGCGCTAGTGCAATCTTATCGAACGCTGTTCATGAGAAAACTTTGGGCCAACGACGTATTCTTCAGTATCAAGCTCCGGGCAGACATTCATCGTGGTCATGATGATTTGATGGAGAACGTTAGACTGAGCCGATTGGTCGCGAATGATTCTCTGGAAATTGTAGCTACGCTCAACTTCCATGCCGCCGTCTTCTACTCCATCCAAGATAAGCAGGTGCGGATACGCTAAGCGGCAAACGTGACTCTCGCTTAAGCACGATGGATGCCTTAGCTGGCGCCATGAATACCAGTCTAGTCGCGGTGCCGAATCATCTGCTGCCTGAGGTGTTACGCCTCATGTCGGGCAAGGTCATTGGACCAGATGATGTGCCGACCGCCGCCGAACGCATACTGAGAGGTGAAGTGTGAGAAAGTCCACGCCGGTCCGCTATCAAGAAGTTTGGTTGCAGGACCAGCATGCAGGCTGGCTATGTGAGGCTGACGGCATCACTCGATTTGTGGCCACCGAGCAGTACTTAACCAACACCAGGCGACCGACCCTATCTATTTCAATTACCCCGCCAGGTTCAGACGACTTGAGCCGAAGTATCTTGGGCAATCAATTCGATCCCGCCATTTACCGCGAACGGGGGCAACTCCCCCCATTCTTCGCTGGCTTGCTACCTGAGGGCTCATTGCGACGTCGCCTCGCATCGACGCGCCTGCATGCCGAAGACATGGATGATTTCGGGCTGCTGGCCTTGGCCGGCGAGGATCTCCCTGGAGCGGTCAGGGTCGTACCCGCGCGTCTCGACCATCTGACGCCAACGGCACTCGCTTTGGGCGCCACCGGCGGCGCCGATGGGCTCAATGTGTGCGTTCCAGAGGGCGCCGCCAAAGGTGCGGCATCACTTGCGGGCATGCAGGACAAGCTAGCGCTCTCTCAAGTTCACCATAAGTGTGGGTATTGCCTTCCCTCCGAAGGGCAGTTGACAACCATCATCGCAAAGCTGCCAGCGCCCAACGATGATGACCAGGTGATGAATGAATATGCCTGCATGCGGTTGGCAGCACTAGCCGGTGTCGACGTCGCACAGTGCCAACCTGAGCCAATGAAGGCCATAATTGATCAACCTGATTTGATTGAGGAGCTTGGCCCCGCCACCCGGTTCCTCAAGGTAGAGCGCTTTGATCGCAGCCTTGATGGTGCGATACACATGGAAGATGCTTGCCAGCTCCTGACGTTGATGCCGCCGCAAAAATATGCCAACCAAGACCGCTTCGTCACTTTGCTCGCGATAGTGAATCGTCTGAGCTCTCGGGGCATCGAGGATGTCCGGGCGCTGTTTATACGTCGAACCGTTAATACCTTGCTTGGAAATTCGGATGCCCACTTGAAAAACGTTAGCGTGCTGTACCGAGATGGTCGTTTACCGCAGCTTGCGCCGGCATACGACATCGTATGCGTGGCATCCTTTCCGAGTTTCCGGGGATATGCCGTGAATGTGGCCATCGATAAGCAGCAGCGCCTGGAAACACATGAGACTTACGCTGCAATCGCAAAAGCTGCTGGCATCTCGCAGCGCATCGCGAAAACCGCAGTTAAGCAAACAGTGACCTTAGCCAAGGAAAGTTGGCCCTCAGCTTTGCGTAAGATGGATGTTTCGCCGAGGGTGAGCAATGAGATCCTGCATCGACTAGCGACGCTGCCGCTATCGACAGCCTTGTAGGCATACAAAGATCGTCTTCATGACCGCGCGTGAATAGCGTCAATCAGCGTGGCAAGTTACCATTCTGCGTACCTTCACCATCCCTCCGCGTACGACGTGATTGCAAGGAAGCCCGTGACTGGGGGGATGGTAGCAATGATTCAGGTTAGCTCGCGCTCAAAGTTGCTGGGCGGGCGATGGGTCGATAGTGCTATATCTGCTGTGACGTAGAGCGCAATAATCAGAGAGATCGCATAGATACTTGCGGCGAGCCATCCAACCATCCGGAAGTTGTTGCCGCTCACGATCATTGCTGCCATCACAGGACCCACCCCCTGGCCGACAAAGACGGCAGCATTTGCCAGGCTGGTGAGGCGTCCGGTTGGGTCGAATTCGGCTGACAAGGCAAACAGGTAGGTCAGTCCAAAAAACCACACCGCCATGATCAGCGCTGCTGACGCAGCATAGACCAGTTGTGTTTGACCATGGACAATGGCTAGCGAGGCGGCAATAGAGCCGGCAAAGCCTATCACCTGTGCTGACATATGTCCCAGACGCTTCCCTAACATGCCGGCTATCGCCGCGCCAGCTGCGCCGGCCAACGTGCTCAGTCCGAGAATCGCGCCAATCACTGGGCCCGGCAGGCCGATGGAGACACCAATACGCTCCTGGTAGACCCAAAGCACGCCATGCCCGGCAAACAGCAGGCCGAACAAGAGCAGCAACAAGGTGGTTCGCAGATTGAGCGGTGGTGCCACCATAGGCTGAATACTCCGCGCCTCGCCTGGCTGACGCGGAATCAAGCGTGTCATCGCCAGGGCTGGCAAGGCCATCAGGGGGAAGCTCAGGAATACCGCGCCCACGCCGGCCGCCGAGATGAGCAAGGGTGCAGCGCCAATCGACACCGCTCCCCACAGCAGCAGCATGATGTTGGTGGCCGCATAGGTCCGATCCTTATTGCGGCGCTGCGCACTGGTGGCATAGACCACCGTTTGCGAAACACCGCCGCCGAAACCCGCAACTGCGCGCGAGGCGCACAGCAGCCAGTAAGTACCGTGCAAGGCACTGAGCGCACTGCCGCCGGCCAGCAGCAACAAGCCGCCCTGGCACAGCCGGCGCCGGTCCCAGTGATTGACCACCAGCGCGGAACTGCCGCAGCCGATGGCCATTGCGATCAATTCAGCCCCAAACAGCATGCCCATCTGCTGCAGGTTCAATCCCCAATGATCGACCAACGCGCCGCCCAACACCGGTTGCATCTGCAGCGTGCCCACGCCGATCATCATCAGGAATCCCAACAGGCCCAGCGTCTTGCCGCTGTCGACGTTGTGGCTTGCCTCTGTCTTGTATTGCTGGCTCATCATGTTCTCCTGTAGTAGCCGGACTCAGAACTCGTAGGCGTAACGCGCCTGCAAGACCAGGCTGTTGCGGGTGCGGTTGCGCACGTGGCTTTCGGTGTAGCTGTTGATCCACAAGGCATCGCGCTTGTCACCGCGATGGATGGTGAACATTGCGCCAAGACCCACACCAAGCACTTGCTCGCGCGAATCGGCCATATCCGTGCCATTGGTCTTGCTGTCGGTGAGCTGCTTGAAGTAGTAGCTGTTCACGCCCAGCCGCACGTCGCGCATCACTTCATAGGAAGTGGACAGATTGATCCAAGCTGCCTGCCCGGCCTGGGTGTCGCGCACGGCCTGGCCCTGGTAGGCAAGCGGGGCGCTGCCGGCTGGCTGGGTGTTCTTGAAGTTGTAGAGATAGTGCAGGCGCCAGCTGATTTCCCAGCGCGGCGTGGGCAGCAGCGTGGCGGCCCAGAAGGGATTGATAGAGTAATAGCCGGCCCCCTGATTGAGGTCATTGTTGCGGTTATAGTGTCCCGTAGGAAGCAGGAAGGAGAACTCCAGACGCTGCGAGTAAAGCGGCCCGGCCGCTCCCATCACGGGATCGAATTGCAGAGATGGGCTAATAGTCATATCGCCGATGCTGGTCCCGCCACCGGTCAAGGTGGCCCCTGGCTGGCCAAACCGCCCATCCAGGGAAACTACCGGCAGAAGAGCGTTCAGGCCGAGCGTGGCGTTGCCGATCCGAATGGGCGAGGTATAAGACAGGTGGTTGATCAGCGTGAGGGAGTCGATGCGAGGATCCTTGAAGGCGGCCGAGTCGCGTCCACTACTATCCTTGATGGCGTTGCCGTTGGCGTAACGTAGCGCGGGCAGGTAGGCCCAGCCCGGGTCGGTGCGCGAAAAACCATCCATGAAACTGGTTTCACCCAGGTTCAGTCCCTGCGGCTGCGATACCGTAGGTGCAATGCCGCTGACCTGCGCCAGCGCATGATCGGCCCCCAGGGCCAGGCTGGCACCGAAGAGGGTGATGGGGATGAGATGACGGAAAGCACGGTGCTTTCCCGATGGCACTTGCATGGTTGTCTCCGGTATGGAGCGATCTGCGGATCGCTGTCTTGTCTTGTTATGGTGAAACCCGCAGCCGCTTTGCCAGCCTTATCAGGGCAGTGCTCTCAAGCGGTCTGATCAAGTTCGGCACAAGTGTAGAAGCAATGCCGTAGCGGCTCTTTTGCGTAAGCGACGCGCTCTTTGCTCAAAGTGACCTGTGCATTAGCGAAGTCGCGGCAAGCAAAGAAAACACCACGCAGAAAAGCGAACGGCCCGCCAAAGCGGGCCGAACCATTCCGGTAAAACGACACAAGCGCGTTCAACAGCGTGCAGCCACCCTGCACTCGCGCGGACTGAGACCATAGGCCTGCTTGAACGCATGGCTGAAGTGCGCCGCATTGCTGAAGCCCCAGCGGAAAGCGATCTCGGTGATGGTGCAGCCGGCCTGCTCGCTATCCCGCAAATCCTTCAGACTCTGTGCCAGCCGCCTCTGCCACAGAGTCTGGGCCACCGTCATGCCGGTCTCGTCGCTGAACATGCGATGGATCTGCCGGCTGGAATAACCGAATTCCTCGGCGATGCGCGCCACCGTGAGGTGCTCGTCGCCCAGGTGCTCATCGATGAATTGCACGATGCGCTGGCGCAGTCCCATGGCCGCGCCGCCAGGATGGTCGTTGCTGGCTTCCAGGGCCGAGGCCACCAGTTGCAGGATGCTGTTGGCCACCACATTGCCCGAGCGCAGGGGCATGGTGTGGCATTCGCGGAAGGCACTGGTGATCTGTTCTCGCACCATGCGTTCAATGCCGGTGCGGCCGAAGCTGCGCGCAGCAAGTTGGCCCAAGGCCGCTTGCAGGGGTGGTTCGGCCGAGCGCGGATGCAGCAGGACCAGATGCTCTCCCTCCCCTTCGCTGGCAATGGAAAAGGCGCGCGTGGTGTCGTAGACACTCCAGTCGCCGGGTCGCAAGACATCCTGCCGCCGGCCTTGGCGAAACACACTGGTGCCGCGTGTCTGCAGGACGATCATGGCCGTACCCGGAGCATCCTGCGTCTTGGCAGGCTGGCGCACGTAACGGCAGGCATCGCTGCGCACCCGGCACAGGCTGGCGTCGCCCAGGTCGCCATATTCGATGCAGCCACGAAAGCCCAGCCAATCGCCGGGACTGAAGCTGATGCCGGACGTTGCCAGATCTTCCGGATCACGCGCCACATAGGTACTGAGCCAGGTTTTCCAGACCTGGCTGCGGTCGACTTGGGCGATGTCGTCGGTCACGACGACGGCCAGTTTTGCCATGCTGATCTCCTTGGCTAGCGTCTTCGCGGCTGCATGAGGCAGCTCACGCGTGCATTGCTCTTTTTTTTTCGCCTGCGGCCTCGCCGGGCAACAGGTCATGTCGGCTCAGGCGCTTGCGCGTCTGGCCTCGTCCTCTCCGCCGCCCTGCATACCTGCGGCAATATCCCGGCTGCCGGTAGCCAAGACACTGGCCAGGATGGGAATGTGCTCCTGCCCGGCACTGCCCGGCAGCACGAAGCTGAGGCTGCCGATGGGCTGTCGTGCTTCGCCCAGCAGTGCCACGGCGATACCGATGCGGTCCGGATCGATCTCGCCGAAGGACACCGCATAACCGGTCTTGCGCAGTTGCGACTGCTGGCTGCGGAACTGTTCCCAGGAGTCGGCCATGCCGCTGCTGCGCAACTCTTCCTGGTGGCGTTCGTAGAGCCGCTTCAAGCGGCGCGTTGGTTCATGCGCCAGGATGATGCGCGAGGTCGCGCCGCGCAACAGCGGCATCGGCCGGCCGCGCTCGTAGCTGATCAGCGATTGCGGCCCCTTGGTATGCACCTGGTGGATGCACAGCACGGTATCGGCAAAGGCACGGCACAGCAGCACCACCGAGCCGTCCGGTGCATAACCGGCCAGGCGGTTCATCACCGGGCGCGCACTCAGCAGCAGCGGATCGGTCAGCTGGATCTGGCGATCCAGCTGCAGGATGGCCGGGCCCAGGATGTAGTAGCCGCCACCGCTGGCGGCGACCAGGCCGACCTCTTCCAGCGCCAGCACGTAGCGGTAGGCGGTACTCATGGACACCTCCAGCGTGCGGGCTATCTGCTCCACGGTCCAGGCTGGCGTCTCCAGCGTGAACAGGCGCAGTACGCTCAGCGATCGGTCGGTTGCCATGGGTTTCCTGTCGGTCTTGCCGGGCCGGCGCTCAGGTCCGGATCCAGGCGCGGCCCCACGAATTGAGGGTGTATTCATTGTGGGGCCAGACGCCGGGCGTGGCGTCGATGGCGACGCGATCGAGCTCGGCCGAAATTTCCAGTCGGTTGCCATCCGGATCGGTGACCATGAAGAACAGGTTGTTGCCTGGTCCATGACGACCCGGCCCGAAGAAGATCGGAATCCTCAAGCGCGCGAAGCGATCGCCCCAGTCGCGAATGTTATTCCATTCATCGGTCTCGTAGCAATGATGATCCCATTCGTTGCGCGATCCGCGGAAGAAGGCTAGCGAATGATGCTCGTCATCCGAGCGCAGGAAGACCACCATGACGCGCCCGCTCTCTTCATCGATGCCCTCGTCGGAGACGGTGAAGCCCACCTGTTCGACGTAGAAACGCACCACTTCATCGAGCTGGGTGGTCTGGAACACGGCGTGCTGCAGGCGCGCCGGCATGGCATCGGCCTGGCGCGGTGCGCGTGCCAGGCCGTAGACGGTCAGGCGGCCTTGCGGATCGGCGATGCTGAAGGCGCCGGCTTGCAGCAGGGGATCATCGATGCCTTGCATGGCCACGCCATTGCGCGCCAGCCGCGTGGCCAGAGCGTCCAGGGCGGCGGCGTCGCGCAGGACATAGGCGGGATACAGCAGGCCGGCCGGTCCGGACGAAATCACGGCGGCACGGCTGCCGCCGCGCAAGACGTGGCGGTCCTGTTCAAGGCTGGCTTGCAGGTCCATGTTCTGGCTGTAGAAGCGCGCCAGCGCATCCGGATCCGGGCTGGTGATGTGCAGGTGGTGCAGCTGGGCCGGGCTGTGGGATTGCATTCTCATGTCGGGTTTCCTCATTCGGTTCAGGCGGTGGGACGGGCCAGGGCGCTTGTGTCGGCAATGCCATCTGCACGAGCGGGGATGGCGGCCGGGGCCGGGCGCAGGCCGAAGCAATCCATGCAGGCCTGGGCGAAGCCAGCTTCCTGGGCAACGGTAAAACTGCCGGCGACGTAGCGGTCCGGACGGACCAGCACGATGGATTGCCCCAAGGACTTGAAGAAGGCCAGGGCTTGGTCCTCCGCGTCCACACACTGGAGCACGCCCGCGATATCGGTGGGCGCAGCGGCCTGGCGCGGCAGAATGGCGATGCGGCGCACACCGAGGGCCTCCCACAGGGGTGCCTGCAAACCGGCCAGCCACTGCGCCGCTTGCGCACCAAAGGCCAGCAAGGCATAGCGTGGACCCACCACATCGTCGAGCCGCACGATGCTGCCGTCTGCCGCCTGCAGCCTCGGCTGCGGGCTCATGGTGCCGACCAGCGCCTGGGCACCCGCCTTGCCCTGGCCGATCAGCAGGCCACGGTGATAGCGCGGCTTGGGCTTGAATTTCATCTGCAGGAAGTAGTCGCGCAGCGGCGGCACATGCGCCACCAGCCGGAAGAAACCGCTGATGGCGGCGGCATGCCAGCGGCTGCGCGGCGCCATCACTTCACCCAGGTTCAGGGCCAGCTTGATGAGTGCCCAGGCATGCGGACGGCGCTCGGCTTCATAGGAATCCAAAGCGGCATCGGGCAGGCGCCCGGCGATCACCTCGGCCAGTTTCCAGCCCAGGTTGTGGGCATCGCGAATGCCGCTGTTCATGCCCTGGCCCGCATAGGGCGGCGTCAGGTGGGCGGCGTCGCCGGCCAGGAAGACGTTGCCGATGCGCCAGCGTTCGGCCATGCGGGCGTGGAAGGTATAGACCACCTTGCGCACGATGGTGGTGGGCTTGTCGCCCCGGAAGGGCCGCAGGAATTCGCGGATGCGCTCGTCCTGGAGCATGGCATCGGCATCTTCATGCGGATGGATCATCACCTCGAAACGGCGCGTGCGATGCGGCCCCGGCACTTCCACGATGGGACGGCCGGCATCGCAATAGACGCGGGTCTGCCAGAAGGGATCGTCATCGTTCTCGGTATCGAGCACGATCCAGCGCGACTTGAAGGTGGTGCCCGACATGGGGATGTCGAGCAGGGTGCGCACCGGACTGCGGCCACCGTCGCAGGCCACCAGATAGCGCGCGCTGACCTTCAGTGGCTGGCCGGCGGCGTCGCGGATCAGTGCCTCTACCTGCCCGTCAGTTTGCAGGAAGGACTCCAGCTCGTGCCCGAAGCGCATGTCCAGCGCAGTGAAACGCTGCGCACCCTCGCGCAGCGTGGCCTCGAAGAGCGGCTGGCGGAAGGCGTTGCGGCGCGGGAAACCATACTCGCTGCGGGTCGGCTCGACCTTGCCGAAACAGTGGCCGCCAGGGCGGGTGAAATAATGCACGCCGTATCCCAGCACTACGTCCTTCAGCACCGGCTGGTCCAGTCCGATGAATTGCATGGTGCGCAAGGATTCATCATCGATGGAGACTGCGCGCGGCTCGGCCACGGTCGATGGCTTGCGGTCGATGATGAGGGTGCGGATGCCGGCCTGGCCCAGGATGTTGGCCAGCGTCAGGCCGGTCGGGCCAGCCCCGACGATGAGGATATCGACGCTGTGCGTCTGTTGGTCTGTCATGGGTGTCTCTCTCTTCCAAGGCGCCCTGCCCCGGCGCTTTCATCGCCACAGGGTCAGGACGCAGGCTCCCGCTCAGGCTTCCTGGGCGACCGGATTGACCAGCTTGCCCAGGCCGGAGATCTCGACCTCGACCACATCGCCGGGCTTCATCCACAGCGGCGGTTCACGGAAGGCACCCACGCCACCGGTGGTGCCGGTGATGATGACGTCGCCCGGATTGAGCTCGGTGAAGGTGCTGCAGTATTCGATGAGCGCCGGGATGGGGAAGATCAGGTCATCGGTGCGGGCTTCCTGCACGACGGTGCCGTTGAGCCGGGTCACCAGGCTCAGTTGCGAGGGATCGCCCGCTTCGTCAGGCGTGACCAGCCAGGGGCCGAAGCCGCCGGTCTGCGGGAAGTTCTTGCCGGGGATGAACTGGATGGTGTGCTTTTGCCAGTCGCGCACGCTGCCATCGTTGTAGCAGGCGTAACCGGCCACATAGTCCAGGGCTTCGGCAGCCTTGACGTGACGTGCCCTGCGGCCGATGACCACGGCCAGCTCCCCTTCGAAATCGAGCTTTTCCGACGCATGCGGACGGATGATGGGCTGCAGGTGGCCGGTCTGCGAGTCGGCAAAACGGGCGAAGATCATCGGGTGCTTGGGCAGTTCGCGTCCGGTTTCCTTGACGTGCGACAGGTAGTTGATGCCCACGCACAGGATCTTTTCAGGATCGGGAATGACCGGCAGGAATTGCACTTCCGCAATGGCCAGCGCCCGTCCCTGTTCGGCGTCCTGCTGCGCGCGCGCTGCGCCGCCCCGGGCCAGGTACTGCTTCAGGCTGCCGGCACCGGCATGGCCCAGATCGATCACCTGCTCGCCCGTGACGAGGCCGAAACTGTCCTTGCCCTGATGGCGAAAACTCGCGAATTTCATGACATCTCCTTTGTTGTTCGAGGACCCGATCTTAATCCCGTCAACGCGAAGAAGTAAACACAATTATCAAAATAAGATAATTTTTGTAGTAGTTACATATCAAAAAATCCAAATAAGAGATTTGTGTTTAATTTTATTCACCATGCGGCCCGGCGCCGCCCGCATCCCCGAACAAGCGCGCGATGATCTGCCGCAACCATCGGAGGCCGGGATCGTTGGCGTAGCGCCCATGCCAGTGCTGCATGACGCGGTAAGGTTCCAGCCGGAAGGGCAACTCCACCAGCCGCACCGGATTGTGGTGGGAAACGATGCGGCCGAAGCGTTCCGGCACCAGGGCCAGGTAATCCGAATCGATGATGCTGGAGACCACACCCAGGTAGTTGGGAATGCGCAGTCCCACCTTGCGCTGGATGCCCAGCTCTTCCTCGATCTTGCGGTCGATCATGTGATGGCCGGTGCCCTGGGTGGAGATGACCAGATGCCGCTCCCGCTCGAAGTCGCGCAGCGACATGCGCCCCCTGCGGATGCGCGGATGATCGCGGCTGACCATGCAGATGAAGCGTTCGGTGAACAAGGCCTGCTGGTAGAAACCGGCATCAAGACCGCTGATGTAGCCCAGCGCCAGGTCGATCTGGCCCGATTCCAGATCCTTGCTGGTGCGCTCGGACACGTAGCTGAGTTCCATGCGGATGGCCGGTGCGGCTTGCTTCAGGTGCGCCAGGAGCCGGGGAATGATGACGCGCTGGCCGATGTCGGTGATGCACAGGCGGAACAGCCGGTCCGAGCGCGCCGGGTCGAAGCTCACGCGGTGTTGCAAGGTCGAGGTCAGGGTACTGAGCGCCAGCCGCATCGGCCCCACGATCTGCTCGGCCAGCGGGGTCGGCAGCATGCCGCCGGAGGTGCGCGAAAACAGCGGATCGCCATAGTGTTCGCGCAGCTTGGCCAGCGCCATGCTGACTGCCGGCTGCCCCAGGCCCAGGCTGGCAGCCGCCTGGGAAATGCTCTGGGTCTTGTAGATTTCGAGAAAGATGCGCAGCTGCCGGAGGTCGAGATTGTCCATGGCCTTTATCAATATTGCTGATGAAAAGTATCAGCATGGGCGTATTGATTGATAAAAGTCAAACTCCTAGACTGCCTCGCGATGGCCGCCGCTTTTGCGGCAGGCCGTCGGCCGCCTGCGCCGCTGCCCTCCCCGGGAGCGCAGCGCACGCCAGGACAACAACGACAATCACGACAAGAAGAGGAAGAGACACATGCAATCCGCTACCCCCATCCAGGTCAGCGAGGTCATCGACGCGCGCCCTGTCGGCATGGTGCAATGGAGCGCCATCGGTACCTGCATCCTGATCGCCGTGCTGGACGGCTTCGATACCCAGACCATCGGCATGCTGGCCCCGGCCATGTCGCGCGAACTGGGCATCCCCATGGCCCGCTTCGGCCCCATCTTCAGCGCGGGACTGCTGGGCATGCTGGTGGGTGCGATGATCCTGGGCCCGCTGGCCGACCGCTTCGGCCGCAAGACCATGGTGATCGCTTCCACCCTGGCCTTTGGCAGCATGTCGCTGCTGACCGCGCTGGCGGCCAGCCATGATGATCTGCTGCTGTTGCGCTTCCTGACCGGCATCGGCCTGGGGGGTGCGCTGCCCAATGCGCTGGCGCTGGCGTCCGAGTATTCCCCGCGCCGCCATGCACGCGTGATCGTCGCCACCCTGATGTGCGGCATGCCGCTGGGGGCGGTACTGGGCGGCATCGTCACTTCGCTGCTGCTGCCTTCGCATGGCTGGCACGCGGTATTCATCGTCGGCGGCGCATTGCCCATCGCGGTGGCGCTGTTTGCGCTGGTGTTCATGCCCGAGTCGGCGCGCTTCCTGCTGGTACGCGGCAAACACCGCGCCCGCCTGCAGGCGCTGATGCGCCGTATCGCGCCGGAACTCGGCGCCGATCAGGACCTGGCGGCACCGCCGCCCCAGGCGCCGGGCGTGCCCGTGGCCGAGCTGTTTCGCCATGGCCGCTGGAAGGACACGGTATTGCTGTGGACCCCCTACTTCATGAACCTGGTGGTGCTGTATTTCATCGTCAGCTGGATGCCGGCCGTGCTCATGGGCGCGCATCATCCGGTCACCGTGGGCATTACCGCCATCTCCTGCTTCAGTGCCGGCGGAGTCCTCGGTAGCCTGTTGCAGGGCTGGCTGATGAATGCGCTGGGCGTGCGCCGCACCCTGGTGCTGGAACTGGCGCTGTATGCCTTGCTGGCCCTGGGCCTGGCCAACTGGCCGCAATCGGAATGGAACGTGATCGTGGCCAGCGGCCTGATGGGCGTGGTGATCCAGGGTGCACAGGCAGGACTGAACGTGCTGGCCACCGAAATCTATCCGACCGCCATGCGCGCCACCGGGGTTGGATTCGCACTGGGTATCGGCCGCATCGGATCGATCTGCGGACCGCTGGCCGGCAGCCTGATGCTGGGATGGCAGATGGACGTGAAGCATATCTTCCTGATGGGCATCACCCCGGCGGTGATCGCCGGGCTGGCCATCGTCTTCAATCGCCGCGCCGAGACACCCTGCACCGACTGACGCGCGGAGGTAGGCGACCGGTTGAAACAGCGGCGGACAGGTGTGAACCTGTCCGCCGCTGCGCCATGAACCTCAGTCTGGGGACCAGTTGCCATGCAGGGACATGCGCATGCGCAAGGGAATCTGGACCCGCGCCACCGGTCCGGCAGACAGATCGCGCGTATCCAGGATCACCAGCTCGGCCGCGCCGCTGCGCAGGTGATTGAGCAGGCTCAGCAGGAAGCCGTCGCCCTCGGTCGCGTCGGCGCTGCGCGGCACGAAGACCGGTTCCTGGAAGCAGTGCGCATCCCCCGCAAACCAGGTACGGGTCTCCCCGGTGCGTACGTTGACGTGGGCCAGCTGGTTGAAGAACTGGAACGGCGGCGCGCCCAGCGTGGCGGCATCAAAGGGTAGCGTCGGATCGAAGGCCAGCATGAAGCCATGCTGGTAGGGATGGCCGCTGTAGCGTTCGTCGCAACGCGGGAACTCGCAGGGGAACGTGGTCAGCGGTTCGGGCAGGACCTGATCGCTGTCGGCATCCAGGTCAAAGGTCCAGCGCGCCAGGCTGGATTTGAGCGTCTCCGGGGAAGGGACGAAACCGTCGGCCTGCGGGAAGAAATAGAACACGTTGCCGCTGGTGACGGGCATGTCCAGGATCAGCTTGCGGCCCTGCTCATAGGCGTTGAGCGTATGGCCCTGGAAGCCGTCGGCCGGACCATGGAACCAGCGCACATCGCTGGCCTTGCCATCGCGCGGCAGCACGCCGAACAGTTGCGGCAGATCGGGTTGCCACTGGAAGTGCTGGCCGCCACGCTTCATCCTCTCCACGTCCACGGTCAGGGGGATGATGGGGAAGATCACGTAATTTTCCGTCACCGCGAAATCATGGATCATGGCCGCGTAAGGCGCCTGGAACCAGGTTTCGCGGGTGAGCTTGCCGGCCGCATCGATCTCGTAATAGGCGATGTCGGGGGTGCCGTCGCCCTTGGCCTCGTAGGCGAAGCACAGCATGCTCCCGGTCTGCGGACAAATCTTGGGATGGGCGGTGAAGGTCGCCGATTTCACCTGGCCGTGGAAATCCCAGACCCCGAGGGTGTCCAGGGTCACCGGGTCCATGGCATAGGGCAGGCTGTCTTCCTTCAGCGCCAGCAGTACCCCGGCATGCTTGATCACGGTGGTATTAGCCGTGGTGTTGTCGCGGGCCGCCTCGGGCGCATTGGTATGGACATTGCGGTAGATGCCATTGAGCGAGCGCCCGGCCTGGCGCTGCGCCTTGAGCCGCTCGGTCTGGACGTAGCGGCGGGTCAGGCTCACCTGCCCCTGGCCGAAGCGAAAGGCACTGACCATGCCGTCGCCGTTGAAAAAGATGTCCTGGCCCAGCATCGGCGGATAGGCCGGATCGGGCGAGACCTGGTAGAAGCAGCCCTGCAGCTGGGCGGGCAGCTGGCCTGAGACTTCCAGCGCCTGCACGCTGGCCTCGACCCGGCTGGGACGATAGATACCCTGGAACTCAGGGGTGGCGGGATATTGTAGAGACATGATCTGGCTTCCTTGTGGAGAGGGGAGGAACTTCAGTGCTGCCGGGACTGCGGCGACTGGATGCTGACCCAGTGCTCCATGGTCATCTCGGCGACGATCCAGTCGCTGTTGAAGCGACCGATGCCACTGTTTTTCTCGCCACCGAACATGTTGTTGGGATCGTCGCAAGGAGAGATGGCATTGACGTGCGTCATGCCCGCCTCCACACCTTGTGCAAAACGCACGCCGCGCGTCTCATCGCGGGTAAAGACGCAGCTCGACAAGCCGAATTCGGTCTGGTTGGCCAGGCGCAGCGCCTCGGCCTCATCGGCAGCTTTGATCAGCGGCGCAATGGGTGCGAACTGCTCGGCCTGGGCCAGCGGCGAATCATTGGCCACGTCCACGAAGACCTGCGGTGGCAACACCAGCCCCTGCGCCTGGCCGGTCAGCACCTGGCGCTGACCGGCGTTACGGGCCGCCTCCAGACGCCCCTGTGCCGCGTCCAGCTGACGCTGGTTGATCAGCGGGCCGATCAGGGTATCGGGATCGTGAGGATTGCCGCATTTGAGCGCCTTGGCCTTCTCGACGAAGGCGTCGACGAAGCGCGAATAGAGGCTGGCGTCGACGATGATGCGATTGCTGCTCATGCAGATCTGACCCTGGTGCAGGAAGCGCCCAAGGATGGCGCCATCGACCGCCCGCTCCAGCTCGGCATCGTCCAGTACCACGCAGGGCGCGTTACCGCCCAGTTCCAATCCGACACGCTTTATTGTCGGCCCGGTCATGGCCAACGCACCGATGTGGCGGCCGACCCGGGTCGAGCCAGTAAAGGAAATGAACTTGGGCGTGGGGTGCAGCGTGAAGGCATCGCCAATCTCGCTGACCGCACCGATGACGACGTTGAGCAGCCCGGGCGGCAAGCCGGCCTCTTCATAGATCTTGGCCAGCAGCAGGCCGCCCGTGACCGGAGTGTCGTCAGCCGGCTTGACCACTACTGCATTGCCCACGGCCAATGCCGGTGCAATGGAACGGTTCGATAGATGCATCGGCCAGTTCCACGGACTGATGACGCCAACCACGCCCAGCGGCCGCCGATAGACCCGGCTTTCACGACCAGCAATATCGATGGGCAGGATGCGACCATGCACGCGCGCAGGCATGGCGGTAGCGGCCAGCATGCCCGACTTGACAGCGGCCCACTCGATTTCGGCCTTGATACGGGTGCTGCCGGATTCGCGGATCAGCCAGTCCACGATCTCGGCGTGGCGCTGGTCCATGATGGTGGCGGCCCGCAGGAACAAGGCCGCCCGCTCCGACGGCAGCACCGCCGCCCACGCCTGCTGCGCCTGGGCAGCGGCGGCATAGGCGGCATCGAGGTCACCCAGGGATGCCTGGCGGATCTCGGTCAGCAATTGACCGGTATAGGGATCATGGTCTTGCAGCAGGCTGGCGGCACTGCCTTCTCGCCACTGCCCGCCGATGAATTGGCCGGTAAAGCCTTGCTGGTAGCGCGGCAATGTTTCGTTGTCTTGCACGGTAGTCTCCTTGATTGTCATGCGCCGGGGAGGCGAAAGAGTCCGCGCCGGACCGTTGCCGCACGCGAACCGGATAGTGCGGGCAGCCGTGATCGATCAGGCTTCAGCTCAATAATGAACGATGTCGTTCATTTAAAAAGATGGTAGCACAGCCCGTGATAAAATGTACGAATACGTTCAGATATAAGAAAAGGATCTATCGCGATGCGGGTCAAGACCGTGGAACAGCGCAATGAATTCATCGATGCTGCAGGCTACCTGTTCATCCAGCAAGGGTATGCCGCCGTAACCATGGAGGCCATTGCAGCGGAGGCGTGCAAGTCCAAGGTCACGCTGTACAACTATTTTTCGAGCAAGGAAGAATTGTTCGAGGCCTTCGTCGTACAAGCCGGTGCGGGGGCAGTGGAAGAGCTGAACAAGGTCTACGTGGAAGAGGACAGCGCCCGGGACATCTTGCAGCGCCTGGGCCTGGCGCTGCTGCGCCTGGTGTCGCGGCCGGATGTGATTGCATTGGACCGGCTCATCATCGGGGAAGCGAAGCGCTATCCGGAGTTGGCGCGGATCTTCTTCGAGAATGGCCCCAAGCGCACACTCGATGCGCTCGCAGAAGTGATGGCGCTCTGCATGGAAAGTGGAAAGATCACCGCCTCTGATGCCCAAGTGGCGGCCCTGCATTTCAAAGGGATTTGCGCTGGCGACTTGATCGAAAACCTGATGTGGGGAACCACAAAAGCACCTACAACAAGAGAACTGCAAAGGATTTCAAAAGATGCGGCGAATGCATTTTTAAACGGGTATCGCCAAGCACAATGACTGGATCAACGAGGACATATTCCTCGCCGATCCCCCAAATATGCGGTGGTTGCTTCTGGCCGATTACGGAAAAGGTATTGGCTGCTCAGCCGTACAAAGGTGGAAGCATTCCGCCGAAGAGAAATGCTGTCACTGACGCAGCGACAAGCAAACCTGCAGATATTTTCCCTGGCGAGACAGACGTTCGCGTCAAGAGGAACGCCCTAGCATTGAGAAGGATAGCCCCAGGCAGTATAGCAATGGCTGGATATACAATGCCTCCCCACCCCACGTCGGTAGCATCATTCAAGAATGCCAGCCCGAGAAAGGTGAATAACGCCGGTGCAAAAGGCAAGGCGATGTCGGAGGGTAGCAAAGTCCCGCGTCGGCCAAGAGAGCGCCAAGGTATGATGAGCATCAGTAGGAGCGCCAGAAAACCAACACCCAGACAGATGTATGTTTGCATGATTTGAGTCGCTTTCTCAGGGGCGGCTTCTTCTGATCGATCGTGGACCTTGCATCGTATTCTCCACTCGTTCTCAGAAACATAATACCGGCAATTTTAGCCAGAGAGCTTTCAGCGCCTTACAGAATTGCAGACCATTTTGGAACTGGCAGCCCAACGGGAAAATGCGTCTGACAAGCCAGTTTCAGATTTTTTGTCATGCCCTCGACAACGGACAACATCACTACCGCCTCGCGTTTGTCGAGCGTCGCCAACGTTTTGGAAATCGCCGTCCAGCGCAACCATATTTCGCATTATTGCCAACGTGCATTTGCGTATCAGCCCTCAGCTGCCTGTCGGTTCAAGCGACACCGCGCGCAGCAGGGTGCCGCAATAGAAAATCAACGGCTCACCTTCCTTGTGCGCCAGCCGAAGCACTCGCCCCACAACAATTGTGTGGTCGCCTGCTTCGTAACGTGCATACATTTCGCATTCAAAGCGTGCGTGATAATTCTGCAAAAGCGGAAGGCCATGCAGGCCCGTTTCGAGTGGGACATTCGCAAATCGGTCTATGTCTCTGGCAGAAAACTGACGACATAACTCACCCTGTCCGGCTTCAAGCACATGAACAGCGAAGTGGGTCGCGACGCACATTGCCGGATAATTGCGAGAGCTGTTCGCAATCGACCATTGGACTAGCGGCGGGTCCAGAGACAAGGAAGTGAAGCTGTTGCATGTCATGCCGATCGGCGTTGCCCCGTTGCCGCCTGCAGTAACCACAGTTACACCGGTAGTGAAACGGCCGAGGGCACGGCGAAAATTTTGGGAATCAAAAGAGGCTTGGGTCATGATAATGGGATTGGGTCTAGCCTAGGTCATAGCATCAATTCGGATGACCTAGGCTTGAAGAAAGAAGGTCGACATTTTTGTGGCAGGCGGCAGCTCCCGCTTTCGAATAAACCAAGCCAAGCCGGTCAGCTGCTTCATTGCCATTTATAAAGGACCCAAGAAAAATAAAGCAGACGTCATATATGCCAACCGAAAGCCCCCCTGGCCTAACCTACTTCGCCGGGCGTGAACGGGCCAACTCGGGCAAGCATGGTTTAAGAGGCGTCCTGGCCTGGTTGCAGAAGTCACAGCGCTTCGTGGTGACGCTTGGCCGAGCGATATGTGTGAGTTTCCAGCTGTCTCACACCTATGAATTCGGTCCCAATTGGCCTGACACAGTTCGCTCAACTTCGCAATCGCACTACACCGTCCGAGTGGATTTCCCGCGCTGCGCCATCGCTGCCACTTGAACTGCTCAGAACGCGTAACGAGTAGGAGTCGCGCCTATTGTCATCCACTGCCATTCAGTAAACTCGTCGACGTTCGTTGTGCTGCCAAAGCGTGACCCGTTGCCCGATTGGCCCATGCCCCCCATGGGGATGCCAGGCAGATCAGAAATGGTTTGATCATTGATATGGACCATCCCGGCTCGTATGCGCTGCGCCACACGAAGCCCGCGCTCGAGCGACGCCGTTTGTACGGCGGCGGAAAGGCCGTATTCCGTATCGTTAGCCAACTGAATTGCGTGTTCTTCGTTCTCTGCGATGACGACGGGCGCAACCGGACCGAAGATTTCCTGCTCATAAGCAGCCATTCCGGGAGTTACGCCGGACAACACTGTCGGACGGTAGTAAGGATGCGCATACGTGCCGCCGGTTATGATTTTTGCGCCGCTTGCGACACTTGACGTCACGAGCTCATGTATGCGCTCAATTTGCCGCCGGTTGATGATTGGGCCAATGGCGACATTCTCTTCGAAAGGGTTGCCTACGGCCAAGCGCTCGGTGTGATCGCGCAGTAATTCAAGGTAGGTCTTTGCAACGCTGCGCAGCACAATATGTCGCCCAGAGGCCATACAGATCTGTCCTTGGTGCAGGAACGAGGCCCACGCGCCCGCCGAAGCGGCCGCTTCGAGATCGGCATCATCCAGCACGATGAACGGACTTTTTCCTCCCAATTCCAGTGACACCTTTTTGACGTGTTGGCCCGCGAGCTCGCCTACACGACGGCCTACCCGCGTCGAGCCCGTGAACGTCACAAGCCGTACCGCCGGCGCGCCTACTAACGCCTCCCCAACATCAGCCCCGCCGTTGACGATCTGAAAAACGCCTTCTGGCAGCCCGGCCTCGGCGAAAATCTGTGCCAACACAACCCCTCCGGTAATCGGAGTCTGCGGGTCCGGCTTCAGCACGACTGCATTTCCGAGTGCCAGAGCTGGCGCAACCGATCGCATCGCCAGCAGCAGAGGAAAGTTCCACGGCGTGATGACACCCACTACGCCGAGCGGCACGCGGCGCGCAATACTCAGACGTCCGGAATTTGCTGAACGGAGGACGTGCCCCTCCGGTTCGATGAAAAGCGCGGCAGAATGAAACAATTCTCCGATCGTGCCTTGCAGTTCCGTTTCTGCCTTCGCACGCAGGCCGCCGGTTTCACGAACGATCCATTCGATCAGCGTGTCGTGATTGTCCTGGAGGAGCGCGGCCGCGCGTTGCAATATGCGCGCTCTAGCCTCAGGGCTCTCGCTCTGCCACGTAAGTTGGGCACACTTTGCGCGATCAACTGCGTCGAGGACGGATCCCGGTGTGCTGCTCCCGACCGTGCCGAGCGGCAGGTCAGTTGCAGGCTCGCGAACCTCGATCAATTCTCGCTCGGATGGTACCCATCGTCCTTGAAAAACACGACCAGCCCAAATGCCAGGCGAAAGGATACCTTCGGCATGCAATGGCTGGTCAATGGTTGTTCTGACGTTCATCAAATTCTCCTCATCATCAAATTGCATTGCACCAAACGTCTTGCAATGGTTTAGCTAGCGCAGTCATTACTCCCTGAGCAACCATCGCTGGCTCGCTCATGCGACCGCAACAAACTAATCACCCGAGCCACATGCGCCCGGTGCTCTTGACTCACGGACGTACTGCCCTGATGTGCTCTCTTCTACACCCTGCGAAAGGAATACCTTTATCTCGCCCGTAAATCAGCCAAGCAAAGGACGTTTACTTTCGATTTCCCAAAACGCGAAGCTCTGTATGGCTCGCGTAGGGGCAGAAGGAGAAAGGATTTGGCCTGCCTCGTCCGCACCCATGCTCGGAAGGCTACGCTTATTAAATTCTTAAACCAGAGGCCAGATTAAAGCGCTTGATACAAGGCTCGCTGATCGCCACGCAGTTCTCTGCGAGCAGGCCGGATGCGGCATATTTTCTACAAATTGGTTTTTTCAACATGACGGACAGAGAAGTCCGCAGACTAGGCAAGTTAGCGCGAAGTTATTCCGCTCGATAGGCCAGAAGCACGGTGACGAACATTTATCCACCTTGTTTTCTATTGAGTGACGAGGTGAAATGGCACCGAATCCTAGAGAGAATTCACATGATTTTCTCGGAAGGGCGGCTTTTAACCATCGATCAACGTGTGATTTGGTCATGCCCGGTCGAATTGAGTCATGGATGCCTGAGGGAAAACGCGCGCCGCCTTTCGGGATCAGGGAGGCATCCGAAGATGGTGAACGCAGCAGAGGACGGGATGCGATCGCGTACTCCTTTTTTCATCTTCAGCGGCGCTGCCACATGACACCAAGACACAGCAGCAACTCAGAGCGATCCAGTGGCGGCCATCCCGCCTTGCCAGTTTTTCAAACGTTTCTTAATGAGACTCTATGAACCAGATGTAGCTTGATCTTAGGAGGAAGCCCTTCCTGATCTGTGGATACAACATAGGAAGCGGTCGCTGCATCGAGCTGGAACTTACAAACGTGGATAGTAACTTCATGCAAGCGCCTCCTCAAAGCTGCAGCGCGCATCCAGCGGTCCCTCACTTCTAGTGTCAGCTAACAGCTGATCGCCGACCACTGAGGCGTAACGCGATTATCGAGGCCGCCACGCAGCGTGCTGGAAAGAACCAGATCGATTTTCTCCGCGTATTCATTGATACATCCTAAGAAAACCCCAAGCGCAGTATGCAGAAAGCGATCTTCAGTCGATACGCATAAATAACCAATATGAGATGCGCCTTTCCACATTGAGTCGATTCCGTATGTGATATCGATCAAGCCAAGCACCAGCCGGAATACGGCAATTACAAGGAGGAGACATGAAATTATTCAACAAGCTGACGGGTGCTATCACATTAGCGATCCTGACTCTAGGATGCTCATCGCTTTGCACAATGGCATCAGCTGACAATCTGCAGGCTGCTGAGGCAACCAACGCTGCAAGCGGGGCAGGGAGCATGCCGCTCACGGACAAAAATACCTCCCCCTCCCGTGATGTCTCGACATCTTCCAATCGAGATATCCTTCAGGCGCAGACAGAAATCGGTCAAAGTCCACCCATGGCTTCCGGCGTGAGCCCTCCCCCGCCAAGCGAGGGGCAACTGCCCAGAAAGGGACCGCTTAGCGGCATCGGCGATGCGCTTGAAGACCACGGAATCAACCTTGGCCTGCGGTTGACAAACTTATCTGCGGCGAACCCTTCAACTGGCATCGCGACCGGAAAATCGACCGACTACTTCACACTTTTTACGGGCGCCGATGTTGACTTGCAGAAGTTCGCGGGGATTCCTGACACGAAATTTCATTTTATTTGGGCCTGGGAGCCGCCTTCTCACAACACGGTAAATTACACCACTCAAACCGGATCGGCCTTCACTCCACTTGTTCCCCAGACCACCACCAACGACCTGATCAAGTTCACACTATCGCATGACCTGTTTGAAAAACGTCTCCACGTTGAGTACGGTCGCATGAATCTGACGGACGATTTTTTGGTGCCGACGATGTGCGCAGGATGTGTGGCGTCGACTCCCGCGATAACACTCAACGTGCCAGGCATCACGAAATCGTTGTGGGGAGCACGGCTCGCGTACATGCTCTCGCGCCATACCAGCCTGGGATTCGGCGTGGTCGAAGACAACTCCACGCTTTACATGAACTCCACTGGCTGGAACTGGAGCACCCGGACCAGAACCGGGGTTATAGGTATCGCAAATGGCACTTACAAGACGGATTTCTCCGACACCCGGTATCCCCTCAATGCCGAAGTCGGGGTATATCACAATACGAGTCCTTACACGGACGATCTGCACAACGTGGATGGCTCGAGTCAGATCCTCAATCCTTCTGGCAGCGCCCTCAAACACGGCAACGGCACATGGGGATTCTATGGCCAGGCAAGAAAAGTCATCTGGACCGCTCCTGGCGCAAAAGGCCCTACCCCTCCTAACGTCGCACTGTACGGCGGCGCATTTATTACGCCCGGCCCTGGCCAGTCCTTCCCGATCGAAGCGTATGGCGGAGCCGAGTACGGTGGCTTTCTCAGAGACAACCCTGCAGCGCTGGTGGGATCGATCATTCGTTATATCCAGTTGAGCAGCGGGCGCGCGCTTTATGAGCAGCAGCTCAGTACGGTGAGCGGTTGGAGCAGTGACGGCGTTAACCGCAACACATTCTCTTTCGATGTACACGCACAGTACGGGCTCGCTCCCGGGGTACTCGTCAATGGCTTTGCTCAATATCTTCTGCACCCCAACAGAATGCATCCATTGGCCGCCACCGGTTCCACCCACAGTGGCTGGATGATCGGTTTGACGCTTCTCGTCGATCTTGGGCGTATTACGGGCCTGACAAGACCTTAAGCATTGCGGTGAAGCCGCCGTATATGTCTGATCAACGCCGGACGTCAGGTGCAGCGCCTGGCGCTCCAGCGCTGATCATTCCATCGAGGCTGCCGGCAACTTCGGCGGGCAGTTCGCACATCGCCGACAGACGATTTCAGTTGTTTCTTTCTGTTCAGAATTCGAACGCAGCGCGCCAGAAAATCACCGGCGGTTTTCTCGGGGAAACCAGTCTAAGCCGTTTCGAGGGACACGAGCGCTATTTTCCATAGATCAGCCAGGTCCTGATAACCGCCCCATGTTGAATTCACGCTACTGGTTAACCGCCTCGCCAGGGGTTAAAAACGCAGGATGTTGCGCGGCTCCTCGAACCCGCCGCCGCCAGCCAGATGATCGCTTCTGGCAGCGATCGCGTCCCGATTAGACGCACGGCCAAATCTGCGAGCGCATCAACAGCGACTTGAGTCGCCGTTGCGCCTCACCGATAAAGGCTTAGCAGCCATCAGGCTGGGCAGGATACCGCCGACGGACCACAGATACAGGTTAAACGATAATGACACCACCCTTGAAGGAGCATCTGATGAAACACAAAGCAGTTCCGATTACTACCGCCGCCGGCCTGCCTTTGGCCAGCGATCCGCCAGCACGTACCGAGATGAGCCGCGAGGGCATTGTCGTTGCGATCGCCTGCTCCATATGCATGGGCCTAAGCTTCGCGCCTGTCTTCATGGGGACATTTCCCCTCTTCCTTGAGCCGGTGTCTCAGCGATTCCACTGGAGCGCCGCGACGTTTCCGCAAGCGATGTTGATCTCAGGCTTGACAGGCGCTCTTTCCGGGCCTCTGGTGGGCCGACTGATCGACACCATGGGTGTCCGCAAGGTACTACTCCCCGGACTGCTAGCTTGGGCGGCCATCTTAGCAGCTATGAGTCTTCTCAACGGCAGCATTATCTTGCTTTACGTCATCTCGGCGTTGATGGGGCCGCTGGCTGCAACATGCGGCCCGGTCGCGCTGGCCAAGGTCGTGTCGAGCTGGTTCGACCGCAGCCGCGGTATTGCGCTAACCGCCGTCCTAGGCGGGTCGGTTGCGATCTTCACTTCCTTGATGCTGGTGCTCACACGTGTGCTTATCCTTGATATCGGTTGGCAGGGTGCCTATCTCGCACTCGCGGGACTGATAGTGGCCATCGCCCTGCCAGTTTCTTACTTTTTCTTGAAGGAAGCTCCGCAATCGAGCCCATCCGTCATGATGGGAAAGCCCGATATAGCGGGCATGGACTTGAAACCCATGACTGCATTTACGAGTCGTGCCTTCTGGACGGTGATCCTGGCATCGACCCTCGTTTGTGCTTCGTGCAGCGGCTTGAGCAGTCACTTCGTTCCATGGGCTGGAGAACGCGGCGTCTCCTCCGCCACAGCGACGTTTGCACTGACTCTTTATTCTCTTGCCGGGCCATTTAGTTCATTGCTCGCCGGCGGTGCGGCCGATAGGCTGCCGCGCCCGGGTATGCTCGCCATTGTCTTCGCTCTGCCGCTGTTGGGATTCCTCGCGATGATGACATCGCAGGAATGGGCGGTCGTGATCGGACTTGCGCTGATGGGTTCCGGCTTTGCTGCAGTGGCCGGTCTTCTGCCGTTCTTCACGAGCCGATACTTCGGCCTGGCCAACGCCTCGACGATTTTCGGCGTGGCGGTTGGGCTCACCACACTATCTCTGGGCGTGGGACCGGTCGTGCTGGGGATACTGCGCGATAAATGGGGGGCATACACTCCGGCCTCTCCAGTGCTAGCGGGGGCACTGTCTCTGGCCATCATACTTGCGTTGACCTTACCGCGTTATCCGCGTCGTTGACGTTCAAACTGAACACGTATACTGTCGAGTCCGAGCTAGACAATTACAGGACCGGCCGTTGTAGGAGACAAATCATGACTATGGCGCAGCCAGCGTCGGCGCAATCATACGCCAGTCAGCGCAAAACAGTTTCTCACTGGAAAACCGCCAATCCGCTGTTCGATGCGATCGTAGGAGGTGGCTCCGCAAATACCAAAGCGGCCTGCATCATCGCGGCGCAAATCGAGGAGGATCTGATAGGCCGCAGTTGGCCCACAGGGACAATCTATGGGTCCGAAACGCATTTGGAATCCAAATTCGGCGTTTGCCGCAGCATCGTCCGTGAAGCGGTTCGGATTCTCGAGAGCCGCGGCACGGCTCGGATGCGACGAGGACCAAACGGCGGCCTGCTGATTCTGGCACCGTCCATGTCGCTCGTGCTGGAAGCGATTGATCGGTACGTCACATCGCATTGCCGCGAGCTCCATCGGGGAAAGGACGGCAGAACGATTCTGCAAGCAGTTCATGCGAGATTGATTGGCCCGGGAGCAAAGAACTGTGTCGGTCCAGGACTTGCCAGCTTCTTGGAGGAGATGATTTCGGCGGTCAACCAACATGCACGGCAAGGGCCTTCCGGTCGTATCCCCCTGGGCGCAACGGTTGAAAGCGCCCGGTCCCGGGCGCAGCATATCTTCCGCCTGCTTATGAAGGACCTGAACAGCAGTCGCACGATTGACCGCCGCCTGGGGTCCGAATTGGATCTCTGTGACCGCTACGGTGCTGATCGTGATGTGCTGCGCCAAGCAGTGCGTGTTCTGGAATTCGAGGGAATAGCTGAGTCAGTAGCCGGGCGTGGCAAAGGACTGATGACACGCACGCCAGAGCCCGCCGCCTTATGCCGGCTTATAAACTGTTATTTCACCGCTGCCCGCGTCACACCCAGCGATGCCATGAGTCTTTTCAAGCTCTTGAGCGTAGAGGCCATTTCGATCGCTGCGGAGGACGCGACTGACGAGGAACTTGCGCGACTGAAGAATGCGCAGCGTCTGCTGCATGCCGCAGACGTGCGCATGACTGCAAAAGTGATGCAAGAAGCGGAGGAAAGCCAATTCGGAATCATCGACGAGCCACTCGTCGACATTCTCCTGCGCTGCACCAAGAGCTATTCGACCTGGTGGTCTTCGCTGCGCAATCCCCAAAGTGAGCAACTGGATATCATCTATCGAACTGAGACGCTCAAGGTCATCTCTGCGCTCCTCGAACGCGATGTAACCGCCGTTGCGGCTGCCCAGGCCGCTAAAGTCGAACGTCTTAACGGACTCATCTTGAATCAGCACCGAGCCGTGTCGGCGTAGCGGTCTTTCCCCGGTTGAGCCGATCAACTGTCCTGTAAAATCCCGCCCGCTTCGTCGCTCGCGAGGAACGCGACAATGATGGTGGTGAGGATGTCTGTCGGGGTGTCCAACGGTCACACGCGGGATCGAACTTTCACGTTTTTTATAATGGCTGGCTTGCGCTCGGCCACGCAATATAACGCATGGCCTGCGCGCGATGATGCGCAGACGCAATGCCATCGAACCGGTCATCGGGCGCAGGAGGGCTGACGGCAAACTCGATCAGAAATGGATAAAGGAGTACTGGGTGGGGCGATACACGCAGTGCTGTGCGGCACTGGCCAAAATCTGGGCTTGATACCCAGGAACCTGCTGCTCTTTAACGTCCAGATTTCTGCCTTGTTTGACCGCGGCTTCACCGTACTATCGCTGGAACGACACACGCTTGGGAGAAAGCGAATTTTCAGATCCGATTAGTGAGCTTTGTGAGAAAGCTGTACTGGCCAGTTGGAGGTGGGCAGCTGTTCTAGTGCTGACAATCGACGGGGAGGCCTCCGTGGCACGGAGCCCTCCCTCCGGGTACGTCCGTCCGGGACAAGCGATGAACTTTCCAGCCTGCCCCGGGTTCTGCAACAATGCCCGTCAATGTCGGACCACGCAATCCCGGGGCGAAACTGAAGAATGCATAGCGTCTGAACAATTGGACATTCTTTATCGAGCTGAAACGCTCAACGTCATCGCCTCCTCGAACGTGATGTAATCGCCGCCACCGACCAGGCAGCGAAGCTCGAGCGCCTTGACGGACAGAGTCTGATTCAGCGGCGAGTACCGTCAGCCCAGTAGCGATCCTCCGGTCGCGTCGATCACCTGCCCGGTGATCCAGCCCCCTTCGTCGCTCGCGAGGAACGCGACAATGTTGGCGATATCCTCCGGCGTGCCCAGTCGCCGCAGGGCGGATTGCGCCTTGGCATGCTCGATGAAGGCAGGATTGCCCTCGGCCATGCGCAGAAATTCGGCGGTTGCAGTCGGACCCGGTGCAACGGCGTTTACCGTAATTCCGCGAGCACCTAGCTGCAGAGCAGCGGTCTTGCTGAACACCTCGAGCGCGCCCTTGGCCATTGCATAGGACACGACATTCGGATTAACGATGCGCGAGGTTCCAGACGAGATGTTGATGATCCGGCCGCCATCGCGAAGGCGCGGCAATGCCGCCTGCGTGAGGAAGAAAGGTGCCTTCACGTCCACGGCAAATGCCTTGTCGAATTCTGCGGAACTCAGTACTTCAACCGAGCCGAACATGATTTGGCCAGCATTGTTGACCAGGATGTCGAGCCCGGTCTGGCCGGAACACGTCAACAAGCTGCGATCGAACTCTTCGAACGTCGCCGCAAACGAAGCGTCCGACGAATGGAGATCCGCCTGGATGACAAAGGCCCGCCCGCCGGTCTGCTCAATGGTAGCCAGCGTCTCTTGAGCAGCCCGCAGATTGGCTCCGTAGTGGATGGCCACGGTCGCGCCGTTGGCGGCAAGACGCGTGGCAATTTCCCGGCCGATTCCGCGGCTCGCACCAGTGACGAATGCGACTTTCCCTTTGAGGTCGGCCATCTTACCAAGCTCCTGGAAAATTGGTTTCGCCACGCAACTGTCTGCCACCATACCAATATCCGTGGCCAGTGCTACGAAGACGGAACGGCAGGGCTACCGTTGCAACAGGTGGCGCGTTGATATCGCTCGCATCCAGGATGAGGAGTTCGCTGCGCATCTGCTCGTGCCGGCCGACCACGGTCATAATGTAACCATCGCCTTCTGCAGCGTTGTCGTGAGCGGGAACGAACTGAGGCTCGCCGATCGAGCAATTGTCTCCTGCATAGAGGATTTTGGACGGCTTCGCGCCGTTCACATCCATGGTGGCGATCCACTGGAAGCCGCGCCCGACGCGTTCTTGGCCAGGCACGTCCAGAAGGTTCATGGTGGCGAAACTGTATGGCAAGGTTTCGAAACGGGTATCGATTCGCGGAAGCTCGCAAGGGTATTCGAAAAGCGGCTGTTCGACAAAACTGTTGTCACTGCGCTCCATGTCGATCACCACCCGCTTCATATATGGCATGGCGTCGGTCGGCTTGAACTGCGAGCCGTCGACGTTTGGGAAAAAATGGAAAAAGGACCGCTTGCTGAAGGTGTTGTCGGCATAGATATATCGCCCATCATCATAGGCACCGACGGTATGGCCGTGGCACTGATTGGGCCCCTTGAACCAACGAATTTGATCGCCACGGCCCTTGCGTGGCAGCACGCCGAGATAGACACTCTCGTGCGGATCCCATTTGAATGCAGGCTCACTCCGCTTGATCCATTCCAGCTCATGACGGAGCGGGGTGATCGGGAAAACGACATAATTCTGCGTGACCATGATGTCGTGGACCATGCAGGTGTAGGGCGCATGGAACCAGGTCTCGTGAGTAACGTTCCCTTCGCTATCGGCTTCATAGTAGGCGATATCCCTGGTGGCAGGACCAGCCGCGCAATATCCAAAGAACACCAGCTCGCCCGTTTTTGCATCGATCTTGGGGTGCGCGGTGATTGCCTTGGCGGTCACCTTGCCGTTCCAGTCATATTCCCCGATGGTCTCGAGGGTGAAAGGGTTCAATTCGATAGCAGGGCTGTCCTCCTTCAATGCGAGTAGCTTGCCGCCATGCATCAGCATTGTCACATTTGCGGTGCCGCGGCTGAGCCCGGCAACCGAGGGATCGTCCGAGAAAGGATTTCGATAGTGGCCGAACAGAGCACGGCCGGCCTTTTCCTCCGCCACGAAGCGGGGCGTACGGACATAGCGCATACGGAAGTCGACCTTGCCGTCCTTGAAATAAAAACAGGAGGCCATGCCGTCTTCGTTGAGCATAAAGACATCATTGTCGACAAAGGCTGGCCATTTCCGATCTCCGATCAGGCGAAAGAAACCGCCCTCCAGGTTCTTCGGTACTTTTCCTTGCACAACTTCAAGCCCCGTCAATTCGATCTCTGCGCGCATCGGTGCCTCGAAGCTTTTGAAATCGTTATTTGAAAATCGGATATTCATCTCTACATCACCTCTATGAGCAAAAGAAAGCGCTATCGCGGAGGAAACGCTACCGCAGTTTGTCTCCATGTATTTTGACGCCGTTGTTTCAGGCTAACCATGTGCCACATTTCCACTAGAGTACGATGGTTCGTCCCATCCAACAGACTTGCCCAAAGGCAAAAATTCTCGTATCTCATCGATGATCCGAATCTCTCCGTCGACAACCTTGAACAATCCGAGCATATACATGGCACCGGCGTCAGGTCGAGGATGCGCAGGGATGGGATGGAAGTCCACCACTACAAAGCTGGCTGCAAGACCGAGTTCCACGTCCAGCACTGGAAAGCGTCGTTCGCGTGCCTTGGGTCTCGCGGCGCGCGTATCATTCAGCGCAGAGGCGCAGGTATGCACCTTGCCGTCGGGCGAGAGCAGCGTGCGTAGCGTGTTCGTCGTTTTCGCACCGTTATCGTATTTGTCGCAACGATAGCTGAAGCGCGGTATCAGGCCATCGCTCTGCTCCAGTCCTTCCCAATAGCGGTTGGCCGCCTCACGCAAACCTTCACGGTCGACGCGGCGATTCGGCGGGACAATAGCCTGATAGAGGATATCGGGCTTCAACAATTGCTCGACATCAGCGAAATGCCCTTTCGGGTCTGTGCTGAGGATGGCCTCAGCTTCTGCCAATTCACCCTCGAAAATTCGCAGGCGTTGAGCGAAGGGACGCGGCTGACCCGCAACATAGGCAACGCCTGCGCAAACGATCTGGCCCGTAAGCGCGTCCGCAAACGATTGGATGCCGGAGAAGCGCGGCTTGCAGCGCCACAGTCCTTCGTCGATGCCGAGCGTCCTGCCATTTTCCGTCAGACGGAAGTTCGATGCGAAGCGCAATCTGGTGTGATCGCCGACGGACATCGCCTCCAGGTAAATGTCCATTTCCTCTCTGAGTGCCGTCCCGTTTGTCATGCAATACCCACGGTCTTCTGGAGGAAATGTGCGCGGCCATAATTGACTGCAGCACTGTCGGACTGGTGAGCGAGATGGCCGCGCAGAACCCCTACATTGCGCCAATATCGGCCGAGCATCGAATCCTTCTTCGATGCGGACGTACCGACAGTGCGGAAGATGATATCGACTGCTTCGTGAGCAAGGTGGATGCTCTGCAGTATGACGAGCGTCAGACGTCGCGCGTCGTCGTCCGAACAGGGCTCGCCCGTTGCACAGGTCCGCCGCGCAATCTCCATATATTCACCTGCCGCGTGGAGCAGAGCGGCTCGCGCGGTATCGACCAATGCGCGACAACGGCCGAAGTTGAGCTGATATTCCGCAAGTTCCAGCCTTGGCGCGCCGGTCGGTCCGGTCGCCTTGCGGGTGCGGAAGCTCTCCTCGTAGAGGTCCAGCGCGCCTTCGGCGGCGCCGACGATCACCGATGCGGATTCGGTGATGATGAATGGCCGCGCCGGGCCATGAAAGAGGGGGCTGTCGTCATAGACTCGGGCAGGTAGCACCGCCTTGATTGGCGGATATGCCTTGGTTAGATGCATCGGGACGAACACATCCTGCAGAACTACCCGATCAGATCCGGTCCCCTGCATACCGATCACGTCCCAGTTACGAACGATCTCGTAATCGTCGCGATCGAATAGGCCCATCCGCATCGGAGCACCACCAGATTCGGCATCCTCGACCGTGAAGGTGAGCAGGATATGCGTGGCGTGCGCGCAGCCCGACGCATAATCCCATGCACCACTGACACGATAGCCGCCCGGGACAGCAACGCCATGGCCCTGCGGCGCTGCTACCTCAGGCGCCCGAAATTCTCCAGTAGTGCCATAAGCTTCGCGCTGCGCCTCCAGCGGATAGGTTGCGAGTTGGTGAACGTGGCCAAGGACAAGTGACAAAACCCATGCTGTTTCGGGGCATCCCCGCGCAATCGCCGTGACGAGTTTTACGTAGGTGGGCAGATCGAAGCCATAGCCACCGAAGACTCGGGGCTGGATCACGCGGAAAAAACCGGCGTCCACCATCGCCTGGTTCGTTTCCGCAGAAATGTTACCAGCGGCCTCGGCCGCTGCTTGAGCAGATCGAAGGATCTCGCGCATAGCTTCCGCCCGGCGGATCATTTCCTCCGGTACGAGATCAGGCTCTGGCGGAGCAATGCCTTTGATATCATGTTTCACAAACGTTGCTGATTTCATTTCTTTTCCCTGGATTTATGTATAGGATCGGCGCTCGCTTCAATGCTCCGACGGTACGCTTGCCCGCCACCGTCTTGCCCGGGAACAGATCTTTTTTGCATCCTCCGTCCCGGATCAATCGGCAAGCTATGTCGATGTCTAGGTGGGTGAAAGTGCGGAGCAAAGACAAGGTCATAAACTCGCCAAGGCTGACTAATCAAACCAAGATCTCCAAGGCTTGAAGGTACATCGACGCAATCAGCGATCTACGCAATAGCCGCTTCCGCGCTGTCCGACACTGCCCACTTCTCTAGCAAAATAGCACCCACCATTTTCACCACGCACGAAGTTGATCCGTTCACGACCACAAGACGTTTTAGGTTCCGCGGTTAAATGTAATTGACATGTCGCCCGTAAAACGAGTGGTGAGAAATGGGGCCAACCCTCGGACCTGCCCTGGGTCTGGCAAGGAAGCCGCACGCTTGATCTACCTCCAGACTACCCATCCAGGTCAACACCACAGATAAGATTGCTGTTCAGCGCCCGGACGCGGGCAAGGAGCAGGCAGGAAACGCTCGAGATTTACCGAAGAAAATCGGCCATGCGTTGCGATTGACTAGTGGTCGCTCGCCTAAGATCGGCGTCTGTTTTTACGAGCGTCTTATCTCGCTGACGCTCACTTCAGAGAGTGAGCAAAAAAGATATACGTGACTCTGCTCGGGAGATTCGAGTCAGCTTCAACATCTTCGAAGATATGGAGAAAGCGATTTATTGGTTCAAATGCCGCAGCATCGCCGCTTTCAAGGGATTGTCTGCTCAGCCGTTAGCCTCGACCCGCAGCCCAAAAGATGCGGTCCAACACCTTTTTCGATAGAATCAAAATTCGTGAAGTGAAGCTTTTCTGTTCGGAGTCTAGATTGAAGTTATTTTGTTGCATCAGCTTTTGGATTCGATTGCACTGAACAGAATCAACAGTAATTGATCCTCACTTTTTGGAAGTTCCTTCCAGACGGCACCTTTCTGCATTGAGTGTTCGCTCGACGCCTGAATCATCTCGTCCACTCATCTAAGGCTGGCTAACGCAAAAGGCCGCCAATCCACAGATTCCCCGCAAGCAACATTCAGCTTTTTGCTAGGAACGAAATCCGCAAAAAAACGCTTGACCACACAAATCGAGCCAGTGTACCCAGCAAGGCATTCGCCTAGTCCTCTTGATGAGTTTGCTCCCAAGCTCTCCGCCTGGCTGAGCGCTGAATCCGTTAAATCTCGCAAGCAACGAAGAACCCTGAAATAGATGTTCCTGGATCTGAGAGAGCTGGGATATGAGGGGTCGTACGACCGTGTTACCGCCTTTGGTAGATGGTGGAAGGTGGGGCAAATGGAAAGGGTCAAATCCGCGAGCAAATTAACAGCTGATAGGTATCTTCCGACCATCGGTCGCTAGGTGATTGTGGCCGTGTACATTAAATGCAGAACTGCATCCGCAGATGCGATGCCCTCGGCTTTGATCCCGCCGCCATAATCGGACATCACTATAGAAAAACCAAAAGAGTGATTCCAGGCTAGGCAGAAAACTGACGGACGTAGACCGCTGAACGAGGTTAAGCCACAATCGCCCGTGGCTATCGACGCTGACTGAAGTTGAAACCAAGGCCGCGATTGAATCTGTTGGTACGGCCGACAGTTACTTGCTAGGGAAGTTGGCAGCACGAGGAAAGTAGTCTCGTTCTAGAGGAAAATCACCGCACTTCTCACGTATGACGGTCCCAATTCCTTGGGGGAAAACCCGGCATCTTTGCGAGCTGGTTGTCAGGTCAGCCGAGGCGATAGGGTACCGCCACAAGCGGAACGACGGCCCGGTCACGGGTATAGACCACACAAGGCGAAAGCACCAGGAATATCCTTATTTTCAGTCGCGGAGCCTCCTATCAAAATGTGTCATGACGAGATGTGGTACGTCCGCTTAATCGAGTCTCGTGAAACCGACAAATTTAGGAGGCAATATGAAAGTGGGCGATATCAAAATCAGTGTAAGACTCGGGGCTTGTTTTGCCACGCTGATCATAATGATGTGCGTAGTGGCCGGCGTGGGCATGAAGAACCTGTGGGCAGTTAATGAGGCCACCGCTGAAATCGTCAATGATCGGTATGTAAAAGTCGCTTTGGCGAACCAGATATCGGAGAAGGTGAATACCGCTGCTCGCGGGATCCGAAATGCGATTATTGCTCCTGATCAGGCTACCGCGCAAAAGTACCTGGACAGTTCACTGAGCAATACTCGCGGCGTAAACGAGCACATGACCGAGCTTGAAAAACGACTCAATACGCCCAGGGGCAAAGAGCTCTTCAGCAAGCTTAAGGATGCTCGCGCCGAATATGCCAAGCCGCGTGATCACATACTTGAATTAATTCGCCAGCAGCAGAAGGCTGAAGCTAGTGCATTCCTTTTCAAAGAAGTCATTCCGGCGCAGGATAAATACTTCGCTGCGCTCAAAGAGATGGTCTCCTTTCAGACAGGGTTAATGGACAAAAGCGTGGCCGAAAGTAACGCTGCGTCAGCTGACGCCGTCAACCTCATGGTCGTTCTCTCTGCGGTCGCCATTTTGCTCTCAGTAAGCTGCGCCTTGCTGATTACTCGCTCTATTACTCGTCCTCTCAATGACGCGGTTCAAGTGGCTAGTGCGGTTGCGTCGGGGGACCTCACCGTGCAGATCACCACAACGTCCAAGGACGAGACGGGCGCTCTGCTTTCCTCCCTCCGAACAATGAACGATAATTTGCATCGCATAGTTACCGAAGTTCGGTTGGGCACTGACACGATTGCAACTGCATCCGGTCAGATCGCCACTGGCAACCTCGATCTTTCCTCTCGAACCGAACAGCAAGCCGGCGCCCTTGAAGAAACCGCCTCAGCGATGGAAGAGCTCACTTCCACTGTTAAGCAGAACGCCGATAATGCCCGCCAGGCGAATTCCTTAGCCGCGAGCGCCTCAGAGGTGGCTACCCAAGGCGGAAGTGTAGTCGGTGAAGTCGTTCAGACCATGGGCCAGATCAATGATGCCTCCCGCAAGATCGTCGACATCATCTCAGTCATTGATGGCATCGCGTTCCAAACCAACATCCTGGCTTTAAATGCGGCCGTGGAAGCTGCTCGAGCTGGTGAACAAGGGCGTGGGTTCGCGGTAGTGGCGTCAGAAGTGCGTACCCTTGCTCAGCGAAGCGCTGCCGCAGCGAAAGAAATAAAGCTCTTGATCGATACCTCTGTCGAGCGGGTAGAAAATGGTAGCCGTCTGGTGGAAAAGGCCGGTGCCACCATGAGCGAAGTGGTGGCCAGCGTGAAACGGGTCACCGATGTCGTGGCAGAGATCAGTGCTGCCAGCGGTGAGCAGAGCGATGGCATTGAGCAAATCAACCAAGCTATCGTACAGATGGATGAAGTGACGCAGCAGAATGCAGCTCTGGTCGAAGAGGCTGCCGCCGCTGCACAGTCGCTGGAGGAGCAATCCAACCATCTTCAGAAAACCGTAGCAATCTTTAAGCTCAGCGACAAGGATGTGAAGCAATCCTCAACCGGTGCCACAAGCATACCTCACCAGAGCGCAAATATAAAACTGTCCCCGGCGGGAATTTATCGCTAGTGGAACCGAGAAGATACGTTTTAGCATCCAGTCCCCGCTGGCAATTTTATCGTCGCCGCGAACGGGGATTTTTACTTTAAATTGACGCAGAAGCGTCTCTTATCGCTAGCACTGCATTGAGAAGGTACAGCGGAGCAGCTTCGCCTTCCCATTCCTTGCAAAATTTCAGCAGCCGGCCTTCGCCGATATCGTCCGACACGTGCAGGAAAGAGCGTAACAGATTGCGAATCCATCGATTGCCCAACGCCGAACGGCGTCAGAATCATCAGCTGCACGATTTCCTTTCACCCGAACATCGATCTTCTCGGCACCATGCGTGATCGCCACCGATCATACAAATCGTCGCCACTCATATACAACAGCCAGCTGCGCTCCATAAGTTCATACGCAGATCCTGGCTCACCGTACTGCTTTACATACGCCGGAAAAGCACATAACACGGGCCTGTTGGATTGCGCCAACGGGATCGCCACCATACTTGAATCAAGAGGCACACAGTAGCGCAAGACCAGATCGCCCGGCTACCGGACAATAACGGCGATGCGGACTGTCAGTTGCAGCAGCACGGGGACCGAGGGATGGCGTGCCTGAGATTTATCCCGCCAGCGCATCAATAAATGTCGACCAAGATCAGAGGGCATGGAGATATGGAGAACGCCGCGTAGGCTCTGCTCGTGGGCTCCGCCGGCGTGGAGGGCAAAGCCATTTTTCGGGCATTGCCGTCGTATCCACTGTAAACAAAGTCACCTATCTATGCTGAGTCACACCTAAAAGAGGCTGTCCCCAAGAGAGTAAGCGGACGGCCTTGAAGCCTCCTTCGGCGGACTGCGCCGGCAGGAGCACCGGGGCAAAGCCTGAAAGGATTATGCCGCTTTTGAAGCTGCCGCCAGACGCTTTAGCGCGCTGCAGTCAGCCTTGAAAACGTGCATATGGTCCGCCAACATTGACATCCGCACGTTGTCACCGGTTGCGCTCACATAGGAGCCATCAGTCTGCACCACAAGTTTCTCTCCGCTTGGCAGTTCAACGTGCACAAGCGTCAAGGATCCCAAGCGCTCAGCAAACAGAATCTTGCCGCTCAATGCGCCTGATGCATCGAAGCGGATGTGTTCCGCCCGCACGCCGAGAGTCACCTTCTCGCCAATGGAAACACCGTTACCTTCGGCTGGCAAGCAAATCTCAATCCCCTGAGCTGCGCTGACAACTAGGCCATCGGCAGTAGTTGTCCGCACGTTAGCTTGGACCAGATTCATTCTTGGCGAGCCGAGGAAAGTCGCCACGAAGAGGTTCCGCGGCTGGTGATACAACTCCAGCGGGGAGCCGATTTGCTGAACCTCACCGTTGTTCAACACGACAATTTTGTCAGCCATCGTCATGGCTTCGACCTGGTCGTGCGTCACGTAAATCATTGTGGCGCCCAGCTTTTTATGCAGGTCCGCCAGTTCGACACGCATCTGGCCGCGCAGTGCTGCATCCAGATTCGACAATGGTTCGTCGAACAGGAAGATTTTCGGGCTGCGTACAATGGAGCGGCCAATAGCGACTCGCTGCCGCTGACCGCCAGAGAGCTGCCCTGGCTTACGTTCGAGATATCTTTCCAGCTGCAGAACCTTTGCAGCCTTCACAATCTTTTTCTGACGTTCGGGCTTAGACACGCCGGCCAGCTTGAGAGCCAAGCCCATGTTGTCCGCCACGGTCATATGTGGATACAGCGCGTAGGATTGAAACACCATCGCCAGCTCGCGCTTCGAAGGAGCGATATCGTTCATCCGTTTTCCATCGATAAGCAGATCACCTTCGCTGATGTCCTCCAAGCCAGCAATCATACGCAGCAAAGTTGTCTTGCCGCAGCCGGATGGGCCGATGAACACAACGAATTCGCCATGCTTAACCTCAAGGTCGATGCCTTTGATGGCTTCTTGCCCGTCATACGACTTCCCTACCGCCCGTAATCTCAGGTTTGCCATACCCTCTCCTTTTCACCGCTTGTGCTGCGGATTAATTCGGTCGCTGACCGTGAACGCCGCTTGATCTGCAGGTCCAGGGATTCTCAATAGTTAAGCGGGAGCATCCTGTCCTAGCGCCCGCTCTGCCCTACTTAAGCAGCCTTTCGTAGCGGAGCCTCCGTAATCTTTGAGTCTTCCTCCAGCGAACGGGTCGGGCGCATGCCCAGCTTGTCCAGTTCGCTGTGGTAGAAGCGCACAGCTTCTTCAGTACCCAGGTCGCCGTCGACGACCCTACGCATAGTCGAAACCATGGTGACAGGCGATTCAGCCATGTTGATTTTGCGACCGAACAGTGCCAGGCGTGCGCCGAACTTCTCGGCTTGGCGAAGCAGTTCGAAGGTATCGCGGGTGGTGCCAGCTCCGCCACCCAGAACGCCAACCACCAGGCTGGAGTCGTAGGAACACAGCTCTTCCATAGCTTCGGGGCCGTTAAACGGCATCTTCAGGAACAGCGGACGATCGGCGTCCATCACGCCAGCCAGAGCGCGCACGATATGGTCGTTCACGAATTGAGGAATCTTTTCCTTGTCCAGGCGGGATGCTGCGTTCGGATTGAACACTTCCAGAAAGTGGCGGAAACCGTTGGCGGAAGCTTCGGAGCGAAACTCTGCGTAAGCTTCCAGCGAGCGCATGTCAGCGTCGATGTCGTTGTTGAAGGTCACCGAATAGAGGCCCAGGTCGGTGCCGCCATTCGGCTGCGATTCACGTAGACGCTTGATGTTGGCGGTACGGAAAGGACGCGACGGGGTGCTGACGTAGTTGCCACCACGCAGGCCGCCCCAGCAATCGGTCGTATCGTTGGCACGAATGGCCGGCTGAACGTGACTGCCTTTGAACAGACCTTCGTTCTGCAGCACTTCCAGATTCGAGGCCGAGACCAGCATAATATCGACAATATCCTGCTTCAGGACGGTGCGGATTTCTTGCAGATATTCTTGACGGCTGCGGAAACCGTTGGCCGAACCATCCTTGGTACGACGCGGGCCCATGCTGGTGCAGCCGCCGCCCATGTCGTTGTCCTTGGCGTCAGCCAGCATGAAGTCCTTCTTGGTGTAACGGCCAGCGCGGATATTGCGCAGTTTTTCATCCATACGACTCATTTGATTTTCCTCTTTTACCAGATTGAATAACCAGCGTCGGCCACCACGACCGAGCCCGTGAGAAGACTCGACGCATCAGATGCCAAGAACAGCACAACAGAAGCAATCTCATCAGCGGTTCCCGCCCGGTTCATTGGCGTCATGGACAACCAGAAGGGACCTATTTCAGGTGTACGCAGGCCGCCACCCGACATCGGTGTGTCGATGTAGCCAGGAGCAACAGCGTTGACCCGCACGCCGCTCGGTGCCCATTCGGCTGCCAGACAGCGGGTCAGATGGTGAACAGCGGCCTTGGAAGCGTTGTAGTGCGCTTGGCGCTGAGGCTTATTGGAAATCAGGCCGGACAGCGAGCCTGTTGCAACGATGCTTCCACGCTTGCGCTCCAGCATGCGCGCACCGAACTCACGACAGCACCAGAACACGCCGTTCAGGTTGACGTCGATGACCTTGGTCCAGATTTCATCGGACATGTCCTCAGCACCGGTATCGGGCCAAGCTATGCCAGCGTTGGCGAAAAGGATGTCGACGGGGCCGACTTCGCGCTCGACCTGGGCGGCCAGCTTCTTGACTTCGTCCGACTTGGTCACGTCCAAAACGTAAGAGCTGACGTTATAGCCCTTGCTCTTGAGGTAGCTGGTGCCCTCTTCAAGGACTTGCGAATTGTGGTCGGACAGGACGATGCGTGCGCCGCACTCGGCCATTGCTTCAGCCGAGGCCAACCCGATGCCGCGGCCACCACCAGTTATGAACGCAGTCCGGCCGTCCAACTTATATCGCTCAAGATACATATGAACCTCTTTTCAGTTTTTATTTGACCGCCCCGAACGTGAGTCCAGGTACGAGCCGTCTTTGAGTGAGCCAGCCCAGCACCAGAATCGGAGCAATGGCAAGCAGGGATGCAGAAGACAGACGGGCCCAGAACAACCCTTGTGGGCTAGAGAATGCTGCGATGAAGGCCGCCAGCGGCGATGCGTCGGTCGAAGTCAGGTTGATGCTCCAGAATGTCTCGTTCCAGCTCAGGATGATGGACAGCAGAGCTGTGGAGGCGATGCCCGGGCCAGCCAGGGGGAGCAGCACCACAGTCATTTGCTGCAGCGGAGTGGCACCGTCCATACGCGCCGCTTCGATGATGTCTCGTGGTATTTCCTTGAAGGACGTGAATAACATCCACACCGCGATTGGCAGGTTCGCCATGACGTGCACCAGGAGCAGGGCCGCAATTGTGTCCAGCAGTCCCAGATTGCGAACAATCAAGTAGATGGGAACTAACACTGCGACGGCCGGCATCATCTTGGTAGAAAGCATCCACAGGAGGATGTCTTTAGTCCGCTTGCCAGGATAGAACGCCATCGAGTACGCACCAGGGATGGCGAGAATCAGGCAGATGGCCGTCGACCCGAGCGCCACAATGACGCTGTTCATGGCGCTATGCAGGTATTCGGCGGAAGTCAGCATCGTCCACAGATTCGTCCAATCGGGCTGGAAGAACAGCAGTGGGGGCGTCGTTACAGCCTGCGCTTCCGTCTTCATTGCCGTCAGGCCCATCCAGAGGATTGGAAAGAAGACGATGAGCCCGAACAGCCAACCACCTGCTGTCAACAGAACTTTACTTAAGAATCTAGTCATGACCTGACTCCTTACCGGTCGATACTGCGAGCGACGGTGCGCACCAGTACCACTGCAACAACGTTGGCCAATATCACAGCTACGATACCGATCGCCGAAGCGCCACCAACGTCGAAGTTCAACAGGGCCGTCTTGTAAATCATATAGGACAAGGTCGTGCTTGCGGTTCCCGGACCACCACTGGTTGTCACCAGAATCTCTGCGAAGACCGACAGCAAGAAGATGGCTTCCAGCATGACCACGACACTTATTGCTCGGCCAAGGTGCGGCAGGATGATGTAGCGCATCAGCGAAATCGGACCCGCTCCGTCCATCTTTGCTGCTTCAAGCTGCTCGTTGTCCAAGGACTGCAAGGCTGTAAGCAAGACCAGGGTGGCAAACGGCATCCATTGCCAGGTGACGATGATGCCGATGGAAGTCAGGGGCAAGTCCGCGAACCAGTCAACGGCATGAAAGCCCAGGTACGTCGCCACGAATGCGAAGAGACCATTGACCGGATTCATCAGCAGGTTCTTCCAAACGACCGCGGCCACCGTCGGCATAACGAAAAACGGTGCAATCACCATCAATCGAACGATTTTCTGCCCAATGAACTTCTGGTGGAGGAGCACCGCAGCCGGCACGCCGATGACAATGGTCCCGGCCATAACGCCGCACGTAAGCAAGACGGTATTGATGAGGCTCCTGAGCAAGTCCGGGTTCGACACGATGTATCGGAAGTTCTCAAGGCCGGCGAACGACGTGTCTTTATTGAGCAAGCTGTAGTGCTGCACCGAGAAATACAGGGTCAGTACCAGCGGCACAATCATCCAGACGAACAAAGGAATTACCGAAGGAGCCAGCAAAATCCTGGAAATCAGGGACGCCTTGAAGTTCTTCCCCTGCTCGACTGGCGTAGGCGGCTGGCTAGCCGCGGCACCCAATTCAGAAAGCTTCAGCACGTTAATGTCGCTTTTCATTTCAGATACCCGCCTTGTTTCAGCGCGCGAGTCATGTTGGCCTGCGCGGTCTCCAGTGCTTCATCCGGAGTAGCGCTGCCGGCAACGGCCGCGGCAATCTGTTGGCCCAGGTCTGTTCCGATTTGCTGGAACTCAGGGATGTTCATATTGGTGATACCCACGTACGGAACCGGCTTTTGAGTCGGATTACGCATGTCAGCAGTGCTCATCGATTCAAGGACGAGTGCCGAATACGGTGCCGCCTTCTGGTACTGGGGGTTCTCGTAAGTCGAGACGCGCGTTCCTGGAGGCACACGACCCCAGCCATTTGTCTTTGCTACCAAGTGGATATACTCCGGCGAAGTGGCCCAGACAATGAACTTCTTGGCTGCTTCGGCTTTCTTGGTCGACTTGGGAATCGCCAAATTCCAGGCCCACAGGTAGTGCGAACCCTTCTGGGTAGTTTCGTACGGTGCCATTGCATATCCAACCTTGCCTGCGACGGTGCTCTGCTTCGGGTCGTCCAAGGTGCCGGCTGCGACAGTCGCATCGACCCACATTGCGCAGTGGCCACCGGAGAACAACGCCAGGTTTTCGTTGTAGCCGTTCGAAACGGCGCCCTTGGGACCGTACTTCTGCATCACGTCAACATAGAACTTAAAGCCGGCCTTCCACTCCGGCGACTTCAGTTGTGGCTGCCAATTCTCATCGACGAAGCGACCGCCGTAGCTGTTCACCAGGTCAGCGACGGTACTCACGTTTTCACCCCATCCAGGCTTGCCGCGCAGGCACAAGCCATAGACGCCACCTTGTGGGTTATGCAGCTTCTTTGCGAACTCGGCGATTTGGCTCCACTTCGGCTCCTGCGGCATCTGCAAGCCTGCCTTGTCGAACAAATCTTTGCGATACATAGTGAAGGCGCTTTCGCCATAGAACGGCAGCGCGTACAGTTGGTTATCGGTGGAGAGGATGTCTCGCACAGGCTTGATGAGGTCGTCGACGTTGTACGACTCGGGGATGTTGGTCACGGGGAGCAACCAACCCAATTTCGACCAAATCGGCACCTCATAGGTACCGACCGTGACGATATCCAGCAGGCCTGCGTTGGTCGCAATGTCTGCGGTGATGCGTTGGCGTAAAATATTTTCTTCCAGCGTGACCCATTTGAGCTTGATGTCCGGATTTGCTTTCTCGAACTGGGGCGCCAGCTTTTGCATGACAATCATGTCGGCGTTGTTCACCGTCGCGATGGTCAGCGTTGTTTGGGCATTTGCTACCGTGCTTGCTACAGCACCCGCTGCAATGTAGGCGCAAACGCTCAGCTTCTTCTTAAGCGATTTCAACATCTTTGTCTCCTAGTTTTTTAGTAGTGGTGATACATGGCGCGGGCACCTAATACAAATAGACACCCGGCCATAAAGGTGTCACCCAGACCTAGCGTAGTTGTGGGCTTTTCCAACCACGGTGCCGGACAGGCCACGTACTTCCATTGCCCATCGGTGGAGTCTTCAAATGGCACATCGCCCAACTTCGACGACGGCGGTAATCCAGTAGGAACGATGGTCTTGCCGGCTGCCGCACGTGTAGAGGCCAGCAAACAGCCCATCATCAAGGCTTGGCGTTCACGCTCCATGTCCGCACAGGTAAGTGCAGCCGCCCAGTCATCGGCATGCACGCATACGCGCTTCACCTTGTAGCGAGCAGCAATATCGGCTAGCCCTTGCTTCAACGGGACGTCCTTACCGACTAGACTTTGGAATTCGGAGTAGCTCATACCGATGGAATTGACCACATCAGCGAACTCGTTCAGTACGTAGTCCCGCAACAAATCGGTCGCGTACCCCGCAAGTTCGAGATGCAGCAATGGCAGGCCATGTTTCAGCCAACGTGCTCCCAGCCTCGTAGCGGCGCCTACCTCGCGCGAGATGTCATTCTGGGAGAGGATGCTGAATCCGGACATCACGCCGGCCCCGGCCTTCAGCACGTTGTTCAAGCTCGCGCGGACAAAGTCCTCATCAATATCCAGTACTTCGTCATGCAAACGCACGATGACGCGTGTTGATCGGGGCGCAGATTTACCGGCGATTTGGACGCCAGCCGTGATTTCAAAAATGTAGAGGCGACGATGGTCTGGCTCACCTGCTGCGACGTCAGCCGCCGACACTGCCCGGCCTCCGCATGACAGCAGAATCTTCGGGCCCAATCCTGCCAGCATTTCCGCGCTACGTGCACGCACGGCCAGCAGAGCGGGTGCCCCGAGAATAGTCAAGGCACGTGCAGCATGTGCACCGGTACCACCGACCGCCAGCTCAAAAGGGACATGTTTGTTCAGCCATTCCGCACCGTCTGCCCAATCGATTCGGATTTCGCCGCCGACTCCCGCATGCGCGCGGCGAACCAGTTCGTTCACCAAAACGTTGCCTTCATCAGGGATATTGCGGAAGTGAGGCACCGCTTTATCAAGCGAGATAACAGCATCCAAAACGGTAGCCAGACCGCACAGGGTCAGCTGAGAATTCGCCACCTTCTGTGGAAGCGAGCGAACGAGGTCCTCATATTTCTGATTCCAGAACATGCTTGGCGTCTCCGTGCCGTGAATTGTATTTTTCGTTTTGCGCTTTTATGCTTATCTTTGCGCTTATAAGCTTGTTTGTCAAGCATTTCGCGCTGCGTTAATATTTCGCAAAATTGGAGATTTGCAATGGTCAAGAAACCAAGCATGGAACCCGAAGAATCAGCTACCGCTGGCGCGGCGCTTCCAACAACCCGCCACGCGCAGATTGTCGAGTATGTAAACACCAATCATCAAGCGACTGTCGCAGAGTTGATGAACCTTTTTAAGGTGGGTCGCGACACGATTCGTCGCGACCTAATTGCTTTAGAAGAGCGACGTTTGCTCGTACGCAGTCATGGGGGCGCAGTCGCCTTGGAGAGCTTGGTTGGCGTTCAAACGACCTTATCTAGTCGCATGGATGCGCAAGTTGCAGCAAAAAAGCGCATAGCTAAGCGATGCGCCGAATTGATTCGAGATTCCGAGACGATCGCACTGAATGGCGGCTCGACTACGGCCTACCTGGCAGCGGAACTGGCAGACAAGCGCTATTTGACCGTGGTGACCAACAGCCTGCGTGTGCCACTCGTGCTCAATGAGAACGCTGTTCGTAACATCTATCTAGTCGGCGGAAACTACTCTGTATCAGCACAGGTGACGATAGGATTGGTGGGATTTGCAGATATTGCTGGAATCAGCGCTGATACAGCTATCATTGGCGTGACTGGCCTAGACACGAACGGCTTTACCATCGGTACGCTGGAGGAAGCTCTTGTAACCAAAGAGATGATGTCATTCTCGCGCCGCACCGTGCTCGTCGCCGATAACTCGAAATTGAACAATCGAGCCTTTGCACTTATCGCGCCGCTGAGCGCCGCTGATGTTCTGGTCACGGACCAAGAACCAACAGGTGACATCGGTGCAGCTTTGCAAGAAGCCGGCGTTCAGGTGATTGTCACCGGCTAGATTCGGCAGCGGGTGCCAGGCCCGCCGCCTTTCAGAGACGGTCGCCTAGCACAGTCGCATGTGGCGAACTTCTCGATGATGTCTAGCGGCCCAACGAGCGCTTCAGCTGCTTTCTTCACTTTTCCAGCGGCGACTGCCTCTGCCACCTCGGCGTGCAGTCTGGCCATAGCAGGCTCAATAGCAATTCGCAATCAGATGCTCCTAATGAAGAAACGCCCGCGAAGGGGCGGGCGTTTTTCTTGGACGGGCGATTTCTGCTTCTGGCCGATCGGCGCTGTCTGCTCTTTCAGGTGCCGCAATTCTTCGCGAACCGAAGAATTTTCAGTGTTTCCTGAAAAGTCTCCTGAACGGCTGGAGACGGATTAACACACGCCAGTTGATCGCCCTGGATTCCTGCAATCATCTCATCAAGCTTAACAGCGCCAGTCGCGTCTAATCGTTGAAGCAGCATCGTTATGATGTACCGAATAGCGGCGACGTTGGTATCTGGCTCTTCTTTTTCCATGGGAGCTCCCTTCCAAAATGCGCAGTATATAAGATGAGGTCCGCTGGCCGATTGCGGACACGATGCGAGGCACTCTGTCACCGCCCGCCGCGCCTGGCCAACGTGGTTTATTGGGCAGAAGCCGGTCTAATGAAATGAAGTATTTACAGATACCTATCGACCGAACCAATAACCCGCCCGCCCTGCTCTAATCCTTTGAATTTTATATGTTTTTAGCCGCGAGTAACGCTATTTCGTAATCAGATGCTCTGAACTGGAAAACTCCCGCGATCCCCGGGCGTTTCACTTGGACAGATGAAGCCCGCACCTGGTCGATTGCGGCACAACAAGACGTCGCTACTTTTTTGCCAACTTTTCAGAGCTCTCCTTCGCTCCTGGAGTGCCGTACCGCTTTTTTACTTCGGCGCCGCCCATGAATTGGCATCCTTCAAGGATTGGTCGGATAGCCTCGACGAGCGCATCAGCATTTGGTTCGTAAAGATAGAGAAAACCATTACTGCCATCCATAGCAATTTCGTGCCTATGCAATTCGCCTGTGCCCGTAGCGCTAATAATCTGCTCAAGGCGATCCTCCAAAGCATACAGCTCAGACAAATTCGTTGATCCATACTGTAAATGAATGGTTACGGCATGCTGGGTGGTGCTACCGCCAGCCGAGGGGGCAACCATGAACAGTCCAGATGTGAGGAATGGAACAAGAAAGCGAAATTTTTCATTGGGCGATTTTCGATTTTTTATGTTGTCCGCATCGGCCGATTGCCGACTTTATTAGGTAGCGTTATTAGACTGAATTTGGGAAGTGGGAGGAGCACTCCAAGATTCGGCAGGCTTTGATCAGCGCTTTCCGATGGCTATACTGAATTTATGTCATGGGAGGCCAGAGGGAGAGTCACGAAGACACCCCAATCGTCGTATACCCTGCTAGACTTAGACGAAACATTGAAGTGACCTGCGACGAATTTTGTAGCCACCGGATAAGTGAGTTCTTTATGCTAACGCCAAGGAGAACTCAATGAAGAAGCGATTTACGGACGAACA
>NZ_JAVDSP010000015.1:0-50644 GCF_031455335.1 Herbaspirillum sp. 1173 | reverse complement strand
GATCAACCCGATCGCCATGGAAGAAGGTCTGCGCTTCGCTATCCGTGAAGGCGGCCGTACCGTCGGCGCCGGCGTGGTTGCCAAGATCTTCGACTGATCGTCGGATCAGCAGTAGCAGTACCCAGTAACACTAGTCGCATTTTTAACATCGCCGGGGATGATTCCCATCCCCGGTTCGTTCTTTAAAGGAAAATCATGTCGGTTCCTAGCCAAAAAATCCGTATCCGTCTGAAAGCTTTCGACTATCGTCTGATCGACCAGTCCGCACTGGAAATCGTTGACACCGCCAAGCGTACCGGCGCTGTCGTCAAGGGCCCGGTTCCCCTGCCGACCCGCATCCAGCGCTTCGACGTTCTGCGTTCGCCGCACGTCAACAAGACCTCCCGCGATCAGTTCGAAATCCGTACCCATCAGCGCCTGATGGATATCGTCGATCCGACCGACAAGACGGTTGACGCATTGATGAAGCTGGACCTGCCCGCTGGCGTTGATGTTGAAATCAAGCTGCAGTAATCAGCTGGCATAGTGTTGGAAAAGCGCACAACCTCGGTTGTGCGCTTTTGTTTTACGGGCTATAATGCTCGGCTTCGATGTGGGTTTTGCGTTTGCAGGGCCCATAATTTATGGTAGTACGAACATCAGCCCCGCCCAATCGCAGGCGGGAATGGAGAAAACAATGAGCCTGGGCCTTGTTGGTCGCAAGGTTGGTATGATGCGCATCTTCACGGAAGATGGGGATTCGATCCCTGTGACCGTGCTGGACGTGTCCAACAACCGCGTGACTCAAATCAAAACGCCTGAAGTGGATGGTTATTCCGCTGTTCAGGTGACCTTCGGTCAACGCCGCGCTTCGCGCGTGGTGAAAGCCGCCGCCGGCCACTTCGCCAAAGCTGGCGTCGAGGCAGGTACTGTCCTCAAAGAATTCCGTGTTGACGCTTCCAAGGCTGCCGAACTGAAGGCTGGCGACGTCGTTGGCATCGGCATGTTTGAAGCTGGCCAGAAAGTCGACGTGCAAGGCGTGTCGATCGGTAAGGGCTACGCCGGTACCATCAAGCGTTACAACTTCTCGTCGGGTCGCGCGACCCACGGTAACTCCCGCTCGCACAACGTTCCTGGCTCCATCGGTATGGCGCAGGATCCGGGCCGCGTGTTCCCCGGCAAGCGCATGACCGGTCATCTGGGTGATGTCAAGACCACCGTCCAGAACCTGGAAATCGCCCGTGTGGACGCAGAGCGTCAGTTGCTGCTGGTGAAGGGTGCCGTTCCTGGCGCCAAGAACGGTCAAGTGATCGTTTCGCCGGCAGTCAAAGTCAAAGCGAAGAAGGGGGCTTAATAATGGAACTGAAGCTCCTGAATGACCAAGGTCAAGCTGCTTCGAACGTCGCCGCACCGGATACCATTTTCGGTCGTGACTACAACGAAGCCCTGATCCACCAGGTCGTGGTTGCCTACCAAGCCAACGCTCGTAGCGGCAACCGCAAGCAAAAGGATCGTGAAGAAGTCAGCCACACCACCAAGAAGCCTTGGCGTCAAAAGGGTACTGGCCGTGCACGTGCCGGTATGTCCTCGTCGCCTCTGTGGCGCGGTGGTGGCCGTATCTTCCCGAACTCGCCTGACGAAAACTTCACCCACAAGGTCAACAAGAAGATGTATCGCGCAGGTGTCTGCTCGATCCTCTCCCAGTTGGCACGTGAAGGCCGCCTGTCGGTCGTCGAAGAGTTCGCCGTCGAAGCCCCGAAGACCAAGCTGCTGGCCCAGAAGTTGAAGGGCATGGGCATGGAATCGGTGCTGGTTATTACCGACAGCCTGGACGAAAAGCTGCTGCTGGCCTCGCGCAACCTGCCGGGCGTGCTGGTGGTCGAGCCGCGTCAAGCTGATCCCGTGTCGCTGGTGTACTTCAAGAATGTCTTGATCACCAAGCCGGCTCTGGCAAAGATTGAGGAGTTGCTGGCATGAACGCAATCGTGAAACATAGCGAAGAGCGCCTGATGAAGGTGCTGCTGGCACCGGTGATCTCCGAAAAGGCAACCTTTGTCGCCGAGAAGAACGAGCAAGTCGTCTTCCTGGTCGCCAAGGACGCCACCAAGCTGGAAGTCAAGGCCGCCGTCGAACTGCTGTTCAAGGTGGAAGTGGAATCGGTGCAAGTCGCCAACCGTCAGGGCAAGCAGAAGCGCTCGCGCAACGGTATGGGCCGCCGCAACCACACCCGCCGTGCTTTCGTCAGCCTGAAGCCGGGTCAAGAAATCAACTTCACCGAGGAGGCTAAATAATGGCACTCGTAAAAGTGAAGCCGACCTCGCCCGGTCGGCGCGGCATGGTCAAGGTCGTCAATCCCGACCTGTACAAGGGCCGTCCGCTGGCATCGCTGGTCGAAAAGAAGTCCAAGACCGCCGGCCGTAACAACAACGGCCACATCACCACCCGCCACATCGGCGGTGGTCACAAGCAGCACTACCGTGTTGTCGACTTCCGTCGCAACAAGGATGGTATCCCTGCCAAGGTTGAGCGTATCGAATACGACCCGAACCGTACCGCGCACATCGCACTGCTGTGCTACGCGGACGGCGAGCGCAAGTACATCATCGCTCCCAAGGGCGTGTCGGTTGGCGATCAGCTGATCAGCGGTTCTGAAGCTCCGATCAAGTCGGGCAACACTCTGCCGATCCGCAACATCCCCGTCGGTACCACCATCCACTGCGTGGAAATGCTGCCGGGCAAGGGCGCGCAAATCGCCCGTACCGCTGGCGCCGCTGTCGTGCTGATGGCACGCGAAGGCACCTACGCTCAGGTTCGTCTGCGCTCCGGTGAAGTGCGTCGCGTTCACATCGAATGCCGCGCCACCATCGGTGAAGTCGGTAACGGCGAGCACAACCTGCGCAAGATCGGTAAGGCCGGTGCAACCCGTTGGCGCGGTGTGCGTCCGACCGTTCGTGGCGTTGTCATGAACCCGGTGGATCACCCGCACGGTGGTGGTGAAGGCAAGACCGCCGCTGGTCGTCACCCGGTTTCCCCGTGGGGCCAGCAGACCAAGGGCAAGAAGACTCGTAGCAACAAGCGTACGACTTCGATGATTGTCTCGCGTCGCGGCAAGAAATAAAGGATAAAACATGACACGTTCATTGAAAAAAGGTCCTTTCTGCGACGCCCACCTGGTGAAAAAGGTTGAGGCTGCCCAGGCTACCAAGGACAAGAAGCCGATCAAGACCTGGTCGCGTCGTTCGACCATCATGCCGGACTTCATCGGCCTGACGATTGCCGTGCACAATGGCAAGGCACACGTGCCGGTCTATGTGTCGGAAAACATGGTTGGTCACAAGCTCGGCGAATTCGCGCTGACCCGTACTTTCAAGGGTCACGCTGCCGATAAGAAGGCTAAGAAATAAGGTCCTATGATGGAAACTAAAGCTACTCTGCGCGGTGTGCACCTGTCGGCCCAGAAAGGCCGCCTGGTTGCAGACCTGATCCGCGGTAAAAAAGTTGATCAGGCACTGAATATCTTGGCCTTCAGCCCCAAGAAGGGCGCGGTCATCATCAAGAAGGTTCTGGAGTCCGCAATCGCGAACGCCGAACACAACGATGGTGCCGACATTGACGAGCTGAAAGTCAAGACCATTTATGTGGAAAAGGGTGCGGTCCTCAAGCGCTTCACGGCGCGTGCTAAGGGCCGTGGTGATCGTATTTCCAAGCAGTCGTGTCACATTTACGTGACCGTCGGAAACTAAGGAGTCACGATGGGACAGAAGATTCATCCAACCGGTTTCCGTCTGGCGGTTACGCGTAACTGGGGCTCGCGTTGGTATGCAGGCAACAACAACTTTGCCGACATGCTCAACGAGGACCTGAAGGTCCGCGCTTACCTGAAGAAGAAGCTGAAGAACGCTTCGGTTGGCCGCGTGGTCATCGAGCGTCCGGCCAAGAACGCCCGCATCACCATTTACAGCTCCCGTCCGGGCGTTGTGATTGGCAAGAAGGGTGAAGACATCGAAGTGCTGAAGTCGGCACTGGCCAAGCTGATGGGCGTGCCCGTGCACGTCAACATCGAAGAAATCCGCAAGCCGGAAGCCGATGCTCAGCTGATCGCTGACTCGATCTGCCAGCAGCTGGAAAAGCGCATCATGTTCCGTCGCGCCATGAAGCGTGCGATGCAGAACGCCATGCGTCTGGGCGCTCAAGGCATCAAGATCATGTCGTCGGGCCGTCTGAACGGCATCGAAATCGCACGTACCGAATGGTACCGCGAAGGCCGTGTGCCTCTGCACACCCTGCGTGCCGATATCGACTATGGCTTCGGCGAAGCTGAAACCACCTACGGCATCATCGGTGTGAAGGTGTGGGTCTACAAGGGCGATCGCCTGGCAAACGGCGAATCGCCGGTGCTGGTCGGCGAACTGGAAGACGACAAGAAGCGTCGTGGTCCCCGTCGTGACGACGGCAAGCCGGGTGCACGTCCCCGCTCCAAGACTGGTGCTCCTGGCGCCGGTGCAAAGCGTGGCGGTGGTCGTCCTCAAGCTGCCGATGCCGGTGTATCGGCTGAGAAAGCAGGAGAATAATCATGCTGCAACCAGCACGTAGAAAATATCGTAAAGAACAAAAAGGTCGTAACACCGGCATTTCGCACACCCGCGGAACCGCCGTCTCGTTCGGCGATTTTGGTCTGAAGGCAACCGGCCGCGGCCGTATCACTGCCCGTCAGATCGAAGCTGCTCGTCGTGCGATGACCCGTCACATCAAGCGCGGTGGTCGTATCTGGATCCGCGTTTTCCCGGACAAGCCAATTTCCCAGAAGCCCGCAGAAGTGCGTATGGGTAACGGCAAGGGTAATCCGGAGTACTACGTGGCTGAAATCCAGCCGGGTAAGGTACTGTACGAGATGGACGGTGTGGACGAAGCCCTGGCGCGCGAGGCGTTCCGTTTGGCTGCTGCCAAATTGCCGCTGTCGACGACTTTCGTTGTTCGCCAAGTCGGTCAATAATTAGGAGCGGAACATGAAAGCATCTGAACTCCGCGGTAAGGACAAGGCAGGACTGGAAAAGGAACTGGGCGAGCTGTTGAAAGCTCAGTTCAGCCTGCGCATGCAAATTGCGACCCAGCAACTGAACAATACCGCACAGCTGAAGAAGGTACGTCGCGACATCGCACGTGTGAAAACTGTGATCAACTCGAAGGATGGCCAACAATGAACGATCAAGTGAAACAAGCGCTCAAGCGCACGCTGATTGGCAAAGTTGTGTCGGACAAGATGGATAAGACCGTCACTGTCGAAATCGAGCGTCAAATGAAGCACCCGCTGTACGGCAAGATCATCAAGCGCACCAAGAAGTACCACGCGCATGATGAGCAAAACACGGCGAAGGCCGGCGATGTGGTGGAAATCACCGAAAGCCGTCCGATCTCCAAGACGAAGGCGTGGACTGTGACCCGTGTGGTACAGGAAGCACAAATCGTTTAAGTAGCAAAGGTAGTACTTGCGTGCTCGATATTATGGTGCCATAATATCGAGCTCTTTCTTTGCAAAGTAAAGTTTGCAAAGAAAGGCTCAAGAGTAGCTCTATTCGTCCCCTAACTAGCGAGTTCGCTTGCTAACAGGACCAAGACTGACCGCCAGCGCATCCTGCGAAGCGGATTAAGTTGGGAAAGAAAATATCATGATTCAAACTGAAAGCCGGCTCGAAGTGGCCGACAACACTGGTGCGCGCGAAGTTCTGTGCATCAAGGTCTTGGGTGGTTCCAAGCGCCGCTATGCGGGCATTGGCGATGTGATCAAGGTTACTGTCAAGAGCGCAGCACCGCGTGGTCGCGTCAAGAAGGGTGAAATTTATAACGCTGTCGTCGTTCGCACCGCCAAGGGCGTGCGTCGTCAGGATGGTTCGCTGGTCAAGTTCGATGGTAATGCTGCCGTCCTGCTGAACGCCAAGCTGGAGCCCATCGGCACCCGTATCTTTGGGCCGGTGACTCGTGAGCTGCGTACAGAGCGCTTCATGAAGATCGTCTCCCTGGCGCCTGAAGTTCTGTAAGGAGTAGTCATGGCAAAGATTCGTAAAAACGATGAAGTCATCGTGTTGACCGGCAAAGACAAGGGCAAGCGCGGTGTCGTGACTGCTCGTGTGGACGCCGATTATGTCATCGTGGAAGGCGTGAACGTCGCAAAGAAGGCGACCCGTCCGAACCCGATGACGGGTGCAACTGGCGGCATCGTCGATAAGCTGATGCCAATTCATGTGTCGAACGTCGCGTTGTTCAACGCTGCGGCCGGCAAGGCAGATCGTGTGGCTTACAAGGAAGTGGACGGCAAGAAGGTCCGCGCTTACAAGTCCAACGGCGAAGTCGTTAAGGTTTAAACATCATGGCACGTCTTCAACAGTTTTATAAAGATAAGGTCGTCGCCGATCTGACTACGAAGTATTCGTACAAGTCGGTGATGGAAGTTCCGCGCATCCTGAAGATCACCCTGAACATGGGTCTGTCCGAAGCAGTTGCGGACAAGAAGATCATCGAGCACGCCGTTGGCGATCTGACCAAGATCGCTGGCCAGAAGCCGGTGGTGACCAAGGCTCGCAAGGCTATCGCAGGTTTCAAGATCCGCGAAGGCTACCCGATCGGTTGCATGGTGACCCTGCGTGGCGCCCGCATGTACGAATTCCTGGATCGTCTGATCACCGTGGCCCTGCCGCGCGTGCGTGACTTCCGTGGCGTGTCCGGTCGTGCGTTCGATGGTCGTGGCAACTACAACATCGGTGTGAAAGAGCAGATCATCTTCCCCGAAATTGAGTACGACAAGATCGATGCACTGCGTGGCATGAACATCAGCATCACCACGACTGCAAAGACCGACGACGAAGCGAAGGCGCTTCTCGCCGCATTTAAATTCCCGTTCAGAAACTGAGGATGCCATGGCAAAACTGGCACTGATTAACCGTGAACAGAAGCGCGCAGAAATGGTGAAGAAGTATGCTGCCAAGCGCGCCGAGTTGAAGGCTATTATCGACGACCAATCGAAGTCGGAAGAAGAGCGTTACGAAGCCCGCCTGAAGCTGCAGGCTCTGCCGCGTAACTCTGCTCCGACCCGCCAGCGCAACCGTTGCGCGCTGACTGGCCGTCCCCGTGGTACTTTCCGCAAGTTCGGATTGGGCCGTATCAAGGTCCGTGAAATCGCCATGCGCGGCGAAATCCCGGGTTTGACCAAAGCTAGCTGGTAATAGGAGAAGAAGCAATGAGTATGAGCGATCCTATCGCCGATATGCTGACCCGTATCCGCAATGCGCAAGGCGTGAACAAGACTACCGTCGTCATGCCGTCTTCCAAAGTGAAGGTCGCCATTGCCAACGTCCTCAAGGACGAGGGCTATATCGAAGATTTCGCCGTGGTTGCCGCTGATGGCAAGGCTGAATTGAAAATCGGTTTGAAGTATTACGCTGGCCGTCCGGTCATCGAGCGCCTGGAGCGCGTGTCCCGTCCGGGTCTGCGCATCTACAAGGGCAAGGACGATATCCCCAACGTCATGAATGGCCTGGGTGTGGCAATCGTGTCCACGCCGCGCGGCGTGATGACTGATCGCAAAGCACGCGCAACCGGTGTCGGTGGCGAAGTGATTTGCTACGTGGCCTAAGGAGTGCAAGATGTCTCGTGTAGGTAAAATGCCTGTTGCACTGCCGAATGGCGCGGAAGCGACCATCACTGCAGAGCAAATCACCGTCAAGGGCCCGCTGGGCTCCTTGACCCAACCGCTGACCAAGAAGGTCAAGGTGGTCAACAACAATGGCTCGCTGAGCTTCGAAGTGGCTGATGACAGCCGCGAAGCCAACGCGATGTCGGGCACCCTGCGTGCTCTGGTCAACAACATGGTCAACGGCGTCACCAAGGGCTTCGAAAAGAAGCTGAACCTGGTTGGCGTGGGTTTCCGTGCACAAGCACAAGGCGACAAGCTGAACCTGTCGCTGGGCTTCTCGCACCCCATCGTTCACCAGATGCCCGCCGGCATCAAGGTTGAGACCCCGACCCAGACCGAAATCCTGATCAAGGGTATCGATCGCCAGGTGGTTGGCCAGGTCGCCGCTGAAATTCGCGCGTACCGCGAACCCGAGCCCTACAAGGGCAAGGGTGTGCGCTACGCTGACGAAGTGGTGACGCTCAAAGAAACCAAGAAGAAGTAATAGGGGTTGACGATGGACAAGAAACAATCTCGCCTGCGCCGTGCGACTCAGACTCGCGCCAAGATCGCAGAACTGAAGGTGAATCGTCTGGCTGTGCACCGTACCAACACGCACATCTACGCCAGCGTCATCGGCCCCGACGCCAACGTGCTGGCTTCCGCTTCCACCCTGGAAGCAGAAGTCCGCGCCCAGCTGGCAGGTCAGACCGGCAAGGGCGGCAATGCTGCCGCTGCTGCCCTGATCGGCAAGCGCGTGGCGGAGAAGGCTCTGAAGGCCGGTGTGACTGAAGTCGCATTCGACCGCTCCGGTTTCCGTTATCACGGTCGCGTCAAGGCGCTGGCTGAGGCTGCGCGTGAAGCCGGCCTGAAGTTCTAAGGATTATCGATCATGGCAAAAATGCAATCGAAAACGCAAAGCGACAAGCCAGATGACGGCATGCGCGAAAAAATGATCGCGGTCAACCGCGTCACCAAGGTGGTGAAGGGCGGCCGCATCATGGGTTTCGCAGCGCTGGCAGTGGTCGGTGACGGCGATGGCCGTATCGGCATGGGCAAGGGCAAGTCGAAGGAAGTGCCCGTTGCCGTGCAGAAGGCGATGGAAGAAGCTCGTCGCAAGCTGATCAAGGTGACCCTGAAGAACGGTACCGTGCAACACACCGTCATCGGCAAGCACGGCGCTTCGTCGGTGATGATCTCGCCGGCCAAGGACGGTACTGGCGTCATCGCCGGTGGTCCGATGCGCGCGATCTTCGAGGTGATGGGCGTGACCAACGTGGTGGCCAAGTCGACTGGTTCGACCAACCCCTACAACATGGTCCGTGCCACCCTGGACGGTCTGTCGAAGATGAACACTCCGGCTGAAATTGCTGCCAAGCGCGGCAAGTCGGTCGAAGAAATCCTGGGCTAAGGTGATCGAGATGGCTAACACAATCAAAGTCAAACTGGTCAAGGGTCTGATCGGTACTCGTCAGGACCACCGCGCTACCGTGCGCGGTCTGGGTCTGCGTCGTGTCAACTCGGTGTCCGAACTGGAAGACACCCCGTCGGTGCGCGGCATGATCAACAAAGTGTCCTATCTTGTGAAAGTTGTGTCGTAAGCCGCGGCTTGCGAACGGAGCGAATCATGCAATTAAACACTATCCAACCCGCAGACGGCGCCAAGCACGCTAAGCGTCGCGTCGGTCGTGGTATCGGCTCTGGCCTGGGCAAGACCGCTGGTCGTGGCCACAAGGGTCAGAAGTCGCGTTCGGGCGGTTTCCACAAGGTCGGCTTTGAAGGCGGCCAGATGCCCCTGCAACGTCGTCTGCCCAAGCGCGGTTTCAAGTCGCTGGCAACGCCTTACAAGGCTGAAGTACGCCTGTCCGACCTGGAAAAGCTGCCCGTCGCCGAGATCGACGTGCTGGCACTGAAGCAAGCCGGCCTCGTGTCGGAACTGGCTCGTGTCGTGCGTATCATCAAGGCTGGCGAACTGACCAAGAAGGTAACCGTCAAGGGTCTGATCGCAACCGCTGGTGCCAAGGCCGCTATCGAAGCTGCCGGTGGTTCCATCGCTGAGTGATCCGGTCCCGGAGCATTAATTGGCAACTACTCCTCAATTAGCAAAAGGTGCCGCAAAAGGATTCCCCTGGGGTCGTTTGTGGTTCCTGCTGGGGGCGTTGATCGTTTATCGCATCGGTGCACATATCCCGGTTCCGGGTATTGATCCGACGCAGTTGGCGCAGCTGTTCAAGCAGAATCAGGGCGGCATTCTGGGCATGTTCAACATGTTCTCCGGTGGTGCCCTGTCGCGCTTCACGATCTTCGCACTGGGGATCATGCCGTATATCTCGGCATCGATCATCATGCAGCTGCTGTCGGTGGTCTCGCCGCAGCTGGAAGCATTGAAGAAAGAGGGTGAAGCCGGTCGTCGCAAGATCACGCAGTACACCCGTTACGGCACCCTGGTGCTGGCGACCTTCCAGGCGCTGGGCATCGCGGTGGCGCTGGAATCGCAAGCCGGCCTGGTGCTGGATCCGGGTCTGGCCTTCCGTCTGACCACGGTGGTGACCTTGATTACCGGTACGATGTTCCTGATGTGGCTGGGTGAACAGATCACTGAACGTGGTCTGGGCAATGGCATCTCGATCATCATCTTCGCCGGTATTGCGGCAGGTCTGCCGAATGCTCTGGGTGGCTTGTTCGAGCTGGTCCGTACCGGTTCGATGAACGCCCTGTCGGCAATCCTGATCTGCGTGATCGTGGCTCTGGTGACGTTCCTGGTGGTCTTCATCGAACGTGGCCAGCGCAAGATCCTGGTGAACTATGCGAAGCGTCAGGTCGGCAACAAGATCTACGGTGGCCAGAGCAGCCACTTGCCGCTGAAGCTGAACATGGCTGGCGTGATTCCGCCGATCTTTGCATCGTCGATCATTCTGTTCCCGGCCACGATCACCAGCTGGTTCACCTCCGGTGATACGTCGAATCCCTTCATTCGTTTCCTGAAGGATCTGGCGGCATCGATGGCACCAGGCGAACCGATCCATGCCTTGCTGTATGCGGTGGCTATCGTCTTCTTCTGCTTCTTCTACACCGCACTGGTGTTCAACAGCAAGGAAACGGCAGACAACCTGAAGAAGAGTGGTGCTTTTGTTCCGGGTATCCGTCCGGGTGACCAGACAGCGCGTTATATCGACAAGATCCTGATGCGCCTGACCCTGGCCGGCGCCGTGTACATCACCTTGGTGTGCCTGCTGCCAGAGTTCCTGATCGCACGCTGGAAGGTACCGTTCTACTTCGGTGGCACATCGCTGCTGATCATTGTGGTCGTGACGATGGATTTCATGGCCCAAGTGCAGAACTATGTGATGTCTCAGCAGTATGAATCGTTGCTCCGCAAAGCTAATTTCAAGGGTGGCATGACACCGCGATAAGCGGGCTCATGCTCCAGGGAAGAAGACACGGAATGGCAAAAGACGACGTTATTCAGATGCAGGGCGAGATTCTTGAAAATCTGCCCAACGCGACATTCAGGGTTAAGTTGGAAAACGGTCACGTTGTACTCGGCCATATTTCCGGCAAGATGCGCATGAATTACATCCGTATCCTGCCCGGCGATAAGGTAACGGTGGAACTGACGCCTTACGATTTGAGCCGGGCACGTATCGTGTTCCGAACCAAGTAACAGTGAAACATTGAAAGAAAGAGGGCCACAATGAAAGTGCTCGCATCAGTCAAGCGGATCTGCCGCAACTGCAAAATCATCAAGCGCAATGGTATCGTTCGTGTGATCTGCACCGAACCTCGCCATAAGCAGCGCCAGGGTTAACTTAACGTTATTGATCGAGGAATAACGAATGGCACGTATTGCAGGGGTCAACATCCCCAACCATCAGCACACCGTAATCGGCCTGACCGCCATCTATGGTATTGGCCGTCCGCGCGCACAAGACATTTGCGCTGCTACCGGCGTTCCGACCAACAAGAAGGTCAAGGACCTGGACGATAACGAGCTGGAAAAGCTGCGTGACGAAATCGCCAAGTTCGTCGTGGAAGGCGATCTGCGCCGTGAGTTGTCCATGAACATCAAGCGTTTGATGGACCTGGGTTGCTACCGCGGTCTGCGTCACCGTCGTGGCCTGCCGGTTCGTGGTCAACGCACCCGCACCAACGCCCGTACTCGCAAGGGTCCGCGCAAGGCCGCTCAATCGCTGAAGAAATAATCCCGGCAGGCGCAAGCACTGGTCGGATTCAAGGAAGAAATTATGGCAAAGTCCCCCAACAACGCAGCAGCATCGCGTGTTCGTAAGAAAGTCAAGAAGAACGTTGCTGAAGGCATCGCGCACGTTCACGCTTCGTTCAACAACACCATCATCACGATCACCGACCGTCAGGGCAACGCTCTGTCGTGGGCAACTTCGGGTGGTGCTGGCTTCAAGGGTTCGCGCAAGTCGACTCCGTTCGCAGCCCAGGTCGCCGCTGAAAGCGCCGGCAAGGTTGCCATCGAATGCGGCATCAAGAACCTGGAAGTGCGTATCAAGGGCCCCGGCCCGGGCCGTGAATCCGCAGTGCGCGCTCTGAACAACCTGGGCATCAAGATCACCCAGATCCAGGACGTGACTCCGGTCCCGCACAACGGCTGCCGTCCGCCGAAGCGCCGTCGCATCTAAGTTGTAGTATAATCTTGCGCTTTCGCCTGTTCGTCAGGCAAAAGCGCAGGCAAATCACCCGCCAATCACCTTGGCGGGTTTTGTTCTTAAGACCACTGTCTGGCCGCATGCAGGTCAGACTAGCGTCCGGCAACATGGGACGTCATTGATAAAGGAAATACCGTGGCACGTTATATCGGACCGAAAGCAAAACTCTCCCGCCGCGAAGGCACCGACCTGTTCCTGAAGAGCGCACGCCGCTCGCTGGATTCCAAGTGCAAGCTGGATTCCAAGCCGGGTCAGCACGGCCGCACTTCGGGCGCCCGCACCTCCGACTACGGCAACCAGCTGCGTGAAAAGCAGAAGGTCAAGCGCATGTACGGCGTCCTCGAGCGCCAGTTCCGCCGCTACTTCGCTGAAGCCGACCGCCGCAAGGGCAACACCGGCGAAACCCTGCTGAAGCTGCTGGAATCGCGCCTGGACAACGTCGTCTACCGCATGGGCTTCGGCTCGACCCGCGCTGAAGCGCGTCAGCTGGTGTCCCACAAGGCCCTGACCGTGAACGGTCAAGTCGTGAACATCGCTTCGTACTCCGTCAAGGCTGGCGACGTCATCGCCATCCGTGAAAAGGCCAAGAAGCAAGTGCGTATCGCCGAAGCCCTGTCGCTGGCCGAGTCGAACGGTTTCCCGCAGTGGGTTTCCGTGGATTCGAAGAAGCTGGAAGGCACCTTCAAGTCCTCGCCGGACCGTAGCGAAATCGCTGCCGACGTCAACGAATCGCTGATCGTCGAACTGTACTCGCGTTAATTCGTAGTACCGCCGTACCCCTGTGCCCACCTCATGGTGGGCATTTTTCCGAACTGCCATCAGCCTTATCGGTGTAACGAGCCGAGGGTATTGAAAAGGACAATTCATGCAAAACAGTTTGTTGAAGCCCCGCATCATCGAAGTGGAAACCCTGGCCCCCGGTCACGCAAAGGTCGTGATGGAGCCGTTCGAGCGTGGTTACGGTCACACCCTGGGCAACGCGCTGCGTCGCGTCCTGCTGTCGACCATGAGCGGTTACGCTCCCACCGAAGTCACCATCGCTGGCGTCGTGCACGAGTACTCCTCGCTGGACGGTGTGCAGGAAGACGTGGTCGACATTCTGCTGAACCTGAAGGGCGTGGTCTTCAAGCTGCACAACCGTGACGAAGTCACCCTGACCCTGAAGAAGGAAGGCGAAGGCGCCGTCCTGGCTTCCGATATCGATCTGCCGCACGACGTCGAACTGATCAATCCGGATCACGTCATCGCCAACCTGACCGGTGGCGGCAAGCTGGACATGCAGATCAAGGTCGAAAAGGGCCGTGGCTACGTGCCGGGTAACGTGCGTCGCCTGTCCGAAGACACCAACAAGACCATTGGCCGCATCATTCTGGATGCGTCGTTCTCGCCGGTTCGCCGCGTGTCTTACGCCGTCGAATCCGCTCGCGTGGAACAGCGTACCGACCTGGACAAGCTGGTCATGAACATCGAGACCAACGGCGTCATCACCCCGGAAGAAGCGATCCGCCAATCGGCCCGCGTGCTGGTTGATCAACTGAACGTGTTCGCTGCCCTGGAAGGCACCGAAGCGACTGCAGAAGCACCGTCGCGCGCACCGCAGGTCGATCCTATCCTGCTGCGTCCGGTCGACGACCTGGAACTGACCGTCCGTTCGGCAAACTGCCTGAAGGCCGAGAACATCTACTACATCGGCGACCTGATCCAGCGCAGCGAAAACGAACTGCTGAAGACCCCGAACCTGGGTCGCAAGTCGCTGAACGAAATCAAGGAAGTCCTGGCTTCGCGTGGCCTGACCCTGGGCATGAAGCTGGAAAACTGGCCGCCGGCTGGTCTGGAAAAGTAATTCACGTCACCTGGCGGGCTGCGGTGCGAGCCGCACCGCCAGGCTGATAGGAAGCAGTACCTGAAGTATTCGTCGTATCCGTAGCAAAGAACTTTTATCCGATATTTACCGGTCCGCGGTCAGGACAGCCCAGCAGGCCTGCCGATAGAAGAACTGGATCAAAACTGTAACCTGAAAGGAAATTACCATGCGTCACCGTCACGGTCTCCGCAAACTGAATCGTACTTCGTCCCACCGTCTGGCCATGCTGCGCAACATGACTGTCTCGCTGCTGCGTCATGAAGCCATCAAGACCACCCTGCCGAAGGCCAAGGAACTGCGCCGCGTCGTCGAGCCGATCCTGACCCTGGGCAAGACCGACACCCTGGCCAACAAGCGCCTGGCCTTCAACCGCCTGCGCGATCGCGAAATCGTCGGCAAGCTGTTCTCCGAACTGGGCCCGCGCTACGCTGCCCGTAACGGCGGCTACCTGCGCATCCTGAAGATGGGCTTCCGCCAAGGCGACAACGCACCGATGGCCTTCGTTGAGCTGGTCGATCGTCCGGAAGTCACCGACGCTGCTGACGCACCGACCGCTGAATAATTCACCGGACGTTGCTTCACAAAGAAAAAGCCAGGCTCTGCCTGGCTTTTTTGTTTTGCGCGGCTGCATTTTCTTTCATCCGGCTGATGTGCGCCGTCACGCCTGGCCTCCGGATGTGGTTGAATACGGACTCTGCAAGGAGTCCTTTCATGTCCGCATCCCTGTTGAACCAGCCTTTGCTGGTACTGGCCAACCTGCCCGACCAGGCCTTGGCTGAACGCTTGTCCAATACCCTCGTGGAACAAGGTCTGGCCGCCTGCGTCAACATTCTGTCGCCTGTGCAGTCGGTCTATCGCTGGCAGGGCAAGGTCCAGCGCGATAGCGAGATCCCCTTGCTGATCAAGACCACCCAGGGCCGCTACCAGGAACTGCAGCAGGCCATTGTCCACGCCCATCCCTACGACGTGCCCGAGATCATCGCCTTGCCCATCACGGCGGGTCTGCCGGCTTATCTGGCGTGGATGCAGGATGAGACCGCACGTCCTCTGCGCGTATAAGCTCAGAGCATTCCCATCGAACGAGGAACACCGTTGAACCGCATCAACCGACGCACGCGCCTGACAAGATATCCCCTGCTGATCGTATTGGCGCTGCTGGCCCTGCTCGGCCTGCTGGTGGCCAAGGCTGCCAAGGCGGCTGAGGATTACCTGCCGCCCGAACAAGCGTTCCAGCTCACCGGCCGCATGGTTGACGCCCAGACGCTGGAGCTGAGCTATCGGATTGCAGATGGCTACTACATGTATCGCGACCGCTTCCACTTCAGCGCCGAAGGCGCGACGCTGGGCGAGCCGCAATTCCCGGCGGGTAAACGCAAGTATGACGAAAACTTCCAGAAGGAAGTTGAAACCTACCATCAGTCGGTGACTGCCCGGATTCCGGTCAGCGGGGCAGTGAAGGATTTTGTCATTTCGGCAGTATCGCAAGGCTGTGCCGACAAGGGATTGTGTTATCCACCGATGACCTTGAAGCTGGCGATGTCGGCCCAGGATATTGGCAAGAACGTCACTCCGGCGGGCGTCAATGCGGATGCGCCCAGCACGGGCGGCAGCGATATCGATGGTATTGCCGCCGTGCTCAAGGGCGGCAAGCTGTGGAGCATCCTCTCGCTGTTCTTCCTGCTGGGCATCGGGCTGTCCTTTACGCCCTGCGTGCTGCCGATGCTGCCCATCCTGTCCTCCATCATCGTCGGACAGCAGCCGAGCGCCGGCGGCGGACGCGGGCGCAGCTTCCTGCTCTCGGTGGATTATTCGCTGGGCATGGCCCTGGTCTACACGGCATTGGGCGTAGCCGCCGGGATGCTGGGAGAGGGCTTGTCTGCTTATCTGCAGAACCCTTGGGTGCTGGGCGCGTTTGCCTTGCTGATGGCCGGCCTCGCATTGTCGATGTTCGACCTCTACACTCTGCAAGTCCCCGCCTCGATGCAATCCAGATTATCCACAGCCTCCGGTGGAGGCAGTGGCAAATGGGTCGGTGTCTTCCTGATGGGCGCGATTTCGGCGCTGATCGTTGGTCCCTGCGTGGCAGCGCCCCTGGCCGGGGCCTTGCTGTACATCAGCCAGACCGGCAACGTGGTACTGGGCGGTAGCGCCCTGTTTTCCATGGCACTGGGCATGAGCGTGCCGCTGCTGCTGGTCGGCGCCTCGGCCGGTGCCCTGCTGCCGCGCGCCGGCGCCTGGATGGATGCGGTCAAGCGCTTCTTTGGCGTATTGATGCTGGGCACGGCCTTGTGGATGGTCTCGCCGGTGATCCCTTCATGGTTGCAGGTGGCTGGCTGGGCGGCGCTGGGGGTCGGCTATGGCGCTTTCCTGCTGTGGACGCGCCCGGCTGGATGGATATCCCGGGCACTCGGCCTGGTGGTGGTCACGCTGGGCTTGCTGCAACTGGTTAGCGTGGCCACCGGTGGCCGAGATCCGCTGGCGCCGCTCTCGCATCTGCGCGGCCAGTCAGCCGCCGCGCAGGCCACCGACTTCGTGCGCGTCCGCTCCAGCGCCGAGCTGGATGCAGCCCTGAAGGAAAACGCCGCCGGCCAGCGTCGCCCGGTCATGCTGGATTTCTATGCCGACTGGTGCGTTTCCTGCAAGGAAATGGAACGTTTCACTTTCACTGATCCGCGTGTGAAGGAACGCTTCGGCCAGATGCTGCTGCTGCAGATCGACGTCACCGCCAACAATGCCGACGACCGCGCCATGCTGAAGCGCTTCAATCTGTTCGGTCCGCCCGGCATCATGTTTTTCGATGCCGATGGCCGGGAACTGGCACAGCGCCGCGTGATCGGTTATCAGGATGCCGACAGGTTCATCTCTACGCTGCAAAATCTGTAGTTCCACATGTCGCAATGTAATTTGAAAAGCACTTTATAGTCGTTGGCCTGAGGCTGGCCTCGCGTTATAGTCAGCCTTCTGTTTTCATTCTGTCCACCAAGGAGACCACCATGACGCTGCGCCTGGGCGATACCGCACCGGATTTCGAGCAAGAATCCTCGATCGGCAAGATCAAATTCCACGACTGGGCGGGTGACTCCTGGGTCGTGCTGTTCTCGCACCCGGCCGACTTCACGCCGGTCTGCACCACCGAGCTGGGCCTGACTGCCAAGCTCAAGCCCGAATTCGACAAGCGCAACGTCAAGGCCATCGCGCTGTCCGTGGATGGTGCCGAGGCCCACAACCAGTGGATCAAGGACATCGAGGAAACCCAGCAGACCGTGGTCGGCTTCCCGATCGTGGCCGACGTCGACAAGAAGGTCGCGGGCCTGTACGACATGATCCATCCGAACCAGTCCGAAACGGCGACCGTGCGTTCGCTCTTCGTGATTGACCCGAAGAAGAAGGTTCGCCTCATCATCACCTACCCGATGAGCACCGGCCGCAACTTCGACGAGGTGCTGCGCGTCATCGATGCGCTGCAACTGACCGACGGTTACACCGTGGCCACCCCGGGCAACTGGAAGGATGGCGACGACGTCATCATCCCGTTGTCGGTCAAGGATGAGGAAGTCATCAAGCAGAAATATCCGAAGGGCTACAAGTCGCCGCGTCCGTACCTGCGCATTACGCCGCAGCCGAACAAGTAATTGCTGCGTTCGCCGCGTCAATAAAGCGAAAGCGCTCCTCCGGGAGCGCTTTTTGTTTGGCCCCTGCTCAGGCGGCCGAGGCCACCCCGCGTGCAAATCCATCCACGAACAGCCGCGCCACCGGCGACAGGAGCGTACCGCGCCGCGTCACCAGCTGATAGGGCTCGCTGCGCGTATGCAGCTTCAGCGGCAGGATGCGCGTCATGCCGAAGCGCGTGCAGAACTGCGCCACATCCACCGACAGCAGCGCCACGAAGTGCGGATTCTTCTGCAGCAGCGACAAGGTGGTGAAGGCCGAGGTGGTTTCCATCAGGTGCAGCGGGAAGCGCAGGTCGGCATCGTGGAATTCGCGCTCCAGCGTCAGCCGCATCGGCATGTTGGCCGAATAGACCACCCAGCGCGAATCGGCCAGGTCCGCCAGTTGCAGGCTGCTCGCTTCAGCCAGCGGATGCTGCACGCTGGCCACCACGGCCAGCTCTTCCTCGTGGATGTTGAACGCGTCATACAGGTCCGGGCGCTGGCTGATGCTGGTGCGGCAGATCGCCAGGTCCAGCCGCCCCTGGTCCAGCAGGCGCAGCAGGCGGGCGCTGGTGTCTTCCACGATCTCCACGGACAGGGTCGGATGCGCCTCCAGCAATTGCGTGAGCGCATCGGTCAAGAGCGGCACCGCGCCCATGATGGTGCCCACCGCCAGCCGTCCACCATGGCCTTGCATGATGGATAACATTTCTTCACGCAGGTGGGTCAGGTCGGTCTGGATCAGCCGCGCATAGCGGATCACGCAATGGCCCAGCTCGGTGGCCTCCAGCCCGCGATTGGTGCGGGTGAACAATTGCGCACCAAGCGTACTCTCGATCTCCTGCAAGGCCTTGCTCGCCCCCGGCTGGGTCAGCGCCACCTGCTCGGCCGCCTTGAGCAGGGAACCATGGTCGGACAGCGCGATGAGCAGCCGCAACTGCCGCAGGTGCAGGCGCGAAGTGATGGAGGCCAGCGAGGGCAAGGTGGTGTGCATGGAAAATCCTCTTCAAAGAAGTCGTTAGTATGAGTGTTGGTTATACCCATATCAACAGGTCTCATTAGCCAAGCGCCCCTTGATGGCTTAGAGTCTGGCTTTCCAAAGCGGGACCCCATTGGGAAGCACCGGCTTTGAAGGTTTCGGAGCAAGCCCGCCGATGGCGGACCCGGTGGAGACATCTATAAATCAAGGCTATGTAATGGCACTCATCAACTACATTACCCAAGTCCAGTTTGACTACGGCGCGCTGGCGCTGCTGCAGCAGGAATGCGACCGCCTGGGCATCAAGAAGCCGCTGGTGGTGACCGACCCGGGCATTCGCAACGCCGGCTTGCTGGACAAGGTCCTGGGCCAGTTGAAGGACGGGGCCGGCACCGTGGTCTATGACCAGACCCCGCCCAACCCCAATGAGGGTGCCGTGCGCGCTGCCGTGGGATTGTTCCGCGAGCATGGCTGCGATGGCATCGTGGCTGTTGGCGGCGGTTCCTCCATCGACCTGGCCAAGGGCGTGGCCGTCTGCGGCACCCACGAAGGCCCGCTGAAATCCTTTGCGCTCATCGAAGGCGGCCTGGCCAACATCACCGCCAAGACCGCACCGGTGATCGCCATCCCGACCACCGCCGGCACCGGCAGCGAAGTCGGCCGGGGCGCCATCCTGATCCTTGACGATGGACGCAAGGTCGGCATCATCTCGCCGCACCTGGTGCCCAAGCTGGCCCTCTGCGACCCCGAACTGACCCTGGGCCTGCCGCCGCTGATGACCGCTGCCACCGGCATGGATGCCATCGCGCACTGTCTGGAAACCTTCATGGCCCCCGCCTTCAACCCGCCCGCCGACGGCATCGCGCTGGATGGCCTGTGGCGCGCCTGGGCGCACATCGAACGCGCCACGCGCGAACCGGGTGACCGCGAAGCGCGGCTGAACATGATGAGCGCCTCCATGCAGGGCGCCATGGCCTTCCAGAAGGGGCTGGGTTGCGTGCACAGCCTGTCGCACTCGCTGGGCGGCATCAATCCCAAGCTGCACCATGGGACCCTGAACGCGATCTTCCTGCCGGCCATCATCGCCTTCAACGAAAGCGCGCCCAGCATGGTCAAGGACAACAAGATGGCGCGCATGGCCCACGCCATGGGCTTGGCCAGCGGTGCCGGGATCGGCCCGGCCATCCGCGACATGAGCCGCCGCCTTGGCTTGCCGGCCGGGCTGCGCGAGCTGGGCGTGAGCGAATCCCTGTTCCCGCAGATCATCAAGGGTGCCCTGGCCGACCACAGCCACAAGACCAATCCGCGCGAAGCCTCGGAACAGGATTACCTGAACATGCTGCAGCAATCCATGTGATGGCCGACAATGAACAGCGCGTGCAGGCCACCAAGGGCCTGCTGCGCATTTCCCCCTCAGCTGCTCCTGCCTCGCGCGGGCGCAGCTTTCTTGCCTGACCCGGCCCCGGGCGGCATCAACGACACCAGCAGGAGCACAACGTGAGCGACAAGATCCTAGGACACAACTACATCGGCGGCCAGCGCAGCGGCCAGGGCGACGTCGCCCTGCACAGCGTGGACGCGGCCACCGGTGCCCTCTTCGAAACCCCTTTCCTGACTGCCACCGAGCACGAAGTCGCCGCCGCCGTGGATGCGGCCGAGAAGGCCTATCCGCTGTACCGCGCCGTTCCGGCTGAACAGCGCGCGCTGTTCCTGGAAGCCATCGCCGACGAGATCGATGCCCTGGGCGACGATTTCCTGGCCGCCGTGGCCCGTGAAACCGCCCTGCCGGCCACCCCGCGCCTGGCCGGCGAGCGCGCCCGCACCAGCGGCCAGATGCGCCTGTTCGCCAAGGTCCTGCGCCGCGGCGACTTCTACGGTGCCCGCATCGATACCGCCCTGCCGCAACGCCAGCCGCTGCCGCGCCCGGACATCCGCCAGTACAAGATCGGCGTGGGTCCGGTGGCCGTGTTCGGTGCCAGCAACTTCCCGCTGGCCTTCTCGGTGGCCGGTGGCGATACCGCTGCCGCCCTGGCTGCCGGCTGCCCGGTAGTGTTCAAGGCCCACAGCGGCCACCTGGTCACTTCCGAACTGGTGGCCAACGCCATCGAGCGCGCCGTCAAGAAGACCGGCATGCCGGCCGGTACCTTCAACATGATCTACGGCGACCGCGTCGGTGCCCAACTGGTCAAGAGCGCCGGCATCCAGGCCGTCGGCTTCACCGGCTCGCTGCGCGGTGGCCGCGCCCTGTGCGACATGGCCGCCGCCCGTCCGCAGCCGATCCCGGTGTTTGCCGAGATGTCCAGCATCAATCCCATCATCCTGATGTCCGAAGCCCTGAAGCTGCGCGGTGACGCCATCGCCAAGGACCTGGCCGGTTCCGTCACGGTCGGCGTGGGCCAGCTGTGCACCAGTCCCGGCCTGCTGCTGGGCGTGCGTTCGCCGGAACTGACCGCCTTCATCGAGAAGCTGTCGGCCGCCTTCGGTGGCACCAACCCGGCTACCATGCTCAACAGCGGCGGCCTGACCCATTACAACGGCGGCGTAGCGCGCCTGACCCAGCTGCCGGGCGTGAAGGTCATCGCCACCGGCGGCACCAGCTATACCCAGGCCGTGCCGCACCTGTTCAAGGCCGACGCTGCCCTGCTGTTCTCCAAGGAAGCGCCGCTGGAAGAAGAAGTCTTCGGCCCCGCCACCGTGATCGTCGAGCTGGAAAGCCGTGAGCAACTGCTGGACTTCGCCGCCAAGATGAATGGCCAGCTGACTGCCACCCTGCAAGCCGAAATCGGTGACCTGCAAGGCAACCAGGACCTCATCGCGATCCTTGAGCAGAAGGCCGGCCGCTTGCTGTTGAATGGCTTCCCGACCGGCGTCGAGGTGTGCGATGCGATGGTCCACGGCGGTCCCTATCCGGCCACCTCGGATGCCCGCGGCACTTCGGTGGGCACGCTGGCCATCGAGCGCTTCCTGCGCCCGGTGTGCTACCAGAACTATCCGGACGCGATGCTGCCGGCCGCGCTGCAGAACGCCAACCCGCTGGGCCTGCTGCGCCTGGTCGATGGCGAACAGACGCGCGCTACCGTCGGCTGATCATCCACACGCAGGATCGGACCGGCGAGGCACTGCCGGTCCCGCAAGACCTTCCCCGCACTCGATTGCGGGGTCGCAACAAGAATCACATTCCAGGACCCCCAAAGGAGGAGACCCCATGACCGCATTCATCCGGCGCGCCGCGCTGTCGGCCGCCTGTGCCCTGCTGGGCGCAGCCACCCTGCCATCCGCCCAGGCGAAGGGCGACACCATCAAGATCGGCTTCATCACTGACATGTCCGGCACCTATGCCGACTTCGACGGCCAGGGCGGCGTCGAAGCCATCCGCATGGCCATTGCCGATGCCGGCGGCACCATCAACGGCAAGAAAGTGGAACTGGTCTTTGCCGACCACCAGAACAAGGCCGACATCGCCGCCAACAAGGCTCGCGAGTGGTTCGACCGCGATGGCGTGGACATGCTGGTCGGCGGCGTGAACTCGGCCGCCAGCCTGGCCATGGGCAAGGTGGCGGGCGAGAAGAAGAAGGTCTTCATCTCGGTCGGTGCCGGCACCACCCGCCAGACCAATGAGGAGTGCAATGCCTACACCGTCCAGTACGCCTACGACACCACGGCCCTGGCGCGCGGCACGGGCGCGGCCATCACGCGCCAGGGCGGCAAGTCCTGGTATTTCCTGACGGCGGACTATGCCTTCGGTACTTCGCTGGAGAAGGACACCAGCGAGGTCGTCAAGAGCAATGGCGGCAATGTCATCGGCGCGACTCGCGTGCCGCTGGCGACTTCGGATTTCTCGTCCTTCCTGTTGCAGGCGCAGTCCTCCAAGGCGCAGATCCTGGGGCTGGCCGTGGCCGGGGGCGATGTCATCAATGCCATCAAGGCCGCCAATGAATTCGGCGTGAACAAGACCATGAAGCTGGCCGGCCTGCTGATCTTCATCAACGATACCCATTCGCTGGGTCTGCAGATGACGCAAGGGATGTACCTCACCGATGGCTGGTACTGGGACTTGAACGATGAGAGCCGTGCCTGGGCCAATCGCTACTTCCTGAAAATGAAGAAGATGCCGTCCATGTTCCAGGCCGGTGACGCGTCGGCCGTGGGCCAGTACCTGAAGGCGGTCAAGGCCGTGGGCAGCACCGATGCCGACCAGGTCATGGACTACCTGCGCAAGAACCGCATCAAGGATTTCTTCACCAGCAATGGTGTGGTGCGCCCGGACGGCCGCATGGTGCATGACATGTACCTGATGGAGGTGAAGAAACCTTCCGAATCCAAGCGCCCATGGGATTACTACAAGCTGGTGCAGACCATCCCCGGCGAGCAAGCCTACATGACCAAGGCGGAATCCAAGTGCGCACTGTGGAAGTGAACGCAGCGGCGCCATGAAGCATCAAGCCGGGTGGCGCTGGTGAAGCCGCCGCCCGCCAGGTTTTGAGCAAGAAGTCTGATGTGGATCGGACCATGTTCAACGCATCCCGGGTGACCGGGGTGCGTTTTTTTTCACCTGCCTGATCTGTCTGATCTGCCGATGGGCCGATCAGCCCTGCTTGAGCTTGCGTGCGATGTCCAGCGCGAAGTAGGTCAGCACGCCATCGGCGCCGGCGCGCTTGAAGGCCATCATGGCTTCCATCATGGTCTTGTCGTGGTCCAGCCAGCCGTTCTGGGCGGCGGCCTTGATCATGGCGTATTCGCCGCTGACCTGGTAGGCGAAGGTGGGCACGCGGAATTCATCCTTCACGCGGCGCACGATGTCCAGGTAGGGCATGCCGGGCTTGACCATGACCATGTCGGCACCTTCCTGCAGGTCCAGCGCCACTTCGCGCAGGGCTTCGTCGCTGTTGGCCGGATCCATCTGGTAGGTGGCCTTGCTGCCCTTGCCCAGGTTGGCGGCCGAGCCGACGGCGTCGCGGAAGGGGCCGTAGAAGGCCGAGGCGTACTTGGCGGAGTAGGCCATGATGCGGGTGTAAATATGGCCTTGGGCTTCCAGCATGGCGCGGATGGCGGCGATGCGGCCGTCCATCATGTCCGAGGGGGCCACCACGTCCACGCCGGCATCGGCCTGGGTTTGCGCCTGCTTGACCAGCAGCGCGATGGTTTCATCGTTGAGGATGTAGCCGGTTTCGTCCAGCACGCCGTCCTGGCCGTGGCTGGTGTAGGGGTCGAGCGCCACGTCGCACAGCACGCCCAGTTCGGGGAAGCGGTCCTTCAGGGCGCGCACCACGCGCGGCACCAGGCCGTCGGGGTTGGTGGCTTCGATGCCGTCGGGCGTCTTCAGGGCCGGATCGATCACCGGGAACAGCGCCAGCACCGGCACGCCCAGCTTCACGCATTCCTCGGCCACCGGCAGCAGCGTGTCCAGCGAGAGGCGCTCCACGCCCGGCAGCGAGGCCACGGGCGTGCGCAGATTCTGGCCCTCCTGCACGAACACGGGGTAGATCAGGTCGGCGCTGGTGATGACGTTTTCGGCCATCAGGGCGCGAGAAAAGGCGTCGCGGCGCATGCGGCGCATGCGCAGGGCAGGGTAGCCGGCGTTGGAACTGAAATCGGTCAAGGACATAGGTCAGCTTTCAAAAATTAGATGTTATTTGAGGCTATCTTGGAATTATTTCGAGGCAAATATCGCTATCTTCGGAGATTTGATTCCTTTGATTACAGATCTGCTCCAATTTCCGAGACTTGCATTATCTTGGCGGCAGGTGATTTTTTCACCTCCCGCTTCCCCTTCCCTCCCTGAGCGGGGCTGATCGCGCAAGCGAAAGGCGTTCTTCCCCGGAGAATTTCCCTGTTCTCCGGGGTTTTTTTATTCATGCGTTGTACTCCGTCCGGAAAGATCTTGCCTTGTCGGCGATCAGGCTTGCGGTGTGTTGGTGTCGGCGCTGCCAGCAGCTTCATTGGCCAGCGCTGCCGGTGCCACCGGCTCGGCCGTCTCAACTGGCTGGTTCAGGCCGGCCAGTTCCAGGATCTTGTCGTTGGCTTCGTCCAGACCGATGCGCTTCAGCGCCGAGAACAGTTGGGCCGTGAACGGGAAGGGCTGGCCATCCGCATCCACATAGCTTTGCAGGAAGGTCTGGGCCTGGCGCAGGGCATTGGTGGATTCGTTGCGGTTGAGCTTGTCGGCCTTGCTCAGGATGCAATGGATGGGTTTGCCGGTGGGGGCGAACCACTCGATCATCTGGATATCCAGGTCGGTGAAGGGACGGCGCGAATCGACGATCATCACCAGCGCCGCCAGTTGCTCGCGCTGGCGCACGTAATCACCCAGCAGGGCTTGCCAGTGATGCTTGGCCGAGCCGGAGACCTCGGCGTAGCCATAGCCGGGCAAGTCCACCAGCATGGCGCGGATCTCGTCGGGGCGCGCCTCGTCATTGCGGTGCTGGCCGACGTGGGCGCCGCCCAGCGAGAAATAGTTGATGTGCTGGGTGCGTCCCGGTGTCTTGGAGGCGAAGGCCAGGCGCTTCTGATTGCACAGCACGTTGATGGCACTGGATTTGCCGGCGTTGGAACGGCCGGCGAAGGCGATTTCCGGCACACTGGTCTTGGGCAGGTCCCGCAGGTGATTGACGGTGGTGAAGAAACGGGCTTGCCAAAGTTGCGACATGGTGGGGGGAAATCCGAAAGAGGAGGGAAAAACGCGGAGAAGCTATTGTACAATGGCCCGAAACCCAGCGCCTCGTTGACGCCAAGCAAGCAAAAAATATGGCGGCCATTGGAGACAGGTCAAACAACAGGCATTTGGGCAGGGGGCAGCCAGCCGCCGAACGGGCAAAATCTCTCAATTCCACAATAAGTATTAGGGTGACGAATGAACCGTGCCTTTTCCCCACTGTTGTATACCGTTCTTGCTGCCGTGCTGGCAGTGTCCTCGGCGGCCCATGCGGCCGATGACAAGAAAGCCCCGATCAAGGCCGATCCGGCCAAGGGGGAAGCCCTCTACACCAATGGCGACAATGCCCGCAACATCGTGGCCTGCATGTCCTGCCACGGCGCAGCCGGCAATTCGACCATCACCCAGAATCCCAAGCTGTCCGGCCAGCATGAGGCCTACATCGCCAAGCAGCTGCTCAACTTTCGTACCCCTGACCGCAACAACCCGGTGATGTCGCCGCTGGCCAAGGCGCTCTCGGATGAAGACATCCACAACGTCGCGGCCTACCTGGCTGCCCAGGCGCCCAAGCCGGGTGCCGCCAAGAACAAGGACACCATCGAGCTGGGCAAGCACATCTGGCGCGGCGGCATCGCCTCCAAGAACGTGCCGGCCTGCGCTGGCTGCCATAGCCCCAATGGGGCCGGCATCCCGGCCCAGTATCCGCGCCTGGCCGGCCAGCACCAGGATTACACGGTGGCCCAGCTGACCAACTTCCGTGGCGGAGCGCGCACCAACAGCGCCCAGATGACCGCCATCGCCGACCGCCTGTCGGACAAGGAAATCAAAGCCGTGGCCGACTACATCGCCGGCCTGAAGTAATCAGCCTGCCGCCACACGGCGCGGGCAGGAAAGAGGCGGCCGGCGTGCCGCCTTTTTTCATGCAGCTTGACGCACGTCGTGGTGAAACATCGTCCAACACGGCATGATCCCTCCCCGCCGGACCAGATAATCGCCCCGGCATACCCGGGCTACGCAGGCGCGTATCACGGACTTTCCCCCGGAGCGGTAAAATCCGGGTTCGCATCGCTTTGCCGACCGGCAAGGAGATCCCCCCAGGTAAGCGGAACCGGCAGGCCCGGTCCGGTAAGGCAGGAATATGACGACGGGCAGCAGTACCCAAGGAATCCAGATCAGGACTCGCCAGCGCTGGCTCGGCGAGGCCGTCGAAGTGGTCTCATCGATGCGCTTTGCGATCAGCCTGCTGACGCTGATTGCCATCGCCTCGGTGATCGGCACGGTGATGAAGCAGAACGAACCGATGCCCAACTACGTGAACCAGTTCGGTCCGTTCTGGTTCGAGATCTTCGGCAAGGCCGGTTTGTATGCGGTGTATTCGGCCTGGTGGTTCCTGCTGATCATGGGCTTCTTGGTGCTGTCGACCTCGCTGTGCATCGCCCGCAATGCGCCGAAGATGTTGCGCGATGTGAAGAGCTGGCGCGACAACGTGCGCGAGCAGTCGCTGCGCAATTTCCATCACAAGCATGAATGGACGACTGCCGAAGCCCCGGCCGAGGCTGCGGCGCGGCTGCAGCGCCAGGTCGGCGCGCGCGGCTACAAGACCAGGCTGGCCGACAAGGAAGGCGGCACGCTGCTGGCGGCCAAGCAGGGGGCGGCCAACAAGTGGGGCTACATTTTCGCGCACGCGGCCATCGTTATCATCTGCCTGGGCGGCCTGCTCGATTCGGATCTGCCGATCCGCTTCCAGCAATGGTTCTATGGCAAGTCGGCCTTTGCCGGCAATGGCATCATTTCCGAGATCCCCGAACGCTATCGCCTGGGCCTGAACAACCCGACCTTCCGCGGCAACACGCTCATTCCTGAAGGCTCCAGCAGCAGCACCGCCATCATCCCGCAGAAGGATGGCGTGATGATCCAGGACTTGCCCTTCACCATCCAGTTGAAGCGTTTCATCATCGACTTCTACTCGACCGGCATGCCCAAGCTCTTCGCCAGCGAAGTGGTGGTGCGCGACCATGAAACCGGCAAGGAAACCGCCGCCACCATCAAGGTCAACGAACCGCTGATCTACAAGGGCGTGGCGATCTATCAGTCCAGCTTCGAGGACGGCGGCAGCAAGCTCAAGCTGGTCGCCTATCCGATGCGCGGCGGCAGCAACAGCCACTTCGACCTGGCCGGCGAGGTCAACGGCACCACGCCGCTGTCCTCCAGCAGCGGTGACTACACCATCGAGTGGAGCGGCTTCCGTCCCTTCAACGTCGAGAACATGCAGGCCGCCGCCTCCGGCCAGGCCTCCGGCTCGACCTCGGGCGATGCGCGCGCGGTCAACGTGGGCAAGAATGTCAATCGCGGCTTCATGGACGGCCTGGACAAGCACCTCGGCTCCAGTGCCAAGAATGCCAACAGCAAGGACTTCAAGAATGTCGGCCCGAGCGTGCAGTACAAGCTGCGCGACAAGACCGGGCAGGCGCGCGAATACTTCAACTACATGCAGTCGCTGCCCATCGATGGTGCCGATGTCTTCCTGGCCGGCATGCGCGAGCAGCCCGACCAGCCCTTCCGTTACCTGCGCATTCCCGCCGATGACAACGACAGCGTCGCCGAGTGGATGCGCCTGCGCGCGGCCTTGGCCAATCCGGCTTTGCGCCAGGAAGCCGCACGCCGCTATGCGCGGCAGGCCATCAGCAGCGGGCGCGAAGCCTCGCCCGTGTTGCGGGAGCAACTGGAACAATCGGCCCTGCGCGGGCTGACCATTTTTGCCGGCGACGGCAAGGTCTCCGGCTACATCGCCGTGACGCGCTTCCTGGAGCAACTGCCCGCGGCCGAACAGGAAAAGGCCGCCGACATCTTCATGAAGATCCTCAACGGCAGCATGTGGGAGCTGTGGCAAGCCGCGCGCGCCCAAGAGGGTCTCGCTCCGGTAGCCAGCGACGAGAAGCATGGCCGCTACCTGCAACTGGCCATCAATGCCCTGGCCGATGCGGCCTTCTATCCGGCACCGGTGTTCCTGCAGCTCACGAGTTTCCAGGAGATCAAGGCCTCGGTGCTGCAGGTGACGCGTTCACCGGGCAAGAAGGTGGTCTACCTGGGTTGCCTGTTCCTGGTACTGGGCGTGTTCGCGATGCTGTACATTCGTGAACGGCGCCTGTGGATCTGGATCAAGCCCGGTCCCGATGGCCAGGGCAGCCAGGCCCTGCTGGCCATGAGCACGCAGCGCCGCACGCTGGACTTCGACAAGGAATTCGAACAGATGAAAGACCGTCTGACCGGCGCGGGCCAGCCCGCCCCCGGTCCCTCGGCCTGAACCCTTCATGCCGCCGGTAATGGCGGCGATCCCCCGGCACATGGGGCAGGCTTGGCTTGCGCATGTGCCGGGACAGCAGCAGTGGAGAACGCAATGCAACTGACCCAAGCAAACCAGGCCTACGAGCAAGAGCAAGGCTTTTTCCGGCGGCTCAGTCTCGTCGACTGGATCTACGCCGCCGCGCTGGTGGCCGGATCGCTGTACGCCTTCGGGCGCTTCGGCAGCTATATGGATTACTACGAGAAGGCCGTGCTGCTGCTGGCCGCACCGACCTTCGCCTGGCTGGGCTGGCACTGGAAGCCGGTTCGCCTGCTGATGCTGGTGATCGCCGTGCTCTCGCTGGGGGCCATCGCCATGTATGGCGGCGCGCTGGAACTGGCGGACAAGAAATTCTTCCTCAAGTACATGCTCTCCAGCCAGTCCGCGATCCTGTGGATGAGCGCGCTGTTCTGCCTCTCCACGCTGTTCTACTGGGGCGGCCTGGCCACCACCGCCGGCACCGGCAGCGCGATCGGCTCGCGCCTGTGCTGGGCGGCCGTGGTGCTGGGCTTCACCGGCATGATGGTGCGCTGGTACGAGTCCTACCTGATCGGCCCGGATGTAGGCCACATCCCCATTTCCAATTTATATGAAGTTTTCGTCCTGTTCTGCCTGATTACGGCCCTTTTCTACCTGTACTACGAAGAACGTTACGCCACGCGCCAGCTGGGTGCTTTTGTGCTGACCGTCATCACGGCGGCGGTCGCTTTCCTGATGTGGTATACCGTCTCGCGGGATGCGGCCGAGATCCAGCCGCTGGTGCCGGCGCTGCAGAGCTGGTGGATGAAGATCCACGTGCCGGCCAACTTCATCGGCTACGGCACCTTCGCCCTGGCGGCGATGGTGGCGGTGGCCTACCTGCTGCGCGAGCGCGGCATCCTGGCCGATCGCCTGCCCACGCTGGAAGTGCTGGATGACGTGATGTACAAGGCCATCGCCGTCGGCTTTGCCTTCTTCACCATCGCCACCATCCTGGGGGCGCTGTGGGCCGCTGAAGCCTGGGGCGGTTACTGGTCGTGGGATCCCAAGGAAACCTGGGCCCTGATCGTCTGGCTCAACTATGCCGCCTGGCTGCACATGCGCCTCATGAAGGGCCTGCGTGGCCGCACCGCCGCCTGGTGGGCGCTGGTGGGCCTGCTGGTGACGACGTTTGCCTTCCTGGGAGTGAACATGTTCCTCTCGGGCCTGCATTCCTACGGCGAACTTTGATGGGTTTGGCGGCTCCTTGAAGAGGGCGGCCAACGCCCCCGAACAACAAGGAGCAATGATGAAGCAGCCCCCTGCCGCGCCCGAACTGGTCATCTTCGACTGTGACGGCACCCTGGTCGACAGCGAAGTGGTGGCCGCCCGGGCCTGGTCCGAGTACGTGGCCACTTACGGCGTCACCCTCAGCCCCGACGAGGCGCTGGCGCGTTTTCGCGGCGTGAGCATGAAGTGGTGCATCTCGCACATCGAGCAATTGCATGGCCAGACCCTGCCGGGCCACTTCGAGCAGGAACTGCGCGCCCTCATGGGCGGCATGCTGGAGCAGCACCTGCAACCCATCAGCGGTGCCGTCGAGATGGTGGAGCAGCTGCACCTGCCCTTTGCCCTGGCGTCCAACGCCCCGCATCACAAGATCGAGCTGTGCCTGCGCGTGACCGGACTGCTGCCGCATTTTGCCGGCCGCATCTTCAGCGCCTACGACGTGCAACGCTGGAAACCCGATCCCGCCCTGTTCCTGTTCGCCGCAGAACGCCTGGGCGTCCCGCCCCGGCGCTGCGCCGTGGTGGAAGACAGCCTGCCGGGCGTGCAAGCCGGGCTGGCAGCGGGCATGCGTGTGATCGCCTTGCAGGAGCATGGCGTGCATCCGGAGCTGCCCGCGGAAGTGGCGGTCATCACCCATCTGGCGCAATTGCGGGCGCAACTGGGCTGACCGCAGGGACAGTTCCGGCACCGTCCAATTTCGGTAAGATCTGAAAGAAACTTCATCCACGGATCCCATGCTCCGCTCCATCGACCGCGAACGGCAAATCATCTACTGCGACCGCGCCATCGAAGTGCGCCCGCTCGGCCTGCGCGAGGCCCCGGCGCTGTATGACGCGGTGCGCCAGTCGCGCGATGCCATCGGCCAGTGGGAAGCCTGGTGTACGCCCGACTACGGCCTGCTGGACGCCAAGCTGTTCCTGCAGCGCTCCATCGAGCAATGGCATGTACACGCGGCTTACGATTTCAACATCATCGATCGCAGCAACGGCCTGGTGATCGGCTCGGTGGCCATCAATCAGGTCAGCCAGCTGAACCAGATGGCCAACCTGGGCTACTGGGTGCGTGAGGGCTACACCGGCCGCGGCATCGCCGCCCTTGCCGCGCGGGCGGCGGCGGCTTTCGCCTTCTCCAGGACCGGGCTCACCCGCCTGGAAATCGTGGCCCAGGCTGGCAACCTGCGTAGCCAGAGGGTGGCGGAGAAGGCGGGTGCCACGCTGGAATGCCTGGCGCGCAATCGCCTGGTCTTTCATGGTGAGCCGCGCGATGCGAAGGTTTTTTCACTCGTCCCGGCGGATCTCGGTCTGCCCGTGCCGGTGCACGGATGAGTTGTCGCAGCGGGTGATAAATATTCTTCTTGGTAATTTTTCGTCGTATTTTTGATGCGTCTCGTGAAGGAAGATACGTTTCGCAACATTTTTTTTCTCTTTTTTTTGTTCAGCAAAAGTGCACAATCCTGCGCATTCTGACAGCGCTGTCAGCCTTGATGGTAGCGGGTTTGCGTCATTTTTTGCGCAGCCGCATGAATTTGCCGGCGAGCAGTAATTTCAATTTGGCTGACAAAATACTGACTTTTCGCGTATTCCAAAATGCCGCTCGGGCGTTACATACCTAAAGCACTGTCAAGAAACGCAGTGCTTGTGTATCTGGAGCAGTCTCCCGGAATCAAGGCAGCAGGCAACATCTTCCGGGGCGCTGCGTGTTCTTCCGAACAACAACTCAGGATGGAAGAACGTTGAGCGTCAGCGACGTAAGAGGAAATACGATGCAAGCCATACAACGCAACAAGACCACGAACAATAACCACGCCGGCCGCGCCGCCCAGCAATACGTCATGGGCGGGGAAGCGCGCAGTACCCGTCTGGCCAAGCGCCTGAAGGGCGCAGAAGCCGTCCCTCAGGACGATGACTGCAGCGCGCGCTACGACAAGATCTCCAAGCAGATGGATGACGCGCTCGAAGGCGGTTCGCCGCAACGCTTCAAGCGTCCCAAGATGGAAAGCGACATCATCGCGCGTTGAAGCAGGGCGGATTCAGGCAACAACCCGCCTGAATCCTCTCCGAATTCTCGGGCGATAAAAAACAGCCGGAGGCATTTCTGCTCCGGCTGTCATTTTCTCCGCTTCACTTTCAGGTGAGGTTTGGTGAATCTCCCGTCCCAGTGTGCGAGCGGGAGAGGCTGTCTTACAGGCTTTCTTCGCGCGGATCCCGCGCCAGCAGCCGGGCCACCATGTCCTGCACCGACACGCCGTCGAACAAGGCTGCCGCCACCGCATCGGTGATCGGCATCTCGATGCCTTTTTCGCGCGCCAGCGCCCGCACGGCCTGTGCGCAGCGCACGCCTTCGGCCACGTGGCCGAGTTCGGCGACGATATCGTCCAGTTTCTTGTTTTGAGCCAGTCCCAGACCGACGCGCCGGTTGCGCGAGAGGTCGCCGGTGCAGGTCAGGATGAGGTCGCCCACCCCTGAGAGTCCCATGAAGGTTTCTGCACGTCCGCCCAGCGCCACGCCCAAGCGCGTGATTTCAGCCAGGCCGCGGGTGATCAATGCTGCACGGGCGTTCAAGCCCAGTTGCAGGCCATCGGCCACGCCGGTGGCGATGGCCAGGATATTCTTGACCGCGCCGCCGATCTCCACCCCCACCAGATCATCGCTGGAATAGATGCGGATGTTGTTGCCATGCACCGCCGCGACCACACGCTCGCACAGCGCCGCATCGGCACCGGCGATGGTCAGCGCGCAGGGCAGGCCGCGCGCCACTTCCTGGGCAAAGGAGGGGCCGGAGAGCACTCCGGCAGCCACGCCTGAACCCAGCACTTCCTGCACCACCTGGTGCGGCAGCAGGCGCGTGCCTTCTTCCAGGCCCTTGCACAGCCACACCAGGTTGGGAATGGCATAGGCGCGCAAATGCCCCGCCAGCTCACGCAGGCCGGACACCGATGAGGCGGCAATGAGCAGCGAATCGGATGGGTCGTCGCAGACGTGGCGCACGGCGGCATCGAAGTCCGAACTCACCGCCAGTTCGGGCGGCAGCGCGAATCCGGGGAGGTAGAGGCCGTTTTCGCGTTGCTCGCTGGCGGCCTTCATGGCCAGGGCATTGCGCCCCCACAGCACGACCTGATGCTTACGCGCCAGGGGAATGGCCAGCGCGGTACCCCATGCGCCAGCGCCCAGAATGGTGATTTTCATCTCAGGCCGCTCTTCGCTCAATCGCCCCAGACATCGCCGGCCTTCACGAAGCCGCTCTGGCCGTCGCGGTGGCGGACCTTGACCCAGCCGTTGTTGGGGCTTTCCAGCATCTCCAGCAGGACCGACTTGTCGGCCGTGAAGACCACCGGGCTGCCTTCATCGGCAGCATTGAAGATGCGCGCATTGGCCACCGACACCACCAGCATGCGCTTGGGCGTCAAGGCCTTGGAGGAGATCCAGGACAGCGTGCCGGCGGCATCCCTGACCTTGCTCCAGTCGCCATAGGTCAGCACCACCTCGACCGGCATGCCGCGCGGCGCGACATAGACACGGCGGCCCTTTTCGGACGGGGCGTCATACATGATGGCGGGCGAGGCGCCGACCGACTTGAAGTCCAGGGCCAGGGCATCCTTGGCCATGAAGGCGCCGAGCAGGGTTGCGCAAAGAATCAGGGGCAGGCGTTTCATCGTGAAGGTCTCCGCAGAAGGGAAAGCGCCGCAGCACAGGCTGCGGCGGCTCGTTGTCGTGCCGGGCTGCCGCAGAGGATGCGGCCGGCCCGGCAGGCGGACAGGGGGTGAAACCCGATCAGTTGACGGCGGTGGAGCCGTTGTTGACCAGGGTCGCGCCTTGTTGCTCGGCCAGTGCCTGCAGGCGCTGCTGGTAGAACACCTCGAAGTTGATCTCGGCCAGGTGCACCGGCGGGAAACCGGCGCGGGTGATGGCGTCGGCGATGTTGGCGCGCAGGTACGGGTAGATGATGTTGGGGCAGCCGATGCCCAGCAGCGGGTCCAGCTGTTCGGCCGGCACGTTGCGGATCTCGAAGATGCCGGCTTGCTTGCCCTCGACCAGGAAGGCGACTTTGTCCTTGACCTTGGCGGTCACGGTGATGGTCACGGTCGATTCGAACACGCCTTCAGCCAGCGCTTCGGCACCGACGTCCACCGACACTTCGATCGAAGGGGCTTCCTGTTCCAGGAAGATGGCCGGGGAATTCGGCTGTTCCAGCGACAGATCCTTCAGGTAGACGCGCTGGATCTGGAAAACGGGTTGCTGTTGGGCTTCTTGGTTCTGTTCCGACATGGATCTCTTTCAGGTTCGGTGAATCGATAGGGGGAGTGTGCTGCCCTGGCGTCAGGCTTGCAGCAGCGGGTCCAGCTTGCCGGCACGGTCCAGTGCGCTCAGGTCATCGAAGCCACCGACATGGGTGTCGCCGACATAGATCTGGGGCACGGTACGGCGGCCGGTCTTTTGCATCATCAGCTCACGCTGCTGAGGTTCGAGATCCACGCGGATCTTCTCGATCTGCGTGATTCCCTTGCTGGCCAGCAAACGCTCGGCCATCATGCAATACGGGCACACGGCGGTGCAGTACATGGTCACGGGAGCGCTCATTTTGCCTCCTTGGTGGTCAGCGGCAGGCCCTGGCCTTGCCAGGCGGCGATGCCGCCGTTCAAGCCGTAGACTTCGGTGAAGCCGGCCTTCTTCAGCGACGCTTCGGCACGGTTGGCCTGGGTGCCGGTCTGGCACACCACGATGACCGGGCGGCCCTTGAGCTTGTCGAGCTCGCCGATGCGCTGCGGCAACTCTTTCAAGGGGATGTTGCGGGCGTCGCGCAGGTGGCCGGCGGCGAATTGCTCGGGTTCACGCACATCCAGCACCAGCACCTTGCCCTGGTTGAGCATCTGCGTGGCCTGCAAGAGGCTCAGCTTGTTGCCGCGCTGCTGCAGGTAGGGAACCAGCAGCGCACCGCCCGAGACCAAGGCCAGGGCGATCAGGAAAATATTGTCGATGATGAATTTCACGGCAGTCCAATGAGTTTACTGAATCCCGGCATTATAAAATAGAAGCATTCGCGGTTTGCATCCGGACCGAACAGTCTAGTTTAAGGCGTGCACCCGGTCTCGCGTAGTCGATCTTTGGGGCAGCCGCAGCGGTTTATCCATCATCAATACAAGTCCTGCTATGTACAAAATCGTATTCATGCGCCACGGCGAATCGACCTGGAACCTGGCCAACCGCTTCACCGGCTGGGTCGACGTCGACCTGACCGAAAAGGGCGTGGCTGAAGCCCGCCAGGCCGGCAAGCTGCTCAAGGAAGCCGGTTTCTCCTTCGACCTGGCCTACACCTCGGTGTTGAAGCGCGCCATCCGCACCCTCTGGACGACGCTGGACGAAATGGACCAGATGTACATCCCGATCAAGAACGACTGGCGCCTCAACGAACGCCACTACGGCGCCCTGCAAGGTCTGAACAAGGCCGAAACCGCCGCCCAGTACGGCGACGAGCAGGTGCTGGTCTGGCGCCGCAGCTACGATACCCCGCCCAACCCGCTGACCCCGGGCGAAGAGCGCGATGCCTTCGGCGACGCCCGCTACGCCGGCCTCTCGCGCGAGCAGGTGCCGCTGACCGAATGCCTGAAGGACACCGTGGCGCGTGTGCTGCCGGCTTGGAATGACTCCATCGCCCCGGCCATTCGCGCTGGCAAGCAGATCATCATTTCGGCCCACGGCAACAGCCTGCGCGCCCTGATCAAGTACCTGGACGGCATCAGCGACAACGACATCGTCGGCCTGAACATCCCCAACGGCCAGCCGCTGGTCTATGAACTGGACGCCGACCTCAAGCCGATCAAGAGCTACTACCTGGGCGACCAGTCCGCCATCGAAGCAGCGCTCAAGGCCGTGGCCAATCAAGGGAAGTCGAAATAAAACTGCGTTGCTCCAGCAAGACGCCCGCCGCACAGGCGGCGTCCCTTTCCGGAAAGTGCATTCCACCGGCGCGCTCCGCCCTCCTGTCGGGCGCGCCGCGGGGAGCCTTTCGCTTGCTGGCGACGATGGCTTGCGGTCTGCTGCTGTGTGCCGCGGTGCAGGCCCAGCCGATCACCGAGCGGACCCGGCAGAAGCAGGCCGCCGAGAAGGAACAGGCCGACCTGCAACAGCGCCTGACTACGCTCAAGCGCGATATCGACCAGACCGAGACTGCCAAGGACAATGCCGCCGACGCCCTGGCCGCTTCCGAACAGGCGATCTCCAAAGCCAATCGTTCGCTGCGCGATCTGGCGCAGGAGCAGCAGGCCACCGAAGCGCGCCTGGCGCAGCTGGTCAAGCAGTTGAACGAACTGACCGCGCTGGTCAACGCCCAGCAGGCGCAGCTGTCCAAGCTGCTGCGCGAGCAATACGTGGCCGGCAACGAGGACCGCATCAAGCTGCTGCTCTCCGGCGACAATCCCAATCGCATCAATCGCGAGCTGCAGTACATGGGCTATGTCTCGCAAGCCCAGGCCAAACTGATTGAAACCCTGCGTGCCAACCAGCAGGCGATCCGCGCCAACAAGGCCGACACCCAGAATGCCAAGTTCGAACTGGATGAAATCGCCCAGGAAGAACAGGAACAGAAGAAGGTACTGGAACGCGAGAAGGGCCGCCGCCAGACCTTGCTTTCGCAGCTTTCCACCAAACTCAATGCCCAGCGCCAGGAAGCCGGCCGCATCGAGCAGGATCAGCAGCGCCTCTCCAGTCTGGTGGACAAGCTGGCGCAGATTATCGAGCAGCAGAAAAAGGCCGAAGCCGAAGCTCGCGAGAAACGTCGCCAGGAACAATTGGCCAAAGCCAAGGCCGAACGCGAGAAGCGTCTGGCTGAACAGCGTGCCCGCGCCGAGAAGCGCGCCGCCGAAGCGGCCAAGGCCGCCAAGGAAGGCAAGCCGGCGCCGAAGATGCCCGATCCGGCCGACGCCATCGATGATGACGAACCGCCGCAACAGGCTTCCTTGGGACGCAACGACACGCTGCCCGAGCCGCAGGCGGACAATTTCGGCAAGCCCTTTGCCAGCCTGCGCGGACAATTGCATCTGCCGGTCAGGGGCGAGCTGGTATCGAAATTCGGTAGCCGCCGCGGCGACGGACCGACCAGCCGGGGCCTGTTCCTGCGCGCCCAGGAAGGCGCGGAAGTGCGGGCAGTGGCAGCAGGACGCGTGGTCTTCGCGGACTGGTTGCGCGGTTTCGGCAACCTGATCATCGTCGATCACGGCAACCAGTACATGACGATTTACGGCAACAACCAGTCGGTATTGAAACGCGCCGGTGACCTGGTCAAGACCGGGGAAACCATTGCCACTGCAGGCAACAGCGGCGGCAATGAGCAATCGGGTTTATACTTTGAAATGCGGTATCAAGGCCGCGCATTCGACCCACAGGGGTGGGTAACTTCTAGGTGACACATGGGCAGCAAACTCAAGAATATCGGTTTGATCGGGTTGGGCATGGTGGCAGGTGCCACTGCGATGATTCAGTTCGACGCCATCGCGCAAAAGAATGCAACGGCGTCGCTGCCCCTGGAGGAGCTGCGCCAGATGGCCGACGTGTTCGGTCTCATCAAGTCAGATTATGTCGAGCAGGTCGATGACAAGAAGCTGCTGACCGAAGCCATTTCCGGCATGGTCGCTTCGCTCGACCCGCACTCCGCCTATCTGGACAAGAAGGCCTACAAGGAGCTGCGCGAAGGGACCATGGGCAAGTTCGTGGGCCTGGGCATCGAGGTCGGCATGGAAGATGGCTACGTCAAGGTCATCTCCCCCATCGAGGATTCACCGGCCTTCCGCGCCGGGATCAAGGCCGGTGACCTGATCACCCGCCTGGACAGCACCCCGGTCAAGGGCCTGACCCTGGATGAAGCCGTCAAGAAGATGCGCGGCGAACCCAACACCAAGATCACCCTGACCATCGCCCGCAAGGAAGAAGACAAGCCCATCATCCTGACCATCACTCGTCAGGAGATCCGCGTGCAGAGCGTCAAGTCCAAGGTGGTCGAACCCGGCTACGCCTGGCTGCGCGTGACCCAGTTCCAGGAGCCGACGGTGGACGACATGTCCAAGAAGCTGGCCGCCATCTACGCCCAGGAACCCAACCTGAAGGGCATCGTGCTGGACCTGCGCAATGACCCGGGCGGCGTGCTGCCGGGCGCCATCGGCGTGGCGGCGGCTTTCCTGCCCAAGGATTCGGTGGTGGTCTCCACCAATGGCCAGCTGCCGAGCTCCAAGCAGACCTTTTACGCCAAGCGCGAGTATTACGCCGCCAATCCCCTGTCGGATCCGCTGTCGCGCCTGCCGGATGCCATCAAGAAGGTGCCGATGGTGGTCCTGATCAACAGCGGCTCGGCCTCGGCTTCCGAAATCGTGGCCGGTGCCCTGCAGGATTACAAGCGCGCCACCATCATGGGTACGCAGTCCTTCGGCAAGGGCTCGGTGCAATCGGTGATCGCGCTGCCGCCGGAGAAGAACACCGCCGTCAAGCTGACCACCGCCCGTTACTACACGCCCAAGGGCCGTTCCATCCAGGCGCGCGGCATCGTGCCGGACATCATGGTGGACGAGTACCCCGATGGCGACGGCCTGAACGGCCTGCGCCTGCGTGAAGCCGATCTCTCCAAGCACCTGACCAACGACACCGACAAGTCCGCCGAGGTCAAGGCCAAGGCCATGGATGAGCAGTCCGAAGAGCGCCTGATTGCCGCCGAGAAGAAGCGCAAGCCGCTCGACTTCGGCAGCAAGGACGACTTCCAGCTGACCCAGGCCCTGAACCAGTTGAAGGGCCTGCCGGTGAAGGTTTCCAACGCCAAGCCGGAAGTGCGCAATGAAGAAGGCAAGAACGACACCCCGGTGAAGGACGAGCGCAAGGACAACAAGGCGCCCGCCGAGAAGATCGACACCACCAAGTAATACGCCGCCTGCGGGCAGGCACATCGGGCCGCTAGCACTTGCCAGCGGCCCTTTTTTTCATCTCAACCGTGTCGGATATGACGATGGATGACCAACAGCTGCTGCGCTACTCGCGCCACATCCTGCTCGACGAGATCGACATCGAAGGCCAGACCCGCCTGCTGCAAGGCCATGCGCTGGTCATCGGTGCCGGCGGCCTGGGCTCGCCGGCGGCCATGTACCTGGCGTCGGCCGGGGTGGGCCACATCACCCTGGTGGATCACGACACCGTCGATCTGACCAACCTGCAGCGCCAGATCATGCATACCACCGCGCGCGTGGGCCAGCCCAAGGTGGCGTCCGGGCGCGAAGCCTTGCAGCAGATCAACCCCGGCGTGCAGGTCACGGCGCTGGCCGAGCGGGTGGAAGGCGAGCGCCTGCAGGCGCTGGTAGCGGCGGCCGATGTGGTGCTGGACTGCAGCGACAACTTCGCCACCCGCCATGCGGTCAACCGCGCCTGCGTGGCAGCCGGGGTGCCGCTGGTGTCGGGGGCAGCGATCCGCTTTGATGGCCAGATCAGCGTTTTCGACCCGCGCCAGGAGGCCAGCCCCTGCTATGCCTGCCTGTTCCCGCCCGAGCGCGAGTTCGAGGAGGTGCAATGTTCCACCATGGGCGTGTTTTCGCCTCTGGTCGGCATCATCGGCACCATGCAGGCGGCCGAGGCCATCAAGCTGGTGGCCGGTATCGGCCGCTCGCTGGCGGGACGCCTCCTGATCCTGGATGCGCGCGAGATGGAATGGACCCGCATCGGCATCGGCCGCGACCGCCAGTGCCCGGTGTGTGCCCGGCGGCACGGATAGACGCGGGCGCTGTGGATGGCACGCATCGTCGCTTCCATCGGCCCCCGTTCTTCTGGTATAAACACGGATGGATGTTGCAATGCAAATAGCATGCAGCATGCGCCAGGCTGATGTTCCGAACGACGACAATTCACAAGCGCGATCAGCCCGCCCCGCCTAGCCCGTCACAGGGGAAGTCATGAACCGCTCCATGAACCGGAACGCCGCCCGAGGAGATGGCCAGCGGGCCGCCGCGCCAAAGGCTTGGCATACGGAATCGTTGGTGTACAATCCTTGACCGCGAAAAAGCGTACGCCATCGGCAGCGCGCCCCGGTCCTGACGGCCCGGACCTGCGCACTGATCGCGTCAACGTCAATCGAAGAGGTGCCAACGCGGCAAGGGAAGTGGATTCACAAGCGACCTGTTCCGGCAGCCGTGCATCAGCCGGGAATGGATATAGTTGAAAAACCCGTAGTATTGAAAGTAAGCGAAGTGGCAACCAAGACTCCCAAAACTACCCCTGCAGCGCAGTTGCTGACCGAGGAACAAATCCTCAAGATGGACGAGAAGGACTACATGAACGAAGCGCAGCTTGCTTTCTTCAAGGCCCGTCTCCAGCAGCTGGAAAAGGATCTGCTCAAGAACGCGGATGAAACCACCGAACACCTGCGCGAAACCGTGCTGGTGCCGGACCCGGCTGACCGCGCCACCATCGAGGAAGAACACGCGCTGGAACTGCGCACCCGCGACCGCGAGCGCAAGCTGCTCAAGAAGGTGCAGCAATCCATCGTCTCCATCGACAACGGCGAGTACGGCTGGTGTGAAGAAACGGGCGAACCGATCGGTATCCCGCGCCTGCTGGCGCGTCCGACCGCGACCCTGTCGCTGGAAGCCCAGCAACGCCGCGAACTGAAGCAGAAACTCTACGGCGACTGATACTCGCCTCGCACGATGACGCCTGCGCCATGCGGTGCGCAGGCGCAGTGCCGCTGTCGTTTCCAACCTGGTCCCGCCTCATGCACCGTCTGCGCGCCCTGCGAAGCTCCACCGTCATCGCCCTGCTGGCGATGTCGCTGCTGTTCGCGCAGATGCTGGGTTTCGTGCACGGTATTGCGCACGCCGGCTGGGCACCGGGGACGGTCCATTCGCTGATCAGCGAAGCCCTGTTCGACGAGGGCGAGGAGGCGCACGCCGAACTCGCTGCCGCCGACGGGCATGATGCCCATCACCACCACGCCCATGGCCTGCACCACTCCTGCGTGGCCTATGACGCCGCCGCCTTGTCGGCGGGTGTGCATGTCGATTTTCCTCCCCTTCCGTTGCTGCCGCCGGTGCGCGTGCTGGCCTTGTGGCTGGCCTTCGCATCCTGGGACGCGCCGCTGAACTGCCATTTCTCCTCGCGCGCCCCGCCGCGCTGAATTCCTTCTCCCTGCAAGACCCGCATTACTGGTTACCGGTTGTCGCTCGCGCATCCGTGCGTGGCGCGGCGTCGTCCTGACGCCGCCGCTGCGTGCGATCGCGTGCCGACGGCCGGTGTATCCGCGCCGCCCCATCCACCCTCACGACAAGGCGGGCGGCGCTTCGCGCATAACAAGGAATTCACATGGCTCTTCAACGCCAACGCATCGCCTCGGCCGTCTTCTCGGCTCTGGCGGCCTGGTCCGCTTCGGCTTCGGCCCAGACGGCTGACACCACCGCGACCCCTGCAACCGCTGCCCAACCGGCGCTGCAACCCATCGTCGTCACTGCCACCCCCTTCGCCTCTCAGGAGGATGTACAAGTCCTCACGCCCGCCAAGGTCATCGCCGGGGACGAACTGCGCAACAAGCTCGGCAACTCGCTGGGCGACACCCTTTCGGGTGAACTGGGCGTGTCCGCCAGCGCCTTCGGTGCCGGCGCTTCGCGTCCCATCATCCGCGGTATGGAAGGTCCGCGCGTGATGATCCTGCAGAACGGCATGGGCGTCTCCGACGTCTCCACCGTCTCCAACGACCATGCGGTCGCCACCGAAGCCGCTACCGCCCGCCAGATCGAAATCCTGCGCGGTCCGGCCGCGCTGCTGTATGGCTCGGGTGCCATCGGCGGCCTGGTCAACGTGGTCAATGACCGTATCCCCACCGAGCTGGTCGGCAAGCCCACCGGCACCGTCGAAGGCCGCTATGGTACCGTCGATGGCGAAAAGAACACGTCCTTCTCGCTGGATACCTCGGCCGGCCAGATCGGCCTGCACCTGGACGGCAACTACCGCGATACCGACAATTACAAGATCCCCGGTAACGCCCGTCAGGGCGACAGCAGCAGCGCATCGGGCCGCCTGCCCAATTCCTTCACCCACGAGACCAGCCTGGGTGGCGGCATTTCCTATGTGACCAACTGGGGTTACGTCGGCCTGTCGGTGGCGACCCTGGACGATCACTACGGGATTCCGACCGATGAAAAATCCTTCATCGACCTGCACCAGAACCGCTACGACCTCGATACCGTCGTCAATCATCCCTTCGCCGGCATCGAGAAATTCCGCTTCCGCATGGGATACACCGATTACACCCACATCGAGAAGGCGGAGGATGGCACGCCCAACACGGTCTTCTCCAACCGCGCCCTGCAGACCCGCTGGGAACTGACGCACGCACCGCTGGCCGGCTGGCACGGCACTTTCGGCGTGCAGACCGAGCAAAGCAACTACTCGGCCCTCACGCCCGATACCGGGGTCTCCGAGCTGACTCCGCCCACGCGTTCGACCTCGTTTGCCGGCTTCCTGGTGGAAGAGCGGCAGTTCGGCCAGGTACTGGCCAGTGCCGGCCTGCGCGCCGAGAGCGTGAGCCGCCGACCGGACAGCGGCAGCGGCCTGCCGGGACGCGATTTCAGCCTGATCTCCTGGTCTACCGGCGGTCTGTGGACCTTCCAGCCCGGTTATGGCCTGGGCCTGACCTATTCCTTCGCTCAGCGCGCACCGACGGTGGAAGAGCTGTACTCCAACGGCCCGCATGAATCGACCTCCACCTACGACATCGGCGACAACCAGCTGAAGAAGGAAACTTCACACAACATCGAGTTGAGCCTGCAGAAGACCGAAGGACTGGTGCGCTGGAAGGGCAATGTGTTCCGCAACAAGGTCAACAACTACATCTACGGCCGTACCAACGGCCAGGTGGACGATACTGGCGCGGCCGATCCCAATGGCGAATTCACCCAGCGCTTCTGGTCGCAGGGAGATGCCACCATCCGCGGCGTGGAAGCCGAGGTCACGTACAACTGGAACGGCGAAGGCGTTTCCGGCCGGGTCTTTGCCGATACCTCGCGCGGCACGCTCGACAATCTCGGCAACCTGCCCCTGCAGCCGTCCACCCGCTACGGCATCGAGCTGGGCTACAAGACCGGTCCCTGGGCCAGCGGCGTGAAGGTCTTGCGCGCGCAGAAGCAGGATCGCCTGGCGTCCTTCGAAACCTACGAAACCCCGTCCTACACCCAGCTGGACGCCAACCTGTCCTATACCCAGCGTCTCAACGGCGTGAAGCTGACCTGGTTCGCACTGGCCCGCAACCTGCTGAACCAGGACATCCGTTTGTCCACGTCGGTGTTACGCGAAACGGTACCGCTGGGTGGCCGCAACTTCATCGTGGGGGTACGCACCGCCTTTTGACCGATATGAATGAAACGCCAGCTGCCCCGGGCAGCGGCGTCACCGGGTGCCGGCGGGAGACTGCGCCTCCCGCCAGCGCAGCTTGCCCGGCCGTCTCCGCAAGGAGGCTGCCGGGCTTTTTTTCGCCTGTATGGCGCGTATGAAGCAATGAGTCAATTTTCCGGATTTTTTACTGGCCGATTACGGTGCCGGCGGGAAATCCAGAACAGTATCGTTCACACGATTGAACAGATTGGTGAAGGTAATTGCAGTGACGGCCAGCAGCGTATCGACGATCTGGGCATCGCTGTAGACGGCCCGCACGCGTTCGACCACATCGGCGGGAACGGTGCCACGGGTAGCGACCAGGCGGCGCGCGAAGTCGGCCAGCACATCCAGGCGGTCATCGCCCGAGGGGCGGTCATGGCGCACACCGTCGATGGCCTGGGCGGAGAGGCCGGCCTTCTTGCCCATGAGCGCGTGGGCGGCCAGGCAGTAATCGCAACCGGACTGTTCGCTCACGGCCAGCTTGATGGCTTCGATTTCCTTGGCCGACAGGCTGCTCTTGCGCAGGGCGCCATCCAGGTGCAGGGCCGACTCCAGCGCTACCGGGCTCAGGCTGCCGATGCCGGCGTAGGCATTGGGCACCATGCCGACTGCAGACTTGATGGCGGCAAACAGTTGGGCGGCCTGGCCGCTGGCTTCGCTGATGGGGGCAGTGTTCAAACGGGGCATGATATTTCTCCTTGGTGAAGGTCAGCGCCTTGGCCGGGGCAGGATTGCCGCTGGTCCGTGTTGCGCATGGACGTACTGTAGGCTTACAGATTGGAATTATGAATGCCTGAAAATGACATAAAATTGCTCAAAAAGCTCAATCAAGGAAAATGATGGATGCCCTCAGCCGCCTCCTTTCCCTGCATCCGGTGCGTGCCGCGCTGGATATCCGCTGCCGTTTCGGCCAGCCTTGGAACCTGCCGCATGCGGCCTTGCCAGCGGGCGTGGCGCCGTATCACTTCATCCTGGAGGGCCGGGCGCAGCTGCGCCTGGCGGCGGGCGAGCCTGTGCTGCTGGAGGCTGGCGACCTGGTGGTGCTCACCCGTGGCGCAGCGCATGATCTCTTCATCGCGCCTGTCGGCGAAGCCATTGCGGCGCGCCCGGGCGTGACTGCAGCGCCGGTGCAACTGAATGTGAATGATGAGGATGGCGGCGGCGCGCAGCCCCTGTCGGATTTCCTCTGCGGGCAGTTCCATTTCGATGCCCCGCACTCCAACGCCTTGATGCAGGCGCTGCCGGAAGTCTTGCTGGTACGGGGCCAGCAGCTGCCGCAAGGGGATGGTCTGCACACCTTGGCCACCCTGCTGCGCAACGAGTGCGGGGGCGCCGATGGCCGCGGAGAATTGCGCGCCGGCGCGCAGGCGGTGGTGGCCGGGCTGGCGGCGGCGCTGTTCGGACTGGCCCTGCGTGCCTGGCTGGCCCAGGGCGGACCGCAGCCGGGTTTGCTGGCGCTGCTGGCCCATCCCGGCCTGCAACATGCGATGCAGGCCATGCTGGAGGCCCCGCAGCAGGACTGGACGCTGCCTCGGCTGGCAGCGTTGTGCCACATGTCGCGCGCGACCTTCGTGCGGCGCTTCCAGGAGGTCGGCGCCACTACGCCAAGCGAACTCCTGCAGCAATTGCGCATGGCGCGTGCCGCGCAGCTATTGAGCTACAGCAAAATGGGCACGGCACAGATCGGCGAAACTGTGGGCTATCAGTCCGAAGCAGCGTTCAACCGGGTATTCAAGAAGTTCAGCGGAATGGGGCCGGGGGCGTACCGGCGCAGGGGCAGGCTGGAGCAGGGACAGGCTGTGGCGGGGAACGATTCCGTGGATGCCGTGGGGATCAGCGGATAGGCAGGCGGATGGTGTTCTTCACTTCTTCCATCACCGCATAGGTATGCGTCTCGCGCACACCCTTCAATTGCAGCAGCGACTTGCCCAGGAATTCACGATAGGCGTTCATGTCCTTGACCCGCGACTTGACCAGGTAATCGAAGCCACCGGCCACCATGTGGCATTCCATGATCTCGGGGATGCTCTGCACGCTCTTCTTGAATTCGGCAAAAACATCCGGCGTGGTGCGGTCCAGCACCACCTCGATGAAGACCAGCAGGGAGACATCCAGCAATTCCGGATTCAACTGCGCCGCATAACCCAGGATATAGCCGGCTTCCTGCAGTTTGCGAACCCGCTCCAGGCAAGCGGCCGGCGACAGGTTCACGCGAGCGGCGAGGTCGACGTTGCTGATGCGGCCGTCGTTTTGCAGCTCCGCCAGAATTTTCTTGCTGATCTTGTCGAGTCCGGCCATGGTTTCTGAACTTTATTCAGTTAAAAATATATAGAGAAAATTTTATTCCGATTATAAGGGGAATAAGCGCGCCTAATATCAAGGAAGAGTCAATAGAATCCTCCCTCATAAAAAACATAACGTAATGCGGGCATGAAGCGAAGTTCACCTCGTTTCTGCGCGGATCACAGCAGTATCTCGACAACAGATTTGACGAGTTTTGTTTGCCAGGTCCAGCCTGCGCGCGGCGGTGAAAACCGGCCTGACGCGGTCGGCCCGGCATCAACGGAATGCACCGCTCCTGCCCACGAGGCGGGGGATGGCGCAAATCCTGCTTTTCCGGCGTTTTCAATGCAATCACCCACCGCAGTCTGACTTTCTAGAAGAGAGGAAACACCCCATGTTCAAGCGCGTCTCCGGACTCAACATCATCGCCGCCTCGCTGGCGCTGATCCCTGCTTTCGCCATGGCGCAGGAAACCCAGGTCGTCAAGATCGGTTTCTCCAGCCCGTTGACCGGTCCCCAGGCATCGGCCGGCAAGGACAACCAGGGCGGCCTGATGATGGCCGTCGAGCGTCTGAATGCGCAACCCATCACCGTGGGTGGCAAGAAGATCAAGTTCGAAGTCCTGGCCGAAGATGACCAGGCCGACCCCAAGCAAGGCGTGGCGGTGGCACAGAAGCTGGCTGACCAGGGCGTCAAGGCCATCGTCGGTCCCTACAACTCGGGCGTGACCATTCCTGCTTCGCGCGTCTACAACGATGCCGGCATCGTGGTGGCCACCGTGGCCTCCAACCCCAAGATCACCCAGCAAGGTTTTGCCACCCTGTTCCGCGTGGCTGCCAGCGACAGCCAGCTGGGCGGCAAGATGGCCCTGTACGCAGCCAAGGAACTGAAACTCAAGCGCGTGGCCGTCATCGATGACCGCACCGCCTACGGCCAGGGCCTGGCCGAGGAATTCGCCAAGGTCGCCAAGGCCAACGGCATCGAAGTCATCAGCAAGGACTTCACCAACGACAAGGCTACCGACTTCACCGCCATCCTGACCTCCATCAAGGGCAAGAAGCCCGACGCCGTGTTCCTGGGCGGCTACGCTCCCCAAGGCGGCCCGATCAAGCGCCAGATGAAGCAGCTGGGCATTGACGTACCCCTGATGGGCGGCGACGGCATCTGTTCGCCGGAAATGGGTCGCCTGGGTGGCGATGCCATCGGTGAAACCGTCTACTGCACCCAGGGCGGCACCATGCTGGACAAGGCCAAGGATGGCAAGGTCTTCGCTGACGACTACCAGAAGAAGTACAGCCGTCCTGCTGAAACCTATGCAGTTTCCTTCTACGATGGCATGATGCTGATCGCGCAAGCCATGAAGCAGGCCAACTCGGTCGATCCGAAAGCCTTCGGTCCGGCCATGGCCAAGATCAGCTACAAGGGCGTGGCCGGCCAGTACGACTTCGACGCCAACCACGACCTGAAGCAATCGCCCGTGACGGTCTATCGCTTCAAGGATGGTCTGCCGGTTCCCCTGACCAGCTACTGATCGGTCCTTCCCCGGGCTTGATCCCGCCGCCCGCAGTCGCGGGTGGCGCGCCAGGCCCAGATCCCAGCTCCACATTGCAGTGTCCCGCTTCCCGCCGGCTCCGACCGGCCGGGAGCGGCTTGCCGTACCCGCTTGCAGGGCCCATGTCCGGTCCGCAGTGTTACCCTCTGCCCAGGCGGACCCGCAGCATACCCGGAAGGAAGACCATGCTCAGCTATACCCGTACCGTCCAGACCATCGATGCCCACACCGGCGGTGAGCCGCTGCGCATCGTTGTCTCGGGCCTGCCCAAGATCCCGGCCGGCACCATCCTGGAACAGCGCGCCTGGCTGCGCGAACATCGCGACGACCTGCGCCGCTTCCTGATGAACGAGCCGCGCGGCCATGCCGACATGTATGGTGCCTACCTGCTGCCCCCGGTCACGGCCGGCGCCGACTTCGGCGTCATCTTCATCCACAACGAAGGCTACAGCGACATGTGCGGCCACGGCATCATCGCCCTCGGCAAGGTGTTGGTCGAGATGGGCTACGTTGAACGTACCCAGCCGCGGACGCGCATCTGCTTTGATGCCCCGGCCGGCTTCATCGAAGCCTTCGTCGAGTGGGATGGCGTGCGCGCCGGCAAGGTCAGCTTCAACAACGTGCCCGCCTTCATCTATCGCCGCGACGTCGAAGTCGAGACGTCCGGGTTTGGCAAGATCACCGGTGACATCGTCTTCGGTGGTGCCTTCTACTACTACATCAACGCGGCGCAGGCCGGCCTCACCGTCAAGCCTGAACTGGTGCGCCAGCTGATCCAGCTGGGTGCCGAGACCAAGGCCGCCGTCATGGCCAAGGTCGCCATCGCGCATCCGCTGGAGCCGGGCCTCAATACGCTGTATGGCACCATCATCGACAGCGAACCCAATTTCCCCGGCGCGGACCAGTCCAACGTCTGCATCTTCGCCGACCGCGAAGTGGACCGCTCGCCCACCGGCACCGGTACCTCGGGCCGCGCGGCCCAGCTGTTCCTGCGCGGACAATTGGCGCTGAACCAGCACTACGTCAACGGCAGCATCGTCGGCAGCAACTTCGGCGTGCGCGTGACTGCTGCCACCAAGGTGGGTGACTTCGATGGCGCGCTCACCGAGGTGAGCGGCCATGCCCACATCATGAGTACCAACCAGTGGGTGCTGGAAGACTCCGATCCCTTCCCGACCGGTTTCTTCCTGCGCTGACTTCCCCACAGGATTCCCATGCACATCCTCGATTCCCTCCAGACCGCGCAGGCACTGCCTTATTCCGCGCTGGTCGATGCCCTCGCACGCGCCGCGCAGGAACTGGCCAGCGGTGCGATTCGCGCCCCGGAACGCCAGGTCGTTCCCATTGATGCCAACAGCGTCTTGCTGGGCATGCCGGCCATTGCCGAGGATCTCTCGGTGACCAAGCTCATCACCGTGCATGGCGACAATGCCCGCCATCAGCTGCCGGCGATCCAGGGTGAGGTGATTGCCTTCGAAACCGATACCGGCCGCCGCCTGGCCTTGATGGATGGCCCGACCGTCACGGCGCGCCGCACCGCAGCCATGAGTCTGCTGGGCATTCGCACGCTGTTGCCGCGCACGCCGCAATCGGCGCTGTTGATCGGTACCGGCGCGCAGGCGGCGGCGCATGCCGATGCGCTGGCGGAAGTGTTTGGTGTCCGTCAGTTCTGGGTGGCCGCGCGTGACCTCGCGCGTACCCAGGCTTTCTGCCAGGCCATCAGCGAACGCCATCCGCAAGTCGTGGCCAGTCCGCTCCCGGCACAGATGTTGCAACAGGATTTGCCGCGCACCGATGTGGTGATTGCCTTGACTACGTCGCGCGTGGCCGTGATTCCCGAACAGATCGCGGCCGATACGCTGGCCATCGGCGTCGGTGCCTTCAAGCCGGACATGGTGGAGTTCCCGGCCAGCCTGCTGCATGCACGCCGTATCGTGGTCGATGACCTCGCCGGCGCGCATCACGAAGCAGGCGACCTGATCCAGGCCAAGGTGGACTGGGCGGGGGTGGTCGGCATCGGCGATGTGCTGGCCGGCAAGACGGCGGTGAACACGCTCGACAGCGCGGGGGCGCTGCCGGTGTTCAAGACCGTGGGCCAGGCCGCGTGGGACCTGGCGGCAGCGCGCGTGATGCGCACCACACTGGGGATATGAAAATTGCGCGTGCATGCGCGCTTAATTTGATAAATAATTTACGCTTTTTTCGCGAACGCCCGTGCGTTTGCGGTTTCCTTGCAGTTTCCTGACGTTTCACAACAATCATCCTCCTGAAGGAGACACCGTTTCATGGACATTTTCATCCAGCAGATCATCAACGGATTGGTGCTAGGCAGCATGTACGCACTGATCGCCCTGGGCTACACCATGGTGTACGGGGTGCTGAACCTGATCAACTTTGCCCACGGCGACATCCTGATGGTGGGCGCCATGGTCGGCCTGTCGATCCTCAAATTGGTGCAGCAGGTCGCGCCTGACCTGCCGGGCATCGTCAAGCTGATCATCGCCATCGTCGGAGCCATTCCGGTGTGCGTGATCGTGAGCTTGCTGATCGAACGCATCGCTTACCGTCCGCTGCGCAATGCGCCGCGCCTGGCGCCGCTGATCACCGCCATCGGCGTATCGATCCTGCTGCAGACCTTCGCCATGATGATCTGGGGCCGCAGGCCGCTGCCGTTCCCGCAGATCATGCCCTCGACCCCGGTCAACATCGCCGGTGCCCTGATCTCGCCGACCCAGATCATGCTGCTGATCCTGGCCCTGGCCGCGATGATCGGCCTGGTGCTGATCGTGGAGAAGACCAAGATGGGCCGCGCCATGCGCGCCACCGCCGAGAACCCGCGCATCGCCGGTTTGATGGGCGTGGACGCCAATCGCGTCATCATCGTCACCTTCGCCATCGGTGCCGCACTGGCCGCGATTGCCGGCGTGATGTGGGCTGCCAATTACTCCACTGCGCAATTCGCCATGGGCTTCGTGCCGGGCCTGAAGGCCTTCTCGGCGGCCGTGCTGGGTGGTATCGGCAACATCTACGGCGCCATGCTGGGCGGCATCCTGCTGGGCCTGATCGAGAGTCTGGGTGCCGGTTACATCGGAGACCTGACTGGCAACTTCCTGGGCAGCAATTATCAGGACATCTTCGCCTTCATCGTGCTGATCATCGTGTTGACCTTGCGTCCGTCCGGGATCATGGGTGAGCGTGTGGCGGATCGGGCCTGAGTTTTTAAGATTTAAAACCTTAAAAACTTAAAAACAGAAACTTAGAAACTTAAGAAATCGGAAGAGAACACTATGGCTCTCATGACCTTCGACATGAAGCGCAACCCCCAGCAGGCGCGGTTCAGCCTGCTGGCGCTGTTGGCGCTGAT
>NZ_JAVDSP010000014.1:0-85493 GCF_031455335.1 Herbaspirillum sp. 1173 | reverse complement strand
GCTCGCTGTCATGAGCAGGATTGTGGTCTAAACATGGGTCAACTTAGGATGCAAATTTCCTGAGAAAGTGGGTCAGATTTCAATGCAATTCAACACTTTACGCGTCCTTTTCTCACCTTGTTGACGAATTTAGTACTCGTACTCGCGCGGCTAGGCAAGAAAAAAAGGCAGTAACCATAGCTTCCCTGAAGAAGGAGCTTAAAGAACTTAGAAACTGGAATGCGCTACTCGCCCGTTCATGCATAGAACTAAAGCTTGCATTAACTCTACTTCAATCCAAATATCAACGTGACACGAAGCCCAAACGGAAGAGCGGCAAGAGTAAGTAGCAGTCCCTTAACTGACCTGCCACCGGAAGTTGGACAGTCTAGCGCCAGAGACGAGCGCTTCCGCCCCGCTTTTCTATACTTCTATAATGCCTGTAAACCAGTTCATTTATTTGTTCAGAATTGCCTTAGACAGCCCTGTAACATACTTTAGCTAGCAAAATTTCTGCTACGGCGTGGGTGCCCCTAGCTAGCCCGATCTCTATCATTTTTGTGCAAAATGCAGTACATTTGCAGCACATCATTGACGAGACGATGCCATGTCACGCTTGAAGGACGAAACCCTGTCTATCCGTACCTCTGCCGAGATCAAGCAGCTATTGCGCTTGGCGGCAGATCGCGAGCGCCGTTCGGTGGCTTCGATGATCGAAATCTTGGTGTTGGAGTACGCGCGAGTTCACGATTTGAAGGCCAGTTCCGCTGAGCACAAGCCGGAAGGAAATGGCGCATGAACAAGAAAGAGCTGTCAGAGCGCGACATCTGCACCAAGTTCATCACCCCCGCACTCGAGCAGGCGGGCTGGGATATTGCTACTCAGGTACGTGAAGAGTTTCCGCTCACCAAGGGGCGCATCATCGTCCGAGGCAAGCTGCACACTCGTGCTCAAAACAAACGCGCCGACTACGTCTTGTTCCACAAGCCCAACATGCCTATCGCAGTCATCGAGGCAAAGGACAACAAACACTCGATGGGCGATGGAATGCAACAGGGGCTGGGATATGCCGAAATGCTGCAAGTGCCCTTCGTTTTCAGTAGCAATGGTGACGGTTTTCTATTTCACAATAAAATTGCCAAAGACGGCGTCATCGAGCGCGAGTTGGCTCTGAACGAATTGCCGGGGCCGGATTTGCTTTGGCAATGGTGGGCAGAACACCTAGGCCTAAACCCAGCACAAAGCGAACTGGTTTCGCAGGACTATTACAGCGACGGCAGCAACAAAACACCGCGCTACTACCAGTTGCTGGCCATCAACAAGACCATTGAAGCCATCGCTCGCGGCCAGAACCGCCTGCTGTTGGTCATGGCCACCGGTACCGGCAAAACCTACACCGCCTTCCAGATCATTTGGCGCTTGTGGAAATCCAAAGCCAAAAAACGCATATTGTTCCTGGCCGACCGCAATATCCTGGTCGATCAGACCATGACCAACGATTTCAAGCCCTTCGGGTCGGCCATGACGAAAATCCAAAAGCGTCAGGCCAACAAGTCGTATGAAATCTATCTGTCGCTATATCAGGCCGTCACTGGCACGGAAGAAGAACGCAACATCTACAAACAGTTCAGCCGTGACTTCTTCGACTTGATCGTCATCGACGAGTGTCATCGTGGCAGCGCGGCAGCCGACTCGGCCTGGCGGGAGATTCTGGAATACTTCTCGTCGGCCACACAGATCGGCTTGACAGCCACCCCGAAGGAAACAAAAGAAGTATCCAACATCGATTACTTCGGTGAGCCGATTTACACCTACTCCCTGCGGCAGGGTATCGACGACGGCTTTCTTGCCCCCTACAAGGTGGTACGCATTGACCTGGATAAAGACCTCACCGGCTGGCGCCCCGACAAAGGCATGGTCGATAAACACGGCAATGAAATTGAGGATCGCATCTACAACCAGCGGGATTTTGATAAAAAACTCGTCCTGGAAAAGCGCACTACACTGGTTGCCAAAAAAATCAGTGACTTCCTAAAGCAAACCAATCGCTTCGATAAAACGATCGTTTTCTGCGACAACATCGATCACGCCGAGCGCATGCGCCAAGCCTTGGTCAACGAGAACGCCGATCTCGTTGCACAGAACAGCAAGTACGTGATGCGCATCACCGGCGACAACGAAGAGGGCAAGGCAGAGCTCGACAACTTCATCTTCCCGGAGTCTAGGTACCCCGTTATTGCCACCACCTCAAAGTTGATGACCACGGGTGTGGATGCGCAGACCTGCAAACTCATCGTTCTGGACCAGCGCATCCAGTCCATGACCGAGTTCAAGCAGATCATCGGTCGCGGCACGCGAATCAATGAGGATTACGACAAGTACTACTTCACTATCATTGATTTCAAGAAGGCAACGGAGCTATTTGCCGATCCTGATTTCGATGGCGACCCGGTGCAAATCTATGAGCCCAAGGGCGATGACTCGCCTGTACCGCCGGATGAGGGCGAGGGGTTACCGGCCCAAGATGGTTTCACCTATCCGCCGACAGAAGAGTCGCCGTGGTCGGGCGTCGCCGAACCTCGGCCCGGCGAGGAGGGCAGTAGCATCCGTCGCTACGTTGTCGCCAATGTAGAAGTCAAAGTGGCGTCCGAGCGGGTGCAGTATTTCGATGCCGCTGGCCGCCTGATCACAGAGTCACTGAAAGACTACACGCGCAAGGCGCTCGCCAGGGAGTTCAGGTCGCTCGATGATTTCTTGCGTCGCTGGAATGATGCTGAGAAAAAGCAAGTCATCATTGATGAGTTAGCCAACGAAGGCGTGTTCTTTGACGCGCTTGCCGAAGAAATCGGCCGCCAGTCAGGCAAGGACTTCGACCCTTTCGATCTGGTCTGCCACGTAGCCTGGGACCAGCCGCCGCTCACCCGAAAAGAGCGCGCCGAGCAGGTCAAAAAGCGCGACTACTTCACCCGCTATGGCGAGCAAGCGCAGCGCGTGCTGCAAGCCCTGCTGGACAAGTACGCTGATGAAGGCGTTGGCCCCATTGAGGAAACCCAGATCCTCACCATTGCCCCTTTCACCAGCTTCGGCACACCCATAGAGATCATCCGCGCTTTCGGCGGGCTGGATAGATACCAACGTGCCATTCACGAACTCGAACAAGCGCTCTACGGCTCATCACAGCTGCGCGCATAACAAAAAACACGGAATCCACAATCATGTCCATCGGTACCCTGATCAAAACCATCCAAGACATCATGCGCAAGGACGTCGGCGTAGATGGCGACGCCCAGCGCATCAGCCAGATCGTCTGGCTGCTGTTCCTCAAAATCTTCGACGACAAAGAGCAGGAATGGCAGCTCACTATTCCCGGCTACAAGTCGCCGCTGCAAAGTCGATTCCGCTGGAGCAACTGGGCCAAAGATGCCGAGGGCATCACTGGAGAAGAGCTGATTGACTTCGTCAACAACGAGCTCTTCCCATCGCTGAAAAGGCTGGCCAACTCCGCTGGCGTAACGCCGCACGGCAAAGTCGTTGGTTCGGTGTTCGAGGATGCCTACAATTACATGAAGTCCGGCACCCTGCTGCGGCAGGTCATCAACACGATTGAAGATGATGTCGATTTCAACTCATCCACCGACCGGCACCTGTTCAACGACATCTACGAAAAAATCCTGGCCGATCTGCAATCGGCAGGCAACGCGGGCGAGTACTACACGCCACGCGCCGTCACTCAGTTCATGGTGGACATACTCAACCCGCAGTTGGGCGAAAGCGTGCTGGACCCGGCCTGCGGCACTGGTGGCTTTTTGACCTGCACCATCGAACACCTGAAAGCACAAGTCAAAACAGCGGCAGACCGCATCACGCTGCAAGACAGCATCCATGGCGTAGAGAAAAAGCCGCTGCCCCATATGCTGGCCATGACCAACCTGATGCTGCACGGCATCGATGTGCCCAGCAACATCCGCCACGACAACACTCTGAGCCGTCCGCTGAAAGATTACGGCCCGAAAGACCGTGTCGACATCATCCTCACCAACCCGCCCTTTGGCGGCATGGAAGAAGACGGCATCGAGAACAACTTTCCGCGCAAGTATCAAACCCGCGAAACCGCCGATCTGTTCATGGCGCTGATCATGCACCTGCTCAAGCAGGACACAGGTCGCGCCGCCGTCGTGCTGCCGGATGGTTTCCTGTTCGGTGAAGGTGCCAAGACTACGCTCAAACGCGAACTACTCGAAGAGTTCAACCTGCACACCATCGTGCGCCTGCCCAAGGGTGTTTTTGCGCCCTACACCAGCATCGCCACCAATGTGCTGTTCTTCGAAAAGGGCGCGCCGACCAAGGACGTCTGGTTCTTTGAACACCAGTACCCGGATGGCTACAAGAGCTATTCACGCTCCAAGCCACTGACCATCGAGGAATTCGATCTCGAAAAAGCCTGGTGGGGTGGCCCTAGCCGCAAGGGTCGCAAGATAACGCAATACGCATGGAAAGTTTCTGCAAAAGAGATAGCCGACAAAAATTACAACCTGGATGCCGTTGGCAAGAACCCGCACTTGGTAGAAGTAGAGCATGGCAAGCCAGAAGACTTGATGCGCGAATATCAGGGAATCGTCGCCCAGCTCGAAACAGCGCAGGCTGCTTTGAAAGCCGAGCTGATGGCGTGTCTCGGGGGCAAGGCATGACTGACGCGACCCGCGATCTGCTCGAACAGCATTTCGACACTGCCTTTGCCGCGCTCGATGGCATTGCCAAGCTGCGCGAACTGATCTTGACGCTAGCCATGCAAGGCAAGCTTGTAGAACAAGACCCTACCGATCAGCCTGCCTCGGAATTGCTGAAAGACATCGACGCCGAAAAACAGCGGCTAGTGAAGGCGGGCAAAATCAAAGCGCCCAAACCGCTGCCGCCCATCAAGTCGGAAGAGGTGCCTTACGCATTGCCGCACGGGTGGGAGTGGGTGAGGCTGGGTGAGATAGGCGTTTGGAAATCCGGCTCCACTCCTAGCAGAACCAACTGCAATTATTACGGCGGGAATATCCCGTGGGTTAAATCGGGAGAGGTTAAACAAGGGCGAATTACCCAGACGGAAGAGACGATCACCGAGCTGGCACTGAACGAATGCTCTCTATCTTTGAATCCAAAAGGTTCGGTGCTAGTCGCCATGTATGGCGCCAACATCGGTGAAGTCGGAATTTTGGAGATCGATGCCACTACCAACCAAGCGATATGTGCATGTCAGACATTCACTGCATTTGATGAGCGATACCTTCTCAATCTTATTTCATCACTTAAGCCGTATTTCATCTCTCAAGGGGCCGGGGCTGCTCAGCCAAACATATCGAGGGAAAAGATCATTGCAACACCTTTCCCGTTGCCGCCAATTGTCGAACAACACCGAATCGTCGCCCGCATCGATCAGTTGATGGCGCGTTGTGATGCACTGGAAACCCTGCGTAAAGAACGGGAAGAAAAGCGGCTGGCCGTGCACGCCGCCGCCATCCAGCAACTGCTCTCCGCACCGAGCGGTTCGGCCTGGGACTTTATCCAGCAGCACTTCGGCGAGCTCTACAGCGTCAAGGCAAACGTCGCCGAACTGCGCAAAGCCATCCTCCAGCTCGCCGTGATGGGCCGTCTCGTGCCGCAAGACCCCACCGATCAACCGGCCTCGGAACTGTTGAAAGAAATCGACGCCGAGAAGCAGCGGTTGGTGAAGGCAGGCAAGATCAAACCGCACAAGCCTTTGCCGACTATCAAACCGGAGGAAGTGCCTTACCAACTGCCGCAGGGCTGGGAGTGGGTGAGGTTGGGCAATGTCGCCCTGTCAAGCGAGTCCGGCTGGAGTCCGCAGTGCAATTCTGAGCCTCGCACAGGCAATCAATGGGGCGTGCTCAAAGTCAGCGCTGTTTCATGGGGAGCCTTTAATCCCAATGAAAACAAAGCTCTTCCCATCTTGGCGCAGCCTCGGCCTGAATGTGAGGTCCAAAGCGGCGATTTCTTGATTTCTCGTGCGAACACAGATGAGCTTGTTGCTCGGAGTGTAATCGTTGGAAATACACCTCCACGCCTCATGTTGAGCGACAAAATTGTTCGATTCAATCTGAGCAGCCACGTCAACAAGTTTTTTATTAATCATGTCAATGGCGCAAATACTTCGCGCGCTCATTACACAAAAAATGCATCTGGCACTAGCAGCTCTATGAAAAATGTCAGCCGCGAAACAATGAGCTTGCTACCGATCCCGCTAGCACCAATTGCCGAACAATGCCGCATCGTCGCCCGCATCGACCAGTTGATGGCCCTGTGCGACACGCTGGAGCAGAAGATCAACGACGCGACGGACAAGCAGACCGAATTACTCAATGCCGTGATGGCGCAGGTGTAGGGAACTGCCATGCGCCTGAAATCACTCACCATCAGCCAGTACAAAAACCTCCGGGACTTCTCTCTGAGCTTCGACGGCAGCAGTTTTATCGACGTATTCGTTGGCAAGAACGGCAGCGGTAAATCCAATCTGTTCGAGGCCCTGCTTGAGATATTCCGTCACCTAGATCAACTTGGTCGCCCCGCCAATGACATCGCCTTTGATTACCTCCTGACTTACGAAATAGAAGGGAAAGAGACCGAGATTGAATGGACGGCGGGCAAGTTACGAATCAACAAAGACGAAGATCGTAAAACGCTTGGGCAAACACCATTTCCCGACAACGTCTTGATCTATTACTCTGGCCACAACACCACTGTTACCGACCTAGTTGTCGATTACGAACAGAAGTTTCGTGGACGTATTAAAGGTGCAAATCTCGACGAAAGCCGCCGCTTTGTCGGCGTTGGCCCAGAGTACAAGGCTCTGCTGCTATCCGTATTGCTGACACAGCCAGAGGGCGTCAAGGCGCGGCAGTTCGTGTGCCAGAAACTGGGAATACAAAGTATTGGCGCTGATCTGCAACTGGTGTTGCAGCGGCCGTCATATGCAGACGGGGCCCTTAAGAAGCTTGGCGTAGACAACATCGAGAACTTCGACCCTCGCACCCACTATTGGGGGGCAGATGGTATCACGCGTGATTTTCTGGACGAATTGGTCACATGCGTCAAGGGCGAGTTTAATCATGGCAATGTGTTTGATGGGGAGAAAGACCGCTATCAAATACCCGTCAACATCGAACTGTTTCAACAGCGCTTTGCTGATCAGTCGCTATCGGACATCTTCCGCCAATTCGATAACCTGAAGACACTGGGCATGCTGGCGGATGTATCGATCCCGCTCACGCTGACCAGTGGCCTGAATGCCACCATCGCTCACTTCAGCGACGGTCAATTCCAGTCGGTCTACATCTACTCGATCGTCGAACTCTTCAAAGACCGCAATTGCCTGATCCTGCTGGATGAGCCGGATGCTTTTCTTCATCCAGAATGGCAGTTTGATTTTTTGCGGCAGGTTTTCGATATCACGGATGCGGCAGCGAAAACCAGCCACGTTTTGATGAGCAGCCACAGCGCTGTGACGCTCATTCCCCACGACAAGAAAAAGATCAAGTTCTTTGACATCAAGAACAATCAGGCAAATTGCTACGATTTGCCGAAAGCGATAGCAATCAAGAAGCTGAGCTCGGATTTAATAAAGTATTCAGAACAGGAGCAGCTGCTCAGCATTATCAATGCAGTCCAGATCGAAAAGAAGCCCGTTCTTTTTACGGAGGGCAGCACCGACCCGATCATACTCAAGGAGGCTTGGTACAAGCTTTATGACGAGGAGATGCCCTTCATCCCGTTCTATGCCTTCAGCTGCACTTACATCAATCAGTTGCTGACCGACAACCGAATTCACGGCGAGATGGGCGGACTGCCTATTTTCGCCTTATTCGATTTTGATAAGGCGTATGACCAATGGAATGGCCTCAACGGAGAGGTGACAGCCAACGATCCATTCAAAGGCTTGATTAAGAAATGGGCCCATGGCGAGTCTTATGCAGTCATGCTGCCGGTCCCTGCCCATGCCGATATTCAGAAGCAGGTTATCCGAAACCCGGCAACTGGCGAAACCTTTGGCGGTGAGTCGTGCTGTGAAATCGAGCACCTTTTTTATGGGCAAGCGCCAACAGCAGACTATTACCATCAAGAACCCTGTGTTGGCGGCACCAAGGTTGTTTTCAAATCAGATAGAGATAAGACTGCTTTCGCCAAAGAGGTCGTGCCAACGCTCGATAAGTCATCCTTTGAGCCTTTCAAGCCAGTTTTTGAGTTCATCAAAGCAAAGTGCAACCCGGTTGCCGCTGCATGAATTGGCGTAGTAGACGACGCCCTCCACTTATAGGATTTACCAAGTGAGTTACCCCAAGCCCTGGAAGAGCTACTCGGACCAACTGGATCAGTTGATTGACCGAGGCATGGCCGTCTCCTATCCTGCGGGCTTACCACTTTCGGCCGAGCACATCCTTTAGCGCAGCGTTGTCCAGCAGGCTTTCTGCCAGCAGTTTCTTGAGCTTGGCATTCTCGGCCTCCAGCGCCTTTAGCCGCTGGGCCTCGGATACCTTGTGTTCGCCTCGCTTGCCTGCGCATTCGGACCATTCGTGAAAATGTGAACAGGCCCTAGACTTGGCTTGTTCAAACATGACCAAATCCGGAACGATGAACAAGTGGCCGGCGCGGTCTCTTGCAAGAATTTCTAACTCTGGTCTGCGCAAGTAATTTGAGTCAACAGTTAGAATTCTCTGCATCCTATTCTCCCAACATTGACAACCAGCATCACGTTCTCCTCCGCCGATGAGAATCATGTGTAAAGTATCTAGGAAGCCTTCCTGTCTAGCGGACAGCATGTTCAGGCTCCGTGCCCTTTAGAATAACCCGTTGGACGCATTACTTTGCACCGTTGCCCGTTTATCTTATCCGCCGAGTCTTGGTGCGACCGCTTAGTTAGAGGTTCCGAGTCACCGTCAAAGTATCAACCTCCTATTAGCCTTTTTTCTTTTCCGGAGCTATTTCCTATGCACGAGAGACAGGTAATCCAATTCGCACCCAAATGCGACAGGCAGTCCGTAAGTACAGTGATCTTGAGCAAGAAATCGGGGACCACATTGCCACGCGATTGGATTTAATTGGCGGCATATCGATCGGTGGCATTTTGGCGCCTTCCGTGGCGAGAGAATTACCAGCTCAGCGAATGGTGAATCTCTTCGAGATGCACGGAGAAGAGATTTTTATGCGCTGATTTAATCTGCTTAGCATCCTGCGCGCGCCAAACCATTTTGAAGCACAATTCTCTCAGCAAGCGGCTTAGTTTCTCGCTCAAGCTTGGTCCAGCCCGAGGGGTTTACTGCAGCTTTGACTCAACTACGCGTGCTAGTTGAGTCATAGGCCATAGATAGGGCACGGTCGGCTGCTGTAGTCTTCTCAAACTCCACCGCCGGCCTGTTGGAAACCAATTTCGTGAAGTCTCTTCTTAACCGCCTGGGTCAAAGTGCCATTTGGAATGGCGACCCATAGTAGGTCTCGCGCGCGAGTTACCGCTACATATCCAACTCGACCATCTTCCGTATCTACGCCATTTATCATTGCTTTAGCAGCCGCAGCTCCAGCGATATAAAGCACGGCATCGATACTTTCCCCTTTGACCTGGTGCACCGTCTCCGCCCGAATTCTCGGACCGTTCTGTGCTGCAAGATCTAGGCCGGCGTTCAGAGCCGCTTCTTTCAATTCTTTTACAGCCAAGCGACGGCCAACATTGTCCGCAATTTCATAATCGGTCTCTTCGCCGATCTCAGCCAGCACTCTCTTTGCGTTTATAACCATTTGTGGATGCCATGTGTTGCGTGCATTTAGCGCGCTATTAGGAAGACCTTTATTCGGATCCCGAACAAATTCCCAGACCTTTCGTCTTAGGACGCGAATGCTGTCATCATCACTAGCATTGGACAGTTTAGAAAGCAGGCCATTCGGAGCATTTGTGAGCAAGCTCACGATTACACGACACACTAAGCGATATGCTCCGAGATAATCTGCTTTTCCGTCTCTCAGTACCGCTGCACTCGCCATGGCTTTCGTAAGGCCGAGACCTCCGGCCTCTGCGGAGCCTGCAATTTTTGCTGTGTGCTTATTCGAACGGCACAAGATAGCAGCATTGCTATGATTGATTTTCTGTCTCACCACCTCAGCATGAAACATGTCCACCAGCTTGGGAATTTCGGCTTCGTCGTAACCGATGTAGTACGCACCCTTTGGAGCAGGCTCGGCGCCGCGTTTGGCCGTATCTCCTCGGCCGGATAGCGCATTCGCGATTGATACGATCACAGGGAGAGAGCGATAATTGGTGGTCAACGGTAGTTCTTTCACTCCTTCGCGCGCCTTGTAGGTTGCAAGGAATTGACCGTCAGCACCTGCAAATTCATATATGCCTTGATGAGGATCTCCAATCAGGGACACTTCAGCGCCGGCCTGAATGAGTAGTTCCAAGATCAGTTGATGCATCTGGCCGATGTCTTGGGCTTCATCTACCAGAATGTGTGGGTAGCGTCGGACAAGTGCTTTTAGTATCAGCTTCTGGGTGGCCAAGACACGGAAACACCAATATCGCCCTAAATCGTAGGTGTATGCACCTGTCTCGCCTAACCTTTCAATGCAGCTCTTTGCCTTACCTTCGTTCAATATTATTCGTGTGTTTTGAAATGAACGAAAGAATTCGAATTTGTCTCCGTTGATTCCAACTTTAATCTCACTGACTCCAATTGGGTATTCGCCGTTATTGCCCTTGTACGAATAATTTGCCAGAAAATCTTCATCACCAGTTACAAGGAAAGCGGAGCGCTTACTCTTCATGGTCCGATGAGCATGCGGTCTCAGAATGTGGGTAGCAATGAAGCCATCCAATGTATCGATATCCACTCGCTCGCGCGCGGGGCCTTGCGGCAATGTCTGTGAATGGACCCGGTAACCCTCCCGAAACGTATTCACCGCAACGTTGGAAAATGAAAGCAGCGCGACTCTTCCTCGTGCATCACCAAGATCCTTCCGCATTTTAACGACACGTCGTATTGCCGTTGCCGTCTTGCCGCTACCTGCACAGGCAATGACAGAGAGAGGTTTCAATGGAGCATCAATGATTGCGTTCTGCTCTATAGAGGGCGTCATTTTTCCTCCGCATCCGCTGCTGCAGCATCGGCAGCAGGTGCGACCTCGGGTGCCGGCTTTGGATCTGGACCCGCATCGGGACAAACATGTTTGATTGCTTGCTCAATGTAGGCTGGCACGGTGCATTTGTTGTTTTTTCGGATCAGGTAGGCCAGGGTCTGCCCGAAGCGCCCCTTCTGAACATTTGTACGTCCTGCAGGGCGCTCAAACATGCCGCTGAACAGCGTTCGTGCTTTTTCTTCCTCGCCCGCACCGTCGACGTCCTTTCCCAATGCCTCCGCGATTTTTGGATGCATTTCCTTCAAGGCTTCCAGCATTGCAGTTCGATTGTCAGCATGAAGCGCTAAATCATATTCGAGCGTTTTCATCCCGCAGAAAACCTTGATGTATTCATCTTCCAGTTTTTTCAGCGCCTGAGCATTGGCTGAAAGTGCAACTTTATCCACCAGAGCCGGATAAACGGGGACCTTCGGCCCGTCTTCTTCGTCCTCAGCTGCGGCTGGGTCTGCATCTGTCAGGACCGCTACGGGTATCTTCAGCGCATTCTTGCCGAACAATGGGAGAAAGCAGTCAAAGTTCAAGCCCTCTACGCTGATAAGACTTACGCCATGATCTCGAAGGTCACGTTCCATGTGCTTGGCCAGTGCATCAACCAACATGAGCTCGGCGGCACCTTCCACAAAAATAACGCGTTTGGCAAAGAAGAGCTCCGCTTTAGTGACATCGAGATAGCGTTCAAGCTTTTCCTTTTTTGTATCTTCGAATTTGGCTTCCCGTGGAAAAAAGGCTTGCACATGGCCTTCGTCTTCAAAGAGACAGGTCAAGGCATCAAGGTTGGCTGTGCTTGCAAAGTTGGGCGAGTGACTCGTCACAAAAAGCTGCACCGGCTTTTCTTCGCCGGCGGCGTGCAAGCTCGCCAAGTACTTGAGTAGGACGGCCTGCAACTGGGGATGTAAATGTGCCTCCGGCTCCTCAACGATAAGACCGCGATAGGCCGCGTCCGGATTTTTGGAAAGTTCGCTAAGCACAACCGCCATGAAAATGAGGTTGTTAAATCCAAGGCCATTTTGTTCGATCTCGAATTTGTCGACTTCGAGCGAGAGTCGAGAGGATAATTTTTGGAAATCGTTGCCCGCGAATCCAATTTCTAGGATTTGCTTGAACTGGTTGCCGAGCATGGCATCATGTCGAACGTCGATTGTCGATTGCGTATCGGCAATGCTAGGCAGTTTTTTTAATTCATCGTCCAGTTGGGCCAACTTGTCATCGATTCGCTGTCTTCCGTCCTTATCGGTTAGACGGTGTAGCAGTCGAGACAATTGACTGTTCCGACTTGGTCGCAGGCTCTGTGAGGCATCTCGTAGCGGTTGCAGATACACACCGCGCAAGTTCTCCATCATGTCAGATGTCAGGGGGACGTCATTGTGGTCTCCGCTCCAACGCTTCACCTTAAAGCGGCCAGTGTTGTCAGGCTCGACGTACTCCACGTGAATATGGGCTTCCAACTTGCCATCCGCTCCCGGCTTTAACGCTGCCAAGAAGTCAGCTTCATCATCTAGCTTTAGATCTCGGAAGACATAATGAAAGCTGATGTCGCCTTCAGGTTTTCCGCCTTTCGGGCTGTGCCGGTCCTCGATCGCAAGCCTCGGATAGGGTTCATCGTGGCCGGCCAAGAGGGCTCGTAGTGCATCGACGACAGCGCTCTTTCCAACATTGTTTGCACCAACCAATACATTGAGTCCAGGTTGGAACTTGAGCGTCACCTCACGCAATTTACGGAAATTTCGGATGGTCAGTTCGGCCAGATACATTTTCTCCCCGTTTAATTTTTTAATTCATTCCGATGTCCGCCTGCGCATTTTCGTCTTTGCTTGTGCGTAGCGATGCTGTTGCCTTCGACGCAACGCGACCAGCTGCGAATTTCCCAGGATTGCCCCCTCAGGCAACGGCTATTGTTGATTACTTTACATGACTATTTGATTTTTGCTCAAGTAGGTTCCGGCGCAAACAGCGCAACTCATGTCATCCAAACATTTAGACACTGGCATCCGCAGCGGGCTTGTCAGGCTATACCAAGGAAGATCTCACACACCGCCGGAACAATTCGCACACTAATCAGGTGGCTATTGTTGTTCTAAACTTCACTCACAAGCCCCACCCAAATCAGGAATCGGACAGCATAGATCACACGTCAGCAGGACAGACTGCAGCTCCAGTGTTAGCTACACGTAAAAACTCTGCTTCAAGTTTCACTACGATCCCCGGCAAAGACGCCTTCGCCGACTCTGTCATCTCGTAACGTCGCTCCACTTCCGATGGGTGTAAGTACTTCGAGACGAAATTATCGTCGTCGCCCTGAGCCACCTCCTTTACCCAATCGAGAGCAGCAAACGGGAATAACTCAGACGAATCGGTTTTGTAAGCGTACGATTTCAGAGGGTAAATATCGACAATCTCGATCAGTTTTTTGTCGCAAGTAAGAAACGACGGGAAAAAATAGCGTGCATGCGTTCGGTCTTCTTGGGGTAATTTTTCATCTATGGTAACCATAGCCTCAACGGATCTGATATGCCAAAAGTCCCAGGCCATACCCTTCAATTTTCCGAGCTTGTCAGGCAATTTCTCTGCGGTAGTCTTTTGGATCGCACCGAAGAATTTGAGGTCTTGACCACGGGTGAAGTATTCCTTCGCAACGATTGTTTCTCGTGCACAAATTGTATGAAGCTCTTTATCTTGGAACTCCATAAACTCAACTAGCTTCGACTTCAAGCTTCTTTTCGGATTCGCGAGCTGGATGATGGCCATCTTCAAAAGCAAGCAATACATTATGTGGATACGTTGGGTTAGACCCGTCATCAATTCAATCTGAGTCGAATTGCGAAGCATGCGTTCTAGATGTCCATTCACACTGTCCAGAAATGCGACATCATCAAGTTGCGAACGTACTTTTCCAGTTTCCTTAAAGTATTTGCAGTCGAGCGTGCGAAGCCGCTCGTATCCAATCAATTTCTTTTTAATTGCCTCGACATTTTCCTTATTCTGAATGTTGGGCAGGTTTTCCAACATGTATGGCAACGCATCCACAAAGACATCGTCTCTGGCGATAAACGAAAATATCTCGTGAATATCCTTGGGTAATTTCGTTAGATTTCCTTCAAGATAAGGCGCCAAGTAGCTGGTCATTTGGGTATCTAGCGATATGGAATAGTCTGTTGCAAAGGTTGAAGATCCCATCGTATTCATCTCATTGAGAACTTGAGGATCAAGAACAAAAATTCGCTCGGTCGCAAATAGCCCTCGGACTACAGATCCATCGCTGAATTCACGATGAACCGACAATCCCGGACTCGCACCCTTCGCGGAAGCAAACACAAATTTCCAATCTGGTACCAAGGCATAGCAATGCTCATAGGCGAACTTTGCTTCCTCCACTGTATCTGCGTTCGCGATGCAAGCGACCACCATCTTTTCCATTTTTGGGAACGAAGATTGTGCCTTGGCCATATTGAGCATCTCAGGATACCTTCTTGTGATCTGCGCGATCATGAATATCTCCTGTCCCAATTTCTCAATCAACTTTTCCAACATCTATATCTCCGCAAAATAAAGTGATATCTAGACATTCATCCAGCCGCTCTAAATGTCTAGCGCTAGGCAGTAGTAAGCGGTATTGCTCAGAGGCTGGTATCTAGCCTATGTCAGCTATTTCTTGGGCACTTGCTCTGTTATGCGTTGCCTGCACGAGCGCTGAGAATGCGGTCGCTGTATATTTAACGTGAGTGTCCCGGTACGTGCTCAACACAATTTGCACGTCCTATCAGCGATATCGCTACCAGCAGGACGGCACCGATCACGGTGTCTTAGTCGCAGCTGGCTTGGTCTTGTTGAGCAGGACGTTGGCAGATTTAATCAATGTACTGTCTGCCATACCCGCATTGATACGGATCTACTACGACAACGCAACAAGGAAGCAATCAAATACCATTGTCGATCCTAATATTTGCCATTTAGCCAATTAAGAATTTTGGTTAGCAGCGATGGCGGCGTTGCAGTAGGTGCCTTAATTGAACTTGTCCGCGGATCACTAACAGGCTTTGTATGGTCTCGAGATTTAGTTTCAGACTGATAATATGTTCGCTTACGCTCTTGCTCATTTTTTACGGCGGCCTTTATCTGAGAATTGTTCCATGGCCCCGCTTCGATCGCCTGATTTGCCTTGATGATGTAATGCGAACGGCATGGTAAATTCCAATTTCCTACTGACGGCCAAAGTGATGCACTCACGCCGTTGTAGGTTATTGTCCAATCGTTTGGTGTGAGCGGCGTCACAACCTCATGGCCACACCCACAGCAGCAGCTGTGGACAACTGTGCCGTATTCCATAGATACGTAGAGAATTCCCTTTTCAAGCTCTCTAGGAATGCCTTTGACAAATCGCGGCTCTAAGGTGATATGTTGCAACATCACATCTCCCCATTCACCAACATATTTCCATCAGTGGTGTAGGAACTGTGATGTTCCTTTTCCAAGTCACGATAGAAGTCGCGATATTTTTTCCACTTAATCACCGCTAGGCATGCGTTTAACGCGTTGAGATCTGCCACTTGGATATTGGATGCATAGAGGTCATTGACACCTTGAGCATCGAAAGGAATCTTGGAGCGTGCAGTAGCCCTATTTTCAGGCGAACTGAACGTGACACGCAAAATGCCCCCCAGTGATCCATGAGTGAGTTCTAAACCCATCCCCACATCGATAAAAGGAATTCCGCGGCCTTCGAGTTCGCTCACAGCCAATTCCTTTTCTCCCCCCGCATCCATACAGAGGAAGGCGAACGTAATTCCCTCAAGGAGATGGAGTTGGTCTGGGCCAAACTTCACTTCATGACCAGCGATATGGCGATGCATTTTCGAATAGATTCTCGAAAAGTAGCTAACCTTCTTAGGAACATCGCGGAGCTCCTCAATTGACGGTGCACCAGGTGCACGAAATGCGTTGTGCTGTAAAAAATCATCATCATCCACAAGGCGAATTTCTGCGACGGGTGTTTTGGACACCAGATCGAGGACATATCCACCTGTGCCACCAGTACCCAGAATAAGGACACGTTCATCAGAAAACTTCGCGCTGAGCGCACCGATACCGGCCCTATCCGATGCAGTCTCGATATAGTTGAAGACGCACGGTTCGTCATCTGATGGCGCCCAGACCTTACGTGGGCTTGTACCCGGCTCGACCACGCTTGCCGGCCCCGAAATGATAGTCGCGTAGGTTGACATTTTTTGGAAGTAGTCAGCGTAGCCCTGATCATTGGGCTTGCTCGATAGCATGTAGCTGCTAATTGCCATCGGATCCGGTGGATTAGCATTTCCAGCCGAAATGCTAAGGAGTACCTTTCCGTTTGCATCGCAGGGGAAGCTCCCCTCGAAATGCACGACATGCGTGTCAGGCTTTAAAGTTGTATCGCCGGCCAAGCAAAGGCTGGAACGAATTCTTCCACGGCGAACCTCCCCTCGCGCATTTACATACGGGACATCAAGCATCACCAGAGAGCCCGCCTCCACTTTGACTATGTAGCCACCCTCTCGAAGTTGCTTAAGATCAGAATTACGACTGAACAGTGCGGCCGACATTGAATACGCTCCCATTTTGAATTTCAACGAAGCCGCCGGCACCGAGTTCACCCTGGTGCGGGAGCGAAGCGACCTTGCGATACGTAATCGAATAAGTGATGTTTGGCGTCGGTTCATCACCAGGGTAGGCCAGCTTCACCAGATCTTCGAACGTCAGCTGCTTCTGATGGACAACGGTTTCATGGCCATTAATGACAATCTCATATGTGTGATCACGCTTCGGCGCATTCTCAAAGCGCTCAACTCCTGGCGCGGACAGGTCTACGTCTGCTTCGATCAAAATCTCACGATCTTCGCCACCACGAATGACTAGAAATACCGCCTCATCAGTAGTAGGCTTAGCAAGAGAGTAGAGATCGCGCCCCGAAATTGTCTGTTTCCCCCAAGTTACCTGGGCACCGTTTACCACCAGCTTGAAAAGGCGGTCTGCGGAGAAAGCGACGAATTTTTTTGGCACGCTGCCACGCAAGTCGACGGTTTCGTCTTGGCGGATGTCTTCGAAGTCACCGTTGGCAAGAATGTTGAATAAGCTGTAGTCCTTGTTCGGATTCAGTCCTGCTGTGATCAAAAGCTGGCGTCCCGTATCGATAGGATCTGCAATCTTCAGCTCGGTAAAGTCGAGATTTTCGAAAGCAAAAAGTACGCGGAGGAGCGGTTCGCAATCCAGCTCGGGAGAGATGCGGGTATTCATAAAGAAGATTCCATAAAATATTTTATCTGCTTAAATTATTCCGTTTAACATGGGATGGAATTATCCGTCGCAGACTTGATTTGAATTTTACGGACCGATTCTGATTAAATCAAGCTGTTTATTCAGAAATTATTGTATTGCCGAATAGACATATTCAAGACCGCCGGTGTCCGCAGTTTGTTCTTTCCTTAAGAGATAGCCCTCAGCGACCAGTCTCTTCAAGCGGGTGCTTGCATTCGGAACCGAAATAGAAAGATCGGCGGCTACCTGTACCGTGCTAACTTGACGTTTTGATAAAACGTAGTTGAGAAGTTCTGCCGCGGACTCAGTCATTTCCGGACCGATGACCTCGTATGAGCCATCGTCATTCCAGATAACTAGCGGCTGCTCCTTCGCCATAGCAGCGTACTTCCAATTGTCGATTAGATCTCGGTTGGTAATTTTCGACAAAAAGAAATGGTATTGACCACGGTAGTAACGAGCAGCCGATATCACACTTTCCCGCGGGAAAGACGCATCGGTTGCAACGATACCTTCGAGGGAGATATTAAATACGGTGGTGTCTTTTGCAGCTTCAACAATCTCACAAAGCTGAAGGAAGACTTTCTTGCCTTGAAGATTACCGAACGGGCGGTTGTCGTCGGTTAAATCGTTAAGACAGATGGTCATAGGAGATCCTGTCTGATTCATCGGCGTAATTTAACGAGAATAGCATCAGTTGGTCAAGAACATATGAAAACATATGTGAGTGCCGAGAAGTTTATGCAGGTTAAGACGATGTGCGAACGTGATACGGTCAGAGTGCAGATGTATCGTTACTTCGAACGTATCCTGACGAACAGTGATACTCCCATTTACGTTACTGTTCAATTTGTTGGCAAGATCACCAGCTCTCTTTAGACCGAGTCCGCGTCCCTGGTTGCTCGTGTTTAGGCGGCTCAATTTCCCATGAGAGAAAATTCTCTCGATGAGCGCCACGCGTAAATCTTTCTCGCTATTTCGGATTTCATCTAGCTGTTCTCGGCTTAGCGTTGGCATTAGCGTTCCAACGATGCCTGCACCACTATCCGAAAAAACCGTCCGAATAGAAGGCTTACGTCCCTTCACGTAAGTTTGTAGAGCTGCAAAGCCAGGAATCGGGGAGCTGGAGTGCTCATGTATGTTATCGAAAAGTTCGCCAAGAATCGTATTTGCGCGGACGTAGTGTTCGATATCTATGACGCACTCAAATCGGTCCCGTAAGTTTTTAAGAATGGCATCATCTCGCTGGTCAAGATTGATCGCAACAACTTCCACCATCGTATCGCTATTATTGCGGTGAACTGATGCCGAAGACGTTGAGGGACGGCGCGGAAATACCCTTACTTCAGCGTCGAGGTGCTCAAAAAAACCTACCCTATCTAGGTAGGTGCGAGTTGATCGGCAATCGGACAGATCCAGCACCACATCTTTTCCTGCAGCGATTAGCTGATTGCATAACGCGAGAAGGCGCGCGATGGTATCGATCAGAAGCGATGTTTGTTGCCCAAACTGGAAAAGGATGAGCGAATGGCCAGAATCAAGAGGTGAGTCATCGGCACTGAGTGTCGTTTCAAACTGGCTCGTGGTAAGCCATTGCTGATCAGGCAAGTGCACCGTCAGCATCTGGTCTTTGAGATACCACCGATGCTGGTTGTCTTTCTCAAATTGAGCTTTTCTTGCGTGTAGTAGCGCGCTGACTCGTTCTCTCTCGACGCCTAACTTGGAAGCGATGTCCTTTGCTTTAAGCGGCTGCTCCCTATCGAGTAATTGTTTTATTTGATCTTCCATAGGTACAACTTAAACTCTGTTTCCGCCACAATTAATTGCTGAACATGCAAATATTATAAGCGACAAGCAATCGTAAAATTACGCAAATAGTACGTCGTGAATGACAATAAAGATGTACCAGCCATCGCAGGGGGGCTACTCCCATTTTTCGTGGTAGTCATAATACGGATAGTGACTCAGTTTTCGTTCAGAGGGCATTAGCAAGAAGTAGATTGTAGCCACCGTTCCGAGGACGTTTGCGAAGAAATCTGGGAAGGTTGAATCAAACGAACCTTCATGCATGAATTCGTTCCGAACCCGTTTAATTTCTATCAACCTTTTTGCCGCGTATGCAGGAACACCAGAACCCGGACGATTGAAAGGCTTGGCGAAACCAATGCGTGCCGCGTTGACAGTCGCCCTGTCCTTGGGATTCATGTCGCCATAAACTTTGTGATGCCAAGCTTGGCGCGCGGTAAGGTACGTTGGATTCACGATCTTAACAAGCTCGTCCCCGTAGCCTTCAAGCAGCGTGAAAATGTATGCCGCCGAGGCTGCCTCATATGGAAACGCTTGGAGTTCTTGGGGAACGTCTCCTGGATTAAGATCTTCTTCCGAATAGATAAAACCACCGTCACCTTCGTCAAAATGGACAAGATTGCTGCGTGTCGCCTTAATGCCAACACCCTTCAGCGGGTAGGTGATGTGTAGCAATGCCTCCAACTCTCTCCACTTGATGACGGCATCATCATGGATGAATTTCTGCGCACTGAACGAAACATGAAAACGCAGCAACACGTCCAATAGGTTAGTAGTTTTTTGGTGAATAGCATTGCGTTGTTCTGAGGTTAGTCTAGGCATGTTGACCTGCGTAGGTAATTTGTAGCCAATCAAGCAGTGAGTCGGTTGTCGATCATAGTCGATTCCAACCAGGCTCGACGGACCGTGGCTGGAGGTTGGTACCGATGTGCGCTGTGCGTGTATATTTCGTCCCCTCGTGGACACCGGTCTGAGCTGGACATTCACTTCGGAATTAACTGAACAGCGTGCCGGCGAGCTGGACACGCTGCAGGTAACGCGACAGTCCGATCAAGTCTTTGATTCAGGTTCAAGGCAGCAGGCACTCACGGGCGAATAAACATTAGCTCAGAGATTCATCTGAAGCCAGTCGAACGTTGACCCCTGATTTGGCGCCAAGCGCTCCCACTGACAGGCGAAGATCCTTCAGACTACCGCTCTTCAATGTTCTGTGCGTCGGGGGCATATCGATAGTTCACGATCTCACCATTGATCAGCATGTTGGTTGCTGCTTCAATGAAGCCATCGATGGCTTTTGCTCGCCAGGAGCTGGTATCCTGCAATGGCAAAATGACCGTCAAAGGCGCCTTGGGATAGAGTCAGGGCGTGCGCATATCTAAGAATATTTACGCATATCATGGAATTTCACACATGAAAAATCCAATCACGCGAACAAAAATCTCCTGAAATGTCAGTCTGATTGCAGATCGCCTCTTTCTCCGAGAGCCTCTCTCAAATATGAGGTCAATTTTTTCAAATCATCCTTCGTAAGCCTCGCGGCTAAGAGAATAAATTCGGCCAATTGTTCATTTGGCTCGAAAAGGTAACTGAGCGGCACATTCAAGGCCTTCGCTAAGCGGAGGGAGGTTCCCTGATCAGGTATATGAACTCCCCGCTCGTACTGATTGATCCTCGGGCTTGCAGAATACTCATCTATACCAGCCGACACTCCCAAACCAAATTGGGTGAGACCAGCAGCCTGCCTAGCGCTCTTAAGCCGCCGCGGAAAAACGCCAGAATTGTCTTTTCTCGAACTCATCCTAAGAGTGTCTTAGGATGCTATTGACGTTGTACTAAGACTTACTTAGTATCCGTTCTTCCATTCTTCCATGAAGAATATAGAGCGTCCTGATTTTCCTGTGACTCCCAGTTAGCCATATTGTCTGATTACTGTACCCAATGAACGTCTGTGATATTCGGCCACTTTCAACTTACATCGGAGTTGGCGGTGCCTCTAAGAAAGTTAAATCCATCTCTATGAAGGTCGATGGTAGTTTGACGGTGGAGTGGCGTCGAGCACCTGGAAACCGAAACAATCGCAACATTCCGCTGCGAGGAAGTGAACCAATAGAGCAATTTGCGCATTGGGCAAAATTGCTAATTGACACATGGTCTCATGACTTGGAGCATTACCTTTTTGAATCTGCCATGGCTACTCCGCATCGGATCATTGGGGATGTGACAACAGAATTCGCAATTCCTCCCTCCTTGTCTGTGACCGAGCTTTGAGCACTATTGCCATTGACGTCGATGGAGTCCTGCTGAACTATAGCGCCGCGTACGCTGTTGCTTGGCAGCGTGCATTCGGTGTCCTCCCAGATCTAAAAAATCCTGATGCCTATTGGCCCAGAGAGCGGTGGCGTGTAGAACATCTTACCGGCTCCAGCTTGGAGTATTTTCGTTCATATTTCGATGAATCATTTTGGAGTTCTTTGCCGGCCTGTGATGGTGCAATCGATGCATGTTTGCGATTAAAAAATGCAGGATTCAACCTAGTCTGTGTGAGCGCCATAGATCCCTGCTTTAGACAAGCCCGGGAAAGAAACCTACATGACCTAGGTTTTCCTATTGATCGAGTATTCTGCACCGAGGGAATTGATGGCCCAGTTAGTCCAAAAGCTTCAGCGCTAAATGAAATAGCACCTGTAGCTTTCGTTGACGACTATTTGCCCTTCCTGCGGGGAATTCCATCGCAGATTCATACTGCCTTAATTTCACGTGATTCTTCAGGCAGCCCAAACGTCGGTGACGATCTAGGTCTAGTGGATTCGAAGCATGCGTGTTTTGCCGAATTTGCTGATTGGTGGTTAGCACGTCGCATCTATCTTTAGAGATAGCTAATGTGGCTGGCACTGATACCGCCATCGACTCCGGCCACATTGTTTAATATAGACATCAAAATCTCAATCTGCATGCTGTTCTTTCAGGGCCTCATCAGATTCAAATTTCCGGATTCACGTTGATTAAGACACTATCGCCTCGCTATCTGGAGATATGGCTTCAAAGTGTGCATGTTGGTTGGCTCTGCGAGCTTGAGGGAGCTTGCAGATTCATCGCCACCGAGGAATATTTGGATGACAGGCATCGAGCCACCTTATCAGCGTCTATCGTAATGCCTGGTGATGACGCACTTTCTCGTGGCTCAGTATATAGCCATGCGGATCCAACCCTATATCGCGAACGTAAGCAAATGCCTCCCTTTTTCGCAGGGTTAATGTCCGAGGGGGCATTGCGTTTTAGGCTAGCAGCAACGCGTAGGGAGGATAGAGACAAAGATGACTTTGGAATATTGGCCGCCGCAGGTCAAGACTTGCCGGGAGCGGTAATCGCAGGCCCAGCAGATCTCACTAAGCTGCCGCCATCAATCTCAAAAATGGAAATTGATGGCTACTCCAATGTATGGGCCCCGATCGCTCCGGAGGGCGCTACTGCTGGAGGAGCCTTGCTTTCTGGAGTTCAAGATAAGCTTGCACTTTTCTACTCTCACGATGACCAGCTTTATCGAATGCCTCGGACAGGAGAACTTTCGAACGTTGTCGCGAAGTTACCAAAGGTTGAAGACGATTCGCAGGTAAGAAACGAGTATCTGTGCATGACATTGGCTCGTTTAGCAGAAATAAACGTCGCCCAATGCCGACTGGTTCCCATGAGCAAAATAGTCGGATTGCCTGATTTGGTCCGGCAACTTGGACCGAATACGCATTTCCTTGCAGTGGACCGTTTTGATCGTAGCCCGGAAGGACCGGTGCATATCGAAGATGCGTGTCAATTCCTTGGAATGATGCCTGGTCAGAAGTATGCAGGTGTCAAAAAATTTGTTCTGTTCCTTCAGATGCTAAATCGACTCGGCACAAAAGGTATCTTCGATATTCAGCAGTTCTTTATGCGTCAGGCCGTCAACACGCTCATTGGAAATTCTGACGCACATTTGAAAAACCATAGCGTTCTATATCGACACGGTATTTTTCCAGAACTCTCTCCGGCCTACGACATTGTTTGCTTATCTGCCCTTCCAAATTTCAGGTCGCTACACACTAACGTTGCGATAGACAAATTTCAACGCGAGGAAACGTTGGATTTATATTGTGCCATAGCTCAAGAGGCCGGAATCGCTCAATTGGCTGTGAAGGTAGCGGTAAAGCGCGCAGTGGAGTTGGCGCTCGATCGCTGGCCCACGGCGCTTCAAACTTCGGGTGTTCCAGATAGGCTCAGAAATGAGATTCTCGCCCGCTTGCGCACATTGCCATTGGCTCTCAGCCTCAATTAACCAAAGGTGGGACGGGCGGATGGCATCTGCGAATTTTCGAGATGCGGAAATTGCATATTTCGAAGTCTCGTGGACTCAGTTCGGCCTAAGTTGAACATTCGGATCGGAACATCCTGCACAGCGCAACTGCAAACATACCTCAACGGATTAGGCGCAAATAGTTCGCGCACAAAAATCTGGACACGCTCCGATCTCAATACGTTCGCTATCCGCGAATTGACTATTTCGATTGCGTCACGAAGTTTCTCATAAGCAATTTTTCAAACGATCGTAGATGCGACTTATGTAAGCACGCTCAGAGCTTCACTTCAAAAACTCTACTCTTCGCTTGAAATTTCAGAACCATAAGTAGCCCCAAAACATTTTAAAAGATTAGCGGGAAACTGACTTCAAATGGCTCCGGGTACTCGAAAAAACTTCATTTGTAGACAAAGTTATTGACTCCTAACAGCAAGAAGGCCAACCTCAAGCTGGAGGTCACGCCCCAGATCACCCCGGACGGCAACGTGATCCTCGACGTCGACGTCAACAAGGACAGCCGGGGCAGCGTCACGCCGGGCGGGCTGGCCATCAACACCAAGCACATCAAGACCAAGGTCCAGGTCGAGGATGGCGGCACGGTGGTCATCGGCGGCATCTACACCCAGACCGACAACGACCACGAGACGCGGGTACCGCTGCTGGGCGACCTCCCGGTCCTGGGGGCGCTGTTTCGCAGCCAGAGCAAGGTGCGGGACAAGACCGAGCTGCTGATCTTCCTGACCCCGCGCATCGTCGCCGGGCCGCGCCCGTATTGAGCCGGAAGGCCCCGGCCACGGGATTTTTCCCCGGTGGCGGGCCAAAGAACGGTAAAATCGCTGTTCCAGGCCCGCTGCGCCGGGCGCAAGCCCGCCAGCGGCGGGCAACACAGCCGTCCACCGGGCGGCAGGCGACCGTGCCGGCAGACGTGCGGCGCCATGACATTGGCCAGTAGCGCAAAGCGCAGAATTCTTAGATATGACGGGAAGCATTTTCCTTGTCGGCCTGATGGGAGCCGGCAAGACCACCATAGGCCGGGCCCTGGCCAAAAAGCTGAACAAGCGCTTCGTCGATTCGGACCACGAGATCGAAGCGCGGACCGGTGCCACCATCCCGGTGATCTTCGAGATCGAGGGCGAGGAGAACTTCCGTCGCCGCGAAGCCGAGATCATCCGCGAGCTCGCGGCCCAGCCCGACATCGTGCTGGCCACCGGCGGCGGCGCCGTCCTGCGTGCCGAGAATCGCGAGAACCTCAAGAAGGGCGGCACCGTCGTCTACCTGCGCGCCAGCATCAACCAGATCCTGCAACGTACCGGCCGCGACAAGAACCGCCCGCTGCTGCAGACCGCCGATCCGCGCCGCAAGCTCGAAGAGCTGTCGCGCCAGCGCGATCCGCTGTATCGCGAAGTGGCCGATTTCGTGGTCGAGACCAACCGGCCCAACGTGCAATTCCTGGTGCAGACCATCATCAGCCATCTGGAACTCTCGCCCAAGGACGGTTCCTGGCTGGCCGAACCGGAACCTGACGAAACCGTCGTATTCGAGAGTCACAGCGCGGTCCTGACGCAAGGCGCGGACGGCAGCACCACGCTGTCCCGCAGTCATTCCACCCAGATCTTCCATGGTGCCGCCAGCACCGAACCGAATCTTCGCAGCATGAACCAGAACATCGCTCCCGCCGCTACCACGATTGCCTCGCTGACCCTCAACGTCGACCTCGGCGAACGCAGCTATCCCATCCACATCGGCCGCGGCCTGCTGGATGACGCCACGCTTTTGCCGCAATACGTCAAGGGCAAGCGCGTGGCCATCGTCACCAATGACAAGGTCGGTCCGCTCTACCTCGACAAGGTGGCGCAAGCGCTACGCGCGGCAGGCAAGCAGGTCACCGAGATCGTGCTGCCCGATGGCGAGGAAGAGAAGAACTGGGCCAGCCTGATGAAGATCTTCGATCGTCTGCTGGCCGACAAGTGCGACCGCAAGACCACCCTCATCGCCCTGGGCGGCGGCGTGATCGGCGACCTGACCGGCTTTGCGGCCGCCTCCTACATGCGCGGTGTGCCCTTCGTGCAAGTGCCCACGACCTTGCTGTCGCAGGTGGATTCCTCGGTGGGCGGCAAGACCGGCATCAACCATCCGCTGGGCAAGAACATGATCGGCGCCTTCTACCAGCCGCAGGCCGTGATCGCCGATACCGCTACCCTGCACACCCTGCCCCCGCGCGAACTGGCGGCCGGCATTGCCGAAGTCATCAAGCACGGTGCCATCATTGATGCACCCTTCTTCGACTGGATCGAAACCAATATGGCGCGCCTGGTCTCCAAGGATGACGCCGCCCTGGCTTATGCCATCCAGCGCTCCTGCGAGATCAAGGCCGAGGTGGTGCGCCAGGACGAACGCGAAGGTGGCCTGCGCGCCATCCTCAACTTCGGCCACACCTTCGGCCATGCGATCGAGAATGGCCTGGGCTACGGCCAGTGGCTGCATGGCGAGGCCGTCGGTTGCGGCATGGTGATGGCGGCCGATTTGTCGCAGCGCCTGGGCTATATCGATGGCGCCACGCGCGAGCGCATCCGCGCCGTGACCGCCGCGGCCGGCCTGCCGACGGTGGCTCCGAATCTGGGCACCGAACGCTGGCTGGACCTGATGGAAGTGGACAAGAAAAACGAAGGCGGTGCGATCAAGTTCATCCTGATCAAGCCGCTGGGCAGTCCCCTGATTACCAACGCGCCGCAGGAACTGCTCCTGCAAACCCTGGCGGCCTGTACCGGAGAATGACATGCACACTGAAGCGCCCGACCATCTCGCCCCCTATGCCGCCCACTCGGCAAGTTCGCGAGGCCGGCGCTTCAGTGAAACGCCACCGGGCTCGCGCAGCGAATTCCAGCGCGACCGTGACCGCATCGTCCACTCCACCGCCTTCCGCCGTCTCGAATACAAGACGCAGGTCTTCGTCAATCATGAAGGCGACCTGTTCCGCACCCGCCTGACCCACAGCATCGAAGTCGCCCAGATCGCCCGCTCCTGCGCGCGCAACCTGCAACTGAACGAAGACCTGGTGGAAGCCATCTCGCTGGCCCACGACCTCGGCCACACGCCTTTCGGCCATGCCGGGCAGGACGAGCTCAACCACTGCATGAAGCATCACGGCGGCTTCGAACACAACCTGCAGAGCCTGCGCGTGGTCGATGAGCTGGAGCAGCACTACGCTGCCTTCGATGGCCTCAATCTCACCTTCGAGACGCGCGAAGGCATCCTCAAGCACTGCTCCCTGCACAATGCGCGCCAGTTGGGCGAGATCGGCGTGCGCTTCCTGGAAAAGAAGCAGCCCTCGCTGGAAGCGCAGCTGGCCAACCTGGCCGATGAGATCGCCTACAACAATCACGACATCGACGATGGCCTGCGCTCCGGCCTGTTGACCATGGAGCTGATGAGCGAAGTCGATTTCTTCGCACGCCATCTGCGCGAAGTCGAACAGGCCTATCCCGGCATCACCGGACGCCGCGTCATCCATGAGACCGTGCGCCGCATGATCAATGCGCTCATCGTCGACCTGAACCAGACCTCGCGCAGCCGCATCGCCGAGATCGCCCCGCGCGACATCGAGGATGTGCGCAATGCGCCGCAGCTCATCGCCTTCTCCGATGCGATGGCCGCCGAAGCCGCGATACTGAAAAAATTCCTGCGCGAGAAGCTCTACCGCCACTATCAGGTCAATCGCATGACGGCCAAGGCACGCCGCATCATCGCCGAGATGTTCGAGGCCTTCACCTCTCAGCCCAGCCTGCTGCCGCCGGACTATCAGGTCAAGGGCATCACGGACGAAACCCAGCGTCTCGACAAGCAGGCGCGCAAAGTCGCCGACTACATCGCCGGCATGACCGATCGCTATGCCATTCGCGAGCATCGGCGCTTGTTCGTGATGGAGTGAGGATTGATGGAGCGGGTGCAACGCCCGCGTTGAACGCCGCGTATCGATACGCGGCGTTTTCATTCAGCGCATCCGTGCGCCCTCATTGTCGTGCTGCCAGCGCGATTTCATTACCCCAATGCAATTGAAATCCCGCTGCCAGCATCTCGCGCACATTTCGTTACATTTTTTCTTGATCGCCTGCGTCCGTCGCGGTCAGCCCGACGGCACGCACGGTATCGCCGCAAACCCGCTTCCAGCAAGGCTTTTCCAAAGATTGCGCGGGTGCAATGCAGACTTGTCAACGAAGTCCCCCAGAAACTGACAGGTGTAAATTTCTGTCAATATCAAGTCCGCTTTGAACAGGCCGTTATGCAGGAATGGAGTGGATGCGCATGGTGCGCAGTTTCGCCTCCGTGGATCCGTCTCCCCCTCTGATGCCCGGATCCCCTTTCATTTTCAGGAGACCGTCATGGCTATCGGCAACACCAGCGGCGTGGACAACAAGTCCCTGCTGCCCGTCACCCCTTCTTCCACTTCGTCGACCTCTGCCGCAGCGTCAGACAACGACAAGCTGCCCGCCACCGCCGGCGACAGCAGCGGCGGCGACAAGATCGCCCAGGCCAAGCAAGCCAACCTGCTCACCGTGAGCGGCGCCAAGGCCCAGTTCAATCTCTCCATCGTGCAATCCTCGCTGGAGGTATCGCTGCAGACGCAGAACGATCCGCTGTCGCTGGTCTACAAGACCGCCATCGAGAACATCAACGATATCCTGCGTCCGCAGCTGGGCGACAACGCCATCCAGACCGCATCGACCCAGGACAATTCGCCGGAGGCAACGGCCGGCCGTATCGTCTCCTTCATCACCAACATGTTCGAGCTCTACAAGCAGAACAATCCGGACAAGGAAGATGCCAGCAACATCGACGACTACATGAACCTGATCTTCAAGGGTGTCGACCAGGGCTTCAAGGAAGCACGCGGCATCCTGGAGAGCCTGAACGTGCTGCAAGGCGATATTGCCAGCAACATCGACAAGACCTATGACCTGGTGCAGAAGGCGCTGGGCGACTTCATCAACAAGGTCAAGGGCGGCAAGCAGGAGGGTGAGGACGGATCGGGCAGCGAAGGCAATGCGGATGGCCAGGGCGGTACGCTGGTGGCCAGCGAGACGACTGTCAGTATTTCAGTGTCGGTGAGCCAGACGCGGATCAGCACCAGTGCGTAATCGCACCTTGCAGTCGCGCTGAGCTGCAAAAGCCAATTCGCAAAAACTAATAAAAAAGAGGCTGTCTCTCTTGGGAGACAGCCTCTTTTTACTTATTTTTCATGACATCGAAAGGCGTGAGAAAGACCGCCCTCGACATCACAAACCATCACAAAAAAACATCACCCACGCAACTTCGCAAACGCCGCCGCCATCGCATTGTTGGCCGGTGCCTGCTCACGGCCGCGCTGGTTCTGGTGTTGCGACAAACGGCGCGAATCGGTACGGTCACCGCGCTGTTCATTGCGCGCACCCGGGGCCGGGGCTGTGTCGTTCAGGCGCATGGTCAGGGCGATGCGCTTGCGCTTCTCGTCCACTTCCAGCACCTTGACCTTGACCACCTGGCCGGCCTTGACCACGGTGTGCGGATCCTTCACATAGCTGTTGGACAGCGCCGAAATGTGGACCAAGCCATCCTGGTGCACGCCGATGTCGACGAAGGCACCGAAGGCCGCCACGTTGGTGACCACGCCTTCGAGGATCATGTCCACGCGCAGGTCCTTGATCTCTTCCACGCCTTCCTTGAAGGTGGCGGTGGTGAACTCGGGACGCGGGTCACGGCCTGGCTTGTCGAGTTCCTTCAAGATGTCGGTGACGGTGGGCACACCGAACTTCTCATCGGCATACTTGGCCGGCGACAGGCCCTTCAACAGCGAGGTCTGGCCCAGCACGCTCTTCACATCCTTCTTGATGTCGGCCAGGATCTTTTCCACCAGCGGATAGGATTCCGGGTGCACCGCCGAGGCATCCAGCGGGTTCTCACCATTCATCACGCGCAGGAAGCCGGCGGCTTGCTCGAAGGTCTTGTCGCCCAGGCGCGGCACCTCACGCAGCGCTGCGCGGGAATTGAACATACCCTTCATATCCCGGTAGGACACGATGCTCTGCGCCACGCTGGCGTTGAGCCCGGAGACGCGCGCCAGCAGCGGTGCGGAAGCGGTGTTCACATCGACCCCCACCGCGTTGACGCAGTCCTCGACCACGGCATCCAGCGAGCGCGCCAGTTGCGACTGGCTCACATCGTGCTGGTACTGGCCCACGCCGATGGACTTGGGATCGATCTTGACCAGCTCGGCCAGCGGGTCCTGCAGGCGGCGCGCAATCGAGACCGCGCCGCGCAGCGACACGTCCAGATCCGGCAATTCCTTGGAAGCGAATTCGGAGGCCGAATACACCGACGCGCCCGCTTCGGAGACCACGATCTTGGTGAGCTTGAGTTCGGGACGCAGTTTGATGAGGTCCTGGGCCAGCTTGTCAGTCTCACGCGAGGCGGTGCCGTTGCCAATCGAGATCAGCGAGACATTGTGCTTCTCGGCCAGTTGCGAGAGGGTATGCAGCGAACCGTTCCAGTCATTGCGCGGCTGGTGAGGATAGATGGTATCGGTGGCGACGACCTTGCCGGTGGCGTCCACGATGGCGACCTTCACGCCGGTACGCAGGCCCGGATCCAGGCCCATGGTGGCACGCGGGCCGGCCGGTGCCGCCAGCAGCAGGTCCTTCAGGTTGCGGGCGAAGACGTTGATGGCTTCAGCCTCGGCCTTCTCGCGCAGGTTGGTCATCAGCTCGGTTTCGAGGTGCATGAAGACTTTCACGCGCCAGGCCCAGCGCACCGTGTCGGAGAGCCACTTGTCGGCCGGACGGCCCTTGTTGGACACACCGAAACGTGAAGCAATGCGACCTTCGCAGGGATTGTGCGGGGCATCCCACTTCGGCTTCTCTTCTTCGGTATCCAGGCGCAGGATGACGTTCAACATCTCTTCGCGGCGGCCACGGAACAGTGCCAGGGCGCGGTGCGAGGGAATGGTGGAATAGGTTTCGGAGTAATCGAAATAGTCGGCGAATTTTTCACCGGCATCCTGCTTGCCCTCGATCACCTTGGATTCGACCACGCCGTGCTCGGTGAGGTATTCGCGCAGGCTCTGCAGCAGCTCGGCATCTTCCGAGAAACGCTCCATGAGGATCTGGCGCGCGCCATCCAGGGCGGCCTTGGTATCGGGCACGCCGGGGTTGTCGCCGTTGTCGGTGGTGAAGGCGGGCTTGATGAACTTGGCCGCTTCTTCTTCCGGGTTCAAGGCCGGGTCATTCAGGAGCGCATCGGCCAGCTCGGTCAGGCCGGCTTCGGCGGCGATCTGGGCCTTGGTGCGGCGCTTGGGCTTGTAGGGCAGGTAGAGGTCTTCCAGGCGGGTCTTGTCTTCCGCGTGGGTGATGGCGTCCAGCAGCACGGGCGTCATCTTGCCCTGCTCTTCGATGGAGGCGATGATCGCGGCGCGGCGGCTTTCCAGCTCGCGCAGGTAACGCAGGCGTTCTTCCAGCAGACGTAGTTGGACATCGTCCAGGCCGCCGGTGACTTCCTTGCGGTAGCGGGCGATGAAGGGAACGGTGGCACCTTCGTCCAGCAAGGCGATGGCGGCAGCGACCTGAACCGGCTTGGCGGCGAGTTCGAGGGCGAGTCGTTGTTCGATAGAAGGCAGCATGGTGAAACCCAGTCAACAGTTGAGCAATTAAGCGGTTAAGCGTTTATGCAGTGAAGAAAAACAAGCGTTGGATGATACGCAATTCAGGCAGCCAAGCCAATCTTGACATTGTGCGATTGCACGCCAAAGTGCCTTGGCGCGGGCCTCGCCGGTGCCTGCACGGCTGCACGCGGATTGGACGCGCAGCCGCAAAGCCGGGATAATCGGCGCTTTCGCATTGCGCGTCCTCGTCCTTCAGCACCATGTCCATCCGTCTCATCGTCGGCCTCGGCAACCCCGGCCCGGAATACGAACAAACCCGCCACAACGCCGGCTTCTGGCTGGTCGACAATCTCGCCGGTCCGGTGCGCCTGGCACGCGAGCAGCGTTTCAACGCCTTGGCGGGCAAGACCAGCATCGCCGGCAATGAGGTCTGGCTGCTGGAACCGCAGACCTACATGAACCGGTCCGGCCAGTCGGTCGGTGCACTGGCGCGCTTCTACAAGATCAATCCGGATGAAGTGCTGGTGGTGCATGACGAACTGGACCTGCCGCCGGGCGCGGCCAAGATCAAGAAAGGCGGTTCCTCGGGCGGACACAACGGCTTGAAGGACATCACTGCGGCCCTGGGCACGCAAGACTACTGGCGCCTGCGGCTGGGCATCGGCCATCCGCGCACGCTGGGGCTGCAACAGCCGGTGGCCGACTTCGTGCTGCACCGGCCGCGCAAGGAAGAACAGGCGCTGATCAACGAGGCGCTGGACAAGAGCCTCAACGTCATCCCCCTGCTGGTGCAGGGCAAGTTCGAACAGGCCATGATGGAATTGCATACCGGGAAGTAATCCCCTGCCGGGGAAAAACCAAGGCAGATGAACGAAGGGCGCTCGACATGCGAGCGCCCTTTTTGTTGATCCGCTTACTTCAGCGAAGACAGTTTCTGTTCCAGTCCCTTGGCATCGACCGCGCCAGGAATGCGCGAGCCATCGGCAAAGAAAATGGTCGGCGTGCCGGTGACCTTGAGCTTCTTGCCCAGGGCCAGCACCTCTTCATGCGGGGCGTTGCAGGAGGCGGCAGCGGCCGGTGCTTCCTTGCCGCTCACCATCCACTCGTTCCAGGCCTTGCTCGGATTGGGTGCGCACCAGATGTTGCGCGACTTCACGATGGAATCCGGCGAGAGAATGTTGTACTGGAAGGTGTAGTAGGTGATGTTGTCCACTTCCTGCAGAGTCTTGTGCAGGCGCTTGCAGTAGATGCAGTTGGGATCCTCGAAGATGGCGATCACGCGCTTGCCGTTGCCCTTGACGGTCTTGATGGCCTTGTCCAGCGGCAGGGCCGAGAACGGCGTCTGGTTCAGCGAATCGATCTTTTCCTTGGTGTAGTCGCGATAGGTCTGCGAATCGACCACGCGGCCGATGAAGAGATACTGGGCCTTGGCATCGGTGTAGATGACGTCGCCATCGATCTGGATTTCATAGAGACCGGCATAGGGCGTCTTGGTGACGGCATCGACCTTGGCATCCTTGCCCAGGCGCGGCTCGATGAGCTTCTTGATGGTGGCCTCGGTGCTGTCGGCGGCCTCGGCTTGCGCATGGGCGCTCACGCCCACGACGGTGGAAGCCAGCAGCACTGCCGCCATGCTCAGATGGCGCAAGGAGCTCGCACCTGCGGTCAAAAATTTTTTCATACTCGTCCTGATTCAAATCAAACGCGCGCCCAATCTTCGGAACGTCGGCCGCAAAGCCGCGCCGGGACTGGGTTCGCACATGTCTTTCAACAATGTAGGGGGAAGGTGTTGCGCTGGCGAAGACAGGCATCGTACCGCCGCGCTTCGCCAGAGGCCCTACCTTACCTGAAATCACCGTCCCTTACTGCCCCAGCGCATGGGCAATGAGGCGGCGTTTCAGGATGGGCAGATGGTTGACCAGGCTCATGCCGAGGTTGCGCACCAGGCGCACCGGCTCGGCCTCGGTGGAGAAGAGGCGATGCAGGCCGTCTGTTGCGATCTGCATCAGCAGCACTTCTTCCTTGCGGGCGCGGGCATAGCGGCGCAGCACGCGCTCGTCGCCGCAGTCGTACTGCGGTTCACGCTTGAGCAGGATGTCGATCAACGCGGCCACATCGCCGAAGCCCAGGTTCATGCCGTGGCCGGCCATGGGGTGCACGACGTGGGCGGCGTCGCCGATCAGGGCCACGCGCGGGGCGATCATCGCGTGCGGCTTGATCAGGCGCAGCGGGAAGGCCTTGGCCACTTCGGGCTGCAGCGGCGTGAGCGTGCCCAGCACAGGAGCGGCCCACTGGGCCAGGCGTTCGGCCAGGGCCGACAACGGCAGCTGCAGCAATTGATCGGCCAGCGCTTGCGGCGCGGACCAGACCAGCGAGACGCGGTTGCCCGGCAGCGGCAGCAGGGCGATCACGCCTTCGGTCGGGCTGAACCACTGATAGGCCACGCCGCGATGGGGCAGCTCGCAGGAGAAATTGGTGACGATGGCATTCTGGCCGTAGGCGCGGTAATCGAGGCCGATATCGCACTGGCCGCGCACCCAGGAGTTGGCGCCGTCGGCACCGACCACCAGCGCGGCCGACAGCGACTGGCCGGATTCCAGCGTCAGGGTGGCGCTTTCACCGGCCACTGCCAGCGCGGTGGCGCGGCCGTGCAGCACGCGCACGTTGGGGGCGAAGCGCAGGGCGGCGTCGAGCGCCTGGTCGAGGTTGCGGTCCTCGACGATCCAGGCCAGGGCATCGGTGCGGGCGGCATAGGCATCGAAGGAAAGCAGGCCGGGGCGGGCTTTCTCGGGCAGGCCATCGCCATGCACGGTCATGTTGTCCACCGGCGCGATGCGGGCGGCATCCATGGCGTCCCAGACGCGCACCGAGGACAGCAGGCGGTGCGCGGTATGGTTGAGGGCGTAGACGCGCACGTCCCAGCTGGCGGGGTCGGGCGTGGCGGACGCAGGCGGAGGGGCCAGCAGGGTCACCTTGAAGCCCGCCTGGGCCAGCCCCAGCGCCGCCGTCTTGCCGACCGCGCCGTCGCCGACGATACAAATGTCAGTGCCAGACGCAGCCGGCGAAGAAGTATGGGTGTGTGCTTGGGTAGTCATGCTGGCGATTATAAACGGGGTGGCGAAAACTATTTTTCAAAAAGGACTTGCATAATTTTTTAAAGTGTCTATACTTGTCCGTCTTGGCCTGGTAGCTCAGTTGGTAGAGCAGAGGATTGAAAATCCTTGTGTCGGTGGTTCGATTCCGCCCCGGGCCACCAAGTTACAAGAAAAACGCCAACCTTCGGGTTGGCGTTTTTCGTTTCTGCACCAACTTTCTTTGGCTCACTCGGGCTTGCTCCTTCTCCGGCCCACATCCCCACCCATCTCGCAAGCAGCGAACTGATTCGTTGCCGGCATAGACTCCGGCAACCGAGTCAAGCCTGGCATCGGTGCATAGAACCAGTACAACTCACGAGATGGAGTCTGCCGATACTCGCTTGCCTCTTGATGCAGATTCCAGAACTCAGTCGTTTGCACTCAGTCTGATCGCGGTTCCCCTTAACACGCGAAAACGACAATCATGGACAATACCTACAGCTTTGGCCTGCATACCCAACTTTCCCCTAACGAGCTGCTCTTCTACGTCTTCATCGATGAAACGTGCAAAGAGTTTGGCGTAGACGATGTCAGTGCCGCGGCCGCTGCTCTCGCCGGTCGACATCGGATTCCCGGCAGAACCAAGCCTTCCGGCGCCACGAAACAGACATCGGTGGCGTCCATCGTGGGACGCAGATCTCTCAACGGCGACTTGAAAAGGAAGATTCTTCCCACGCTCAACAACCAAAGCATCAAAGCGCTGAACACGCTGATGACAAAGAATATCGGCAAGTGCGTCGGTCGTGCCCTTCCCCTGATTGGGTATGCGGTGTCGGCCCATAACGTCGCGTCGATCAAGAGCCGTTCCGTTGCGAACTATAATCGCCGGGTCAGAACGGAAGACAAGGTCTTGTGATACGCGCTATCGCTTGGGAAAGATTGGAAGCTTGGGTCCGCAAGGAAAATGCCACTAGCCCTAAAAAGCGACTGACTCGGGATACTCAACTTGACGACGATCTGGATGTTACCGGCGATGAGGCTGACGATTTCATGGAGCACTTCTTTGAAGAATTCTCCATCGACTACGGGGACTACAATTTTGATCATTATTTTGTCCCCGAAGGCTTCAGCCCGCTCGAGATTTTCCTGCTCATGATCTCGAAGAAAAAGCGAGCTTCCTACGACAGGCCACCCATCACCCTCGGCATGCTCTATCAAGCAGCCCTTGATGGCCGATGGGATTGCGCCCGCCTGGATTCACTGTCATCACTTTCGCAGGCTTGAATCAACGCAACCCATCACACCAGCTGATAACACAAAAACAGAAAAACAAAACCGAATTGATCGCAACGTGCGCAACGTCACGACCTCCGATCAATTCCTCTCCCCCCCATTGACGAACCGCACCTCCACCCGCCGGTTGCGTTCATCACTGGCCGTCAATCCCTGCAGCGGCTGCGAATCCCCATACCCCGCCACGATCACGCGGCGCGCTGCTTCCGGCGCACTGCGTCCGATCAGCAGCAAACGCGCCTCGCGCGCACGCGCGGCCGACAGCGTGAAGTTGTCATCGTAGACCGTGCAATACGCGCGTACATCGGTCACCGGTGCCTTCACCGGCTTGTCATCCGTGTGGCCTTCCACATAGATGCGGCCCGCCGGATGCTGCTGCAAATATTCCGCAATGCGCTCCTCGACCTGTGCAAACGCGGCCCGCGCTTCCGGCTCCACGCAAGCACTGCCGCGACGGAACGCGCCCTCTTTCAAGGTGATCTTCCCCGCCTCGGTATCCACCGCCACCAGGTTGGAAGCGCCCTGCTGCGCAAACACCGTCTGCACCTGGCGCAACACGACCGTCAATCCCGGTCCGTCGGATTCGCGCCGGGCCGTCGTCGGCGCGGCCGGCGGTGGTGCAGCTTCAGCCGCTGCAGGCGCCGGTGGGGTGGGTGCTGCAGCAGGCAAGGGGGCAGCCGGTGCCGGTGCCGGCGTCGAAGCGGATGCCACCTGCGGTGCCTCCGCACGCAGCTGCGCAATCTCGGGACCACCCGCCCGGCTCACCGCCAGCAGGACGATCAATACCCCCGCCAGCGCCGCCATCAGCCCGGTAGCCGCGACCCATTCGTGATCGGATTGACTCATCGCCGCCTCAGGAAGAACGTCCGGACTGGCGCTGCATCACTTCCAGCCACTCGCCATGGCGCAGATGCGCGCGCTGCGCCTCGGCCTGTTGTGCCGCCAGCAGGGCTTGTCCGCTTTGCTTGATGGCGTCGACCAGACGTTGCTGTTCTTCTGCATGTTGCACCGCCTGCGCTTGCGCAGCCGCAGTGGCCACGTCCCTGAGAATGCCGATGCTCCACGCCAGCCGCGCCTGCTCATGCCCGCGCAAGATCATCCAGGACTTCAGAATCAGAAACGCCAGCATGCTCCACGCGGCAATCTTGAACTTGCTGCCCAGCGCATCGATTACCGCTCCCAGCGCACCCGGTGCAGCCTGTGGTCCAAGCACGCCGGCCGTCGCCGTCAAGGCCAGGCCCAGGCCGATGAAGGTCCCCAGCAAACCCAGCATCAGGATCAAGCCCGGCATCGCGGCAGCCCAACGTTCCGGCGCAGTGGCCACGGCCTGGCTCAGTTCGTCCGGAGTGGTCGTCGCAGGCAGAGGCCCGCGCTCACCGGTCAGCGCTTGCCACCGCGCCTGCCACTGTGCAGGCCGGGCGCTGCGTGAAAGCAGCAGCGGCAGTGCGATCACCAGCAACAGCAACACCAGCGCAAACACCCACTGCAGGCCGCCATAGGCCGTGCCATCCCATTGCGGCAGCAGGAAACTCCACAGCGATTTATCCATGAACAGCCCCTGTCTGCATGACGAACCTTCCCATCCTTGCTCCCCCTCTTCTTTACATTGTCAGCGTCTTGTCACGACAGGAGATTATCAGAAAGACCACACTGAGGGACGAAAAGCCCCGCGCAGCCGACCGATGTAATGGTCCGGTCACAAGTTGTCAGCAAACTTTCAGTTCTTGACAACTTGCTACCAATTTCTTTGCACATGGCCCGCTCTTCTTTACCTCTTCGCCTGCTTCCGCTGGCCCTGGCCCTGCAAGCCATCCATGCCCCTGCCCAGGCGGCCAACTACACGGTGGCCAACGGCACGACCGACACCAGCGCCAAGACCCTGACCAAGAACGGTGCCGATACCATCACCGTCAATGCCGGCGGCACCCTGGCTTCCGGCAGCGCGGCCACCATCCGCACCTCGCAGGACAACGACAACCTCAGCACCGTCACCATCAACAACGCCGGCACCATCGGCCAGAACAGCGGCCTGACAGCCATCAGCATCAACCACAAGAAGGTCAACCTGATCCTCAACAACGCCGCTGGCGGCGTCATCACCAGCTCCTCCAGCAGCGCCAAGACACCGACCATCCTGATCGGCAAGGGCAGCGATACCTTCTCCATCGTCAACCTCGGCACCATCTCGCAGACCGGCCCCACGCCCACCAATGCGGACAACGGCAAGAACTACGCCATCAATGCCAACGGCGACTACTCCACCGCCGGCAATACCATCGTCAACGGCTCGGCCAGCAACAGCAGCGCCACCATCAGTTCGTCGAGTTCGAGCGCGATCAAGATGGGCTCCAACATTCTGCTGACCAACTACGGACGCATCTTCACTACCAGCCCGGTCAACACCTCCTGTCCGGATTACCTGTCGGCCTGTGCCAGCGGCTCGCCTCCGAAAGCGGCCGATGGCATCTCCATCGACGACGGCATCCGCAATGCGGTCATCGTCAACTACGGCAGCATCACCGGTGCGCGCCACGGCATCGATGGCGGTAATCCGGTGGCCGCCACACCAGACAGCAATCTCGCCAATGCCATCCAGCTCACGCCGCGCCTGAGCGCCACCGGCATCACCTTCGACGCCACCTATGCCGATGGCAGCACGCGCAGCAACGTGACCATCAGCAACAACGTGGTGATCAACCAGGCCGGCGGCGTCATCACCGGCAACAATGGCTCAGGCGTGGGCTTCGACAGCCATGGCGTGGTCTTCAACTACGGCACCATCATCGGCAACTACGCCGGCAGCGGACGCGTGTATGACGTGCTCGGCAATGGCGCTACCACCAGCAATGGCGACGGCGACGGCGTCGATATCGACGGCACCGCCTATATCGAAAACTGGGGGACCATCCGTGGCAATGGCGCAGGCGGCCTCGATTCCACCGGCCAGCCAAACGGTGCCGATGGCATCGCCGCCGGCGGTGGCACCATCATCAACCACGCGGGCGCGGTGATCTATGGCGATGCCCACGGCATCCTCATCGACGATGGCAATGACTGGTCCAAGGACCCGAGCAATCCGCGCATCACCTACAACAACGGCAACACCACCGGGCGCGGCACCGGCGGGGCCAGTGGCGTCAGTGGTGCCAAGGCGTATATCGTCAACGACGGCAGCATCACCGGCAACAAGGGCATCGCCATCGGTCTGGTCGGCAATTACGATGACACGCTCATCAACAACGCCAGCGGCGTCATCACCGGCGGCGCCCAGGCCACGCTCACCGGCCAGGGTGGCAGCACCGTACCGGGCGCGGCGGTGCAGATGGGCGGCGGCAACGATACGCTGATCAACTACGGCCGCATCGAAGGCAAGAATGGTCTGGCCATCGACATGGGCGACGGCGACGATTCACTGCAACTGCTGGGTGGCACCGTGATCGGCACCATCAATGGCGGCGCAGGCATCGACACGCTCACCACCGGCGGCACGCAAACCTTTGCGGCCGGGGTGCTGTCGGGCTTCGAAAACTACGTCGTGCGCGACGGCGTCACGCGCTTCAATTACGACCTCGGCACCGTCAGCAACATGACCGTCAACCAGGGTGCGGTACTGCAGGTCAATGGCGCCTTCGGCACCAGCGGCAACCTCGCCATCAATGGCGTATTCCAGGCGGCGGAGGGTACGGCCACGCGCACCGTCAACGTCGGCGGCAATCTCTCCGTGGGCAGCAACGGGACCCTGCAGGTGGCCGTGGCGGGACCGCAGGCCGATCGGATCAATGCAGCCGGCAGCGCCACGCTGGCCAACGGTGCGACCCTGCAGCCGGTGGTCAAGACCTATGTCCCCAATACCGCACGCTGGACCATCCTCTCGGCCGCAAGCGGCCTGTCGGTCGATGTGTCGACGATCCAGCTGGCCGACACCGCCACGCTGGACTACGGTCTGCAAGTCTCGGGCAATGACCTGATCCTCACCGCCCGGCGCACCGCCAGCGTGAGCGACGTCAGCGGCAGCCCGCTGGGCCGCGCGCTCGACGCGCTCGGCAACAACAGCAGCAACGCCCAGGTGCAGAACCTGCTGGCCTCGCTGGATGCCTTGCCCACGGCCGCCGCCTATCGCAGCGCGGTGCGCCAGTTGCAACCGGAAACCAATCGCGCCAGCCAGCAGGCGGCGCAGGTCTCCATGGGCAGCGTCTTCTCGGCCGTGGCCGGACGCGTGGACAGCGCACGCGGCGATGCGCCCGTGGCCAGCCAGGGTGGCAGCGGCGTGGCCACCGGCGAAGCCGCCGCACGCGGCCGTGTCTGGCTGCAAGGTCTCGGTGCCTGGGGCCGACAGCAGGCTCGCGCCGGCGCTGATGGCTATGATGTCAGCGCCTACGGCATGGCCGCCGGCATGGAGACCGACCTCTCCGCCCGCGAAGTGGCCGGCCTCACGCTCGGCTACACGCGTGCCGGCACGCGTGGCAGCGACAACGCCAGCGGCAATGACGTCAACGTCGATGCGGTGCATGTGGGCGGCTACGTTGGCCTGGACATGGATGGCTGGACGCTCGACGGCGCGCTCATGGTGGGCGGCAATCATTACAGCAGCCAGCGTGCCATCAGCTTCCTCGGCCAGACCGTCAGCGGCAGCTACAACGGCTGGCAGGTCGGTGCCCGCGTGGAAGCCGGCCTGCCCTTCGCCCTCAGCCAGCGCTGGTCGGGCCGCTGGCTGGCCGGCCTGCGGCTGTCGCACCTGAGCAATGAGGGCTACACCGAAAGCGGCAATGCGGCGCTGGCGCAGAACGTGGAGTCCAGCCGTGCCAATTCGGTACAGCCGACCCTGGGCGTGGAATTCAATCGCCTGAGCGACAACGGCGACCGCCTGCAACTGCGTGCACGCTACCTGCACGAGCTGGCGGGCAACCCGGATGTCACCGCCAGCTTCGTGGCCGGCGGCCCCAGCTTCACCACCGCCAGCACCGCACCCAATCGCGATGCCGTGCAACTGGGCGTGAGCTATCGCTTCAACGGGGCCCAGGGCAGCTATGGCACGCTCGGCTATGACGCCGAAGTCCGCGACCGCTCGCTGATGCATCAACTGACCGCACGTGTGGGCTGGCTGTTCTGATGCTGACCTGCCCATGAAACAAGGCCCGCAGCTTGCGCTTGCGGGCCTTTTTCACTCCGGCGACAATCGCCCGATGCGCTCCTCTTTCCTCTCCCGGTTCCGGCTACCCCGCCCTGCCCTGGCCCTCGCCAGCCTCGCCCTGCTGGCCGGCTGCGCCAGCGATCCCGATCTCGTGCAACGTGCCGATGCCCTGGTCGCACCTGCCGGCCTGCAACGCGAGGAAGTCCGCGGCGGCCCCTTCGTGCTGACGGCCTACGTGCACGCGCGCCCGAAAGCCCCGCTGTTGCGCGTGTATCTGGAAGGCGATGGCCGTGCCTGGATCACGCGCAATCAGGTCTCGCCCGATCCGACGCCCCATACCGCCATGGGCCTGCGCCTGGCCGCCAGCGATGGCGGCGACGTGGTGTATCTGGCGCGGCCCTGCCAGTTCACGCCGATGGCGCGCAATCCGATCTGCCAGCCGGAGTACTGGGCCGGCCTGCGCTATTCCCCGCTGGTGGTGAGTGCCATGGATGAGGCCCTGAGCCGCTATGTGGCGCGGCTGCAGCCGGCCCGGCTGGAGCTGGTGGGATTCTCGGGCGGCGGTGCCATCGCCGTGCTGCTGGCGGCGCGGCGCAAGGATGTGAGCGCCATCCGCACGGTGGCCGGCAACCTCGATCACGTGGCCGTCAATCAATGGCACAAGGTCTCGCAGATGCCAGGCTCGCTCAATCCCATCGATGTGGCGGCGCAGGTGGAGCGCATCCCGCAACTGCATGTGAGCGGTGCCGAGGATACCGTCATCCCCACTGCCATCACGCACAGTTTCGTCGACCAGGTCGGCCGCTGCGCCGGACTGGTGACCGTGCAGGGCATGGCGCACCAGAGCGAATGGGATCAACTCTGGCCCAGGCTGCTGGCAGTGCCCCTGCCTTGTGCGGCCAAGCGTTCCTGACCGATCCGCCATAAAAAATGGGTAGCCGGGAAAATCCGGGCTACCCATTTTTCTAACAAAACTTCATATCGTGATTGCCTGAAAAACAGGCAATCACGCCATCACAGCGCCATATCGGCCGATGCGTTGGCTTTTGGCTTTTCCATGCTGCCAGCCTTGCCGGTCTGGCCGGCCGCCTTGGGCGCGATCACCGGCGGCGGCATCAGTTGCAGCACGTCGGCGGTGTAGGCCCACTCCTTGGCGACCTGGTCCGGGTGGTCATTGAGCTTGGTGCCATAGCTGGGCACGATCTGGCGCACCTTCTGCTGCCATTCGGGCGTAGCCAGCTTGTCCTTGAAGACCTTCTGCAGCACGGTCAGCATGATCGGCGCGGCGGTCGAGGCACCGGGCGAGGCACCCAGCAGACCGGCGATGCTGCCATCGGCCGAGGCCACGATTTCGGTGCCCAGCTTCAGCACGCCACCCTTGGCCTCATCACGCTTGATGATCTGCACGCGCTGGCCGGCTTGCCACAGACGCCAGTCTTCCTTTTTGGCGTTGGGGAAGTATTCCTTGAGCGCGGCGAAACGCTGATCGTCGGACTGCATCAGCTGGCCGGCCAGGTATTCCACCAGCGGGTATTCATCGATACCGACACGGGCCATCGGCCAGACGTTGTGCGTGGTGGTCGCCGAGAACAGGTCCCACAGCGAGCCCTGCTTCAGGAACTTGGTCGAGAAGGTGGCGAAGGGGCCAAACAGGATCACGCGCTTGCCATCCAGCACACGGGTATCCAGGTGCGGCACCGACATCGGCGGCGCGCCCACGGAGGCCTTGCCATAGGCCTTGGCCAGGTGGCGCAGGGCGATGTCCTGGTTGTCGGTGATGAGGAAGGAGCCACCGACCGGGAAGGCCGCGTAGTCGCGTGCCTCGGGGATGCCGGACTTCTGCAGCAGCTTCAGGGCACCGCCACCGGCACCGATGAAGACGAACTTGGCATCGGTCTCGGTAGTGCTGCCATCCTTGAGGTTCTTGTAGACCACGCGCCAGGTGCCATCACCGTTGCGGGTGATGTCGCGCACTTCGCTGGAGAGCTTCAGGCCGAAGTTGGGACGCGTCTGCAGGTAGGCTGCGAACTGGCGGGTGATTTCGCCGAAGTTGACGTCGGTACCCAGCGGGGTCCAGGTGGCGGCCAGCTTCTGGTTGGGGTCGCGGCCTTCCATCATCAGCGGCACCCACTTCTTGATCTGCTCGTGGTCTTCCGAATACTGCATGCCGGCAAACAGCGGGCTGGCCTGCAGGGCTTCGTAGCGCTTCTTCAGGTAGGCGACATTGTCATCGCCCCAGATGAAGCTCATGTGCGGGGTGGAATTGATGAAGGAGCGCGGATTCTTCAGCACGCCGCTCTTGACCTGCCACGACCAGAACTGGCGCGAGATCTGGAAGGCTTCGTTGATCTCGATGGCCTTGGCGATCTGGATCTTGCCGTCCTTGTCTTCGGGCGTGTAGTTCAGTTCGGCCAGGGCCGAATGGCCGGTGCCGGCGTTGTTCCAGCCGTTGGAGCTTTCTTCGGCCACGCCATCGAGGCGTTCGACCATTTCCATCGACCAGCCCGGTTCCAGCTCATTGAGCCAGACCGCCAGGGTGGTGCTCATGATGCCGCCGCCGACCAGCAGCACGTCGACCTTCTTGACGTCCGCCGCCTGCGAAGCGGGCGTGACGACCAGCGCAACTACGAATCCCAGCAGGGCCAGGAAGGATTTTTTCAACATTGTCTAATCCATTTGTGATGAGAGAGGGCTGCCTCCCCTGCACAGTGGCGGGGAGTCGGACAACCGGTGCATGTCACAGGCCACAGCGCCTGCCGTGGAGGGCGGGCGCGAAAGCGCTGCGTCATGTGGGCCTTGCAGATCAATGCAAGCCCGGCCGGGCGTGGCCGCGCGGGGCCACGGCGCACGTACAGGCCTGTAGCCTGGGTGGTGCCTGCCGGTTTCAACTGCCTGTCCGATACCTGTCTCCGGCATTTGGGGAATGCCTGTACAAATCGTCTCCGTCAGAGCGGACCGGGATCGGGTCATGTCGAGGGGGCGCAGCGTACCACGGGACGGGAGCCCAAGGCGATTGCGGATATCCCCTATTAACGATGGTGCACAAGCATGCTCCGGGCTAGGGAATTCCCCGATATCGTGTGGGCCGTGCCTGACTGACAATGCATGGACCGCCAACACTCACCGTCCCTCATCGGGGCGCACACAAGAACGATCAGGGGCCCGTATGCAAACCGTCATCAACAAGCCGGAAAATTTCGCGTCGTATCGGTATCACGACCGGGCCTTCAATTGCGACACTGCCAAGATCCTGCCGGGCGAATATTTCTATACCGGCGAGGACATGATGATCGTGACCGTGCTGGGTTCCTGCGTCTCGGCCTGCCTGCGCGACCGCGTCAGCGGCGTGGGCGGGATGAACCATTTCATGCTGCCTGATGGCGGCGGCGAAGCCGACAGCCCGGTCTCGGCCTCGATGCGCTACGGCACCTATGCCATGGAAGTCTTGATCAACGACGTGCTCAAGGCCGGTGCCCGGCGCGAGAACCTGGAATGCAAGGTCTTCGGCGGTGGCGCGGTGCTGCGCGGCATGAACGCCATGAACGTGGGCGAACGCAATGCCGCCTTCGTCAAGAATTACCTGTCGGCCGAGAAAATCCGCGTGGTGGCCGAAGACCTCAACGACATCTGGCCGCGCAAGGTTCACTTCTTCCCGCGCACGGGCAAGGTGCTGGTCAAGAAGATCAGGGATGCCGCTGCCGATCTGGCCAGCCGTGAACGTGAATATGCGTCCAAGCTGCAGGCAAAGCCGGTGGGTGGGGAAATCGATTTGTTCTGATTCGCTCGGGACCGAGACGCGCCACTGCTGCCCCTTTCGTACATTCACGAAATTCGTCCAAGGAAATCATCGGCGTATGGTCGTCTGTATCCACGTGGATACAATGATTGCTCTCTCTAAAGGAGGGCTTCAGTGACTCACCGAAAAATCGATGGAAAAGAAGTGCGCATCTCCAACTTTGATCCGGCGAACTATCTCGACAGCAAAGAGACCATGGCAGCCTATCTGCAGACTGCGCTCGAAGAGAACGATCCTGACTTCCTGATGGCCGCACTCAATGACGTCATCCGCGCGCAGGGTATCGCGGAGGTGGCCGGCAAAGCAGGCTTGGGGCGTGAAAGCCTCTACAAGACCCTCAAGCCGGGTGCGGAGCCCAGGCTGGGCACCGTCCTTCGCTTGCTCGGAGCACTCGACCTGCGCTTGAGCATTGCCGCACCTCAGGGGGGGCGCAAAGCCAAACGATCCGGCACCGTAAAAACATCATCAGCCCAGGCTCCTGCAACAAAGAAACCGGCACCACGACGCGCCGCCATCACCAAGATGATACCGGTGAAAAAGCCCGGCACGACGCGTGCCACCAAGAGCGGAAAACAAGGCAACCCTATCTGCGCTTGAGCCCTGCGCAATCAAAGAAAATGCCGTCCGGCTCAACACCGGACGGCATTCTCACATCTCAGCCAGCTCCGGTTCCGGAGCCGTCAAGCCATCACTTCTTGAGCGTGGTCAGGCCTTGCTCAGCCAGCGCCTTCAACCACCCCAGTCCCGCCGAGGTCGCTCCCGCCGGGTTGTATTCGCAACCGATCCAGCCCTGGTAACCCAGGCTGTCGATCAGCTTGAGCAGATACGGATAGTTCAGCTCACCCACATCCGGCTCATGGCGCTCGGGCACACCGGCAATCTGGATGTGGCCAATGCCGGGCATGTCGCGCTTCAACTTCACGGCCACGTCACCTTCGACGATCTGGCAGTGGTAGCAGTCGAATTGCACCTTCAGGTTGGGCGCGCCCACTTCGGCACAGATGGCCTGGGCATCGTCCTGGCGATTCAGGAAGAAGCCCGGAATGTTGCGGGTGTTGATCGGCTCGATCACCACGGTCAGGCCGGCGGATTCGGCCTGGTGTGCCGCATACGACAGGTTGTCCAGATACACCGCACGGTGACGCGCGCGATCCTGCTCGGGCTTGATCAGGCCGGCCATCACGTGCAGGGTCTTGTTGCCGATGACGGAAGCGTACTTCAGCGCAGTCTCGATGCTGCGCTTGAATTCGTCTTCGCGGCCGGGCAGCGAGGCAATGCCGCGCTCGCCGGCGGCCCAGTCGCCCGGGGGCGCATTGAACAGCGCCTGGGTCAGGCCATTGGCCTCCAGGCGCGACTTGATCTCTTCAGGCTGATAGTCGTAGGGGAACAGGAACTCGACGCCGGAGAAGCCATCCTTGGCGGCGGCGGCGAAGCGGTCCAGGAAATCGTGTTCCACATACATCATGCTCAGGTTGGCGGCAAAACGCAGCATCGGATTCTCCTTGGTAACGAAGGGGCCAGTGTAGCGCGAACACTCTTGCGCGCGTCCACACAGGCAGAAGGTGCAGAAAACGTCAAAGCCCGCAGGCACAGGCATGCGGGCTTTGAACGGGACATCACATTACTTGTTGACCATGCCCGGCTTGGTGGCCAGCGTGGCAATCGAACCCACCACCAGCATCACTGCCAGCATGTACATGCCGGTAGCGTTGTTGTGGGTCAGGTCCTTCAGGTAGCCGATCAGGTAGGGGCTGACGAAACCGGCCAGGTTGCCCACCGAGTTGATGGCGGCAATACCGACAGCCGCCGCAGCTCCCGACAGGAAGGCGGTCGGGAGCGACCAGAACAGCGGTGCGCAGGTCAGCACGCCGGCCGCGGCCAGCGACAGCGATGCGATCGAGACCGCGGTGTTGTCGGCGAACAGCGCCGCACCCACGAAGCCCACGCCACCCATCAGGGCCGGGATCACCAGGTGCCAGCGACGCTCACGCATGCGGTCGGCGCTGCGGCCGATCAGGTTCATGGCGATGATGGCGCAGCCAAACGGAATGGCCGACAGCAAGCCGATTTCCAGGTTGCCCTTCACACCGGTGGCCTTGACCAGCGTCGGCATCCACAGTGTCAGGCCGTATTGACCCATGACGAAGGAGAAGTAGATCAGACACATCAGCCAGACACGCGCATCCTTCACGATGGCGCCGAAGCCGTGCTTGCTTTCCTTGCCCTTGGCATCGCCGTCGATGTCGGCTTGCAGGCTGGCCTTCTCTTCATCGGAGAGCCACTTGGCGCTCTTGACGTCGTTGTCCAGATACATCACCGTGGCCACGCCGATCAGGACCGCCGGAATGGCTTCGATCAGGAACATCCACTGCCAGCCTTCCAGGCCGCCATTGTTGTGGAACGCATCCATGATCCAGCCCGACAGCGGGTTGCCCAGGATGCCGGCCACCGGAATGCCGGACATGAAGACCGCGATCACCTTGGCACGGCGGTGCGAAGGGAACCAGTAGGTCAGGTACAGGATGATGCCGGGATAGAAACCGGCTTCGGCCAAGCCCAGCAGGAAGCGCAGGACGTAGAACTGGGTCGCGTTCTGCACGAACATGAAGGCCGCCGAGAGGATGCCCCAGGTGATCATGATGCGGGCGATCCAGATGCGCGCGCCGACCTTGTGCATCAGGATGTTGCTGGGCACTTCAAAGAGGAAGTAGCCGATGAAGAACAGGCCAGCGCCGAGACCGAAGACGGTCTCGGAAAAACCCAGGTCCTGCGACATCTGCAGCTTGGCGAAGCCGACGTTGACGCGATCCAGATACGCGATCACGTAGCACAGCATCAGGAACGGCATGATGCGCCAGAAGACTTTCTTGTACAGTCCGTCCTTGGATTTGTCGTTGACGTCGAGTCCGACGCCGGAAGTGCTTGCGGTGGTCATGGTGTTACATCTCCCTAAGAGTGTCGCGGCTGTCTATGCACGGCCGCTGGTTGCTTGGTGCCCGTGGTCTGACGGGCAATTTATGGATTCAATCGGACCCGCGTGCCGCTCCTTGCGGAACGGCACACAGGCCGGCATTGATTGGCCGGTCTTGTGCCGGCTTGACTGCCACTTGCACCCACCACCTTCCGTTGGGCGCAAGCGGGGCATGGCGGACTGGCTGCGTCCGCCATGACGTGTTGTTGCTATGGGTTGCTGAAGCTGCCTGAGCGCTACCGTTACTGCTACCAGCGCGCCTTGAAGGTGTCGCGCAAGTCCTGCAGCGCGGGCTCTTCCAGCGGCGTGGCACGGCCACCGGCCAGGTGCCACAGCTTGGCGGTTTCTTCCAGTTCTTCCAGGGCAAAGGCGGCTTTGGAGACCGAGCTTTCCCACACCACCGGACCGAGCCGCTCCAGCAGCACGCCACGCACTTGCGTGGCGATCTTCGCCACCTGCTCGGCCACTTCCGGCGCACCCGGACGGGCATAGCGGATCAGCGGGATGTGGCCGACCTTCATCACGTAATACGGGGTGATGGGCGGCAAGACATCCTGCTCGCTGTAGACACCATTGATGGTCAGCGATACCAGATGCGTGGAGTGCGTATGCACCACCGCATGCATCTCGGGATTGTTGTCGTAGATGGCGCGATGCAGGACCAGGGTCTTGGAGGGCTTGTCGCCCGAGACCCATTCCCCTGCCGCATTGACCTTCGCAATGGCCGCCGGATCGAGGAAACCGAGGCAGGCGTCGGTCGGCGTGATCAGCCAGCCGTCATCGAGACGTGCGCTGATGTTGCCGGCCGACCCGACGGTATAGCCACGCTGATAGAGCGAAGCGCCGATGCGGCAGATCTCTTCGCGCAGCGCGCTTTCGTTGGTGTTGCGGCTCATGCCGTCTTCCCGTCGAGATAGCGCAGTGCCTTCTCGAAGAAATCGACGCTGCCGAAATTGCCCGACTTCAATGCCAGCGCAACCGGCTGTTCATCCAGCGTGGCAGTGGCCGGCACGCCCGGATCGATCTGCGGGCCGATGCGCAGGGCGCGCACATCCAGCGCCTGCACCACCGCACCCGAGGTCTCGCCACCGGCCACCACGAACTGGCGCACGCCACGTTGCTTCAAGCCAGCGGCGATCGATGCCAGCGCCTGTTCGACCAGGTGACCGGCCTTGGCGACGCCCAGTTCTTTCTGCACGGCCTTGACTTCATCGGGCGTGGCGGTCGCGTAAATCAGTACCGGCTCGTTCTTGATGCGTTCATCGGCAAAGGCCAGCGCCTGTGCCACCACGTCTTCGCCACGGGCCAGGGCCAGCGGGTCGATGCGGAAGGCGGGACGCTTGGCCTTCCATTCGGCCACTTGCGCATTGGTCGCCTTGGAGGCGGAACCGGCCAGCACTACCGACAGGCCATCGACCTTGGGCAGTTGCGCGGCTTCACCGGCAGCAGTCAGCAAACCGGCACGGCGGAAGTTCTCGGGCAGGCCCAGGGCCACGCCGGAACCACCGGTGATGAGCTTCAGTTCGGCGCAGGCTTCGCCCAGCGTGAACAAGTCCTTGTCGGAGACGGCATCGGCGATGGCCATCTTGACGCCTTCGCCGCGCAGGGCGGTGAAGCGTTCCTGCGTGGCGGCCGCGCCGCGTGCCACGGTGTCGTAGCGCACCAGGCCGACCTTGGATTCGGTCTGGCGCTGCAGGACGCGCACCAGGTTGGCATCGGTCATCGGGGTCAGCGGATGGTTTTCCATGCCCGATTCATTCAACAGCGCATCGGCCACGAACAGGTAGCCGCGATAGATGGTGCGGCCGTTTTCCGGGAAGGCCGGGCAGGCGATGGTGAAGTCCTCGCCCAGTTCCTTCATCAGCGCATCGGTCACCGGACCGATGTTGCCTTCGTCGGTGGAATCGAAGGTGGAGCAGTACTTGAAGAAGAACTGCGTGCAGCCCTGCTGCTGCAGCCAGCGCAGTGCGGCCAACGATTGCTCGATGGCTTCGGCAGCGGGAATGGTGCGCGACTTCAGTGCGATCACCAGCGCGTCAGCCGCCACGGCCGGCATTTCGCTGGGCACGCCGATGGTCTGCACGGTGCGCATGCCGCCGCGCACCAGCATGTTGGCCAGGTCAGTCGCGCCGGTGAAATCGTCGGCGATACAACCGAGCAAGGGACGGGATGTGGACATGAAAACTCCTCGATTCAGATGCAGGGACGACGCTGGATTACTTGGCCTTGGCCGGCGGCAGGTCGATGCCGGGGAAGATCTTGATGACGGCCGAATCATCCTCGCCGCCATGACCAGCGGTGGAAGCCATCATGAACATCTGATGTGCAGCGGCCGACAGCGGCAGCGGGAATTTGCTGCGGCGGGCGGTATCGAGCACCAGGCCCAGGTCCTTGACGAAGATGTCCACGGCCGACAGCGGGGTGTAGTCGCCGTTGAGGATGTGCGGTACGCGGTTTTCGAACATCCAGGAATTGCCGGCGCTGTGGGTGATGACGTCATACAGTGCATCCGGATTGACGCCTTCGCGCAGGCCCAGGGCCATGGCTTCAGCGGAGGCGGCGATGTGCACGCCGGCCAGCAGCTGGTTGATGATCTTGACCTTGGAGCCGATGCCGTGGGTGTCGCCCAGGCGATAGACCTTGCCGGCCATGCCGGCCAGCACGTCTTCGATCTTGGCGTAGACGTCGGCGGGACCCGAAGTCATCATGGTCATCTCGCCGGAAGCGGCGCGCGCGGCACCACCGGAGACCGGTGCGTCCAGCAGCAGCAGGTTCTTTTCTGCCAGGCGCTTGCCCAGCTCGACGGCGAAGTCGGGCGCCACGGTGGCGCTGGAGATGACGACGCTGCCCGGCTTCATGGCGGAGACGGCACCGTTTTCACCGAAGAGCACCATCTCGGTCTGGGCGGCATTGACCACCAGGGTGATGACCACATCGACTTTCGCGGCCAGCTCGGCCGGGTTGGCACAGGCCACGCCACCGGCGGCGGCGAACTTGTCCAGGACTTCCTTGCGCACGTCGCAGGCATGCACATTAAAACCGGCACGCAACAGCGAGCTGGCCACGCCATAACCCATGGCTCCCAAACCGATCACACCTACATTCTTGGACATAATTGCCTCCGCATTGATGACGCCGCTGCCGCTCTTGACGGGCAGGACATTGCGCCGGGTTGATGATGCAACGCCGGCAAAGGCCGGCGTCAGAATTTCAAATTTCGTAAAACTTATAAACCGTTTAAATCGTTTAAAACATTCAAATCATTTGCTGCCGTTCAAGCCGGGACACTCTCTTCAGGACTGTCCCTGGCTCAAGCGCCGTGCCGCGTTGAACATGTGGGTCTGGGCGGCATTGCGGGCCGCCATTTCATCACCGGCGCGAATGGCTGCGACGATCGCCTCATGCTCTTCGCGCACCTGGCGCGAGAAATCCTCATACCGCGCTTCATTGCCACGCGTCACCGCCGTGGCCGCTTCCAGATACTGGGAAAGGAACTCCAGCGTCTTGATGAAGTACGGATTGCGCGTGGCCTGGGCCAGTGCGCGATGGAAGGCCACATCGGCGGCCACGCCATCACCGCCTGCGGCCACATCGGCCCCGATCTGCACCAGCGCCGCGTCAATCGCCTGCAGGTCTTCCGCACTGCGGCGCTTGGCCGCCTGGGCGGCGACTTCGGCCTCGATGGCACGGCGCAGCTCGACGATCTGCAGCACCGCCTCGGGCGAACTGACCTCGGTGTAATCGATGCGCAGCGGCTTGATGCCGGCCTGCTCGGTCACGAAGACGCCGCTACCCTGGCGCGGTTCGACCACGCCTTCATGTTTCAGGCGCGCGATGGCTTCGCGCACCACCGTGCGGCTCACACCGAACTGCTGCGCCAGCACCGCCTCGGTGGGCAGCTTGCTGCCCCGGGGGAAGGCACCGGCGTCGATGTTTTCCAGCAATTGCCTGGCCACAGTGTCGCTGAGCGCCTGTGCGGGGATCTTCTGAAACATGCTGTCTCGCGGTCGTTATCGTAAAGTTATCCGGTCATCATACAAATTTATTTTGAACGGGGCAATCCGATTTTTTCTCTTTACCGGGAGTAACACCCCCGTTTGGCAAACAATATGCGCAGTTGACGGAACTTGACGTGATATATGCAGCAGTTCGCTCCAGACATCAAGAATACGAATATCTCTGCCAAGGCTGCGCCAGCAGGCCGGGGGCTCTACAATCAGGGCTTTCCTGCCACGGATGTGCCGCATGCCCTACGATCTCTCGGACAAGCTCGTCATTGGAATCTCTTCCCGCGCCCTCTTCGATCTCGAAGTGGAGAACGCCATCTACGACCAGCAGGGTGTGGATGCTTATGCGCAGTACCAGCGTGATCACGAGAATGATCCGCTGCAGCCGGGCACGGCCTTCCCGCTGGTCAAGGCGCTGCTGCAGCTCAATGAACTGATTCCGGAACGCCGTCTGGTGGAAGTGGTGGTCATCTCGCGCAACACGCCCGACACCGGCCTGCGCGCCTTCAATGCCATTGCCGCCCACAAGCTCGACATCAGCCGTGCGGCCTTCACCGGTGGCGGACCGACTGCGCCCTATCTGCAGGCCTTCAAGATCGACCTGTTCCTCTCGCGCGATACCGGCGACGTGCAGGAAGCCATCGATGCCGGCGTGGCGGCGGCCCAGTTGTATGCCGCGCCGCTGGACTACAGTGCGCCGGACAAGCAGATTCGGATTGCCTTTGACGGCGATGCCGTGCTGTTTTCGGCGGAGTCCGAGCGCATCTTTGCGGAGAAGGGATTGGAGGCCTTTGCGCGGCATGAACAGCGCCATCGCAAGAAGGCCATGAAGGAAGGTCCGTTCGCCAAATTGCTGCTGGCCTTGTCGGCGATCCAGAAACAGTTTCCGCCCAAGCAGTGCCCGGTGCGCATCGCCATCGTCACGGCACGCAACAGCCCGGCGCACCAGCGCGTCATCCATACCTTGCGGACCTGGAATGTGACGGTGGATGAAGCTTTCTTCCTGGGCGGGCTGAACAAGGCGGAAGTACTGCAGGCCTTCGGCGCGCACATGTTCTTTGATGACCAGGAGGGGCATGTGCAGAAGGCGGCCGTGGTGGTGCCGTCGGGGCGGGTGCCTTACAAGGGCGGCACGCTGGAAGGGGCACGTGCGGCGCGGGGGCGGGCGGCCAAGGGCTGAAGAAGAGAGGCGAGGGAAAGAGAAACCAACGATCTCATCCCGCCTCGCACGCGGACAATGCCGCCGATCACAATTGCGCTGACACCTCTCCACACCTGCGGATCCATCTCAGGCAAGGCTGTCTCAAAAAATCGGATGGATCGCAATCATCGCGGATGATGTTCCGAAAACGTCCATTTCCTCGTCATCGCCCACCTGCAGTCTCGCCCTGCAGGCCAGCGCCGCCGAACGATGACAGAATCAGCCATCAGGCCCGCCCTGCTTGAGCCGCAGCAGCGCCCCATGTGCATTGCGCATCAGGATCTCCGGGTATCTCTCGACCAGAACATTGAGGCTGGGTACGATCCTCTGCAACGAGGTGGCAATGGCCATCTCCGTCACGTCCTCGCTCCACAAGATCTTTTGTATGAAAAGAACGGCACCGATCTCTCCGACCAGATCGACACAGGTCTGAAACTCGAACGCATCCTGCGCTTCGCCGTAGCACCGCTTGATCACATCATTCAGTTCTTGCGCCAGCGCATGCGCTGCCGGCGAGTCAGCCTGGCCAACGGCCGATTCAAAAACCGCACAGAGCCGATCCAGTTCTTCGGCCAGCCTGATGGTGCTGTTGACGACTTTGCGCAGGTCTTCCAGCGACAGCGCTGTCCGGGGTGGCTTGTCATCCTTGCTCATTGCGCCTGCCCCTCCGGCGCAAGCACCGCCACGCTCGGATCGGCCGGAAGTCGAAAACGGCCTACCAATGTCGATAACAGACCAGCCTGGTCCTGCAGCCCCTGCGACGCCGCTGCGGCTTGCTCTACCAGGGCCGCATTCTGCTGAGTTACCCCATCCATCTGTCCGATCGCAAAGTTGATCTCCGTGATGCCTTTGCTCTGATCGTCGCTGGCGCGCGCAATCTCGGCAACGATGGCGGTAACCTGCTCGACGCTGCCGACCACGCTCCTCATCGTCTCTCCCGCTTGCTGGACCAGCAGGCTGCCGACCCCTACTTGCTCTACCGTATCGTCGATCAGCCCCTTGATCTCTCTTGCCGCGGTCGCAGAGCGTTGTGCCAGATTGCGCACTTCCGCTGCCACCACGGCAAACCCCCTTCCCTCGTCACCCGCACGAGCCGCCTCTACCGCAGCATTGAGCGCAAGGATATTGGTCTGGAACGCGATCCCGTCGATGACGGCGATGATTTCGACGATACGCGTCGAGGCCTGTTTGATTGCCGACATGGTCGTGACCACTTCAGTGACGACCTGTCCCGCCTCTCCCGCCACGGTTGAAGCATTCACAGCCAGCGCATCTGCCTGGCGCGAATGGGCACTGGCCTGCACGATGCTGCTGGTGATCTGCTCCATGGCCGCCGCCGTCTGCTGCAACGAACTGGCCTGCTCCTCCGTGCGCGAAGACAGATCGATGTTGCCGCTGGCAATCTGACGTGATGCCGTGGCTACATTCTCGGCACCTGACTTGACGCCATTGAGAATCAGCCGAAGCTCCTCGTTCATATGCCGCAGAGCGGCGATCACCTGTCCCGTTTCATCGTTGCCGGACAACGCAATCTCGGTGCACAGGTCGCCCGCAGCGACCGTATTGGCGATCCTCGCTGCGAGGATGAGCGGCTGCGAGATGGCCCGCGCGACGATCATCGCGAGCCCCCCCCGATCAGGAGTACGGTCAGCAGCGCAACGCAGATCAAGGTCTGCGACTCCCCATAGATACGATTTGTGTCAGCGGCGGACTGATCGCCACCTCGCCGATTGACGTTCGCCAACGTATCAACATCCTTGAGCAGCGAGAAATAGATGTCCGAAGATTCGCCCGCAAAGATGGTGCTGGCCAGATCGAGGCGACCGTCTGCCAGCGCCGCCATGAAGGCAGCGTGGTGCTGCAGCAATCGTTTGATCCGCAGACTGGCCTCCGGATAGACGTCCTTCTCTTCGGGCTCGGAGATCTGCCCCTCGTAGGTGTTGAGCGCAGTCTTTAGATCATTGAGGATATCCAGTGTGCGCCCGGTGAGTTTCTTGGCCTGAACGTGATCGCCTGCATACACGATCAGTTGCGCTTCATTGCTGCGCAGGCGCGCCAGCAGCAGCTTGATCTCACCTAGTGTCTTGATGCTGGGCAGCCAGTTGGTCGCCAGTTCGTTGGCCGATGCATTGACACGATGCAGCTGCCAGATGGAAAACAGACCGATACTCGTCGTGAACAACAAGATCAGACTGAACGAGATGACGAGCTTCTTGGCGATCTTGAGATCACGAAATTTCTTCACACTACCCCCGAATTATTGATGAATGGCCAAATCGGGACTGATTCACTTGAGGCGGGCGACCGATCGCACCAGCTCGCGATGCCGCATTTCCATCGCTTCCTTTCTCACGGAAGCCCAGAGAGAAACGGCAAGACTCTCATCTGCAACAGACAATGTTGACCTATCCTTCCGGGCCGCACGAGGAGACACTCGCTTCAGGGAGAAGAGCCCCCGAACAAGGTAGCAGCTGTCGTTCGCAATCCTTGCCCGAGAGCGCATCAGCATTGACGTACAGCGCAGTCACATCACAAGATGACAATAAATGACGGTGGCCCGCACATTACTCGCCGCTCGGTGTGCGCGCCACCGCACGACGCACTTCATTGGGCGTCTGGCCGAACGCCGCCTTGAACACCCGGCAGAAATGGCTGATGGAAGCGAAGCCCTTGCTATAGGCGATTTCCGAAATACGCAGATGATTGAAAGCGGGATCGGACAGCATTTTCTGACAGGCCTCAAGCCGCCTCTGGAGAATGAAGCGTGAGACCGGCATGTCCTCCTGCTGAAAAAGAGAATGCAGGTGGCGTACGGAGATGCGATGGGCCGCAGCGATGGTACCGGGATCAAGCCTCTCGTCATGCAAATGGCGAAGAATGTATTCCCGAATCAATTGCAGTTTGACGGACGCATTATCGAGTGCCGCGCGGGTATCGTGATGAAGCAGGGCATTGACCAGTTCGAGCAGGGAACGACTGGCAGCACCGGCCACACGAGGATCGAGATGCATGAGCTCACTGGCCATCGCGCGCATCTGATTGACCAGGAGGTAGCCGATCCCATGACGCCCCTCACGCAGCCCGCCCGCAGGAGGTTCCTTGTGCTCGGGAAAACGATCTCTCAACAGACGCCATGGCAGCATCAGCGTCACCTTGTGCAAGGTCTGGATCACCTCGAACCGCGTCGCATCGGCGGTAGTCCATACGATCAGATCACCCGCGCCCACCTGCAGACGCTGACCTGCTGTATCGAAGCGTTCAGCACCACTCTCTGCAAGCTGGATACCGATATAGAGATCGTCATCCCTCCTGAGCGTTTGGTAATCGCGTTCGCCCTCGCACGGACCGCAGATCGTATTGATGAGCAAGAGCTCATTGAATTCATGTCTGACAAGGTGTGCACGAAACTCGGGAGAAACGGGCTTGGTCAGCGTCCATTCCCGGTAGGATCGGCGCAGCTCCGCTTGCCAGGCGTCCGTTCTTTCAGCAGGAGGAATCTCTTCGCTGAGCCAGGATTGCGTCTTCCTTTTGCGATACATGGCGAGCTCCTTTCACTTCCATGCTCGCATCTGATGCTGACAAAAGAATGACGAATGACGACGCCGCAAAAGCGGCGGAGGGCTGGATGAAATTGCCTGTCTTGCTACCTCCGCGGACCGCTTGTCTGCAAGATGAAAGCCCGCGTGGTGAGATACAGCACCACCCCATTGAGCAAATGCCAGAACATGTGTGTCCCGATGCTCACGTACTGACAAGCCACCATGTCCAGCGACCGCAACACCAGCGACAGCGTAAATACACCGGTGGCCAGCAGCAGGATCCCTGGCTCCACCTTGCGCATGCGCCAGTGATACACGCCCAGCCCGCCAATGAACAGCCACGCCGATCCATACGACGCCACCGAACCATTGAGCCACTGATCCGGCAGCATGCCGACGCCATACGTGACGACAAAGAAGAACAGCACCCAGCCCATCGTCACCAGCCAGCTGCAGCGCGCCACTTGGCGCACATAGAAGGCCAGGAACAGCACCTGATAGACCGAAATCGGAATGACATCGGCGAACAAGGCCCAGCGTTGCGCAAAGGTGTGGAAAAGAAAACTGCCCACGCCGATCACGGCCACCATCAGCGTCAGGATCCGTGACATCACCACGCCACCGCGTTCCTGCGGCAACGGCAAGCGCCACAGGAAATACGCCGCAAGCAGGAAGGCGAGATTGGAAAGGGCATTGACGGGCTCGGCCCAGAAAGCGGTGCTGAGGCGTTCGCAATACAGGTCTACCGGGGAAAGAAGCGATGCGGTCATGGTGTGTGTCGCGCTGGTCGTCGCAGATCAAGGGGGAATCGTAACCGGCGATCAAGAAGCCACCTGTTCACGATGCAGCCGCCATGATCCGCGAAGCCGCAGAATTTTTCCAGTCGCGCTTTACTGTCCTTGCGTGTCCGCCCCGATCACCCTGCCCGGCCGCCCCGCCAGCCAGCCCAGTACGCCCATCAGTACTGCACCGCCGGCACACAGCGCCAGCACCAGCGTCCATCCCCCGCTGGCATCATGCAGTCGCCCCATGAGGATGGGCCCGGCGGCCGCCAGCAGATAGCCCACGCTTTGCGCCATGGCCGACAGTACAGCAGCCTGTGGTGGTGTCGATACGCGCGTACCGACAAAGGCCAGCCCCAGGATCAGCACCGCGCCCGTCCCGAATCCGAACAGCGGCACCCAGATGATGGACGCCTGCGGCCACGCAATGAGGCCGATGAGGCTCAGGACAGTCGCAGCCGACATGCTCACCGCCACCGGGCGATGATCGCGCATGCGCGGACCCAGCGGCACCAGCAGCAAGCCCGGCAAGGCCGAGGCCAGCTGCATCAGGCCATGCAGGTTGCCCGCCTCCACCGCACTGTGCCCATTGGCCGCGAGGATGGAAGGCAACCATGCCGTCACCACGTAATACACCAGCGAATTGGTCCCGAGAAAAAAGGTCACCTGCCACGCCAGTGGCTGCCGCCACATCGAGGCCGCGCGCGCAGGCGCCGTGGCCGGGCGCGTATCACGCCGCAATTGCGGCAGCCAGACCAGTACCGTCACCACCGGCAATGCAATGAACGAAGCCAGCGCCCACGCCCAGCCCAGGCCCGCCGCCAGCGGCACCGCACAGACCGAGCCGAGCGCCGACGCACCGCCCATGGTGAGCGCATAGATGGCCGTCATGCGCGTGAGGTCATCGGGAAAATCGCGCTTGAGCAAGCTGGGCAAGAGCACGTTGCCGCCGGCAATCCCGCAGCCGATCACGCAGGTCCCGGCCAGCAAGGCCGCCACCGATCCCGAAGAGCGCAGCACGATACCGCCCGCAATCAACAGCAAGGCCAGCAGGAGCGTGCGCTCCAATCCGAGGCTGCGCGCCACGCGGGCCGCCAGCGGCGAGACCAGCGCAAAGCACAGCAGTGGCAAGGTCAGCATCAGCCCGGCGGCACCGGCCGAGAGGGCGAAGGTCTGTTGCAGCAGCCCCATCACCGGCCCCACGGCCGTGACCGGTGCGCGCAGATTGGCGGCGATCAGCAGGATGCCTGCAATTAGCCAGACACTGCGATGAACAGGGCGAACGTGAGGAGGATGCGTGGCGTGCATGGCGGGCGTGATGAAGGCAATGATTGATCGAAAGCAGCGAGCGCCCAGCTTAGCCAATCGCAGCCTGTACGAATTTGGCTACAATGCCAGACTATTGCTAAAAACGGTCAACCCTGCTCACGATGGCCTCTCTCTACGCCAGCTTGGTCGAACACGATCCGGACCGCCTCGACGCCGCGGTCACGGCCCTGCGCGTGCATACCAGCCAGAGCGAGCGCGAGACACCTTTCCACAGCCATCGCAAGGGCCAGCTGGTGGTGGCCCTGCGCGGCGCGGTCACTTGCGAGACGGCGCAGGGCATGTGGATCGTGCCGCCGCAGTCGGCGGTCTGGATTCCGCCGGGGGTGCCGCACAGCAACCGCGTCACGCTGGACGGCCAGCTGTGCTTCCTCTTCATCGCGCCACATGCAGCCAGCATGCCGGACCAGTGCTGCACGCTGGCGCTGTCGCCCCTGCTGGTGCAGATGATCTGCCACCTCGCCGAGCAGCGCCAGGACTACGCCCCGCACGAGCGCACCGCGCGCCTGGCCTCGGTACTGGTGGAAGAACTGGAACACAGCCAGCGCCACGCCCTGCCCCTGCACCTGCCCGTGCCGCAGCATTCGCGCTTGCGTGCGATTGCTCGCCACCTGGCCGAACAACCGGCCGACCGCAGCACGGTGGCCGAATGGGGCCAGCTCCATGCGATGAGCGAGCGGACTTTTGCGCGCTTCGTGCAGGCCGAAACCGGCATGAGCTTCGGCCGCTGGCGGCGGCAGATCCACCTGATGCTGGCCCTGCAATGGCTGGCCTCGGGCAGTTCGGTGCAGCGCGTCTCGCAGGACCTTGGCTATGAATCGGTGAGTGCCTTCATCACCATGTTCCGCAATACCCTGGGCAAGCCACCCGCACGCTACATGGCGCAGCGCCAGGCACCGCTGGCCCGCCCCGCTTCTTCCCCACCGGCCAGCCCGGCGGCCCCCTACTTCCAACCGACACGGAACGCCTCATGGAAACCGAACTGAAACTGCTGCTCGCCCCCGAGCACACCAAGGCCTTCATCCGTCATCCGCTCATCAAGCGCTACGCCCAGGCCGCGCCACGCATCAAGGACCAGACCGGCACCTACTTCGATACGCCCGAGCTGCTGCTGCGCCAGAACGAAGCCGGACTGCGGGTGCGTCGGACCGGAAATGAATATATCCAGACCCTCAAGGCAGGCGGTGGCGTCAGTGGCGGCCTGCACCAGCGCAATGAATGGGAGTCGCTGGTCGAAGGTGAACAACCTGACCTGCCGGTGCTGCGCGAGCTGGCGGCCTCCGACGAAGCCTGGGCCAGGAAGGTGTTCTCCGACAAGACCGCTGCGCAGTTGACGCCCATCTTCAGCACCCGCATCCAGCGCATGGTGTGGGACCTGGACCTGCCGGATGGCAGCGAGGTCGAATGCGTGCTCGACCAGGGCACGGTAGAACATGGTGACCTGAAGGTGGAAGTGTGCGAGATCGAACTGGAACTCAAGCAGGGCGAAGCCAGTGCCCTCTTCGACTTCGCCCTGCAACTGCTGCAGACCCTGCCGCTGCGCATCGGCATCCAGAGCAAGGCGCAGCGCGGCTATGGATTGTTCCACCAGGCGCGCCGTGCGCAGCAGGGCATCGCTGCGACCTCGTCGGCCAGCCGCGCCAAGCCGCTGCAGCTGACCCGCAAGATGCCGGTGGAGCAGGCTTTCCTGGCGGTGGTCAACAATTGCGTGGAGCAGATCCAGGCTAACGACATCGCTGATCAGGACAGCGGCGATATCGAACGCCTGCACCAGATGCGCGTGGGCCTGCGCCGCCTGCGCTCGGCCTTCACGCTGTTCGAGCCCGTCATTGCCCTGCCCGCTGCCCTGGCCGCTGAATTCGACTGGGTCTCGCAAGCCATCGGCCATGCACGTGACTGGGATGTACTGGCCACGCAAACACTGACCACACTGCCACCGCACGCCATCGGTGCCATCGACCTGGAACGGGTGCGCCATGCCGCGCTGGTGGAAGCCGGCAAGGAACATGCACTGGCGGTACAGGCCGTGGCTTCGCCGCGCTATACCGCGCTGGTCCTGCAGTTCAGCCGCTGGCTGCTGACCTCTGGCTGGCGCGATGGCCTCGGCGAGGCGGGACAGGAAGCCCTCTCGCAAGCGCTTTTCCGCTATGCACGGCAGATGCTGCGGCGGGATGAGAAACGCCTCAACAAGCGCGGTGCGCATCTCGAAGAAAACGACCGCGCCCGCCACCGTACCCGCATCGCTGCCAAGAAGATGCGCTACGACATCGAGTTCTTCCAGGCGCTGTATGGCGAGAAGAGCAGCCGCCCCTACCTGAAAGCCTTGTCACGCCTGCAGGAGCAACTGGGCGTGCAGAACGACCTGGTGGTGGCCGATGCCCTGCTGCAGCAACTGCAGCAGAAGCAGGTACGCCTGGCCCCGAGCATCGCCTATGCGCGCGGCTTCCTGGCCGGCCAGGTCAAGGATGGCCACGAACGCATGCATCGCCTGTGGAAAAAATGGAAGGCGCAGGAGTTGCCTCAGTGAGTACCGCAATGAGTGCTGCAATGAGCGCCGCGCTCATTGCAGCATGAAGGTCTCGTACTCCAGCAGTTCCAGCTTGCGGGTGAGCAGCACGAAACCGGCCAGCACCACCACGAACACCGCCAGCGCAAATCCGAAACCGTAGAAGGTCGGACCCAGGTGCAGCGAGAGCGCGGTGAGCGCGAAGTTGAGCACCACCAGTCCCCCGCACAGGCCCAGCACGATGCGGCGCTTGTCGAGATAGAAGAAGACGTTGAGGATGCCCAGCAGCACCACCTGCAGGCTGGCCGCGATGACGTCGATGTAGAGCAGCGGCAGGTAGAGCGTGGAAATGCCCAGCCACTTCAGGATGGACTCACCCGTCACCATCAGCAGCAAAGTGGTGATGGCCTGGATCTTGATGATTTCCAGCAGGCCCAGGCGCACCGTTTCCACCATGCCGTTGCGGTGCTTCTCGATGGTTTCGAGCGAGGCACCGGTGCGCACGGCCTCGTAGAAGGCATCGTAGTCCTCGACGAAATCGGTCTCCATGCGCAGCAGGAAAATGGCCATGCCCGGAATGATCGAAAGGTAAGCCAGGAACACCGGCAGGTCATAGATCACCGAGGCGCGCAGCGGACCGATGATGGCCTGGCTGGTCTCGGGCGTGTACCAGAACATGGCCTTGTCGATCCAGATCGCGGTGTTGTAGAGCAGGCCGATGGCCATGAGCGAGGGATAGAGTTTCTTGCGCTCATAAAACTCGAAGGAGATGAAGCGGTCCGACGGAAAATTGCGCAGGATCAGCGCCATCATCGCCATCAGCAGCACCGCCTGGCCGATCACGAATCCGCCCATCAAACCCTCCAGCCCCAGCGGACGCAACAGCAGCGCCGCCACCACCGTGATGGCATAGCCGAGCGCATAGATCCAGAAGATGGCCTTGTACTGCTTCATCCCCGACAGGAAGATGGTGGCGATCCAGATGTTGCACATGATGATGAAGGCCGCCAGCAACAGCAGCCGGTACAGCGCACTCTGCTGCGGGAACAGGAAGGCCACCGCCAGCAGGCCCAGCACGCCCCCCACCACCGTCACCGCCATCGACACCGAATGGAAATTGGGCAGAATGGCGTGATTGTCCTTCTCGAACAGACGGTCCGCTGCGAAGCGCGTCAAGGCCAGCTGGAAAATGCCGGTGAAGATCAGCGACAGCGAAATCACGTAGGTGATGCTGACCTGGAATTGCACGATGGCCAGCTTGGGCATGTTCACCGTATAGCTCACCAAACCGATGACCAGGATGCCGACGATGGACATGATCCACGGCCCCGAACTGATCAGGGCCGCATAGGAATACGCCTGCATCAGCGAGAGCAGGCTGTCGCGCTTCAATATCTTGCGCAGTTCAAAACCGATACCGGCCATGGCGGTCCTCGTCAGTGCCGCACCGGGCAGCGCAACGGCTGTCCGGATGCGGCGTCGCTGTCCGGCCCACCCTGCGCCAGCGAACGCTGGTACAGCTCACGGTAGGCACCGAACATCATGTCCTGGGTGTAATAACGCTCCACGCGCGCAATGCCTGCGGCCTGGGCCGCGTGCCAGCGCTGCGGATCGGTCAGCAGTTTCAATGCCGCGTAGGCCAGCGCCTGGGGCTGGGCGATGCCGACCACATCCCCCGCTGCGCCCAGTGCCTGGTCTTCTTCCGACAGTCCATACAGCAGCTGGTGGCACGATCCCACATCGGTGGCAACGGCCGGCACACCGGCCGCAAAACCTTCCAGCAGCACCAGTGGCAAGGCCTCGCTGATGCTGGAGAGCACCACCAGTCCGATCTTGGGCATGAGCTCGTCGATCTTCTGAAAACCGAGGAACTTGACCTTGTCGGTCAGGCCCAGGCCATCGGCAATCGCATGGCACTCACCGGCATAGGCCGGGTCTTCATCTTCCGGTCCGGCGATCCAGGCTTCGGCCTCCGGATACTGGTTGACCACGGTACGCATGGCACGGATGAAGGTCTTCACATCCTTGATCGGCACCACCCGGCCCAGCAGGCAAAGCACCGGCGGAATCTTCTCGCTGCGCAATGCGCGCAGCTTGGACAGGCGCGGCAGGTCGATGCCGTTGGGGATATTGCGCGTGCGCTCGGCCGGTGCGCCGTCATGGATCTGGCGCAGGCGGTTGGTCTCGTAGAGCGCGACGATGTCGTTGGACGCCTGGTAGCACAGCCGGCCCAGCGCCTCGAAGAAGCGGATCCACATCTCGCGGAAGTAGGGGATCTGCGAGGCATCCTTTTCGAAGACGTTGCGGTTGTCGCGGATCCACTCGCTCTGGAACAGGTCGATCTTGCGTTCCTTGGTGTAGATGCCGTGTTCGGAAAGGATCAGCGGACGGCCGGTCTGCATCTTCATCAGCGCCCCGAGGAAGCCCGCGTAACCGGTGGAGATGGTGTGATAGCAGCGCGCCGGGATCAGCTGGCGCGCCACGCGGGCCAGGGTCCATACCGGCTGGTGCATGATGCGCACGGTCCAGAAGTAATCGACGAAGGACGGATCAGTGCAGAAGATGCGGTATTGCGAAGCGAGGTAATCCCAGGAACGCTTGCTGAAGAGGAAGGTGTCCTGGTCCATCTTGCCCCCATCTTCCATCATCGGAATCAGCTCACCCAGTTGCGCCACCAGCGCCGAATGCGAGGTGGCATCGGTGCGATCGTAGGCGCGGAACATGGCATGCAGTTCGTCGATGCGCTCGAAGGCGGCTGCATCGCCGCGCGAACGCACCACCTGCGTCGCCGAGAGATGTTCGTGGATGAAGTGCGTTTCCAGATGGACCACGTTGTCCGGCAGTGCGTACTTGGGGGTGCCGTAATCCTCGGGCCGACTGCCGATGAAGCACAGGCCGAAACGGATCTCGGGAAAACCCCGGATGATCTGGTTGACCCAACTTGACACGCCACCGCTCACATACGGGAAGGTCCCTTCCAGCAGCAGCATGACGTCGCAGTCCTTGGCGCGGCGCTGGTAGGACGCATCGCCGGCGACCGGTTTGACGACAGGCGCATTCATCGGCGGCCTCCGCCAGGACGGCCCGCAGGCGCGGGACTGAAGGTGTCAGGCCGGTTGGCAATGGTGCGCCGGCCATGGCGCCAGTAACGGTGCAGCTGCGGCTGCGAGGACACGCTGGGATCGTATTGCATTTCGATGAAGAGCTTGCGCACTTGTTCGTAGTCGTGTTCGAGGAAGCTGAGTTCGGCCAGGTAAGGCAGGAGACGCACGCGCGAAAAACCATATTCATGGGCGCGCTGCATGGCCTCGGCGGCGTCGGCCACGTTGCGGTTGGCCAGCTCCATGCGCGCCAGCATGAACCACAGGCCCGGCTGGGCGGCATCGATCTGCAGCGCCGCCCGGGCGTGCTCGCGCATCTGGGTGTAGGAGTAGTTCAGCAGGTCGCCCTGCACCAGGTTCTGGTAGATCAGTTCCTGATAGAGCTCGGCCACCTGCTGATGCAGGATGCTCAGGGTCTCGGGGTCGGAGACGGTCTTGAGGTGGTTGCGCATGTCGACGATGCGCTGGGTGATCTTCTTTTCCTTGCCATCCAGGATGCCGTAGGCCAGCAGCCGCACGTCGTCCGCCGGATCGCCCAGCAGGCTGCGCAGCGAAGCGCCGCTGGCGCGCGTGGGCGTGCTCTGGATCGCCACCAGTGCATTGAGCCGCTTGTCCACGGGCGTGGCGACGTTGCCCAGCTGCGCCCGCACGCGGTTGCCGGAAAAACCGCTGCCCTCGCGCCTGCGCGCAGTGACGAAGGCCGGCGCCTGGCTGGTATCGAAATGGTCTTCCGGTTTGTCCTTGGGCCAAAGCACGGCCACCAGCAGCGCCACCACGGCACACAGCACGCCGCCGATGGGAATGAAGAAATTGAAGAAGAACAAATACAGCAGCAAGGCCGTGCGCGGACGCCGGTACTGCGGCGGGGCCACCTGCGCGATGGCCAGCGCGAACAGCGCCGAGGAGGCCAGGTGCAGCAGCAGATAACCGGAGAGTACGCCCAGCCCGTTGCCGCCCTGCAGCAGCAGGGCCACGGAGGCGGTCTCGAAACTCAGACCGGCAGCGGAGAGTTTAAGCAGCACAGCGTTCCACCAGGTTGATCAAGAGGCGCATCGGCTCATCGCTGCCCAGCGCAGCGGTGTGCGCAGCGGCGAAGTTGGCCAGGGACTTGTTGTCGAACTGCGCGTGCGAAGCGGTCTCGATGCGCATCAGGTAGCCATCCACCGCTGCCGGTCCGGCCAGCGGCAGCAAGGTCATCAACACGTTGCGGCCACCGGCCTTGTAGGTCCAGATCACATCGGCGGCGCGCTTCAAACGGCGTACCTGATCGTACATGTCGCGCGAGAGTTCGTCGTCACCGAACACCAGCGCCACCAGCGAGGAATCGATGTCGGTGCTGCGCTTGAGACGATGCAGGCGCACCAGGTCCACCGCCAGTTCCGGCGGGCAGGTCGGCAGCTGCTGCAGGATGGCGCGGGCGCTGTCGCCCATCTCGATGCCGTCGGCGTAGTAGTCGATGAGCACCGACATCAGTTGCAGCGTGTCTTCGTTGAGGGCCAGGAAGGGCAACTGCTCCACCACCAGCAAACCGAACTGGCGGCCCTCGTAGTTGCGCAAGGGCGCACAGACCAGATAGCGGCTCTGGTTGCGCAGGGTCTGGTTCAGGCTCTCGGTCTGGATATGGCCCAGCTTCTGCTGCGTCAGGCAATAGCGCACCAGCGGATCGTCGGCCGCCAGCGGCGTGACCTTGCCCACGCTGGCCACCGCCTCAGGCAGGACGTGGCCGTGGACATCGCAGGCAAATACCGAGGCCGACTCCACCTGGCAGCTCTGCACCAGGATCTGCAGGAAGGCATCCGGTGCCGGCATGCGTCCCGGGTCCAGCAGGTATTGCGTGAGCGTGAGGGCGCGCATGCGGTCCAGCGATTCACGCAGGGTCAGCGGCTTGGATAGCAGGTCCTGTTCCAGCCGCTCATGCGACAGGCGCAGCAGGAAGTGATTCTTGGTGAGCATGGTCAGGCGCTCTTCCAGGTAGGCATTCACCCCGCGCAGGCGGCGGCTGCGCGCATTCCACACTTCGGCGAACTGGCCGCACAGCAGCGTCAGCACCAGCCCGCCCAGGAAATAGGCTTGCGGAAAGGCCTGCGCCGCCGACACCACGGCCTGCGCCTCATCCTCATGATGGCCATGCATGAGCAGATACCAGCCCCCCAGCATGGTGGCCACCGCCACCACGCCCAGCGTGCTGCCGTAGCGCATGGCAAGGATGGCCGGCATCAGCCACAGCCAGGGGAATTGCGCCTCCAGCCCGAACGGATCCTCCGGCGCCAGCCACCAGGCCACACCCAGCGCGGCGGCCACCAGCGCAATGGTCTCGACGATGCGCAGGGCCGCCTTGCGCGGTGATCCGCTGTCGGTATCGAAGCGCGTAAACAGGCGTGACCAGAACTTCTGGCGCTTCTGCGCCGCCGTCGGTGCCGGACGCGGACTGGCCGCCCACGGCTGGCCGCCGCCGGGACGTCCGGAGACCGGTGGTGCAGTGGGCCGTTGGCTGTCGTTCACGTTCTCTCCCATCAGGGGCGCTGCATCTCGGGTGTGGCGGACTCGGCCTGCGCAGCAGCATCCGCGGCATTGGCCGCATTGACGGCCGCCGAGGTCCGCGCCAGCGCGCGCAAGGGCGACAGCAGGCTGCGCATGAGTTTCTGCGCCACGGCCGACAAGGCTTCGCGGCTCCAGCCACTCTTCGCGCCGGCCGCTGCCCAGACCACCTTGCCACTGGAGACCTCGATCAGCTGCAGCGTCAGGCCCACCGCCGGCTCGCCATCGATGCCGACCTTGTAGCGCCATTCATCGACGCTGCCGGAGAGTGCATAGGTGATGTTCTCGCTGCGTGCCCAGTCGAGGGCGGCATCGAGCTGCTTGCGGTCCATCGGTTCGAACAGGGTTTCATTGTTGAGCGACGCCGGATAGCGGCGCAGCTCGGCCAGGCCATTGGCGCGCAGGATGCTTTCCGAGATCGACTCGGCACGCAGTCCGGCCTGCGGGGTCTCGGTGTGATTGGCAAAGGGCAGCAAGCCCCAGCGCGCATCGGCCGGCACCACCGGCGCGCGGCCGATGTCGGTGGTGGAGCAGGCGGCCAGGCCCAGGGCCAGTACGGCAGCGCTGCCGAGTTTCAACAGCGTGGAGCGGATCTTGTTTGTCATGGTGGTCACCTTGGAGCAATACGCGGCCTTTCGCGGCCATAGATTAATGAGGACTGATTCATCGATTTCATTGATCAATCAATGTCGACACGGTACGGACAGCGAGGCCTTCACCTGCGGTTTCAATTTCAGATTCATATTCAGTAGAACCATTTGTAGAGCACATTCAATTCAAACCCGCGCTGCGGCGTGTTGGGCGTGGCGCTGGTGCTCTGCGCCGCCACCGACAGCACGTCCTGTCCCAGCACGCTGCCGGCCACCCCGGCGCGCAGGTTGCGGCCCCAGCCGATGTCGGAAGTGCGGGTCAGGCCGAACTCCGCATAAGGACGCCAGGCGCGCGTGTAGGCATTTTCGATGACGGTGCCGGCCCCCAGTGCCACACCCCACGAGCGCGCATCCAGCGGCATGTAGCGGAAGCCGGCCGGATCGTTGCCGGCCGGGACCAGGCGCGCGATCTGGCTATCGCTGGCACCACGGTCACTGAACCTGGCATCGTTGACGAAGCCGCGCAGGGTCAGGTTGGGATACTCCACGCGCAAGTGCGTCCCGATTTCGGCATTGAGGGTGCGGCCATTGCCGAGCGCCGTGCCGGATTGCGTCTGGTAGCGCTGCAGGCCGCCGCCCAGGCGCAGGTATTCGGTACGGCTCAATTGCAGATTCAGGTTCAGTTCGCCGCCGCTGCGCCGTCCGCCCACGCGGATCAAGGCCGAATCGATGGCCGCCAGGTTCAGCCCGCCATTGCCGGAGAGCGTGAGCTTGGGCGTGAGCTGCTGCGAGAATTCCAGGCGCAGGCCATTGAAGGAAGTCATCGCATCGCGGTGCTGCAGGCTGGCGCTGACGAAGCCATCCTCGATGCGACGGCGCAGGGTGAATTCGAAGAGCCGGTCCACCGCCGGCACATCACCCAGCAGAGTCGTGTCGTCCACGGTCTGGTGCCGTTCGGTGTAGCCGAAGGAGAAGCGCGTGCCCGGCGTGAGCGCCACGCCGGTGTTGAGCGTGAACAGCTTGGTGGCCAGCGGGAATTCGCGCGTGGCGGTGTAGCCCGCCGAGAAGCGCGGCGGCTCATCGGTCACCAGGCCGGTCAGCCGTCCGTGCAGTTCATCGTCAGCGGGCAGGCGTTCGAGCTGGTCGAAGGCCAGCGTCTGTGCCAGGCCGACGCGTCCGGCCACGCGTGCCGCTTCGACGCGGTCATACATGGGCAGCCAGTCGGCCAGGTTGTCCAGCATGGCATTCAAGCGCTGGCGATCATCGTTGCCCAGGGCCATGGCCAGCTCGCCCCACAGCGGCTTGTCGAGCTGTCTGGCAAAGCGCGTGGCCAGCCAGGTGCGGGCCAGGTCGGACTGGTTCTGGTTCATCGCATAGGCCAGCGCCAGTTCGCGTGCACCGGATGACAAGCGGGCATCATCGCCCGGGCGCTGGCCGGTGTCGGTGGTAGGCGCAAACAGTGCTGCCGGCCCCTCGGCCAGTTGCGCTGATCGCACCTCATCCTGGCTGCGCTGGACGGCATCGCTGCGCGCGGCTTGCTGCATGTCCTTGAGCAGGGCCGGGCCGTTGGCGGGGTTGGACTGGCCGTCCGGCCGCGGTGGCAGCGTCACATCGCTGCGCAACAGTGCGCGCATGACGCGGGCGCTGTCATCGGCACTCATGAACAGCGGTGCCAGCGCCGCCAGACGATCGCGCCATTCATGCAATTGCCCGGGCGGGACATTGCGCAGCAGTTGCGGATTGCGCACTTCCAGCCAGGCATGGCGGCGGATGCGCCAGGCCAGGTCGGGCTGGCCGGTGGCATCCAGCGCCTCGGCATAACTCATCAGCCACAGGTAATCGTCGTGCGGGAAGCCGGATTTGCGGAACCAGTGCAGCGCCTGGTTCTGCCGGTTCAGCGACATGTTCGCGGCCGCGTACGGTCCCCACAGTTGCGGCGTGGTCTCGGCATCATGGGCCCACATCGTCATGGCGCGATTGAGCAGTGCGGCATCGCGCGTGGCGATCAGTACCCAGAGGGTCTCGGCGCGCACATCGGCCGCGCGCGGTGCCAGCGACAGCGCCAGGCGCATGTCGGCACGCGCGCCCTCGAGATCGCGCTGCAATTGCTTGACCGAGGAACGCACGCTGAGGAAAGGAACGTATTTTTCCAATGCCGCATTCTGCTGCGGAGTCAGGCTGGCGAGGAAGCTGCGCGCGCCCTCCAGGTCATTGAGACGCAGGCGATAGGTCAGCGCCTGCACCGCGAAATTGGGAACGCCGGTGCGGTGGAAACCGAACTCGGCCAGCTCGGCGGCGGCGCGTGGTTCGCGGTCCTGGATCACCACCATCATGTTGCTCATGTCGCCTTCGGCGGCCTGGTCTGCGGCCAGCAGGCGGTCATAGCCGATGCGCGCCTCTTCATTCAGACCCATGTAGCGCGCCACTTCCGCATAGGTGCGCCAGAAGTCGGCATTACCGTCCGGTGCCACCCTGGCGGCAGCGCGCAGCACTTCCAGCGCATCGTCCAGGCGGCCACGCAGATACAGGGGATTGGCGGTCATCAGGGCGTTCGCGGCGGAAGGGCCGAACTCCTCGCGCTGGCGGCGCAAGGTCGCCAGCGCAGCATCATCGCGGCCCATGCGCAGATACAGCTTGGCCAGCGCTTCCATCGTGCCGTTGCGCTCGGTGGCGGCGTCGGGAGTGGGGGCCGGCTTGCCGCGCAGACGCTCTTCCAGCAAGGCGGCGGCGCGTTCGGGCTGGCCGATGTTTTCGTATTGCGCCACCAGCAGGTTGACCCACTGCGCATTGCCGGGCTCGACCTGCATCTTGTGCTGCAGGGCCTCGACCAGCATGTCTTGTTCAAAGGTCCCGGCGGCGGCACGCAGGACGTTGTCCCATGCCGCCTCGTCACCCGACAGGCGCGCATAGGCCAGCCATTGCGGCGTGGCCTGTTCCGGCACACCGCTCCATTCGGAGACCTCGGCCAGGCGCTTGCGCCAGGCCGCGTCATCGGGGCGCTGGCGCACCGCCGATTGCGCCAGCAGGCGCGCATCGATCAGGTTGCGATTGGCCAGGAAGACGTTGTAGGCCAGCGTGTAGATCTCCTCATCGAAGGGCAGCCTGGCCAGCGCGCGGCTGGAAGCCACATCGGCCGCCGAGGGCTGGTTCTCCCCGGCCACAGGCAGCAGGCGGCCCTGCTGCATCGCGCGCTGCAGTTCATTGTGCAGGCGCCGAGGATGGTGCAGCAGCGATTGCATCTGCTGCAGCGACTGCCGGAAGTCCTGCATGGACACGGCCACCACGCCCCCCTGCCCGGCCCGCGCAGCCGCCAGCGGCGACGGCGCACGCGCCATCGACAATTGCAGCAACTGCTTCACGTAACGTTCGGCGGCATCCGGGCGATTGGCCGCCTGGGCCAGCCGCGTCAGGTACAGCAGCACGGTCTTGTCATTGGCCAGCGGACCGAGGTTGGCCTCGGCGGCGGCCAGCGCTTCCTGGTAGAAGCCGCCGGCCTGCAGGGTCCGCATCGCATCGAGGAAATTCTCGCGGCGCGCCGCCAGCGATCCGGCATGTTGCATGGCCAGCAGGTAGAAGGCCGCGCTGCTGTGATAATCGCCCACGCCCAGACTCTGCTGGCCCAGGCGCACCGCTTCGGTGTAGGACATGTCGGCCGTGCTGCGATCGGCCAGCAGGCGCGCGAAGGCAGCGCGTGCGGACTCGCCGTCACCGAGTGCCAGCGCATCCTGCGACAGCGTCAGCCATTGCTGCGCAGTGAGCGGATAGGTCATCAGCACATTGAGCTGTTCGCGCAACTGCGCCAGCAAGAACGTGCGCTCGGGCGCATCCTTGGGCAGAGCGAAGACTTCCTGCTGGCGGATGCGATATTCCAGCCAGGCCGCCGACAGGCGCGCCGCGGCGCTGCTGTCCAGCTGCAGCAAGGCCAGTTGCGCGCGCGCCTCACCGAACTGGCCGAGGTCGATCATCTGCTTGACCAGCTCGGCACGCAGCGCCGCATTGCCGGGCTGGGCCTTGAGGAAGACCTTGATGTACTCGACCGTCAGCTGGTCGGATTTGCCGCTGGCATTGGCCACTTCCAGCCGCTGCTGCAGCGAGACCTTGGGATAGACCAGGGCGAGCACCGTCCCGACTGCCAGCGCGAAGCCGGCGATCGTCCAGGGCGAGAACAGCCTGGCCCGTTCATAAGGTGCATTGAACGAGTACCAGGTGCCGTGTTGTCGCGAGCGGGGCGGTTGCGGAGCCGATGTCATATTGATGAACTGCAGTCTTGCCGGTGAAATTGCGGTACCACGTCTGGCCGGTGATGCTGACCGACTTGCCCTTGGCCAGCGCCACGCCATTGGCGGTGGCAGTACAGGCGCGCGCGCCGCTGACGCTGAAGGTCGTCACGCCATTGGCGGTGAGCGAAAAACGCAGCTCGGCCTTGTTGCCGTTGATGCTGCGCTGGAAATCACCGACCTGGCCGGCCGCTTCCAGCAGCATGGGCAAGGCCGGCGACGCATCGGATGGCTCGCTGCTGCTGCGCTGGCGGATGCGCACTTCGCCGGCCGACGTGATCAGGTAACGGCCACTCGGGCCCGGCGCGATCCCGGCGATGCCGGGCTGTGACAAATCCACGTCAGGCGCATCGGCCGGGATGCGCAGCGTGCGCAGATACTCGCCGGTGCGATACACCAGCGTGCCATCGGCGGTGCGGGCGATGCTGGTGTTTTCGAAATCGATGACCTTGCGGATGTACTGCGAGACGTACAGCCGCGTGAACGGCTGCGCCTCGGCCCAGCGGTGGATCTTGTGCAGGGCCGCCACCGAGGCGGGCTTGGTGCCGGCGTAGAAGTGGTAGTAGATGTCCACCGCCTTGAAGCGGACCGGCTCGCCGGTCAGTTCATAACTTTCTATGGCGCGCTCGAAACCGTAGAAGGGACCGGTCCAGTTGCCGGTGTAGACATTCTCGTCCTGGTTGGGCGCGAAGACCTGGTACCAGCCCTGCTTGCGCACCCCCTGCGCGGCGATGTCGGTCCAGGTGTTGCGGCTCCTGGTGATCATGGTGTCGCCGCCGTTCATGTTGAGGAAACCGTCCAGATAGGTCTGGGCGATGGCCTCGGGCGGCGGCACGCAGTTGCCGGTCCAGAGGAAGACTTCGGCCTTCTTGCCCGGGGGCAGCAGGGTCTTGTTGATGTAGTCCATCGACCCCTTGATCTCTCGCTGCAGGTTGAATTTGTAGTTGGGGATGTCCAGCGTGCGCGAGGCATCGCCATCCATCTGGTTGATGTCCGCGGTACGCGTGTCATACATCGCATCGGCCCAGTTGAAGGGATGCGAGAAGGAATGGCTGGCCGGCTCAACATAAGGCAACGTGAACATCTTGCGCGCCAGCGCCGTGGTCTGCGCCGAGAGCTGCGGATAGACGCCCTGCGGGCTCAGCTCGCCCTCCACCACCGAGACCGTCACGGGAAAGCGGTAACGGTCCCAGATCTCCCGCTGCAGCACTTCGACCGCAAAGGGCGAGCCCGGATATTCGGCCTTGGAGGGAAACCCATCACCATCGAGGTGGCTGGTCTGGATGCGGCGGCCGCCCTCGGTGGTCACGTCCGGCACCGGAATGGCGGGCAGGCGCAGCGCGCGTTTGAGGAACAGCATGGGCTGCAGCACCCAGCGCGGCGGGTCCATCACCTGCAGCGTGGTGGTAGCGAACGGGGCCAGGGCGAAACCACCCCAGGGCATGATGGCGGCGGCATCGTAGATGTTGTTGCGGCCATCCTTCATGCGCAGCAGCGACTTGGCGGCAGGATCGGTCAGGCGCACCAGCTCCAGCTGCGTGCGGTCCACGCGCGGCTTGGTCTCGAAACCCATCAGTTCGGGATCGGCTTGTGTGACCTCCAGCTGTTCCGGCGCAGGGGCGGAAAAACTGGTCAGCCCCAGCATGCCGGCGCTGAGTTTGGTCATCTGGAAACCGAAGGCATTGAAGATGGCCACCGGCACACCTTCCTTGATGCGCTGCCCGATCCACGGGCCCAGGCGCTGGTGATCGGTACCGCTGCGGAACCAGGTCACCACGCCCGCATAGCGTCCGGCCAGTGGCTCGGTGGGCAGGCCCTCGCGGCCGACTTCACGGAATTCATAGCGCAAGCCGAGGTGATTCAGCTGGATGCCGAGGAAGCGCTGGGCCTCGGTGGTATGCAGGTCATCGCCCTTGGCCACATCCAGCAGCACCAGCACATTGCGCGGCACCAGTTCGACACTGGACACGCCCATGGACATCAGCGTGCCATCGGCCACCCAGGGCAGGAAGCCGTCGGCGCTGATCTTTTTGGCCGTCTCGCGCGCCAGGGCGCGGGCACCGGGCTGGAACGGGTCGACGTAATCGATGGCGATGGCCGGCAGGCGATAGCGGTCGCGGATGGTGCGCAGCTGGCCGGAGAGCCAGGCGCGGTCATTGTCGGTGACGGCACCATAGCTGCGGCGGCCGGCGTCGTAGCCGCGATAGAGCGATTCGGCAGCCACCGCATACGTCAGCGGTGCCACATCGGGGAACAGTTCGAAGCCGCGATTGAGAATCAGCTTCGCCTCCGGATAGCGGCGCTTGAATTCGCGCAACGTGGCGATCATGGCCTGCGTCTGGGCGGCGCGTTCGGCATCGGTCTTGGCAAAGAGCTGGTAGGAATCCAGCGTGTCGAGGAAGAAACCGCGCCAGCCCTGCGCCCACAAGGGCGCCACGATCTTGTCGAGGAAGAAGTCGCGCCAGCCGGGCGCGGTCTGGTCGATCACGCGGCTGCCCCAGGCGGCGTTGTCGCCCTTGAGCAGGCCGGGCGGCATCTGCTTGTAGTAAGGCCGGGAAGGCTGGACCTCGCCCAGCGAGACATAGGCAAACAGCTGGTGCGCCCCGTTGGCCGCACTGCGCGTGCGTGCGGCCGGGTCGCGCACGAAGGCCGGTTCCACCACGGCCACGTCAAAGGCCTGCAGGTCAGCCAGCGGGGGATTGGGGCCGTAATAGAAGGCGATCGAGGTGGGCGCGGCCGCCGTGGCCGCCGCCGGGTTCTGGGCCGGCGCTGCACCGGTCACCAGCGCCGCCGCGCTGGCGGCCAGGGTCCAGGCCAGCGCCCGCAAGGCGCGCCAGGTCCGGCCGGCTGTTTGTTGTATGGCTTGGCTTGCTGCAGAGCGCGGCACGGGCTCTCCCTGATGGATTTGTTATCAATTTGGCAGGCCGTATGAAACCACGGCTGCGGCATTGCGGAAATCCGGAAAATCCTGACATGGATGAGCTTCCATCCTTGTTCTTGTTAAATTTGCCGGATTTTCCCTGTGTGCTTGTTAGCAATTTGTATCAGATTCTAACTAGATTCAACTGCAAGTTTATTACTTGAAGGGAATTTCGATGTCTCTTGATGTGAATATTTTGACGCCCATCCAAGATAATCCGCTGCCTGAAAACGCCAATGCATTCATATTCGACAATGCGGCGCACAAAAGCAGGGCAGTCCAAACCCGCGTGTGGCAGGCTCAAGCGCACCAAAAGCAGGCAAGCCCTGCGCCCACTCCTTCATTTCGCCCATTTTGCGCCGCATCACCCGCCCTCCCGCCAGCGTGACCGCATTGCGACACCCCGCGCAAACCCTTGCCACACCGGCGTCTGGCCGCCAATAATCGTCGCGGCTTGTTGTATGCCAATCTTGTATATCAGCGTGGCACACAACTTGCTGATGAGGGGATATGAACACCGATCCTTCCGCCAAGTCGTCGTCGCAGATTGCGGTCCGCATCACCGAGGCCATCCTCGCCAAGCAACTGGCACCGGGGACGCGCTTGGGCGAGCAGCAGCTGGCCGACCTGTTCGGCGTCTCGCGCACCCAGGTGCGCGAAGCGCTGACCCGGCTCATGGCGCGTGGCATCGTCACCGTCAGTGCCCGGCGCGGCTGGTTCGTCATCGAGCCGACTGCTGAACAGGCGCGCGAAGCCTTCGAGGCACGCCGCGTGATCGAACTGGGGCTGTTGCGCCAGGCGCGGGTGCGGCCGATCAGCGCGCAGGCCATCGGCCAGCTGCGCGATCACATCGCACGTGAAGAGGCGGCCATCGCCGGGGCCGATGTGGGGGCGCGCAGCTATCTGCTGGGGGACTTCCATGTCTGTCTGTGCGAATGCCTGGGCAACTCGCTGCTGTCGGAAACGCTGCGCGACCTGACCGCGCGCACCACCTTGACGGCCATGCTGCACCAGTCGTCGGAGCAGGCTGAGGATTCGTGTTCGGAACATGTATTGATCGTCGAAGCGCTGGAACGCGGCGATCTGGAACGGGCAGAGCAACTGATGCAGGACCACCTGCAGCATGTGGAATCAGGGCTCACCCAGGTGCGCAGCAGCGATCCGCTGGAACCGCTGCGGCAGGCGCTGGCATCGGTGTCGCGGCAGGGGGCTGCGGGCGAGACCGGACTGCCACGCCAGGAAAGCAAACGGCCTTGAGCAGCACAGTACAGCACAGGCCACTCATCAACGTAGTCAACGACGTCAACCCAAGGGAAACTGCTATGAAACTGACCAAACTCCTGCTCGGCCTGATGGCCGGCGCCATGATGTTCTCCGCTTCGGCTGCCCGCGCCGACGCCCTGGACGATATCCAGAAGCACGGCACGCTGCGCGTGGCGGTGCCGGCCGACTTCCCGCCGTTCGGCTCGGTCGACAGCGACCTCAAGCCGCTGGGCTTCGACATCGACGTGGCCAACCTGATCGCCAAGAAGATCGGCGTGAAGGTCGAACTGATTCCCGTCTCCAGCGCCAACCGCATTCCCTACCTGACCACGAAGAAAGTCGACCTGGTCATCTCCAGCATGGGCAAGAACGCCGAGCGTGAGAAGGTGATCGACTTCAGCGCTGCCTATGCGCCCTTCTTCAATGGCGTGTTCGGCCCCGCCGACCTGCCGGTCAAGAGCGCCGCCGACCTGGCCGGCAAGACCATTGCCGTCACCCGTGGCTCGGTGGAAGACCTGGAACTGACCAAGATCGTGCCGGCCTCGGCCACCGTGAAGCGCTACGAAGACAACAACAGCACCATCAGCTCCTTCCTCTCCGGCCAGGTGCAGTTGGTGGCGACCGGCAACGTGGTGGCCGCCGCCATCATCGCCAAGAACCCGCCCAAGAAGCCCGAGACCAAGTTCCTGATCAAGGATTCGCCCTGCTTCATCGGCCTGAACAAGGGTGAGAAGAAGCTGCAGGACAAGGTCGACGCCATCCTGGCCGACGCCAAGAAGGACGGCAGCCTCAACGCCATCTCCCAGAAGTGGCTGGGCCTGCCGCTGCCGGCTGGCCTGTAATTTGCTGGTGTGACCGCACACCTTCGTGGTGTGCGGCATGACAGTTGCGGAAATCCACCAGTACAGTAGCAAGGCGACGGCAATACGGTCGCCCTAGAGCACCAATACAGTACCAATACGGCAGCAAACCAGTTTCACCCCGGCAGCAGGCAGGCGGACAACCCGGCAAACGCAGCATTTTCGAGGCAGGGCAGACACGACATCATGGCTTATCAATTCGATTTTCTTTCCACGCTCGACTACACCGACGTCATCGTCAAGGGTGTGGCGACCACCGCCGAGCTCATCGCCATCGGCGGCGTGCTGGGCGTGGCCGTGGGCATCTTCGGTGCCTGGGCACGCACGCAGGGGCCGGGCTGGCTCAAACCCATCGTCAGCGGCTATGTGGAGATCATCCGCAACACGCCCTTCCTGGTGCAGCTGTTCTTCATCTTCTTCGGCCTGCCTTCGCTGAACATCCACATCAGTGAAATCACCGCTGCCATCCTGGCCATGGTGATCAACCTGGGTGCCTACAGCACCGAGATCATCCGCGCCGGCGTACAAGCAATTCCGCGCGGGCAGATCGAGGCGGCGCAATCGCTGTCGATGTCGCGCGGGCAGATCTTCCGCCACATCATCCTGCGTCCGGCGCTGCAGAAGATCTGGCCGGCACTGTCTTCGCAGGTGGTCATCGTCATGCTGGGCTCGGCAGTGTGTTCGCAGATCGCGGTGGAAGAATTGTCCTTCGCGGCCAACTACATCCAGGGCCGCAACTTCCGCGCCTTCGAAGCCTACATCGTCGCCACCGCCATCTACCTGGTGCTGGCCATCCTGTTGCGCCAGTTGCTGCGCCTGATCGGCAACCACTTCATCACCGCCCGGAGGACCGCATGATCACGTTCACCACCTGGGACATCGTCCGCAACCTGATGCTGGCGTGGCGCTGGACCATCGTCCTGTCGCTGGTCACCTTCGTGCTCGGTGGCGCACTGGGCCTGATCATCCTGTTCATGCGCACTTCGCGCCAAAACTGGCTGCGACAAGTCGCCCGGCTCTACATCGAACTGTTCCAGGGCACGCCGCTGCTGATGCAGTTGTTCCTGGTCTTCTTCGGCATTGCGCTGTTCGGCATCGAAGTGCCGGCCTGGCTGGCGGCGGGACTGGCGCTGATGTGCTGGAGCGCGTCGTATCTCGCCGAGATCTGGCGCGGCTGCGTGGAAGCCATTCCCAAGGGGCAGTGGGAAGCCTCATCGGTGCTGGCCATGGGCTACTTCCAGCAGATGCGCTACATCGTGCTGCCGCAGGCTTTCCGTATCGCGATTGCACCGACGGTGGGATTTGGCGTGCAGATCATCAAGTCGACGGCGGTGACCTCCATCATCGGCTTCATCGAATTGTCCAAGGCCGGCACCGTCATCACCAATGCCACCTTCCGCCCCTTCACGGTGTTTGCCATCGTGGGTGCCTTCTACTTCGTGCTTTGCTGGCCGCTGTCCAAGTACAGCCAGTCTTTAGAAAGGAAATACAATGCCGCTCATCGCCATTGACAACGTCAAGAAACGCTTCGGCGACAACGAAGTCCTCAAGGGCATCAGCCTGGACGTCGAGCCCGGTGAAGTGATCGCCATCATCGGCAAGAGCGGTTCGGGCAAGTCCACGCTGCTGCGCTGTATCAACGGCCTGGAGAGCATCGACGAGGGCAACATCAGCGTGGCCGGTGCCAAGCTGGGTGCGAGCGAACTGGAGCTGCGCAACCTGCGGCTGAAGGTCGGCATGATCTTCCAGCAGTTCAACCTGTTCCCGCATCTCTCGGTGGGCCGCAACGTGATGATTGCGCCGATGATCGTGAAGGGCACGAGCGAAGCCGAGGCGATGGCCACGGCCAAGGCCAATCTGGAGAAGGTCGGGCTGGGTCACAAGTTTGATGCATTTCCGGACCAACTCTCCGGCGGCCAGCAGCAGCGCGTGGCGATTGCGCGCGCGCTGTCGATGAATCCGCAGGCGCTGCTGTGCGACGAGATCACCTCGGCGCTGGATCCGGAACTGGTCAACGAAGTGCTGACCGTCATGCGCGGCCTGGCCAAGGAAGGCATGACGCTGTTGATGGTGACGCACGAGATGCGCTTTGCGCGTGAGGTCTGCAACCGGCTGGTGTTCATGCACCAGGGCAAGGTGCATGAGATCGGACCGCCGGAGGAATTGTTCGGCAATCCGAAGACGCCGGAATTGCAGCAGTTCATCGGGATGACGCAGGGGGCTTGAAGCCGCCATATGTCAGACGGAGTCAGAAATGAAAAAGCCGAAGGTGCTCTCGCCTTCGGCTTTTTTTCGTTCAGGTCCTGCACGGATGTGGCTGACCATTGGGCCAGCCTGGGCGTTACCGCTCCACTTCACACACCTTCCGGTCATTCTCATAAAACACCACCGGCCCCGTCGTGAACCGTTCCTTGGGAATGGCCACCATCAGGTAATCCTTGATGCGATACGAAGCGCCGGAAGCCGGTGCGCGATAGAGATAGTTCAGACGCAGGGTGCCGTCGCGCAGACGCAGCGACAAGGGCGTGAAGACATGGGGACGTTCCGCCGCATCCGGCGCGGACATGCTGCGCGCCACCACCAGATATTGCTTGCGTTCAAAATGATCGGCCGAAGGACCGAAGGGACGCTTGTCGTTCATCACCGGAGCCGGCTGCATCCAGCGGTCCCACTCGGCTCGGCTGCGGATCAGGGCACAGAAAACCGGCTGGCGCTGCTCATCCCAGTTCTTCAGGAAACCCTGGTAGGAACCGCTCAGGACCGTCTTGTACGGTACCACCGTCGGATCCTCGGCTTCCGTCCACGGCATCATGGAACACCCCGACATGGCCACCAGTACGGTGCCACCCACGATCCACTGCATGCTTTCCCTGATCGACTTGCGCATTCGTTTCCCCCAAGAAGCTTAGCATTTAAACATGGCTTGCCCGATGCTGGCGAGATTTAGTTGCATCCCTGCCAAAGTCCCGCCCGGCGAGAGGCCGCAGCACTGCTGCTCAGAACTCACGCAGCCTCTTTGGTTCAGCGGCATACCGGCTTTTACCTTTGTGGAGCCAGGGCTGCGATTTGCGTGATAATGCGGGGTCCGGAAGGCGGCTATGCTGGCGCGGCGAAGTGTCGCGCGGCGCCCACGGGTCTGTTCCCGCGCCCGCCTTCCCTGTTTCTGCCATTTTTGAAGGGTCGTTTCCATGAGCTCAGCTGTCATTTCTTCCTCCGCTACCGGCGCCGCGCTGGACGGTTTCATCGCCGGCCTGCCGAAAACCGAACTGCACCTGCACATCGAAGGCACGCTAGAACCCGAGCTGATGTTCGCCCTGGCCCAGCGCAACAACGTCGCCCTGCCCTACGCTTCGGTCGAGGACCTGCGCGCGGCCTACAACTTCAGCGACCTGCAGTCCTTCCTCGATCTCTACTACGCCGGCGCCAACGTGCTGCGCACCGAGCAGGACTTCTACGACATGACCGCCGCCTACATTGCCCGCGCGCAAGCCGACAACGTGCGCCATGCCGAGATCTTCTTCGATCCGCAAACCCACACCGAGCGCGGCATTCCGATCGCTACCGTGTTCGCCGGCATCGCCGCCGCCCTGCGCGATGCGCGCCGTCGCGACGGCTTCGGCAGCGTGATGATCATGTCTTTCCTGCGCCATCTTTCCGAAGAAGATGCCTTCGCCACGCTGGAAGCGGCACTGCCGCTGCGCGAGCAGTACGCCGACCTGTGGCTGGGCATCGGCCTGGATTCCTCCGAACGCGGCAATCCGCCGGAGAAGTTCGAACGCGTCTACGCCCGCTGCCGTGAACTCGGCTTCCGCCTGGTGGCCCACGCCGGTGAAGAAGGTCCGGCCGCCTACGTGATCGGCGCGCTGGACGTGCTGCACGTCGAACGCATCGACCACGGCGTGCGCAGCGAGGAAGACCCGGCCCTGATGCAGCGCCTGGCGCAACAGCGCACCCCGCTGACGGTGTGCCCGCTGTCCAACCTGAAGCTGTGCGTGGTCAAGGACATGGCCGAGCACAACCTGGCGCGCCTGCTCGATGCCGGCCTGGCCGTCACCGTCAACTCCGACGACCCGGCCTATTTCGGCGGCTACATGAACGCCAACTACCACGCTGTCGCCCGCTCGCTGAACCTCTCGCGCGAGCAGGTGCTGCAGCTGGCCCGCAATGGCATCGACGCCTGCTTCCTGTCCGAAGAAGACAAGGCCACCCTGCACCAGGAGCTGGAACAGTACGCCGCCAGCCACTAGACCTGCCGCAGCTCGCAACATCGCGCCCGGCCATGTGCTGGGCGTTTTCATATCCCTTGCGGTCAAGCACGCTTCTTGCATAGGAGTTACAGGGGATTGGCGACGGTCCGGCCCGTCTTTTGCAGCGCGCCACCGGCACCATTGACCACCCGTTTTTGCCGCAATCGAACGCACGAATTGACAACAATTTTTGAAATCAAGATTACGCCATGCAGCATGCGGTACGCCATTGTTCACAAGGGAAGTTTGCCCCATCGGCGCTGCGCCGCAGCATCGAAAGTCGCGTCGGCGGTGACCCAAAGAGGGTCACAGGGCATTCTTTTTGGTGCAGAATGAGCCCCGTTTTGTTGCAAATCCATTTTCAGATTGTTGACGATCCATGCGCCTCGTTGTTGACCGGCAAGACCTTCCAGACAGTCATTCCAGCCAGAGCATGAGCATCATGAACAAAGCCAGCAAAACCGCACGCCCCCCTGCCGCCCCGGCCCGCGCCAGTGCGCGCGAGCGCGAAAGCACGGGAGCGGTCGAGGAAAGGATGTACCAGGACATCTATGACGCGATCATGGAACACCGCCTGCCGCCGCGTACCAAGCTGACCGAGCAGACCCTGTGCCAGATCTACGACACGGCCCGCCACACGGTGCGCAAGGTGCTCTCGCGCCTGGCCTCGGAGGGCATGGTGGATCTGGAAGCCAACCGGGGCGCTTTCATCGCCAGCCCTTCGCATGCGGAGGTGCGCGACATGTTCGAGTTGCGCAACATCCTCGAACATGCGGTGCTGGAGAAGGTGGGGCGCGAGGCGGGCACGCGCCAGATCGCCGGTTTGCGGCGCATGGTGGAGGAAGAGCGGGATTGCTATCTGAACGGTGACCGGCCGCGCTGGATCCGGCTTTCCGCCCAGTTCCACCTGGCGCTGGCGGAGCTGACCGGCAATGCGCTGCTGGTGGAGACGCTGCGCAAGCTGGTCTCGCGCACCACACTGATGATTGCCAAGACGGAGGCGCCGGGCCACAACGCCTGCTCCTTCGATGAACACGAGACCGTGCTGGAAGCGCTGGAAAAAGGCGATGTTGCCGCAGCCCAGTCGCATATGGCACATCACTTGCATTTGTGCGAGGACCGGGTACGGCCGGATGCGGATGATCAGTTCGATCTGCGTGCCGTGCTCGGCAAGGGACTGTGACCCACGGGCCGGCGCGCACACCCTGATTTTCCCGCCAGGGAGGATCAGGAAGATGGAAGAAGGAAGTGAGAAACAAACAGGGCCACGTCGCGCGGCCGAATGCAATACCGACCGTGTGACCACCACCATGCCGACAAGAGCATGCAGGAAGTCCGTTGAACAGCCCGGCTGCGGCCGGGCGTGATTCGTTTCACCCAACCTTTCTCTCTGATGGAGACCGGCCATGACTACCGACGCTTCCCCCTCCGCTGCACCCGGCGCCTATCTCGCCGGCGCCGACGATGCGCGCCTGACCAATGAAGACCTTGCCCCCCTGAAGAAACAGACCTGGGGTTCCTACAACATCTTTGCCTTCTGGATGTCCGACGTGCACAGCGTGGGCGGCTACGTGTTTGCCGGCAGCCTGTTCGCCCTGGGCCTCACCAGCTGGCAGGTGCTGATCTCGCTGCTGATCGGCATCAGCATCGTCTACCTGCTGTGCAACCTGGTGGCGCGTCCCAGCCAGGCGCATGGCGTGCCCTATCCGGTGATGAGCCGCCTGTCCTTTGGCGTGCTGGGTGCCAACGTCCCCGCGATGATCCGCGGCCTGATCGCGGTGGCCTGGTACGGCATCCAGACCTACCTGGCCTCGGCCGCCTTCGTGGTGGTGGTGCTGAAGTTCTTCCCGGAACTGAAGCCTTATGCCGATGTTCATGTGCACTCCTTCGCCGGCCTCTCCACGCTGGGCTGGGGCGGTTTCCTGCTGCTGTGGGTGCTGCAGGCGCTGGTGTTCTGGAACGGCATGGAGACCATCAAGAAGTTCATCGACTTTGCCGGTCCGGCGGTCTATGTGGTCATGTTCATCCTGGCGGGCTGGATGATCTACAAGGCCGGCTGGCAGAATGTCGGCCTGAACCTGGGCGAGATCAAGTACAGCGGCTGGGCGGCGGTCTCGGTGATGATCACGGCGATCTCGCTGGTGGTGTCCTACTTCTCGGGGCCGATGCTCAACTTCGGCGACTTCTCCCGCTACTGCCATACTTTCGCCGATGTGAAGCGTGGCAACTTCTGGGGCCTGCCGGTCAACTTCCTGGCCTTCTCGATAGTCACGGTGGTGACTACTTCGGCCACCATTGCCGTGTTTGGCGAACTGATCACCGACCCGGTGGAAACCGTCTCGCGCATCGACAGCACGACTGCTGCCGTGATCGGCGCGCTGACCTTCCTGACGGCCACCATCGGCATCAACATCGTGGCCAATTTCGTCTCGGCCGCGTTCGACTTTTCCAACCTCTCGCCCAGCCGCATCAGTTGGCGCGCCGGCGGCATGATCGCCGCCACGGCCTCGATCTTCATCACGCCCTGGAACCTGTTCGGCAATCCGGAAGTGATCCACTACACGCTGGATGTACTGGGCGGCTTCATCGGCCCGCTGTACGGCATCCTGCTGTCGGACTACTACCTGGTCAAGCAACGCCAGGTGAAGGTCGAGGATCTCTACACCATGCGTCCCGAAGGCCGTTACTGGTACACCAATGGCGTGAACCGTGATGCGGTCAAGGCGCTGGTGCTGGCTGCTGCCGTGTGCGTGGCCTGCGTGATGCTGCCGCAGCTGCGCAAAGCGGCGGACTTCTCCTGGTTCATCGGTGCGGCGCTGGGCGCGGTGTTCTACCTGATGTTCGCGCGCAAGCGTTGAGCGTCGCCGACCTGGACTTCATTGCATCAAGGAACAAGCATGCGCATCAAGCTGATCAATCCCAACACCACCATGAGCATGACCGAGGCCATGACTGCCTGCGCGCGTCAGGTGGCGGCACCCGGCACCGAGATCACGGGCGTGAGTCCGCAGATGGGGCCGGCCTCGATCGAGAGCCACTACGACGAGGCGTTGGCCGTGCCGGGCCTGCTGCAGGAAATCGAGCAGGGCGAGCGCGAGGGTGTGGATGCCTACGTGATTGCCTGTTTCGGCGACCCTGGCTTGTCGGCCGCGCGCGAGCTGGCGCGGGGACCGGTGATCGGGATTGCCGAAGCGGCGATGCACATGGCCAGTCTGGTCGCCCCGTCCTTCTCGGTGGTGACCACGCTGGCGCGCACCAGCGGCATGGCCTGGCATCTGGCCGAGCGTTACGGCATGCAGCGTTTTTGCCGTAACGTGCGCGCCTGCGAGATTGCGGTGCTGGAGTTGGAGAATCCGGCTTCCGATGCGCGGGCGCGCATTACCGACGAGTGCCGGCGTGCGCTGGCTGAAGACGGGGCCGAGGCCATCGTGCTGGGGTGTGCCGGCATGGCCGACCTGTGTGCGGCCATTGGCCGTGACATTGGTGCACCGGTGATCGACGGCGTGACCGCAGCGGTCAAGCTGGCGGAGTCGCTGGTGGCGCTGGGGCTGGGCACGGCCAAGGGTGGTGAGTGGGCGCGGCCCTTGCCCAAGGCTTATCATGGATTGCTCAGCGGTTTTGCACGTGTGTGATTTTTCCTGCGGCGCTGTGGTCGGGCGCTGCGATTTCCTTTCTTGACAGCCAAACGAAGAACTTATGTCACAGCAACAAACTTACCCTCGCGACCTGGCCGGCTACGGCCGCAACCCGCCGCACGCGCGCTGGCCCGGCCAGGCGCGGGTGGCTTTGCAATTCGTGCTGAATTATGAAGAAGGCGGCGAGAACTGCGTCTTGCATGGCGATCCGGCGTCGGAGCAATTCCTGTCCGAGATCGTGGGGGCGGCGGCTTATCCGGCGCGGCACATGTCGATGGAATCGATTTACGAATATGGGTCGCGGGTGGGGGTGTGGCGCATCCTGCGCGAGTTCGAGAAGCGCGGTCTGCCGATGACGATCTTTGGCGTGGCCACGGCCTTGCAGCGTTCGCCTGATGTGACTCAGGCGTTCCAGGAGCTGGGGCATGAGATTGCTTGCCATGGCTTGAAGTGGATTCATTATCAGAACATGGATATCGAGACCGAGCGGGCGCACATGCAGGAGGCGGTGCAGATCTTCCGTGAGCTCACCGGGAGCGCGCCGCTGGGCTGGTATACGGGGCGGGATTCGCCCAATACGCGGCAGCTGGTGGTGGAGCACGGGGGCTTTGCCTATGACTCCGATTACTACGGGGATGATCTGCCGTTCTGGACTGAAGTCGAGACCAGCGGTGGCGTGAAGGCACCACATCTGGTGGTGCCTTATACGCTGGATTCCAATGACATGCGGTTTGCTACGCCTCAGGGGTTCAATACCAGCGAGCACTTCTACCAGTACCTCAAGGATAGTTTCGACGTGCTCTATGAAGAGGGTGAAGACGCGCCGAAGATGCTGTCCATCGGGATGCATTGCCGCTTGCTCGGACGGCCTGGACGGTTCCGTGCCCTGCAGCGCTTCCTGGATTATGTGCAGTCACACGACAAAGTCTGGATCTGCCGGCGTATCGATATCGCTGAACACTGGAAGAAGACGCATCCATTTTCGGAGCGCTGATTTATTCTTTTTTGGAATTATTCTGTGCCGCCCTTGGGTTTTCTCCTTGGGCGGTATTTTTTTTGGTGTTGGTTTTACGGTTTGGGGTAGTCTGCACGGAATTTCTTCCTGCGCTCTAGCTTAATTATTTTCTCTCTCCGGTCGGAAGAACGCGCCGGGAGCGGCCCGGCAGCCGCTCACTTTTCTTGTCTCGCCAAGAAAAGTAAGCAAAAGAAGGCGACCGCAACT
>NZ_JAVDSP010000013.1:0-87438 GCF_031455335.1 Herbaspirillum sp. 1173 | reverse complement strand
ACGGCCTTGTAACCGGCGATGTTGGCCTGCGAGGACAGCACGTCCAGCGACTGCGCGCGGGTGGTGCGGGGCGCGGCTTCGAGGCCGAAGGCGGTGAGGCCGGCGGCGGCCATGGCGGCGATGTTGTCGGCATCGAACGGGTTCAACATGCCGATGACCACGGTACCCGGTTGCAGGCGAGCGCGTTCGGCCTCATTGGGGGCGCGCACCTTGAGCAGGATCTCGGCGGTATAGACCGCTTCGGCGCTGCCGATGCTGGCGCCGACGGCCACATAGGCGTAGTCAGGAATGCTGGACCTGACGCCTGCACCGGACTGCACCCTGACTTCATGCCCGGCCGCGATGAATTTCTTGACTGTCTCCGGCGTGGCGGCCACGCGGGTTTCTCCATCCCGTGTCTCGACGGGGATGCCTATGATCATGAATTGCTCCTGCTGTTATCGTTCTTGTGACGCGGTCATGCGACGCGCAGGGGGACATCGCCGAGGATGTCCCCGGTACTGCATCAGAACTGGTGGCGAATGCCGGTGGTCACGCCCAGACGATTGCCGAACAGCGTGCCGGAGGTGGAGCCCAAGGTCTTCCATGCGTCGGTGAGCTTGGTGTAGTCCACCGTGAGATAGACATCGGTGCGCTTGCTGAAGGCATAGAGTACGGTCGGTGCGATGGTCAGGCGGTTGCCGCTGGTGCCGGCGTGCTTGAGGCGGTCGAAGTAGACCGCGTTCCACAAGCTCCACGGTCCGCTGATGTTCCATTTGAAACCGGCAGAGTAGGAACTGTTGCGATAGTCGGCGATATCGAGCTTGTTGTTGATGTAGCCTGCGTACCACTTCACCGGACCTGCGGTGTAGGTAGCGCCCAGTGACCAGGCCGTCTGCTTGCTGTTGGCGCTGATGGCCGAGCTGAAATAGGTAGTCGAATTATTCAACACCTGCCACGCACCGCCGATGTGCAGCGGACCGTCATCATAGGCCAGGCCGATGGCCCTGGATTCACCATTGTGGATGTCACCCGCCACTTCGCCGGCACTGTAGCCCAATGAGGCCGTCACACCCTTGTAGGTGCCGGCATAGCGCAAGCTGTTGTCCAGTCGCGCGCCCATGGTGTAGTTGCCGCCCTGGAAGCCGATGGTCTGGGTCACGTTGGAGAGAGCATAGACGTCATAGCTCACGACCATGTCATGGATCAGTGCATACTGACGCCCCACGGTCAGCTTGCCGAAGCCGCCTTGCAGCCCGACCAGAGACTCCCGGCCAAACAGCCGGGTGCCGGAAGCCGGTTGCTGTTGCAGCGCGCCGGTGTCGGTCCCGAATCCGGTCTCCAGCGAGAACAGCGCCGACAAGCCGCCGCCGAGATCCTCCGTCCCCTTGAAACCGATACGGCTGCCGGACAGCGGACCGCCGGCCAGTTGCACCTTGCTCCCGCCCGCGGCGTTCTCATTGGTGCTGTAGCGAACCGACGAATCGACGATACCGTAGATCGTGACACTGCTCTGCGCCTGGGCGCCACAGCTGATGATCCCCAGCGCTGCGGCCGACATGGCTATTTTTTTCATTGACGACTCCCTTTAGTGGTTGAATTGAATTGCACCCTCTACCTCAGACTCTTCGGGAGCCGGCGTGGCGCCGCCTCCCGGCAATGGCCGCCAGGATGTCAGTCATAACGGCCGTTGTTCTTGGGATCAGCGCAGTGCCGCGACCGCGCCGGCCATACGGCGGCAACCTTCTTCAATGGTTTCCACCGAAGTGGCGATGGACATGCGCATATAAGGCGAGAGGCCGTAGGCCGTCCCGGCCACCAGGGCGACGCCAGTGCTTTCGAGGAAATACATCACCACATCGATGTCGCTCTCGATCACCTTGCCTTCCGGCGTCTGGCGGCCCAGCAGGCCACTGCAGTTGATGAACAGGTAGAAGGCCCCCTCGGGCTTGCGGCAGCTCAGGCCATCAATGGCGTTGATCAGTTCAAGCCCGCGATCACGGCGGCGGCGGTAGGTATCGGCAAACTCGGCCACGAAACCCTGGTCGCCGGTCAGTGCGGCAAGAGCCGCCGCCTGGCTGACGGAACTGGGATTGCTGGTCGACTGCGATTGCAGGATATCCAGTGCGCCAATCAGATCGCTCGGACCGGCCGCATAGCCGATACGCCAACCGGTCATGGCATAGGTCTTGGAGACGCCATTGATGAGCAGGGTACGCTCGCGCAGATCGGGCGCTGCATTGAGCAGATGCGGCGTAGGCTGTCCATCGAATCGGATATGTTCGTAGATGTCGTCAGTCATCACCAGCACCTGCGGATGACGGCGCAGCACCTCGGCCAGTGCCTGCAGTTCTTCCAGGGTATAGGCTGCTCCGGTCGGGTTGCTGGGGGAATTGATGATGAGCCACTTGGTGCGTGCCGTGATGGCCGCATCGAGGACAGCAGGCGTCAGCTTGAAGCCGTCTTCCTCCACGCAGGGCACGACGACCGGTGTGCCATCACAAGCCAATACCATATCGGGATAGGACACCCAGTAAGGTGCCGGCACCAGTACTTCATCTCCGCTCTGCACCGTGATGGCCAAGGCATTGAAGATGGCGTGTTTGGCCCCGCAGGTAGCGATGATCTCTCGCGGCGCATAGGCCAGCTGGTTTTCGCGCGCCAGTTTTTCTGAAATGGCTTGGCGCAATGCAGGCGTACCCGCGGTTGGCGTATAGCGCGTCTGGCCGGACTCGATGGCCTCGGCGGCAGCGCGGCGGATGTGCGCGGGCGTATCGAAATCGGGCTCACCCACGACCAGGTTGACGATGTCCTTGCCCTGGCGGCGCAATTCGGCCGCACGCTCGGCAGCGGCACTGCTGGGGGACTGTTTGATACGACGGACGCGGTCAGCGATACGGGGGGAAGTCACACGGCTCTCCAAAAAACGATCAAGAGCGCTAACGGTAAGCGGCTGCCCATTTTTCCGATAAGACGACTTTCGTCTGGCAAAATAACCTCGCCTTATGGCTGCCCCGCAAACTGCTTTTAGCTTGGCTCTCGACGTTTCATGGAGCCATCCCGGACTCTGCTCGCAACCCCTGCAAACTCGGGCTTTCCGCCTGGCCAGCGGCATTTTTTAAGCGACTCGGCCAGTAAATAATTTCCATGCGACAGTGTGTTGATACCGCAACGCGAGCATCCATATAAAATTCTTCTGCCGTGATAGCGTTATCATTGGAGCCCTACCGATATCAACAAGCAGAAGACAAACTGCGCGCCGTATGTGGAGACAGTGGCGTGATTCTTGCATCACGGCTCGCAGCATGGGAGGAAAAGAATCGTGAATCTGCGTCGCCTTAAATATTTCGTCAAAATTGTCGACATCGGCAGCCTCACTCAGGCAGCCGAAATCCTGCACATCGCGCAACCCGCCTTGAGCCAGCAACTGGCCACGCTGGAAGGCGAGTGCCGGCAGCAGCTACTGGTACGGACCAAGCGTGGCGTGACGCCTACGGAAGCGGGCACGACCCTGTATCGCCATGCACAGATCATCCTGCGCCAGGTGGAGCAGGCCCAGAATGACGTCAAGAAATCGGGACAGGCGCTGTCGGGCCAGGTCTCGGTCGGTCTCTCGCCAGGGACGGCCGCCTCGGCATTGTCTCTGCCGCTGCTGCAGACGGTACGGGCGCGCCATCCTGGCGTACTGCTCTACATCAACGAGAACTTTGGCACGACGTTGAGTGAACTGATCATGAACGGGCGCATGGACATGGCCGTCCTGTATGGCGAGAAGTCCTTTCCCGGCCTGTCGTACAAGCCCTTGCTCAAGGAAGATCTTTATCTGGTCGCCCCCGCCTGTCTGCACTTCCCCGAACGCGAGATCAGCTTGCGCGAGCTGCGCGATGTGGAATTGCTGCTGCCACGGCCGTACAACTATGTGCGCAAGTACGTCAACGAGGCCTTCATGGGCGCACAGATGGTACCGCGCGTGGTGGCCGAAATCGAGTCGGCCGCCACCTTGTCGTCGGCTATCGGTGCCGGGCTGGGCGCGACCATCCTGCCGGTGTCAGCCGCGCGCGTGATCGCGTCCTCCGGCAACGCCACGCTCTCGCGTATTGTCGATCCGGTGATACTGGCTCCGTTGTCCCTCTGCGAGTCAGATCACCTTCCCCTGTCCGAACCCGCAAACGCGGTGCGCGAGATCCTGCTGGAGCTGGTGGATGACCTTGCCCGTGACAGCGGGCAGCCTCTCGTTCAGGAGCCGTGAACCAGCCTGGATGGGCGGCGGCAGTACCGCGCACCAATCCATAAGGTCGCCTTATCCCTTCAAAGCCAATCCGTCTTATCCCATTGCGAGCGGTCCGCGTATATTGAATTCCTGAATATCGATAGCGCCGCACAGGCAAGGAAAGCGATGGATCTCCCCAAGATAAAAGCACTGATCGACCTGCTCAACAGCTCCGGGCTGAGTGCACTTGAATTGGCCGAGGGCGAACACAGCGTGCGCCTGGAACGGCACGCAAATGCAACTGCGCATACGGTGGTGCCGGTGCCGACCGCTGCTCCCCTCTCTGCGCCTCCCCTGTTTTCTCCCGCCCCTGCTCCTGCTGAAGCAGCGTCCAGCACAGGGCGTGTGATCGCCGCCCCCATGCAAGGCATCTTCCATCTCACACCTGCTCCGGGCGAATCTCCGTTCGTGCAGATCGGCGACGAAGTGCAGTTGGAACAGGTGGTCTGCGTGATCGAAGCCATGAAGATGTTCAACACGGTCGAGTCCGACCAGTCCGGCCGCATTGCAGAGGTACTGGTGAGTTCGGGCAGCGAGGTCAAGGTCGGCCAGGCCCTGTTCCGCCTCGCCTGACCCCGGCCAGGATCGCCCTCGCTCATTCACCCCACACATTCATGCTCAAGAAAGTTCTCATCGCCAATCGTGGCGAAATCGCCCTGCGCATCCAGCGCGCCTGCCGCGAGCTGGGCATCGCTACCGTAGCGGTCTACTCCGAGGTCGACGCCGGTGCCCGTCACGTGCGCCTGGCCGATCAGGCACTGTGCATCGGACGTGCCCACCCCACCCACAGCTATCTCAACAAGCACGCCATCGTCCAGGCCGCACGCCTGTGCGGTGCCGATGCCGTCCATCCCGGTTACGGTTTCTTGTCCGAGAACGCCGAATTCGCGCAGTTGCTGGAGGATGCCGGGATTGTCTTCATCGGTCCGCTGGCAAAGTCCATCCGCGTCATGGGCGACAAGATCGCGGCCAAGCAGGCGATGCTCGCCGCGGGTGCGCCGTGCGTACCGGGCTCCGATGGCGCATTGCCCGCCGATATCGAGGCACTGAAGCAAATGGCCCGCGATATCGGTTATCCGGTCATCGTGAAGGCAGCGGGTGGAGGCGGTGGCAAGGGCATGCGCGTGGTCCAGCAGGAGAGCGAGCTGGCCGAGGCCGTTGCGTTGACGCGTGAAGAAGCGCGCCGCGCCTTCGGCAATCCGGAGCTGTACATGGAGAAATTCCTGCAGCATCCCCGCCACGTGGAAATCCAGGTCCTGTGCGACAACCACGGCAATGCCTTCTGGCTGGGCGCGCGTGATTGCTCGATGCAGCGCCGTCACCAGAAAGTCATGGAAGAAGCGCCAGCGCCCGGTATCGCCTCCGCATTGCTGGAGCAGGTGGGTCAGCGCTGCGTCGAAGCCTGCCGGCAGATCGACTACCGCGGTGCCGGCACATTTGAATTCCTCTTCGAAGATGGACGCTTCTACTTCATCGAAATGAACACGCGCTTGCAGGTCGAACACCCGGTCACCGAAATGACCAGCGGCATCGATATCGTGCAGGCCCAACTACGGGTGGCCAGCGGCGAGGTATTGCCCCTGCGGCAGCAGGATATCCAGTGCCATGGCCATGCCATCGAGTGCCGCATCAACGCAGAGGATCCCTATACCTTCGCGCCCTCGCCCGGCACCATCAGCACGTGGGAACTGCCCGGCGGCCACGGAGTACGAGTCGATTCCCATGCAGGCGTCGGTTATACGGTACCGCCCTACTATGACTCCATGATCGCCAAGCTGATCGTGCATGCGCCCACCCGCGAGGAGGCGCTGGCCCGCATGCGCGGTGCGCTGGCAGAGATGCGGGTGAGCGGTGTGAGCACCAACCTGGCGCTGCATGGCGACCTGATGACTGAACCCGGCTTTGCTGCAGGGGGCGTCAACATCCATCACCTTGAACACTGGCTCAAGCATCGGAACGCACCGTGAAACCATCGACCAAGCTCAGAGAAATCCCGCCGCCAACGCAACCGGGCAGCGATGCCCATGCCCTGAAGATCAGCCTGCTGGGCGCCAAGGCCGTCCTGTTCGAGGCGCCGGGCGCGATGGACCTGCCGCAGCAGCGCCGTATCTGGGACCTGGCCCAGCGCCTCGCAGACTGGCCCGAGGTGGCCGAAGTCGTCCCCGGCATGGCCAACCTGATGCTGGTACTGCGCCAGCCGCCGTCCGACATCGCCAGCGTGGAAGGCGCATTGCGCCAGGCATGGGAAGAATCGGTCGAATTGCACATCGAGGGCCGGCACATGGCGCTCGATGTGATCTATGGCGGGGAGGGTGGCCCGCACCTGGCCGACGTCGTGGCCCATACCGGGCTGTCCGTGGATGACATCGTGCAGATGCATGCGGCACCGCTGTACACCGTCTATGCCTTGGGCAGCCATCCTGGCTACTGTTACCTGGGCGGCATGGACCCTCGTATTGCTACCCCCCGGCGCAAGGTGCCGGTGGTACGACTGCCCGGCGGCTCAGTCTCCATCGGCGGCGAACAGACCGGCGTGTCGGCCTCGGATGGCCCCAGCGGCTGGAACACCATTGGCCACACGCAAATGCGTTTCTTCGATCCGCACCGGGAACCGCCAGCCATCCTGGCACCGGGCGATACGATCCGCTTCAACATTGCAAAGGTAATCAAATGATCGAGATCATGGCCACCGGTGCACTGAGCACCGTGCAAGACCTCGGCCGGTTCGGCGTATTGCGCTATGGCGTCGGCACCTCGGGAGCCATGGACGACCTGGCACTGGCCATCGGCAATATCCTGCTGGGCAATGACAGCAATGCTGCCGGGATCGAGGTCCCGATTCTGCCGTTTCGCGTTCGCTTCACCACCGATGCCGATTTTGCGCTGACCGGTGCCGACTGCGAAGCCACGCTGGATGGCCAGCCCGTTCCACCCTGGTGGTGCCGGCAGGCTCGCCAGGGGCAGGTATTGGCGCTGGGCGTACCGCGCAGCGGTGCGCGCGCTTACCTGAGCGTGGCCGGGGGAATCGATGTCGAGCCGGTACTGGGGTCGCGCAGCACGCAGATGCGCGGCAACTTCGGTGGTTTCGAAGGCCGCCCGCTGAAGAAGGGAGATGCCCTCAAGACAGCCTTCCGCCAAGGTGAGTTGACGCCGGTATCGGGCATTTCTTCCAGCGGCTTCGGCGTGCGTCCACCGCAACTGGGATTGCCGCTGACACTGTCGGGAAGCCAGGAGCAGATCCCCGTGCGCGTACTTCCGGCGGGCGAATATGAGGGCTATACGGCGCAATCGCTGGAGGCGTTCTGGCAGCAGCCTTGGCAGGTCACCCCGCAAAGCGATCGTTATGGCTACCGTCTCGAAGGACCGGGACTGCAGGCGGCGCGTCCCATGGAAATGCGCTCGCACGGGATCGTGCCCGGCGTGATCCAGGTACCCCACAGCGGGCAGCCCATCATTCAGTTGCGCGATGCCCAGCCTTCGGGCGGCTATCCCAAGGTGGGCACCGTCATCGAAGCCGACCTGTGGCGTCTGGGGCAGGCGCGCATTGGCCAGTCACTGCGTTTCATTCGGGTGGACCATGCGCAGGCCAGCGCCGCGCTGGAAGAAAAGGCGCTCTATCTCGCGCAATTGCAACAAGCGGTGCAGATGCAACGCAAGATCTGGAACAGCTGAGGTGGCCATGGACATTGAACAATTACAGGCGCTGGTCACACTGACGGAGCAGGGCCGGCTGGCGGTACTGGAACTGCGCCGCCCGGGAGAGCGCGTACGCCTGGAGGGACCGGCTCACCTGGATAGCCGGGTTGAGGCAGCGCTGCCGACAGTCTCGCAGGGCGACAAGACAACCCAGGTCATGGCACCTGGTTTCGGTCATCTCGTCACGCAACATCCGCTGCGCTCCGCTCCTTTCGTGACCAACGGCAGTGTGGTGAAACCGGGTGACATCCTCGCACTGATCCAGGCCGATGAACTGTACCTGCCGGTCACCAGCCAGGACGCTGGCTCGGTACGCAGCCTCACGGCAGCGCAAGGCCTGGTCGGCTACGGTACGCCGCTTTTTGAAATTGACGCCTGAGCGACAATCGCGTTGCATTCGGGAAACCAAGGATACACATGAAGATCGATCTCAATGCCGACATCGGCGAAGGCTACGGCCACTACCGCATGGGTGATGACGAGGCACTCATGGACATCATCACCTCGGCCAATATTGCTTGTGGCTTCCACGCTGGCGACCCGGTGATCATGGACCGCACCTTGCGCCAGGCTGCCGCCCGCGGCATCGATATCGGTGCCCACGTCGGGTTTCCCGACATGCTTGGCTTCGGCCGGCGAGTGATCCAGGCCGATCCGCAGGAACTGGCCAAATACGTGCTCTACCAGCTGGGCGCACTCTCCGGCCTGGCCCGGGCAGCCGGTTGCCGGGTAGGACACATGAGCTTCCACGGTGCACTGGGCAATATGGCGGCCGCCGATGATGCGCTGGCCGAACCGCTGCTCAGCGCGATCGCGCAATTCGACCCCGAGATCATCATCAGCGTCTCGACCAATACGGCCATCGAACGCGCAGCCGTACGCCACGGCCTGCCGTGCGCCACGGCCTTCCTGGCCGACCGTGCCTACGACGACCAGGGGGCCCTGGTTTCGCGCAAGCTGCCCGGTGCCGTCATCGAGGACAAGCAAGCCGTACTGCAGCGTGTGGTGGAGCTCCTGCGTACCGGCAGCGTCGCCTCCATTACCGGGACGCCGCTGCCCATGCCGGTAAAGCAAATCCTGGTGCACGGCGATACGCCGGGTGCCGTGGCCCTGGCGCGCGCCATTCGCGGTGCCATCGAAGAGGCCGGGGGCAGCGTCACGCCGGTGAGCCAGCTACTGTAACGTATTGGCCTGGCTGGACATAAGCAGTGCTTATCCCCTCAAAGCCAATCCGTCTTAGTCCGAAGCGCGCCTGCGCGCTATATTCAACTCAGCGGGCCGCCCAAGTGGCGGCTCTCATACTGGAGATCTTCACATGCCTTTTTCTGATTACAAGACCGCACTGGTGACGGGTGCCTCCACCGGCATGGGCGCAGCCATCGTCGAACGTTTCTGCAAGGAAGGACTGGAGGTGCACGCACTGGCCCGCAGCGAAGGGGCACTCAAGGAACTTGCGGCACGTACCGGTTGCATCCCGCATGTGGCCGACGTCCGTGACCTGCCCGCATTGACTCGCCTGGCACAGCAATACCAGTTCGACGTCCTGGTCAACAATGCCGGCATTTCAACACCGGGTTCGATCCTCAATGCCAGCGAGAGTGACGTCGACGCGCAGGTCGAAATCAACCTGCAAGCGGTCCTGCACCTGGTCCGCCTGATCATGCCCGGCATGGTCGAACGTGATCGGGGCCACATCGTCAACATCAGCTCGATTGCCGCCATCTACAACTTCAACGGCAACTCCATCTATCACGCCACCAAGGCCGGCATCCACGCCCTCTCACGCCAGCTGCGGGTCGATGCCACCGGCAAGCGGGTGCGCGTCACCGAGATCTGCCCCGGCCGCGTGGCCACCGATATCTTCGGACATGTGCATGGCGATATCGAGGCCGCACGCAAACAATTCATCGACGGCTTCGAGCTTCCGCAGGCCTCGGACATTGCGGATGCCATCGCCTTTGCCGTCTCGGCCCCCATCGCCGTCAACATCAGCAACATCGAAATCCTCCCGACGCTGCAGGTACCGGGCGGCCTGACCACCATCAAGCCGCAGGACTGAGTCCGGCGGCCTTCATTTCCACCAGAGAGAGAATCCATATCATGGAACATATCGGCGCACGCAAGAATCCGTCTTCGCCGCAGGCCCCTGCGGCCATCATCGAGCAGCTCAAGAGCATCCCGTCGGCACTCATCAGCGACAACATGCGCCGCCTGGCGGGCACCTCCAACCTGCGTCCCATGTATCAGGGCGAGCAACTGGTCGGTACCGCCGTGACGGTACGCGTGCGCCCCGGGGATAATCTCGCCATCCATCGCGCTTTCGACTACTGCCGCCCGGGTGACGTGATGGTCATCGACGGTGGCGGTGATACGACCCAGGCGCTGATGGGCGAAATCATGACCACCTACGCCCGCACCATCGGCATTGCGGGACTCGTGATCGACGGTGCCATTCGCGACGTGGCAGGGATTCGTGAGATGGGCTATCCGGTCTTTGCCCGTGGAGCGACGCATAAAGGTCCGTACAAATGCGGCCCCGGCGAAATCAATGTCCCGGTCAGCATCGACGGCCTGGTCATCAATCCGGGCGACATCATCGTGGCCGATGAGGACGGTATCGTCGCCTTCGCCCAGTCCGAAGCATCGTATCTGATCGAAAAGGCGCTGCAGCAGATCCAGCGCGAACAAGACACCATGACCGCCATCCGCGAAGGCCGCTACGACCGTTCCTGGATTGACGCGCTCGAAGCCAACAGCGCCGGCTGACGCCATTTCTGCACGTGTAGTACCACCTGCGCCAAATGGCGTTTGCGCGCAGGTGTCAATAAATAAAACGATATCGGAGACAGACCAGATGAAAGCAGCCATCGCCGTTACCCGGGCGACCTTCCCGGACATCCTGGAGCGCCTGCAGACGCGCTTCGACGTACTCGACAATCAGCAGGACATATTGTGGAGCCAGCCTGAGCTCATCGCCCGCCTTCAAGGCAAGGTCTGCGCCGTGACCCATGGCAGCGACCGCATCGATGCCACATTGCTGGATGCCTGTCCGCAATTGCGCGCGGTGTGCAACGTCGGCGTGGGCTACAACAACATCGATGTAGAGGCCTGCAACCAGCGCGGCGTACTGGTCACCAATACCCCTGACGTGCTCACCGAGACCACGGCGGATTTCGGCTTCGCCTTGCTGATGGCCACCGCGCGCAGAATCGCCGAATCCGATCGCTACGTGCGCGCGCGGCAATGGAACAAGACGGGGATCTACGACATGCTGCTGGGAGCCGACGTCCACGGCAGTACCCTGGGCATCTTCGGCATGGGCCGCATCGGCCAGGCCATTGCACGGCGCGGCGCGCATGGTTTCGGCATGCGTGTGATTTATCACAACCGCAGTCGCCTGGATCCCTTGGTCGAACAATCCTGCAATGCGGCCTATGTGGATCGCCAGACGTTGCTGTCGCAAGCAGATCACCTGATCGTGGTGGTCCCCTACTCTGCCTCGTCCCATCATGCGATCGGTGCTGCGGAACTGGCGCTGATGAAGCCTACCGCCACCCTGGTCAATATCGCACGCGGCGGCGTCATCGACGATGCCGCCCTGGCCCAGGCGCTGCGCGCCGGCACGATCGCTGCAGCCGGACTGGATGTCTTCGAGGGTGAGCCCAATGTGCGGCCGGACCTGCTTGACATTCCCAATGTGGTCCTGACCCCGCACATCGGCAGTGCCTCCATTCAGACGCGACGCGCCATGGCACTGCTGGCAGTACGCAACCTGGAAGCCGTCTGTGCCGCACCGGTACCGGCGGTACTGACCCCGGTCAATCCGGAACTGCTCTCCAGTCCCTCTCGTTTGCGTCGCTGACGCGTTTGCTGATGCCGGTTGCCGCCATGCGCGTGATTCTTGCAATACGCCATGGCCGCGTACTCGCACGCGCCAGATCGTGACCGGCCGCGAGCTCGGACAGCCCCAAAATGGGGCTTGCTGCACCACCAGAGACGAAGGATGCACCACCATTTCAGAAACTTATCGGATCAGATGAAAAGCGTCTTTTCTTATCGTTTTTGAACCGCGTATTCTCTCTGCAAACGAGTTGTCATTGCCAACACGCATACCGTGGGCGCATCAGTAAAGGAGAAACGCCATTAACCTCAACCTCAATTTTGCAGCCGTCCTGCAAGGGCAATATGCCGACTTGCTGGTCAAGGGCCTGCTGCTTACCCTGGAGCTGACGGTTGCGTCCTGGCTCGTGGCGATGCTGCTGGGGACCTTGCTGGCCACCATGCGCATGAGCGGTCACCGGCTTGCCACGGGCATCGTATCGTGCTTCGTGGCCTACCACCGCAATGTACCGATGCTGGTGCAGATCATGATGTGGTATTTCGCGCTGCCCTCGTTGCTGCCTGACGAGGCCCAGATGTGGATCAACCAGTTCAACGGTGAATTCCTCTACTCCGTCATTGCCATCGGCTTGTGCATGGCCGCCTATGTATCGGAAGACATCCGCAGCGGCCTGCGGGCGATTCCGGCTGGCCAGTTCGAAGCCTCGCGGGCACTGGGTCTGAGCTATCTGCGCACCATGCGTTTCGTGATCCTGCCGCAGGCACTGCGCATTGCGGTGCCGCCCCTGATCAACCATACCGTGCTGCTGTTCAAGAACACCAGTCTGGCCATGGCCATTGGTGTGGCCGAGCTGACCTACGCCACGCGACAACTGGAGAACTACACGTTCCGCACCTTTGAAGCCTATCTCATCGCCAGTGTCGGCTACCTGGCCTTGTCCCTGGCACTGATGGCAGCAGGCGAGGCAATCTCGCGTCACTACAAGATTCCAGGAAGCCGCTAAATCATGTTCGATATCCTGCACAACTACTGGGAACTGCTGCTGCTCGGGCAATATCCGCACGGTGCGCTGGGCGGACTGGCCATCACCCTGATCCTTTCATTGCTGGGTCTGGGCCTTGCCTTTCCGGTCAGTATCCTGCTGGCCCTGGCCCGCATCAGTCCGATGGCCGTATTCCGTGTTCCGGCAACCATGCTGGTCTACACCATCCGCGGCATTCCACTGATCATGGTGATCTTCTGGGTGTATTTCTTCCTGCCCTTGCTGATCGGCCGGACCATCACCGGTTTCACCACCATGCTGTGTACTCTGGTGATCTACCAGAGCGCCTACCTCTGCGAGGTCATCCGCGCCGGTATCGAAGCGCTGCCCAAAGGACAGCTCGAAGCTTCGCGTGCACTGGGGCTGGGGTATTTCCGCACGCTGCGCTTCGTGATCCTGCCGCAGGCCTTGTACAACATGATGCCCAGCATGATCAGCCAGTTCGTCTCGACCATCAAGGAAACCTCGTTGGGTTACGTGATCAACGTGCCCGAGGTGACCTTCGCAGCCAATCAGGTCAACAACCAGTTGCTGACCAAACCGCTGGCGGTCTTTTCACTACTGGCCCTGATCTATTTCGTCCTGTGTTTCTCCTTTACGGAGCTGGCGGATTACATCGAGCGCCGCATTACCAACAAGCGCGCCGGCAAGGCACGCAAGAACAAGCCGGATGTTGGCAGCAAGCTGTCCATGACCGCGCTTCCCGCAGCAGCAAGCAAGGAGAATTCATGATTATCTTCACTGACGTCAACAAGTGGTACGGCAATTACCATGCCCTGGTCAACGTCAATGCCCAGGTCAAGCGTGGCGAGGTCGTGGTTGTCTGCGGTCCCTCGGGCTCCGGCAAGTCCACCCTGATCCGGACGGTCAACCGTCTCGAGGACATCCAGCAAGGACAGATTGCCTTCGATGGCCAGGACGTCAATGCCGCCGGACTTGACCTGAACAAGTTCCGTACCCGCGTGGGTTTCGTGTTCCAGCAATTCAACCTGTTTCCGCATCTGTCTGTGATGGACAACATCATCCTTTCGCCGACCCGGGTCAACGGTCTCAAGCGCCAGGCAGCGCGCGAAAAGGCAATGAGCTTGCTGGAGCGCGTGGGCCTGTCATCCAAGGCCGACTCCTTCCCGGGCCAGCTCTCCGGCGGCCAGCAGCAGCGTGTGGCCATCGCCCGGGCATTGGCCATGGACCCGCCGGCCATGCTCTTCGATGAACCCACCTCGGCGCTGGACCCCGAAATGGTGGGCGAAGTGCTCAACGTCATGAAGAGTCTGGCGCGCGATGGCATGACCATGATGTGCGTCACGCATGAAATGGGATTTGCCCGGGAAGTGGCCGACCAGGTCTGGTTCATGGATGCAGGGACCATCCTCGAGCGAGCTTCGCCCGAGAAGTTCTTCACCAGCCCGGAACATCCGCGCGCGCAGCGTTTCCTTTCCGACCTGCGCTCGCACTGAGCCGCGCGGTGCGACACCGACAACAAGTTGCAGTCCACGGAATTCGTCCTGATCAAGCGGATTCGACCCAAGGTCTCCTGCCGGCAGGCAGGGGCAATCATTCATCAAGACCTGTTCCAAGAAAAACTGAGGAGCCTTACATCATGAAATTGAATCGCATCGCTGGTGCCTTCCTGTTCTGTAGCGCGATCGGCATCATCCCGCAGGCCAACGCGGACCAGTTGCAAGAGGTCCAGGCACGCAAGGAGTTGATCTGCGGCGTCTATGCGGATGTCGTTCCGTTCTCGTATCCCGACCCCAAGACGCGCGCGCTGGTGGGGATGGATGTGGACCTGTGCAACGCACTGGCCAAGGAAATGGGCCTCAAGCCCACGCTCAAGCCCTTGTCGGTCGAGGCGCGCATTTCGGAAGTGAAGATGGGACGCGTCGATCTGGTCATCGCCAACCTGGCCTACACCAAGACCCGCGGCGAACAGATCGAGTTCAGCAATGCCTACTACATCACCAAGGAGGTATTGCTGGTCAAGAAGGCCGACGCCGGCAAGACTCTGGCTGATTTCGAAGGCAAGCGCATCAGTGCAGCCAAGGGATCGACCTCGGAACAGTCGATCTACATGTCGGTCAAGAATGGCCAGGCCGTGACCTTCCAGGATTCCGGATCGGCCTATCTGGCCCTGCAGCAGAACAAGGTGAACGGCTTCGTCACCAACATGATGACGGCCATCCAGTATGCCCAGGAGACCAAGGGCAGTCCTAACGAACTGGCGATCCTGCGCGAACCGATGGCGCTGGAACCGATCGGAGCCGGCATGCGCAAGGGCGAGCCTGCCTTTGCGGCGGCGGTCAACAAGGGCCTGATGGCATTGGAGAGTTCGGGTGAATTCAAGAAGATCTGGGACAAGTGGCTCGGTCCGGATACCCGCTATGGCATCACCCGTACTGAAAAAATCGCACCGCTGAGCGAATTGAAGTTCCAGCCCATGCCCTGAATGTTGTCTTTGCATCCCCTGGAAGTTGCTTGAGGCAGTGTCACCTGAGTGTGGTGACTTTTCGGGGATTGGCGGCAGTTGCCAATCCCCTTTTTCTTTCCGGTCTTCGCAGGTTGCCGTTGTCACGGTGGTCTATAGCCCCCCGTCTCGCTTTATTTCCCATCTCATGTCTCCCAAGGATCTTTTTGCTGTCCTCATCGCCATCGCGGTGTGGGCGGGCAACATCATCGCCGTCAAAGCCGGTGTCGCTGAACTGCCGCCCTTGTTGATGACGGCCATGCGACTGGCCATGGTCGGTATCGTGTTGCTGCCCTTCGCGCCGCCGTGGCGCATCGCGCGCACACAATGGAAGTGGATCGTGATGCTGTCGGCCACGTTCTCGACCTTGCATTTTTCTCTGATGTTCATCGGGCTGGGCATGGCGGAGGCGGGCACCGGTGCCATCCTGCTGCAGATGGGAACGCCACTGGCGATCGTTCTGGGCGTGCTGCTGTTCGACGAAACGATGGCACGTCGTCATTGGGTCGGTCTGGCCGTCTCGCTGATGGGCGTGGCCATCCTTACCTTCAGCCCCTCGATGCCCGGAGCACTCGCCTCATTTCTGCTGCTGGGCAGTGCACTCGCCTGGGCGGCCTCGAACATCATCGTCAAGCACGCCCGTATCCCCGATCTGATGGCGATGATGTGCTGGTCTTCCTTGCTGGGCGTACCGCAAGTGCTGCTGGCATCGTGGATGTTTGAACACGGACAGGCTCATGCCGTCATGGAGGCCAGTTGGCATGCATGGCTGGCCACGGCCTATTGTGCGTTGGGTTCATCCGTACTCGGCTACTGGATCTGGTACCGCCAGCTGGAACGCTATCCGGTGAGCAAGCTGGCGCCCTTTTCGCTGCTGACACCTGTATTGTCCACACTTCTTGGGGTATGGCTGCTCAAAGACAGCGCCAATCTCATCAAGATCATTGGTATCTCTACGGCAGTATTGGGTGTGGGCGTATTAAACAGCACGCGGGTTGAAGGGAAACAATAGGGTCGGCCGTGCTTGGCAAACATTGATTCTTGACATGCACGCAGAATTGCTCCTCTCCGTCTGCCCCACCGTCCCTTGCCGTCCGGAGGCTGCCACACGGTAGTACCACTCTCAGTATCCCGGTTCGTTCAACTCCGCAAAACTTATCCCTTATCCGGTCAACGGCCTGGTGCCGATCAATCGTGAGGACGAGAACGCACCATCAACAAAAAGGGCCGCAATGCAAATTGCGGCCCTTCTTTTCATTCCAATCGGCAGTCTTACTTGGCCGCCTTCTTCTTGTCGCCAATGCGGCTTTCCTTGCCCGCCAGCAGATTGCCGATGTTCTTGCGATGGCGATAGATCAGCAGTGCCGCCATGGCGACCACAGCCAGCAGGATGCCATCGGTAGTGCCGAACAGCAGGCCGTAATAGAACGGTGCAAACAGCGCTGCCACCAGCGCTGCCAGCGAGGAATAACGGAAAGCGAAGGCCACCACCAGCCAGGTCGCCAGCGTGGCCAGACCGAGCCACGGGTTCAGCGCCAGCAGGATGCCCAGTGCAGTAGCCACGCCCTTGCCGCCGACGAAGCGGAAGAACACCGGCCACAGGTGACCGAGGAAGACCGCCAGCGTCACCAGCGCGATGCCGGTATCGTCCACGCCATAGTGCGGACCGAATTTCTGCGCCAGCCACACCGCCAGCCAGCCCTTGAAGCCATCGCCCAGCAAGGTGAGCGCGGCGGCCTTCTTGTTGCCGCTGCGCAGGACATTGGTCGCGCCCGGATTCTTTGATCCATAGGTGCGCGGATCGGACAGGCCGAACAGCTTGGACACCAGCACCGCAAAGGACAGTGAACCGATCAGGTAGGCCGCGATGGCAAAGAGGATGTTGTACATGAGGTGGGGCTTTCTGCTTTTGCTTTCTGTTGTCTCTGTTATCGGGGAGCGGCGTCAGCACGCGTCAAGTGTCGTCAAGTGTGAGCGTGACGGTTCACGCCGCATCGGCCAGCGCACACTGTACCGCCTTGGCCGGCAACACCTTCAGGATCACCGCCGGATCGATGCCGATCAGGAAACCGCGCCGTCCGCCGTTGATGTAAATCTTGTCCAGTTCGAGGATGGTCGACTCCACATAGACCGGCATGGTCTTGCGCGTGCCGAAGGGCGAAGTACCGCCGATCAGGAAGCCCGAGTGGCGGTTGGCTACCTCCGGCTTGCACGGCTCAACCGACTTGCAGCCGATCTGGCGCGCCAGATTCTTGGTGGAGACCTTGCAGTCGCCATGCATGAGTACCAGCAGCGGCTTGGCGGCCTCGTCCTGCATCACCAGGGTCTTGATGACCGCATGCTCATCCACGCCCAGTTCGCGCGAGGACACCGAGGTGCCACCGTGCTCCTCGTAGGCGTAGGGATGCTCGGTAAACGCCACGCCCTGCTTGCGCAGGAATTGCGTGGCGGGAGTTTCGGAGATGTGTTCTTTCTTGGCGCTCATCGGTCTCTTCCTGACGGTACACTGACCGGCCGCACAGGCCGGCCGGGCCGTCATGGGCGCACATTATGCCGCAAGATCAGCCGCGGGGGTGATGTGCGGCATGCAGTTGCTTGAGGCGTTCGCGTGCGACGTGGGTGTAAATCTGCGTCGTGGAAATATCGGCATGGCCCAGCAGCAGCTGCACCACGCGTAGGTCGGCCCCATGGTTGAGCAGGTGCGTGGCAAAGGCATGGCGCAGCGTGTGCGGCGACAGGCGCACCGTAATACCGGCCTGCAGCGCGTATTTCTTGATGAGGGTCCAGAACATCTGGCGCGTCATCGGCCCGCCCCGTGCGGTCACGAAGAGCGCATCATCGATCTGTCCCTGCAGGATCTGGCTGCGCGCCTCGGCCAGGTAGCGCGCCATCCACGCACCGGCTTCCTCGCCGAAGGGCACCAGGCGCGTCTTGCTGCCCTTGCCGGTCACGCGCAGCACGCCTTCGTTCATGCCGACCTCGATGCTCTTCAAGGTCACCAGTTCCGAGACCCGCAAGCCGCTGGCATACATCAGCTCGATCATGGCGCGATCACGCAGGCCCAGCGGCGTGGACACATCGGGCGCGGCCAGCAGCGCTTCCACCTGCCCCTCCGACATGGTCTTGGGCAGGCGCTGTGGCTGGCGCGCCGAGCGCAGCTTCAGGCAGGGATCGGCGGTGACGTGATGTTGGCGCAGGGCCAGCTGGAAGAAGCGTTTCAATACCGCCAGGCGGCGATTGGAGGAACTGGGCTTGGTCTCATCGTGGCGCGCCGCGAAATAGGCGTTGAGATCTTCGGCCTGCGTATCGTAAAGGGCCTTGGCGCGCTCCTGATACAGCCAGTGCGCGTACAGAGTCATGTCGCGCCGATAGGCTTCCAGCGTATTTTTGGACAGGCCATCTTCCAGCCACAGGCTGTCACAGAATTCGTCGATGGCCTCGCGGCTCACGGACGGCGCTTCGATCTTTGGTGTGGTGCGTCCCATGCGTCTTCTTCAGTATCCCGCCACGCCTTCATGGCGCAGCAGCCAGCGCTTGACCTCCAGGTGGAAGCCATCCTCATCGTCATGATGCGAGAAGCCGCCCAGGCCGCCCGCCGCCGTCACCCGATGACAGGGAATCACCAGCGGATACCAGTTGGCCCCGCAAGCCTGACCGACCGCGCGCGGTGCGGACTGGATGCGCTTGGCGACCTGGCCATAGGTCAGCACCTGACCACAGGGAATCTCGGCAATGGCACGCCAGACGCGCTGCTGGAAGGCGCTGCCCACGCTCAGCAGCGGCAGTTCGAAACGAAAAGCGGGGTCGGCCAGGTAACGCGTGATCTGCTGCACTGCCTGCGCGGCCACGGCATCGGTGGCGTCCTTCTCGGCGTAATGCGGCGGCAGGTAAACCATCTCGACCACGGCCCCGGCCTGGGTGCGCACCCCCATGCCGCCGAAGGGCGTATGCACTACGGCGGAGAACAGGGCGGTCAGTGGAGAATCTGCTGGGGTCATCGGGAGCCGTGGCGTGGACCTGGGGCAGCTATTGTAAGCAATTCACGCGCGGGCTTGATACCATCAGGCAAAACTTGATGGAGACCGCATGAGCACCGCCCCCTTGCATACCGATCCGGACCACCTGGTCATCACCGCCCCCACGCTCAAATCCGGCATGGCCTGGGTGGAACAGTGCCTGGGCGTGTCCATGGCGCCGCGCATCGGCGGCCAGCATGTGCGGCTGGGAACGCACAATGCACTGCTGTCGCTGGGCGAAGGCTTCTACCTCGAAGTCATCACCATCGACCCCAACGCCGATGCGCCCGAGCGGCCGCGCTGGTTCGGCATGGATCATCTGGGCAAGGACGCTGCGCCCCGCCTGGCGCACTGGGTGGCCCGCACCAGCGATATCGCGGCGGCCGTGGCGGCCAGCCCCGTTTCACCGGGCGTGATCGAACCCATGAGCCGCGGTGCACTGGACTGGCTCATCACCATCGCCGCCGATGGAACATTGGCCTGCGAGGGCGTGATGCCGTCGCTGATCCAGTGGCTTAGCCAGCCGCACCCGGCCAGCGCCCTGCCCGACCGCGGATGCCGTTTGCAGCAACTGGTTCTGGAACATCCCGCCGCGCAGGATCTGCAGGCCGCATGCCGGGCCATCGGACTGGACGATGCGCGTATCGTGTTGCAGGAAGGAAAGCAGGCCAGCCTGCGTGCTGTGGTGTCAACGCCACACGGGGAGCGGGTACTGGGCTGACGGCGGCGTGCGGGAGGTAAAACATATAAACCGTATAAACGATTTATACACATCATCAGCACCACGCGACACAAAGAAAAAAGGCGCATCCGCGGATGCGCCTTCAAAATACTCCAGATGCATTCCCGACCGTTTGAACGGTTTCAATCGAATGCACGTCTCCTCAGTTTCCCGGTATTGATACCGTTTGTTATGCACCACCCGCTTTGTATTCGGTGCTGCCTCGCCACGCCCGGACCGATGTGTCGGAGGGGTCGCCGCCAAGGCAAGTACATCAACAACTCACTAGAAAAACCTAAAACAAAACTCGATTGCCAGGGCGGCAAATACAAGGTGCCGATTCAGCAAAGCACGCACTTTAGCAGCACTTTGTGCCGTCTCAAAGCACTTTTTCAGGGCAAAACCAACATACTTTTCAGCAACTTGACAGACATCTGACGAAATCGGCACCGGCCTGGTGCAAGCCAGGTAACGGCGCCGATTTCATCGTCTCATGGCGTGGTTGCGGATCAGTTGTAGATCAGGTTCGGCAGCCACAGCGACAGGCCCGGCCAGTAGGTCACCAGCGCCAGGAAACCGAGCATGGTCAGCAGCCACGGCATGACCGCAATGGTCAGTTCGGTGATGCCCATCTTGGTAATGCCCGAGGCCACGTACAGGTTCAGCCCCACCGGCGGATGGCACATCCCCACTTCCATGTTGACCACGATGAGGATGCCGAAGTGCACCGGATCGATGCCCAGCTTCATCGCCACCGGGAACAGGATCGGTGCCAGGATCAGCACGATGGACGAAGGCTCCATCACGTTACCGGCCAGCAGCAGCAGGATGTTGACCACCAGCAGGAAGGTGATCGGTCCCAGTCCCGAATCGGTGATCCATGCCGCCATCGTCTGCGGAATGTTTTCACTGGTCACCAGGAAGGAGAACAGCACCGCATTGGTGATGATGTAGAGCAGCATGGCCGACATCGACGCCGAATCCAGCAGCACCTTGGGCACCTGCTTCAGGCTCAGGTCCTTGTAGACGAAGACCGCGATGAAGAAGGCGTACACCGCCGCCATGGCCGCTGCTTCCGTAGGCGTGAAGACACCGGTGTAGATGCCGCCCATGACGATGACGATCAGGAACAGGCCCCAGCCGCTCTTGCGGAAGGCTGCAGCGCGCTCGGCCCAGGTCGCCTTCTTCAGACGCGGATAATTGTTCTTGCGCGCCAGGAACCAGGTGGTCAGCCCCAGCAGGAAGGCCAGCAGCAAGCCCGGTACCACGCCCGCCATGAACAGTTTGCCCACCGAGGTATTGGTGGAGACCGAATACATCACCATCACGATGGAAGGCGGGATCAGGATGCCCAATGCGCCGGAGGTCGTGATCACGCCTGCACCGAAACGATTCGGGAAACCCTGCTTGACCATCGCCGGCAGGATGATGGACCCGATCGCCACCACGGTCGCGGGCGACGACCCCGACACCGCTGCGAACAGCGCGCAGGCCAGCACCCCGGCCAGCGCCAGGCCGCCATGCCAGTGGCCGACCATGGAGGTGGCGAAGTTGATCATGCGCCGCGCCACACCGCCGTGGGTGAGGAAATTGCCAGCGAGGATGAAGAACGGGATGGCCATGATCTCGAACTTCTCGATGCCCGTGAACAGCTTCAGCGCCACCGACTGGATCGGCACTTCGGTCATCGTGAACAGGAAAGTCAGGACCGTCAGGCCGAGCGAGATCGAGATGGGCATCCCGGTCAGCATCAGCCCGAACAGCAAGACGAAAATGATCAGTGCATTCATGCTTTACCTCCGCTGGTTTCTTCGTCCAGACCTTCCACGTGGGCATGGTCATGCTTGGGCAATTCGCCGGTCCGATAAAAATTCCACGCGACCTGGAGGAAACGGAAGCACATCAGGTACGACCCCAGCGGCACGGCCAGGTAGACGATCCACATCGGCAATTCCAGCACTTCAGAAGTACTGTCGTGCTGCGCGATGTCGTAGACGAACTCGGCACCGAAGGTCCCGACGATGCCGGTAAAGAGCGCGCCGGCAAACAGACCGAAGAGCACGAACTTGTTGCGCCACGGGGTGTTCATGCGGTTGATGAGCACATCGACGCCGACGTGGATGCCGGTGCGCACGCCATAAGCGGCGCCGAACTTGGCCATCCACACGAACATGAAGATGCACAGCTCCTGGGCCCAGCTCATGTTGATCTGGATGAGCTGGTCCTGCAGCCAGGGAATATCCAGGCCCGAGGCGTAGCGGTGTACCACCGCCACGAAAATGATGAAGGTGGCCGCGGCCATGAGGAACGCGATCAGCCACTCTTCCAGGTGGTCGAGTAACTTCATGAAGTCTCCTTGCGCCAGCAGGCCGATACCACAGCGGTATCAGCCCATGACATTGCTTGTTCGGATTGTTCTTCTCTGCAATGCGCCCGCTTCATTGCGAAGGCGGGCGCCCGTTGGAGCCAACGGATTTACTTCTGGCCCAGCGCGGCCGATTCCTTGTTGACGGCGTCGATCAGGTCCTTGCCGATGCGGCTGGCCATCTGCTGCTGTACCGGCAGCAGCGCCTTGCGCCACTCCGCTTTCTGCGCGTCGGTCAGACGGTAGACGGTGGTCTTGCCGGTCTTTTCGACGGCGGCCAGAGCAGCATCGTTTTCCTGCTGGGCGATGGCATTGGCGTACTTGGTCGCATCCTTCATGGCGCCTTCGAGCTGGGTGCGCACGTCGGAGGGCAGGCCGTCCCAGAACTTCTTGTTGACGATCACCGCATAGCCGAGGTAGCCGTGATTGGAGACGGTGACGTGCTTCTGCACTTCATGCATCTTCTGGGTGTACAGGTTCGAGGGCGGGTTCTCGGTGCCATCGACCACGCCGGTCTGCAGCGCCTGGTAGACCTCGGAGAAGGCCAGCACCTGCGGGTTGGCACCCAGTGCGCGCATCTGGGCATCAAGCACCTTGGAGGACTGGATGCGCATCTTCAGGCCACGGAAGTCCGAGGGCTGATGCAGCGGCTTGTTGGCCGACATCACCTTGAAACCGTTGTCCCAATAGGCCAGGCCGGTGATGCCCTTGGGCTCCAGCTTCTTGAACAGATCCTTGCCGATCGGACCTTCGGTCACGCGGTACAGCACGTCCTTGCTGGGGAAAATGTAAGGCAGGTCGAAGACTTCGAACTCCTTCACGCCCAGCGGCCCGAACTTGGCCAGCGACGGCGCCAGCATCTGCACGGCCCCCAGTTGCAGGGCTTCCAGTTCTTCCTTGTCCTTGTACAGGGTGCTGTTGGGATAGACCTCGACCTTCACGCGGCCCTTGGTGGCTTTCTCGGCCAGTTCCTTGAAACGCTCGGCCGCCTTGCCTTTGGGCGTGTCGTTGGCCACCACGTGACTGAACTTGATGATGATGGGCTGTTGCGCGAAGGCGCTGGCCACCAGGCCGGCATTGACGACAGTCGCCGCAGCCAGCGCAAAGACGATGGACTTCAGTTTCATGCTTGTCTCCCCAATGAGATGGAAATGATTTAGTTAGTAATTTTTATGGACTAAGGCCGGTCTTGGCGGGGACCGGATTGTGCTGGCGAATTTTGCGCGGCCTCACCAAAACGGAGCAAGTGTGGTTAACCACAATGTCCCTGCCGCCCACTTCCCGCCGCGCAGGAAGCTGGCGCAAGCTTTTGGGCGCGGCTACACTGGCGGCGTCATGAAAACCGTCCCGCCGCCCCCCATCGCTCCCCAGCCCGATGCCGCCTCGCAGCTGCAGGCCTCCGGCCGCAAGACCACCATGCGCTGGCTGATCCCTTTCCTGCTGGTGTGCCTGTTCCTGGCCACGCTGATCTGGCTGCCGCGCCAGGCGCAGCAGATGGAAGCCAGCGAACGGCTGGAGCAACTGATCGCCGATTCGCTGTGGGTGGAACAGGCGATCCGCTTCCAGCTCAGCCGCGATGACGAGAGCATGCGCATCATCGGCCGCGAGATCAGCAACGGCCGCCTGCATCAGGATCATTTCCGCAGCCGCCTGAACGCCCTGCTGCGCAACAACCGCGAGTTCTATCGCGTGACCTGGTTCAACGCCGAAGGCCATCCGGTTGCTTCAACCGATGATCTTCCGATCAGCCGCAAGGACCTCTCGCAACCCTCGCTGATGACGGCTGACCGCGCGCGCCAGATGCGCCGTCCGCTCTACAGCCCGCCGGCCATCCCGCCCGGCATCGCCGAACCGATGCTGATGGACTATCACGTGCCGCTGTTCCATGACAATCACTACATCGGCAGCCTGGTGGCCAGCTATGCGGTGGCACGCATCCTCAACGAGATGGTGCCGTGGTGGTTCGCCCAGGACAATGAAATCTCGCTCACCGATACCGATGACAACGTGGTGGCGCGCCGCACCTCGGGCGGACCGGGCCTGAACGTCTACACCCATCGGCGTGAACTGGAGCTGCCGGGCTTGACGCTGGTGCTGCATACCAACAGCACCAAGAGCGCGCCCAAGCTGCTGCCCAACCTGCTGGTGGGTTCGGTGATCGTGCTCTCGCTGGGTCTGCTGTGGAGCCTGTGGGCGCTGTGGCGCGACATCAACCGCCGCACCAAGGCCGAGAAGGCCCTGCTCAACGAAGCCGTGTTCCGTGCCGCGATGGAAAATTCACTGGTCACCGGCATGCGCGCCCGCGACCTGCAGGGCCGCATCACCTACGTCAATCCGGCCTTCTGCAAGATGGTCGGCTTCGCGGCGGAAGAACTGGTCGGCAAGATCCCCCCCATGCCTTACTGGGCGCCGGAAGCGATGGATGAATACCAGGAGCGTTTCTCCAACGTGCTGGCCGGGCGCGCCACGCCGCAATTCGAGACCATCTTCCAGCGCCGCGACGGCGAGCGCTTCCCAGTGCTGATCTTCGAATCGCCGCTGGTGGACCAGGATGGCAAGCAGACCGGCTGGATGGGTTCCATCCTCGACATTTCCGAACGCAAGCGCGCCGAAGACCTCAACCGCACCCAGGAAGAAAAGCTGCAGGCCAGCGCCCGCCTGGCCAGCATGGGCGAGATCGCCTCGACCCTGGCGCACGAGCTGAACCAGCCGCTGGCGGCCATCTCCAGCTATACCACCGGGGCGCTGAACATGATGCAGCAGGGCCAGGCCGATCCCAAGGCGCTGCAGCCGGCGCTGGAAAAGATCCACACCCAGGCCCAGCGCGCCGGCCACGTGATCCGCAGCGTGCACCAGTTCGTCAAGAAGCGCGAACCGGCGCGCCAGCGTCTGCAGATCCGACAGTTGGTGGACAACGTGGCCCCGCTCATCGAATTGCAGGCCCAGCAGTTCTTCGTGGTGCTGCAATGGCAGGTGCCCAAGTCGCTGCCGCCGGTGCTGGGCGATCAGGTATTGCTGGAGCAGGTGATCCTGAACCTGACCCGCAACGGCATCCAGGCCATGGCCGCCGTGCCCTCGGCGCGCCGCATCCTGCGCGTGACGGCCGAGCTGACCCGCAATGACGATGGTGCAGAATCGGTCACGGTCTCGGTGATCGACCAGGGGCACGGGATTGCCGAGGAAGTGGCGGCGCGCCTGTTTTCTCCCTTCTTCTCGACCAAGGCCGAGGGCATGGGCATGGGCTTGAACATCTGCCGCACCACCATCGAATTCCACGGCGGCACGCTCACTTACACCGATAACCCGGCAGGCGGTACAATCTTCCGGTTTTCGCTGCCCGCCCAAAGCGGGCAGCCACAATAACGAGACGCCCCTCCCACACTGGATTCCCGCCCCGCATACCGATGCTGCACATAGTCGACGACGAAGAAATCATCCGCGATTCGCTGACCTGGCTGGCGCGCTCGCGCAATATCGCCGCCATCGGCTATGAAAGCGGTGCCGCCGTGCTGGGCGCACTGGCCCATGCCAGCGGCATCGACGCCGAGGGCGAATGCCTGCTGCTGGACGTGCGCATGCCCGGCACCAGCGGCGTGGCGCTGTTCAATGAATTGAAAACCAAAGGCCTGTTGCACCGGCGTCCGGTGATCTTCCTCACCGGTCACGGCGATGTGCCGATGGCGGTGGACATGTTGAAGAACGGTGCCTTCGATTTCTTCGAAAAGCCCTTCAACGACAACCAGTTGATGGACCGCGTGCTGGAAGCGCTGGAAAGTTCGCGCGCCGGCGGTGCCGAGGATGCCGTACAGAGCCGCCTGGCGGCGCTGTCCGCGCGCGAGCGCGAAGTGCTGGACCTGATCCTGGCCGGCAAGATGAACAAGGTCATTGCCGATGAGCTGGGCATCAGCATGCGCACCGTGGAAGTCCATCGCGCCCACATCTTCGACAAGATGAACGTCAAGACTGCCGTCGAGCTGGCACGCCTGCTGAAGTAAGCACGTGGAGATCCTCAACCTCCTGCTGCCGGACTTCAGCCTCATTGCACTGGGCCTGCTGATCCATCGCATTTCCAACTGGGGCGAAGAATTCTGGGCCGGCATGGAGAAGCTGGTCTATTTCATCCTCTTCCCTGCGCTGCTGTTTTATTCGACGGCGCGCCTGAAGGTCGATCTCTCGGTCACCGGCGGCATGGTGCAGACGGGCGTTGCGGCGCTGCTGGTGGGCATCGCGCTGACCTGGCTGGGCAAACCCTTCCTGCGCGCCACGCCCATGACCTACGAGTCGGGCATGCAATGCGCCTTTCGCTTCAATTCCTATATCGCGCTGGCACTGGCCACCCGCATGGCGGGCGAAGAAGGCGCGGGCCTGATGGCCATCCTTCTTGGTTTTGGCGTGCCCCTGTGCAATATCGCGGCGGTCCATGCGCTGGCCGCAAAAAACAGCAACCTGCTGCGCGAGCTGGCCCGCAATCCTTTGCTGGTGGCGACTGCTGGCGGGTTGACGTTTTCTGCACTAGGGCTGCATTTGCCGGAAGTGGCCAGTGTGGTGCTCTCGCGGCTGGGCGCGGCTTCCATTGCGTTGGGCCTGCTGATGGTCGGGGCCGGACTGCGGCTGTCGGGCTTGAAAGAAAGCAAGCCGGTCGTGGCCTGGTTCATCGTCATCAAGCTGGTTGCGGTGCCGCTGGCCGCTTACCTGATCGGCATGCTGCTGCAGCTGCCACCGCTGCAGTGGCGCATCGTGGTGCTGTTCTGCAGCCTGCCCACCGCCTCCAGCGCCTACATCCTCGCCGCGCGCATGGGCGGCAACGGGCCCTTCACGGCCTTCCTCATTTCGTTCGGGACGCTGCTCTCGGCATTGAGCATTCCGGTCTGGCTGGCGCTGGTGCATTGATCCTGCCGCACCAGGCCAGCCCTGCTGTCTAGCGCACCGGCTGCACCACGATGCGGTGCTCGGTGACTTTCTCGATGGCTCCGCGTGAATAGAGCAGCGGGAAATACTCGCCCTTCAACCACTTGTCGGCCAGATCGCGATAGTGCGGGCTGTCGGGGTCGCCCGACTGGCCCGGCGCATTGACGGCCCAGGAATTGTTCCAGCGGCCTACGTCCACCACCACGCGGAAGGAGGGCCCGTTGGTCTGGCGAAAATCATTGACGCGATAGGTCGACTGATTGGGCGAATAGGCCCCGCCATGCTTGGGCATGGGTCCGACGTTGAGCTTCTTGCGGGTCGCCTCATCCACCACATCGGCCAGCGGATGCGCCATCAGGTTGTGGTGCAGCTTGCCCCATTGCCATTGCGACGGATCCGCGCCTTGCAGCTTGGCCAGTTCGGCCCAGGCAGCACCGAGGCTGGCGAGCAGCACCTGATCGCGCCGGGTGCGCGCCTGCGCAGCATCGGTGCCGAAGGCGGGTACCGGGTTTTCCAGCGTATCGAGCAGCACTGCCGTATCCGGCGCCCCCATCGCATCGGCAGCCGCCTTGGGCAGCACGGCTTCCTTGAAGGCCTTGCCCAGATGGCGCGAGAGCCAGACTTCGTACAGCGCCGGCTGCGCGGATTCGCTGCGTTCGACGTAATCCCACTGGCCCAGCATGGCCAGCGCAGCGCGGGTGTTGGCGTCATCGGAGGACAAGGGCTTGAGCAAGGCGGCCAGGCGGCGTGCGGGGATGGCCAGGTCATCGTTCTGCAGCCGCATGGAATCCTGCAGCGAGACCTTGGGCAGGCTGGCCAGCACTTCGCTGATGCGGGTAAAGCGCGAATTGTTGGTCCACTCGAATCCGAGCTTGCGCTCGCGGTAGGGATAATCGGCAGGAAGATTCATCTGGTTGGCCGAGGCAAACCAGCCCTGCGCCGGATTGTAGGACGAGGGCAGCTGGTCGCCGCGCCAGAAGCCGGACCATTCATATCGCCCGTCACCCGGCACCGGTAGCAGCCCGTCCCAGTTGGGACGCTTCGGTGCCAGCCCGCCCGGCACCCAGCCGATGTTGCCTTTGGTGTCGGCATACACCTGGTTCTCGGTCGGCGCGCCCCAGTTCAGCATGGATTGCTTGAAGTCCTTGAAATTGCGCGTGCGCATGTAGGCGATGCTGCCGAAGTAAGGCGACATGCCCGGCTCCAGCCAGCCCGACCGTACCGCGTAGGCCAGGTGTTTGGCCTGATCGACGTAGATCACCGGACCATGGCGCGTGAAACTCAGATCGGCCACGGCGGGTGCGCCGTTCTTGATGCGCACCGGTTCATGCAATACGCGCATCGATTCCCACTGCCCCTGATAGCGGTATTGCTGCGGATTGTCGGGATTGAGCTGGTAGACGTAGAGGTCTTCCTGGTCGATGTTGAAGATGGTCAACCCGAAGGCGATGCTGCCGTTGTGGCCGATGGAGATGCCCGGCAAGGCCGGTTCGCCGGCCCCGATCACGTTCATGTCCGGTGCGGTCAGGTGGGCGATGTAGCGCAGCGACGGGGCCGAATAGGCGCGATGCGGATCGTTGGCCATGATGGCGCGGCCGGTGGCCGATTTCGACGGGGCGATGACCCAGTTGTTGCTGCCCTCCATGGTCTCTTCCGGATTGACGGCCGGCTCGATGCGCACCAGCTGGGGGTCGCCTGCAGTGGTGGCGGCGTTCAGGCTCTCCCTGGTAATCCGCACGCCCTGCGTGGCCAGCGTGAAGACCTGCAGCAGGTCCTTGGGCAGGCAAGGGTCCAGGCCCTCGGGCATCCCGGCGGTCCAGGGCGGAGTCAGGCCGGAGCGGATTTCATCGGATTTCAGATCGGCCGCGCACGCCACCTTGGCGCGCGCCACTTCGCTTTGCAGGTTGCGCGTGAGGCCGTGGCTGCGGATGCGCACCACATCCTCTGCCTGCCACTTGGCCGGCAGATAGCCCAGCTGGCGGAATTCGTAAGGCAGTTTTTCCTGATGCAGGGAGACGTAATCGATATACGCATTGATGCCTTCCACGAACGCCTCCGCCACGCTTTCCGCACCGGGACCATAGGCGGCCCATTCACGCCGCATGTCGCCACGGTAGAGGAACAGCCGGGTCGCACGGTCCTGAGGCAGATAAGCGGGACCGAACACTTCGGAAAGCTGGCCCAGCCCGCGCCGACGCCACAGGTCGATCTGGAACAGGCGGTCACGCGCGGCATTGAAACCCTGCATGAAGAAGGCATCGCGCTCGCTGGCGGCATAGATGTGGGGCACGCCCCAGCGGTCGATGAGGATCTCGGCGCGTTGCTGCAGGCCGGGGATGGCGATCTTTTCGGTCGATGCGGGCTGGGCACTGGCCGCCAGCGGCAGGCTCGCAGCCAGCGCGCTGGCCAGCAGGACGGCACGATTCAGTCTGGGCATGGGGTGTCTCCTCCTTATTGGGAGGGGTCACTCTACTCCATCTGCTCCTGCGACTCCATGGACTCCATGACGGGCCAGCGCCCAGGCTACATGCTCGGCTACCAGCGCTGACGGATGATCCAGGCGCGCCCGCAAAGCCGCCACGATCTCCGCATCGCCACGGTGCGAGGGTGCATCGGCCGCATTGCCCAGCCCGACGGCCAGGTTGCGCAGCCAGCGTTCGTGGCCGATGCGGCGGATCGCGCTGCCTTCGGTGTTCTTCAGGAAGACCTCTTCACTCCAGCCGAACAGCTCGACCAGGCTCGCCCGGTCGAGGCCATGGCGCGGATCGAAGTCCGGCAGGCTGGCACGCTGGGCGAACTTGTTCCATGGGCAGTAAAGCTGGCAATCGTCGCAGCCATAGATACGGTTGCCGATCAGCGGGCGCAGGTCTTCGGGGATGCTGCCCTTGAGTTCGATGGTGAGATAGGAAATGCAGCGCCGCGCATCCAGTTCATAGGGGGCCACGATGGCCCCAGTCGGGCAGGCCGTGATGCAGGCGCTGCACTGGCCGCAGTGCGAGGTGACCGGTTCATCCACCGGCAGCGGCAGGTCGGTCAGCATCTCGCCCAGGAAGAACATCGAGCCGGCCTCCCGATGCAGCAGCAGCGTATGCTTGCCGCGCCAGCCCAATCCGGCCTTCTCGGCCAGGGCCACTTCCATGACCGGGGCCGAATCGGTGAAGACGCGGTAGCCGAAGGAACCGATGCGGCCCTCGATGCGGGTGGCCAGCTGCTGCAGGCGGGCGCGCAGGACCTTGTGGTAATCGCGGCCGCGTGCGTAGATCGAGACCTGGGCGGCCGCCGGATCGGCGCTGCGCGCCTCTTCGCGGGCACGCCAGTCAGGTTGCTCGGGCTGATCCGGATCGGCGGCGGGCGGCAGGTAGGGCATGCGCACGCTCACCACGCGCACCGTGCCCGGCACCAGTTCGGCCGGCCGTGCCCGTTTCAGGCCGTGGCTTGCCATATAATCCATCTCGCCGTGATAACCCTTGTCCAGCCAGGCCTGGAAGCCCGCCTCGCGGTGCGACAGGTCGACATCGGCGATGCGCACCTCGGCAAACCCCAGCTCCCGGCCCCAGGCCTTGATGGCGGCCGCCAGCGCCGCCAGGCCGGCGGGATCGGCGATGGCAGTGCTCCCGATCGGATCGGCGGGCGTGGGGTGAATGGACATGAGCGCTTGAACCTTCAGACTAGAACCTTGTAACGAACCATCCCGGATGACCCAGAACAGCATGAGCATGCAGCGACTCCACCTCCACCTGCCCGACGAAGCGGCCACCGCCCGCCTCGGGGCCGACCTGGCCCAGGTGCTGGCGCCGGGCCTGGCGATCTACCTGCACGGCGACCTCGGGGCCGGCAAGACCGCGCTCACGCGCGCCCTGCTGCACGCGGCGGGCTACCAGGGGCGGGTCAAGAGCCCGACCTACACGCTGGCGGAGCCTTATGAAGTTTCCTTCGCAGGCCGCATGGTAACAGTCATCCACTTCGATCTGTACCGCATGGCCAGCCCGGAAGAATTTCTCGATGCCGGTTTTCGTGAACATTTCAACGAAAACTCCGTCTGTATCGTCGAATGGCCTGAAAAGGGCGATCCGGTGTTGCCGCCACCGGACATACACGTCAACCTGTCGCTTGCAGGGGACGGTCGTGATGTAGAATTGCGTGCGTTGTCCGACAAGGGTCATCAATGCCTCGCTCGACTGAAATTCGCTCCCAACCTGTGAAGTCCAAAACCCGCCGCACCATCCTCAAAGCCGGCGGCGCCCTGTTCGTCTCCGTCGTCACTCCCCTGCCCGCTCTGGCTTCGCAGATCCTGGCCGTGCGTGTCTGGCCGTCCGAGGACTACACCCGCGTCACGCTGGAAAACGACAGCGACCTCAAGGTCACCCACTTCGTGGTCAAGAACCCGGAGCGCCTGGTGGTGGACATCGAGGGCATCGACCTCAACAGCACCCTGAAGGACCTGGTCGCCAAGATCCAGCCCAACGACCCCTACATCAAGCAGGTACGCGTGGGCCAGAACCGGCCCAGCGTGGTGCGCCTGGTGTTCGACCTGAAGGACGAGATCAAGCCGCAGGTCTTCACCCTGGCCCCGGTGGGCGAATACAAATACCGCTTCGTCATCGACCTGTACCCGGCCGCGCCGCCCGATCCGATCGCCGCCCTCATCCAGAAGGGCGAGTGGAACAAGGAAAGCCCGGCCACCCCGCCGCTGGCGCAGGCACCGACCGCACCGCCCAAACCCGATCCGGCCCCGCTGGCCGAGATCAAGCCGCAGCCGGAAGACAAGACCGAGCGCAACCCCAAGGTGGTGCCGGACGAGCCGCGCATGCAGCTGACCCGCATGATCACCATCGCGCTGGATCCCGGCCACGGTGGCGAAGACCCGGGTGCTACCGGCGCGCGCGGCAACCGCGAGAAGGACGTGGTGCTGTCCATCGCCAAGCGCCTCAAACGCAAGATCGAGCAATACCCCAACATGCGCGTCATGCTGACTCGCGACGCCGATTTCTTCGTGCCCCTGGGCCAGCGCGTGGTCAAGGCGCGCAAGGTGCAGGCCGACCTGTTCGTGTCGATCCATGCGGATGCCTTCGTGCAGCCGACGGCGCGCGGCTCTTCCGTGTTCGCCCTGTCGGAAAAGGGCGCCAGCTCCACCGCCGCACGCTGGCTGGCCAACAAGGAAAACTCGGCCGACCTGATCGGCGGGGTCAACATCAAGACCCATGACCGCCAGCTGGCCAGCGTACTGCTGGACCTGTCGACCACGGCGCAGATTAACGACAGCCTGCGCGTGGGCAATGCGGTGCTGAAGGAAATCGGCGGCATCAACAAGCTGCACAAGGGCGCGGTGGAACAGGCCGGCTTTGCCGTGCTGAAGGCACCGGACATTCCCAGCATCCTGATCGAGACCGCCTTCATCTCCAACCCGGAAGAAGAAGCCAAGCTCACCGACGAGCGCTATCAGGAGCAAATGGCCGATGCCATCCTCACCGGCATCCGCAACTACTTCGCCAAGAACCCGCCGCTGGCCAAGAACCGGCTGACCTGAAGTAGCGTTTCAGGCGGCAGACAACAAAAAACCCGGTCCTGCTCTGGCAGACCGGGTTTTTTGTCGGGTGCGGCGTCGGTGCACCGGGGACGCGGCGCTCAGGCGTTGCTGACCTTGCGCTTGCCGCGCAATTTGCGCCACAGCTGCCACAGCGCCCCCAGCACGATGGGAACGATGGCACCGACGATGCCGATGAGCACCAGCGTATTGAGGTTCTCCCGCACCACCGGAATATTGCCGAACAGGTAGCCCAGCACCACAAGGCTGACCACCCACAGGAAGGCACCCAGCACGTTGAACAGCTGGAAGCGCGCAAAGCTCATGGCCGAGACGCCGGCGATGAAGGGCGCAAAGGTGCGCACGATGGGGGTGAAACGGGCGATCACGATGGTCTTGCCACCGTGTTTCTCGTAGAAGCTGTGGGTCTTGCGCAGGGCGTCGGGGTTGAGCCAGCGGTAGTTGTGGGTATAGACGCGTTGCCCGACCCAGCCGCCGATCCAGTAATTGAGCGTGTTGCCGGCCACCGCGGCGGCGATCAGCAGGCCCATCAGCAGCCAGATGTCCATGGCCCCCAGCGCACAGAAGGTACCGGCGATGAACAGCAGCGAATCCCCCGGCAGGAAGGGCAGGACCACCAGCCCGGTTTCACAGAAGACAATCAGGAACAACACCGCATAAATGAGCGGGCCGTACTGCTCGATCAGGACGCCCAGATATTTGTCCACGTGCACCAGCACGTCCAGCCACTGCAGATAATCCATAAAGCCCAATCTTTGGTGATTCATCAAGGCCGGGGCTCCCCATCGCCGCGCGGCCGGATATTTCCCTTCTGCAACTCCGTCGGGACCTATCGCACAGGCAAAGCGATCTCGCGCACCTGCGCAGGCATCATACAACACTCACCCCGCCGCAACTCAAGAAGCCCCGATACCGGCCGATAAAATCCTTGAGGAAACTTGCCGCAAGAAGATCCTCACACAAGCTCACAGAGCGTTGTGTGGCGGCCCGGCGAGGCCGCTGCCCGCACGCACAACCGGAAGGATTTGGCATATGATCAAAGTCAGATTCGTTCAGTTTTGATGTGCCGAATATGCATCATCAAGCATGTTCTGCGCCTTTCCGCGGCGCGGTCGCTGGCGGTAAGGCAGACGGGACGGCGCTGACGGACGGGCAAATGGAAGCCACCGGGGGAAAACGGGGAACCCGGGCAATCGCAACTCCGCACTGCATGAGGCAAGACGCACGGGCGTCAATACCGGCCAGAGGGGGCGCTGTATGGGGAGCCAGGAGTCATTCGTGGGCCAGTTCGATCATCCGTCGCAGCCGCAGGGGGATCACCAGCGCCTGCGCGAGGAGGAACGCGAAGCGCTGCTGGGCGCGCTCTGGCGTTCCATGGCCATTCTCGAATTCGCTGCCGATGGCAGCATCCTCGATGCCAATGACAAATTCCTCGGCATGCTGGGCTACCAGCGGCATGAAGTGGTAGGCCAGCATCACCGCATGCTGTGTGACCCGCTCTCTGTCGAGACCGAGGACTACCAGCGCTTCTGGCAACACCTGCGCCAGGGCGAGGTGATCGCCGGTACGCTGCAGCGGCGCAGAATCGACGGCACCATCGTCTGGCTGGAAGCCCTGTGCAGTCCGATCCTGGATGGCAGCGGCCAGCTGCGCAAGGTGATCTCGGTGGCGGCCGACATCAGTTCGCACATCGACGATTCGCATCACAGCAACAATGTGCTCAGCGCCCTGAACCGCTCGCTGGGCGTGGTCGAACTCTCGCCCCAGGGCATGATCCTGGCGGCCAACCGCAACTACCTCAAAACCATGGAATACCTGGCCGACGACCTGATCGGCCAGCCGCACAGCGTGCTGTGTCCGCCCGGCTATGCCGACAGCGAGGAATACGCGATCTTCTGGCGCGACGTCTGCAGTGGCCGCTTCTTCTCCGGCCGCTTCCCGCGCCGCACGCGCAGTGGCCGCACGATCTGGTGGGAAGCCACCTACTCGCCCCTGCTCGATCCCCAGGGCAAGGCCGAGCGCGTGATCTGCATCGGCAACGACGTCACCTACCGCGTCACCCGCGAAAAGAGCGACCGCGAACACCTGCACCTGCTCTCGCTGGGCATCAACGAAACCGACAATGCCGTGCTCATCACCGACGAGCAGAACCGCATCGTCTTCCACAACACCGGGTTCACCCGCATGCTGGGCTTCCAGAGCCAGCAGACCATCGGCAAGCTGCCGCGCGAGCTGTTTGCCAATCACCCGAGTTTCGTCAAGTCGATCGAACGCTGCCATGGCGAACTGCTGCAGGGGCACAGCTTCCACACCGAGGAACTGATCCACGACTTGCACGAACAGCCGGTCTGGATCTCGGCGGTGGTCAATCCCATCCTCGATGTGCAGGGCAAGCTCATCAATGCGGTTTGCGTGATGACCGACATCACCAATACCAAGGTCCATGAAGTCCTGCAGTATCGCGTGCTCAACGCCATGGCGCGCGACTCATCGCTGGCGGAGCAGATGAGCCTGCTGTGCGAAGAAGTGGAACGCGTCGCGCCCGAGGTGATCGCCTCGGTGTTGAGCGTGGATGAACAGGGCCGCCTGCATACCCTGGCCGCACCCAGCCTGCCGGAAGCCTACACACGCGCCATCGAGGGTATCCAGATCGGTCCGCTGGTGGGCTCCTGCGGCAGCGCCGCCTATACCGGCGAGAGCGTGGTCTCGGAAGAGATCGCCACCGATCCGCACTGGGCCGACTACAAGGAAATCGCCTTGAGCCACGGTCTGCAGGCCTGCTGGTCGACCCCGATCAAGTCGGCCGACGGCAAGGTCATCGGCACCTTCGGTTTCTACTATCGCCATCCGCGCGCGCCCAGCGCCTTCCACCACCTGCTGGTGGATGCCGGCCTGCACCTGTGCGCACTGGCCATCGAACGCGAAGCTTCGCGGGCGCGCATCCACCAGCTGGCGTTCTATGATTCGCTGACCGGGCTGCCCAACCGCAGCCTGCTGCTGGTACAGGCCGGGCAAGCGATCGCGGCAGCCGAGCGCAACCGCAGTATGGTGGCGGTGATGTTCATCGACCTTGATCGCTTCAAGCAGGTCAACGATTCACTGGGCCACCAGGCCGGCGATGAACTGCTGCGCACGGTGGCCACGCGGCTGCAATCACAGGCGCGCCGCTCGGACATCGTCGGCCGTCTTTCCGGCGACGAGTTCGTGGTGGTGCTGACCCAATACGACACCGACCACCTGACCGAAGTGGTCAAGCGCATCCAGGAACGGCTGGCCATGCCCTGCCACATCAACGGCACGCCGCTCAATCCCTCGGCCAGCATCGGCGTGGCGATCTTCCCCGACAACGGCCACGACATCGAGACCCTGCTGCATCGGGCCGACATCGCCATGTACCAGGCCAAGGCCGTGAACCGGGGACGTTTCAGCTTCTTCAGCGAGGAGATGAACAGCCTCGCCCAGGAACGGCTGGTGCTGGAAGGCGCGCTGCGGGATGCCTTGCGCGGCGGCAGCTTCGAACTGCACTTCCAGCAGCAGATCAACCTGCACGACCTCAGCCTGCACGGCGTGGAAGCGCTGGCCCGCTGGCACGATCCGCAACTGGGACAGATCTCGCCGGGCCGCTTCATCCCGATTGCCGAAGAATGCGGCCTGATCGGCGAACTGGGCAAGTGGGCGCTGGAAGAGGCCTGCTTCCAGCTGGCTGACTGGCGGCGGCGCGGGATCCAGGTGCCGTCGGTCTCGGTGAACCTGTCGGCCACCAATTTCCACGATCTCGACCTGCCGCAATTTCTCACCGGCCTGCTGCGCCGCTACAGCCTGGCACCGACCGACCTCACGCTGGAAATCACCGAGACCGTGCTGATGGATACCAACCCCAGCACCAACCAGACCATCGCCGCCGTGCATGCACTGGGCATTCCGCTGGCCATGGATGACTTCGGCACCGGTTATTCCAGCCTCGGCTACCTGCGCAAGCTGCCGGTCTCCGAACTCAAGCTGGACCAGAGCTTCGTGCGCGACATGGCCAAGGACGCGGCGGTGAGCGCCCTGACCAATGCGGTCATCCGCATCGGCGAAAGCCTCAAATTGACCGTGGTGGCCGAAGGTGTGGAAGATGCCGACCAGTACCGGCTGCTGATCAGCCAGGGCTGTGACGTGGCGCAGGGCTATTATTTTTCGCGGCCGATGTCGGCTGATCAGCTCGAAAGCTGGGTGCGGGCTTACCGTGGAGAAAACGCCGCTCCGCCGGGGGCGACAGGACCGCGCGGCTGAACTTGGAGAGAAGTAAATACAAGCAGGCAAGAACAATCGAAAGTTCCATGCAAAAAAGGCACTTTCTCGCCGGAAAAACAACAGCACAGTTACATGTGGGCGCAAACATTCGAAGTATTTTGATGCAGCGCAAAATGCTGACGATATACTGACTCGCTTCCCCGCAAGTACCGTGATTTCAGCATGAACGTTGGGCCTCCCTGCAAGGAAGGCCCCTGACGTGAGTGACCGCGTTGCATTGCCGTTTCGGCAATCCGATGCAGCATGCCGCTCCTCCGGCCAAGCTGTCATCGGTACGCAGGCACTGTGTTGCAGGACCTTCCGGAAGACGGAAAGAAGGAGGGCAAACGATGGCGAGATGAGCGCGTAGTCAGCGATCGCCATCGGTCCTCGGATAGTTTTGGTTCGGTATTTGCTTTTCCACACCCTTTGACTTCAAGAACAACAACAGCCATGGCTAATGCAATGTCTGATGCGCGCGGCGCATCTCTGTTTCATCGCTCGGTCGGTGCAAAACTGACTGCCATGACGGTAGCCCTGGTGGGCATCGTCTTCGTGATCGCACTGATGCTGATCACTTACTCCGCTTCACGCATGGTGGAATCGCGCTCCATCGAACAGATGGGCAACGACGCGCGCGGCGTGGCCAACATGGTGGGCATCTTCGACCGCTCGGTGAACAGCCAGGTGGACCGCTTCTCCACCATGTTCGACAAGGAATTCGGCAAGCTCACCCTGGACGAAAGCCGCACCGTGCAGATTGGCGACCGCGCCACGCCGGTGCTGTCCAATGATGGCCGCGAACTGAACCTGGATTTCTCCATCCCCGACCGCTTCACTGCCCACACCGGCGTGACCGCCACCATCTTCGCCAAGACCGGCGATGACTTCGTGCGCGTGTCAACTTCCGTCAAGAAAGAAAACGGCGAACGCGCCGTCGGCACCCTGCTTGACCGCGCCCATCCCGGCTATGCCGCCCTGAAGTCCGACAAGAGCTACAGCGGCCTGGCCACTCTGTTCGGCAAGCAGTACATCACCAAGTATGTGCCCTTCAAGAATGACGCTGGCCAGATCATCGCGGCGCTCTACGTGGGCATCGACATCTCGGCCGACGTGAAGGCGCTGAAGGACCAGATCAAGTCGCTCAAGATCGCCGAGACCGGCAACTTCTACGCGCTCAATGGCCGCGAAGGCAAGGACCAGGGCGTGATGATTGCCGGTGCCCCGCGCGAAGGCAAGGAAGAAGGCGGCAACCTGATCGAGGCCAAGGATGCCGGCGGCGACACCTACATCAAGACCCTGGTGCAGCAGAAGGAAGGCCAGCTGCGCTACACCGGCAGCGATGGCCGCCAGAAAATCGCGGTCTTCACTCACTATGCCCCGTGGAACTGGGTCATCGTCGGTGAAGCAGCAGTCGATGAGATCACGCGCGAAGTCAATTCCATGCGCAATCTCTACATCGGCCTGGGCCTGCTGTTCCTGGCGGTGCTCGGCGCGATCCTGACGGTGATGATCAACCGCATGATCACCCGTCCGCTCGATGCGGTGTGCAATGCCGCCGACCGCATCGCCGGCGGCGACCTCACCACCCGCCTGCACGTGCACAGCAGCGACGAGATCGGCCGCCTGATGGGCGCCTTCAACGGTATCAGCATGGGCCTGTCGGAAGTGGTCTCCAGCGTGCGTGCCGGGACTGAGGAAATCAACACCGCCGCCAGCGAGATCGCCGCCGGCAACCTCAATCTGTCCTCGCGTACCGAGCAGCAAGCGGGTGCCCTGGAAGAAACCGCCTCGGCCATGGAAGAGCTGACCTCGACCGTGAAGCAGAATGCCGCCAACGCGGTTCAAGCCGATGAACTGGCCGGTTCCGCTTCGGAAGTGGCCAGCCACGGCGGCGACGTCGTGGGTCAGGTGGTGCAGACCATGGATGCCATCAACAGCTCCTCGCAACGCATCGTCGACATCATCAGCGTGATCGATGGCATCGCCTTCCAGACCAACATCCTGGCCCTGAACGCGGCGGTGGAAGCGGCCCGCGCCGGTGAGCAGGGACGCGGCTTCGCCGTGGTCGCCACCGAAGTGCGCACGCTGGCCCAGCGCAGCGCCTCGGCCGCCAAGGAAATCAAGGAACTGATCGACGCCTCGGTGCAGACCGTGGCCGGTGGCGGCCAGCTGGTCTCCCAGGCCGGCAACACCATGAACGACGTGGTGGCCAGCGTGCAGCGCGTCTCCACCGTCATCAGCGAGATCACCACCGCCAGCCGCGAGCAGAGCGAAGGCATCGACCAGATCAACCGTGCCATCGCGCAAATGGATGAGAGCACCCAGCAGAATGCAGCGCTGGTGGAGCAGGCCGCAGCCGCTGCACAATCGCTGCAGCAGCAGGCCGAGCGCCTGGCTGCCGCAGTGAGCACCTTCCGTGTGTAAATCATTTATATCGTTTGCATGATTTTCTGCGCGGCGATCCGCGGATTGCCCTGCAGAAAACCCTGATCGCATCAGCTCCCAAGAAGCCGCCCCCGGGCGGCTTCGTCACATCCGGCCCCTGGCGTCGGCAGGTATAATCCCGCCATGAACGCACCGCACTCCTCCCCCGCTTCCGAACCGGCTGCCGCCCTGTCTCACCGCCCCATCCAGGCCCTGCCCGATCAGCTGATCTCGCAGATTGCTGCTGGCGAGGTGATCGAACGTCCTTCCGCCGTGGTCAAGGAATTGCTGGAGAACGCGCTCGATGCCGGCTCCACGCAAATCACCGTGCGCCTGGAGCAAGGCGGCGTCAAGCGCATCGCCATCACCGACAACGGACGCGGCATTCCACCGGAGCAATTGCCGCTGGCACTGGCGCGCCATGCCACCTCCAAGATTGCGTCGCTGACCGATCTGGAGAATGTCTCCACGCTCGGCTTCCGCGGCGAGGCGCTGGCCTCGATCGCCTCGGTGGCCCAGCTCACGGTAACCAGCCGCACCGCCGATGCCCCGCATGCATGGGAAATCACCGGCTCCCAATTTGGTACCGTGGCCCCGGCCTCAGGCGCACAGGGCACGACCATCGACGTGCAGGACCTGTATTTCAACACCCCGGCGCGACGCAAATTCCTCAAGTCCGAACAGACCGAATACGGCCACTGCGCCGAGGTCGTGCGGCGTATTGCGCTGGCGCGTCCGGATGTGAGTTTTTCGCTGTCGCATAACGGCAAGACGGTCGATCACTGGAACGTCGGTGAATTCGCCAAGCGCAGCGCCCACATCCTCGGCGACGAATTCGCCAACGCGCGCCTGCCGCTCGACGAGAGCGCGGGCCCCTTGCGCCTGCATGGATTCGTCGGCCTGCCGACGGCCTCGAAGGCACGCGCCGATGGCCAGTATTTCTACGTCAACGGCCGCTTCGTCCGTGACAAGCTGCTCACCCACGCCGTGCGCGCCGCCTACCAGGATGTGCTGCATGGCGACCGTTATCCGGCCTATGCGCTGTCGCTGACGCTGGACCCGGCGCTGGTGGATGTGAACGTGCACCCATCCAAGATCGAAGTGCGTTTCCGCGACAGCCGTGCGGTGCACCAGTTCGTATTCCACGCGGTCTCGCGCGCGCTGGCGCAGACCTCGGCCGTGTCCTTCGGCAATCTGCCGCAGCAACAGACCGAGAGCGCCGAGGGCGCGCCCGCTCCCGCCAGTGGCCCGAATGCCCCGCTGCCCTGGATGCGCGAACAGAAACAGCAGAGCTTCTCCGCCCAGTTCGCCGAACAACCGCGCCCGTTCTCCTTTGCCGGCAACGGCGGACCGGGCAGCGGCGGCTTCGGCGTACGCCAGGACCGCGCGGCCTACGGCAACATGTTCCGCAGCGAGCCTGCCGGGCAGAGCGACAGCGGCAATGCGGCGGCAGGCTTCAACAGCGCAGCCTTCCAGTCCGCTGCACAGCCCGCCGCCCCCCTGCCGGACGGCGACTTCCCGCTCGGCTTCGCGCTGGCGCAACTGCATGGCATCTACGTGCTGGCGCAGAACCAGGCCGGCCTGGTGGTGGTGGACATGCATGCCGCGCATGAACGCATCCTCTACGAGCAACTGAAGACCGCGCTCGATGGCAACGAGATGTTCGTGCAGCCGCTGCTGATTCCGGTCACCTTCTATGCCGATCCGGTGGAAGTGGGCACGGTGGAAGAACATCAGGAAACGCTGTCGGCCCTGGGCTTCGACATTGCCGTGATGTCCCCGACCACGCTGGCCGTGCGTGCCGTCCCGGCGCTGCTGAAGAACGCTGACGCCCAGACGCTGGCCCGCGACGTCCTGCGCGATGTGCGCGAGTACGGCGGTTCGCGTGTCTTGCTGGAGCGCCGCAACGAACTGCTCGGTACGCTGGCCTGCCATACGGCGGTGCGTGCCAATCGCAGCCTGACGCTGCCGGAGATGAATGCGCTGCTGCGCCAGATGGAAGCCACCGAACGTTCCGACCAGTGCAACCACGGCCGTCCGACCTGGACCCAGATGGGCCTGTCGGATCTGGACAAGCTCTTCCTGCGTGGCCAGTAAGGATCGTGTGATGACCCAGCAACTGCCTCTGGCGGTGGCCATCATGGGCCCCACTGCGTCCGGCAAGACTGCCGCTGCGCTGGAGATTGCCCGCCACCTGCCCTGCGAAATCATTTCCGTCGATTCGGCCCTGGTCTATCGCGAGATGGACATCGGCACCGCCAAGCCCAGCCCGGAAGAGCTGGCGGCCGTGCCGCACCACCTGATCGACATCATCGACCCGACCGAAGCTTACTCGGCCATGCAGTTCCGCCAGGATGCGCTGCGGCTCACGCTGGAGATTGCATCGCGCGGCAAGCTGCCCTTGCTGGTGGGCGGCACGATGCTGTATTTCAAGGTGCTGCGCGACGGGCTGGATGAGCTGCCGCAGGCCGATCCGGCATTGCGTGCGCAACTCGACGAGGAGGCGGCACGGATCGGCATGCCGGCCATGCATGCGCGCCTGGCGACGCTGGACCCGGTCACGGCTGCGCGACTGAAGCCGACTGACAGCCAGCGCATTCAGCGTGCGCTGGAGATCAGCTTGCTGACGGGGCAGCCGATGTCGTCCTTGCTGTCGCAGAAGCCGCCTGAGCCGCTGCCGTTCGAGATGCTGCCGCTGGCGCTGGAACCGGCTGACCGTGCGGTACTGCACGAGCGCATTGCGTTGCGTTTTGATCTGATGCTGCGCGGTGGTGCGCTGGAACGTGAAGTCGCCGCTTTGCGTGCGCGGGGCGACCTGCATCTGGGGCTGCCGTCGATGCGTTGTGTGGGGTATCGCCAGATGTGGGAATACCTGGACGGCAGCATCGATGCCACGGCCCTGCGCGAGAAAGGCATTGCCGCCACGCGGCAACTGGCCAAGCGCCAGCTGACCTGGCTGCGTTCGATGCCGGAGCGCGTCAGCATCGACTGCAACCGCTCGGAGGCAACCGCCGAGGTGCTGGCGCGGGTGCAGCAAGCCTTGGCGGAACGCCGCGCCGGATGAGCTGCCGGGGCCTGTGGATAAAATTAAGAGGGAAATGCGGAAAAAGTATTGACAGAAGGCGATTGGACCTCTATAGTCTCGGGCTTGCCTCCTGGTGATATAGCTCAGCTGGTTAGAGCACAGCACTCATAATGCTGGGGTCGGTGGTTCAAGTCCACCTATCACCACCAGATACCCGTCGCTGCATGTGCAATCATGCGTATGCGGCGCCGTCCGAAAAACCCGCCTCTTCGAAAGAAGGGCGGGTTTTTTGTTTTCTACGTTCAGCTAGATTCCATCATCCAATCAAATCAAAAATCAAAAAATGCATATCACGACCTAGCAACGACCTTGAGCATCTTTGACGGCCGCCTTCACCTGGTCGATGCTCAACCAACGCCTGGAGGAATGCACAACTCTATGGCAATTGGCGCACAGAAGAGCCAGATCTTCTAGCTTGGTTTTGTCGCCCTCTGTCAGCATGTGAACCGGCTTAGTATGATGAACCTCAATGATTCCCTGCCCGACTTCGCCATATTTAATCGAGAAATCGAACCCACATGCCTCACACGCCAAACGACCGTGAGTCTTGAGTGCAATCTTTTTTCGTTGCTCAACGAGTCCTCGTTTACGTTCACGAACGCGATGTATTCTAGTCAAAACACGCCCCTCCTCGGCCTCCTCAATTCCAGGCTCGTCATCACCGCCAAGTATTGAAGGGCTTTGTTCCACTGCGATGCAAATCGCTTCGGCAACTCGCCGCAATCTTTCAACGTCACCGGAAAATTCGCGCCATACTCGTTCTTCATCTTTGTTTCCTCGAGTCAGCCCAACCTTGCCATCCGCGGTGTAATCGGGATCGAAGCGCCTAAAATTCATTAGTTTCATATAGACGCCGTTCGCGTTACGGAATGTTCCATTACTGCTTATTCCAAGCGCGCTCCCCATTTTATTCAGAACTTCAGACAGTTCTTTAACCTCCACACTGTCTTTACCAGGAGGTGATTTTTTATAATCAAGATACAACCGGAGAGCTAAAATCAGTTCGTCTCTTGACCAGGCTTGATTGCGGTGACGGTTAATGTTCCGGTCATGTTCAAGAATACTGCCTCGAATGCCAACTGGCTCGCCTGGGGAAATCGAATTTCCACCTCCATTATTTGACGCCGACAACAATCCCCATACGCCGGAACCTTGGCCGTTAACCGAGTAAAAAAGTGGCTGACCTTTGAAATCCAAGGATTCACTGGCATGCGCTTGAATTTCTCTTTGGATAATATTTTGCCAAGAGTTTGGCAAGGAACTGCCTCGAATGCGTTTGATTTCCGCATAGATGTCATCATAGGAAGCCGTACCTCCCAAATTTAATAGCGCTGAAACAATATCGCTAATCCAGGTAGCCATAAATTTTGATTTTCTTGAATAGACATTTAGTCAAGTGAAAATCAATAATACACTCCATACCTAGAATTATTTCGATGCGTATAAATAGAATGACTTGGTCGGAAGACTTCGTTGAGAAAAGTAATGCAAAGCGATTTGCTGATTGAAAGCCTAGAAGTTCAAGACTAGATAGCTTTGGATCGTATGCAGCGCCGTCCGAAAAAACTCACCTCTTCGAAAGATGGGCGTTTTTTGTTTTCATCGCACAGTGTGTCCGCAGCGCATCTACGCTGCGAAGTCCCTCCCCGACCGAGCGCGCGAAGTGGAACGTGCGACATGACACGACACCGACGGACGCCCCCCCCTGCCACGCTTACTCGAATCCCCAAGAAGCTAATGCGAAATCGTTTGTTGGGCCGCTGAAGGTGCCTGCCTATACTGGGCTCCCGCTTCTCACCCCTCTGACCTTTCTTGCAAACGGGCCCTCCATGACTGCTTTCCCCTCGATCACCAAACGCTGGATACCCAAACTCACCGCATTGCTGGCAGGCCTGACCGTCGCCAGCACCGTGCTGGCCGCACCGCTCAAGATCGGCGTAGTCCCCGGCATCTTCGCCGACTCCGTGGAAGTCGCCGCCAAGGAAGCCAGAAAACAAGGCCTGGATGTGCAAGTCATCGAATTCAGCGATTGGGCCACACCCAACATCGCACTGGATGCCGGCGACATCGACCTGAACTACTACCAGAACAGCAATTACCTGGCCAATGCCGTGCGCAGCAAGGGATTCAAGCTCACCAGCGTGCAGGCTGGCATCCTCTCCTACCTGGGCCTGTACTCCAGCAAATACAACTCCTTGGCCGATCTGCCCAACGGCGCCAAGGTGGCCATCGCCAGCGATCCCGTCAACGTCGGCCGCGGCCTGCGCCTGCTGCAGCACGCAGGCCTGATCACGCTACGCCCTGACACAGGGCTGCTCGGCACCCAGGCCGACATCGTCTCCAATCCCAAGAAGCTGCAGTTCGTCGAGGTCGAGGGACCGCAACTGGTCCGCGTGACGCCCGATGTGGATCTGGCGCAGGGCTTCCCCTATTTCATCATCGCCTCCAAAGCCTTCGATGCGCACAAGGGACTGGCCTATACCAGCTACGAGGATGATTCCTGGGCCATCCAGTTCGTGGCCCGCAGCGACAAGACAAACGATCCGCGCATTGCCCGGTTCCTCACCATCTACAAAAATTCGGAAGCAGTGCGCAGCAGTATCCAGGCGTTCTATCTCAACGACCAGAAACTCTATCGCCTGGCCTGGCTGAAGAAGTAAGCCACCCTACGCAGCATCGTTAACTTTCTTGGAAACGAGCGCGCGGTTGATATTCATCCTGGCAGTTGCAACTCAAGTACGCGCGCAAGCCCGGCAAGCCGAACAGTCGTCATCACGGTGACGGCTGTTCATTTCCAGCGCACCCTGCGCCGCACAGTCAGCGCATCAAACCTGCGAAGGATCTCCGCTCATGCCGCAGGGCAACGGCGAGCGCACAATCCTCACCAACACTCCTGCCTCGGCGGCAATGATGCGAACGAGATGGACAATTTGCTTACGTTCAAGCAGCTTTCACCAACATCTCAGCAACACCTGACGTTAGAATTTACCCCGCACGTGACCAGCAATTAAGCGGCCCGCTAACGGCCCTCATCACATCCGCGGGAGGAGATTCAATGCGGCAGTTCCACGCCATGCCAAAGCAGCGCATCCGTAATAATGCGCGCTGGTCCGCCGTGGCTACAACCATCGCCGCATTGCCTGCACACCACGCCATGACGCCACGCAGCGTCTCGCCATCGGTTGCCCGCACCCCTCGCGCTGGCACGATGTCTGCATACCGCATCTGCATTGCGTTGCACGCACGCGCGAACTCCTGAGCAAGGCAACCCGCTACGCAAGAACATGAATTTGCTCTCCAAGAATTCCCTGGCAGTCCATCTGCTGCGCATCATCTTCGGCAGTTACTTTCTGGTGACGCTGATCGTGACCTGCCTGCAACTTGGCGCTGAATATGAGCACACGCAATCCGGTGTGGACAACGAATTGCGGGCCATGGACCTGACCTTCGGTGCCAGCCTGGCCAGCTCCACCTGGCGCTTCCAGGGGGACGTGCAAAAGGCCACCCTGCGCGGCATCAGCAACCTGCCCGTGGTCACCGGGGTGAAGATCGAAGACCCGCAAGGCAAGCTGGTGATGGCCCAGGGCAATATCATCGATCACGATGGCAAACAGATCCACGTCGACGCCGACGGCGCGCGCAGTACCGTCAAGCCGGGCTTCTTCAATGCCGCCACCAGCCATCGCTTCCCGATTCTCTATCGCGATGAACACGGCGTCACCCACGACATCGGTGCCTGGACCGTCTATTCCAGCCGCCAGGTGGTGATCCGCAAGGTGGCCTACGGCTTTACGCTGATCCTCATCAACTCGGTCATCAAGACGCTGGTGCTGTGGTTCATCTTCCTCTACGTCTTCCATCGCTGGCTCGGACGGCCCATCACACGGCTGTCGGACTTCGTGCGCGGACAGGATCTGAACCAGCCCGATCACCCCGACAATCCGCAACGCATCCGCCTGCGCGGACGCACGCGCCATGAGCTGCACTTCCTGGCCGATGCCATCAACGCGATGCTGTCCAGCCTGCGCAAGCAGTCACGCCAGAACCGCGCGCTCTACGCGCAACTGGAACAGGAAAAGGAATCCCTGCGCGCCCTCAACAAATCGCTGGAGCTGCGCATCGCCGAACGCACGCGTGATCTGGCGCAGGCCAACGAACGTCTGCGTTCACTCAGCCTCACCGATGGCCTCACCGGCATCGCCAACCGCCGCAGCTTCGACGAGACACTGGATCACGAATGGCGGCGCAGCCTGCGCCACGCCAAGCCGCTCACGGTGGCTTTCATCGACGTCGACTGGTTCAAACCCTACAACGATCATTACGGCCACGTGGCCGGGGATGCGGTCTTGCGCCAGGTAGCGCAGACACTGCAGCACACCATCGGCCGCGCCGGTGAAACCGTAGCGCGCTATGGCGGTGAAGAATTCGCGGTGATCCTCGCCGAGACCGATGGCCTCCAGGGCCAGCACATCCTGCAGCGCATGTGCGATGCCATCCATGCGCTGAACCTGCCGCATGCCGGATCCGCTCTGGGCCGCATTACCATCAGCGCCGGCGTGGCCTGGTGCATTCCGGCCCATCCCGACGCGCGGCTGGAATCCTTGCTGCAAGCGGCCGACCGGGCACTCTATCAAGCCAAGACCGATGGCCGCAATCGTGTGTTGCTGGCACCGGCGTTGCCGCCGTCGTCTTCCGCTGCCCCCATCTGAAAAGGAAGTCGCGCATGCTCCATCGTCATTGGCTCAAACCCCTCTCCCATCTGATGTGCTGCGCGTGCCTGGCGGCCATGCTGCCCATCGCGATGGCAGCCGACCAGATCACCTGGGGCAAATACAATGTGCCGCCCTACATGATTCGCAGCGGAGAATTCGCGCATCAGGGCATCTTCGATCTCACCCTCAACGTGCTGAAAAAGGAAATGCCCGGCTACGAGCACGTCGAACTGGAGGCCCCCTTCCCGCGCATCAACAGCGAGATCCGCAAGGGCAGTCACTGGTGCTTCAACGGCATGCTCAAGACCCCGGAGCGCGAACATTACGGCTACCTCTCCCTGCCGATGTCGATCTTCCTGCCACTGCGTATCATCGTGCGGCGTGATCGCGTGGAGGAATTCAGGCACCGGACCTCGCTGACGGGCTTGCTGCAAGACCCTCGGCTGACTACATCGGTGATGCGTGACCGCTCCTACAGCCCGACGGTGGACAAGCTGCTGGCCACCTATCCGCCGCGTGAAAATTATTCCGAACAGATGGAAGCGATCGGCATGCTGCTGGCCGGTCGCCTTGACTACATGGTTGAGCTGCCGCTGCTGGCCTTCGACCAGGCGCGCGCCATGGGCCATGCCGGCGAACTGGTGGCGCTGCCGATGCAGGAGGCCAATGAAGTCGTCTTCAATCGCGTGATGTGCCCCCATAACGAATGGGGCCGGCAAGTGGTGGAGCAGGTCAACAAGGTCCTGCTGGCCGAACGCGCCAAGCCATCGTATCGCGCCATCGTCGAGAAATGGCACGATCCGGAATCGGTAGCGGAAATCCGCAAGATCTATGACAAGGTGTTCCTGAAGATTCCCTGAGCGTGTTGCTCACTCGCGCAGGCCGCCCGCTTCCATCACATCCCAGCACGCGCCCATGGTGTGATAGTCGACCTTGCCGGCGGGCGACTTGGTGTCTTCCAGCTTGCTGCCATCGGCGGCCAGAATGCGGAACCAGGCCCCGTGATGATGATCGACCAGATGCGCCCAGCTCCACGCCCAGATGGCGTGATACTGCTGGCGGAAACGTTCTTCCCCGGTCACGCGCCACAACCGCCATGCACTGGCGAAGGATTCGGCCTGGACCCAGAAATATTTGTCGGTGTCATACGGCCGCAGGTCCGGATCGAAGCCGTAGATCAAACCGCCATACAGGGCATCCCAGCCATGCTGCCACGCCGCGTCCTGCAATTCGGCAGCACGCGTCACGTAGGCCGGGCGCGGCTCCTGTGCATGGGCGATCAGCAGCAGCTTGGCCCACTCGGTCTGGTGGCCGGTCTGGAAGCCCCATGGCTTGAAAATGTTGTCGCGGTTGCCGCGGTTGTAGTCGTGATCCAGGGACCAGTCCTGACGATAATGCTCCCACACCAGATCCTGCGATTGCCGTGCCAATCCAAACACGAAGCGCTCGATCAGCAACTGCGTACGCTCCAGGTAGACCGCGCGCCCGGTGGCGACATGCGCAGCGAGGCAGGCTTCGCACATGTGCATGTTGGCGTTCTGGCCGCGATACGGAATCAGCTCGCCGGAGGGCGTGATCTCGTCCGCATACGCTTCATGCGCAGGCTCAAAGAAGGCGCTCTCCATGCGTTCATACGCCTGCGCCACCTGCTGAGCATCACACAGGCCGACGCGGTGTGCCTGCGCGAATGCCAGCAGCACGAAGGCCTGGCCATAGGCCATGACGGTGCCATCCTCGATCTGGCCATCGCGCAGGGTCCAGGCATACAGGCCGGCCAACGGTCCCTCTGCATGACGGAAGCGCTGCAGATGCGCCAGGGCATGGCGCGTCTGTTCCAGATAGCGTGATTGCCCGGTATGCAGATACGCCATGGACTGCGTGAAGACCAGCCGCGTCGCGCTGACCAGATGCCGATGGCTGCGCTCATAGACGCTGCCATCGTCCTTCAGGTAGTGAAAGAATCCGCCCTCGGGATCGATGGCATGGCGGTCGTAAAAGGCCAGCGTATCGGCCACATGCGCCTGCAGGAAGGCGCGGCTTTCGAGATCGGGAAGGGACATGCCGGCTCCGGATGGGGAAGAGAGTGTCATTGCGCGGCATCCTTCTGACGCCATTTGTCGAGGATCACGGCCAGCACGATGACCGCGCCCTTGGCCACGTATTGCCAGAACGACGACAGGCCGAGGATGGTCAGCCCGTTGTTCATCACGCCGATGATCAGCGCCCCTACCACCGTCCCCCAGATCGTGCCCACGCCCCCCATGAGGCTGGTGCCGCCCAGCACCACGGCGGCAATCGCGTCCAGTTCATAGCCGCTGCCCCAGTTGCCGTTGGCGCCATACAGGCGGCTGGCCGACATGGCGCCGGCCAGGCCGGCGAACAGGCCGCTGATCGAATATACGAACAGCAGCACCAGTCCCACGCGGATACCGGTCAGGCGCGCCGCCTGCAGGTTGCCGCCGATGGCGTAGATGTGCATGCCCAGCACCGTCTTGCGCAGGATCACCCAGGACAGCAGCACCACCGCGACCGCCACCCAGATCAGCCAGGGGACGTGCAGGAAATCGCCATTGCCTATCCATTCGAAACTGGGGATGTCATTGTTCAGCACCGTGGTGCCATCGGCCAGCAGATAGGCCGCCCCGCGGAAGGCTGTCATCGTGCCCAGCGTCACCACGAAGGCATTGATGTTGAGGAAGGCCACCATGGCCCCATTGACCATGCCCATCAACAGCCCCGACAAGATGAACATGGGAATCGACCAGCCCGGCGCGGCACTGAGCGATATCTGCATGCCCAGCACCGCCGACACTGCCAGCACGGAGCCGACCGACAGGTCGATGCCGGCGGTAAGGATGACGAAGGTCATGCCGGCCGCCAGTACCAGGTTGATGGCGACCTGGCGCAGGATGTTCATGGTGTTTTCGGCGGTGGCGAAGTTGGAACTGCCGTCGCCGCTGAGATAGATGGTGAGCGCATAGAACAGCAGATACAGCACCACCAGTACCGGCAACATGCCCAGCCGGTGCAGCAGCCATTGCGACGCCGTGGAAGAGGAACGCGCCGCAGCCGCGTTCTTGTGCAGAGGAGTTGGATGAGCCATGACTAGAAGGAATGAGAGGAAGGAGAAGAAGGCAAGCCCGAATGCGCCATGCCGTAAGCCGGAGCGGCCTGTCCATGCGCACCATGCATGCCCCCCGCATCGGTGGCCAGATGCATGATGGCTTCCTGGGTGATGGCCGCGCCGGCCAGTTCACCGGTGATGCTGCCCTCGCGCATGACCAGCACGCGGTCGCAGATGCCGATCACTTCCGGCAGCTCGCTGGAAATGACGACAACGGCCACGCCCTGTTCGGCCAGCTTGTGGACAAGTTGATAGATCTCGCTCTTGGCATAGATATCCACACCCCGCGTGGGCTCGTCCAGGATCAGGACCTTGGGTGCGATCTCCAGCCAGCGCGCCAGCAGGACCTTCTGCTGGTTGCCGCCGGAGAGCTTACCCACTGCCACGCCGGGATGCGCGACCTTGACGTTGAGGCGCTGGATGGCATCGCGCGCCACGCCATCCAGCGCGCCGCTGCGTACCAGTCCCAGCGTGCTGTGGCGGCCCGCCACGTTCATGGTGGCGTTGGCTCCCACGGCCATCTGCAGGAACAGGCCCTGGCCCTTGCGGTCTTCCGGCACGTAGGCGATGCCGGCGCGCATGGCGGCGCGCGGTTCATCTATCCGCACCGCCTGGCCATCCAGCAGCACGTGGCCGCCGCTGCGGGCATCGGCACCGAAAAGCAGGCGCGCCAGTTCGGTACGCCCGGCACCGACCAGTCCGGCAAAACCGAGCACCTCGCCGGCACGCACCGCGAAGCTGGCCGGCCTGACCTTGCCGCCCGCCAGATCCTGCACCTGCAACACCACCGGCAAGGCCGCCGCGCGTTCCGGGGCCATGCGGGTGTGCTGGTAGAACTCGCCCAGCGAGCGGCCCACCATCATCTGCACGATGCGCTCGGAATCGATCTCCTCGCGTGCCAGTTCACCCACGAAGCTGCCATCGCGCAGCACCGTCACGCGATCCGCCAGGGCATACACCTCCGCCATGCGATGGCTGATGTAGATGATGGCCAGGCCCTCATCGCGCAGGCGTTTCACGACGCCGAAGAGATGCTCGGTCTCGCGTTCGGAGAGCGCCGCCGTCGGTTCATCCATGATGACGATGCGGCTGCGGTGTACCAGGGCACGGGCGATTTCGACCTGCTGCTGTTCGGCGATGGAAAGACGTCCGGCCCGGTCCGAGGCGCGGAAGCTGGCGCCCAATTGGCGGAGGACGGCATCGGTGCGCGCGCGCATGGCGGCGTGATCGATCAGCCCCCAGCGCGTGCGCAGTTCGCTGCCCATGAAGACATTGGCGGCCACGCTGATGTTGGGCGCGACCGCCAGTTCCTGGTAGATCAGGTTGATGCCGGCAGCGCGGCTGGCACCGGGGTCGCGCAGCGAGACCGGCTTGCCGTCCAGCAGGATCTGGCCGTCATCGGGCGCATGGACGCCGGACAGCACTTTCATGAGCGTGCTCTTGCCGGCGCCGTTCTCGCCCATGAGGGCGTGGATCTCGCCGGGGCGGATGGTCAGGTGCATGTCCGACAGCGCGCGCGTGGCCCCGAAGGACTTGCTGATGCCGGTCATCTGCAGAATGGGAGTGGAAGTCATGGCAATCAAAGAAAGCAGCCGCAGGACGGCAAGCGCGTCCCGCAGCCGGAAGATCTCCTGACTGCGGGCGCTGCGGATCGGGCTCGCTCACCTGTCAGGTGAGCTGCCAGATGCGTGGCTTCAGTTGGCCGGGACCCAGCCCTTGTAATCCGCCACGTTGTCGCGCGTGATCAGCTTGACCGGGAGCAGCTTGACGGCCTTCTCGGGGGCGCGGCCATTCATGACCTGATAGCCGATGGCCACGCTTTCAGCAGCCATGCCATATGGGTCCTGCGCGGGCGAGGCGGCGAAGAGCGACTTGCTGTCCTTGAGCGCACGCTCGGCATCGGGTGCGCCATCAACACCGGTGATGACCTTGATGTCGCTGCGCTTGGCCTGGCGGATCGCCAGTTCAGCCCCGATGGCAGTCGGGTCGTTGATGGCAAAGACGCCATCGATCTTGCCTTGCGCGGCCAGCAGATTGGACATGGTGGTCATGCCGCCATCACGGCTGCCGCCGGCGTTCTGGTTGTCGGAGAGGATCTTGATGCCGGGCGATTTCTTGAACTCCGCCTTGCAGCCGGTGACGCGGTCCATCACGGCCGAGACCGGCGGACCATTGACGATGACCACATTGCCCTTGCCCTGCAGCTTGTCGGCGATGAACTTGCAGGACTCGGCGCCGGCCATGGTGTTGTCCGACATGACGGTGACGTCCGCACCTTCTGCGGCCACGTCCACGGCCACCACCACGATGCCGGCCTTCTTGGCTTTCTTCACGGCCGGGCCGATGCCCTTGGAATCGGCGGCGTTGAGCACGATCAGGTCAACCTTGTTGGCGATGAAGTTCTCGATCTGGCCGACCTGGGTGTTGAGGTCATACTTGGAAGAGACCACGGTGACCTTGGCGTCCGGATTGATCTTGTGGGCGCCGCTTTCAGCGCCCTTGGCGATGGCCACGAAGAAGGGATTGGCCAGGTCGCCGAGGGTGACGCCGACCGATTTGAGGGGCTTGTCGGCGGCCTGGGCAGGGGCCGTGGCGGCGCCCAGTGCGATGGTGGCGCAGGCGATGGCGAGGGTTTTCTGGATCATGCTGGTCTCCGTTCTTGTTGGAAGTTCGAGGGGGATGGCTGGGGCCTGTCGCGGCCCTTTGCTGCTTGCTGCTTGCTGCATACAACACGCCGGAACGGTCAGTCCCGGCGAACAATCTGGTCGGCACGGCTGCGCGTCGTTTCGATCAGCGCTGCGTTGATTTCATCGCTGTGCATCACCCACGCCTCCGCCTCTTCCGGACTGCGGCCAAACTGCACGTGGCGCGCAATCAGCCGCTGCAGCCGCACGGCAGGATCGACATCGACATACCAGACCTCATCGAGCAAGGGCCGCACGCGCGACCAGTGGCCGCGGTCGAGCAGCAGGTAATTGCCTTCGGTGATGATGAGCCGGGTATCAGCAGGGATGGCGATGCTGCCGGCAATGGCTTCCTCGATCTCGCGCAGGAATTGCGGTGCGTAGATGACTTCATCGGCCTGCTGCTGGCGCAGCCGCGCCAGCAGGTGAACGTAACCGGCGCTGTCGAAGGTATCTTCCGCCCCTTTGCGCGTGGCGCGGCCCAGGCGTGCCAGCTCCGCATTGGCGAGGTGGTAGCCATCCATGGGCAGGATGACGGACTGCGTCAGTCCGTGCGCCTGTGCATGCGCCAGCAGCGCAGCGGCGAACGTGGACTTGCCGCTGCCGGGCGGACCGGCGATGCCGAGTATGGTGCGCTGGCCTCGGGCCAGCAGCGCTGCGAGCCGGTCGCTGAAGGGGGCCGGAATCATGGTCGACTCATTCCTTTTTCTAAGGACGGCCTGCCAGGCCATCCGTGCGCGCCGTGCGCGTTCTTTATTGAAATGCAGCACAACAGCAGCTTCTCCTGTTGTGCTTGCCTCGCCCATCTGCCGCATGGCAGGCGGCTGTCGTGCCAACCGGATGCGGACATGCGCGAATTGCGGAAAGCCGACAAACTAAGCGATTCTGTCTCCTGAATTTCAGCACTCCTGAATATTCATGCGTTATTTCTAATTATTGCTAGTTCCTCGTCGTCAACGTGATGAAATTTTCTTTGAATTTTTTCGATATCGATCCCCTTATGAGTAAGTCAGATCATTTTCAAGCTGCATGAAAAAAGGACGCTACCTTGGTGGTAGCGTCCTTGTGATTGTCTTTTTCGCGCAGGGCGAAAAAGCCGTGATGCAATGAGATCAGGCCCCGGCCAGCGCCGCCGCATCTGCTACCACGGTGGCATAGCGATCGGCCAGTTCGGTCAGCGCCACACGCTGGACCTCGGCCGCCTTGACCGGCGCACCGCCCAGGGGATCAGGCAGGTCGCGGGTAGCGCAGGCAGCCGCCACGACCGTGGAGGCATAGCCATGGTCCAGCGCCGAGCGCACAGTGGCACTCACGCACATGTGGGTAGCAAAACCGGTCACGATCAGGGACTTGCGGCCGGTCTTCCTGATGGCCTCGTCCAGCGCGGTACCGGCGAAGGCATTGGGCAGGCCCTTGGGCAGCACCAGCTCGTCGCCCTGCGGCTGCACGCCGTCGATGATGGCCACGTGCGGGCCTTGCGGATCGAACATGGCACTGCCCGGCTTGCTGTGGTGGACGATGTGGATCACCGGCGCACCGGCGGCACGGGCCTGGCGCAGCAGCTCGGCGATCTGGCCGACCGCGGCATCGATGCCGGCCAGCGGGGCGCGGCCGGTGGTGTATTCGGTCTGGTGGTCGATGATGAGCAGGACGGCTTCCTGCCAGGTGGCGGCGCGGGCGCTGCCACCGGCGATCTGGATCAGGGTCTGGGGTGAGGACATGCGCGGTTCCTTGTTAAAAATTGTTCGAGAGAAGTCGATAAAACGCTGCAACTGAACGTCAATGCACAGTGACGGACCATCTTAGTCCGATAAAATTCGCACTGCCATTCACCAAAATCGCCAGGCCCCTGTGAAAAAATTAACAGCCCGCAGCAAGGCCGCGCCCTTGCCCTCCCCGCAAGCCATGCATGCCGCCCTGGATGCCGACTGGGAGAGCCTGCGCAGCTTCGCCGCCTTCGTCGAAGCCGGCAGCCTCTCCGGCGCGGCCCGCGCGCTGGGCGTCACGCATGCCACCATCGGCCGCCGCCTGCAACTGCTGGAAGAGGCCTTGCAGGGTCCGCTGTACCTGCGCCGCGCCGAGGATGTGGAACTGACCCGCCTGGGCGAGAGCGTGCTGACGGCTGCCCGCGCCATGCAGGAACAGACCCGGCAACTGGCGCGCACCCTGGCGGGCGGGGACCTGCGGCTGGAAGGCAAGCTGCGCCTGGCCTGCACCGATGCCATCGGGACCATGTTCCTGGCCCCGCGCCTGCCCGCTCTGCTGGAGCAATGGCCAGCGCTGGACGTGGAATTCGCGCTGGGCCACCAGACCCTGAGCCTGGCGCGGCGCGAAGCCGACCTGGCCCTGCGCTTCGGCAAGCCCCAGGATGGCGAACTGATTGCCCGGCCGCTGGGCGCGGTGCGTTTTTACCTGTGTGGCACGGCCGACAACGTCGCGCTCTGGCGACGAGCGCGCAAGACGGCGCCCTTCGTGGCCTATGACGATGGCGTGCCGGACATTCCGGAGACGCGCTGGATCGCCGACCATGCCGCCGGCAACCCGGTGCGTTTGCGCAGCACCAGCCTGGTGGCGCAGTGCATGGCCGCGCGCGCCGGGGTCGGGCTGGCCTTGCTGCCAAGCTATCTGCTGGCACCGGAACTGCAGACTGTGGAGTCCGCGCCACAGCTGCAGCGCGAACTGTGGGCGGTATTCCATCGCGACCTCAAGACCCTGCCCCGGCTGCGCGCCGTGCTGGCATGGCTGCAGGACTGCTGCGCGCAACTCTGAGAATTGCCTCATGGACAGGCCCGCCCGGCGCTGGCGGCGGCTGCACGGGGCCTGCGGTGCTATAATCGCGAACCTCCGGGGATGGGCTCCACCACCGCTGCAGCAGCACATTCAAGCGGCCCGCCGCCCTCCTCCTCGCCGGCGCGCGCATGTTCCATGCGTCCTTCCTGCGCTCTTCGCCTGATAAAGATTTATGCAGAAAAAAGTATTCATCAAAACCTTCGGCTGCCAGATGAACGAGTACGACTCGGACAAGATGGCCGACGTGCTCCATGTCGCCGAAGGCCTCGTCAAGACCGATCGTCCGGAAGAGGCCGACGTGATCCTGCTGAACACCTGCTCGATTCGCGAGAAGGCGCAGGAGAAGGTGTTTTCCGACCTGGGCCGCCTGCGTGCGCTGAAGAAGGACAAACCCGACCTGCTCATCGGCGTGGGCGGCTGCGTGGCCTCGCAGGAAGGCGACGCCATCATCAAGCGCGCACCCTTCGTGGACATGGTGTTCGGTCCGCAGACCCTGCATCGCCTGCCGCAGATGATCTCCGAGCGGCGCTACAGCGGCCGTCCGCAGGTGGACATCAGCTTCCCCGAGATCGAGAAGTTCGACCACCTGCCGCCGGCCCGCGTGGAAGGGGCGACCGCCTATGTCTCCATCATGGAAGGCTGCAGCAAGTATTGCAGCTACTGCGTGGTGCCCTATACGCGCGGCGAGGAAGTCTCGCGCCGCTTTGAGGATGTGCTCACCGAAGTGGCCGGGCTGGCCGACCAGGGCGTGAAGGAAATCATGCTGCTGGGCCAGAACGTCAATGCCTATCGCGGCGTGATGGAAGACGGCGAGATCGCCGACTTCGCCCTGCTGATCGAATACATCGCCGAGCTGCCGGGCATCGAGCGCATCCGCTTCGTGACCAGCCATCCCAAGGAATTCTCGCAGCGCCTCATCGACACCTATGCCAAGGTGCCCAAGCTCTGCAATCACCTCTACCTGCCGGCGCAACACGGCTCGGACCGCACGCTGGCGGCGATGAAGCGCGGCTATACCGCGCTGGAATACAAGTCGGTGATCCGCCGCATGCGCAAGGTGCGTCCGGATATCACGGTGCAATCGGACTTCATCGTCGGCTTCCCCGGTGAGACCGAGGAAGATTTCGAAGCGCTCATGAAGCTGGTGGCCGATGTGGGCTTCGACAACAGTTTCTCCTTCATCTTCAGCCCGCGCCCCGGCACGCCGGCCGCCAGCCTGGCCGACGACACCCCGCAGGAAGTCAAGCTGGCCCGCCTGCAGCGCCTGCAGGCTGCGCTCAACGAGAACGCGGCAAAGATCAGTGCCGCGCAGGTCGGCACGGTGCAGAAGGTGCTGGTGGAAGGCATTTCCAAGCGCCGCGAGCATGAGCTGCAAGGCCGCACCGAGAGCAATCGCGTGGTCAACTTCGACGGTGGTCCGAACGGCCAGCGCCTGATCGGCGAGATCATCGAAGTCCGCGTGACCGAAGCCTTCCCCTTCTCGCTGCGTGGCGAGATCGTGACCCGTCATTGATGATTCAATCCCCTTAACCGGAATCGTGCATTGAAAAAAATCCCCAATCAGCCTCATCACTTCACGCCCCAGCCGCTGGACAACAAGCGCCTGGCCAACCTGTGCGGTGCGCTCGATGAAAACCTGCGCCAGATTTCCGCCGCGCTGGACGTGACCATCTTCCGCCGTGGCGACCGCTTCGTGGTTACCGGCACCAACGCCGAACGCGCCGTGGAAGTGCTGGAACGTTTCTACGAGAAGGCCGACCGTCCGGTGGCCGTGGACGATATCCAGCTGGCCCTGGTGGAGCAGCGCGCCAACGCCGCCGCCGACGAAGAAGCCGGCCTGCCGCCGCTGCCGGCGCGCCGTGGCAAGGCCGCTGCTGCACCGGCTGCGCCTGCCGCCGATGACAAGGACAGCCAGGACCCGCTGCCCGAGAGCCCCATCCTGAAGACCCGCAAGCACGACCTGCGCGGACGCACGCCGCACCAGAGCCAGTATCTGAATGCCATTCTGGAACACGACATCACCTTCGGTGTCGGCCCGGCCGGTACCGGCAAGACCTACCTGGCCGTGGCCTGCGCGGTCGATGCGCTGGAACGCGATGCCGTGCAGCGTATCGTGCTCACGCGCCCGGCCGTGGAAGCGGGCGAGCGCCTGGGGTTCCTGCCGGGCGACCTGGCACAGAAGGTCGATCCATATCTGCGTCCGCTGTATGACGCGCTGTATGACCTGCTGGGTTTTGACCGCACGCAGAAGCTCTTCGAGAAGCAGGCCATCGAGATCGCCCCGCTGGCCTACATGCGCGGCCGCACGCTCAATCACGCCTTCATCATTCTCGACGAAGCGCAGAACACCACGCCGGAACAGATGAAGATGTTCCTGACGCGCATCGGTTTCGGCAGCAAGGCCGTCATCACCGGCGACGTCACCCAGGTCGACCTGCATCACGGCCAGAAGAGCGGCCTGGTCGATGCGCTGTCGGTGCTGCATGACGTGCGCGGCATCGCCTTCTCGCGCTTCACCAGTGCCGACGTGGTCCGCCATCCACTGGTGGCGCGCATCGTCGATGCCTATGATGCCGCCGGCAACCCGCGCCCGGATACCGCGCGCGCCACTGCCCGCACTGCCACCAATCTCCTGACCAAATCCGCCAAGCCGCGCCATGCCAAAACATAAACTCACGCTGTCGGTGCAATATGCCGACGACCGCCTCAAGGACAGCATCACCCGCCCTCTCCTGCGCCGCTGGGTGCAGGCCGCGCTGTTTGCGCCGGCCGAACTGACGCTGCGTTTCGTCGGTTCCGAAGAAGGCCGTGACCTCAACCGCGACTATCGCGGCAAGGACTACGCCACCAATGTGCTGACCTTCGCTTATACGGAAGATGAAGACAGCGAAGTTACCGAAGCCGACATCATCTTCTGTACCGACGTGCTGGAGAAGGAAGCCGCCGAGCAGAAGAAGACCGTGGAAGAACACACCGCTCACCTGGTGGTGCATGGGGTGCTGCATGCGCAAGGCTATGACCACGAGGACGACGAGGAAGCCAACGAGATGGAAGCGCTGGAAACCGAGATCCTGGCTACCCTGGGCTACGACAATCCCTACAAGTCACGCTGAAGCAGAGACTGCCTTGCCGCTTCGGCAACGCAATCTGATGTCGCAAACAACGGTCTGCTACTGCAGGCCGTTTTTTGTTTGCGGCCCAGGTTTCATTTTTGTTGGTTTGCCTCAAGCGGTTGCCGCTTTATCACGCAAAAAAGTAATCGATTTTTCAGATGTGATCATCGATTTTTTCCGTTTCGTAATGGAGTGACAATTTGCTGGTGATTTTCCGCTGACATTTAACTAGGCAATTCAGGAAAAGCCCGATGGGAAGCGGACTCCGGCTGAACGAGAATGCTTCCACACCAATTAAACCCATCGGGGAGGATGTCATGAAGAACCTGAAGATCGGCCATCGTCTTGGCCTTGGCTTTGCCGCAGTACTGGTCCTGCTGGTGGCGGTTGCCACCTTCGGCCTGCAGCAAGTGTCGCGCCTGAACGATCGCATCATCTTCCTGACTTCCGTCGATGAGGGCAAGCTCGAAGCGCTTTCCAAAGTGCAATTTGCCGTGGGCCTGCGCGCCATTGCGGCCCGCAACCTGACGCTGGTCAATGGGACTGCCGAACAGAAAGGCGATCTCGACCTGGTCGGCAGCGCCCAGAAAGATATCGATTCCGGCATGGCCGAGCTGACCCGCCTGATGCAAGATCCGGCGACCACGCCGCAGGAACGCGACATGCTGGAGCAACTGCGCAAGCTGGAGGCGCAATACCTGCCGGTGGCCGTCAACATCGTCAAGCTGGCGACCTCGCAACAGAACGAAGCGGCACGCACTTCGCTGGTCAAGGATTGCATGCCCATCCTCAATCGCGTGATTGCCCACGTGGAGCAATTCAACAAGCTGCTGCGCAAGAATTCAGAAGCCAATGTGGACGCAGCTGAAGCCGCCTACGCCATGGCCAAGTGGACCATGATGGGAGCCAGCATTGCGGCCCTGATCCTGGGTGGCCTGATCGCCTGGCTGCTGACCCGCTCGATCTCCCGTCCGCTGGCCCAGGCCGTGAGCGTGGCGCAGAGCGTGCAGTCGGGTGATCTGGGAAGCCGCATTGAAGTCACCAGCAAGGATGAGCTGGGCCAGCTGATGGCCGCGCTCAAGGGCATGAATGACAGCCTGGTGGCCATCGTTGGTGAAGTGCGCCATGGTACCGACACCATCGCTGTGGCCTCTGATGAAATCAAGCGCGGCAACATGGATCTGTCCCACCGCACCGAACAGCAAGCCGGCTCGCTGCAGGAAACCGCCTCGGCGATGGAGCAGCTGACTGCCACCGTCAAGCAGACCTCCGACAATGCCCGCGAAGCCAAGCGCCTGGCCGACAATGCCTCGGACGTGGCCACCAAGGGCGGCGCCGCCGTGAACCGCGTGGTCGAAACCATGCACGCCATCAGCACCTCCTCGCACAAGATCGTGGACATCATCAGCGTGATTGACGGCATCGCCTTCCAGACCAACATTCTGGCCCTGAATGCTGCAGTGGAAGCGGCCCGTGCCGGTGAGCAAGGCCGTGGTTTCGCGGTGGTCGCCTCCGAAGTGCGCTCGCTGGCCCAGCGCTCGGCCGTTGCCGCCAAGGAAATCGAGGCGCTCATCAATGAATCGGTCGCCAAGGTCGCCACTGGTGAAAAGCAGGTCAGCGAAGCCGGGTCGACCATGGACGAAGTGGTCAGGAGCATCCAGAGCGTGACCCACATCGTGCAGGACATCAGCGCCGCCAGCGCCGAGCAGACTGCCGGCCTGGAACAGATCAACACCGCCGTGGCCCGGATCGACGAAACCACCCAGCAGAACGCAGCCCTGGTGGAACAGGCTGCCGCGGCCGCCGCGTCCATGCAGCAACAGAGCGTGGCCCTGACCGATGTGGTGAGCATCTTCAAGCTCTCGGCCGAGCAGGCTGCACCTAGCGGTGTACGCGGCTCGCAGCAGGCCGCTGTGCAGCAATATTCCCAAGACACGGCGATGCCGGCCCTGAGCTACGCCTGAGCACCAGGCAGAAAGTTTTTCCCTGAGGGTGTACTTGCCGGCATCGTGAATGCCGGCTTTTTTTTTGCTCGGTGAAATGGCGTGAAGACATCGGAATTTCCAAGAGGCAAGCGGGACGGCGGCCCGCTGTGGCCGGGCCTTTAGTGGACTTGTCACATAATTGTTGTATCCTATGGCTCTTCGAAACTACGTCGGGCTCGCGCCTAACGCCATGCAAGATCACCCTAGTAGCGTCAAGTCTGACGCTAAACCCCATCGTTCCCTGTTTGAACGACTCACCGCACTGATTTCCCCCGAGCCCGAGAACCGGGCAGAACTGCTCGAAGTGTTGCACGACGCACACGAGCGCAATCTCATCGACGCCGATGCGCTGTCGATGATCGAAGGCGTGTTCCAGGTCTCCGACCTGGCCGTGCGCGACATCATGGTGCCGCGCTCGCAGATGGACACCATCGACATTTCCAAACCGATCGAAACCTGGATGCCCGAAGTGCTGGCCACGTCCCACTCGCGCTTCCCCGCCGTGGATGGCGAGCGCGACAAGGTGATCGGCATCCTGCTGGCCAAGGACCTGCTGCGTTACTACGCCGAGGAATCCTTCGACGTGCGCGACATGCTGCGTCCGGCCATCTTCATTCCCGAATCCAAGCGCCTGAACGTACTGCTGCGCGACTTCCGCGCCAACCGCAACCACATGGCCGTGGTGGTGGACGAATACGGCGGAGTGGCCGGCCTGATCACCATCGAGGACGTGCTGGAACAGATCGTCGGCGACATCGAGGACGAATACGATTTCGATGAAGCCGAAGACAATGTGCTGGCCCTCAAGGATGGCCCGCACGGCGCGCGCTGGCGCGTGAAAGCCCTGACCGAGATCGAGCAGTTCAACGCCGAAGTGGGCAGCCGCTTCTCCGACGAAGACGCCGACACCATCGGCGGACTGGTCGCCAATCACGTGGGCCGCGTGCCGCGCAAGGGCGACGAATTCGACATCGATGGCCTGCACTTCGAAGTGCTGCGCGCCGATGCGCGCCAGGTCCACGTGCTGCTGGTGTCCAAGCTGCCGCCGGCACCGCTGGACGACGAGTGAATCGCCTGATCTGCCTGCCGTTGCAACCGTGACTTCCCCCTCCTCCCAAGACCTGCCGCTGCCGCGCGGCGCGACCGCTGCGCGCGGTCGCCTCGGCACGGCGCTGGCCCTGCTGCTGCCGGTGGCAACGGGTGCGGTCAACGTCTTCGCCTTCGCGCCCTTCAAGCTGTGGCCCTTGCAGATCCTGGCCCTGGCCTGGCTGTTCCATGGCGTGCTGGCGCAACCGCAAGCCTCCACCGGCCGCCACTTCCTGCGCGGCTGGCTGTACGGTTTCGGCTGGGCGGCGGCGGGCGTGCACTGGCTCTACATCAGCATGCATGACTACGGCGGCATGCCGGGCTGGATGGCGGCACTGGCCGTGGGCTTGCTGGCGCTCTATCTGGGCTTGTATGCGGGTGCGGCTACCGCGCTGGCAGGCTGGCTGCGCCATCGCTGGTCGTCCTCGCCGCTGGTACTGGCGCTGTTCATGCTGCCGGCGCTGTGGGCGCTATCGGAGTGGGCGCGCGGCTGGATCTTCACGGGATTCCCTTGGCTGATTTCGGGCTATGCGCATACGGTTGGCCCACTGGCCGGCTTCGCCCCGGTGGGCGGCGTCTATTTCGTCGGCTGGGTCGCAGCGCTCATCGCGGGCAGCCTGGCGCTGCTGTGGATGGGCCTCGCGCGCAAGGGCGTGGCTGGCACTGGCCAGCGCATCGTGCTGCCGCTGTGTGCTGCGGCCCTGCTGTGCGCGGGCGGCGTGGCCTTGCGGCTGGCGCACTGGACCACGCCACAAGGCCAGCCGATCACGGTGCGCCTGCTGCAGGGGAACATTCCGCAGGAAATGAAATTCTCCAACGATGCCCTGGTCTCCACCCTGGGCATGTACGAACAGATGATCAGCGCCGCGCCGGCCGACCTGATCGCCACCCCGGAAACCGCCATCCCGCTGCTGCCGCAGCAATTGCCGCCGGATTACCTGGAACGCATCGCGCGCTTCGCGCAAAAGAGCGGCAGCCATCTGGCGCTGGGCATTCCCCTCTCCGATGGTCCGCAGCTGTATGCCAATTCGGTGCTGGGCTTCGGCCCGGGACTGGGATCGGCCTTGATGCCCTACCGCTACGACAAGCACCATCTGGTGCCCTTCGGTGAATTCATCCCGCCGGGCTTCCGCTGGTTCGTCGACCTGATGCACATCCCGCTGGGCGACATGACGCGCGGCGCGCCGGTGCAGTCGCCCTTCGGCGTGAAGGACCAGTGGGTGCTGCCCAACATCTGCTACGAAGATCTGTTTGGCGAAGAAATCGCCGGCCAGCTGCGCGATGCCTACCGTGCCGGCCAGCCGCAGGCCAGCCTGCTGCTGAACCTGTCCAACATTGCCTGGTTCGGCAATTCGATCGCCCTGCCCCAGCACCTGCAGATCTCGCAGATGCGCACGCTGGAAACCGGCCGCCCGATGCTGCGCGCCACCAACACCGGGGCCACTGCGGTGATCCTGCCGGGTGGCACAGTCAGCGAACTGCCGCCCTACACGCGCGGCGTGCTCTCCGGCCAGGTGCAGGGCTATGGCGGCCAGACCCCCTACATTCTGCTGGGCAACAAGCTCATCGTCGGGCTGGCGCTGCTGATGCTGCTGCTGGCCTGGGGCCGCAACAAGGCCGCGCGCATTCGCCACTGATCTCAAATGCCAGGGGCCGGCAGTGCCGCGCCCTGGCAAAACCGGGTCAAACGCCCCAAAAGGCGCTAAAATTCAAGGTTTTCGCAATTCCTCCGCCGGTTCGCCAGGCCACCACATACGATGCTGACATTTCAACAAATCATCCTCAAGTTGCAAGAATATTGGGACGCCCAAGGCTGCGCACTGCTGCAACCCTACGACATGGAAGTCGGCGCGGGCACCTCGCACACGGCAACCTTCCTGCGCGCAATCGGCCCGGAACCGTGGCGCGCCGCCTATGTCCAGCCTTCGCGCCGTCCCAAGGATGGCCGCTATGGCGAAAACCCCAACCGCATGCAGCACTACTACCAGTACCAGGTGGTCCTGAAGCCGGCGCCGGAAAACATCCTGGACCTGTACCTGGGCTCGCTGGAGGCGCTGGGACTGGATCTGAAGCAAAACGACGTGCGCTTCGTCGAGGATGACTGGGAAAACCCCACCCTGGGCGCCTGGGGCCTGGGCTGGGAGGTCTGGCTCAATGGCATGGAAGTGACGCAATTCACCTATTTCCAGCAGGTCGGCGGCCTCGATTGCAAGCCGGTGCTGGGCGAGATCACCTACGGCATCGAGCGCCTGGCCATGTACCTGCAGGGCGTGGAAAACGTCTATGACCTGGTCTGGACCGAATGGACCGAGAACGGCGTCAAGAAGCACCTGACCTATGGCGACGTGTTCCACCAGAACGAAGTGGAACAATCCACTTTCAACTTCGAGTACTCGAACACCGACTTCCTGTTCTCGCTGTTCACCAACTACGAAGCCGAAGCCAAGCGCCTGATGGAAGTGCCGCTGGCCCTGCCCGCGTATGAACAGGTGCTCAAGGCCGCCCACACCTTCAACATGCTCGACGCCCGTGGCGCCATTTCGGTGACCGAGCGCGCCGCCTACATCGGCCGCATCCGCAATCTTTCGCGGGCGGTGGCGCAGGCCTACTTCGAATCGCGCGAGCGCCTGGGCTTCCCGATGCTGGGCCAGGCACCGGCACAAGCGGCCGCCTGAGACGCAGCAACACGACATCATGCGGCACCGGTTGACTTGACCGGTGTCCCGAGCAAGACAGCAAGACAGACAACATGAACCAGACACTCCTCGTAGAACTCGTCACCGAAGAACTCCCGCCGAAGGCGCTGGCCAAGCTGGGCGATGCCTTCGCCAATGGCATCTTCAATGGCCTGCAAAGCCGCGGCTATCTCGATGCCGGCGCTGCCGCCACCGCCTACGCGACGCCGCGCCGCCTGGCCGTCTCCATCACGCAAGTGCGCGCCGCCTCGCCGGACAAATCGATCCGCGAAAAAGTGCTGCCGGTGACCGTCGCATTGGACGCCGAAGGCCGCCCGTCGGCTCCGCTGGTGAAGAAGCTGGCCGCACTGGCCGCCTCCACCGGTGCCACCGTCATCACCCCGGACCAGCTGGAACGCGCCCAGGATGGCAAGGCCGAGAGCTTCTTCTACACCTATACCGCCAAGGGTTCGGCCCTGGCCGTGGGCCTGCAGGCTGCGCTCGACGAAAGCCTGTCCAAGCTGCCCATCCCCAAGGTCATGAGCTACCAGCGCCAGTTCGGCCGCGCGGCCGGCGAGACGGTGCACTTCGTGCGTCCCGCGCACTACCTGGTGGCGCTGCTGGGCAACGACGTGGTGCCGATCAATACGCTGGGCCTGGATGCCGGCCGTACCACGCTGGGCCATCGCTTCCTGTCCTCGGGTGTGCTGCAGATCGCCTCGCCCGATGCCTACGTCGAGGCACTGGCCACGCAGGGCAAGGTCATCGCCAGCTTCACCGAGCGCCGCGAAAAGATCCGCACAGCGCTGCTGGCCAAGGCCGGTGGCGATCAAGTGCTGATGCCGGATTCGCTGCTGGACGAAGTCACCGCACTGGTGGAATGGCCGGTGGTCTACGAATGCAAGTTCGAGGATGAATTCCTGGCCGTGCCGCAGGAATGCCTGATCCTGACCATGCAGACCAACCAGAAATATTTTGCGCTCACCGACGCCGATGGCAAGCTGCGTTCGCGCTTCCTGATCGTTTCCAACCTGGAGACCGATCGCCCCGAACACATCATCGGCGGCAACGAGCGCGTGGTGCGTCCGCGCCTGTCGGATGCCAAGTTCTTCTTCGAGCAGGACAAGAAAAAATCCCTGGCCGATCGCGTGCCGCAACTGGCCAACGTGGTCTACCACAACAAGCTGGGCAACCAGCTGCAGCGCACCGAGCGCGTGCAGGCACTGGCCGGCAAGATCGCCAGCCTGCTGGGCGGCGACGTCAAGCAAGCCGAGCGCGGCGCACTGCTGGCCAAGGCCGACCTGCTGACCGACATGGTCGGCGAGTTCCCGGAGCTGCAAGGCATCATGGGCACGTACTACGCGCGTCATGACGGCGAGTCCGATGAAGTGGCACTGGCCGCTTCCGAACACTACCAGCCGCGCTTTGCCGGCGACGCCTTGCCTGCCACCGCCACCGGTACCGCCGTGGCCCTGGCCGACAAGCTGGAAACCCTGGTCGGCATCTGGGGCATCGGCCTGCAGCCGACCGGCGACAAGGATCCGTTCGCCCTGCGCCGCCATGCCCTGGGCGTGTTGCGCATGCTGGTCGAAAAGCGCCTGCCGCTGTCGCTGACCGCCTTGCTGGATGCGACTGCGGGACTGTTCGCCGGAAACGCCAATTTCAAGGATCCGCGCGCCGATGTGCAGGCCTTCATCTACGACCGCCTGCGCGGCCTGCTGCGCGAGCGCGGCTTTGCACAGAACGAAGTGGAAGCCGTGGTGGCCCAGCAGCCTGACGTGCTGGACAACGTGGTGGAACGCCTGCAAGCCGTGCAAGCCTTCGCCGCCTTGCCGGAAGCCGAGGCCCTGGCCGCTGCCAACAAGCGCATCACCAACATCCTGAAGAAGATCGAAGGAGTGGCCATCGATGCCCACGGTGCCGTGCAGGAAAACCTGCTGCAGGAAGCCGCCGAGCAGGGCCTGTTCGCCGCCATGCAGACCACGCGTCCGCAGGTGCAGGCAGCCTACGCCGCGGGTGACTTCGCCGGTGCGCTCAAGGCCCTGGCACAGCTGCGCCAGAACGTCGATGCCTTCTTCAACGACGTGATGGTCAATGCCGAGGACGAACAGCTGCGCAAGAATCGCCAGGCCCTGCTGGCCTCGCTGCATGGCATGCTCAACCAGGTGGCTGACATTTCCAAGCTGGCGGCGTAATCCATCACGCTACCGGCTGTCGTACACGCAACACCGATCCGCCGCGCACGGGCTTGTCCTGGCGCGGCGGTATTCATGAAGGAAAGCAGGAATGAAACTGATCATTCTCGACCGCGATGGCGTCATCAACCAGGATTCCGATGCCTTCATCAAGTCGCCCGACGAGTGGATCCCCATCAAGGGTTCGCTGGAAGCGATCGCGCGCCTGAACCAGGCCGGCTATCGCGTGGTGGTGGCCACCAACCAGTCCGGCGTGGCGCGCGGCTTGTTCGACATCAAGACCCTCAACGCCATTCACCAGAAGATGCACAATGCGGCCCAGCAGGCCGGTGCCGATATCGATGCGGTGTTCTTCTGCCCGCACTCGGCCGATGACAATTGCGATTGCCGCAAACCCAAGCCGGGCATGTTCCACGAGATCGCCAAGCGCTTCAACATCAGCCTGCGCGGCGGTGTGGCGACCGTAGGCGATTCGCTGCGCGACTTGCAGGCGGGCTATGTGGCCGGCTGTGCGCCCTACCTGGTGCTGACCGGCAAGGGCGAGAAGACCCAGGCCAAGGGCGGCTTGCCGCCGGGCACGCTGGTTTTTCCGGATTTATCGGCAGTGGTTGATTTCATTCTGAAGTCGCCGGTCGGGGTCTCGGTATAGTGCCGTCACTGCGACCGCGCAGCCAACCCCATTCATTACAACAACATGCTTCGGCATGGGAGAAACGATTTTGCGCCTTGTCCTGATTCTGCGTTCGGTGGTCTTCATGGTCCTGATGGCCGTGGCCACCATCATCTGGTCCTTCGCCTGCCTGCTGTCGGCCCCCTTCCCTTACGCCCAGCGCTACTGGTGGACTTCGCGCTGGAACGTGTTCGTGATCTGGACCGCGCGCGTGATCTGCGGCATCCGCTACGAAATGCGCGGCACCGAGAACCTGCCCGATGCGCCGGTGATCCTGCTCTCCAAGCACCAATCGGCCTGGGAAACCATCTTCTACGTCATCAACATGCCGCGTCCGCTGGTGTTCGTGTTCAAGAAGGAACTGACCTACATTCCCTTCTTCGGCTGGGGCATCGGGCTCTTGCGCATGATTCCGATCGATCGCAAGAAAGGCCGCGACGCCTTTGCGCAAGTGCTGGAACATGGCCGCCGCCGCCTGCGCGATGGCCAGTGGATCATGATGTTCCCGGAAGGTACGCGCACCGCCGTGGGCTCGCAGGGCAAGTACAAGGCCGGTGGTTCGCGCCTGGCGGTGGAAACCAATACGCTGGTGGTGCCGGTGGCGGTGAACTCGGGCGAGTGCTGGCCCAAGGGCAGCTTCGTCAAGAAGCCGGGCGTCATCACGGTCTCGATCGGCAAGCCGATTTCGCCGGAAGGCCTGAATCCCCAGGAATTGAACGAGCGCGTCGAAAATTGGATAGAATCCGAGATGCGCGTGATTTCGCCGGACGTCTACAAAAACAGCGCGCCCCGGCCGGCCGCCACGACTGCATCGCAGTAATGCCGCGCGGCCAACTCCTTGGCCAACAGCAACACAGGACGCCGCGACTGCCTTGATACTGCTCCGCAAACCCAAACCCAATCCCGACCAGCTCTCGCTGCAACTGGATTTGTTTGGCGCGCCCGCCGCTGCGCCGGCAGCGGCGCCCGTCGATCCGGGTCCGGCGTTGCCTTCACCTACGGTGCAGCCGCCGCTCATCGTGACACCGCATCCGGTCGTCCATGCGGCTCCGCTGCCGCCGCCCCTGATTCCCGAATCACCCGCATCACCCTCACCTCCCAGCCCGCTGCTGGCCCCGCCGACCACGGCCCGTCCGGCCGATGGCAAGCGCCGCATCCAGCTGGGCGAGCACACCATCGATTTCGCACTGCTGCGTTCCAAGCGCCGCACCATCGGTTTCCTGGTCAGTGATGAAGGCCTGCGCGTGACCGCGCCCAAGTGGGTCACGCTGGCCGAGATCGACAACGCCATCCGCGAGAAGCAGCGCTGGATCCTCTCCAAGCTCAACGAGCGCCGCGAGCGTTCGGCGCGTCGCCTGCAACCGCAGATGCAATGGCGCGATGGCGCCACCCTGCCCTATCTGGGTGCCGAGATCACGCTGCGCATCCGCACCGGCCAGCGCCAGGCGGTGTTCCTCGACGAAGTCACGCGCGAACTCAACATCAGCCTGCCGGCCGACGCCGGCGAGCAGCAATTGAAGGATCGCGTGCAGGGCTGGCTACAGGCGCGCGCCGAAGAACTGTTCGGCAAGCGGCTCATGATTTATGCCGAGAAGCTGGGCGTGCAATATCGCTCCTACGCACTGTCCTCGGCCACCACGCAATGGGGCTCCTGCACGTCGGATGCACGCATCCGCCTGAACTGGCGGCTGATGCATTTCGCCCTGCCGCTGATCGATTACGTGATCGCGCATGAACTGGCGCACCTGCGCGAGATGAACCACAGCCCGCGCTTCTGGGCCACGGTGCAATCGATCTTCCCCGAATTCGAATCGGCCAAGAAAGCCTTGCGCGACAGCGCAGCCGAGACCATGCCGATCTTCTGACCGGCCGGGTCCGGCCCTCCCTCACTCGCTCAGAAGCGCACGTTCACACCCACGTCCAGCGAGCGCCCATAGCCCGGCAAGGCTTGCAGGCTGCCGCTCTTGGTCTTGGCCAATCCCGACAGGTAGACCCCGCCCAGCGCATCCGCATAGTTGCGATTGAACAGATTGCTGATGCCTGCGCTGACGCTGATGGCCTGGTTGAACTGATAGCTGCTGCGCAGGTTGAAGACGGTATAGCTGGCGGTCACGGGCTCCAGGCGGTTGCTGTCCACCAATGTCTTGCGTGCGACGTAATTCACTTCAGCGCGGTTGGTCCACGCGCCTTGCTGCTGCTCCAGCGCGGCCAGCACGTTGAAGGGCATCATGTGATAGAGGTTGCCGCCATCGACACGCTTGCCGCGCGTGAGGCCGGCCTTGCCGGTGAAGGCGATGTCCCCCAGTCCGGCGGTACGCAACAGCGGCCACTTCCACGAGGCGTTGATGCCATAGAGACGGGCATCGTGATTGGCGAATTGCAGCAGCGCACCGGATGCGGTGCTGACGCTGTAGGGATTGAAGCGGCCGATGACGTCGGCATCGATGTAGTTCTCGACGTAGCTGAAATACGGTGTCAGCTTGAAGAACCAGCGCGGTTCGTTGCCGTCCTTGTCGGCCGCATGCCAGTCAGCGGTGGCCGAGAGGGTATGCGCCACTTCCGGCTTGAGATCGATGTTGCCGACATAGCCGTTGCCATCGCCGAACCAGTTGGTCATGGTCATGGCCATGGTGCCGCGGCCCCAGGTGTAGCGCTCGTAGAGATTGGGCGAACGCGTCTTGCGGGCATAGCCCACCTCCCAGGTCTGCCCGGCGTCGGGCGTGAAGCGCGCCAGTGCGGTGAGGTCGATGTTGTTGTCGGTCTTCGCGTGGCCGCGGGCATTGAAGGCATTGGCCGCCGTCAGGTCAGCCATGTTCATCATGTTGGTGCCATAGGACTGCACGTTGCCGGCATCGGTCTTGACCAACTCGTCGCGCACACCCACGATCGTGCTCCAACGTTCATTCAACTTGCCTTCCCACTCGGCGAAGAGGGCGTAACGATCGCGCTTGCCGTCGTTGATGTTCACATAGGTCCGTGGGCCCATCATCATCGAGCCAGGTACGGCCGGCCAGTCGTCATCCAGATGGAAGCTGTGGTACTCGTTGCCCACGCGCAGTACGCTGCGGCCCTCCGGCGCGAGGTCGATATCGGCGCGCAGCGTGTAACCGAGATCACGGCCCTGTGTCTGCATGGGCATGGTGCCGGTGCGTTCCGCGCTGAAAAATCCCATCTCATGCTCGGTGCGCTGCCAGTACACGCGGCCCAGCAGCTTGCCCCAGTCGAAGCGGCGCTCATAGCCCAGGTTGGCAAAGGTGGAGCGGTTGCCGGTCATGTCCATGTACTGGTTCGGGAAGCCCTGGTAAGGGATGTACTGCTGCCCGGCCTTGAACACCAGTTGCTGCCCGTCGCCGCGTGCGGCCACCGTCACCGCGTGGTTGTTGCTCTCGAACTGGCTGCCCAGCACCTTGTCGCCACGGCCGTTGACGTAGCTCTCGGCCCGCGACTGGCTGGCCACGTAATGGACCGAGAGACTGTCGCTGGCCACCGTGCCCTCCACCGACGCCGACACTTCCGAATTGACGCTGCGGGCGGCCACCGAGAAGCCACCCTTGGTCAACAGCTCGCCGGGCTGTGCCGCGAACTGCGGTGCCGGCGACGCCAGTTCGATGGTGCCGCCGATGCTGTCGCCACCCACGCTGACCGGCGTGATGCCGGCCATCACGCGCGTGATCCCGACCTGCGCGGGCGGCATGTAGGACATGGGTGCGTTCATCTGGTTGCCACAGGCGGCGGTGACCTCCATGCCATCGAGGCGGATCTTGAGGCGGTCGGCAGCGAAGCCATTGAGGACCGGCAGCGCCGAAACGCCGCCTGCTGCCGCGCTGGCGTAACCGGGTTGATCGGCCAGCAGCGCAGCGCTGTCGGCGTTGAGCGGGGCCGTTGCGGCAGGCTTGTCACCGCGCACGGTGACGGTCGGCAGGGGCGCATCGGCCGCATCAGAAGTGGTCTGGGCCAGGGCATGGCCGCAAGCGCTGAACGCCAGCGCGATGGCGCAGGCACAAGGAGTGAGTTGCATGGAAATCCCCAGGGGTTGTCGTTATCGGTCTGCCTGTCTGTGCAGGCAAGTACAGCGGGCGATTATGGCCAAGCAAAACGACGAGGGAGTGCGACATATTGTCGCGCGCGGCACGACAGAATGACGAAGGCGGCGCGCAGCTGCCCGGGGAGCGGGTGTCGGCGGCTGCGTCAAATTGACGCAGCCTTTCGACGATGTGTAGCGTCAGTGCTTGAGATAACGTTCGGCCAGCGTTTCGTACAGCGGCGGTGCGAATACTTTGGAGACCGCCGAGGCGATCAGCGCGGTGGCCATCAGCGAGATCACCAGCGCATGGCCGTCGACCATTTCCATCACGATCACGAAGGCGGTGATCGGCGATTGCGTGACGGCCGCGAGGTAGCCCACCATGGCCAGCGCCACCAGCATCGGCAGCGAGGTGCCGCCGAAGAGCAGGTGCAGCAGGTTGCCGAAGCCGGCGCCGATGGACAGCGAAGGCGCGAAGATGCCGCCCGGCAGGCCCGGCAGGTAGGAGCCGATCATGGAAGCGAACTTGAGGAAGGGATAGAACACCGACAGCCCCTGCCCGTCGTTGAGCAGGCCATGCGCCTGTTCGTAGCCGCTGCCGAAGGTGGCCCCGCCGGCGGCCACACCGATGACCGCGACGATGAAACCGCACAGCGCCGCGAACGCCACCGGACGTTCGGCGCGCAGCGTCACGACGGGGGCAGGAATCCAGCGGGTGGGATTGAGGATGAGCCAGCAGAACAGTCCGCCGGCCACGCCCATCAGTACCGCGGTCACGATCACGGCAAGGATCAGGCGGCCGCTGGTTTCGCCAGGGAAGGCAATCGAGCCGAAATAGGTGTAGTTGCCATTGATCGACAGCGCCACCAGGCCGGCGAAGATGATGGTGGTGATGACCACGCCGCTGGCGCGCTGTTCGAAGCTGCGCGAGAGTTCCTCGATGGCGAAGACGATGCCGGCCAGCGGCGTATTGAAGGCCGCCGCCAGGCCGGCGGCGGCGCCAGCCAGGATCAGGCGGCGTTCCATGTGCTCGTATCCGGTCGGATACAGGCGGCGCAGGTTGTACATGATGGCCGCACCGATCTGCACCGTCGGTCCTTCGCGCCCGATGGTCATGCCGCCCGCGATGGCCACCACCGACAGCACGATCTTGCCGGCCAGCACGCGGATGGACAGCAGCACGCTGCCGCGTTCAGCGGTATCCCCATGCAGGGTAGCAATGGCCTGCGGGATGCCGCTGCCTTCCGAGCCGGGGAAGTAGCGGCGCGTGAGCCACACGCAGGCGGCACAGACAGCGGGCGTGAGCAGCAGCGGCAGCCAGGGCGACCTGTGTTCGATACTGCGGAAGACACCGAAGCCGAGTTCGATGGCCTGTGCATACAGCACCGCGACCAGGCCGACGATGATGGCACCGCTCCAGAGGATGCCGTATTCGACCCATAGCCGGCGCAGATGACTTTTGGAGAGTTGGTAGAGGCTCAATTGGCGTTCCTGTTGTTGTTCTGTTGATGCAGAGATGCAAGATGCAAGATGCAGACTTGCGTGGATGCAGCGATGCATCCTCATGGACACGGCCTGTGCTGCGAAAATCCCGCCGCATGGCCGCACCATGAAAAAAGCCCGCGTGAGCGGGCTGGCAGGCTGACAGCGACTTGCCTCAGTCGGCGGCGCTGTATTGTTCCTTCTTCTGGATGAACTCGATCTTGTAGCCATCCGGATCGGTGACGAAGGCAATCACGGTCTTGCCGTGCTTCATCGGACCGGCTTCGCGGGTAACCGCGCCGCCCTTGGCCTTGACCGCCTCACAGGCGGCGTAGGCATCGTCCACCTCGATGGCGATATGGCCGTAGCCGGTGCCCAGGTCATAGGATTCGGTATCCCAGTTGTGGGTCAGTTCGAGCACGGTGTGATCGCGTTCTTCGCCGTAACCGACGAAGGCCAGCGTGAACTTGCCGTCGGGGTAGTCATTCCTGCGCAGCAGTTTCATGCCCAGCACCTGGGTATAGAAATCGATGGAACGGTCCAGATTTCCCACGCGCAGCATCGTATGCAACATTCTCACTTGGCGACTCCTTTTCATGGCTAACGTGAAGCAAGCCGACATTATCCCCGATTTGCCGGGCGCTCGCCGAAAGCCCACCATGCAAGTCCGCAGCATCGCGACCACTCAGTCCTGATCGGTCCCGCGCAGACGGTGGATCTGCTCTTCCAGCGCGCTGATCCGGTACTGCAAGCGGCGCTCCGTACTGATGTCGACGATCAGTCCGTACCAGCGCACGATGCGGCCCTCGCTGTCGCTGTGGGGCGAGGCACGGCTGCGCATCCAACGCCATTGGCCGTCCGGCCAGAGCACGCGGAATTCGGTGCGGAAGGGGCGCCCCGTGGGCAGGTTGGCCAGCCATTCCTGACGCACCCGCAAGCGGTCTTCCTCGGGCATGCGCGCCAGCCACTGCTGGTGGCGCTGGGCGGTGGTCAGCTCGGGCTGCCATTCGAAGGTCGGGCCAATGTAGTCGATCACGCCTTGCGCATCGGCGGCCCAGGGGATGTTGGGACTGAGGTCGATGGCCCGATGGAAATGTTCTTCACTGTCGCGCACGGTGCGCTCGGCGGATACGCGCGCCGTGATGTCCACCGCCGAGCCTGAGATGCCCAACAATTCACCCAGGTCGCTGCGCACCACCTGGAAGGCCAGCAATGAGGTACGTCCGGTACGCGAATTGAAGAATTCCGTGGCGGCAGGAGACGCACCGTCGACCACCTCGGCCACCATCTGCAGCAGCGGGCGATGTTCGCTGCGGTTCAGCAGGTCGATGACCGGGCTGCCCTCCAGCTCGGTGCCGGCATAGCCACCGAGCAGGTCGATCATCATGGCATTGGCGCTGACCACGCGCAGCAAGGGATCGAGGAAGCACAGGCCAACCGGCGCGCTGCGATAGAGCGAATCGAGCTGGTGCCAGCGCTGGAAGGGCGAGGTATCGATCCCGGCGCTAAGGCGCGACCACACGCCGCGCTCGCCGATCAGCCGTGCCGCATCGGCCAGCGGAGCAGGACGGCCGAGATGGAAGCCTTGCCCGAATTCGCAGCCCATGCGCTTGAGGAGATGGGCGTGGTGTTCAGTCTCGATGCCTTCGGCGACCACGTGCATCTTGAGACTCTGGCCCAGGCCCGCGACCGCCAGCACGATGCGGAAGCTGTCCGGGTTCTGGTCCATGGTGCGTACGAAACTGGCGTCGATCTTGATCTCGTCGAAGGGATAGGACTGCAGGCGCGTCAGGCTGGAATAGCCGGTGCCGAAATCATCCAGCGACAGGCTGGCCCCGGCCTGGCGTGCGGCCAGGATGGTCTGCAAGGTGCGCTCGTGGTCTTGCACCAGCACGGTCTCGGTGATCTCCAGCTGCAGGCGCGACATGGGCAGGCCATGCTGATGCATCACGGCGGCCAGACGATCCAGCAGGCTGCCGTCGAGGAACTGGCAGGGCGACAGGTTGATCGCCAGGCGCAGCTCCGGGGGCCAGTGGCGCAGGGTGGCGGCCACCGTGTCGAGCAACTTGAGCAGCAGGACATCCAGTACGCCGCCACGTTCGGCGATGTCGATGAAATCGATGGGGGAGACCACGCCGCGCTGCGGACAGGTCCAGCGCGCCAGCATCTCGAAACCGGCAATGCGGCCGCTGCGCAGATGCACCAGCGGCTGCAGCGCCGGCCAGAGGTGGCCGGCGTCGAGGGCGGTCCGGATGTCATCGGCGGCGATGGGGGCCATCATCGTGGGGGCATCTCCTTGCTGGTTGGCAATGCGCGCTGTTTCGTCATTCTGACGAAACGATCAACCTCATTATGCTGACAAAATGCCAATCGGCTCGTCATTATGTAGCGTTTTACTGACGCTTTGCTTGCCCACCACCGCTTTTCCGCGCCCCACGACAAAAAACGGGCAACCCGACAAGGTTGCCCGTTTTCCTCAAGATGGCTTGCGCCCGGATGTCCTGCCGAAGGACCGTGGTCCTCCGCCCTGCTCATCGGCCGTGATCAGCGGCCGTAGTAGGAGTAGTAGTCCGGACGGTCGTCGTAACGATAGGTACGTACCTCGGTCCGTTCCACGTAACGCACCGGACGCGGCGGCGGCGGGGCGTAGTAGCGCGGCTGCTCGTAGACTACCTGCTGCGGCGGCTGGTAATACACCGGCTGCGGGGCCTCATAGTAAACCTGCTGCGGCGGGGCCTGATAGACCGGTGCCGGCTGCGAGTTGGCGATCAGTGATCCGATGGCGACGGCACCGATGATACCGGCAGCAATCGCCACGCCGTTGCCGCCCCGGTCATGCGCCATCGCAGGCGTGCTGACGACGGCGGCCGAAGCCAGAAGAGTGGTGGCGATCAATACCGATGCGATTTTTTTGCTGGCCATGATTGGCTCCTGTCAAAGAAGTCCGCGATCTGTCGCGGCACGATTCCAATATAAGACAGGTTCAGCTTGAAACTACGGAATATGAAACTTCGTTACAGTTCTTACGGGTGGCGCCGCGGCTGTAATAAAGTGCAACAGCCGCATTGCACGCCCAGTACGGGCCTCAGGCCTGGCGCGCGGCCAGCAGGTTGGCCAGGGCCACGAACTGGTCCACCGGCACCGCTTCCGGACGCGCCTGCGGATCGACGCCGGCCTGGCGCAATTCGTCTTCCGTGAAGAGGCCCGCCACGCAGTTGCGAATCACCTTGCGGCGCTGTGAGAAGGCCTTGGTGACCACCTGCTCCAGCAAGGCCTGCTCGCAGGCCATGGGCTGCGCCAGCGGGATCATGCGCACGATGGCCGAATCCACCTGCGGCGGCGGATCGAAGGCGGTCGGCGGCACCACGAACAGCAACTCCATGTGATAGCGCCACTGCAGCATCACCGACAGGCGGCCATAGGCCTTGCCGCCCGGTTCGGCGACCATGCGTTCGACCACTTCCTTCTGCAGCATGAAATGCTGGTCCTGCACCTGCGGGGCGATCTCGGCCAGGTGGAACAGCAAGGGGCTGGAAATGTTGTAGGGCAGGTTGCCGACCACGCGCAGCTTGCGGCCTTCCGGCACCGGGATGCTGGCGAAGTCGAACTTGAGGGCGTCCGCTGAATGCACGGTCAGGCGCTCGGCGCTGAACCGTTTCTTGAGGCGCTCGACCAGGTCGCGGTCCAGTTCCACCACGTGCAGGTGGCGCAACTCTTCCAGCAGCAGCGCAGTCATGGCCGCCAGGCCCGGGCCGATCTCGACCATGGCATCGTCGGCGGCGGGCGCGATGGAGCGGATGATGTCGTGCAGCACCACGTCATCGGTGAGGAAGTTCTGGCCGAAGCGTTTGCGCGGGATGTGTTTCATGGTGGTTCCAGTGGGTTCTTGCAATATCAGGCGGCGGCCCGGCGGCGCGCCATGTCGGCAGCGGCACGGATGGCTGCGCACAGGCTGCCATGGTCGGCGTGGCCGAGGCCGGCGGCGGCCAGGTCCAGGGCAGTGCCGTGGTCGACCGAGGTGCGGATCAGGGGCAGGCCGAGGGTGATGTTGATGCCATGGCCGAAGCTGGCGAATTTCAGGACCGGCAGGCCTTGGTCGTGATACATGGCCAGGACGCAGTCGGCCTCTTCCAGGTACTTGGGCTGGAACAGCGTGTCGGCGGGATATGGTCCCCGGGCATCGATGCCGCGCGCACGGGCCGCTTCCAGGGCGGGCGTGATGACCTCGATTTCTTCGCGGCCCAGATAGCCGTTCTCGCCGGCATGCGGGTTCAGGCCCGTGACCAGGATGCGCGGATGGGCGATGCCGAACTTGTCGCGCAGGTCTGCTTGCAGAATGTCGAGCGTGCGTGCCAGGCTCTCGCCGGTGATCGCGGACGGCACATCCTTCAAGGCCAGGTGCGTGGTGGCCAAGGCGACGCGCAGGTGCGGCGCATCGCCGCCGGCCAGCATCATCACGACTTGCGGCGTGCCGGTGACTTCGGCCAGGTATTCGGTATGGCCGGTGAACGCCACGCCGGCATCGTTGATGGTGCTCTTCTGCAGCGGCGCGGTGACGATGGCGGAGAAAGCGCCGGAGAGCGCGCCCTGCACGGCCAGGTCCAGCGTCTGCAACACGGCGCGGCCATTGCGCGCATCCAGCACGCCGGCACGCACCGGTTCGGCCACCGGACAATCGATGACGGTGAGGCAATCGACCGGAAAATCGGGCAGGCCGCTGTTGCGCCAGGCCTGGATGGAGAGCGCCGCAACCCGCATCTGCGGATCGATCTCATAGGCCGTCTGTGCCAGCAAGGCGGCGTCACCCAGCAGGATGCAGCGCGCTTCGTGGCGCAACTCCCAGGCGGCCCGCAGGGAAATTTCCGGACCGATGCCTGCCGGTTCGCCGCAGGTCAGCGCGAGGATGGGTCGGTTCATGGCGGTGTCACTCATGGCCTGTATGGGAAAAAACGGGCTTCAAAAAGGCAAGGGCCGGCGACAAGGCCGGCCTCTCTTGCACGCATGGGGACAGCCCGCTGGCTGCCCCTGCCGGTGCGGCGATCAATCGTCGTTGCGATACTCGACGTAGGCGCGGTCGCGGATCTGGCGCATCCAGTCCTCGGTGGCTTCCTCGATCTTGCGCTCACGGATGGCCTGGCGCGCGGCCTGGCGGGTGCGCTCCTTGGAGGCATCGTCGGTCTTGCGCTCGACCACCTGGATCAGGTGATAGCCGAACGGGGTTTCGATGGGCTGGCTGACTTCGCCCGGCTTCAACTGGTCCATGGCGCGCTCGAACTCGGGCACGGTATCGCCCGGATAGATCCAGCCGAGGTCGCCGCCCTTGGAGGCGGACAGGTCATTGGAGTACAGCTTGGCCAGTTCCTCGAAGGTAGCCGAACCGTGGTCCAGGCGCTCCTTCAATTCGGTCAGCTTGCGCTTGGCTTCGGCCGCGGTGACGACCTGGTTGACCTTGATCAGGATGTGGCGCACGTGGGTCTGCTGCACGGCGGGGGCGGCTGCCTGGGTGCCCCCGGCGGCGCGGCGGCCGACCAGCTTGAGGATGTGGAAGCCGTTGCCGCTCTTGAGCAGGCCGCTGACCTGGCCATCCTGCAGCTTGGCCACGCCATCCAGGAACAGTTGCGGCAGGCGGTCCGCCGGACGCCAGCCAAGGTCGCCGCCGGACAGGGCATCCGACGAATCGGAGTAAGCGGCAGCGGTCTTGGCGAAATCGGCACCGGTCTTCAACTGGCGCAGCACGTCTTCAGCACGTTCACGGCGGGCGGCCAGCTGTTCGGGGCTGGCGTTTTCCGGCACGCGGATCAGGATCTGGGCGATGTCCAGTTCCTGACGCTGGCCGCCGGCATTGGCTTCGGCGGCGAGGTAGTTGTCGATCTCGGACTCGGTGACCACCACCTTGTTGTCCACTTCACGCTCGCGCAGGCGCTGGCTCAGGATTTCGCGGCGAATCTCTTCGCGGAAGCTGGCGTAGTTCATGCCCTCGGCCTCCAGGCGGCTGCGGAATTCCGGCATGGACAGCTTGTTCTGCTCGGCGATGCGCTGCATGGCGCGGTCCAGCATGGCATCGTCGACCACGATGCCGTTTTCCTTGGCCATTTGCGCCTGGGCACGTTCGACGATCATGCGCTCGACCAGCTGGCGCACCAGTTGCTGGCGCGGCGGCAGCTGCACGTTCTGTGCGGCCATGCGCTTCTCGACGCTGGCCAGGCGCTCGGCGACTTCCTTGCGGGTGATGACTTCATTGTTGACCACCACCAGGATGGAATCCACCGGGCGCGGCTCATTGCGCGCGCTGGCTGCCGCCGGTGCGGGGGCAGCGGGCACCGCCGCAGGGGCGGCCGGCTTGCTGGCGGCGGGCTTGACGGCGGCCTTGGGCGAGCCCTTGGCTGGTGCCGACGGCGCGCTGCTGGTGGTTTCCGGCGGGGTTACCGGGATGATGGTGGTCGCGAACTGCGCATGCGCATTGCTGATCACGCCCAGCATGCACAGCAGCGCGGTCACTGTTTTGGTTGTTGCGAGGAGTGGTGTACGCATATTACGCATGGACTAATCGTTGGTTCGAAAAAGGTTAGAAGTTGTTGCCGGGCATGGTATCCGGCAGGTTCACGTTCTGGTAACCGGGCACGCTGCTCTTGATGGCATCCAGCGGGTTGGACCCGATCTTGGAGAGGCCATTGAGTTCGAGCTGAATGAAGAAGCCCGTCGATGCCTTGGTGGACGAGGTCGGGATGCGTTGCGCCACCACCCGGAAGACCCAGCAGTCGGCCTTGTACTCGAAGCCGGCCAGGCCTTCGGCCACGGTGCGGTCCGGAATCGAATAGTTCATGCGGCCGACGGCGTAGATGCGCTGGGTAATCGGCCACTGGCCGGACACGTCGATCTGCTTGAGCGGATCGAGCACGCCGGTGTAGGGGTTGATGTAGGTACGGTCCAGGCGGTATTGCAGGTTCAGCACGCGCTTGGGGGCCGGCTGCCAGCGGATGCCGAAGGTGGAACGCACCATCTGGCGCAGGGTCTCGCTGTACTGCACGGTGTTGTCGGTGGAGAACTCGCGGGTGATCTGCCCCCCCAAGGCCAGCAACAGATCGGATTTGCTGCCCAGCGTGGTGGTGGTGGTGCCGCTGATGCCGACCTTGGGATCGGCAAAGTAGTAGCGTTGGCCGATGGCCGCGCGCAGGCGCTCCAGGCCGTTTTCCTCGATCAGGCGCGAGGTGACGGCGGCGGTCAGCTGGTTGGCGTCGCTGATGCGGTCGTGGCCGACGAAGCGGTTCTCGGTGAAGATCTGGGCGAAGTTGAAGTCGGCCAGGCCGGAATCGAACACCGGATACTGCGACTGGTCGCGGTAAGGGGTACGGACGTAGAACAGGCGCGGTTCCAGCGTTTGGGTCACGCTGCGGCCGAACAGGTTGGCGTCTCGCTCGAAGATCAGGCCGGAGTCCAGCGATACCGTCGGCACCGTACGCGTCAGATTGGTCGGCTGACCCGCCGAGACATTGTTCAGGTTGTAGCTGGTCGCATCCAGGATCACCTTGGGCGTGATGAAATAGCCCGGGCGGATGATGGGATACGACACCGCTTGCGTGACGTAGGCGCGGTCGCCGCCGATCAGGTCGCCGCTGGAGAAGCGGGTGAAATCGGCGGTGGTACTGAAGTCGAATCCGCCGATGTCGTAGCGGTTACCCGTGAAAGTGATCTGCGGCACCCGGTCGTAGGGCTTGCCGATCGGCGCGTTGACGTCCTGCAGCAGCTGGTACTTTGACACCAGTCCGGTCACGCTCCAGTAGGTGCTGGCGTAGCTGAGGCTGACGTTACGCGGCAGCAGGCGCTGCGTACTGCCCGTGATTGAGTGCGCGAAGTCCGACGGATAGTCGTCGTCGGAGGCCTTGTTCAGGTTCCAGGCCAGCTGCAGGCCGGGTGCCAAGGTCTGATTGTGGATCGAGGACAGCGAATAGCGGCCGGTTCCGGTGACCTGATCCTGGATGCCTTCCACGTTGGTGACACCGCTATAGGTGTCGCCAATGTATCGGGTTTCCGCCCCCATCTGCAGCCCGCGGCGCGCGATGTACTTCGGCACCAGCGTCAGGTCATAGTTGGGTGCCAGGTTGAAGTAGTAAGGCACCGAGATCTCGGCACCACCGGTACTGGTCATGCCGATGGTGGGCGGCAGCACGCCCGACTTGCGCTCCCCCGACAGCGGGAACGTCATCCAGGGCGAACCCAGAATCGGTACATCCTTGAAATACAGCAGCCCGCCATGCATGGTGCCAATATCGCGACCGCTGTCGAGGTCCATGGTGTTGGCGCGCAGATACCAGTCGGGATCCGGTGCTTCGCAGGTACTGTAGGTCCCCTGCGTCACCTTGGCCTGGTCGTCCGCCAGGAAGTCGATGCGCTCGGCCTTGCCGCGCCCGCCGTTCTTGCCGATCAGGTAAGTCGGATTGGTCACGTAGCCAGCGCCGGTGCCCATGTTCATCTCGGCGTAGTCGCCGGTGTACTGGTCCTGCAGGCGCTGCATCCAGACGTGGCCGGTGGCCTCGACTTCATCCTGGATGATGCGGTATTCGGCCTTGTCGGACTTGATGGTGGTCGCTGCCTTGACCAGCTCCACGTCGCGGTCCAGGTTGACCTGGCGGTCGGGACGGCCGGTCATCTGCTCGGCGCTGACATTGACCGGGGCGTCCTGGTCCTGTGCGGGCGGCGTGGCAGGCGCAGCGGTGGGCATGCTCATCTGGGCGTGCACCGACAGCGGCAGCAGGGCCGAGGCAGAAGCCACTACCATTGCCGAAGAGAACAGACGCGCCAGCCGCCAGTTGACAGTACGTTCAGTGAAAGACTTGGAAAACCGGATCATGAAAAGAGAGGCTAGATACCGTGCAGGCGGATTTTTTGGGTTTAATCCCTTATTATATGGGAACTCAACCTCGTCAAACGATTTCCTCAGATAGTTCATGTCTTCACCTGGTTCCACCCCCGATCTCCGCCTGTCCGAATTGCAAGCCTGGCTGGCCACCCTGGCCGATACCCCGGTGCTGTCCTCCACCCTGCGCCCGGCCTCGGCCGACGCCAGCTTCCGCCGTTATTTCCGGGTGGACACACCCGACGGCGGCAGTGCCATCGTGATGGATGCCCCGCCGCCGCAGGAGGACGTCCGTCCCTTCGTGAAGGTCGCCGGCCTCTTCGGCGAGACCGGGGTGACCGTGCCGAAGGTACTGGCGCAGGATACCGAGCGCGGCTTCCTGCTGCTCTCGGACCTGGGTTCCACGACCTACTTGTCGCAGCTCTCGGCCGACAGCGCGCACGCACTATACATGGATGCGATCGAGGCCCTGGTACTTTTACAAGCGCAAAGCAAGCCCGAGGCCCTGCCCGAATACGACCGCCCGCTGCTGCTGCGCGAGCTGGAACTGTTCCGCGAGTGGTATATCGGCAAGCACCTGGGCGTGACCCTCACCGACGAGCAGAACGCGGTGCTGGACAAGACCTTCGACGCCATCCTGGCCAACAACCTGGCCCAGCCCCAGGTCTACGTGCACCGCGACTATCACTCGCGCAACCTGATGGTGCTGCCCAAGGGCAACCCGGGCATCCTGGACTTCCAGGATGCGGTCTACGGCCCCATCACCTACGACCTGGTCTCGCTGCTGCGCGATGCCTACATCCAGTGGGATGAGGAAATGGTGCTGGACTGGGCCATCCGCTACTGGGAAAAGGCGCGCCGCGCCGGCCTGCCGGTCACGCCGGACATCGATACCTTCTACCGCGACTTCGAATGGATGGGCCTGCAGCGCCACCTGAAGGTGCTGGGGATCTTCGCGCGCCTGTGGCATCGCGACGGCAAAGATGGCTACCTGAAGGACATCCCGCTGGTGATGGAATACACCCTCAAGACCGCGCGCCGCTACGTGGCCTTCACGCCGCTGGTGCGCCTGATCGAGAAGCTCGAACAGGAACACGCGCCCAAGTTCGGCTACACCTTCTGAGGCGCCCTGCATGAAAGCCATGATCTTCGCAGCCGGCCGCGGCGAGCGCATGCGTCCGCTGACCGATACCTGCCCCAAGCCGCTCCTGAAAGTACGCGGCCGCCCGCTGATCGTCTGGCAGATCCTCTCGCTGGTACGCGCCGGCATCACCGAGATCGTCATCAATCACGCCCACCTGGGCCAGATGATCGAAGACACCCTCGGTGACGGCAGCCGTTATGGCGCAAAGCTCTTTTATTCACCCGAAAAGACCGCGCTGGAAACGGCAGGCGGTATCGCCCAGGCCCGCCACCTGCTGGGTGAAGAACCTTTCATAGCGGTCTCCGGCGACATCTGGTGCCCGCACTTCGACTACAGCGAACTGCTGACCGTGCTGGAAGACGAGGACCCGTGGGGCAATCCGCTGCCGCAAGACAAGCGTGACCTGGCCTGGCTGTTCCTGGTCAAGAACCCGCCCTTCCATCCCGAGGGCGACTTTGCGCTCAACAACTTCGCCATCGCCAACGAGGGCCAGCCCAAGCTGACCTTTGCCAACATCGGCGTATATCGCCCGGAAATGTTCGACGGCATCGCGCCCGGCAGCCACGCCAAACTGGGGCCGCTGCTGCGCCAGTACGCCGACCAGGGCCGCATCGGCGGCGATGTGTATCGCGGCGACTGGCACAACGTCGGCACCATCGATCAACTGGAAGCACTGAACCTGCCACCGCAAGGAACCCGACCATGAGCTTCGACGCCACCCCCTTCGCCGCCCGCCGCGCGCGCCTCCTGGCCAGCCTGCAACAAGCCGGGGGCGGCGTGGCCATCATCCCGACCGCGCCCGAGGTGATGCGCAATCGGGATGCCGATTATCCGTATCGCCACGACAGCTACTTCTACTACCTGACCGGCTTCACCGAGCCCGAAGCCGTACTCGTACTGGTGGCCGGCAAGGAAAACCGCAGCATCCTGTTCTGCCGCGACAAGAACCTGGAACGCGAAATCTGGGACGGCTACCGCCACGGCCCGCAGGCCGCGCAGCAGCTCTTCGCGCTCGATGCAGCCCATCCGATCGAGGAGCTGGACAAGAACATGCCCGCCCTGCTCTCCGACGCCCGCGCCGTCTACTACGCGCTCGGCCAGGACGGCCAGCGCGATGCCCAGTTGCAGCGCTGGCTGCAGGGCGTGCGCGCGCTGGCGCGCAGCGGCGTGTCCGCGCCCGGCGCGGTGGTCGATGTGAGCGTGCTGCTGGATGACATGCGCCTCTTCAAGGACGCCTACGAGATCGACGTGATGAAGCGCGCCGGCATCATTTCCGCCGAGGCGCATTGCCGCGCCATGCGCATCTGCCGTCCCGGCCTGCGTGAATACCACCTGGAAGCCGAACTGCTGCACGAATTCCGCCGCAACGGTTCGCAGTATCCGGCCTATGGCTCCATCGTCGCCACCGGCGCCAACAGCTGCGTGCTGCACTATCGCGCGGGCGACGCCGAAATCAAGGACGGCGACCTGGTCCTGATCGACGCCGGCTGCGAACTGGACAGCTACGCCGCCGACATCACCCGCACCTTCCCGGCCAATGGCAAGTTCAGCGGGCCGCAGAAGGCGCTCTACGAGATCGTGCTGGCCGCGCAAGCCGCCGCCATCGCCGAGACCGCACCGGGCAAACGTTTCATGGATGGCCATGACGCCGCCGTGCGCGTGCTGGCGCAGGGCATGCTCGATACCGGCTTGCTGGACAAATCCAAGGTCGGCTCGCTGGAAGACGTGATCGAAAAAGGCGACTATCGCCAGTTCTACATGCATCGCACCGGCCACTGGCTGGGCATGGATGTGCATGACGTGGGCGACTACCGCGACCCCGCCACCGCCGATGGCAGCAAGCCCTGGCGCACGCTGCAGCCGGGCATGGTGCTGACCATCGAACCGGGCATCTACGTGCGTCCGGGCGAGGGCGTGCCGGAGCAGTTCTGGAACATCGGCATCCGCATCGAGGATGATGCGCACGTCACCCCCTCCGGCTGCGAATTGCTGACCACGGGCGTGCCCACCAAGGTCGATGACATTGAAGCGCTGATGCGCCAGGCTTAAGCGCCCGTCTCCCCAGGGCCGCGCATGCGCCGGATCAAGCCCGGCCGGCGCGGCTCCGCTACAATGAGGCCTTCCTGAATCTTCTGCAGAAGGCATTTCCCGGCATCATGGAATCCGTCGATTTCGACCTCATCATCTGCGGCGGTGGCCCGGTCGGCCAGAGCGTGGCCGGCCTCTTGGCGCGCCGCCAGTTGTCCGCCGCGCGCATCGCTCTGGTGGACATGAAGTCTCCTGAACAAGCCGCCGCTGACCCGCGCACCATTGCCCTTTCCTACGGCAGCCGCCAGATCCTCGATGAACTGGCTGCCTGGGACGCCATCGGCCGCAGTGCCACCGCCATCGAACAGATCCACGTCTCGCGCCGTGGCCACTTCGGCCGCACCCTGCTGGACCGCAAGGATTACCACTTGCCCGCGCTGGGCTACGTGGCGCGCTATGGCGAGGTCAACCGCGCCCTTGCCTCGGCCATCGCACCGCTGGGACTGACCCAGATGCGCCCCGCCGAAGCACAGGAGATCACGGAAGAAGAAGACCACGTCGCCGTCACCCTCAAGGATGGACGCGTACTGCGAGCGCAACTGGTGATCCAGGCCGAGGGTGGCGTCTTCGGAGAACAGCAGCAAAAAAGCCTGCAGCGCGACTACCAGCAACTGGGCATCATCGCGCACGTACAGGCCGATGGCGTGATCGCCCATCGCGCCTTTGAACGCTTCACCGATGAAGGCCCGCTGGCCCTGCTGCCGCAGGATGATGGCTATGCGCTGGTGTGGTGCGTACGTCCTGCCACCGGCGAAGCATTGCTGGCACTGGACGATGCCGCCTTCCTCGCGTCCCTGCAGCGCACCTTCGGCGAGCGGGTGGGCCGATTCACCCGCATCAGCGTACGCCACGCCTTCCCGCTGGGCTTGAACGCCCGCCCCGGCCAGAGCCGGCGCGTGGTGGCCATCGGCAACGCTGCACAAACCCTGCATCCGGTCGCCGGCCAGGGCCTGAACCTGGGCTTGCGCGACGCCCGCGTGCTGGCCGATGTGCTGGCGCGCGAGGTCTCTCCCGAAGCCTTGCAGGCCTTCGAGCGCCAGCGCGGGCAGGATCGCGGCCTGACCATTCGCCTGACCGACCTGATGGCGCGCATCTTTGCCGGCTCGCCCCAGGGTTCGCCCCTGCAGGCGGCGCTGGGCCTGTCGCTGGGCGCGATCGACCTGCTGCCGGCAGCACGCGGCTTGCTGGCCGAACAGATGATGTTCGGTCGCCGATGAGGTGAACAATGCTGCAGTTGCGCGACGTCCCGGCGTCGCGCAGGCGGTCAGGAAATGCGACAATGCTGACTTGCGGCACCCGCCGCTCCACCCAGCAGATACGCATTTGCCATGAAACAAGACCCGCGCTTCAAGAATCTCTTCATCCTCGACCATCCGCTGATCCAGCACAAGCTGTCGCACATGCGCGACAAGCGCACCTCCACCCGCACTTTCCGCGACCTGCTGCGCGAGATCACGCTGCTGATGGGTTACGAAATCACGCGCGACCTGCCGCTGACCACCGAGACCATCGAAACCCCGCTGGTGACCTATGAAGCGCCGGTAATCGCCGGCAAGAAGCTGGCCGTGGTGCCGGTGCTGCGTGCGGGCGTGGGCATGAGCGATGGCCTGCTGGAACTAATCCCCTCGGCGCGCGTGGGCCATATCGGCGTCTATCGCGACGAGAATCACCTGCCAGTGGAATACCTGGTGCGCCTGCCGGACCTGCAGGACCGCATCATGATCCTGTGCGACCCCATGGTTGCCACCGGCAACTCGGCCGTCTATGCGGTGGATGCCCTGAAGAAGCGCGGCGTGCCGGCTTCGCATATCGTCTTCGTGGCCCTGGTCGCGGCACCGGAAGGCGTGCAGGTGTTCGCTGATGCGCATCCGGATGTGAAGCTTTACGTCGCTTCCCTGGATTCCCACCTGGATGAGGATGCCTACATCGTGCCTGGGCTGGGCGATGCGGGAGACCGCATTTTCGGGACCAAGTAAGCAGCACCTTCGGACTTCACGGATCCAAGACAAAACGGGTTGCGCATCACTGCGCAACCCGTTTTTCCATTGAGGCCGGGGAAGATCAGTCCACCGCCTTGACCATGTCTTCGATGACCTTCTTGGCATCGCCAAAGACCATCATGGTCTTGTCCATGTAGAACAGTTCATTGTCCAGACCTGCATAACCCGCTGCCATGGA
>NZ_JAVDSP010000012.1:0-164015 GCF_031455335.1 Herbaspirillum sp. 1173 | reverse complement strand
CTGTTCGTCCGTAAATCGCTTCTTCATTGAGTTCTCCTTGGCGTTAGCATAAAGAACTCACTTATCCGGTGGCTACAAAATTCGTCGCAGGTCACTGATCCCAGTCATAGATCTTGATTTCCGTTCGCCAGCGCTTAAGACGTTGCAATGACGCCGTATATTCGTAGACGTATATTTTTCTGGTGTTCCGATTGAACCGGATCGGGGTGTCTCTCGGAAGCCGACAGTCGTGCAGAGCGAATACGCTCGCTGCCACGATACCGCCAACCAGCATGACGCAAAAAATAAGTCCAAGCACTGGAATGAGGTTGAAATAAACATCCCTCAACTTAATAAGAAGAGGGATAAATACGCCAATAACACTCAGAAGAAACAATCCTCCTACTAAGATACCTAGTCCCCTGATAACAGACGATGTACGTGAAATCTCCAGGTAATTTTCATCGACGTGATTCAGATCCTCATCAAGGAGCGGGCTATCCAAGCGCTCATTAAAGTCAATTCCTGAATCGCGCTTAGGGAGGTCCTCATACCAAAGAGGATTTTTCGGAGTAAATCGGCTTGCATTACATGTTGTCACGCGGGCGACGCTTATCATCAGGTTTTCCGAGCGCGTTGATGAATAGGATGTCCGTACCCTGTACCAATTGGGCAGCAGACTATAAGTCCTCGATATTTGAAGTACATCACTCCGCATTCAATATCAGCCAGAGTCTTGAGGCTCTTTTGACCGATCGCAATCCAATCGACCACGCTCGCCAAGATCCTCTTCTCATTGTTTTGCTTGGTCTCGTGCAGGTACGCATCCAACTCAGGCATCGTCAATCTGATTCAACGCCATGGAAAATCAGCACAAGTATGATCCTGGGTCACTGCGCTGGATCCTGTCGCGGCTAAGATCTTCACTTGAATTGAAGTTTTTTTGGCCTAACCAACGTATTGATAACGCTCTGCTGACCCTAGTCAGACTTGTTATCCAGATCTTTAAGCAGCGTCACGTCAGCGTGATCAGAGAGCGGCTTTCCGCATCGATATCAGCCGGCCATTTAGGATCTGGCGCACATTGGCTTACAACATAATGGCAAAATCCCAGAGGGAGCCAGATCCAGAAGAACCACCCCATAAAAAACGCCAGCACATAGTCAAACCATCGCATCTTTTGACGGAAGCGATGGCCCGTCTCGGTAGGCGAGAGGTAGGGCATGTAGTTGAACAAGCTGTACGCGAAACCCTGCTCCTGCGGTCTTGCTTCCAGCTTAGGTAGATTGCCAGTCCCCTCTTTCATGAAAAGACGAATGTAGGCCCACAACTGGTAAAGCGTCGCCACCGTAGGATCCAGTCCCTTCAAGAGCAGTCGATCAATCACTTCATTGGTGCCCGGCTTGCAGACGACCAAGATCAGCTGGTGCCTGACCACGTAGGCCTTTCCAGTGTAGCCGGCTATCCTGGTTATTTCCGCCTCAATACAGTTCCAGTCGTAAACCTTCACCTCCTTACGCCAGGCAGTTATCCGTCGCTTGTACGTCTGATATTCGTAGAAATAGACTTTTTGAGTACGACGATTAAAGCGGACCGGAGTATCCCTGGGAAGCAGGAAGTCGTAGAGCATTAACACCAGCGCACCAACCAAGCAGGCAAAAATGATGACGCAAGTCAGCGTGCCGAGGACAGGATTTCTTGTAAAGAACCCGGAGCCACCATCGATCAAAGCCGGAATTAGTAAAAACCCAAGGATGGAAAGAACAATGGTACCAAGTAACACGCCCCCTCCCCTCATAAAAGAGGAAGCTCGTGAAAACTCCAAATAGCTTTCATCCACATGATTCAAGTCTTCATCGAGAAGAATGCTATTCAATTCAACTACGCCGCCCGATGGTGACTCTCTAGGTACAAGATCCTCATACCAACGCGAGTTTTGCGGTATAAACCGGCTACGTCGCTGCATGCTCACACCTCCTCCGTAACCAGCGAGCCCGCCAAACAGTCATCACTGCTCTTTGCGTCAGGCCAGAAGTTAATAACCACCGTAGTCTCCGCATAAATCGCCGGATCCAATTTAGCGTACAACTCAACAACCTTCATTGAACTGTCAGGACCAGAATTAACATTGAACTGATCTATGTCCTTTAAATCATTGGCGGACAATAAAGGGACCGTAATCAAGGGAAATGCTGGAACACCAAATCGCCCGCGTTTCAGCTCGACATGTCCTTTTAGTCTATGGCGGGCAAACCATATCCATTCGTACGCCGAAGTCTTTTCGTTAAACATACCGAATGTGAGCCGCAATTTTACGTTGTCACCAGAAAATTTATCCTCACCAAACCAACGGGTTGTGAAGTTTCTACTGCCCAATTCAATGCGTAACCCTGATACCAACGCATTTAGCTCCCCCATCTCTTCATTGATCTGATCGGAGGTCCAGATACCTTTCCCCAACGTGTTTTTTCCGAAATAGCAGCGATCAGCCCACCTCTCTGCGGCATTTGACTCAGCATTCATTGCTAACCACATTAGGAAAATCCCACCCGCTACCAATATGATTGCCCATCCTAACGGACCAAGTACTAACGTACCTCCCACCAAAGACGTAGACGACATGAGCAAGGCGGCCGCACCCGCAAAAGTGCCGCCAAGAAGAGCGGCCATTGCCATCAGGTAGTAATCAGCAGCTTGAGTATCTCCCCGCGTAGTTGACCTACGCGATGCTGAGAACGCTTGCATTGCATCGACAATTCCAGAGGCCAAGGCAACCCATCCGGCCAGACGAATCAGCATCTTCCCCAACAGCTCAGTACCAACCACCTTTAAGCTTGCACCAATTGCCTCCATAGAGGCTGCCAACACTCCAATGCTTGCCGATATTAGGGAAAGTTGCGCTTCATCGCCCTCCTTTCCTAATTTTTCTTTAACTGCCTTTATCGAGTCTTTTAGGGCCCAGCATTGAAAATAAACGGCTCCTGCAGCCAAAACTGGTTCGCCAACCGTGGCAATTTTTACATTCCGCTTAAGAAAATCACTAGCGAATGCACGAGCTTGTTTGGATTTAAGTTGAATATTGCCGGCCAATGACTGCAACTCACTGATCGTTTTCGAACTCAACATGACTGCTGAGACTCGCACTTGAGACATTACCTCGGCATTAGTCGCATTAGAGAATTTGACTGCATCTTGCAGAGCCGTCTTGACAACCGGCGCTTTTTCCAATGTCCAGATAGTGACTTCAATTAATGTATCTCGCACCTTAGGATCTGTGATACTCAGGAAGCCAGCGAGCAGCAGTGAATTGACCTGTTTGCGAGCTGAGGTTCCTATTTTGGCACCGCGCTCTTTCAGCAAACTGAGGTAATCCCCAATAGTCATCTTCACCTTGATGAAGATGATGCTAACTCCTGAGTAGAGATATTGGCTGGCCTGCATCGCACGATTGATCGTCATTGAAGCTTCCCTTGAAAGCTTCTGCTCGGTCCGTGCTGCTACGGCTCCAATTGTCGCCATCAGACTGGATGCCCATTGTTTCGCGCGCCCGTCGATAAGCTCCTCCAGCTTTCCGGGAGCGTCGATCTCCTCGGAGGCCAAGATATTCTTGGTAATGTCATAAAGCTTATCTCCCTTATTAAGCTCATTGTCTTTGGTACTAAGGGAGTTCTTTTCTGGCAGCAGAAATGCAAGCAACTCCTTACGATCTCCGAACAACCCTCTGAAGACGGGATTAAGAGAAGAATCCGGCTTGCTAGATAACCATTTTAGCCAGAGGGCCTGAGAGGCCTTATCCTCACCAGTTCCGCCTGATATCGACAGGGCGACCATTTCGAGCAACGACTTGAAGTCACCTGCATAGCGAGTGACGTAATCGTTGAAATGCACGCGCCAATCTTCACTATCAGCCCATATCGCCCAATCTCCTCCCTGCTGCTCAATCTGCTGCTCGTACTGCTTCATGCCGCTTTCGTAGCGTTTATCAAAGGTTACCCGCGCACCTTCATCATAGCGATCTGCAATTCTTTTCCATGCATCATCAGCATCCCGCTTCGCACGTTCAGCTCTCGTCGTCTGCTTCAAGGGGTAGATGGGAATGCCACCGGTTCCGGGCATGGGCAGCGCTTCGTAGTCCGGTTCATATTGCTTGTCCGGCTTTTTTTCCTTGGCTTCCTGCTGTTCGCGGTTGGCAGCTGCGGCCTGCTCGAAGAACTTCTTCAGGCCCACCAATGACTGCGATACGATCAGTGGCCGCATGACGGACACGCCAAATTCTTGCCTGCATTTGACAAAATGCGCGACATGGCCGTTGATCTCTTGGACGATGCCTACAGGATCAAACAACGCCAGCGCTGCTACTTTGCGTTTCGTTTTCTTATAGTAGGAAGCAACCTGCGCTCCAATCGCCCCAAGCTGATCGATGCGCGGAAAATCACCATGAACACTTTGCCATTGAAACGTCCCAGAATCGGGCTTTTCAGCAGAAACAATATTGGCGTTATAGCTCTGACGTTTTTTGTATTCGGCACCGTCTTTCGTATATTCTTCGACGATGTCGTGAATCGCAACCCCATCCTCCGACAGTTCTAACCCTCCTGCATGTTTGGACGGATCGGCTCCCAACAACGTGATATCGACCTGCTGCATTCTGCGATCCGGCTTTGCTTCGAAGGCGCTACGTACCTCCTTGCGCCAAGGCGTATCAGCGAAGCCAATCCATACTTTTTTGTATCGGTCAGGGATATTGATAAAACTTGCGGGAACGTTATGCCCATCACGCTTGCAAGCGTCCGTCATGGGACGATCAAGCTTGGCATCTGGCTCATCCGGATTTTTCAAGAGGCGTAGAAAACCATCCTCAGTCGCAACGTAGGTTTGCCAATGCCCCCTGACTCCCAAGTAAACGTGGACGTAGCCCTTGCGCAGGACACGTAGCGTGTAGCGATTACCCTTAAGCGGGTGGCTAGCAAATTTCTCCATCTGAGGTAACGACTGCAGATTTGCCTTCGGTCCTGGAACAAATGACGGCTTCACCGCGTAGCGAAGCGGCAGTATCGGATAGCCGGTACGCTGACAAAAGCCGCACTTCCCATCAGACCCAAGTGCGCACTTCTGTGCGGTGTCAGCATTTTTCCTTAGGATCGCTGCCCCGGTGGCAGGTTTTACTTGGGTGACTTCGTTGCCCATTTGGATCTCCATATTCAACGCAATACAGAATTCTTACCTTGTACGACATCGCCAGGGCCTTGCGTGGCGATCTCTTCTAGGATCGCATCGGGCAGCTCGCTCATCAGCTCACTCAATGTCCTTTCGCCCTCCAGTGCCTGATGGATTGCACGCTGTGACGCGGGATGCCGCACCCAATCCGGAGAGAAAGAAAATTCATTCAGTACCGCAAATACCAAATCTTCGGTGCGCTGCAACCCCATGTCCTGTGCGCGTTGCAACGCTGCATTAAGGGCGATTTCAGGTTGAGCAGGCAAGGGATGCTTGGCCTCAAGCATTGCCATTACGATCAGACTTGCATCAGCAACACTTTGCTGCATCTTCCATTCGCACAGGCCGAGGTTTTCCTTGCCTGCGACGCTAGTGATTTCGAGATCGTGCGCCGCCAAAGATCGCATGCGACCGCTCACATCCAGCCATATCCAATGACTGATTGGCCCCAGCCAACGACGTAGAAAACCATGATTACCAGCATCAGCCACAAGCGCCAGACGATGGGTTTCGAACAACGGTAGAACTCTTCTACGGCCTAGCTGCAAGTCGAATAATTCACAGGCTGAGGCGATGTGTGGCGCTAGGCTTTCAGCCGGACGTTCCGATGCCAACCACCCGCACACATAGGTGCCATTAATGCTAGCGTGGCGACGCCACGCATGAGCAATGCTAAGATCAAGCAAGGCTTCGTCAGGGTAGCCACGGTCACCGGGTGTATAGAGCGTCACGAGCGCGGGGCAAATAGCGGGGTCATGCGAAAAATCAGCTCGCTTCACTATTACTGGTGTTATAGGAATTTCCCTTCCGGGAAGTCGATGAAAATGCAATGGATCATCCTCAGCGCAGGAACGATTTCCATCCAACAGTAGATGGATATAGCTACTCGGATGGACTTCCCGCAACTGAAACAATGCAGCGCGAATTTTTTCGTTGATATCTTCTTGACTCATGACTGGATTCTTTAGGTCTGTTCAGAAACGATCGGCAATACTCACACCCCGCTCTTATACTCACAATCAGCCAACGGTCCAGGTACCGGCAAACTTGCGCTGGAGCCAGAGCTCGCCGGTCCCGTCAACTCCTTGGCACTAGCCCTGAACTCCATCGCCCCCGGCCCATGCACCTCGATGTTGCCGCCCTCGAGTTTCAGCCACGCGCCCTGCGCACTGAACTGCACATGCTGCTTGCCCGTGATCTGCACATCCTTCCCCACGCTGGCCACCGTCACCTGCTTCGCCGCCGTCATCAGGGTCTTTCCCGCCTGGCTCTGCACGCTGACCTTGCCCGATGCAGCATGCAACGCCATGCCGGCATCCTGAACAGGCTTGCTGGCATCACCGACTTTTCCGTAAGTGAAAAGACTGATCCCTGCCTTGGCAAGATGATGCAGATTGCCCTGCGCAATTTGGTTGATGTCCTTGCCCGCCGTGACGCTGCTGGTCACCCCGGCTGCCAGAATCGCGCTGGCCGGTGTTGCCGCCGCGATGCCGGCCGGACTGGAGAGCTGCAACTGCGGAGCGCTGAAGGCGGTCGCGCCAGTTGTGCTTGCTTCGCTGCCCTCACCACCGCTGCCATTGCCCGATGAAGCCGTGGCACTCGCCTTGAGCACCTCGACCGACTCCGCCAGCGATTCCACCGCGGGCAACTTGCCTGCTTCCGTCTCGCCCTCGAATTTGGCATTGTGCTTCTGGGCGGTCTCCGCCAATTGCTTCTGCTTATCGACGCTGTCCGCCAGCTGCGAAAGCGCACCCCGCACATCCAGCTGCGCCCCCGAACTCTTCTCCGTAGACAACAACAATCCCTGACCGCCGCGAACGGCCGCACTGTAGCGGGTCTTCAGCTCGAAGCCCTGACCGGTGGCGGCCAGGCGCTGATTGTCGGTCTGCTGGCGCAGCAGACCAAGATTCAGTTCGCTGGCACCGTCATGGCCATCCGCATGCTGCTGCAGCGAGGCGCGCGACTGGCCGGGGGTATCGTCAAACACCAATTGGTTGTACGCGCCACCGCCGCTCTGGCTGGCACCCAATGCCTGTGTCTTGATACCGGAGAGCACCGCCGCATGCTGGTGCCCGTCCGTATCGCCAGGGAACCACGCCGGTGCATTGCCGGTGGCCGCACCTGCACCCTGCCCGACCTGGTTGCCCTGGGCATTGTCCTGCCCGCGACCGTTGTACAGCGTGCCGATGACCACCGGACGGTCGATGTCGCCTTCGATGAAGTCGATCAGGACTTCCTGCCCCACGCGCGGCACCGCCTGGCCACCCCAATTGGCGCCCGCCGTCGGCGCAATACCCGCCAGCACCCGAACCCAGGTGCCAGATTGTTCATTGGCTGGCGCGCCAACGTGACCTTCCGGTGCCGGAGAACTCAAGCCGCTGTGACTGCGCTCGCCGCGCTGCCAATGGAATTGCACACGGATCCGGTTATCGCGGTCAGTATGGACCGCTTGTCCCTGCGTGCCGACCACCACGGCCGTCTGCTGGCCGCTCGCCACCGGCTTGGGATGCAGACGCTTGCCCTCAGCATCCGTCAGCAGGGGACGATACGGAATCTTGTTGCGGATCGCCTCGAAACGATTGCGGTAAACCGGCCGTGCAACGCCGCGCGCAGGCTGCAAGGCGGCATCGAGCAGACTCCCCGCAGCCGCACCCTCGTCCAGTGCGGCTTCGCCCAGCAGACGCATCGCCTCCGCCTTGAGATCCGCGTTCAGATTGTTGTGGGCCTGGTGAACCACCCGCAGCAGCGCGAACTGGTCATCCGCGCCACCGATATGGTCGTAGTGACCAGTGAGGGTAAAGCTGGTCGCGGGCCTGAGACTGCGCACCGTGCCCGTGCCGGTGAAGATTTCATTGCGCGCCTCGATGGCCTGCATCTGATTGCGCGCCTGGCGTTCGGCCTGCGCACGGTTCTCGTTGGCGTAGACGCCGGGCGCATCGCGCAGGGTCAATACCAGACCGCCCGGTGTTTCGCCCTGGCTGGCGTGGGCATCATCGCCACCGGTACTGCTCATGCTGCTGGCCTCTCGTACTGCGGCCTGGCGGTAGTCCCAGGTCAGGATCTCGACCGCATTGCTCTGCCAGCGGCGCACGCTGCGCCAGCGGTCAATACTGTCCTGCGACATCACCGCTCCCGGCTGGCTGAAGGCGATCCGGTCTCGTGCATTGGGCTTGAAGCTGCCGTTGTGGTCAGCGATGACCACAGTGTGCGTTCCCAGGCTGGCGCTGCTCGGGTCGCCGGTATGCTCGATGTAGTAGAACAGGCCTTCCTCGGCCAGCAGGCGTTCGACGAAAGCGAGATCGGTCTCCTGGTACTGCGTCGCCAGACTGCGCCTGGGGTAGACCGAGGCATCCTGCAAGTCCAGTCGCCAGGCGGGCTGGAGCTTGCCTTGTCCCTGGTAGTCACGGAAGACGGATTCGATGATGTCCGGCACCGTCATGTCCTGAAATACTGCACTGTCGCGCCGATGCCGCAGGAAGGCCAGCCACGGCTCAATGGTCAGCACGTAACGCGCCATGCCGCCATTCGCGCCTTCCATCCGGCAGTCGGTGACGTGGCCATGGAAGGCGCGCGGCGCACCATCGGTATCCAGCTCAACCAGCACCGGCTGCCCCAGCAGCTTGCGCAGGGAAATGCCGGCGTTCAGGCTGAGGCAGGAGAGCTGCAGGCGATAACCGGCGATGTCCGCCGTGCCATCCATCGCGCCGCGCTCCTCCTGGAACGCACTGATCTGCTCGACGGCCTGCAATTTCTCGGCCATCAGCGTCTCAGCGCCCAGCTCCGCTCCTGCGGCCATGTACAGCCGCATCACCCGCGTGGATTGATTCCACGCCCCCGCCAGGGCGGCGATGGCCGAGGCAATCATGATTGCCCCGCCGTTGATCGGACAAACTCAGCGGCGGGCGCTGCCGGGTGAAGGAGTGGTGAGGAACACGTCATGATCTTGACCGCTTCGTGAAGATTACTGGATGGTGTACTTGAAATCGCCCTTCTTGCTGGCCGAGACCTTGATGCGGCTGATGCCCTGCCCTTCGGCCATGCGCGCCAATACGCTTTCGGCGATCTCCGGCAAGAGGCTGCCGTTGAGGATGTTGTCCACATTGCGCGCGCCGGAATCAACCTCGGTGCAGCGCGCGAGCACGGCTTCGACCAGCGCCTTGTCGAAGCTGAACTCGGCCTTGTGGTTGCCGGCGATCCGCTTGGCGATGCGCGCCAGCTTGAGATGAATGATCTCGACCAGCACCTCATCGGCAATCGGGTAATACGGGATGACCTTGAGACGCCCCAGGAAAGCCGGCTTGAAGGCCTTGACCAGCTGTGGCCGGATCAGCGCATCGAGCTCATCCGGGGTGGGCAACTCTTCCGCAGTCTTGTTCAGGCACGCCTGCATCATCTGCGAGGAAGCGACATTGCTGGTGAGGATGATGATGGTGTTCTTGAAGTCGATCTCGCGGCCTTCGCCATCGTCCATCACGCCCTTGTCGAAAACCTGGAAAAACAATTCCAGCACATCCGGGTGCGCCTTCTCCACCTCGTCGAGCAGCACCACGCTATACGGATTGCGCCGCACCGCCTCCGTCAGTACGCCGCCCTCGCCATAGCCGACATAACCCGGCGGCGAGCCCTTGAGGCCGGAGACGGTATGGGCTTCCTGGTATTCGCTCATGTTGATGGTGATCAGCTTGCGCTCGCCGCCATACAGCACGTCGGCCAGTGCCAGCGCAGTCTCGGTCTTGCCGACGCCGGACGGTCCGACGAACAGGAACACGCCCTTGGGCTTGCCCGGATCGTCCAGATTGGCGCGCGAGGTACGCACGCGCTGTGCGACAGCAGAGGTCGCCTGCGGCTGCCCGAGCACGCGCTCGCGCAGCAAGGCGTCCAGGCCCAGCACAGTCTTGATCTCGTCCTTGACCATCTTGCCCAGCGGGATGCCGGTCCAGCCGGCCACGATCTCGGCTACCACATGGCCATCCACCTGGACCGGCACCATCGGGGTCTCGCCCTGATGCTGCTTCAACTCGTCCAGCAACTGCTTCAGGTCGGCGCGCGCAGCATCGGCATCACCGCTGTTGCTACCTTCCTTGTTGGCGCCTTCCAGCGCGGCACGCGTCTGCTGGATGCGCTCATTCAAGCCACGCTCCTGCTCCCAGCGGGTCTGCAGATCGGCCTGTTCAGCCAGGGCCGCGGCGTGTTGCGCCTGCAATTCGGCCAATCGTGCCTGATGCTCGGAGCCGCTGGCGCTCTCGCGCTGCAGTGCGCCGATTTCGGCATCCAGACGCTCGATGCGCCGCGTGACGCCCTCCAGCAGCGCCGGCGTGGCATTCTGTCCCAGCGCCACCTTGGCGCAGGCAGTATCGAGCACGCTGATGGCCTTGTCCGGCAGCTGGCGGCCGCTGATGTAGCGATGCGACAGGCGCACGGCTTCGGTGATCGCTTCGTCATACACGCGCACGCCAAAGTGCTTTTCCATGAGCGGGGCCATTGCCCGCAGCATGGCGCATGCCACTTCCTCGGTCGGCTCCTCGACCTTGATGACCTGGAAGCGGCGGGCCAATGCGGCATCCTTCTCAAAATACTTCTTGTACTCGCTCCAGGTCGTGGCGGCGATGGTGCGCAACTCGCCACGTGCCAGGGCGGGCTTGAGGAGGTTGGCGGCGTCGTTCTGTCCGGCCTGGCCACCGGCACCGATCATGGTGTGCGCCTCGTCGATGAAGAGAATGATGGGATGCGGGCTTTTCTTGACCTCGTCGATCACGTTCTTGAGGCGATTCTCGAACTCGCCCTTGACGCTGGCACCGGCCTGCAGCAGGCCCATGTCCAGCGTATGGATCTCCACGCCCTGCAAGGGCTGCGGCACATCGCCCTGGGCGATGCGCAGGGCCAGGCCCTCCACCACCGCGGTCTTGCCCACGCCGGCCTCACCGGTCAGGATGGGATTGTTCTGGCGGCGGCGCAGCAGGATGTCGACCGCCTGGCGGATCTCGGCGTCACGTCCGATGACCGGGTCGATCTTGCCGTCACGGGCACGCTGGGTCAGCTGGGTGGTGTACTGGTCCAGCGCCGGGGTCTTGCTGGCAGCGCGCTGCTGCAGTTCGCCCACGGGATCGCCGCCTGCGCTGTCCTCTTCACCCGGCTTGCCGCCGGCATCTGCCATCGCGGGCGCTTCCACCGAACCTTCGGTGAGTTTGTGCAGGTCATGCTTCAGTTCGTCGACCTTGAATTTGGCAAACAGCTTGGAACCGCGATAGGCCAGTTGCGACAGATCGCTCTGTGTCAGCAGCGCCAGCAACAGATGGCCGCTGCGGATGGCGGGATTGCCGCTATCCAGCGAAGCGATCAGCCAGCCATGTTCGAACAAGGTTTGCAGATGAGGAGACAGCACCGGGGTCCGGGTATTGCCGTTCTTGAAGGTGCCGATTTCGCGTTCGAGATCAGCCTGCAGACTGTCGAGACTGATGCCGCTACGTCGCGCGATCAGGCAAAAGTCGGACTGCGGCTGCTCCAGCAGGGCCAGGAACAGGTGTTCCAGGTCCACCTCATACTGGCCGCGCGACATGCACAGCGTGGCTGCGCGTTCCGTGGCCAGGCGCGCGGACTCGTTGAGTTTGCTGATCAGGGATTTCAGGTTGATGCCCATGCTGCGTTTCCTTCCTGCTTTGAATGGCGACAGCCTTGGCGGCCATCTTGGTTTTTGTGGTTTTCTTTCACATCACTGAACGGCAATTTCGTAGCGGATATCGGCACGGTCCCTTGTTTCGGGCGCGGTGGCGATGAAGGTATCCCAGCCCAGGCGTCCTCCTTCATTTGTGCCCGCAAGCGCCATCCCGCGGACATCCTGCGCACGCAGCACCAGCTGCACTTCATATTCGAGCGTCGATCCGGTGAACATGCCCAACATGCGCGCCAAGGCCAGGGAGGCCTTCTTCCCTGGCAGGAACTGCTCGAAATCCTTCATCGCCAGCGGGCCGATGCGCAGACGCATGCGCAGGTCGCGCTGCCAGACTCGCTCGCCGGCCATGGCCGTGCCGAGGGCCGAATTGGTCGAACCCAGCATGGTCTGGTGTTCGCGCGGCACCTTGTACCAGTAGCCGACGAACTGCTCGATCTGCAACGGCACCGAGAAATACTCGCCCAATACCTTCTGCATGTAGGGTGCCGAGGCGGGACGGTGTCGGAAGGCCCCCGCGAAGTGCGCCAGGGATTCGTCGCGGACTCCGTTGCCCTCGATATCCTGCAGGCGCTCGCGCAATGAACGGAAACCGAGCCCGGACAGGGACAACAGCAACGGCAGGAAGGTATCGCGGCGGCCGGCTTCGTATTGAAAGGCCAGCCGGTACTTGCTCCACGCCTGATAGAACAGGGCGAGCGAACGCGTGGAAAAGGCATCCAGGAAAGCACGCGGACCTTCATCTCGCTGCTCGATCTGGTGACGGGCGATGCGCTCGGTGTAATGCGCAGGAAGCGAACCGCTGCCGCCCAGGAAGCCCATGAAGGTCGGCGTCAGCCGCACATACTTCATCTGCCCGCTGCGCAGTGCCTGTTCCATATCAGCGACGGAGATAGTCTCATCTTCGCGCGGCGGATAGGTCTCAATCCCCTCGATTTCACTGGCAGGAAAGCCGAGTACGGTGCGATTGGCAAAGCGCAGGAAATCACTGACCGCACGTTCATGCGGCACTCCGTTGCGCTTGAACCAGAGTTCGATCATGCGCACGGCCTGGAAAAACTGGAAGCGGTGAGGAGCGGCGAACAGCCGCTCGATCACGCTAGGCTCAAATCTCCGCTGCGTGGCCTGCATTTGAGCAGTTCCTCCCCGGTTCTTTTGGATATCACGGTCAACTGCGAAAAGCTGTTGGCGTGGACGTACAAACCCATGAAGCGATCGATCACGCCGGCGAAGGCGTGCAAGCCGCTGCCGACGAAACCTTCTTCATCCACGGTCAGCTTGACCTCGATGCCGCGCACCAGGCTGGCGAACGGATTGCCCGGCAACCATGCGGTGGTGGCTTTGTGATCAATGGCGGCGATGGCACTGATCTGACGTTGCGAAATGGGTGAATTGGATTGGTCGTAAAGCGTGAGCATCTCCTGGAAGGCTTCCAGCCCGCCCCGCATGAGCGAGAGGTGATTCAGCGAGAGATGCGAGATCAGACGCCATTGCGCGCCGCGTCCGCGCTCGAAGCGCGAAGGCAGCGTCGGCTTGCGCAACAGGGCGGCGGTGCGGATCACGCCGCCACCTTCCAGACTCAAGTCTCCGCCCGGCAGGCCGTAGGTCAGCAAGGCAGGCAGGTCACGGTTGGTGCAGGTCAGCTCGATGCTCAGGGTATCGGTCTCGACCTTGGCCGGATCGAAATCGATATCGACGATCGAGATCTCCGTTTCATATCCGGGGCTTTTCAGGGCGACCAACTCATCACGGCGCATGGCCCAGTAATGACCATCACTCTCGGGAGCCTGGCCGTGGCGCAGGGAATAGAAGGGGCGGAAACGCGTGATCGATTCGCCTTGCGGCGTCTGGCGCACCAACTGGACCGAATCAATCGAGTAGACCTCGTAACCGAAGGCACGACGCCCGTCGGGCAGGACCGGGTAGGAGGCACCCGCATGCGTCAGGCGGATCGGATCTCCCCGCTGGCTGAACAGGTTGATGACCGGCGTGCAGCCCAGCAGCAGATTGGCCGCGCTGACGCCGCCGAGCTGGCGGGCGATATGCGAATCGGCGCGCAAGCCGGACAGGCCCAGGTGCAAGGTGAAGCTTTTGGTCCCGGCCGGCAGGACGGCGAGAATGGCCGACAGATCGATGTCGAAGAAATTGAATTTCTCGGGGAAGGCAAAATACTCGGTCAGCAGGCGATAAGCAGGATGCGATTGCGACGGGAAGTCGATCAGCGCGTCCTCTTCAGCGAACCCCACCTCGGCCAGCGGGACCTTGCGCAGCCCGGTCCAGCGGCCGCTGCGCGCCAGCTCGACCCAGGCAGCCGTGCTGCGCATGAAGAGGCTGTCACGCAGGGCGGCGCAGAACGAGGCCTCGCCATCGATGAAGACGCGCAGCGAGGCCAGGCCCAGCTTGGACAAGGTCACCTGCTCGGTGGTGGTCTCGATGGTGATGGACAGGGAGGATGTCACCGAAGTCGGCAACACTACCGCTTCAGGCGCGTCGATAATGGGAGAAAAGACCGCCTGTGCTAACCGGATGGGCGCGACCGGCACATCGTAAGCGCTCTGGAACCGGCAGATCACGCCCTTCACCGGCCGCGTGGATAGCGCCGTCCCGCGCGGGATGACGGTGGCGTTGGTCAGCTGCGCAGCCGAGGCTGCAGAGTCCATGCGCGCGATCGAGCAGGAGGGGAAAGGTCGCAGGTAATGCGGATAGAGGACCTCGAACAAGGCCTCGGTGAATTCGGGGTAGTCGTCATCAAGCCGCTTGGAGACCCGCGCGTTGAGCAGCGCATAGGACTGGATCATGCGCTCGATATGTGGATCCTCGCAGATCTCGCCGGCCATCAACAGGCTGCCTGCGATCTTGGGATAGCGCTCGGAGAACTCGCGGGAATAGCGCCGCAGGAAGCTCAGCTCGCGCTCGTAATAGGGAAGCAGCTCTTGCACTTAGACTCCTATGCGCGTGGTTCGCGACTTGCTGATCGAATATTGCAGGGTGGACGGCTGCAGGATGGCGTCAAAATTGACGGTCTCGCGCGCCGCATTGACCACGAGCAAGGCACTGATGGCGAAATTGAGGCGGTTGATCGAACCTTCCTGGATCTCCAGCGTGGCCTTGACGTTGCGCAATCGTGGCTCGTGCCGGGAGATGGCTTCTTCCAGGGAATGGCAGATGGCAGTGCGGTCATCCAGGCTGGCCAGGCTCATCCCGGCAAAATCATTGAGACCATAGGCGATGATGGAGGTGCTGCATTCGGGATATTGCTGCAGCAATTCCTCGGGCACGACGGAGCGCGTGTTGAGCATCGCTTCCAGATCGCGTGCGACGGCATCCTTGAGTTCTTCTATGGAAAGGCGGCTGACGACAGGGCTGAAGGAGGAACGCGGTCCATCATTCATCAGCTTGTCAAACAGGCTGGGCGCGAAGCCTTTCATATGCTTTCCCCCGTCTGGTGATCGAATTATCGGGTGGGTGAATCGACTGGCCTGGCCGACCAATCAACGATCTTGATAGTGAATCACACGGTGTTGAAAGCGGAAGTCCGCCGGAAGACCGGCGGACGTCATACGCTTCATGAATGGCTGTTCTTTTGCCGACAGCTCATCCGTTCAGTGCAAGGTTGCCTCAGATGACCTTGTTGGTCGACAGATCCCAACCGCCCGAGGTATTGCCGGCGGTCCCGCCATCCTTCTTCTGCTGGGTGTACTTCCACTTGACGGTGGAGTACTTCAGGCCGACCACTTCGTTCAGGATCTCGCCCGACTCGATGGAGGGAGCGACGCTGCTGATCATGACGTTGGTCAGTTCGATTTCGAAATAGCGGACGCGCTCGCCCTTGCCGTCGGCGCGCATGAATTCGAACTTGGCCTTCGGGATGGTCTTGCCAGAGGAAGAGTTTTGCAGCAGCAGCGGCGAAGCCAGGTCAGCCACCTTGGTGAACACGATGTCCTTGTGCTCGCAGCGCTCGGCGGTGTGGCCACCACCGGTCGATGCGGTTGCCGATTTCGGCTGCAGGACTTCCCAGTCAACGGTCTTGCACTCGATCCAATCCTTGTGCAGGTCATCAGTGGATTCACCCTTGATGCCGTCGATTTGCAGATAGACGTCAATTGCCATAACTTATCCTGTAAACATGAGGGAGGAAAAATAGTTAAGATTTACCTGCCTGCGGCAGCTCCGCAACCAGCCGGAGCGACACGGACAGTTCATCCAACTGAAAATGCGGACGCAAGAACGACACGGCGCGATAAACGCCTGGCCGTCCCGGCACTTCCGACACCTGTACCGAAGCTTCGCGCAGCGGGAATTGCGCTTTTGCTTCCTGCGTGGCGTTGTCATCCAGCAGCACGTATTGCGCGATCCAGCGATTGAGGAAGTCTTCGACGTTTGAAGCGGCAGCAAAGCTGCCGATCTTGTCCCGCATCATCGACTTCATGTAGTGAGCGATGCGCGAGACGGCAAAGATGTATTGCAACTGCGAGGACAGGACCGCGTTGGCATTGGCCGCATCCGTGTTGTACTTCTTGGGCTTCTGAGCGGACTGGGCACCGAAGAAGGCAGCGTAATCCGTGTTCTTGCAGTGGACCAGCGAGATGAAGCCCAGATCCGACAGTTCTTTCTCGCGACGGTCGGTGATGGCGATCTCGGTGGGGCACTTGAGGGCGACTTCGCCTTCATCCGTCTTGAAGGTGTGGGTGGGCAGGTCCTCGACCAGGCCACCACCTTCCACGCCACGAATGGCCGCGCACCAGCCGAAGTCCTCGAAGGCCTTGGTCAGCTTGCTGCCGAAGGCATAGGCGGCATTGCACCACAGGTATTTGGAATGGTCGGTACCATCCACATCCTCGACGAAGTTGAAGCCTTCAACGGTGGTGCCATCCTTGGGATTGAATGGCAGACGGCCGAGGAAGCGCGGCAGGGTCAGGCCGACATAGCGCGAATCCTCGGATTCGCGGAAGGACTTCCACTTGGCGTATTCGACCGTATCGAAGACCTTGGACAGGTCACGCGGCTTGCCCAGGTCGGCATAGCTCTCCAGGCCGAACAGCTCAGGCGATGCGGCGGTGATGAAGGGGGCGTGCGACGCAGCGGCGATGCGCGACATCTGCTCGATGAAGTACATATCTTCAGGCTGGCGCGTGATCTCGTAATCGCCCAGCAAGGCACCGAAAGGCGCGCCACCGAAGGTACCGAATTCTTCTTCATATACCTTCTTGAACATGGCGCTCTGGTCGAATTCCAGGGCCGAGTTGAAGTCCTTGACCAGTTCCTTCTTGGTGGCGTTGAGGATCTTGATCTTCTGATTCTCGCCAACGGTGGTGTTGCGCACCAGGTAGTTCAGGCCTGTCCAGCTGCCTTCGAGCTTCTGGAATTCGGGGGCATGCATGATGGCGCTGACCTGGTTCGAGATCAGATGATCCAGTTCGGCAATGCGGGCATCCAGGGTCGCCGACAGGTTATCGGAAACGACCACTGTCCCTTCCATGACCTGGCTGACCAGTTCGGTAATCAGATCCTTGGCGCGGTCATGCTCGGAAGAGGACTTGGCGACCTTGCTTTGTTCGACGATGTCATCCAGAAGAGTGCTGGAAGCAGCGGCAGGCGCAGCACTTGCGGCAGCTTCGGTATTGGCTTGAGCGGACATGGGGATCTCTTTTACTTGTTGGTTTGCTTGCTGAGTTCGGCCAGCTTCTCGGTGCTGTTGAGCACGTCGCTGAGGATGTCTTCCAGCTTGTCGTTGCCGGCGATCTTGTTGCGCAGATCGGCCAGCTTGGTGCGTGCTTCCAGCAGCTTGCGCAGCGGCTCGACCTGCTGCACCACGGACTCGGGACGGAAGTCTTCCATCGAGCGGAACTTCAGTTCCACCGCGAATTCCCCGCCTTTGTCGGAGAGCTCATTGGAGACGCGATAGACCGCGCGCGGCTCGATGCCCTTCATGACTTCGTCGAAATTATCGGGATCGATGTTGATGAACTTGCGATCCTTCAGGCGCGGCTGCGGCACCTCCGAGTTGCCGCCAAAATCACCGACCACACCGGTGACGAAGGCCAGTTCCTTCTTCTCGATGGCGTCACCGATCTCGACGTCATACGTCATCTGCACGCGCGGGGGACGCACTTTCTGCAGTTTTTTCTGGATGCTTTCTCTTTTGGCCATGTTTGCTCCGCTGCTGTATTGAGTGAACGCCCCATTCGCCTGAGGCGGCTTGAAAAGCGGGGACAGCACAAGCTGCCCCCGCTGGCGCGCCTTACTTCAGATTGCCAAAGGGATTGGGACCGCTGCCACCGCCACTGCTGGCATTGCCGGCATCCGCATCTGCAGCCGGTGCAGGAGCCGCCTTGCGGGCTGCCTTGCCGCGCGGACGGACCGCTGCAACAGGCTTGGCCGGAGCGGGCACCAAGGTGTTTTCGCCGAGGCTTTCACGCAGGATCTTGGTCAGGTCCTGTGCTTCGGTCTTGACCGAACCATTCAATGCATTTTGTGAGCGCAGATCCCCCAGCGACTTGGTGGCCAGACGCAGACCGGAGACGGTCACGATGCTGTTGGCGACCTTGTCGGCGGGATCGCGCTTGAGGGCTTCCTGGGCGTTGACGATCGCATCACTGTAATCACCTGCATCGAAGCGGATCTGGGCGATACGCAGCCAGGGCGTCTTGTCAGCAGGGAAGCGGCTTGCCACTACCTTCAGCACCGACACGGCCTCGTCGGTCTTGCCTTCCGCCTGCGCGGTATTGGCCTGGGCCACTCCGCTTTCCAGCGTGTTCTTGGCCTCATCTTCCGGATTGGGCTTGCCCTGGGTATTGGCACAACCCGCCAACATCACCGCCAGCAACGCCGGAATGATCAGACCTGTCTTGAATTTGCTCGCACGCATTGGAAACCACTCCTTATATTTTTGACATTAAGAAAGCCTTGCACGACATCGCGCAAGCAAATTAGTCGGCACCGAAAAATTCCGGAGATTCCTGATTTTTAGGCTGCAAATGAGATGCGACGGCAGTTTTCTGGCGAAATTGATGCTTCTGGAAACCGCACTTTTTCACTACGCCACGTTCTAATCACGACTATCAGGTTGTTGCCCGACTTAATAGTTTTAAGTAATTTGAACTTAAGCTCGTCCAAATGTATCGCATAGACCTTCAAGGGAAAATGCAGTTCCACAATCTGTAAAGACTTCCTAAAATTTTTTCGGCTCGCGAGAAATCGCTCATCAGAAATCCAATAAACCGCACGGGGCAGCGTTGAAAAACCGATTGATTAATCACCTGACAACTGGAGTTGTCATTTTTTCTCTATCCGGCTGCGCCGCCGTCGGCGCGGCCTCCGGGGTCGCCCAGGCCGCCAAGTCCACGCTGGAGGCACTCGGCCTGAAGAAGCCGGACACGCCCGAGCTCCCGGACGCCCAGAAACAGCCGCGTACCGTGCCGATCAAGCTGCACGCGTCCAAGGCGCTCAATGTCGATTCGCAGCAGCGGCCGCTGGCCCTGGTGGTAAAAATTTATAAGCTCAAGCAGAACATTAGTTTCCAACAGGCGTCATATGACACGTTCCTGAGTGCGCAAAAAGAAAAGGAAGCCTTGGGAGCCGACCTGCTGGAGGTCAAGGAAGTCACGCTGGTACCGGGCCAGCGCTATGAAATTTCCGAAAAGGTCAGTTATGAGGCCGGCTACATCGGTGTCGTGGCGCTGTTCGTCAATCCGGCACCGCAGCGCTGGCGTGTCGTCTTCAAGGCCGATGAAGCGGAGAAGAATGGCATTACCGTCGGCCTGCAATCCTGCTCATTGACAGTGGGTGCGGGGGCTGTGGCCATCGATATGCAGGGCAAGCCGCTGGAAAAGAATCTGATGCTGGCACCGGTTCAGTGTCATTGAAATTCAAACAACAATTCGCAGGACATCGCGACATGACAATCATCACGACGGGGCAATCCAAGTGAATCACTCCAACAAAGTCCTCTGGGGCGAAGGTCTTTTCCTCCGGCCACAGCATTTCCAGCGCCAGGATCATTATCACGAAACACGCCTGCACCAGACCGCGCTGGCGCTCAATCCCTACTGCTGGGGCATCTCCTCCCTGCAGGTGGACCGCGATGCCCTGAACAACAATACGCTGCGCATCCTCGAACTGTCAGCCATCTTCCAGGATGGGGAAATCTACAAGGCACCTGATGGCGACGATCTGCCCGATCCCATCGAACTGACGGAAATCCCGCTTTCCCAACAATCCGTCACCTTCTACGCCGCCCTGCCGGCACTGAAGAGCTTCGGCAGCAATTTCGCCTCGGGCACCGGCAATCATCAGTCCAGTCGCTACATTCAAGACAACATCGAGACGCCGGATCTTTTCACCGATGCGGCCAAGGCGGAGATGAGCTATTTGAAGAAGGCAGTGCGACTGGTCTCCGAAAATGAACCGCGCGACTCCCTGGTATGCATTCCGATCGTGCGCTTGCGCCGCGCAAGCTCATCAGGATTCGAACTGGATCCCGATTTCGTCGCCCCCAGCCTGTCGGTGCATGCGGCGCCCTTGCTGTTCCTGCGCCTGCGCCGCCTGCTGGATGCGTTGCAGGCCAAGGTCAGCGCGCTCTACGGACATCATCGCGAACCCAGCAAGAGCGTGGTGGAATTCCGATCGGGTGACATCACCTCCTTCTGGCTGCTGCATACGGCCAGCACCGCTTACGCCAGCCTCTCGCACTATCTGAACAATCCCCTGCTGCATCCCGAGCGCCTGTATGAACAATTGCTCGGGCTGGCCGGCTCGCTGATGACCTTCTCGCGCAGCCTGGCGCTGGCGGACCTGCCACCGTATGACCATCGAGATCCTGGTCCGCCGTTTGCGCGGCTCGATGGCATCATCCGCGAGCTGCTCGATACCGTCATCTCGTCACGCTATTTCGCCATCGCCCTGCACGAGAGCAAGCCGTCGTATCACATGGGCATGCTGGACTCGGGCAAGATCGACGAGAAGACCAGTTTCTACCTGGCCGTCAACGCCGACCTGCCGGCCATCGAGCTGGTGGATGTGGTGCCGCTGCGCTTCAAGATCGGCGCGCCCGAGGATGTGGAGAAATTCGTGCTGGCCGCACTGCCCGGCGTGAAGCTGGTGCACTCGCCGCAAGTGCCGGCTGCACTGCCCGTGCGCCCCGACACCTATTACTTCACATTGGAAAGCAAGGGTGCCATGTATGAGCGCATGCTGCAGGCGCAATCGATCTGCATTTATGTACCTTCCGGCATCCGTGACCTCAAACTCGAACTCCTGGCGGTGACGCAATGAACATGACTTCGGCCCCTTCCCTGCTCGATCAGGACCATCTCCCCCCGGCCCAGATGGCCGCCGCGCCGGTCAATGCGCGCTCGCTGCTGGATCTGATGTATGACGGTTTCTACGCGCTCTTCATGCTCAAGAATGGCAGCGCGCCGGTGGATGAAGCTTCGTTCTCGGTGAAGATGCAGAAATTCCTGGGCGATGTGGAACGCAATGCGAAGAAACTCGACGTCTCCCCGGAAGATGTCTACGCCGCCAAATACGCGTTCTGCGCCTCGGTCGATGAAATCATCCTGCGCTCCAGCTTCGGCATCCGCGACGCCTGGGAGCGGCGTCCGCTGCAGCTGACCATGTTCGGCGATCAACTGGCAGGTGAAAATTTCTTCAAGCAACTGGAAGACCTGCGGGTCCGCGGCAATGCGCACATCCAGGCGCTGGAAGTGTTTCACATGTGCCTGTTGCTGGGGTTCCAGGGCAAGTACGCGCTGGAAGGTCCGGAGAAACTGAATTATCTGACTGCACGGCTGGGGGACGAAATCGCCCATCTCAAGGGCAAGAGCGCCGGCTTCGCGCCACATTGGGCGCGGCCTGACGCCATCGTCAACAAGCTGCGCAATGATGTGCCGCTGTGGGTGGTGGCTTCGCTGTTTGCCTTCATCGCCCTGTTCGCGTACCTCGGCTTGAACTGGATGCTGACCAGCGGCACGGAGAACGGACTGGCCGGCTATTCCGATATCGTCAAGCTGGCACCGCGTACCGCTAACCTGACCATCACCCTGCCCTGAACGCGATCTCTCCCCTGATAGTCTTGGAAGGCCACACAGATGAATCTGCCTTTTCCCGATTCACTTTCCAGCGTCATCAACCAACTCTTCGGCCCTGGCCTGTCGCAACACGCGCGCCTGATCACGCTGGCCAGCGCGCAGGAAGCTGGATTGCCCGAATCCCTGGTCGTGGAGCGATTCCACGGCCAGGAGAGCGTCAATGACAACTTCCAGTTCGACATCGATGCCCTTTCGGTTTCCACCGATCTCGATCTCAAGCAGTTCATCGGTACTGAACTGACCCTGCGTCTGCTTCAGGCCGACGGCAGCCGACGCGCCTGGCACGGCTACTGCACCCAGGCTTCGTGGCTGGGGGCCGATGGCGGACTGGCGCGCTACAGGCTGCGGCTGGAATCCTTCCTGGCCTTCCTCGACCGCCGCCGCGACAGCTTCCTGTTTCAGGACATGAACGTTACCGACATCGCCAGCGCCGTCCTGAAGGAATACCCGCAAGCCAATTTCGCTCTGGATGTCACCCAGACGCTGTCCAAGCGCGACATCTGCACGCAATACCGCGAGAGTGATTTCGCCTTCCTGCGCCGCATCCTGGCCAGCGAGGGCCTGAACTTCCGCTTCGAGCATCAGCAGGAGGGTGAGCAAGGCCAGGCCTCCGGCCAGCAACAGGCGCGACACAAGCTGGTCATCTTCGACCGCGAGGCCAAGGCACCTGATCTTCCCGGCGGCGATACGCGCATCCGCTTTCACCGCATCGCCGCCACCGAATCCAGCGATGCGATCACCGACTTCAGCGCCGTGCGCAGTGTGCGTTCCAACGCAGTGGCGCTGGCCAGTTGGCATCCCGAGAAGATTTCTTCACCTTCGGCCGAAGAGAGCTCCAGCCTGGATGCCGGCGAAGTCCCTACCTTGGCGGTCTACGACGGCACCGGCCAGCAGGACTTTGCAGACCAGGAGGCGGCCGCGACCCATGCGCAGTTGATGCTGCAGGCCTTGGAAATGCAGAACAAGCGCTTTGAGGGCGCAGGTGCGGCACGCCAGCTCAGTGCAGGAACGCAATTCACGCTGAGCCAGCATGAGCGCTATCCCGAAGGCGAGAACCGCTTCAAGCTGCTCTCGGTCAGCCACAGCGCCCGCAACAACTTCGACAGCAACATTGCCCAGATCCTCGATCAGGTCGCCCCCGCCTCGCTGGGAAATTTGTTCGGCAAGACGCCCTCTTCGGGCAGCGTATCCGAGGACGACCTGAAGGCAGGGACCTACCGCAACAGCTTCGTCGCCGTGCGTGAGGTAGTCCCCATCGTTCCTGCTGCAATCACGGAGCGCCTCAAACCCACGGCGCGCGGCACCCAGACTGCGCTGGTGACCGGCCTGCCGGATGCGGCCGTTACCACGGACCGCAATCACCGCGTCAAAGTCCAGTTCCACTGGCAGCGCGGGAAGTCGCCCAATCCAGGCGGCTTGCGCGAGACCGGCAATCTCGATGACAAGGACGGCAATGCTCCCGGCAACGACGCCTCCGGCACCTGGGTGCGCGTGGCAGAAGCGCAGTCCGGCCCCAACTGGGGCAGCCAGTTCACGCCACGCGTCGGCAGCGAAGTGCTGATCGATTTCATCGAGGGTGACATTGATCGCCCCGTCGTGGTCGCACAACTTTACAACGGCAATGATGTGCCGCCCTTCCCGGCAGGAGCCGAGTCTGACGCCAACCATGCCGGCACGATTTCGGGCTGGCACAGCACGGCGCATGATGGCAGCGGTTTCAATCAATGGGTGGTGGACGACACGCAGTCGCAACTGCGCATGCGTCTGGCCTCGAGCCAGGGCAAATCCCAGCTCAATCTCGGCCATCTGATCGATCAGGCAGATACCGGAGCCCAGCGTGGCAACTATCGCGGCCTGGGCTTTGAACTGCGTACGGACGCTTGGGGCGTAGTGCGCGGTGCGGAGGGCTTGCTGATTTCCTCGACGGCGCGTCCGGTTGCGGGTGCCAGCGTCACCAGCACGCAGATGGATGCCCACGAAGCTGTGGCGCAGTTGAAGGGGGCGCAGCAACTTGCGCAGACCATGGGCGAGGCGGCCACACAGCAGCAGGCGTTGCACAGTGCGGATGCCTACCAGGCCAAGACTGAGTTCATCTCCGTCATCGACCCGCAGGATCAGGGCAAGCATCCGGCCAGCGTCAATGGACAAGACGCATTCAAGAGCCAGGCGGGCTCCCGTGAAAGCGACAGCGCGCAACCGGTCGAAAAGTTCAGCAAGGCCGCTGTGCTGATGGAGTCACCCACCAACGTCAACTGGGCCAGTGCGGCTTCCACCGTGCTCTACGCTGGCGAAAACCTTCACTGGACCACACAGGGGGATACCCACTGGACTGCCGCCGACACCGCCAGCCTCGCGGCGGGCAAGGCAGCCACGCTGTTTGCGAACGACGGCGGCATCCAGGCCTTCGCCGGCAATGGCCCGGTTTCCTTGCAGGCGCATACCGATGCGCTGGAAATCCTGGCAGACAAGGATGTGAGCGTCATCAGCGTCAATGAAGGCATTGAGATCAAGGCGCGCCAGAAGATCGTGCTGCAGGCGGGGCAGGCTTCGGTGACGCTGGAGGGTGGGAATATCACGTTTGCCTGTCCGGGGACGTTTTCGGTGAAGGGGGGGACGCATGCGTTTCCGGGTGGGGCCTCGCTGGCGGCCTCTCTATCCCCTCTGCCTGATCCCAATGCTGAAATAAGCAACTTCATCGATATCAATTATCGGGACGTCTATGGAGAGCCGATGCGGGACGTCGCGTACAAAATCAAGTTCTCGGACGGTGCCACCATTCAAGGAAAATTGGATGCGAAAGGAAGTGCGCATCATGAAAATGTGCCCCAGAAGCCGACCCATGTGGAATACGAACCGAGGACACCCGATCCGGAGTCACCTTGGAAACCCCTATCCGAGCTGGTCGCAAAGGCGCAGGAAAAATTTAGTTCTTAACGGCGCTTTCCTATCAATCCATGAATGACCAATTCGAAAATGCTCTGGCCTGGTTTTCTTCTGCGCCTGGCCGGTGGATCTCAAGTGCGAGAAAAGATCTCTCGGCTGCAGGAGAATGGCTCTGGGGCGTGATTCAGGGTGATTTCAACGAGAATCCGACGACAGCGCAAACTGCGGTGAGTACCGTAGTTTCGATGATCCCGTTTGTAGACCAGATTTGTGATGTTCGGGATATCGTCGCGAACTGCAAGAAAATCCATTCGGAGCCCAATGAAGTATGGCACTGGGTAGCTTTGTGCTTGACGCTGATCGGCCTCTTCCCGACGTTGGGATCGTTGGTGAAGGGCTGCGGCAAAGTGATGTTCTCGGCGCTACGCCGCGCTTCACTAGGAACAGCCAGAAAGGCAACCGCCGTATTGCCCGATATGACGAAATATATCGAACTCAGCATTTCTCTCCTGAACCGCTTTCTTGCTAGACCTGAGGTCGTCAAAACGCTGAGAGCATTGAAGATCGATAATCCCTATAAGTATCTCGCCGTGAAGCTGCGGGAAGTAAAAGCCCAAGTGAATGTCGGCAAGTTGCTTGCGGCCTTTGATGATGGGAAGAAAGCCACTTTATCGCTTCTGGAGTTGGTCAGAAAATGGGGGGGAGCTGCTTTGGGTGATCGCGCCATCGGTCTGATGAAACTGGTAAATGAAGTGCGCGCTCAAGCAGATCGGATGCTTGCCAAGGCGCTGAAACCTCTACAAGATCTGTTGGACCAGCTAGCCCGGCGCTTGGATATTGAATCGGACATGCTCCATCGCGCCCGTCTCAACACAGTCAATCCACATGGCTTCCGCAGAACCACCACTGATGCAGAAAAGGAGGCTTTCGATAAAGACCTTCCGTCTTGGGCGACCAAATCCAAGACGTTGAAGTATCCTCCACTGGAAAAAGCGCCCCCCATTCCCCCGGGGTATCCTCGATTTGATGATGGGCTCGCCACAAAAAATGCGTACGACACTTTCAATACCATACGACCATTGGACCTGCCCCCCGGCACCAAACTGCGTCGAGTGCTTGACCCGAAGTCAGCGGACAATTCGATCTGTTGGATGACTGAAGAAGAATTCCAGAAGCTCCAGAGCAAAGCAGACTGGCGCAAACGCTTCGCAGTCTGGGCAAGCTGGAACAGCAACGGGGAAGTGATTACCTACATTGTTCCCGAAGGCGGCCTAAAGGTGTGGGAGGGTGTGGTAGCTTCGCAGAAATTAAAGAATTCAAGCTATGTGCTTGAAGGTGGAGCACGACAAATTGTGGTCAATCCGGATGACCTGAAGAAAGCCTTGGTGAGCAAGCGACAACCTACCCATTGGGGCTATGATGAATTCGGTCAAAAGACCGATCTGGTTGGTGTCCCGGTCCTCACTAACAATTGGTACGAGTCGAAAAAGAAATGATTAACTCTCCTGGCCATCTCGATCCACAAGAGATTTTTCTCTTGGAACGTTACACATCTCTTGAATACCTGGGCCAATTGCGAGACAACTGGCACGAGCTACTTGAATTTGTGGAATCACGGCTGAGTCAGTTCATGCAAAACTTACCTCCCGATTACCGCAATCGTGCTTTACCTGAACAGCCTGATATCGTTTGGGGAGAGCAGGTGCTTCCCAACTTCCGAGATACATTCGATAGCCTCTGCAGCGGTTATATCAAGTTGTCTCATGGAGACCTCGATGGACTCAACAGCGCGCATGGAGTGCGCTCTGACTTCAAGGGGCAGCTCGAGTTTTCCGCCGAGTGGATGGGCGAGGAAGGCGTACGTACGTATCGGCACCTGCTGAGTCAGGCGCTCGTCCGGGCGAGCAACATCATTTCTACTCTAGGTGCATACTGGTCGGCCGGAACCTTGTCACCCGGCTATACGCCGGAGGATCGCGGGCCACTCGATGCGCCGGATACTTGGCCTGGCTACGCGCTTGACCCTTCAACCACCGCGCGAACAGGACAGCCACCACCAAAACCAGGCATCTATGTTCCAGACCAATCCAATTCCAGTGCTCAGTTCCTGGGCCCGGATATTGATGAGGCACCCGAATGCAGCATATTCTTGGGAATGCAATCTCTCTACATTCCTGGCACCTCGGAAAAATACGGCGAAGAAGCTCTGCATCAGACTGCTCCATGTACATGGACGCTGGTCAAGAAGGTGGCCCATCAACGGAAGATAACATCGCTAAACGCACCGCAGGATTTCCAGCGACGCGTTGCAAGCGGAGAACTGTGCCCGGAGGATGGATATTATTTCACGCCTGCCCAACTGAATTCCCGACGCAAATTCAAGCGCGGAGAGACCATGCCAAGCCTGAATTCCCAATATGGCGCCACCATCTGGCAATGGGACTCCGATCAAGAATGAAGATAAACGGAGGGCTTCAAAGCTGACATGTGCTCAACGGTATCGATATCCATTACCTGGATGTTGGGGAGAATTTCAAATGGCTGAACGCTCTGTCTGACCGCTGACGATCACGCTGAGAAATTCCCGGTGCATTCATCTTTTTACTCCCTCGAATACCAGCGGGCTCGTGTGTCCACCGCATTCAAATCCACGATAGGCAGAATGCTGATTTTCGTTATGGCGACCGCAATAAGCGAGATGAGGACTCTCTTATCCAAGCCGGGCAAGACCAAATAGACAATGAGATCGCACTGCAGCTTCACTTTATATTTGCTTTTGCTAGGAGCCTTGGGTATGCATGGGAAGCATGCGCTTGCCGAATCCGCCGTAACGAGCGAGGCCATTCATCTCAACATTCACGAATCGGCGACATCGCTCAAAGAAGCGTATCCCAGCCGTTTCAAGGCAAGCCAACACCCCGGCAACCTCCAATTCTTCACTGCTGAGTGGCAGGCCAGCAAGCCGGGCAAGGTCATCTTCGACCATGGTCCGCAATCGTTTTCGATACCGTCCGTGCTCAGCGTCACGGGAACCGCTTCCGCCAGGTTTGCGGCAGAGCATATTTCGCAGTGGTCCGTGAATGGTGGGGTCAGCGATGCAGAAACGATTTCCCATGACGACGCGCGCAAACAATTTACCGTATTGCTGCACGCACTGAGCGCAGCAGGTTGGTCGAAGGTAATCCCGATCAGCCGCCCGCGACTCAAAGGTGAACAAGCGCTGGCCTACGCGCTGAAGAACTCCGGCTATCCGCTCGACCCTTCGCATGACCTGTCGCTGGCGCAATGGATGAGGCTGGCTGACGGCACTCCCTGGCTCTTTTACGCCGATCACGTGTTCCTCGAAATCAAACTGTACCGGGATCCCAACCGGCTTGATCCGGACAAGAGTGGTGCGTACTTCGTTACCTATTCATTGACGGCGCAGGACGCCTATCTGCGCGGCTATGTCGATGATGAAAAACTCGACAACTGGAAGATGGAATTCAGGAAGGAACTACCTACCTTGAAGCAGGCGCGAGAAAAGAAGGAAGCGCAACTGAAGAATGACAACGTCACCATCGATCAGGCTTATCAGGATCCGGCGGTCTTCCAATAACGTCCGGTACGAATTGCTGGCATGGTGATCTCTGCCCGCTGACGATCAAGCTGAGGAAATTCCCAGTGCATTCATCTTTTACTCCCTTGAATACCAGCGGACTCGTGTGTCCTACGCATTCAAATCCACGATAGGCAGAATGCTGATTTTCGTTATGGCGACCGCGATGCTGGGCGGCTGCGGCAATGGCAGCGGAGCCGAGCACCGCGCAATGGACGAGCGCATTCATATCCAACTCGGCCAGTCCGGCGACGATATCCTCAAGAACTATCCCGGACTATTTTCGATGAGCGATCATCCCTCTGGCGCAAAGTTCTATGCGGCCAGATGGACCAAGGACGCGCGCGGCACAGTTGAAATCGGGCCATCGGAGACACTGTTTGTCATTCACCATGCGTTGAGCGCAACAGGGAATTACTCGCCTTCATTTGCCAACGAAAACATCATCGAATGGAACATCAATGCTGGCCTGGCGGAAAGCAGTCTGATCATGCACGACGATGCAAGGAAGCAATTTCAATCCATTCGTGCAAATCTGCGCAAGGCCTCCTGGCATCGCTATATCGATCCGGATGCCCCCCCGCCTGTCGGGTGCAAACGCACTACGCTATGCAGAATCCTCGTCCTCCATTTATGGACTGGATACGGATTACGAGCCAACCCTGGACGAATGGATGCATCTTCCCGGGCGCACGCTTTGGAAACTCTGGAGCAAGGAGGGCTACCTGACGATCGCCTTGTCCCGCGATCATCCTCTGAACGACGTCAACCAGCCGGGTGCCTACTTCATTGAATTCAACCTCCGGAGTGAAAAAGAGCAATTCCGCCAACTGGTGGGCCCTGACAAGCGGACGGTTTGGCAGCAAGCATTACCCGCTGAAATGAAGCTGCTGAAAGAAGAGCGCCAGCAGGCCGAAAGCGCTTTGCGCAAACAGGGAGTCAACATTGACGAAGCCTATCGGGATCCGCCGGGCTTCTGATAATCGCCTACCCACCCAAAGCGAGATGAGGACTCTCTTATCCAAGCCGGGCAAGACCAAATAGACAATGAGATCGCACTGCAGCTTCACTTTATATTGCTCATGCTAGTGAAAGCATTCCGGCTATTCCGAGTTGGCGCGATGACTTCCATGTTCTGGATCATCGCGCTCCTGACCGCCTGTTCTCCCGACAAATCAGAGAAGTCGATCAATATGCTCCATCAGATCGAAATCAGCGCCAATCAATCCGGCAAAGAACTTCTCGCACGCTACCCAAATCAGATAGTTCTGATCAACAGCCCCCCCAACGTCAACTTTTATTCAGTGGACTGGCCTCGCGATGCCTTGGGTGCCGTGGAGATACGCAACGGCACACACGCATTCATGCTCAATGATGTTCTTGGAATTTCTGGTAACGAGGATTCCCACTTCCCGGACGAAAATATCATTGAATGGAACATCTACGCCGGCTTGGGCGCTGAAGAGCATATCCCGCACGATGAGGCAAGGCAGAGAATGATGCGCATCCTGAACAACATAAGAGCCGCTGGCTGGCGTCACTACACAGAGCGCTCGCTGCCGCGGCTGAAAGGAGCGCAAGCCTTGCACTTTGCCATCACCTCACCGGTGCACTCGCTGGATCCCGCCTACGTGCCTGACCTGGATGAATGGATGAGTCTTCCCGCTGATGCGACATGGCGCTTCCAGCTTGACCATGCTTACCTGACCTTGACCCTGACCCGCGACATGGAACGACTTGACAGAAACAAGCCAGGCGCTTACTTCCTCAAGTTATCCCTGGTTGGCAGCAAGGAAGAGGCACGTCAGATAGTTGGGCCTGCAAAGCGATCAGATTGGCAAAACGCACTCACTTCGGAATTGCCGCTATTGAAGCAAGACCGGGATCAGGCTGAAGAGACGTTGCGACGACGCGGCGTTGTCATCGATAGCGCTTACCAGGACCCATCCATTCCTTGAAAGCCTGCTTCAGGCGAAAGTTGAAAGAATGGATGCATCTTCCCGGGCTTTGCACAAGAAAAAACGGCCTGATCGCAGATCAGGCGGAGTGGTCATTTCCGCAGCAAGGACAACTGCATCAAGCTGCTGAAGCAGAATCCGCCTGCGCAAACAGGGCACGCGCCTTGTGCAGCTTGCGATAGCTATCCAGCAAGCGCTGATGGCGATCCAGCCCTTCGAGTTTCATGCTGGTCGGCGTCAAGCCAAAGAAGCGGACGCTGCCGTTCACCGATCCGATGGCCGCATCCATGCGCGCGTCGCCGAACATGCGGCGGAAGTTGGTCTCATAGTCGGATAGCTCCAGCTCATCATCCAGCTCCACTTCCAGCACGACATTCAACGCCTGGTAGAACAGGCCGCGTTCCACCGAGTTGTCGTTGTATTGCAGGAAGGCACCGACCAGGTCATGTGCTTCTTCAAACTGCTGCAGGGCCAGATTGATCAGCAGCTTCAGTTCAAGTACCGTCAGTTGGCCCCATTCGGTGTTCTCATCGAAGTCGATACCGATCAGGGTGGCGATGTCGGAGTAATCATCCAGCTCGTTGTTTTCCAGGCGGTCCAGCAAGGCTGCAAGGGCCTTGTCATCCAAACGATTCAGGTTCAGGACATCCTCGCGGAACAGCAGCGCCTTGTTGGTGTTGTCCCAGATCAGATCCTCGACCGGATACACCTCGGAATAGCCCGGCACCAGGATGCGGCAAGCGGTCGCTCCCAGTTGGTCGTAGACAGCGACATAGGCCTCCTTGCCCATCTCCTCCAGAATACCGAACAGCGTAGCGGCCTCCTCTGCGTTGGAATCTTCGCCCTGGCCGGAAAAATCCCATTCCACGAATGCGTAATCCGCCTTGGCACTGAAGAAGCGCCAGGACACGATGCCGGACGAATCGATGAAGTGCTCCACGAAGTTGTTGGGTTCCGTGACGGCATTGCTCTCGAAGGTCGGCTGCGGCAGATCGTTGAGCCCTTCGAAGCTGCGTCCCTGCAGCAGTTCCGTCAGGCTGCGCTCCAGCGCTACCTCAAAGCTCGGGTGTGCGCCGAAGGAAGCAAACACGCCGCCTGTGCGCGGGTTCATCAAGGTCACGCACATCACCGGATAGACGCCACCTAGCGAGGCATCCTTGACCAGTACCGGGAAACCCTGTTCTTCCAGTCCCTTGATACCGGCCACGATACCGGGATACTTTGCCAGGACCTCCTGGGGAACATCGGGCAGGCAAATCTCGCCTTCCAGGATTTCACGCTTGACCGCGCGCTCGAAAATCTCCGACAGACACTGCACCTGCGCTTCAGGCAAGGTATTGCCGGCACTCATGCCATTGCTGACGAAGAGATTCTCGACCAGGTTGGAGGGGAAATACACCACCTGGCCATCCGACTGGCGCACGTAAGGCAGCGAGCAGATGCCGCGCTGTGCGTTGCCGGAATTGGTATCGACCAGATGCGAAGCGCGCAGCTCGCCATCGGGGTTGTAGATCTCCAGGCAATACGTGTCCAGGATCTCCTTCGGCAATTTGTCCCCGCGGCCGGGCTTGAACCAGCGCTCGTTGGGGTAATGCACGAACTCGGCATTGGCGAGCTCCTCGCCCCAGTAGGAACCCGCATAGAAGTGGTTGTTGCTGATGCGCTCGATGTACTCGCCCAGCGCCGAAGCCAGCGCACTTTCCTTGGTGGCGCCCTTGCCGTTGGTGAAGCACATCGGCGAGTGCGCGTCGCGAATGTGCAGTGACCACACATTGGGAATGATGTTGCGCCACGAAGCGATCTCGATCTTGATCCCCAGCTCAGCCAGCAAGCCGGACATGTTGGCGATGGTCTGCTCCAGCGGCAGGTCCTTGCCCAGGATGTGCGTGCTCGAGCCAGCCTCGGGCTTGAGCGTCAGCAGGGACTGCGCGTCGGCGTCCAGGCTCTCGACTTCCTCGATGATGAATTCCGGTCCCTGCTGCACCACCTTCTTGACGGTACAGCGCTCGATGGAACGCAGGATGCCGCGGCGGTCTGCTTCCTCGATGTCGGGTGGCAGTTCGACCTGGATCTTGAAAGTCTGCTGGTAGCGGTTTTCCGGGTCGACGATGTTGTTCTGCGACAGGCGGATATTCTCGGTGGAGATGTTGCGCGTATTGCAGTACAGCTTCACGAAATACGCTGCGCACAGGGCCGATGACGCCAGGAAGTAATCAAAGGGACCCGGCGCCGAACCGTCTCCCTTGTAGCGGATGGGCTGGTCGGCGATGACGGTAAAGTCGTCGAACTTGGCTTCAAGACGCAGCTTGTCGAGGAAGTTGACTTTGATTTCCATGGCGAGATTCCGAGAATGAACCGAAGAGATGGCGGTAAGGCGTGCGAGCGACAGCGGCCCACAATTTTGTCGCGACGACGGCGACGGCCGTGGAGCGAGTCCGGCAGCCGTCGCGAAAAGAGCTTCGATGATAGCCTAGTGCGGTTGCACCAGCGTTGCCGGCCCATGTTGAGCACGCAGCGCGCTGCTGGATCACGATGGGCCTGCAAGATTGCGAACCAAAAGAAAACGGCTCACATCGCTGTGAGCCGCTTCGGTATTTGGTGCTGGCTGCAGGACTTGAACCCGCCACCCCCTGATTACAAGTCCGGCGCGAATTTCAATTATATCAAATACTTAGCTCATTTTTTGCTTCGCAATTACGAATTTTAGCGCCTCGGAAACCCTTACAGGGCCTCGGTCGTTCGGAAATTGCGAAGCGGATTTTATACCGCCAAATGCGAATAGCTTAATGGCTGTGATAAATTTGAACCATGAATAAAAATGAAAAGAAATCCATGGCCACCAGGCATATTTCTGCTCAATCGGATTGGGACTTCATCTTTCAAGAGGTGACAGACGCGTTCTCTCCAGGGGCACCTGTCCAAGAAAAAGACCTCTTCGCCGGGCGAGCTGCACAAATTCTGTCACTTCACGATGCCGTGTTGCAGCGGGGGCGTCACGCAATAGTCTATGGCGAGCGGGGTGTAGGGAAAACGTCGCTTGCAAATATCTTGCGGCTAGTTATGCATCGACCGAACAAGGAAGTGATTTATGTTCGAGTGAACGCTGATCCAAATGATACTTTTACTTCTCTCTGGACCAAGGTGTTCAAACGGATTTCCTTTGCAGTCGAGGTGGAGGGTGTTCTACAGAACCGGACATTTGCTGACGACATCACTGGCCCTCTTTCCCCTGATGATGTTCAACTGCTCCTCTCCAATTTCTCTCCTAATCAAACTCCCATAATCGTTTTGGATGAGTTTGATCGGATTTTAGATAAGTCAGTAACCACCCAGGTTGCTGACACCATAAAATCATTGTCCGATTACTCGACGAACGCCACGGTAATTATTGTCGGTGTAGCCGAGGATGTTTCCAGTCTTATCCTCGGCCACAACTCCATTACGCGTTCGCTCATCCAAGTTCAGATGCCCCGGATGTCTACAGATGAGTTGAGCGAAATTATTCTTACTCGGTTTAAGCGATGCGGAGTTAAAACGGACGAAGATGCAGTATGGAAAATGGTCTTTCTATCTCGTGGACTCCCTTACTATACGCACCTTCTGGCGATGCACTCGGCGCGCTACTGTATCGAGAAAAAGTCCCTTTTCGTAGGCCATGACGATGTGGATCAGGCTATCGGTAGGTCGCTCTCGGAGCTAGATCAGTCAATCAAGGAGCGCTACCATACTGCCGTTAAAAGCCAGCGGGGAGAGACCTTATATGCGTCTGTCCTTCTCGCGTGCGCGTTGACCCCGCCAGACGAGCTAGGCCAATTTCAGCAGTCCGCAGTTGCAAGCTCCTTGAATCGTCTCATCCCTGGAAAAAATTATTTGCCGTCCACATATGCACTTCATATGAATAGCTTTTGTGAAGAGGAACGAGGTTGCGTCTTGCAACGTTTTGGTTCGTCTCGGAACTTTCGCTATCGGTTTGCTGACCCAATGATGCAGCCCTTCGTAATCCTCAAGGGGCTTGACGAAGGCAGGTTAAATGATGCTGTGGCGCAAGTTTTTGCAAATCGGAGACAGTTGAACTTGGGAATTTGATCTACGGGACTGTTCGGTTGTGTACATTCTGTGCTGCGCTGCAGTTTTTGTTATTATTCGTTGTTATGTCTGCTGTTTTTGGTCTTTGGAGAAAATCATGAAATCGCTAATTGCAAAGGTTGTGGACGACCATGATGTGTCTCGTAAGGAACTGAAGGCTTCTGACGTCAAGCCAGCACGAATTAAGGTGGGTGCAGCCACAGTTGTTCGATCCCAGCACATGGGAAAATATGGCGCAGTTTTAAAGGTTGAAGTGGCAGCTGCGGACCGCCGCAAGCTTATTCGAGAGACCGCGAAGCAAATCCGCGCCATTGTTGAAACTCCAATCACTTCGCAGCAACGTCAACGGGCAACAGAGTTGGCGCGCAAAGCACGTGCAGCGAAAGAGTCGTCAGCGACTGCTCGCTTCAGGAAAGAAGCTGCTTGAACCTGTCGGAAGATGGCTTCACGGGCCTCATTGCAATAAGTGAAGTTGAGCCGACTGAGCTGCATCGTATCGACTCCTTCACCTCCGGCAGAGATGAACTTGATGAATTTCTTACGCAGGACGCAGCAGCGTTGCATAGTGATCATTTAAGTCATACCAGTTGCCTTTTTCACACTGACTTCCCTAGTTTGGTCGGTTTTATAACGCTTTCTAACGACGCGATTCCGCTTAATCAAACGGAGGTCGGGGAGTTGGGGTTAGCGTACCCGGTCTCGCTAAGCTTCTACCCTGCCATTAAAATCGGCCGGTTGGCGGTCCATTCTGACTTAAAACGTCAAGGCATTGGCCGCCGCATTCTTGATTTGGCAGTCGGTGAAATTACCGGCCAGGCGACCATCACCGCTTCACGCCTGCTTATAACCGATGCAGTCAACGACAAAGAAATTCTTTCTTTCTATGCATCAATGGGCTTTGAAGAGTCGCTTTGGGCAACGGCGCAAAATCGAAATCACGGACGCGGAAAAGAGCGAGCGACCATCAAGATGATTCGTGACATTTATCATTATTAGTGATTTTTAGACGTCGCGAAAGAAAGGAGCCATTGGCTCCTTTTTTTTGCGCTTCATGCGTCAAAATGCGTCAAATCTCATCGCCGCCAGTAGCACCGTCAGGCCAGGCGGGACGGACTTCGGCGCTTGACGCAAATCTGAGTCAAAACCGACCTATGTAGCGGGCAGGCGCGGGGTGGGGGCAACTGCGCGCGCCGACCTGAAAAAGACAAAATAATTGCATATTTGTCAATTTTTCGACATCCACCCTCTTCACTCCCCGGCCTTCGACAGCATCAGGAGCCATCAGAGCGACTTTCCCGCGCGTTCGGAATAAATTCTGTTACCCCTCATCAAAGCCAGCACAGCAGCGCAGCATTTATGTGCCATGTCTAACCTGGCGAGGTAATCATGAGTCGTCTATTCATCATCATTGGAGACAAGGCCAGCCATGGCGACACAGCCATCATCGGCGATCAGACCTTTCTGATCCATGGCTCATTGCAGAAATGGCAGCGGCTGCTGAAGTCTAATTTTAGGACTTAGATTTCAATTTAACCGTCTTAAGCGCCCTTTCCGAATGCTTATTTACGGGCATTTTCTCCGCTTGCTTTTCCTGCCATTCATCAATAGGCCCCAGATTTTTGTTGCAGTCACTGCAGATTGCATGACCGCCTCTGTTCTCTCGGATTTTCTTGTGATCACATTTCCTTTGGCGCCACCAATCAAACAACGCGAAGAAGAAGTAGTAGAGTGCGACGAAGAATCCGATGCTCAGTGAGAGCATCACATTGGCAATAACTTTTGAAAGCCAGAATTTAAAGTTAGCAATCATGATTTCTCAAGCCTCTCAGGGCAGATTAACTTTTTCAGAGTCTAAGTTTGGTGTGTAAGTATTCGTCCGATGGCTACTCCGCACTATTCGAGAACCCTTCGCTAATTCTCGAAGTTTTCTTGCAACGACATGTGCCTTGAAAAATGGTGAGTGCGCCATTTTTGCAGGTCATCAACTGTGGTTTTAGCGTTCACGTGTTGCTCAGCTTGCGAAAATATCTAACACGCAATATTTGACCAATGGCCAAGCTAAACCCCCAAAATTTAAATGTGCAGTGAAGTAAAGCCATACTCATGTCAATGCCGGTTCTCTATGCTTTCTTCTCTCGAGATTTGAGCAGACGCCGGTGATCAGCAGTGGTGAGAGCAACGGCAATTGACCTGTGAAAATTGCCGTCACATGAGTGGGAATGGATTTGTCAAAAACTAATGAGGGTGGGCACGATCTTTAAAGATGTAAAGCCTGATGATTTCACAAAGTTGCGGCTGAAGCCTGACAGAGAACTGTCAATTCGATGAAATCAACAAGGAATATTTTTTTTAATAATTGGAACTTTCTTCTTCGGACTATTTATCCCATTAATATGGAATAACTTCTATCGACTTAAATTCCTGATGAGCTTCGTCGGCCCTATTAGCATCGGATTTCCATAAGATATTTTATTGATCAGCCTTATACTCTGGAGCAACTAAAAAGCCTGATCTGGCCAGCGCCGCCGGTCCGCACGGCCGCGCGGCGCGTTTCGAGCAGGTGACGCCGCATTACACAAACGACTGGACGGCGCTGCCGAACGTGAGGTGAGCATGCAAGTGATCGTTTATCAGATGCGCCGCAACGGCGTGGAGATTGCCCGCGCACTGCTGGGCGATGAGGCGAGCAATATCGGAGAGCTGCGCGTGGGCGTCTTCGAGGATGGCGACCGCAGCCGGCCGACCAAGGTGGCCCGGCTGCGGCGGGACAGCGGCGAGGTCATCATGGAGCTAGTGGACGTCCAGGTGGATGCCATAAGGCATCGCGCATGGTCATCGAGGGAATCGAGCGACGCCAGACCGAGCGCGGGTTGGTGGAGTGTGCGCGGGCTTGGCTTTGCGTGCAGGCTGGAACGCCACTGCTGCAGACCTCGCGGGAGCGATTTTTCCGTAGCAGTGGTGAAGCCCAGCCTTAACGCACAACGAGAGACGAGTCTTGCGTACAAGCAGGCAGTCGGAAGATGCTGACTGTACGAGAAAGCGTTTCCGCTTGATCCTGCATGGATTGAGCTGCAGCGGCTGCTTCTTCAACCAACGCCGCATTTTGTTGAGTCACTTCGTCCATCTGGGTAACCGCCAAATTGATTTGCTCGATCCCTTCGCTCTGGTCCCGACTGGCCGAAGAAATTTCACTGACGATATCGGTAACACGCGCTACGCTACCTACGATATCGGTCATCGTTTCCCCCGCTTGCACCACCAGTTTGCTACCTTTTTGAACCTGTCCAACCGAATGCTCGATGAGTTGCTTAACCTCCTTCGCTGCGGTAGCCGAACGTTGAGCAAGGGTTCTTACTTCGTTAGCGACCACGGCAAATCCTCTTCCTTGCTCACCTGCGCGTGCAGCTTCCTGCGCCGAGCGCTTTCGGATGCCGTCATCGATAACCAGATACTGCGCGAGGTGAGCCGGGGAAACTTCTGAGCCCGGCACGTCGCCGCCAGGCCGTAGCTCATGTCAGAGCGAGCTTGGGTCACGCTGAACGGCGTATCCGCCGGGCGCTTCATCTCTCCCGTTCCTCGGTTCGTTATGCTGCCCAGCCACGCGCCGATGAGGCGCCACTGACTGGAGCCATCATCGAACTGGCCAGCCAGTATGGGCGTTACGGCTATCGGCGCATCCACGCCATGCTAGAAGCTCAAGGCTGGGAGCTGAGTCGCTCTCGGGTAGAGCGTATCTGGAAACTAGAAGGCTTGAAGGTGCCAGTGAAACAGCCAAAGAGAGGAAGGCTGTGGCTGGCCGACGGTAGCTGCATCCGAATGCGGCCGGAATATGCCAATCATGTCCGGAGCTGGGACTTCGTCATGGAGAGAACGCAGGATGGACGTGTTCTGAAAATCCTGGTGCTCATCGATGAGTTCACCCGTCGCTGCCTCGCGCTGCACGTGGCCAGAAAAAATCGCAGTAATGACGTCATCGATATCTTGGCTGAGGCCATGGTGGCCTACGGTGTTCCAGCATATTTGCGCTCTGACAATGGACCGGAAATGGTCGCCAAGAACCTTCGGCGCTGGCTTGCTTCGGTCGGTTCAAAACGCTGTACATTGAGCCAGGAAGCCCCTGGGAGAACGGACACTGCGAGTCCTTCAACGGCAAATTCCGCGATGAACTTGCTCAACGGAGAAATCGTTTATACCCTCCGAGAAGCTCAGGTCATCATCGAGCGATGGCGTCCTCAATACAATACCGTTCGGCCGCATAGCTCACTGAAATACCGGCCGCCGGCCACCGCAGGCTACACTGCCGGCAACAACCCCTGCACCACTGCGACTTGCCGCTTAGACTAACTTTAAGTCTGGACCAGTTGTTTCAGGCCGGTCAGCTCCGCTGAAAGGCTTCTACATGCATATCACTTCACCGACGGGCCACGGCTCAGTCCGATGAGTTCACTTCAGGAATCGGCCATTTTTGGATGCAGTTCACCAACGAAATCGCTCATCGAAGATACGAGCGGCTAATTTTCTCGCAGTAACCGCATCAGCCTCTCTTGACGCGCGCGATAACTTCCTTCAGGCCCGGTTGGACCACAATCAACGTTTCCAAACAATCTTCCCATCTTATCTAATAAGATTCTTTGCTCGCGGGTTTCAATCGGGATTAATCTGCGCTTTGCGCGTAGATAAACACCCTTAAGATCGACTAGCAAACAGTGCCCCCTATCCGCCGACCTAACATCAATAGATAATGCCTCAGATCTGCTTAGGCCAAACATAGCCGCTAACTCGATCCTCGCAAGAAGAAACGGGTGTGTTTGGGCATATTTATTCAAGAGCTTGGCTCGGGCCGTTACAGCCCATTCTGCTGGAACTGCGTGACTTCCATAACGATAGAGATATTCTTGAGCTCCCTTATGACCGTGGTCCTTGGCTTTTTGCCACCAGTAGAACGCGCTTATATCGTTGTCTCGCCCATCTTGTTTATTTAGCCAAGCGATTTGACCGAATTCGAATTGAGCTTGAGCATGTCCTAATTCGGCTGCCTTGGCTAGATAACGCATCCCAATCTCCGCATCTTGTTGGCAAAAATCGCTATCAAGGTGAATCAAATAAAGTGCGTAGCAGGCATCTGGATGTGCAATAAGCATATCTTGGGAAAGGCAAAAAGCAGCTTTTTCATACTCAACTTCGGCCTCCTCAACCATCAACCGATTGCCATTTGCATCCATTCGTGCGTGCAATAAACCAAGTTGCAAAAAAGCTTCTGGCTTCCCAGCCATTGCGACAAGCTCAAGAACGCTCCGAAGACGGTTTAGATCGATATGCGGAAGTTGTTGTTGCACCAGAGCTGAACGCATTAGTAGCGTAGACACTTTTTCGGGAATTTGTAACTTAGGGAGAGATTTCTCGAAATACTGCAGTCCTGACCCGCTGAATTTTCGAACTAACCCAGTAATAAAACTTTCCGCCCGACGATGAAATTCGACCAAGTCGTTTTCAACCCACAATCTATCCAACAACACAAACTCCGCCTCTTGCACGCCTGCATCGGCAGCTTGCCCCAACCACTCTTGAACTAGTTGCGCAGACGGAGACATATCGGACTGCTCAGAAATATCTACGCCATCTAACATTGTCAATTGACGCTTTGCAATATGATGTTTGGAGAACAACCATTTGGCTTCAGCATCTCCTTCTTTCGCCAACTCCTCAAGAACGCGAAGAGCTTCTTCTACCTGTGTATAGCTATACGCAACAGCTCCATCTTCGGTCGCGTCTGCTAATTCTTCTAATATTAAGCGCCCGAAAATAATCCCCGCAGATCGCACTCCTTGCTCGAAAGCACTTTTAAACCAGTGCGCAGTTTGGCGGTCTCTAATAGCGGTAATCGTGCTGAAGGAAACGTGCTCTGCAATAAGAACGCAGGCTTCTTTTTGTCCTTGAATAGCTGCTTTACTTAGCCAGTGATACGCTGCAGTTTCGCTCTTTGACAGCCCGTCACCCCCAAATATATAGCGTTTTCCAAGTTCAACCTGAGCATTAGGATCCCCGTTACGAGCGGCCTTAATTAGTGCCAAATCTTTCCTACTAGCCATACGTCTAATTCTTCCTAGCATCCAAGGGTGCCAATTAGGCAGAAGCAACAAAGTCTCTTTTTCGCTACAAATGATCTATCGTCGGGCATAATATTTGCCATTAATAGCTTCCAGTCCTATGCGAAAGTGATCGAACGATAAAAAAAAACAACACTTCCGATTGTTTTGCGACTCATAGCCAAAAAAAAGTCTGCTCAAAAGACGAATCCCCTGCGACGGTAGATGAGAACCCTTAATGTCTCACCATCCGACCAGAAGTACGGATCCTCAAGACTATTTTTATAGAAGGATGTCAAATGAAAAAATCTCTGCTGGCACTGGCCGTCCTCGGCGCGTTCGCAGGTGCTGCTCAAGCACAAAGCTCCGTTACTATCTACGGTATCGTTGATACCGGTGTTGTTTACACCAGCAAGGCTGTCAACACTGGCAACGCCAGCACCGGCAGCAAGTTCGGTATCAACTCGGGCGTCATCCAGGGTTCGCGTATCGGCTTCAAGGGCGTTGAAGATCTGGGCGGCGGCCTGTCGGCTGTGTTCCAACTGGAAACCGGCTTCAACAACGACAACGGCGCTCTGAACGGTCAAGATGGCACCGCTGGTACCACCAACCTGTTCCGTCGCAAGTCGGTCGTTGGTCTGTCGGGTGGCTTCGGCACCGTGCTGGTCGGCCGTCAAACCGACTTCGCTGACACCATCTCCGCTTACACCTCCGTGAACGATTTCGGTGGCGTGACCGGCGCTGTTGGCCACAACCTGAACCGCCTGGAAGGTACCCGTACCAACAACTCCATCAGCTACACCACCGCCAACCTGAGCGGCTTCACTGGTAACCTGATGTACGGCTTCGGCGAAACCGCTGGCCAAACCTCCGCTGGCCAATCCTTCGGCATCGGCGGCAAGTACGACAACGGTCCTCTGGGTCTGGGCATCAACTACTACCAGTCCAAGCAAGGCACTTCTCCTTCGGACACCAGCCTGATCTCGACCGCTACCGCTGCCCAAGCCGGTAACAGCGCCTACAAGGGCCTGAACGTCGTGGCTTCGTACCAGTTCGGTCCGGCCCGCGTGTACGGTAACTACTCGCGCGTCAAGCAAGACCTGAACACCGGTTCGCCGACCGCCGTTGCTGCCAAGACTCTGGGTGCTGCCAACAAGGCCGACATCTATGAACTGGGTACCGCTTACTCCCTGAGCCCGTCCCTGAAGCTGCTGGGCGCAGTGACCCACACCCGTGCTGACTTCAACTCGTCCTCCAAGGGCAAGCTGACCCAAATCAGCCTGGGCACCGACTACTGGCTGTCCAAGCGTACCGACCTGTACGCATTCGTGGCTAACATCCGCGCAACCGACATGGCCAACACCGGCGTGTTCGGCGATGCAACCGGTACCGCCGCCATTGGCAACGCCAGCGACAGCCAAACCGCTGTTGCCGTTGGTATCCGTCACAAGTTCTAATTCAAGGACCTGAAACCGGTGTGAACACATCGGTTTCAACCTGAGTTGAACCTGAGTCGTACCGGAAGAGGCCTGCATGAGCAATCATGCAGGCCTCTTTCTTTTGGTTTGCTAGCAAAGCACTGCAGAACGGAGCTCCAATACGCAGCCAAATTTGCAAAAGACGACGGATGCTAACCAGTAAAAACCGATTTAGCATCCTCATTGAAAGCAGCCACTATGCATTCAGCGGATCAGAACTCCTCCCAATCCATTGAACCATCTTTCCCGACTTTTTCAGACTTTACAGTACCTAAAGTGAAAGTCCCGAAAATTTTTGGCTTCGATTTCTGAATGGAGAATTTGGCGACACCTCGTTCCGTCGCCCCCCCCATGACTAGGTATTTCTGAAGTTTTCTCCATGCCTTTTTGCCTCGGTTTCCCCGAGGAGTTGTGGGATTGACTAAGGGTGGTGTGATGCCCCGAATCTGGGCATGCCTTTACAAAAGTGGGAAAAAAGGAAAGGATGGACTATTCGCCTGGAAAGGTAGAGGGCATAGCCTCTCGGATAATATCAATGCCAAAAGCGGTGATTACGAAAATCAAAGACCAGCGTGGAGATGCGGTCGTTCGAGTTGACGGTGTGCGCATCGGTACAGCGACCCATAATCCGGCTACAAAGGACTACCCGGCGTCATGGACTTTTTGGGTTGACGAGAAATACCGTGATCAACTCAGCTTCGTACGAGCTTCTTCCGCTACGGAGGTACGAGAACAAGCCGTAGCTGCATTTATAAATAAATCACAGCCCGCGCCTCGCGTAGAAGAGCAGTAAATGCTCAGGTCGCGGCACCAACGACTATGACCGTGGCAGACTTCGACAGCCATGGAAAGTAGGTGAAGTGGCCGCACGAACTGTCCGCAAAAAAACACCCCTCCTTGCTAACAATGTCAGCCGCATCAGCTGCTGAGGTAGCTGTTAAGCAAGCGACAACAACGACAATCTCTGTGGAAAAATCCTTGTTGCAGATAATCAACAAATCGACTGACCATTGAGCCCGCGAAATCCCCTTCGCCAAAAATGTCTCGCTAAATGAGAAAAAGTTGCCATTTCAGGCATTTCCATACGGAAAAACATCCTTTATAACTCTGCCTCGACAAGTGTAAATACTTGTAATCAGGGAGCAGTTGAGAGGAAGGCCGAGAACTAGATTGGCCTCATATCACTGCAGTCGCAATCAAAAAAACAATCAGAAAGTGTTTCATGGGGATCATCCACAATGCCCCCATCGGGAAGGTATTGGCCGTGCTGATCAGTGGCACGGTATTGCCCGCCTATGGCGCAGGAATTACGCCAGATGGGGCTACGGCCACCAGCGTAAGTACGACGGCAGGCCGAGCGACCATCAATATCGCTCCAGCGGTATCGGGCGTTTCACACAACACTTATACCGATTTCAACGTCAGCAAGGCCGGGGCGGCGTTGAACAACGTCGGCGTCAACGCCCGTAACATCGTCAATCAAGTTACCAGCACGAATCCTAGTCTGATACAGGGTGACATTACCGTTATCGGTTCACGCGCCAACGTCATCATCGCCAATCCAAATGGCATTACGGTTAACGGCGGCAGTTTCGTCAACACGGGTAACGTCGCCTTGACCACCGGTCAGGTCAGTTTCAACGACATCACACTTTCGCCAGGCAACGTTCAGCGCAACATCATTCTTAATACCGGCGCAGGACAGATCACCATCGGCCCCGATGGTTTGAGTGGCGCGATGCTCGATCTGGAGTTAATCGCCAAGCAGATATCGGTCAATGGGCCCGTGCTCAATACCGTGGCCAATAGCGCTTCGCGCATCCGGACCGTAACGGGATCAACGCATTCAGAGATTGATGGCAGCGTCTCTCCAACGGATCTATTGAGTGCATGGATTGGACATACCTCCGCTGGAGCAAGCGGGACCGGCGTGACCGCGTTGGATATCACTGCACTGGGGAGCTTGAGCGCAGGCAAGGTCGAATTGATCATCACCGATCAAGGTGCCGGCGTGCGCCACGCCGGTTCGATCTTTGCAACCGTGGGCGACTTCAGCGTTGCGGGTAATGGTGATTTGCACATTGCCGGCGGACATATCAAAGCCGCCAATGACGTGATCGTAGCCAGCACCAGCCTTGACAGCGCGGCCAATGGCTCTGGTTCATCCATACAAGCAAGCCGTACCGTTGACATCCGGAGCCAGCGTATTTCGTTTGCGGACACGTCTGTGACGGCTGGTTCAAGAGGGATAGACGCGAACGGCAATGTCATCGTTTCTCAGCGCGGAAATATTCTTATCGGCAGTGATGGCGTCGCGGGTACCGCTGCGATCACAGCCCAGCGTAGCCAGCTAGATGCAACGGGAGGCCTTGCGATCTACAACCAGGGCCAGGATCTACAGTTGATTTCTACCCAGCTTGGTTCAGATCAGGATCTGATTTTTAAGGCTAACAACCTTACCTTCTCGTCCTCCCCGTCTGGCACGAGCGGTCCCAGCGCGACTTCTCGTACTGGCACTCTCACCGCCGCTCTAAGTGGTGCGATGACGCTGACCGGTGCAACGGTCGACGGGATGACAGGTGTTTCTATCAATGCGAGTGGACTTTCCTCGACCAACGGCATGCAGGCGGGCGTATCCACTAAAAGCCTGATTCGCTCGCAGGCGGGGGATGTCGAAATTACCACAGGGGGTACGACAAGCCTGCTCGCAACAGATCTACTCGCAGCGCGAAACGTCGTCTTGCAGAATGCAGGTTTTTCAACGAATAACCTTGGCCAGCAAGGAAGTTCTGTCGTGGCCTCTGCGGGTGGATTGTTGATCAATAGCAGCGGCGACCTAATCAATATCGGGGGCCTGCTGCAGGGTAATTCCCGCATCACCGGCAATAGTGCATCGGCTGGGGCGGTCACTCTGCGAGCAGCAGGTACCGTGTCGAACCAATCTCCGTCATCATCAATGCTGGGAGCCATCTTCGGAAATTCAGATGACGTGCTTATTCAAGCGGGCAATGATATTTCTAATCGTAATGCCCGCATCATCAGTAATGGCGCGATGACTCTTGTTGCTGGGGGCACAATCTCCAATTTCATCGACAAGACCGCTGGTGCGAACGGAGAACAACCTAGCAGCTATGCTAATAGCACCAAACGTTGGGTGTTCTTTACCGAGCGTAATTCCGGTTTTGATGTCGACTATGGCAAGGTCGCCATGCCAGACCAACTGGCCTATCTGGTGGCCGAGACTGGATTAAGCGCAACGGCGTCCAATTTTGTGAATCAGGGCGGCATCGCGCTAGTCAATAACGGCAATGTAAATATTGCCGTCAGTGAGCGTTTCCATAACGAGGCACTCTTCGATGGCAGCGCGCACCTTCAGCGCAGCTGCATGATCTTTTGCCGTGCTACAGCCTCCAGCAATATCGCTAGTCATGGGGGTACGCTTTCGGCGAGCGGCAACATCACCATCCGCGCCGGAACGGAAGCAGTCAATGTTGGTGGCGACGTGACCGCACTGGGTGACCTGAGTATCACGGCACCCAGCATCTATGCTCAAGGAATACTAGGCTACCGTGCTTATTCCCAAAGTGGCATGAAGAGTTGGTTTGGCAGCAGCTGGGCGCGACTCTATGCAACGGATATTGGCGGGTCGTGGCTCGCCGCCAACAAACTGACCTTGAACGGACAGGGAATCATCAACGGCGGTAGTTTTACCGGGATCAGTCAACTGACTGCAGCCAATGGTATTTTGACGATCCGTCCGGCGCGTCGTGATCCAGTCTCTATTGAGAGCAGCCTAGGACTGGGAAGCGGTCTATGGTGACGCATAATCGGTTCCGCAAAGGACGCGGTAGTAAAGAAGCGCGCAGCAAGCTGCTAAAGCTGGCTGCATCTATTGTGTCATTAACGCTCACTTTGCCTACTGCGGCCCAAGTGCCACGCGTAGAACAAGATCCGGCACAACGTCTTTTGCAGGAACAGCGAGAGCGTGACCGGCAGCGAGAGATCGACCAGCCCCCCGCTCAAATTCAGGCTCCCGGACGCGATGTTTCCACACCGGATATCAGTGACATTGAGCAAATTCCTGAGACTGGTCCGACATTCCTCATTGAACATATTGATTTCGCCGGGGACGCCGTATTGTCGTCAGCCGAACTGGAAGACATTGCTCGGCCATTCTTGAACAAGAAATTGGGAAGCGCCCGCATCAATCAATTGTTGCGCCGTCTGACCGAGCGTTTCGTCAACCAAGGGCTCATCACGAGTCGTGCTTATCTGGGCGAACAAAACCTACGATCAGGCAAACTGGTCATCACGCTGGTGTCGGGGAAGATCGAGTCCATTCAACTGAACGGCCAGCAGATTTCTCCGAGCACTGCCGGAGCGCACCCGGACAGCGGTGGTTGGGTCACGGATTTTGGTGTACGGATGGCGATACCGGCAGCGCCGGACGACGTGCTTCATCTTGCCGACCTGGAACAAGGCGTTGAACAGATCAATCGTATGCGGCGCAATAAGGCCGAAATGCAAATCTTGCCCGGGAGCTCGCCGGGAGGTTCCATCATCGGAATCAAGAATACGGCTGGTGACCGATTGTGGTTTAGTGCGGGCCTGGACAATTACGGTAGCCAACAGACCGGATTGAACCGCACGCGGTTTGGGGTCGAGGCGGACAACCTGTTCGGGTTCCAAGAAATCGTCTCGTTCAACTACAGCGGCAGCCGTGAAACGAATGCTCTAGTGGGATCAGCATCTGTGCCGCTTGGCTACAACACATTCAGCTATACGACATCGCTATCGGAATATCAGGCACTCATCAGCGATACTGCGCTGCTATACGGCAAGACCCTGGCCAGCACCTGGGGCTGGAACCGCGTGCTCTCCCGTAGCCAGGCCTCCAAACTGGCCCTGGATGTCACCCTGTCATTGCGCCGTTCGGAACGCGATATCAACAATCTTCCGCTAGCACCGCAGAAGCTTACCGTGCTACGCGTAGCGATCAACAAGCTATGGCGCTTTCTCATCGAAAAACGGCCGGCAAGCCTGACACTGGAGGGCGGCGTGTCACGCGGTTTGTCGGCCTTCGGCGCCGACAAGGATAGTACGCAGATTCAGGATAGCGAAGCGCATGGCCAGTTCACGAAAATGGATGTCAATGGCGCATTTTCTTTTGCGCTGCCATCTCCCGACGCGACCCAATTCATGATGCGTATGCAGGTCAACGGCCAATGGACACGGCAGGCATTGTTCGGGTCAGAGCAAATCTTTGTCGGGGGCATGTCGTCCGTTCGAGGATTCCGTGAGAGCGGAGTTAGTGGTGACCGGGGGGCCTATTCGAGAAATGAAATCGTGTGGAGCAATACGCCCACCGTGGCCGATGTACGTATCGAACCTTACGTATTTTTTGATACGGGTATCACCGAACTGATTGCAGAGGGTCACACACGCAGGCTCTCCGGTATTGGCCTGGGCACACGACTGCAGTACCAAAGTGGAAAACATGCCTGGACTAGTGAGATCACACTCGGCCGGCCCGTGCAACAACCCAACTTCCTGCCGCGTAGGGAAACCTTGCTACTAGCCACATTGAACTGGTCGTACTAGCGCCGCAGACCAAATCTGACTGAAGACCAATTTTAAAAAGGATATGAAAAATGATGAATAGCCTTTCTCTCCGTCACGCGCTTTGCACCAGCTTATTGGTCGTCCCCGCGCTGCTGTTTGCGCAGACGATCGACAAGTCCTCGCCTCCTGCCGGTGTGGCCGCCGTCGTCAATGGAAAGAACATCCCGGAAAGCCTAGTTCAAGAGGCGATCAAGCTCACGGGATTGCCGGACTCTGCACCGCTACGCAACGCAGTCAAATCGCAATTGATTGCAAGGGAGCTATTCCGTCAGCAGGCCGTTAAGAGTCCGGCCCTGGAAAACCGTCCTGAAGTCAAGAAGGCCATGCAGGAGGCCAAGGATGCCGCGATGATCCAGCTCTATCTGCGCGATGCGATCAAGCCATCGCCCGTTACCGATGATATGGTGCGCGAACAATTCAACGCCATCGTTGGCAGCCTCGGTCCGAATGAGTACAAGGCTCGGCTGATTCAGGTTGAGGACGATGCCAGCGCCCAGAAAGTCCTGGAACAAATCAAGGCCGGGGCGGACTTTGCGAAGCTGGCTGCGCAATACAGCACTGCTGCCAACAAGAATCGAGGCGGCGAGCTCGAATGGGTGAGTTTCAAGTTGCCCGCTACGGAAGGAAAGACGCAAAACCTTCCTCTACCGGTAGCGCAGGCGATTTCGGAATTGGTGCCTGGAGGTGTGACCAAGACACCGGTCGTCTGGAACAACGAGCGATACGTCATCCGGCTAGATCAACTGCGGCCAACTCAAGTACCACAGTACGACGACGTAAAGGCCGCGTTGCGCCAAACCATGGAACGCAAAGCGCTCGAGCAAGCCACCCTGAAACTGGTTGGCGAATTGACCTCTTCAGCAAAAATCCAGCAATAAGCATCGTCGTCACCGCATCGGTGATGAAAGACCGGAGTGTCGTTTGATAACGCGCAGGTCCGGCAATACGTACACAAGAAAAATCGGGGAATCTCATGCAACGCGCCACGTCATCCAATGCCATGTCGAGAAAAATTTTGCGGCAGGGGCCACCGTTGGCTGATTCTCCACTGACACTCTCTGTTGGTACAGGACCGAAACCCCGCACGCTATGGCAGCGAATGTTGGCGGCTATGCTGGCCTTTCTCCTCTGGTCGGGACCACTGGAAATTGTCTGGCAGGATGCTCAGCATTCTGCACAGCAGATGGCATCGAACGCTGAGCGTACCTATGCATTCAATGATGCCATCGCATGGCAGGTCTTTTCCATGCGTTTGCAAGAGGAGCTCAATAAAGCCAAACAAGATGGAAACTGGTTTCCTGTGGTGGAAACGTTGGAAGAGAAGCTGCCTGGCCTCCTGGCGGCCTTGTCAGGCGAGTTGAAGAACAAGCTTCCTTCCTTGCGTTTCGGCAGTAGTGCCCAGGCGGCCCCGATTTCCGATCCCGCCGCGCCTATTCGTTTCCAGCCTGCGATCACTAGCAGCAGTGGGACGGGTGGCGGGGTCCCGGTCGTCAATATCACCGCACCCAACGCCGCCGGGATTTCCCTCAACCAATACAGTCAATTCAACGTTGACGCTATTGGCTTGATTCTTAACAACAGCCTGATCAGTGGCGGCGCGACCCTGGGCGGGACAGTAGTGGCCAATGGCGCATTGGGTGGCCGCACGGCAACTCAGATCATCAACCAAGTCACTGTACAGGGCAGCGCCAGCCGCATCGGCGGGACGATTGAAGTGTTTGGCTCCCCTGCTGACGTCATCATTGCCAATCCTAATGGCATCAGTTGTACAGCCTGCGGATTCATCAACACACCACGCGTGGTCATGACCACGGGTGAACCCCAGTTTCTGACTGCTCGAGGTGGCGTGTCGACAAGTTTTGATACGGCTGCGGCCGTGGCGTACGACGTCAAGGGGGGACATATTCAGATTGAGGGCGCAGCAGGTGCCAATGGCACACCTGGCGCTGGGATCGAAAGCAGCGCTGGTGTGGTCGACCTCATTGCGGGCAGCGTAGGTGTCAATGGCTCCATCAACGCAGGCAGACAGATCAATGTGATCACGGGGCAGCAACGGGTCTCGGAAGCGGTCGCCGGCCAGGGAAAGCTTGGCAGCGATTATCAGGTGGCCCCGAATGGCTCGGCACCCAATTTCAGCGGGCCCGAGCCAGGTGTGCAGATTGATGCTACTGCATTTGGCGCGATGAATGCTGGGCAGATCAAGGTGATAGGAACGACCGCTGGTCTGGGTGTCAAAGTGGGGGCAGCTAACGCCAACAATGGCGTGGTAACGATTGACGCCAACGGCGATGTCAGCCTCGGCAACGTCTACGGCAGCCAAGGGGCCACCGTTCGGGCCGATGGTTCGGTCAGCGCCAATGCCTTGACCAGTTACGGTGCTGCGTCGGTCACGGGTGGGACCGATGTGGCGGTAGCAAAGCTGACCGCCGCTCAAGACACAGCGCTGACGGGCCGCAATGTCATCGTTGGTGATACGGTCGTCGGCGGCAAGCTGTCGGTCAATGCCAGTGGCAGTATCGTGACGGGTCAAACCGGCGCTGTCGTCGGTGATATCACCCTGCTGAGCGGGACCGGCATTGCCAACACAGGAAGCTGGACGGCGGGCGGCCAGTTGTCTTTGAGCGGCGCGACAGTAGGAAATGCGCTGGGTGCAAATCTCTCCGGACTTTCGGGCACTACCATCGTTGCAAACGATTTGCGCAACTACGGGACCTTGTATGGGGCGACCGTCGACGCGCGCTTATCAGGGGCGCTTGATAATTCCTTCGGCAGTCTGCTTGCGAAAACTGGCATGACCCTGCAGATGGGACGCCTGTACAGCAATATTGGTGGAACCATCTATGTAGGGGATCCTAACGCGGCGGCCAATGCTGCGCCGGCCGGCAATCTGGCGCTATCGGTCAGCGGCGCTGGCAGCAGCTTCAACAATGCAGGGGGAGTGATCGCAGCTAGCGACAGCTTGACCATCAACGCAGCCAATGCGGCGATGGATCTCTCGTCGCTCGCAGGACAACTCAATGCTGCACGCAACTTGACCATCAATGCAAATACGATTGCCAACAGTGGATCGTGGCTGGCCAATGCCAGCAATGTATCGCTGTTCGGTAGCAACGGGATCAACAATGCCGGTGTGTTGCAGGCATCAGGCAATCTGACCTTATCGTCTTCCGGTGCCAGCCTGGCCAATACCGGAGCTATCGTTACTGGGCAGGATCTGACGATCAATGCCCCGGTTAGCAACGCTGCGGGAGCCATGATTCACGCAGAAAGAAACGCCACGATCAATGGCGGAGCGATCAATGCCGGTACGATTGAGGCGCTTAACGACTTGACCCTGCAGGGCGGTAACGTTGATAACAGCAATGGGACGATCAAGGCTAATCGGAATTTCACTGCGACCGGGATCGGCACGCTCACGAACGTTGCGGGAACAATTGCGGCGCAGGGCGATGTCTCGATTCAGGCGAGCACGATCAATAATGATCGGGCTGCTCCCGTAACAACCGTCTTTACTTTGCAGCAAGGAGTCGTCAACGTTGACCTGACCGGCACTGCGTACCTCGGTCTATACACGGCGGATTGGGCCAATGGGGATGGAGATGCTGGACTCATATATCACCAATACAAGAATATAGAGGTTTATATCTCCACGTTGTTTGGATCGTCGACTACCGTTGATCCGGTCACAGGAACATTCACCAATCCCACAAGCTGCATGGATTCAGCTTGTTTGAACACTGGCACAAGAACCTACGCCTTACCGACAGTTGACAGGGTGATGCTGCGCCAGGTTGAGGGCACTTCTGGTCAGATTTTAGCGGGGAATGACGTCGCAATATCGGCAGGAACATTGTCGAACCGTGGCAGCACCATCTCCGCAGGCCGCAACATGGTCGCCAATTTGTCAGTGCTCAGCAATGGCTCATCTGATACGGTTATAACGTACAGGGCTGGTGATACAGTTAATCAGGCATCACTGGAGGCATTCGCGCAGGCAATTCGGCTTGACGTGGAAAACGTAGAAAAGTTTGCGGACATAGCGCAAACGCCTATTGTCTTCCCCCACTACCTTATCGGTTCTCACTTTTACAACGCATCATCTCTTGTCGCTCCCAGCAATGTCGTTGAGACTTCTGTCCTCGGTACACGTGGCACCTTGCGTGCTGGAGCGAATGTCAGTCTGAATGGATCTGGCAATCTAGTGAATGCCGGCGACCTTGTCGCAGGCAATAACATTACGATCACGTTGCCAGGCAGTTTTGTCAATCAGGGGACTTATCAGTCCTCCTTTACGACTCGCCCAGGATGTCTTCCGAGCGCCACCTGCCGTGAAGACAACGCCCACGTCGACACTTTCGCTTATCAACAGAACTCGAACAACGTAGTTGCGGGCGGTACACTGACCGTGAAAGCGGCATCGATTGCTAACGAGTTTGGCACCTTGTCCGCGCGCGGGAACGTCAACCTGACGGCAGGCAGCATTGATAACCTGGCTGGCACGATCTTGTCCACGGCAGGAGACGTGAATCTCGCCGCATCGACAATCACCAACCGCGTGGTAGCCCCGGTAACGACGCACATGAGCTTTGGTAACGAAAATCCGTCTTTCGCTCAGGGATGCAATGGCGGCGGGACGTACAAGGGAAGCGAATGTAATGTCGACAGACAGAATCAGGCGAGTGCGGCAGCGATCATCAGTGGTGCTCGTAACGTTTCCATTGATGGGGATTATCTAGTCAACACAGGCGGGCTGATTACTGCCGGTGCGGATGCCAACATCAATATCAGCAACTCCATCACCAATACGGCGGTCGCCCTCAATACCTATTGGCAGGGACATTGGGTCGAGGAGACCTGCTGGTTCTGCAGTGACAAGGTCCACGAAACACATGGTGTCATCGCTGATGGTGTGCAAGCGGCGGCGATCCAGGCCGGCAATGCACTAACGGTGATTGCCGGAGGAAATGTTCTTAATACGGGCAACATCTACGGATCGGACGTTTCTCTCACAGGCTCCACGCTTACCAACGGAATCACCGATTCCAATCAGCCTACGGCAGCGTCCACTCTGGCACCGCAGCTGGTCGCCATCGGCCCCAGTGGCACACCAGTAGACGGCAGTGGTGTTCCATCAACGAAGAGCCCGATCTATGCCGTCAACATGGCCAGCGGGGGCCTACTGGGGTCTCTCGGACCGGACCTTCTGGTGAGCAATCTGCCGGCATCTCTGCGTCCCGATACCAATCTGTTCTATTACGATGCGTCGACCGAAAGCAACCTGATTCGGCAAGAGGCGCTCAAGGACACTGGGTCCGGTACGTTCGTCAAAGGTGTTTCATGGAGCACGACAAACAGTCTCAGCATTGACGATCAGCAAAAGGCCGTTCTCTACAACAATGCCATCCAATATGCGGTGGAGCACAACCTGCAGCTAGGAAAGCCGCTGACCCAGGCGCAAATTGGCGCGCTGGACAAGCCGATGCTGTGGTACACCGAACAGAGTGTGCCTGACCCAGCTTGTTCATTCAAAAGCACCACTTGCGGCAGCATAAATGCACTGATGCCGCAGGTCTATTTGCCTGCTGGCTACGCCAGTAACACGACGGGTGGCGTGATCAGTGGCAATGACGTGAAACTGACGTTCAGCCAGAGCATTACCAATACCGGCATCATCGAGGCCACCAACCTTGCCGTGAAGACGGCCAGCCTGACCAACGAGCAGCGTAGCGTCGATATTGGCGTCTCGGATTACAAGGTAGAGGGTGGCTGGGTCGAATACAGCGGTACGCAATTGCAGCCCGGTGGCTTTATGTCGGCGGTCAACCTGAACGTCCAGGCTGACCGGATCACTGCAATTGGTGATGCGTTCCGGGTCGTCAATGCAGATGGAACCCGTGACGTGGCAGGAACCAACGCACTACTAAATTCGCTGAGGCAGCAGCTCGGGGGAGATTTCACCGAGGTTGCTGCGCACGACAATATCCGTACTGATTTCATAAAAGACACAAGTGGACCGGGCGCGTTTGGTCAGGTTATCGCGATTGCCGTTGCGGTAGCACTTTCCGTGATGACCGGCGGGGCGGCAGGTTTAGCCGTAATGGAGACCATCACCGGTAGCGCAGTTGCCGCAGGTTCGGCCGCAGCGATTGTTGCTGCCGGTATCAATGCAGCCATCATCGGCACGCTTTCTAGTATCGCAACCCAGGTTATCACCACGGGCCGGTTGGATCTGGGTACGGCTCTCAAATCAGGCGCTGTGTCTGGCGTGGTCGCTGGACTGACTGCAGGTGTGCTTGGGAATGCTCCGGGGACGCCTTCTGACTCTGGACTTGCAGAGGGTGCATCAAACAGCGCAAGCACTGTTACGCCAAGCAGCGGTTCAGCAAGCCAGCTGAGTCAAGGTGCCTGGAAAGACTTTATGACCAATCCAGGCACCTACACCGCTAACACGGCTATTCGTAGCGGCATAAGCGCTGCAATCAATTCTGCAGTTTATGGGGGAAGCTTCGGTACCGCATTCTTGAATGGGGTAGTGGCCGATGCGGCTGCGATTGGCGCGAATGGGATCGGCGGTAACTCTAGCGCTTACTCGATACAGAACGTGCTCGGTCATGCGCTTTTGGGCTGTGCTGCTGCTGCATTACGTGATACTGAATGCGCCGGGGGCGCAATCGGCGGTGCTGCAAGTGCGTTGGTAGCTCCTTTGATTCGTGATGGCCTCTATGCAGGTAGCGAGACCGTCAAGACGATCGTAAATGGTAATGAAAAAACTACGATCACGTCGTACAACAATCAGGATTACAACGCAGCGATAACCGCGTTGTCGCTGCTGACAGGGGGTAGTCTCGCGGCCTTATTGGGTCGTGATGCGGTTAGTGCAGCGACTGCTGCCCAGAACGAGGCGACGAACAATGCAACCTCACCCAAGGTGGTAACTGCATATGTCCTACCGATGCCGAATCCTATAACAGCATATTCCATGATGACTGCGGCCCTTGCGGCGTTGATGCAAATGCCGCCACCGGGAATGAGCTTATCTCTACCAGGAAAACCTAACCAATATGGTCTTGACGATGAGTATGCGTTGGAGGGGATACCTAACCAGACTGGCCAATTTAGAAATTGGGGAACGATTCTTCCGGCTAGTGGGGATGATATCTCTAGCTCTATCAAGAGCCTGCCAAATCAGACCGGACAGTGGTGGGATAATCTGAAGATTAATCCGACCCTGTGCGCTATTTCGTTATTTTTGTGCTCGGCTAAAGTAATCGCTTCCGTTAACGGAGAAAATAGATCGGGCGATGCGGCAGCTACAGCCCCCCGTGTTAGTAACGGGGTGACACTTAATCCGAACTTACCTGATCCTGTAGCTGGCCTGGGTTACACTCCCAATACGCTGAATTCCTCTAATCCGAACATTGCTAACTCGCATCTAAATGCATACGTGGGGGAGTTGAATTTGGCAAATGACATTGCCGCACTCCCTAATCAAACGGTGGTTCAGTACGGTGGCGCTGTGGGCACACACGGCGCGGATGTGGTGTCTGTGAACTCTGTAACCGGTGAAGTGACGCTGTGGGATAACAAATTCCGTAGCGGCGATCGAAGCATTCCATCATCACCTACGTTTACACCGCAATCGAGTGCTTTGAGCGGAGCGCTTACGGATGCACAGGCTGCGATTGAAAATTCCAATTTATCGCAAGCGATAAAGCAGAAAGCGCTTCAGAATTTGCAAAACGGTAATTTCAGCACCAACACAGTTGGTGCTGGCGCTGCAAGAAATTCAACTGTTGTCAGATTTTGTAATGGTAAACCTTGTTAAGGATAGGAAGATGTCATTCGACCCAATTAAGTCAAGAACGAATGGTTTTAATGATGAAATGCTCAATTTCTATCTGGGAACGCAATATGATGAAAACAGGCCGATGGGAAATGTTGCTGTAAGTGAAATTGGGACAGTTGTAAAAGCGTGGCTGCTTGGTCTGCATAATGAAGTCAGTCCAATTATCCACCGAGCCAATGAATGGCTGGACAGAGCAATTAAGGAAGATGAGAAATTTGGTCCTGACCCCAACGCTCACCGCACGACTCTGCACTGGGCCAGGGCGATTGGTGGCTGGCTGGAAGACGGCTGGAATTATGAGGGAGAATGGGATACAGCCAGAGTTTTCGAAGAAGCCCGTTGGCGCTATGAGCAGCGTCCTTGGTCGACGCATGAAATTGTCAAATCTGGCCTGGATGATTACATGGCCTTCGCCTATCAGGGGGGGGAGTATGATGACGGCTTTGAGGCTGGGATAGAAATGTACGAACGCTGGACAGGTAAAACCGAAGTAACGCTATCCAAAGCCTTGAAGCCGCGTGACTTTGGTTACGCTTTGTGTCTGCACCGGGCGGCCCGCGAATCATTCGACGAAAAAGACTTGTTCAAAGCGGGCTGCAAAATGTTGCAAGCTAACTTGCAAGACACTTGGTTAGGTAGTGGGCAGTTCATACGCGCCGCGACATGGCTCAAAATCGTCTACTGGCATAACGATGAAACATTGACACCATTGCAAACCATTTTGAAGGCATACGACAACATGCCCAAAGTGCCGCGCCCAGACTTTGTGCAAGCGGTTTAGTGTCTTTCTCTTAGTAGCCCTTGTCGCCAGTCCCATAGGCTGGCGCATGCGGCCTTGCTTCTTTTTCTGCCCGTCAATCGCGGCCAAGCCGAACAACCGGCGATCATCATTACGGGTCACCGCCGGCGTTTCCTGAAAGTCTTGGTGCTCGTCGATGAGCTCACTCGCCGTTGCCTCGCGCTGCACGTGGCCAGGCAGATACGTAGTAACGTCGTTGATATCCTCGCTGAGGCCATGGTGACGTATGGTGCCGACGTATCTAGGCTCCCAAATGGTCGCCAAGAACCTTCGCCGCTGGCTCGCATTGATCGTGCAAAGGACCTTTAGGGCAAAGCCCGAAAGACTCTTACCAGCACTCAGACAAGGCTACATTTGAGTTGGCATCTTGTAGAGGAGCCAGCCGCACAACAGTGAGAGCGCGAAAGCCAAAGCTTGCAGCACCAATAGCTCCCTTTGATGTCGGGCGAAAGATGCATCCTTTTCCAGGCAAGTGGGACATCCATGTTGATGCTGCGCTCTTTCACTTTGCACCACTTTTTCCACCTCTGGGACCGCAACAGGGTGCGCTTTGGCAGCGCTAGCCGCAATCCATTCCTCTAGTGTTTCTTTCACGGTTGAATAATGCTCAATCGGGAGCTCACGGAAATACCGAATTCCAAAATCTTTCATAAAGATCTTATAAATTTCGACTTCCTTTTCACCGGAAATTGCCGACCATTCTTTCACTAATACGTTGATTCTTTTCCGCTGGAACTCAGTGATCCTTCGGGGATTTTCTGTTTCTTTTACCTCACTCGAGCTCCGAGTCTCAGTGGTCGTCGGTCCGGTGACACTATGGACATCCCCATTGATGAGTTGAGAAACATTCCCCCGAATATTTATTTTTCTTACCATTCCTACCCTATTTCCAAAAACGATCTTTAATGCAGCCTTCCGCCTACATCGCAAACGCACTGCTCAAGTTCACGACAAATTAGAAATCTATTTCTTCTTAGACGGGGCTTTGACAATCTGAGGACCAACGACCTTTTTAAAGGTCTCGCCGTGAATTTGTTGCCCGACTCCGCCGTGAATGGTGATGTTCGCTCGGCCTTTGGGAGCGGGTGCGGGTGCGGGTGTCTCTGTATCGCTCGCTCCTTCGATCACACCAAGAACTCTAGCCTTAGCGCGCAAATCAAGTTTGCGATAGCCGGCCAGTAACTCCCTCTCATCTTCGGTCAGGCTATCAGAGGACGGTGAGCCATAGAGGACGTAGTGAACATCCACCCCGATCTCAGAAATCGCCAAAAGATATTCGGCGGTGGGTGATCGCTTGTCTTGCTCATAGTTAATCTGGGTATTTTTCTCGACCTTGCCAACCAAGGCAAAGTCGGGCTGCGTCATCCCCAAACGCTTTCTTTCTTCTTTTAATCGCTGGCCGAAAGTCATCAAATTTCTACACTTATGGTTGCAAAGTAAAAATATTTGTACTAAAGTGCCGTCATTGCTAAGTGACGTGTACAACCAATTATCCCATATGCCTACTTTCTCCAAGCACGTAGCCCATCCCCATATCGATACCTCGGTGGCCGTTACCTTTCGCCTTGAAGCTGATGAAGAACAAAGACTGGCTGAGCTGGCCCGCCAGGATTTGCGCACGCGCTCTTCTTTTGTGCGCCTGCTGATCTTGCGCGGCATGGCCGCCTACGACAAAGACGTCAAAGCCGAACGGGCTTGAGCATTGGGGGCAGCCATGTACGACGATCCCCGCAAAATCCGTCATCGCCGCATCGTTGTGCGCGTCAATGACGACAACTACGACATCATGAAAGCCCTGGCGCAGTACCAAGGTGAAAACCTGGCCACGCTGGCTCACGATCTGTTGATGCATCAGGCCATCGCTCTGGCGCAATCCTATTCGATGCCGATCTTATCCGAGCAGAACGTGCAAGCCAAGGCGCTCACGAGCCACTTTTCAGTGCCTCGCAATGCCTGATATCGAATTACCGTTCACCCATCCTGCGTTAGTCGAAGCCCTGGAAGTGATCATGATCCGCGAAGGCTTCGACACGATTGAACAGGCCGCTGAGTTCGCTCTAGCGCAATCTGTTCGAGAAGGTATCAAACGTGTTACCGGCAAGGGGCGTGCACTCTATGCCATCAAGGGAAAGAAAACAACATGCGTGTAATCAGCCTGCCGTGCCCTCATTGCCAAAGCCCAGTGCGTGCAGCCAAAAGCCGGACCATGTCTACGCTGATGAAGGAAATCACCTATCGATGCCAGAACGTCGATTGCGGCCATACCTTCGTTGCCACGCTGGAGATTTCTCGTACCGTTTCCCTGTCGGCCACGCCCAATCCCGAGGTGAGCCTTCCCATCTCGCCCCGTGCGTACCTTGCACCCCAAGGAACAGGTACTGCCTGATTTGCTGCTGACCGCCTAGCCGGTCGCTGAATCCCAAATTGACTAAGACCTGTCGTGCGCCGTTTGGCGCACGCGGGATTCGCTCACCCTGAAGAAACCTCACATGGCTCTCGATCAGCAACAGACAACGCTTGCGCTCGCCTCGCTGCGGCTTCGCATGGGCGACGACCTCAAAGAATTTCAGTGCGCCCAGCGCATGCTTCAGCGCAAAGCGGTTCTGCAAGACGAACTGCAGTGGAATGTGATCTGGCAAGGGAAGGACGTTATATCCGCCCGCCTTGTTCAGCGCTTGCAGCGTCTCGGCGGCCTGATGGGGGCGTGGTAATGCGTACTGTGATCGCTCATGGCATCGCTGGCTTCTTGCTGCTCGCGCCTGCCTTGCTGGCCGCCCTCGGCTTGGTGAAAGGGTAATGATGCGTGGCGCGCGAATTAAGGACCATGCGTCATTCCGTCCAGCGTCGGACCTGCTGCGCGAGCGCGCGGCATGGGTGCCGACGCCTCCGGGTAATGAAGCTGCCAAGGCTGAATTAAGTAAATCCATTTCCCTGCTGCGTAATCGCAGGCGGCCGAATCTCCAAACCGGCATTGCCTACTCCTGGGCGGCGATGCCCAAGCCAGTGCGTCGACACATCCTCGCCCTGGCGGGATTCTCGGCGGATCGCTGGGAATCCCCTATTCACTCCTTCACTGAAGCTGAACGCCTGGCGATGCGCCATGCAGTGCTGCGTGCTATTACGACGTATGAAAGAGCTCTCAATGCAGTCTAGAACAGTCGATGCAAAGACACGCCGTCGGCATCGGGCTTTCGTCGAGTCGCCCCAGTTTGCCGGGGAACTGGCACGTATTCCGCTGAAGTGGCGTGGACGTGTCGTGAGCCAGGCGCTGGAACTGATGTCGGTATGGCACTGGAACAAGATCTTTGAACCGGTCGCCGTTCAGTTCGTCCGCGAGTTCGCTGAGCAGTACGTGCCGGCCGGCGTGGATCTGTCGCAGGATGATGTCGATATTTGCGCCACCGCCGAGAAAGCCGCCGAGAACGTCAAGAAAGTCTTGTGGAAAGCGATTTCTGATACCCACGCCCGCGACCTCATCGAACAAGAATGCAGCGACTACGGCATTGATATGCCTGAGGTGGATGATAACGACCTGCGCGCCATCATTGCGCGTGTCGTGGATCCGCGATGGTGGCGCAGGCAACTGCGCAAGGTGGTCGGCCGCGCCTTTGAGGGCGGCAATATTCGCTTGGGCTATGTGCACTATCACGGTGAGCCCTATGCCAGTAATGACGCCGTACTGTCTCGCCTTGCGCAGAACCGGAGAAATGCGGCTGCTCTGGAAGCGACCATTGTGCGCAATGAGGCTGGCCAGGAATTCAGTATTGCTGAACTGGCCGAAAAAACGACCGCCAATAAGACCATCCGTCGCGGCGAACTCATGCTGCGTATCAATGGTTTCGAGGTAATTGCGAAAGAGTGCAACGATCAGGGACTGTTCCTCACCTGGTCGTGCCCATCGCGCTTCCATGCGACGCTGCATACGGGCAAGCCAAATCCGAAGTATGACGGCTCCGACCCACGCACTGCCAATAAGTACCTCGGCAAGATGACAGCGCTGGCGCGCTCGGCGCTGGCTCGTCGCGGCATCGGACTGTACGGTTTCCGGATTGCTGAACCGCATCACGATGGATGCCCGCACTGGCACATGCTGGTGTTCGTACGCGCGCTGCCGGACTACACCTCGCCCCACGTCAAGGACGTGGCCAGCCGCGCTATCCGCATCATGAAGCGATACGCCTGGCGCGTGGATCGCGGTGAGCCGGGCGCATTCAAGCGTCGCCTGGATGTGAAGCGCATTGATTGGGCGAAAGGTAGTGCTTCCGGTTATATCGCTAAGTACGTGGCCAAGAATATCGATGGCGTCGCCGACCACAAGACCAAAGAAGGCTACCTCATCACCACCGATATGGCGGGGGATCGTGAGCTGACGCCCTCGGCCCGTGTCGAAGCCTGGGCGGCTCGCTGGGGTATTCGCCAGTTCCAGCAATGGGGTGGCGCACCCGTGAGCGTTTGGCGCGAGCTGCGCCGCGTGCCGGCAGACATGGTCAAACAGGCCCCCCCGGCCATGGCCGCTGCCTGGGATGCCGTGCAAAAGGTCGAGGGCGAGAAGCGTGCATGCTGGGCCAGTTACCTGCGTGCGCAGGGCGGCGCGCTTGTAAAACGCGACGATCTGATGGTCACGCTGGCTAAGGAAAACAAGACTGTCACCGGTCGCTATGAGGAGTGCGAACGCGTGATGCCCTATGGCGTCCAGTGCCGTCAGATGGTCGGTGTAGTTTTTAAATCCGTTCGCCACACATGGACGCCAGTTCAAGGGCGCGACGCCCGCGCATCGGCGGGTTCGGGGTTCCCTTGGACTCGTGTAAATAACTGTACGCAGCCCGCTGGACCTGACTTTGCGGCCGATGTGTCATTTGAGCCGAAGACCGCGCCAGCGGCGGTCATGTTCAAGCCGGACCAGGCCGCGCAGATCGGTCATGCCTGGCTCGCCCTGGGCGCATGTCCCTGGCCTCGACCGGTGGTGGACGACATGCCGACATGGCCAGGGCCAGCCATGACCGCCGATGAACAGCGCCGGGCCCTGGCCGCCTGGGATGCCATCAAGGCGTGCCCCTGGCCACGCGTGGTGCCTGTGCCGGACAGGTCCCCGCGCCACGGCACGCCTCGCCAGGTGGCCGACTGGCGCGCCGGCCGGCTCGATGTGACCGAACTTCCGATTGATACCAATCCAACGAAAGGGAACGCCCCATGACCGCGTTTCGTGTCGTCGTGCGCACCGCCAGCGCACGCCATTCCTACACCGCCATCGCAGCCCATAGCTGCGACGTGATCGCCGCCGCCGTCGATCGCTTTGGCGTGTGTTCTGTTACGGCCATCCAGGAGAACCAGAAGTGAACGCAATCACAACCACCAATCCCGGCGTGTCTTACCGCGCCGAAGGCTACGCCGCCAAGTATTTCGCCAAGCAGCCGAAGCAGCGTGATTTCGTCATGCTGCCACCGCAGGCCCTGGACCGCATTACGTTCAATACACCCGATGACGGCGTGCTGGCCGGCTATGTGTCAGTCATCCGCCAGCACCTGGGCAACGGCCAGAAATTCGCGTGGGTGGAGCTGGACAAGGAGCTGGCGGGGCAATTCCGAGGCGTGCCGCTGGCGGACATCCTCACTTGCGATGATGCGGGAGATCTACGTCGCAATACCGCGAATGCAGAAACCAAACGTCTTTGCTTGGGCGACTACAGCGGCAATCTGGGTGTTGAAATTGGAAAGAGGGAACCACAGTCATGAGTAAATTGTTTCTTGATGACGAGAGCTTGGATCGTCTCACAGGCATTCGGCGCGGTTCTACACGCGCCGGTGTCAAGCAGACCAAGTATGAAATGCAGGCCGCGTTCCTGCGCGAAATCGGGATTCCCTTTATCTCGAATGCGCGCGGCCGGCCGGTGGTGCTGCTGTCGGCGGTAGAATCGCGCCGCATGGCAGAGGCACCGAAACAGGGATGGAAACCAGCAGTGATTGGGGCATGACATGGGGCGCAGGCCGTCGAAAAATTCGAATCTTCCACGCGGCGTGCGTGCGCGTGAGCAGCGGAGTGGGGTGATCTATTACTACTACGATGCCGGCGGCAAGCCGCGTCGTGAGATTCCGCTTGGATCTAACTATGTCGAGGCCGTGCGAAAGTGGGCGGAGCTGGAGGCGCTGCCGCCCACCACCGTCTCAAAGGTGGTGACGTTCCGTTATGCGTGCGAGGTTTATCAGAAAAAATACTTGATCGAGAATGCACCGAAGACGCGGGAAGAGAAATTGCGGCAGATTGAGACACTGCTTGCATTCTTCGATAATCCGCCAGCGCCGTTGGAAGAAATCAAGCCCATTCACATTAAGCAGTTCTTGTCATGGCGCGTCCAACGAACTCAAGATGTTTTGCGCAAGAAAGGGGAACCGGTGGAAGGTAACGAAGGCCGCGTAGCCGCCAATCGAGAGAAGTCGCTCATTTCTCACATTTGGAATGCAGCACGGGCCGAAGGACTCACCGACCTTCCGAACCCATGCTCAGGTATCAAATCGTTCCGCGAATACGGCCGTGAGACGTACGTCTATGATGACGCCTTCCAGGCTGTATGGGACAAAGCTGACGTTCCAACCCGCGAGGCAATGGACCTGGCATATCTCACCGGTGGCCGGCCGGCAGACCTGCTGAAGATCGATGAAACGCACCTGCGTGAAGGCAGCATCGAAGTGCGTCAGAACAAGACCGGGCACAAGCTGCGCATTGCTATCGAAGGAAAGCTCGCGGCGCTAATGGAGCGCATCAAGGCGAGAAAGCGCGGCATATCCGGCGTCGTGGTCTCAACAAGGTTGCTTGTCAATGAGGAAGGTCAGCCGCTGGGCCGGGCGGCGCTGCGCTTCCGCTTCGAGGCCGCACGTAACGCTGCTGGCATTGAGGGGGATGAATTCCAGTTCCGCGACCTGCGTGCGAAGGCTGCTACCGACAAGACGGACAAGACCAAGGATATCCGCGAGGCCCAGCAGCAGCTCGGCCACGCAAGTGTGGTGATGACGGAAAACTACGTCCGCAAGCGCCGTGGCCGTAAGGTCATGCCGACTGAATGAAAATGCCGCCTTCGGGCGGCATTTTTTTCGCCTGGTAGTTGAGCGTCATACGCATGTACGATAGGCAGGAATCGACCAACAACTCGGGGAATTAATGAAAAAAAATATCGTGCGAACAGGCTTCAACTTATTCGTCGCCTTGTGGTTCATTGCTGCATCGATCCTTGCTATCGACGCGATGCGCGTCAACATAGCATGGGAGGTCAATAAATTTGTTTGGGAGCTTCTCAAGGTAGTAGTCGGTCCGTTCATCGGCGCAACACTTGCTTTCAGCTTCAACCGATGGTTGCAAGAAGATCGGCGCAGAGAAGATGAGTCGGCAGAAATTTACGGGGCAGCGGCTTTGATCCGCTCAATGTACGTTGATTTCTTACGCTATCGTCGGTGCATTCATGATGTCGCCGCCGACAGAGAAGAGTTTCACCGGCAATTTGAAGGTGTTGCCCCTATTTGGACCTATGCAGGGCGCATGCTTTTCACTTTCAACGCTGCAGGGGATGCTGATTTGAAAGCACTGCATTTCTTGAATTCGAGCGAGGCCGGGCGCACTGCATTCGCCAGCTATCTACATTTGATCAAAGCCTATAAAGACTTAGAAACTGCCGACTCCCAAATGTCGCCAATGGTCGATGCGATTCAAGACAAGCTCGAAAAGATAGAGAAAATTGATTGGGAGAAGGACAGTGAAGCTATCGGCCCGCGCCTTACGTACAGCGTCAGGGATTTGTATCTGGGATTGTTGTTGCGTTTGGAGGACGAGCAATTCTATGTCAAGGCATACGACGACCTTGCAAAAGTTGCATCAGAGCACTATCCCAAAATGAAGCTGGTTCGCCTCTCTGAACCAGGCGAGGGATATAAGCAGGCAGACCTGAGACAGTTGCCACAAGTGGTCATTGATGAACTGAAAAAAGGTCGTAATCCGCAAGGTGGAGCATCCCCCTAAAGGTCGCTGCGTAATGCGATTGAATTTTGGCAACATCCGCTAAGTGTAAGAATTGCGGTGCACAGCCAGAATTGCGGAGCAAAAAAAGCGGCTCACATCTCTGTGAGCCGCTTCGGTATTGGTGCTGGCTGCAGGACTTGAACCCGCCACCCCCTGATTACAAGTCAGGTGCTCTACCAGATGAGCTAAGCCAGCAAAAACTTCAGCCGGCGATTATAGCCTACTTGATGCGTGTCAGTACAGGACGGCCACCCTTTTTCGGTGGTTCCGGATCATCATCGCCCTTGTCGCTGCTTTCAGCCGGCTTCTTTTCGGGTTCGGAAACAGGTACCGAGGACAGCACAGGCGCACTGCTTTCCTGCTCAGGAGCCGGTTGCACCTCGTCGGCCGTGGCCGGCGCAGGCGCTTCAAACGCCATGCCCTGGCCGTTTTCACGGGCGTAGATGGCGATCACGTTTTCCACAGGGATCAGGATGTCGCGCGAAACACCACCAAAGCGGGCACTGAAGTGAATGTTGTCGTTCTCCATCTTCAAGCCGCTGGTGGCCTCGAAGCTGATGTTGAGGACGATTTCGCCATTCTTGACGAATTGCATCGGCACGCGGGTGCTGCTGTCGACGACCACGGCAATGTGCGGCGTGTAGCCATTGTCGGTGCACCACTCATAGATGGCGCGCAGCAGATAAGGCTTGGTGGAGACTTCTGGCATGACTGGTGTGGTCTGCGATGCGACGGTAAAAACCGCATCTGCCGGCAAGGCCGGGGTGGAAAGCAATATGAACTTCTGTGAACTGCACCGCCGCCCAAGGCGGCAGTGCAGCCGGAACAGCTTAACGGCGCATGACCTTTTCGGACGGGGTCAGTGCTTCGATGTAGGCAGGACGCGAGAAGATGCGCTCGGCATACTTCATCAGCGGTGCCGCTGTCTTGGAGAGCTCGATGCCATAGTGATCCAGACGCCACAGCAACGGGGCCAGGGCCACGTCCAGCATGGAGAACTCGTCGCCCAGCATGTACTTGTTCTTCAGGAACAGCGGTGCCAGTTGGGTCAGGCGGTCACGGATCTCGTGGCGGGCCTTTTCCTGGTTCTTCTCGGCAGCCTTGGACTTTTCATTTTCCAGGGTGTGCACGTGAACGAACAGTTCCTTCTCGAAGTTGAACAGCATCAGGCGCGCACGCGCACGCATCAGCGGGTCAGCCGGCATCAGCTGCGGATGCGGGAAGCGCTCATCGATGTATTCATTGATGATGTTCGATTCATACAGGACCAGGTCGCGTTCAACCAGAATCGGCACCTGCCCATACGGGTTCATGACCGAAATGTCTTCCGGCTTGTTGAAGAGGTCAACGTCGCGGATCTCGAAATCCATGCCCTTTTCGAACAGGACAAGGCGGCAACGTTGCGAAAATGGGCAGGTCGTGCCCGAGTAGAGAACCATCATTTTTTCAGAGCCCTAAAAACAAAAGGGGGGCGAGACGCATAACGCTCACCCCGATACGCAATTCCGCAAAAACTGCGCGGATACGTGATTGTACGTTTTTACTTGATGTTCTTCCAATAGGACGCGTTCAAACGCCACGCCAATACCGAGAAGATTCCCAGGAACAACAGTACCCAGACACCCAGCCGCTTGCGCGTATTCTGCGCCGGCTCGCCCATCCATTGCAAATAGGCAACGAGATCGGCGACATTGTTGTCATACTCCGCCGCGCTCATCTTGCCCGGCTTGACTTGCTCGAAGCCGGCAAACTTGTGGATGGTCTTGTTCGCGTCGTGAGGATCCTTCTCTTCCACGAACTTGGCCTTGCGGATACCTTGCAATTCCCACAACACGTGCGGCATGCCGACGTTGGGGAAAAGCATGTTGTTCCAGCCGGTGGGGCGGCTGTCGTCCGTATAATAACTGCGCAGGTAGGTATAAATCCAGTCCGGACCGCTGCCAGCCTCCGAGGCCTTGGCCCGGGCGATCACCGACAGGTCCGGCGGCGTCGCGCCAAACCAGGCCTTGGCGTCCTGCGGCGACATCGAGATCTTCATCAGGTCGCCGACCTTTTCCCCACTGAACAAGAGGTTGTTCTTGATCTGGTCTTCGGTCAGGCCCATGTCGCGCAGCCGGTTGTAACGCATGGCCGAGGCCGAGTGGCAGTTCAGGCAATAGTTGACGAACAGCTTGGCCCCGTTTTGCAACGAGGAAACATCCTTGGTACGGTCCGGGGCATGATCCAGAGGGAAGCCCCCTTCGTTGGCGCAGGCCAGCGCCGGCAGCAAGGCCAGCGCGGCAATCACTTTCTTGAGCAATGTCATGTTCTTGTCCTTTGGCGGCTGGCTTAGTGCGGATGGTAGACGACGCGCTCGGGCACCGGCTTGAAGGTACCGGCAGCACTCCACCACGGCATCAGCAGGAAGAAGCCGAGGTAAATGAAGCTGCACACCTGCGAGACGGTGGTGCCGATGGCCGTCGGCGGTTGCACGCCGAGGTAGCCAAGGATGACGAAGGCGATGGCAAAGATTAGGTACACATACTTGTGCCAGCTGGGACGATAGCGGATGGACTTGACCTGCGAATGATCGAGCCACGGCAGGCCGCCCAGGATCACCACCGACAGGCCCATCAGGACCACGCCCCAGAACTTGGCATCAAACACCAGCATGCCGGCGATGATGGCCAGGCCGATCACAATGGCCACGATCTTCAGCTTGGCCGTCAGGCGCGACCTGAACACCAGCAGGGCGACGTAGCACGCCACCCCGGCGATGAGCCAGCCCATGAAGTCCGCTGTGGTCGCACGCAGGATCGAGTAGAACGGCGTGAAGTACCAGACCGGTGCGATGTGCGGCGGGGTCTTGAGCGAATCGGCCGGGATGAAGTTGTTGTACTCCAGGAAGTAGCCGCCCATTTCCGGCGCGAAGAACACCACGGCCGAGAACACCAGCAGGAAGATCGAGACACCGAAGATGTCATGCACCGTGTAATACGGATGGAAAGGAACCCCATCCAGCGGTACGCCACGTTCGTCGGTCTTTTCCTTGATTTCCACGCCATCCGGGTTGTTGGAACCCACTTCGTGCAGCGCGATGATGTGCGCAGCCACCAGTCCGATGAGCACCAGCGGAATGGCGATCACGTGGAAGGAGAAGAAGCGGTTCAGCGTGGCGTCGGAAACGACATAGTCGCCGCGAATGAGCAGCGACAGGTCCGGGCCGATGAAGGGGATGGCGCCGAAAAGGTTCACGATCACCTGTGCGCCCCAATAGGACATCTGCCCCCAGGGCAGCAGGTAACCGAAGAAAGCTTCACCCATCAGGCAGAGGAAAATCCCCACCCCGAACAGCCACACCAGTTCGCGCGGCTTGCGGTAGGAGCCGTAGAGCAGGCCCCGCACCATGTGAAGATAAACGACGATGAAGAAGGCCGAAGCGCCGGTGGAGTGCATATAGCGCACCAGCCAGCCCCAGGGCACATCACGCATGATGTATTCGACCGAGGCGAAGGCCAGGTTGGCGTCCGGCTTGTAATGCATCACCAGGAAGATGCCGGTGACGATCTGGATCACCAGCACCAGCAGTGCCAGCGAGCCGAAGATGTACCAGAAGTTGAAGTTCTTCGGGGCGTAGTATTCGGAGAGGTGGGCTTTCCAGGTGGCCGTCAGCGGAAAGCGCGAATCGACCCAGTTCAGGGCCTTGGCTGCTACCGGTGCATCATCCGGCAGCTTCTTTTCGTGAAATGCTCCCATGATCAGGCCTCCCCTTTCTCGTCCTTGCCGATGACGAGCTTGTTGTCGCCTTCAAACATGTAGCGCGGGACTTGCAGGTTGTCCGGCGCCGGCTTGTTCTTGTACACGCGGCCAGCCAGGTCGAAGGTCGAGCCGTGGCAGGGGCACAGGAAGCCGCCATGCCAGTCGTCCGGCAACGAAGGCTGCGGGCCGCTCTGGAAGCGGGAACTCGGGGAGCAGCCGAGGTGCGGGCAGATGCCGACCACGACCAGGATGTCCTTGCGCAGCGAACGCCACTCATTGAGCGCATAGTCGGGCGTTTCGGAGAAATCGGTGCGCTTGGAGTTGGGATCGGCCACCTCGCCATCGGTCTTCTTGAGGGACTCGATCATCTCGGGGGTGCGCTTGAGAATCCAGACCGGCTTGCCGCGCCACTCAACGGTGCGCATTTCACCGGGAGCCAGTGAAGAAATATCCACTTCCACCGGTGCGCCTGCTGCCTTGGCGCGTTCTGAAGGTTGCAGGGTGGAGACGAATGCTCCAGCGGTGGCCAAACCCGCTACACCTCCGGCCGCACAAGTCGCAACAAGCAAACCTCGTCGACTTGCGTCGACCTGATTCTCGTCAGTCATAAAGACCCCAATCTCCAAATGTAAGTTAGCGTGGACCTTCTAAGTGACCCTCATGCAACTTTTCGATTATATATAAGCTGAATAGGGTTTTGTAGCTAACGGCCGGTATGGTACAGGCTTGCGAAAATGAACATTTGACGCAGCGCAACCCCTTGTCAATCTGCTCTCGTTCTCAGTTTTTTTGCAGTGCGGCGTCAGTGCTTGTCCGATTTACTTTTGCTGGCGGGCAGGATATAACGCGTTGTAAGCCCGCCTCATGTTTAAACAGCAACTTTCAAAGGAGAAACCAGGGATGAGCATGCTCAAGGATTTTCGCGCCTTCGCGATCAAGGGAAACGTGGTCGACCTGGCCGTCGGTGTCATCATCGGCGGGGCCTTCGGCAAGATCGTCAGTTCTCTGGTCGAGGATATCATCATGCCGCTCGTCGGCAAGATCTTCGGCGGCCTGGATTTCGCCAACTACTACCTTCCCCTGAACGGTCAAGCCTATGGCCTGCCGCTGGCCGAAGCCAAGAAGGCCGGAGCAGTCTTCGCCTACGGTAACTTCCTGACCATCTTCATCAACTTCCTGATCCTGGCCTTCATCATCTTCCAGATGGTGCGTGCCATCAACAAGGCGCGCGACCTGGCTTCCAAGCATGAAGAAGCCGCACCGGCCGCGCCGGCACCAACGCCGGAAGACGTGCTGTTGCTGCGTGAAATCCGCGATTCGCTCAAGAAGCAAGGCTGACGCCTGCCCTGCCCCAAAAAGCTTCACTTACCTGACACGGTAAGTGAAGCGACAAGTATCGCAGCCCCTCTCACACGGGATTGTCGATATCGATGAAGCGATGCTCGATGCCGAAGTGCCTGGCCACATGTTCCCCCAGCGCCTGGATGCCATAGCGCTCGGTGGCGTGATGGCCGGCGGCGAGATAGACGGTGCCGCTCTCGCGCGCCAGATGCACGGTCGGTTCTGAAATCTCGCCGCTGATGTAGGCCGTGGCTCCTGCTTCGATGGCCTCGCCCAGCATGCCCTGCGCTGCACCGGTACACCAGGCGACCTGCCCGATGGCCTGCTGCGGATCGCCGATGAGCAAGGGCATGCGTCCCAGGCGTTTTTCGATCAGCATCGCCAGGTCGGCGGCGGTCTTGACGGAGGGCGCATGGCAACGTCCGATCCAGCCGATGTCGTTCTCGCCGAAGCGGCCAGTGGCGTCAAAGTCGAGTCGTTTGGCCAGTTGCGCGTTGTTGCCCAGCTCCGGATGCGAATCCAGCGGCAAGTGATAGCCGAACAGATTGATGTCATGCCCCAGCAGCAGCTTCAGGCGCCGCTGCTTCTGCCCGATCACGCGCATGTCTTCACCGCGCCAGAAGTAACCGTGATGAACCAGGATGGCATCGGCCTGCCATTCCACTGCCGCCTCGATCAGGGCCAGGCTGGCCGTGACGCCGCTGACCACGCGCCCAATGGTGGCGCGCCCTTCCACCTGCAAGCCGTTTGGGCAATAATCGCGATATTGCGCCGCGTTAAGCGTCTGCCCCAGATAGACTGCGAACTCGTTTCTGCTAATGTGGCGGGTCATCTCTTCCTCATCCGATCAGATTTTCAATCCAAATACCAAAAATTCTTTTATGCGACGTTTATGGCTGTTGTTTGCCCAGACCGTGACAGTGGGTCTGGCGGTGTGGTTCATTGTAGCGACCTTGAAGCCGGACTGGCTGTCCGGATCCTTCACTTCGCGTGCACGCCCTGCCCAGTCCACCATCCAGATGCAGGAAGCCACACCCGCCGCGCCCGCCCTGGACTCCTATCGCCACGCCGCGCGCCAGGCAATGCCCTCGGTGGTCAATATCTTCACCACGACCGAAGCGCGCCCGCAGAAGAGCCCCTTCCAGAACGATCCGTTCTTCCGCAAGTTCTTCGGCGACCAGTTCGACGAACAGCAGCAGGATGACAAGCAATCCAGCCTGGGTTCGGGCGTGATCGTCAGCCCGCAAGGCTATATCCTCACCAACAACCACGTGGTGGAAGCCGCCGACAAGATCGAAGTGGCCCTGGCCGACGGCCGCAAGGCCAGCGCCAAGGTGGTCGGCATCGACCCCGAGACCGACCTCGCCGTCATCAAGATCGACCTGCCCAACCTGCCCGCCATCACCCTGGGCCATCCGGAAAACAGCTCGGTAGGTGACGTCGTGCTGGCCATCGGCAATCCCTTCGGCGTGGGCCAGACGGTGACCATGGGCATTGTCTCAGCACTGGGCCGCAACCACCTGGGCATCAATACCTTCGAGAACTTCATCCAGACCGATGCCGCCATCAATCCCGGCAACTCGGGCGGTGCGCTGGTCGATACCAACGGCAACCTGCTGGGCATCAACACGGCCATCTATTCGCGCACCGGCGGCAACCTGGGGATCGGCTTTGCGATCCCGATGTCCACCGCCAAGACCGTGATGGAAGCCATCATCAGCCATGGCCAGGTGGTGCGCGGCTGGATCGGGGTGGAACCGCAGGACATCACGCCGGAACTGGCCGAAAGCTTCGGCCTGGGCAAGAAGACCGGCGCCATCATCGCCGGCGTGCTCAAGGGCGGTCCGGCTGACCGCGCGGGCATGCGTCCGGGCGACATTCTGGTGAGCATCGACGACAAGCCGGTGGCCGATACCACCGAGATGCTCAACGTCATCGCGCAATTGACGCCGGGCCAGCAGATCGCCATGACGGTGCTGCGCAAGGCGCAGGAAACCAAGCTGAACATCACCGTGGGCAAGCGTCCGCCGCCGCCCAAAAACGATGATGCCGACGAAGAATGAGCCAGGAGAATCTGATCCATGCACGTGCGTGACCTGATCCAGTTCCTCGGGGAACTGTCCGAAAACAACAACCGCGCCTGGTTCGTCATGAACAAGCCGCGCTATGACATCCTGCGCGAGGAATTCCTGGCGCTGACCATCAAGCTCATCGCCGAGATCAGCAAGTTCGATCCGGCCATTGCCGGCTGCAATCCGAAGAAGGCGCTGTTCCGCATCAACCGTGACATGCGCTTCTCCCATGACAAGCGCCCGTACAAGACGCACTTCTCGGCCGCCATCACGGCCAGCGGGCTCAAGAAGCCCAGCCAGGGCGGCGGTCCGGCCTACTACTTCCACATCAATGAAGCGGGACAACTGCTCATTGCCGGTGGTGAATACCTGCCACCGACGCCGCGCCTGCGCGCCATCCGCAACCGCGTGGTGGAGGATGCAGCAGGCTTCACCAAGATGCGCAAGAACAAGAAGCTTGTTGCGACATATGGCGACCTGCAGGAAGAAGGAAAACTGCAGCGCCCGCCCAAGGGCTTCGATCCGGACACCCCAAACATCGAATACGTGAAGCTCAAGAGTTTCATCGTCTGGACCGAAGAGGACATCCGCAAGAAGATTCCGGCCGACCTCGGGAAGCAGGTACTGGAAGGCTTCAAGGATGCCTATCCGCTGGTGCAATGGCTGCGCGAGATTCCGCTGGTGACTATCGAAGAGTGAACGGTTTATCCAGCTCCTTCTCCTGAAGCCAGAAACGACAAAGCCCGCTCATCATCGAGCGGGCTTTGTTTTTGGTGAATTGCCAGGCTTATTCGGTGGGCACGGAACTGCCAGGTTCCGCCTCCGGCGCACGCGTGGCACGCTCGAAGATCGGTGCCACCAGCAGGCCCACCTCGTAGAGCAACACCAGCGGCACGGCCAGCATCAGCTGGCTCATCACGTCCGGCGGCGTGACCACGGCGGCAACGATGAAGGCACCGACGATCACGTAGGGACGGATCTGCTTCAACTTGGCCAGCGGCACCAGGCCCATGCGAACCAGGACGATCACGATCACCGGAACCTCGAAGGTCACGCCGAAAGCCACGAACATGGTCAGCACGAAGTCGACGTAGCTGTCGATGTCCGGTGCCACCGAGACTGACTTGGGCGCGAAATTGTTGATGAACGGGAAGACCACGCCAAAGACGAAGAAGTAGCAGAACGCCACACCCGCCACGAACAGCAGCGAGGACGAGATCACCAGCGGCGCGATCAGGCGCTTCTCGTGCGCATACAGGCCAGGCGCGACGAAAGCCCACAGCTGGTACAGCACCCAAGGCAGCGAGATCAGCACGGCCACCAGCATGGTGACCTTGATGGGGATCAGGAAGGGAGTGATCACGCCGGTGGCGATCATCTTGCTGCCGGCGGGCAGCGCATGGATCATCGGCGCGGCCAGCACGTCGAAGATATGGGCCGCAAACGGCATCAGGCAGAGGAACACTACCAGCACCACCGCAGCCGCCTTGACGATACGGCTGCGCAATTCGATCAGGTGCGAGATGAAGGTGTCTTCGGCTTGGGTGTTTTCTTCAGCCATGGATTCGGAGCATTCTGATGAAGTGAGACGCGCTGCGCCAAATTAGAAGAAACCTGCCGACTTGCCCACCCCGACCGGACGGCGATACTTGGCCACGCGGGCCGAGGCCGAGATCACGCGGGTCTTGTGGCCGCTCTGGTGCTTGTACCAGGACGGCACGCCGGTGGTGCGCGAGAGCTTCTTGCGGCGGAAAGCCTTGGCCTTGATCGCATGCAGGGAGGGGTCGGGCGTGCGGGTCCAGCTGCTGCCGGCACTGCTGCTGTCGGACACGGAGGAATCGTCGCCGCCGTTCCAGGCGTCATTGATCGACGCTTCCGTATCGGACATGCTTTTATGAATGCTGTTGCTGACGTCGCTGGCGGCGTCCTGCACATCCTTGTGCATCTTGCGCAGCTCGTCGAGTTCCATCTCGCGGCTGACTTCGGACTTGACGTCGTTGATGTAGCGCTGGGCGCGGCCGAACAGGGTGCCGGCCATGCGCGCCACCTTGGGCAGGCGCTCGGGGCCGATCACGACCAGCGCGACCACGCCGATCAAGGCCAGCTTGGTAAGGCCGATATCAATCATGAGTCTGTGTGGACATTAAGAGGACAACGCGGGCGCGCCATGCGCTTGAAGACGGGAGTGCCCGCTGCAAATCACGATGCGGGCCCATGCAAGCCCGCCAGGAGGGCTGGCGGGCGGCCTGATCAGCTGCCGGACTTGTCCTTTTCCTTGGCCTGCACGTCGATGGCCGGGTCCTTCTTGGCCGGATCTTCCTCGCCGCCCTTGACGCCATCCTTGAAGCCCTTGACTGCCTTGCCCAGGTCGGAACCCATGTTGCCGAGCTTCTTGGTGCCGAAGACCAGCATCACGATCACCAGAACAATCAGCCAATGCCAAATACTGAACGAACCCATTCTCTTCTCCTAAGCGGACATCCCTGCCCTGTGTACAAGTGAAACCTGCCAGCCCCCGGGCCGGCGAATGCTTATTGTTGCACGAACCGTACCCGCCAGGGATGCGGGCCGCCAATCACGTGCATGTGCAGATGGTACACCTCCTGGCCGCCATCCGGTCCGGTGTTGACCAGGGTCTTGAAACCGCCGGTGGGCTTGCCTTCGGCATCGATGCCATAACCGCAGCCCTGCTCGGCCGCCAGGCGCGGTGCCAGGGCCAGCATCTTGCCCAGCAAGGCCGCATGCTGCTCACCGCAATCGGCCAGCGTTGCCACATGCTGGCGCGGCACGATCAGGAAATGCACCGGCGCGGCCGGGTTGATGTCGTGGAAGGCGATCAGGTCCTCGTCCTCGTAGATCTTCTTCGAGGGAATCTGGCCTGCTGCGATCTTGCAGAAAATACAATTATCCAACGCCGTACTCCTGGGAAACAAGGGGATGGGAAGTGCGCAGGACGCTCAGTCCTTGCGGGCAGCCTTTTCTTCCAGGCCCGATAGGCCTTCACGGCGCGCCAGTTCGTTGAGCACATCCTGCGGGCTCAGATCGAACTGCGCCAGCAGGACCATGGAATGGAACCACAGGTCGGCGCATTCGTAGAGCACCTTGGACTTGTCGCCCGAGACGCGGGCATCCTTGGCGGCCATCACGGTTTCGGTGGCTTCCTCGCCGATCTTCTTGAGGATGGCGTCATCCCCCTTGGAGAACAGCTTGGCGACGTAGGATTTCTCCGGATTACCACCGTTGGCCAGCTTGCGCGACTCGATGACTTCGGCCAGTCGCTTCAGGGTTTCACTCATGATGGGGTCTTGTCGCTGTCCACGGGCTTGGGGATGGTCTTGCGCACGCGCTTGGGCTTGGCGGCCGGCTCAGCGGCCACTGCGGTCGCGGGGCCACCGCCGGCACCCGGCTGCAGATCCTTCAGCACCGGCTCCACCGTGACCCATTCGCCGCTGTCAGCGCTGCCTTCGAATTTCTGGAAGAAGCAGGAATGACGGCCGGTATGGCAGGCAATGCCGGCCACCTGCTCGACCTTGAGCAGCACCACGTCTTCGTCGCAGTCCAGGCGGATTTCGTGCACTTTCTGGAAGTGACCTGATTCTTCACCTTTATGCCAGAGCTTCTTGCGCGAGCGGCTCCAGTAGACCGCCTGGCCGATCTCCACGGTGCGCGCCAGCGCCTCGCGGTTCATCCAGGCGAACATCAGCACATCATTGGATCCGACTTCCTGGGCGATCACCGGCACCAGGCCGACTTCGTCCCATTTGACCTTGTTGAGCCATTTGGCGCTGATGCTCATGCCAGCCTCATGGAAATGTTCTGGTCGGCCATGAAGCGCTTGGCTTCCTGCACGGTGTGCTGGCCATAGTGGAAGATGCTGGCGGCCAGCACCGCATCGGCCTTGCCCTTGGTGATGCCGTCGGCCAGGTCCTGCAGGCCGCCCACGCCGCCCGAAGCAATCACGGGGATGCTGACGGCTTCGGAGACCGAACGCGTCAGGTCGAGGTCGAAACCGCTCTTGGTACCATCGCGGTCCATGCTGGTCAGCAGGATCTCGCCCGCGCCCAGCTGCGCCATCTTGCGCGCCCATTCGACCGCATCCAGGCCGGTGGCCTTGCGTCCGCCGTGAGTGTAGACCTCCCACTTGCCGTCGCCGGCGCGCTTGGCGTCGATGGCCACCACGATACATTGGGAGCCGTACTTGTTGGCGGCATCGGCCACCAGCTGCGGATTGGTCACGGCCGAGGTGTTGATGCCGACCTTGTCGGCCCCGGCGTTGAGCAGGCGGCGCACATCTTCCACCGCGCGCACGCCGCCACCCACCGTCAGCGGGATGAAGACCTGCGAAGCCACGGCTTCGATGATGTCCAGGATCAGGTCGCGGCCATCGGAGGACGCGGTGATGTCGAGGAAGGTCAGCTCATCGGCACCCTGCTCGTCGTAACGGCGCGCGATCTCGACCGGATCGCCGGCATCGCGCAGCTCCAGGAAATTGACGCCCTTGACCACGCGACCAGCGGTCACGTCCAGGCAAGGGATGATGCGTTTTGCAAGGGCCATGTTATTTGCTGCCGGAGAGGCGGTTGGCTTCCAGTTCGCGCGTCAGTTCATCCGCACGATCCTGGCCGCTGCGCAGGTCCAGCGTCCCTTCGTAGATGGAACGGCCGCAGATGACGGCTTCGATGCCTTCATCCTCGACCCGGCACAGCGCCTCGACGTCGCCCACGTGGTGCACGCCGCCCGAGGCGATGATGGGAATGGTCACGGCCTGCGCCAGGCGCACCGTGGCCTCGATGTTGACGCCGCCCATCATGCCGTCGCGGCCGATGTCGGTGTAGACGATGGCTTCGCAGCCATAGCCTTCGAATTTCTGCGCCAGATCCACCACTTCGTGGCCGGACAGCTTGCTCCAGCCATCGGTGGCGACCTTGCCATCCTTGGCATCCAGGCCCACGATGATCTGGCCGGGGAAGGCGCTGCAGGCGTCATGCAGGAAGCCGGGATTCTTCACCGCGGCGGTGCCGATGATGATGTAGGAGAGGCCATCGTCCAGGTAGCGTTCGATGGTATCCAGATCGCGGATGCCGCCACCGAGTTGCACCGGGATTTCCTCGACGTCGTTCTCTTCGGCGAAGCTGGCGACCGCCTTCAGGATGGCCTTGACCGCCGCCTCGTTCTTGGGCTTGCCGGCGAAGGCACCATTGAGGTCCACGAGGTGCAGGCGGCGCGCGCCCTGCTTGAGCCAGTGCAGGGCCATTTCCGCCGGATCTTCGGAGAAAACGGTGGCTTGTTCCATATCACCTTGTTTGAGGCGTACGCAATGACCGTCTTTCAGGTCGATGGCGGGTATGAGCAGCATGGCTAGGGGATGACTAGTCAGTAAAAAAGAAGGGTTGGCGACGGTCTGCGGCGAGGTTCTTGCCGGAAAGGCAAAAAATCAAGGTTTCCAGTGTACGAAATTCCGATACAGCTGCAAACCCGCCGAGGCACTTTTTTCCGGGTGGAACTGGGTTGCAAAAATATTATCGCGGGCCACGGCACAGGCGAAGTCACGGCCATACGGCGTTTGGCCAACGATGTGCGACGATTCGGCCGGGACGGCGTAGTAGCTGTGGACAAAATAGAAGAAGGCATTATCCGCAATTCCTTCCCACAGCGGATGGGCGCTGGTCTGATGCACATGGTTCCAGCCCATCTGCGGCACCTTGAACAGCGATCCATCGTCCTGGCGCACGCCTTCGAGCTCGAAGCGCACCACCTTGCCGGGCAGCAGGCCCAGGCCGGGGGTGTCGCCTTCTTCACTCCAGTCGAACAGCATCTGCTCGCCCACGCATACGCCGAACAGCGGCTTGGTGCGGGAAGCTTCAAGGACCGCATCTTGCACGCCCGATTCACGCAGGCTGCGCATGCAATCGGGCATGGCGCCCTGGCCGGGCAGGACCACACGGTCGGCGGCGCGGATATCGGCGACTTCGCCGGAGATGCGCACGTCGGCTTCAGGCGCGACATGGCGCAGCGCCTGCGCCACCGAGCGCAGGTTGCCCATGCCGTAATCGACTACAACAATTTTATTCATGGCGACATTGAACGGCGCTCGCGCGCCGGGAAACCCAGATGAGTTAGCGATACCCTGCGTTTTACAGGCTGCCCTTGGTGGACGGAATCGTACCCGCAGCGCGCGGATCAAGTTCCACGGCCATGCGCAGCGCGCGGCCGAAGGCCTTGAACACGGTTTCGGCCTGGTGGTGGGCATTCACGCCACGCAGGTTGTCCACGTGCAGGGTCACCTGCGCATGATTGACGAAACCGTGGAAGAACTCGCTGGTCAGGTCCACATCGAAGGAACCGATCATCGAGCGGGTAAAGGGAATGTGGTATTCCAGGCCGGGACGCCCGGAGAAATCGATCACCACGCGCGACAGGGCTTCATCCAGCGGCACGTAGGCATGGCCGTAGCGACGGATACCCTTCTTGTCGCCGATGGCCTTGGCAAACGCCATGCCCAGGGTGATGCCCACGTCTTCCACCGTATGGTGCGCGTCGATGTGCAGGTCGCCCTTGGCTTGGATGTCCAGGTCGATCAGGCCGTGGCGGGCGATCTGGTCCAGCATGTGATCCAGGAAGGGCACGCCGGTATCCAGCTTCTGCTGGCCGGTGCCATCCAGGTTGATCGCAACGCGGATCTGCGTCTCGTTGGTATTGCGGACGACTTCGGCGGTTCTCGGTGTAGACATGGTCGGGGTTGGACGGGGTTCTATCGTTGGTAATGCGTAATGCCTGCTTGCCTGCGGTGGACCTTCAAACCTTCACTGCTCGCGCAGTGCATCTTTCAGGGCCGTCAGGAAGATGGCGTTTTCTTCATCCGTACTGACGGTAATGCGCAAACAGTTTTGCAGCAATACGTGCATTCTACCGGCATTTTTGACAAGTACCCTGCGCGCCAGCAAGGCGGCACAGACTTTATCGGCGTCCGGGACGCGGATCAGGATGAAATTGGCCGCCGAAGGGAACACCTCCACCCCCTCCAGCGCCGCCAGTTCGGTCGCCAGCACGCTGCGCGCCTCACGCAGCTGCGCCGCCTGCGCCTCCAGCACCTGCAAGTGTTCCAGCACGAACAGCGCGGCCGCTTCGGTGAGCATGTTGACGTTGTAGGGCGGACGCACCTTGTCCAATTCGCGCAACAGCGCCGGGGCCGCCGACAGGTAGCCCAGGCGGATGCCCGCCAGCCCCAGCTTGGAGACGGTGCGCATCACCACCAGGTTGTTGTGCTGCGGCAATGCCGGCATCAGCGTCGATGCAGCGAAAGGCTGGTAAGCCTCGTCCACCACCACCAGGCCATAGGGTGCGGCGGCTTCGATGATGCGCAGCACGTCGGCCATCGGATAGAGCGTGCCGGTCGGATTGTTGGGATAACCCAGCCAGGTGATGACCGGCTTGTGTTGCTCAATGGCTGCCAGCATCGCGGGCAGGTCCAGCGTCAGGTCCGCGCGCAGTGGCACGCCCACATAATCCAGCCCGGCCATTTTTGCCGAGACGCCATACATGACGAACCCCGGTTCCGGTGCCAGGATGGTCCGCCCCGGAATGGCACAGGCCACCGAAAGCATGGTGATGAGCTCATCCGAACCATTGCCCAGCAGGACGTCATAGCCCGCCGGCACACCCAATTGCGCGCAGATGGCCGCTTTCAGGCGGGTATAGGACGGCACCGGATAACGGTTGAGCTCCAGCGCTGCCAGCCGCTGCGCCAGTTCTTCACGCAAGGCCGGCGGCAGCAGGTAGGGATTTTCCATCGCATCGAGCTTGACCATCCCTTCGGCCGACGGCACGTGATAGGACTGCCAGCCGCGCACCAGCGGGCGGATCACGTTGGCTACCAGGTCGTCCACGGTCTCAGGCTTGGAGGGATTCATCATCTTGGCTCGCAGGCGCCGGCGCATCGAGAGCGTCGAGACGCTGGCGGATCAGTTCGCAATAATCGGGATTGAGTTCAAAGCCGGTGAAGTGGCGACCGCAACGGCGCGCAGCCACGGCGGTAGTGCCGCTGCCCATGAAGGGATCGAGCACCACGCCGCCCGGCGGGCAAGACGCCTTGACCATGCGCTCCACCACTTCCAGCGGTTTCTGGGTGGGATGGTCGGCGCGCTCTTTATGTTCACGATGCAGGCGCGACACACTCCATACATCCTTGGGGTTGTAGCCCATTTCCAGCCACTTGGCCCCGACGAAGATGGAGCGTGAACGCGCCTTCTTGGTCTGGGCATCGTAGGGAATGCGGATGGCGTCGAGATCAAAGAAATAATCCTTGGCCCGCGCGAAGAAACCGATGGTGTCATGCACCGAGGAATAGCGCCGGGTGCTGCCGCCCATGGAGGGCACGCGGCGATCCCAGATGATCTCGTTGATCATGGTCATGCGCTGCTTGAGCATCACGAAGATTTCCGGCGAATTGCGCCAGGTCAGGAAGATGTAGAGACTGCCATTGGGCTTCAACTTGGGCAGCGCGGCATCGATCCACTGCTCGGTCCACGACAGATAAGCGGCCGTATCGAGCTTGTCGGAATCGTTGCCGTAATCCTTGCCCAGCCCATAGGGCGGATCGGCGATCATCAGGTCGACGCTGCCATCGGGAATGCGCGCCAGGCCAGCGGTGGCCGAGAGCGCATCCTCGCAGAATACGCGGTCCAGCCAGCCGGCACCTGCGAGGGAGTCGGTGGCGGAGGTCATCCTGTCACTTCCTGAGCCGCAGTTCGGCCGAGCGGGCGTGCGCCTGCAAGCCTTCACCGTAAGCCAGTTCGGCAGCGATCTTGCCCAGCGTCTGCGCGCCCTCTTCCGAGACGCGAATGATGCTCGAACGCTTCTGGAAGTCATACACGCCCAACGGTGAAGAGAAGCGAGCGGTACGCGACGTCGGCAGCACGTGGTTGGGACCGGCGCAGTAGTCGCCCAGCGATTCGGAGGAGAAGCGTCCCAGGAACATGGCACCGGCATGACGGATCTGGTCCGCCCACTGCTGCGGCTCCTGGGCGGAAATCTCCAGGTGTTCGGCGGCGATCATGTTGGCGATCTCGCAGGCTTCTTCCATGTCGCGCACCTTGACCAGGGCGCCACGGTCGGTGAGCGAAGTGCGGATCACGTCCTTGCGCGGCATGTCTTCCAGCAGGCGGTTGATCGAGGCTTCCACCTTGGCGATGTAGTCCGCATCCGGGCACAGCAGGATGGATTGCGCCAGCTCGTCGTGCTCGGCCTGCGAGAACAGGTCCATGGCGATCCAGTCGGGATCGGTCGCGCCATCGCAGATCACCAGGATTTCCGAAGGACCGGCGATCATGTCGATGCCCACCACGCCGAACACACGGCGCTTGGCGGCGGCCACATAGGCATTGCCGGGACCGACGATCTTGTCCACCTGCGGGATGGTGGCGGTGCCATAAGCCAGCGCGCCCACGGCTTGCGCGCCACCGATGGTGAAGACGCGATCGACACCTGCGATGGCGGCCGCGGCCAGCACCAGTTCATTCTTCACGCCGTCCGGAGTCGGCACGACCATGATGACTTCCTGCACGCCGGCCACCTTGGCCGGAATCGCATTCATCAATACCGACGAAGGATAGGCGGCCTTGCCGCCCGGCACGTAGATGCCCACGCGATCCAGCGGCGTGACCTTCTGGCCCAGCTCGGTGCCATCGGCTTCGCGATACAGGAAACCATCCGATCCGCATTCCTTCTTCTGGCGCTCGTGATAAGCGCGCACGCGGTCGGCGGCGGTCTGCAGCGCATGGCGGCGCGCCTCGGGCAGGCCGGCCAGTGCGGCTTGCAGCGCATCCTTGCCGATTTCCAGGCCGGCCACGGAAGCGGCCTGTAGGCGGTCGAAGCGCTGGGTGTATTCCAGCACGGCCACATCGCCGCGCGCCTTCACATCGGCCAGGATGGTCGCTGCGGCGCGGTCGATGGCCTCGTCTTCGCTGGCTTCGAAGGCCAGCACGGCCGACAGCTTGTCACGGAAGCCGGCTTCGGCGGAATCGAGTTTTCGGATGGCAATGCTCATGGTCTCACCTGCTCTGCGAAGATATCTGGGGTCGTGGGATTACTTGGCCTTGGAAGCCTTCTCGAAGGCATCGAGAATCGGCTGCAGGCGCTCGCGCTTCAACTTCAGCGCGGCCTGGTTCACCACCAGGCGCGAGGAGATGTCGATAATGTGCTCGACTTCCACCAGCTTGTTGGCGCGCAGCGTGCCACCGGTGCTGACCAGGTCGACGATGGCATCCGACAGGCCCACCAGCGGGCCCAGTTCCATCGAGCCATACAGCTTGATCAGGTCCACGTGCACGCCCTTGGCGGCGAAGTGCTCGCGCGCGGTATTGACGTACTTGGTCACCACGCGCAGGCGCGCGCCCTGGCGCACCGCGCTGGCGTAGTCGAAACCTTCCTGCACCGCCACCGACAGGCGGCATTTGGCGATGTTCAGGTCGATGGGCTGGTACAAGCCTTCACCGCCGTGTTCCATCAGCACATCCTTGCCGGCCACGCCGAAATCGGCCGCACCGTATTGCACGTAGGTCGGCACGTCCGAGGCGCGCACGATGATGACGCGCACGTCGGGGTCATTGGTCGGCAGGATCAGCTTGCGCGAGGATTCGGGATCCTCGGCCACGGTGATGCCCGCGGCCTTGAGCAGCGGCAGGGTCTCTTCGAAGATACGGCCCTTGGACAGCGCCAGCGTCAGTTGTTGGGTCATGATGGTGTGCGTTTTCTGGGGTCCGTCAATTTACTTGATACGTTCGATATCGGCACCGATGGCCGACAGCTTGGCTTCCATGCGGTCATAGCCGCGGTCGAGATGGTAGATGCGTTCCACCACGGTCTCGCCTTGCGCGGCCAGCCCGGCGATGACCAGCGAGGCCGACGCGCGCAGGTCGGTCGCCATCACTGGCGCACCGAGGAATTTTTCCACGCCGGTGACGATGGCGGTATTGCCTTCCACATCGATGGCCGCACCCAGGCGATTCAATTCCTGCACGTGCATGAAACGGTTCTCGAAGATGGTCTCGGTGACGTGGCTGGTACCTTCAGCCAGGCAATTCAAGGCCATGAACTGCGCCTGCATGTCAGTCGGGAAACCCGGATATTCGGTAGTGCGGAAGCTCACCGCCTTGGGACGGCGCGCCATCTGGATGCGGATCCAGTCTTCACCCGAAGTGAGGATGGCACCGGCTTCGCGCAGCTTGTCCAGTGCGGCATCCAGCAATCCGGCACGGGTGCGGTGCAAGGTCACGTCGCCACCGGTGGCGGCGACAGCGCACAGGAAAGTGCCGGTCTCGATGCGGTCCGCGATGACCTCATGCTCGGCACCGTGCAACTTCTCCACCCCCTGGATCACCAGACGGTCAGTACCGATGCCCTCGATCTTTGCACCCATCTTCACCAGCAGGTGGGCCAGGTCGCCCACTTCCGGCTCGCGTGCCGCGTTTTCCAGCACGGTCTCGCCATCGGCCAGGGCCGCGGCCATCAGAAGGTTCTCGGTGCCGGTCACGGTGATCATGTCGGTGACGATGCGCGCGCCCTTGAGGCGCTTGGCCTTGGCATGGATGTATCCGGCCTCGATATGAATTTCCGCGCCCATCGCCTGCAGTCCCTTGATGTGCTGGTCCACCGGACGTGAACCAATGGCACAACCGCCGGGCAGCGACACCTTGGCCTGGCCGAAGCGCGCCAGCAAGGGGCCCAGCACCAGGATCGAGGCACGCATGGTCTTGACCAGTTCATACGGCGCTTCCGGGCGGGTGATGTCGTTGCCGTTCAAGACCAGCTGCTCGCCGTTCTCGCGCACGCGCAGGCCCATCTGGCTCATCAGCCTGGTAATGGTGACCACGTCCTGCAGGTGCGGCACATTGGAGAGCACCAGGTCGCCATCGGTGAGCAGGCCCGCGCACAGGATGGGCAGGGCGGCGTTCTTGGCACCGGAAATGGTGACGTCACCGGAGAGGCGCTTGCCGCCACGGATCAAAAGCTTGTCCATCGTGTTGCCTTATTTCTGGAATTCTTCGGGAGTCAGGGTCTTCATCGACAGCGCGTGGATCTCTTCACGCATGCGGTCGCCCAGGGCGGCATAGACCAGCTGATGGCGCTGGATCAGGCGCTTGCCGGTGAAAGCCTCGGCGACGATGACGGCGGTGAAGTGCTGGCCATCGCCCTCCACTTCCAGGTGCTGGCAGTCGAGGCCGGCGGCGATGTAGCTTTTGACGAGTTCAGGTGTGGGTAGCATGGTGAGGCTCTTCACGGGAATGGGGGAGATGGCGGGGCGCAGGGTGTTCAATGCGAACCCGCGCGCAGCTTGTAGCCGCTTTTGAGCATGCGTACGGCCAGGGTCGACAGCGCCACGAAGAACACGGCGACGATACCGAGGCTGGTCATGGGGGGAATGTCGGACTGGCCGAAGAAGCCGTAGCGAAAACCGTCGATCATATAAAAAAACGGGTTGAAATGCGATACCGCCTGCCAGAACGGGGGCAGCGAGTGTATCGAATAGAACACGCCGGCCAGGAAGGTCAGCGGCACGATCAGGAAATTCTGGAACGCCGCCAACTGGTCGAACTTCTCCGCCCAGATCCCTGCAATCAGGCCCATGGTGCCCAGGATGCCCGCACCCAGCAGGGCGAACACCAGGATCCACAGGGGGGCGACGAAGTCCAGGTGACCGAACCAGACGGTGACCACGAACACGCCCGCACCCACCATCAGGCCACGCACCACGGCCGCGAGCACGTAGCCGCCGAACAGCTCCCAGTGCGACAGCGGGGTCAGCAGCACGAACACCAGGTTGCCGGTGATCTTGGACTGGATCAGCGAGGAAGAGCTGTTGGCAAAAGCATTCTGCAGCACGCTCATCATCACCAGGCCCGGCACCAGGAAGCCGGTGTAGTTCACGCCCGGATAGACCTGCACGCGGTCCTGCAGGACGTGGCCGAAGATCAGCAGGTACAGCAGGGCCGTGACGATGGGCGCAGTGATGGTCTGGGTGGCGACCTTCCAGAAACGCAGGATTTCCTTGTAGAACAGGGTGCGGAAACCGATCATTTTTCATCTCCCATGATCTGGATGAAGACGTCTTCCAGGTCGGCCTGCTGCAATTGCAGATCATCGATCTCCGCGCCCGAGGCGCGCAGCGTGGCCAGGATGGGTTCGACTTCCTTGTAGTCATTCACGCGCAGCGTGTACTTGTTGGCGGCATTGCCGGCCAGCAGCTCCTCTGGATGGGTGACCAGAGCCTTGAGGCCATCGGGCAGGCTGCCGCGCTTCAGTCGCAGCACCATCTGCGAACCGGAGATGCGGCGGATCAGCGCATCGGTCGAATCCAGCGCCACCACCTTGCCGAACTTGAGCATGGCGATGCGATTGCACAGGGCCTGGGCTTCTTCCAGGTAGTGCGTGGTCAGCACGATGGTATGCCCCTCGCGGTTGAGGCGGCCGATGAACTGCCAAAGGGTCTGGCGCAGTTCCACGTCCACCCCGGCGGTCGGCTCATCGAGCACGATGACCGGCGGCTTGTGCACCAGCGCCTGGGCCACCAGCACGCGCCGCTTCATGCCGCCGGAGAGTGCGCGCATGTTGGTATCGGCCTTGTTGGTGAGGTCGAGGTTGTCCATGACCTCGTCGATCCACTTGTCGTTGTTGGTCAGGCCAAAATAGCCGGACTGCATGCGCAATGTCTCGCGCACGGTGAAGAAGGGATCGAAGACCAGTTCCTGCGGTACCACGCCCAGGTTCATGCGCGCGCCGCGATAGTCGCTGACCACGTCATGCCCGTGGATGGTGACCGAGCCGGAATCGGCCCGGTTCAGGCCGGCGATGATGGAAATCAACGTGGTCTTGCCGGCGCCGTTGGGGCCCAGCAGACCAAAGAATTCACCTTCTTCGATTGCCAGCGACACACCACCCAGCGCCTGCAGGGACTGGTAGCGCTTCTTGATGTCTGTGATTTGGAGAGCGGCCATTGCCTCGCCCGTTCAATACGTTACTTGCCAGAAAGAAATAAGGAGCCAGGAGTTCCACCGGGGAATCCGCTGTCCGCCTCGCCTCGGCCGCGCCATCCTCCCGACGGGGAAGCGTATGACGCAGTCATGTTGTCGTTGCGCTATGAAATAGCCGGAATGTTTTGCTGATGCCGACGGGCGGGAGAATGCCTGGCGGAAACGTGATCCGCTGCCAACGCCGCCAGCGCGCCTGCAAAACCTTCGATTATAGGGGAATTCGATATTCCGGGCCGCCGTAGCACGGGCTTCCCGGCACCCGGGAGCCCGGGTCGCAAGGAGAAAACGCGATCAGTGATGTCGATCGGTAGCGGAGGTCGGTGCGGCTGCACCTTGCAACAGGGCGGTCACGCCGTAGAGATCGGCCAGGCTCTGCAGGTTGGCCGGCAAGGGACCGAAATCCAGCGCGGCGCCGCGACCGGCAGCGGCACGCCGCCAGGCCAGCAGGGTCGCCACGGCCGAGGAATCGACCACGGCCACCTCGCTGACGTCAATGCTGGCCTGGCCGGCGGCGATGGCCGACAGGCCTTCGCGCAGGACGGTGCTGGCATTGGTGAAGGTCAGCGAGGCGCCGGGCTTGAACATGGTGCGTTCTTTCGGTTCAGGAGATTGGTCGATGAACGGAACAGCTTACTTCTTGCCGTTGCCGCGTGCGGCCAACTGCTGGTTCTTGTCGGTCAGCGCCTTGATCAGGCCGTCGATGCCGCCCTTGCTGATCTCGTTGGAGAAGGTGCCGCGGTAGGCTTCCACCAGCCAGGCGCCCAGCACGTTGACGTCATACAGCTTCCAGCCGTCGGGCTTCTTTTCCAGGCGATAGCTCAGCTGGATCGGCTCACCGCCGCGCGAGGAGATCACCTGCGAGTTCACTTCCACTTCGGTATCGGTCGGGGCGGCGCGCAGCGGCTTGAATTCGATCTTCTGGTCACGCACCTGCGACAGCGCGCCGGAGTAGGTGAACACCAGCAGGCTGCGGAACTGGGTAATCAGCTGCTTCTGCTGATCCGGGGTGGCCTGGCGCCAGTAGCGGCCGGCGGCCAGCTGGGTCATGCGCTCGAAGTCGACGTAGGGGAGGATCTTCTGTTCCACCAGCTGCATGATGCGGGTATTGTCGCCGGACTGGATATCCTTGTCATTCTTGGCAGTATCCAGCACTTCCGAGCTGATGCGCTTGACCAGCGCATCCGGGGCTTCCTGGGCGGACGCTGCGCCGGAGAAGGACAGCGCGGGAACCGCGAAGGCAGCGATAGCGAAAAGTTTGGTAAGCATCTTCATAAGTCGGTTTTCCATTCGAGTCAGCAGAAGGTGCCGGGGCTGCCCCGGCTGCATCGCAATGAGTCGCGATGCGTACGCCGACGGCAGCCGGCATGTCCTTCGAAGCCCGCCCGGGAGCGGGGTTCCCGTGCCGTCACAGTTCGGCACGGATGTTACAGATTGCCCTCGGAGGGCAAAGAAACTGGGCAGACAGCGCAGATTGGGCAATTGGCCCACATTTCAAGACAAGACTGCGGCACCGCAAGCGAGACCGCGGCCTCCCCGCTGGTCAGCGGGGCAAGGTCGGCGGCCATCAGGGCTTGATCGCTTCTTCCTTTTGCTCGCGGCCGCTGGAGCCACCATTGATCTGACTCTGGCGACGTTGCAGGTAGGCGTCGCGCACGAAGTCGTACTTGTCCAGCGCGGCATCTTCCAGCAGGGTCGAGGCATCCAGCAACTGGGCGCGGCGGTCGACGATGCGGACCACGGCACCGACGTTGCGCCAGCGGGTCGGACGCTTGTAGGTCCACAGGTCGCCGTACAGGTCCACCGGCATGCCGGCGGTGTCACGCAGCGTGGACGGGCCGAAGAACGGCAGCACCACGTACGGGCCGGAGCCGACGCCCCACTTGCCCAGGGTCTGGCCGAAATCGGACTTCTCGCGCGGTAGGCGGGCTTCGGTCGCCACGTCCAGCACGCCACCCAGACCGAAGGTGGTGTTGATGGCCACACGCATGAAGGTCGAGACGCCCTGCTCGATACGGCCCTGCAGCAGCTGGTTGATGGACGACCAGACATCGCCGATGTTGCCGAAGAAGTTGCCCACGCCATGCTGGATCGGGGTCGGAACCACGGTGTCGTAGGCTTGCGCGGCCGGCTTCAGGGCCACCTTGTCGACCGTGTCGTTGAAACTGAACATGGTGCGGTTGAAGCCTTCCAGCGGATCGTTCGGATTGTTGCTGGTGCTGGCGCAGCCGGTCAGGGCTGCCGCCGCCAGGGTCAGGGCGCCGAGACGGCCTGCGTAGACGGTGCTGATGGCTTTTTTATTCATTTGGAATCATCCTTTCCCTCTGCCGCCTTGCTGTACAGGAATTGACCGATGAGGTTTTCCAGAACGATGGCGGATTGTGTCATCTTAATCGTATCGCCCGAGGCCAGGTTAGCAGTATCGCCGCCTGGCTCGATCCCGATGTATTGTTCACCCAACAGACCCGAGGTCAGGATCTTGGCCGAGCTGTCCTTGGGGAATTTGTAGCTTTCGTTCATGTTCAGCGTGACCACGGCGCGGAAGGTCTGGTCATCGAAGCGGATCGAATCCACCCGGCCCACGACCACACCGGCGCTCTTGACCGCCGCACGCGACTTCAGGCCGCCGATGTTGTCAAAATTGGCCTTGAGGGCATAGGTCTTCTGGCCGAAGGACATCGAGCTCATGTTGCCGACCTTGAGCGCCAGGAACGCCAGCGCGGCCACACCGGCCAGCACGAAGATTCCTACCCAGGCATCCAGAGATTTACGTTGCATATTGAACCCTTTTTCTACCCTTTTATTCACATCATTGCGCCCCGACCGGGCGCTTGTCCAAGCACTGCGGCACTCAGCTGAACATCAGTGCAGTCAGCAGGAAATCCAGGCCCAGCACGGTCAGCGAGGCGATCACCACGGTCCGGGTGGTGGCCCGAGCCACGCCTTCGGGGGTTGGCTGCGCCTCATAGCCCTGGAACAGCGCCACGAAGGTGACGGCGATACCGAAGACGATGCTCTTCAACACGCCATTGGCGATGTCATTCCACACATCCACGCCGCCCTGCATCTGCGACCAGAAGGCGCCTTCATCCACGCCGATCAGCAGCACGCCGACCACATAGCCGCCCAGCACGCCGACGGCACTGAAGATGGCCGCCAGCACCGGCATGGCGATCACGCCAGCCCAGAAGCGCGGGGCCACCACGCGTTGCAGCGGGTTCACGGCCATCATTTCCATGGCAGAAAGTTGCTCGCCGGCCTTCATCAGTCCGATCTCGGCGGTCAGCGAGGTCCCGGCGCGGCCGGCAAACAGCAGGGCTGTCACCACCGGCCCCAGTTCACGGGTCAGCGACAAGGCTACCAACAGACCGAGCGCCTGTTCCGAACCATACTTGTTGAGCGTGTAATAGCCCTGCAGCCCCAGCACGAAGCCCACGAACAGGCCCGACACGGTGATGATCACCAGCGAGTAGTTGCCGATGAAGTGGATCTGGTCGGTGATCAGGCGCGGGCGGCGCAGCAGGCCCAGGGAGGCGCCCAGCATATTGATGAACATGCGTCCGGCAAAGCCGACCCCGACCACGAATTCGCGCACGCTGCGGCCGAGGCCGCTGACGAAACCGGCGATCATGCTGCACCTCCCAGGCCCAGGTCCTCGGCCAGCGATTTGCCGGGATAGTGGAACGGCACCGGGCCGTCCGCCTGGGCGTGGACAAATTGCTTCACATAGGGATCGGTGGATTCACGCATTTGTTGCGGTGTCCCCTGCGCCACGATCTTGCCGGCCGACAGGAAATACACATAGTCGGCAATGGCGAAGGATTCATTGACGTCGTGCGATACCAGGATCGAGGTCGAGCCCAGAGCATCGTTGAGCCGGCGAATCAGATTGGCGGTCACGCCCATGGAAATCGGATCGAGCCCGGCGAAGGGTTCGTCATACATGATCAGGGCCGGATCAAGCGCGATGGCCCGTGCCAGCGCCACCCGGCGCGCCATGCCGCCGGAGATCTCGGCGGGTTTGAGCGAGGCGGCATTGCGCAGTCCCACGGCGTTGAGCTTCATGAGCACCAGGTCGCGGATGAGCGTTTCATCCAGATCGGTATGCTCGCGCAGCGGGAAGGCCACGTTGTCGAACACCGTCATGTCGGTAAAGAGCGCGCCGTTCTGGAACAGCATGCCCATTTTGCGACGCAACACGTAGAGTTGTTTGGTCGTCAGCGACGGCACGTTCTCGCCATCGACTTCCACCCTGCCCTCCTGCGGCTGCAGCTGGCCGCCGATCAGGCGCAGGATGGTGGTCTTGCCGGATCCGGAACCGCCCATCACCGCCACCACCTTGCCACGCGGGAAGTCCATCTGCAGACCGGTCAGGATAGGCCGGTCGCCATAACGGAAGTGCAGATCGCGGATTTCGACGATATTAGTCAAAGCAGGCAAAGGGATTCGTTGAGGATTTGGGAAAACCGACATTGTAGAGCAAATTTTACAAATCGCTTTCAAGAAGGCAATACAGCCTGTAAATGGCGGGAGCCGAAAAGCCCCGTTCTTTACAAGTTACAGGCATGTTCACTACAAATAACTACAATTTCCGTCAACCAACTAGATGACGATTGAGTCATTTAAATATTGCATCGGCAAAAAATTTCTCATTGCGTGGTGCATCTGCAACGAAATGGTGCAATGCAGACAATTTTCCGAGACGCGAATCAAGGCTCGCATGTTACCAGTGATGGGGAGATACCACAGCGCGGGGGTGCGGAAGGATGCTGCATCGCAAAGCTGGGGCTTGGGGCGTGCGGCTTGCTACAATGTCGGTTTTGCTTTCGGAAGAATCTGTCATGAGCCTCAAATGCGGCATCGTGGGTCTGCCCAACGTCGGTAAGTCCACTCTTTTCAACGCGCTGACCAAGGCGGGCATCGCCGCCGAGAACTATCCGTTCTGCACCATCGAGCCCAACGTCGGCATCGTGGAAGTGCCCGATCCGCGTCTGAAGGCGCTGGCCGAGATCGTCAAGCCCGAGCGCATCCTGCCGGCGACGGTGGAATTCGTGGACATCGCCGGCCTGGTGGCGGGCGCCTCCAAGGGTGAAGGTTTGGGCAACCAGTTCCTGTCGCACATCCGCGAGACCGACGCCATCGTCAACGTGGTGCGTTGTTTCGAAGATCCGAACGTGATCCACGTAGCTGGCCGCGTGAGCCCGCTGGACGACATCGCCGTGATCCAGACCGAACTGGCGCTGGCCGACATGGGCACGGTCGAGAAGGCCATCCACCGCGAGCAGAAGAAGGCCCGTTCCGGTGACAAGGATGCCGCCAAGCTGGTGGCCCTGCTGGAGCGCATCATGCCGGCGCTGGACGAAGCCAAGCCGGTGCGCGCGCTGGGCCTGGATGCTGAAGAGATGCTGCTGATCAAGCCGCTGTGCCTGATCACGGCCAAGCCGGCGATGTACGTGGCCAACGTATCCGACAGCGGTTTCACCGACAACCCGCTGCTGGACCAGCTGACTGCCTACGCCCAGGAACAGAACGCCCCGATCGTGGCCATCTGCGCAGCCATCGAAGCCGAGATCGCCGACCTGGACGACGCCGACAAGGCCGACTTCCTGGCCGACATGGGCATGGAAGAACCGGGCCTGGATCGCCTGATCCGCGCCGCCTTCAAGCTCCTGGGCCTGCAGACTTACTTCACCGCTGGCGTCAAGGAAGTGCGCGCCTGGACGGTGCCGGTGGGCGCGACCGGCCCGCAGGCGGCTGGCGTGATCCACACCGACTTCGAACGCGGCTTCATTCGTGCGCAGACCATTGCCTTTGAGGACTTCATTGCCTTCAAGGGTGAGGCCGGTGCCAAGGAAGCGGGCAAGATGCGCGCGGAAGGCAAGGAGTATGTGGTCAAGGATGGGGATGTGATGAATTTCTTGTTCAACGTGTGACGCCTTCCCGATCGACGCGAGTCGACCTCAATAAAAACCCCGAATTGATTCGGGGTTTTTTATTAACAGCCGCCTTGCGGCTTGATTCAATGTCGTACCAACATGTAGTACTTCCACTTGAAACGCCTCCGGCTCGCGATCAGGATTCCAGCCACTGATCGGCAAGTGCGTCCGGATGCTCGCCTTGCCGGCCCTTATCTCCTCCCACTACTCAACTGCGGCGTCAAAAACGACTGCCTGAAATACTCCCGCACCGCCTCCATGGCTGGCGTAAACGTCACCCCCTTGCGCCAGGCCAGCCCCACATTCATGGCCGGCACGTGATCCATCAGCAGCACCGTCTCGATCCGCAATCCCTCCAGCGACCAGGGCCGGTACACCAGGTCCGACAGAATCGCCACCCCCGACCCATTGGCCACCATGCTACGCACCGCCTCGATGGAACTGGTGCGCATGATGATGTTGGGCTTGCGTCCGCTTTGATTCCAGTAGCGCAGCGCGGTCTTGTCGGCCTCGTCCACCGTCAGCAGGATGAAGGGCTCATTGGCCACTTCGGACAAATTCACCACCGTGCGCTCGCCCAGCGCGTGCCGGGCCGGCAGCCACAGGCGGCGCACTGATCCGAACAAGGTCTCATAGGCAATCTCGCGGTGACGCAGATTGGATGTCAGCACCACCGCCATATCGATCTCGCCCTCCACCAGGCTCTGCTCGATCTCCGCGCGCTCCTTCTCATGCACGTGGATCTTGATGCCCGGATAGGACTGCGACAGCCGCTGCAGGTGGTGCGGCAAAAAATACCCCAGCACCGTGTAACTGGCCGCCACCCGCAAACTGCCGCTGGCCGTGTTGTCCGGCAAGGGACTCTTCATCGCGTCGTCCACGCTGCGCAGGATCGAATACGCATGGTTGAGGAAATGCCGCCCGCTGTCGGTGAGGATCATCCCCTGCGGAGAACGGATGAACAGCGGTGCCCCCAGCAAAGCCTCCAGTTCCTGGATGGCACTGGTGACCGAGGATTGCGAAATGTGCAGATGGATCGCCGCCTGCGAAATCTGTCCCACTTCCGCTGTGGCCACGAAATAACGGATCTGCCGGAGAGTGATGGCCATGTTTGACGCCCTTCATAAGCTATCGGATTTTTCGATATCAAGCCCTCTGATAATACATCTGTCCAATACCGTTGACGATTTCTATACTCGGTTTCATGTGCTGATTCCGACAGCACCGGAGACCACCAGATGAAGACAATCGACCTGAATTCGGACATGGGCGAAGGCTTCGGCCCCTGGACCATCGGCGATGGCGTCGACGCGGCCATCATGCCCCTGATCAGTTCAGCCAACATCGCCACCGGCTTTCACGCAGGCGATCCCAACACCATGCGGCGTACGGTGGAACAGGCCCGGCAACACGGCGTGGCCATCGGCGCACATCCCGGCTTTCGCGACCTGCTCGGCTTCGGCCGCCGCCATCTCAACGCGCCGGCCATCGAACTGGTCAACGACATGCTCTACCAGCTCGGTGCCCTGCGTGAGTTCGCCCGCCTCAACGGCATGCCCCTGCAGCACATCAAGCCGCACGGCGCGCTCTACATGCACCTGGCCCGCGATGAGGAGGCCGCCCGCGTCTTCGTACAGACGCTGCGCCAGCTGGACCCGAACTTGCTTCTCTTCTGCATGCACGGCTCGGCGGTCTGGCGCGTGGCGCAGGAACTGCAGCAGGCGGTGGTCTGCGAGTTCTATGCCGACCGCGATTACGACAACAGCGGCTCCATCGTCTTCACCCGCCGCGTCGGTGCGCTCGATCCGGCCCAGGTCGCAGCCAAGGTGCTGCGGGCGTGTCGCGAAGGCGTGGTGCGGACGGTCGAAGGCCGCGACATCCCCATCGCCTTCGACTCCGTCTGCATCCACAGCGATACCCCTGGTGCACTGGCGCTGGTGCAGGCCACGCGCAAGAGCCTGGACGCGGCCGACATCGCCATTGCCGCGCCGCGCTGATCCCCCCATTCGTTACGAAGGAGAAAAGTCATGGCAGTCCACGAAGTGCACTCCCCTTTGCCCGGCACCTTCTATCGCCGGTCCAGCCCCGATGCCCCACCCTATGCAGAGGCAGGCGACGTCATCGAAGCCGGCCGCGTGATCGGCCTGATCGAAGTGATGAAACAATTTACGGAATTGCAGGCCGAGCACGGCGGCAAGCTGCTGGCCTTCCACGTCGGCAACGGCGACCCGGTCGAACCCGGCCAGCTGGTCGCCGTGATCGAGACCGCAGACTGAGGCCGGCATCATGACGACTTCCCTGCGCAAACTCCTCATCGCCAATCGCGGCGAGATCGCGGTGCGCATCATTCGTGCCGCACAAGCCCTGGGCATCAAGACGGTAGCTGCCTGTAGCGAAGCCGATGCCGATTCGCTGGCCGCGCGCATGGCCGATGAAGTCCAACTCATCGGCCCGGCCCGCGCCGACCGCAGCTATCTCAATGTGGACGCCTTGCTGAAGGCGGCACGCGACAGCGGTGCCGATGCCATCCATCCTGGCTATGGTTTCCTCTCCGAAAACGCTGCCTTCGCCGAAGCCGTCAGCGCGGCCGGATTGATCTTCGTGGGACCGGAGGCCGATACCATCCGCCGCATGGGCGACAAGGCCGAAGCGCGTCGTACCGCGGCCGCCGCCGGGGTGCCAGTGGTGCCGGGCTCGGCGGGCGAACTGGAGGATATTGCCAGCGCGCTGGCCTGTGCCGACGAGGTCGGCTATCCGCTGCTGATCAAGGCCTCTGCTGGAGGCGGCGGCCGTGGCATCCGCATGGCGCGCGATGCCGCCGAACTGGCGCGGGAGTTCCCGCTGGCGCAGGGCGAAGCCCAGGCCGCCTTCGGTTCCGGTGCAGTGTATCTGGAGCGTTTCATCCGCCGTGCGCGCCACATCGAAGTACAAATCCTGGGCGATGGCCAGCGAGCCGTTCACCTGTTCGAACGCGAATGCTCGCTGCAACGGCGTCGCCAGAAGGTCTTCGAAGAAGCCCCCTCACCTGCGCTCACGCCGCAACAGCGGCAGGCCCTCTGCGACAGCGCCGTGCGTCTGGCCGCCCGGCTGCGCTACCGCGGTGCCGGGACGCTCGAATATCTGTTCGACGACGAGAGCGGCGAGTTCTTCTTCATCGAGATGAATACCCGCATCCAGGTCGAGCATCCCGTCACCGAGATGATCACCGGCATCGATCTGGTCCAGGCCATGTTGCGCATCGCCGGTGGCGAGCCGCTGGGCCTGCAGCAGTCCGACATCCGCATGCAAGGCGCAGCGCTGGAGATGCGCATCAATGCCGAAGATCCCGAGCGCAATTTCTTCCCCTGCCCCGGCACTGTTGCCGAACTGCAGTGGCCGCAGGGCGAGGGCATCCGAGTGGAGAGCCATCTCTATGCGGGCTATCGCATCCCGCCGTATTACGACTCGCTGCTGGCCAAGCTGGTGGTCCTTGGCAAGGACCGCGCGCAGGCCATCGCCCGCGCCCAGGCGGCGGTTGCTGCCACGCACATCACCGGCATGGCCACCACCTTGCCCCTGCATCAGTGGTTGCTGGCCGATGCCCGCGTACAGGCCGCCCGCTTCGATACCGGCGCGCTGGAAAGCTGGCTGGCCGAACGTGCCAACGCGCGCACCGCGCAACTTGAGGAGGCCTGAAATGAACCGCCCACAGACCGCCCCTGCCACGCCCATTCGCTACAGCATTGCAGGTGACGAACACCTCTTTGCGGAAGTATCGGAGTCGATGTCACTGGAAGCCTTCTTCCGCGCCATGGCCATCACGCGCGCAGTGGAACAGCTGGCATTGCCCGGCGTACTCGATGTCTGCCTGGCCAATGCCTCCTTCCAGATCCGCTTCGATCCCGACCTGATCCATCCGCTGGCCCTGCTGGAACAGGTCAAGGCGCTGGAAAGCAGCACCACGGCCGAGCGCCGCATCGACACGCGCATCATCGAAGTCCCCGTGCTGTATGACGATCCCTGGACCAATGAAACACAGGCGCGCTTCCGCGACCGTCACCAGGATCCCGCCTCCACCGACCTGCAATACGCAGCGCGCATCAATGGCTACGACGAAGTGCAAGCCTTCATCGCAGCCCACAGTGGCACGCCATGGTTCGTCTCCATGGTGGGTTTCGTGGCCGGCCTTCCCTTCATGTACCAGATGGTTGAACAGGACCGGCAACTGCAAGTCCCCAAGTACCTGCGTCCGCGCACCGACACCCCGAAGCTGACACTGGGACACGGCGGCTGCTTCGGTTGCATCTACTCGGTACGCGGTGCGGGCGGTTACCAGATGTTCGGCGTCACGCCTGCGCCAATCTACGATCCGCAACAGGGCCTGCCCTACCTGCAGGAATCGATGGTGTTCTTCCGCGCTGGCGACATCGTGCAATTCAAGGCCATCGATCGCAGCGCGTATGACGCCGCCATCGCGGCCGTCGATGCCGGTCGTTTCGACCTGCGCATCCGCCCGGCGCGTTTTGATCTCGATGCCTTCCAGGCCGATCCCCAGGCCTGCATCCATGCTCTCAAGGAGGCCCTCCATGACGATTAAGGTGAAACAGCCCGGCCTGGCGACCTCGGTGCAGGATGGTGGCCGGGAAGGCTACTACCATCTGGGCATCCCGCCCTCTGGGGCGCTGGACCAGTACGCCCTGCGCAGCGCCAACCTGCTGGTCGGCAACCACGCCACCACCTCCGCGCTGGAGTGCAGCCTGCTCGGACCGCAACTGGAATTCCGGTCTGACGCCCTGGTCGCCGTGACCGGAGCACGCATGCAGCCGCGTGTGGATGGCAGCGAACGCCCGCTCGATACCGCCTTCATGGTGCGCAGCGGCCAGGTCCTGAGCTTCGATTATCCGAAAGCGGGCGCACGCAGCTATCTCGCCATCGCCGGCGGCATCGATGTGCCGGTGGTGCTGGAAAGCCGTTCCACCTATGCGCTGGGTGCGCTGGGCGGGTGGCAGGGACGCAAGCTGGCCAAGGAGGATGAACTGCCGCTTGGCCGGGCCTCGCCGAAGGCGGTCGAGGGGCGTGCCCTGCCGCTGTCACTGGTGCCGGTCTTCGATCGCGAAGCCACGCTGCGCGTGGTGCCGGGGCTGTATATACATCGTCTCACCGAGGAGGCCGTGGAGCGCTTCTTTGCCGATACCTGGACCGTCGGCTCGGAAGCGGACCGTATCGGCTACCGCTTCAAGGGCGGCCAGGCGATGCAGTTCAAGCCACGCGAACAGCCCTTCGGCGCCGGCTCGGATCCCTCCAACATCGTCGATGCCTGCTATCCCATCGGTTCGATCCAGATCCCCGGGGGCCTGGAACCCATCGTCCTGTTGCGGGATGCAGTCTCCGGCGGCGGCTACGCCACCATCGGCACGGTCATCAGCGCCGACCTCGACCTGATCGGGCAATTGCAGCCCAACCACAAGGCGCAGTTCGTGCGGGTGACGCTGGAGCAGGCCCTGGAGGCCCGCCGCCAGTACCAGCAGCGCTTCCAGCGCCTGAGCAGCCTGCTGGGCAGCTGACACTTCGGCGCAGGTCACACCGCGTTTGACGCTTGTCCCCAGGCCAGTCCGCACAGGCGGCTGCCCTGGGGCCGGGCCCGGCTTTGCCTTCCCATTCGTACTCGCAGTCGCAGCAACTTGCAGCAACTTGTTGGAACGTCCTTCTTGCCTCTCATCCGCCTCATTGAATCATTGCTTCAACGTCTCTGGAGAAACTGACATGGCCGGCCTATCACACACGCAGAACAAGGAAACCGATCTCTCCACCCACAGCGTTCCCGCCAGCGCGCGCATGGGCAAACTGTCGCTGACGATGGCCTGGTGGGCCGTCTGCAGCGCGATCTTCTACATCGTCGTGGGCGCATCGCTGGCGCTGACCTACGGCGCGCGCAATGCCCTGATCGGCATGGTGCTCTCGGTCATCAGCTACGGACTCATCAATGCCTGCATCAGCCGCTACGCCATGCGCACCGGCCTGTCGGTGGCCCTGTTCTCGCGCATCCTGTTCGGCCGGCTCGGGGCCTCGCTGGCCACGCTGATCTTCTTTTCCACCGCGATCTATTACGCCGTCTTCGAGGGCTCGGTGATTGCGGTGGCCCTGCATCATCTTTATCCCTCACTGCTCTATCCGGTCGCGGCGCTGATCGTGGTGCTCTACAGCGTGCCGCTGGTGTTTGGCAGCGTGCAGAACTGGCTGGACAAGTTCAACGGCGTGCTGCTGCCGTTCTATCTGCTGGGCCTGCTGATGGCGCTGGTGCTGGCGGTGAGCCAGTATGGCTACCAGCCGCAGTGGCTGGACTTCGGCCCGGCAGTGCCGCCGGCAGATGGCTGGTGGAGCTGCTTCACGTATTACATGGGCGTGTGGGTATTGATGATGTTCACCTTCGACTACGCCCGCTTCGGCAAGCCGGAAGATGCGACGTATCACGGCCGCTTCAATTTCGGGATGCCCTTCTACCTGGTCACCATCCTGCTCAATGGCGCCGCCGGCATCTACCTGGCCAGCAGCATTCCGCAGGATGGCCCGCTGTCCGAGGTGTCGGTGGTGATGGCCATCCTCAAGCTGATGGGCTTCTGGGGACTGCTCTTCGTCTGGGTCACGCAGACGCGCATCAATACCGCCAACTACTATCTGGCAACGGTCAACATGCAGGCCTTCTTCGGCAACCTGCTGGGCCTGCACGCCTCGCGCCTGGTGTGGTCGGTGGTGGTCGGGGGCAGTGGTCTATGCGCTGATGCTGGCGGACGTGTTTTCCTATCTGCTCAAGGCACTGGCCTATCAGGGCGTGTTCGTGGTGGCCTGGGTGGGCGTGGCGCTGGCGCATATTCTCACCGTACCGGATCACGCTGGCACCGGTGAAGGGTCGGCCGGCATCAATCGTGTCGGACTGGGTGCATGGTTCTGCGGCGTGGTGCCGGGCTTCGTGCTGATGGAGATGACGGGCTTCTGGCCATCGCTGTCGGCACCGCTGACCTTCGTGGCGTCAATGGGGGTGTATGCCTTGTGGCAGCAGCGGGGACGCACAGGCAAGACCTGGCAGACGGCGAAGTGATTGCGTTCCGGCGCAACACGAGGGCGGCCATGGCTGCCCTTTTTTGATGTCCGAATGACCTGTGCTCTCGGGCTGCCGGGCAACTGGTCCGCTAGGAAACCGCGCTGCGCTGAATCAGCTCCACCGGCTCCCGCGCCACCCCCAGATAACTCTCCACAATCTTCTTGTCCGCCGCCAGCACCCCCGCCGGCCCTTCACAAACGATCTCCCCCATCTCCAGCACATACCCGTAATCAGCCACCTGCAAGGCCGCCCGCGCATTCTGCTCCACCAGCAAGGTGGCCACGCCGGTGCTGCGCAACTGGCTGATGATGGAAAGAATTTCCTTGGTGATCAACGGTGCCAGCCCCAAACTGGGTTCATCCAGCATCAGCACCTGCGGCTTGGCCATCAAGGCGCGCCCCACGGCCAGCATCTGGCGCTCGCCACCGGACAGCGTCCCGGCCGCCTGCTTGCGCCGCTCCTTCAGGCGCGGGAACAAGGCATAGACAAACTCCTGCTGATCCAGATAACCGGATTCGCCATTGCGCCGCCGCTTGTACGCACCCAGCAGCAGATTGTCCTCCACGCTCATGGACGTAAACAATTCACGTTTTTCCGGCACCAGCGACAGCCCGCGCGCCACGCGCTCCTCCACCTCCATCTGGCTCACATCCTCGCCCTGGAAGGCGATCCGTCCACTGGCCGCCGCACCCGCCGGCATCGCGCCCATCATGGCGTTGAGCAAGGTCGATTTGCCCGCCCCATTGGGCCCGATCACGGTCACGATCTGCCCGGCCCGCAGCGACAGCGCCGCCTCGGTCAAGGCCGCCACCTTGCCATAGCGCGCCGAGAGCCCGCTGACTTCCAGCATCAGCGGCGCACTCGCCGCCCGCACTTCAGTTTCCACACTGGCAGGGTTCATCATGGTCGCGGCGGTCATCATTGGGCTCCTCCCAGATAGGCTTCCAGCACCGCCGGGTGGACCTGGATCTGGGCCGGCGTGCCCTCGGCAATCTTGGTGCCGAATTCCATGACCACGATGTGGTCCGTCAATTGCATCACGAAGTCCATGTCGTGCTCCACCAGCAGCACCGCCATCCCCTCGCCGCGCAGCTTGTCCAGCAATGCCGCCAGCGCCTGCTTCTCTTTCAGGCGCAGACCGGCCGCCGGTTCATCCAGCAACAACAGCGCCGGATCACAGCACAGCGCCCGTGCAATCTCCAGAATGCGCTGCTGGCCCAGCGCCAGGCTGCCCGCAGGCCGGTCAATCAGATCGCCCAGGCCGACACGCTCCAGCTGCCGCCGCGCCTCACTGAGGATGCGCGCCTCCTCCTTGCGATTGGCCCGCGCCAGGCTGGCCAGGATGCCGCGCTGGGGCGCGAACTGGCCGCGCCGGAATGCGCCCATGGCCGCGTTCTCCAGCACGCTCATGCCCGGCACCAGCCGCACATGCTGGAAAGTGCGCGCAATGCCACGGCTGGAAATCTCGCGCGAGGACAAGCCCGCCAGCGACTGCCCGCGGTAATTGAGCTTGCCACTTGTGATGGAGAGCACACCGGTCACCAGATTGAAGGTCGTCGACTTGCCCGCGCCATTGGGTCCGATCAGTCCCACGATCTCTCCGGCCTTCACCGAGAAACTCACATCATTGACCGCCACCAGTCCACCGAACTGCTTGCGCGCCGCCTCCACTTCGAGGATCACTTCGCCCCGCGCTGGCTTGGGAATCTGCGTCAATGGCGCAGCATCCGCCGGCAGCTGACGCGGCAGGCGACGCCCGAATCGCGCCTGCAGACGCGGCCACAAGCCCTCGTTGGCGAACTGCAAAAAGATCACCAGCGCGATGCCAAAGACGATGGCCTCGAAATTGCCGCCGGTGCCCAGCACCCCCGGCAACCACTCCTGCAGGAAATTGCTCAGCACCGCCAGCAGGCCCGCACCGAGGATCGCTCCCCACACATGGCCGGCACCACCGACCACCACCATCAGCAGGTAGTCGATGCCGTATTTCAAACCGAAGGGCGTGGGATTGACCGCCTGCTGCAGGTGCGCGTAGAGCCATCCGGAAATGCCGGCCAGCACGGCCGCGTAGACGAAGATGACGATCTTCAGCCGCGCCGTATCGACCCCCATGGCTTCCGGCATGACGGTGCCGAACTTGAGCGCACGCACCGCGCGCCCCGCCCGCGAATCGAGGAAATTGACCACCGATACCAGCGCCAGGATCACCACGGCCCAGATCAGCAAATACATCGAGGCCCCGTTGCCGAAGGTGAACTGGCCGATGGCAATCGGCGGGATGCCATTGATGCCGTCATGCTTGCCCAGCATCTCCAGGTTGCCGAACAGGTAGTACAGCGACAGGCCCCAGGCAATCGTGGACAGCGGCAGGTAATGGCCGGAGATGCGCATGGTGAGCGTGCCGATCAGGAAGGCCGACAAGCCCGTCAGCCCGATCCCGGCCAGCAATCCTACCCAAGGGGAGAGTCCGAACTGCGTCGTGAGATAGGCGGTGGTGTAGGCACCGATGCCGACAAACGCCGCCTGCCCGAACGAGATCAATCCCGCCACGCCGGTCAGCAGCACCAGCCCCAGCGCGACGATGGCATACAGGCCCACATAGGACAGCAGCGTGACCCAGAACGGCGCCAGGCCCAATTGCGGCAGTACCAGCACGATGGCGAAAAACAGCACCGGCAAGGCGGCGCGATGCGATGTGAATGCAGTCATGGCGGCGTCCTCAGGCTTCTTCGTCGATGTGGTGGCTGGTCAGCGAACGCCACAGCAGGATGGGGATGATGACCGTGAAGACGATCAGCTCCTTGAAGGCACTGGCCCAGAAGGAAGAAAAACTCTCGATCAGCCCCACCGACACCGAGCCCAATGCCGCAATCGGATAACTCGCCAGTCCGCCGAAGATGGCCCCCACAAAGCCTTTCAGGGCGATGATGAAGCCGGACTCATAGTTGACGATGGTAAAGGGCGCAATCAGGATCCCGCACAGCGCACCGATCCCAGCCGACATCGCGAAGGACAGCTTGCCCGCCTGGTTGATGCCCACCCCCACCAGCCGCGCACCGAGACGATTGACGGCAGTGGCACGCAGGGCCTTGCCGGTCAGGGTGCGCTCGAAGAAGACGTAGATCACGGCGATCAGGGCCGCCACCGTCGCCAGCACGATCACGCTCTGGCCCGAGACCGGGCTCTCGCCCAGGTTGAATTGCATCTCGGTGAAGGGCTTGGTGTTGGTCCCCTCGGGGCCGAACATCAGCAGTCCCAATCCGACCATGGCCAGATGCACACCGAGTGAGACGATCAGCAACACCAGCACGCTCGAATGCGCCAGCGGCTGGTAAGCCACGCGATAGATCATCGGCCCCATCGGCACCACGATCAGCAGCGTCAGCAGGATCTGCCAGGGCATGGCCAGCGCTTGCAGGTCCACGTAGCGCGTCAGTGCGTAGAGCACCAGCGGCAGGCCGATGTGCATCGCCAGCAGCGACGGCAGGCGGCGCAGAAAACGCGCGCGCGTTGCGGCCAGGCGCAGCGCGTTGCCGCCTTCAACGGCCAGCGTCACACCGCCCAGCGCCACCAGCAGCAAGGCGGTGCCGGGGGCCTGCCCGTTCTGGATGGCCGCCAGAGTCAATGCGCCGAAGGCGACGAACTCGCCCTGCGGCAGGAAAATCACCCGTGTCACTGAAAACACCAGGACCAGCGCCAGCGACAGCAGCGCATAGATCGCGCCGGTCGTGATGCCGTCCTGGATCAGCACGGTCAGAATGCTGGTATCCACTTGTCTCCTCCTGTTGATGCCGGCCGCCGCAGATCGGGCTGCGACTGGCCGGGATAGGCCCGGTTCTTGTCAGAGATGAACCTTTGGGGCTGCTTTCTTGTGTCTGGCGCGGAATACCGGATGGAGCATGAAGCTTTCTGCAAAAAACCGGATGGCTCAAGCCTGCGGCTTCTTCGCCACCAGGGTCAGGATGTCGTAGGACGCCACCAGCTCGCCGTCCTGGTTGCTCACCTCCACATCCCAGGCCACCACACCTTGCCCCTGGCCGTTGGCATCCTTCTTGTTGCGGTCGATCTTGCGCTTGCAGGTCAGGCGCGCCGAGATGGTGTCGCCGATGCCCACCGGCTTGACGAAGCGCAGCGTATCGAGTCCGTAGTTGGCCAGCACCGGACCCGGCGCCGGCGAGACGAACAGGCCGGCCGCTGCCGACAGCACGAAGTAGCCATGCGCGATGCGCTTGCCGAACGGCGACTGGCGTGCCGAGATGTCGTCGAAGTGCATGTAGAAATGGTCGCCCGAGAGGCAACCGAAATTGACGATGTCGGCTTCGGTGACGGTACGGCGGTGCGTAGCCAGCGAGTCGCCAATCTGCAGATCCTCGAAATAGTGGCGGAAGGGATGGATATCCGATTCGCGCACCTTCGCGCCCCGCACGTGTTCGCCCACGACTGCGGCCAGCATGGTCGGTGAACCCTGCACCGCCGTGCGTTGCAGGTAATGCTTCACGGCGCGCGAGCCGCCCAGTTCCTCACCGCCACCGGCGCGGCCAGGACCACCGTGCTTGAGCTGCGGCAGGGGCGAGCCGTGGCCGGTGGATTCCGGAGCTGCTTCGCGATCGAGCACCAGCAGGCGGCCATGCCAGGCAGCCGCTACAGGAATGGCGCGCGCGGCCACCGATGGACTGCGCGTGACCAGGCTGGCCACCAGGCTGCCGCGTCCGCGTGCGGCCAGCGCCAGGGCTTCATCGAGATCGTCATAGGGCATGAGCGTGCTGACCGGACCGAAGGCTTCCACTTCATGCACCGGGCTGCCGGCGGAGGTATCGCGCGCCAGCAGCAGGGTCGGCGCGAAGAACGCGCCCTCGCCCACGCCTTCTCCTTGCGGCTGGAAGCTGCTGCCAGCGCCCAGGATCAGCTCGGCACTTTGTTTCAGCAAGGCCACGCGCTCTTCCACATCGCGCTGTTGTGCGCGTGAGGCCAGCGGTCCCATGCGCACCGACTCCAGCGCAGGGTCACCGATCACGGTCTTCGACAGGCGCGCGACGAGTTTTTCCGAAATTGCATCTAAGTGTTGGCGCGGCACGATCGCGCGGCGAATGGCGGTACATTTCTGGCCGGCCTTGGTGGTCATCTCGCGCGCCACTTCCTTGACGAAGAGATCGAATTCTTCATCGTCGGCATTGACGTCAGGGCCAAGAATCGCGCAGTTCAGCGAATCGGCTTCGGCATTGAAGGGAATGGAATTCGCAATCAGGTTGGGATGCGCACGCAACTTGGCCGCCGTATCGGCCGAGCCGGTAAAGGTCACCACGTCCTGCGCCTGCAGGCGCTCGAGCAGGTCGCCGGTGCTGCCGATGACCAGTTGCAGGCTGCCCTCGGGCAGCAGGCCCGACTGCTGGATCAGGCGCACCGCCGCTTCAGCCAGGTAGCTGGTGGCGGTGGCGGGCTTGACGATGCAGGGCATCCCGGCCAGGAAGGTCGGGGCGAATTTTTCCAGCATGCCCCAGACCGGGAAATTGAACGCATTGATGTGCACCGCTACGCCTCCACGCGGCACCAGGATGTGCGTCCCGGCGAAGCGGCCCTGCTTGCCCAGCGAGATGGCCGGGCCTTCGTGGACCAGGTTGGACGAGGGGAATTCATTGGTGCCGATGCTGGCATAGGTGAACAGCGTGCCGCTGCCGCCTTCGATGTCGATCCAGCTGTCGGTGCGGGTCGCGCCCGTGTGGGCGGAGACGGCGTAGAGCGTTTCCTTGTGCTCGACCAGGTACTTGGCCAGCGCCTTGAGGATCGCTGCACGTTGCTGGAAGTCCAGCTGCATCAGCGCCGGCAGGCCCTTCTTGCGGGCGTGCTCCAGCGCTTCGCCGAAGTCGATGGATTCCTGGTGGGTGCTGGCGACGGTGTGGCCATTGACTGCGCTGTGCAGTGCCTGGGCCGGGCTTTCACCGAACCAGCGGCCGGCGATGAAACTCTGGAGCAGAGGGGGACGGGCGGACATCGAAAACTCCTGTAGGCAGGGTGAACGCTGCGCTGCGGGCAATGCAGCCACGCAGCGCCGGACAAAGGTGGATCAGGGCTGGTACTGCCAGGCGCCATCAACGATCTTGACCATCACCGAAGCACGCTGGTCCAGGCCCAGGTGATCGGTGGCCGACATGTTGTAGACGCCATGCACGCCGGTGACTTCCTTGGTGGCTTCCAGCGCATCGCGCAGGGCGGCGCGGAATTCCGGCGTACCCGGCTTGCCGCGCTTCAATGCCACCGGAATGGCCGACTGCAGCAGCACGCCGGCATCCCAGGCATAGCCGCCGAAGAGCGAGACGCTGTCCTTGCCATGCGCGGCTTCATACTTGGCGGTGTAGTCCAGCGCCACCTTGCGGATGGGGTTGGCCGCAGGAAGCTGCGCCGCTACCAGCACGGGGCCGGCCGGCAGCAGGGTGCCGTCGAGCATCTTGCCGCCCACGCGCAGGAAGTCGGCATTGGCCACGCCGTGGGTCTGGTAGATCTGGCCCTTGAAGCCGCGCTCCTTCAAGGCACGCTGCGGCACGACGGCCGGGGTGCCGGAGGCGGCGATGAGGATGGCATCCGGCTTGGCCGCCACCAGCTTCAGGGCTTGCGCGGTGGCCGAGGTATCGTTGGGGGCGAAGCGTTCATTGGCCACCAGTTCCAGTTTCTTGAGGCCGGCGGCCTTCTTGAATTCTTCGTACCAGCCTTCGCCATCGGCGTTGGAATAACCGATGAAGGCGATGCGCTGGTAGCCGCGCGCCACCATGTCCTTGGCGATGGCAAGCGACATCATGATGTCGTTCTGCGGGGTCTTGAAGACCCACTTCTTCTTGGCGTCCATGGGCTCGACGATGCGCGCGGCCGCGGCCAGCGAGATCATCGGCGTCTGCGCTTCGGCGGCCACTTCGATCATCGAGATCGAGTTGGGGCTCACCGACGAACCGACGATCACATCCACATTGTTTTCGGAGACGAAGCGGCGTGCGTTCTTGACCGCCTGCGTGGTGTCGGAGGCGTCATCGAGGACGATGTAGTTGATCTTCTGCCCGCCGATGGTGGCAGGCAGAAGTGCGATGGTGTTTTTTTCGGGGATGCCCAGCGAAGCGGCCGGGCCGGTGGTGGATACGGTGACGCCGACGTTGATGTCGGCGTGTGCGACGAGCGCGCAGCCGGCCAAAGCCAGCGCCAGCAAAGGGCGAGCAAACTGCATGGAGGTCTCCTTGATGATTTTGTCATTGTGGTGCTGCATGCCTGCAATGACGCTACCGATCAAGGGCTCACGTCATCGTTTCTTCTTCCCGGTGCCTTCCAGGCTGACGGCACCGATTCCGCCAAACAACAAATCGGACACGACCACGGCCATGCGTTCATGGGTCAGTTCGCCATCGGGCTTCAACCACATGAACATCCAGTTGATCATGCCGAACAACAGCATGGCCAGCGGCTTGGCCATGCGGCTGCGATCCAGTTCCGGCCGCACCGCGCACATGGCCTCGGCCACCGCCTTGACCACCTTGCGCTCGCCGGTGAGGATGCGCTTCTGGTCTCCCGGTTCCAGGAAACGCACGTCCTCGGTCAGGACGCGATGCTCGTTCTGCGCATCGCGATATTCCTCCACGAAGCGCTGGATCAGCAGGCGCAAGCGCGGCTCGGGGTCCAGCTCCTGCTGCGCGACTTCATCGACCAGCGCACAGAGGCGATCGATGTGGTCTTCGCAGATGTGCATCAGCAACTGGTGCTTGTCGGCAAAGTAGTGATACAGCGACGCCTTGGACAGGCCACACGCCAGCGCCACCTCATTCATCGATGTGCCCACGAAACCATTGCGCGCGAACAGGGCTGCCGCCTGTTCGATGATGGTCTCGCGCTGGTTGTCGTATCCCGCTGCTCGCTTGCGTGGCATAAATGCTTCCTCGTCGATATTTCCGCAAAGTCATGATTGTGCCGTAAATCAAAACTCTTACGAAACATCTATCGGAGACATCCTGTTCTGCCAGCCTCCCTGCCCTGCCCAGGGCCTGTTCCCATTCAATCTGCGAGATGCGTTGCCCCCAGAAGGCGTGGTGGCAAGGCGCGCGTCAGGGCTGGTGGTGGTGCCACCAGCCCTGACGTGCAACGCGGCCAGCACGCCTTCTGGGGGCAACCCTCCGGGAGAGGCCGCCAAGCGTCGCCTGCCGTTGTTGCAGCTCCTTGCCGTGGCACCACCACGGCGCGTCGCTGCGCCTAGGCAGTCAACGCTTGGCGACCTCTCGCACTCGCAGATTGAATGGGAACAGGCCCCTGACTTCCCTGCGTCCTCAACACGGTCAGAAAAAAATCTTCAAAACATTATTGACCAACCGGTCGGTCGAAATTATTATTCCTCAAAAAACAGCGGCAGGCAAATGCTTTTTTCCATGCGTTTCAACCGGGAAAGACAAGCAAAGTTCAGCACGCTGCAACCACAAGCTGCTGGCGCCTGCAGTGAAAGCGCCGGCCAAGGAGACGCTGTGCCCTGTTACTCGATCGAAGGCGTGATCCCGGTGGTCGACCCGGCCGCCTATGTCCATCCCACGGCAGTGCTGATTGGCGACGTCATCGTCGGTCCCGATTGCTACGTCGGCCCGGCCGCCTGCCTGCGCGGCGACTTCGGCCGCATCGTGCTGGAACGCGGTGCCAACGTACAGGACACCTGCGTGGTGCACGGCTTCCCCGGCCATGCGACGGTGGTGGGCGAGAACGGCCACATCGGCCACGGTGCGGTGCTGCACAGCTGCACCGTCGAACGCGATGCGCTGGTGGGCATGAATGCGGTGGTGATGGATGAGGCAGTGGTGGGCGCACAGTCCATCGTGGCGGCCTGCGCCTTCGTGCGCGCCGGCATGCAGATTCCCGCGCGCACCCTGGTGGCCGGTTTGCCGGCCAAGGTGGTACGCGACCTGACGGAAGAAGAGATGGCCTGGAAACGGGCCGGTACCGAGACGTATCACGACCTCGCCAAGCGCAGCCTGAAGAGCCTGCGGGAGGTCAGCCCCCTGGCGCAGATCGAAGAGAACCGGCCGAGCCTGGCTGCGCCCTTCGTCGAACCGCTGATCGCGGCCAGACGGGCTTAGCAGACGGCAGCACATTTTTTTCAGTTTCAAGATTCACGCTTACACCTCACGCAGACGCTGGGCTGGTCCCTGCGGCAAGGACCGTGTTCGTCCTGCCTCCGCGTGATCCACCTTCATGGAGAAGCAGCATGTATGCACAACTCGTAGAAACCGGACTGGCCAAGGTGCGCAGCGCCGATGACATGTCCCCCGAAGAACAGGCCTTCCAGGCGCGCATCGATGCGGGCGTCAAGATCGAGCCCAAGGACTGGATGCCCGAGGCCTATCGCAAGACGCTGGTGCGCCAGATCTCGCAGCACGCCCACTCGGAAATCGTCGGCCAGCTGCCCGAGGCCAACTGGGTCACGCGCGCCCCGACCCTGGAGCGCAAGGCCATCCTGCTGGCCAAGATCCAGGACGAAGCCGGGCACGGCCTCTACCTCTACAGCGCGGCAGAAACCCTGGGCGTGTCGCGCGATGCGCTGCTGGGCGACCTGCATTCCGGCAAGGCCAAGTACTCCAGCATCTTCAACTATCCGACCCTGAGCTGGGCCGACATGGGGGCCATTGGCTGGCTGGTGGATGGCTCGGCCATCATCAACCAGATCCCGCTGTGCCGCTGCTCCTATGGTCCCTATTCGCGCGCCATGGTGCGCGTATGCAAGGAGGAATCCTTCCACGCCCGCCAGGGCTACGACATCATGCTGGCGCTGTGCCGTGGCACGTCCGAGCAGAAGCAGATGGCGCAGGATGCGCTGAACCGCTGGTGGTGGCCGGCGCTGATGATGTTCGGTCCCTCCGATGCGGAATCGGTCAACAGCGCGCAATCGATGCAGTGGCGCATCAAGCTCTTCTCCAATGACGAACTGCGCCAGCGCATGGTCGACCAGACCATCCCGCAGATCGAATACCTGGGCCTGACCGTGCCCGACCCCGATCTCAAGTGGAACGAAGAACGTGGCCGCTACGACTTCGGTGAAATCAACTGGGACGAATTCCACAACGTCCTGCGCGGCAATGGCCCCTGCAACCGCGAACGCCTGGCCACCCGCAAGAAAGCCTATGACGACGGTGCGTGGTTCCGCGATGCGCTGGTGGCGCACGCCGACAAGCGTGCCGCACGCAAGGCGGCGTGAGTCGCCCATCGTCTGTTTCTGAATCGCTTCATCTCACAACCTGCCAGTGGCCGCCCGACATCACCGGGCGGCCCGCCAACAAGGAAACGCATCATGAGCAAGGAATGGCCTCTCTGGGAAGTCTTCATCCGCAGCCAGCACGGTCTGGCCCATAAACACGTCGGCAGCCTGCATGCCCCCGATGGCGAGATGGCCATCAACAACGCGCGCGACGTCTACACCCGCCGCAATGAAGGCGTGGGCATCTGGGTGGTGCGCGCCGCCGACATCGTCTCCTCCAGCCCCGGCGACAAGGCCCCGCTGTTCGAACCGGCCAACAGCAAGGTGTATCGCCACCCGACATTCTTCCCCATGCCGGCCGAACTGAAGAACCTGTAAGAGGCGCGCACCATGACCCACAAAACCGATTACGTGCGACGCCTGGGCGACAACGTCCTGGTGCTCTCGCAACGCCTCTCCGAATGGTGTGGCAAGGGCCCGGCCCTGGAAGAAGACATGGCCTTGATCAACGTCTCGCTGGACCTGATCGGCCAGGCGCGCCTGTGGCTGGCCTACGCCGCTGAACTGGAAGGTGCAGGACGCAACGAAGACCAGTTGGCCTTCCTGCGCGATGCCCATCAGTTCCACAACCTGCTGCTGGTGGAGCTGCCCAATGGCAGCTATGCCGATACGCTGGCGCGCCAGTTCCTCTTCGACGTGTGGCATTACTTCCTGCTTGAGGGACTCTGTGAAAGCAGCGATGCGCGCATCGCCGAGATCGCGCAGAAGTGCTTCAAGGAAGTCACCTATCACGTACGCCGCAGCACCGACCTGATGATCCGCCTGGGTGATGGCAGCGAAGAAAGCCATCGCCGCATGCAGGACGCCATCGATGCGCTTTGGATGTACACCGGCGAACTGTTCACCACCGACGCGCTGGACCAGGCCATGCAGGCCGATGGCATCGCACCGGATCTCGCAGAACTGCAGCAGAAGTGGCAGCAGCATGTCACCGAGGTGATGCGCGAAGCCACGCTGCAGCTGCCTGCGGCCGGACTGTGGATGCAGAGCGGCGGCAAGCAGGGACGGCATACCGAACACCTGGGCTACCTGCTGGCGGAGATGCAGTTCCTGCAGCGCACCTATCCGGGAGCGAGCTGGTGAACGAGCTGGCCTCCCGCGCGCAGACGCTGCAGGCGAGCATCTGGGAATGGCTGGAGGCCATTCCCGATCCGGAGATTCCGGTCATCTCGGTGGTGGACCTGGGCATCGTGCGCGCCGTCGAGGTTTCCGATGACGATGCCGAGGCAGCACGCTGCACCGTGGTCATCACCCCGACCTACTCCGGCTGCCCGGCCATGGGCGTGATCGCGCAGGACATCAGCACGGCACTCAAGCAGCACGGACTGGCCGAGGTGGCCATCCGCACGCAGCTGGCACCGGCCTGGAACACCGACTGGATGAGCGAGAAAGGCCGCCGCAACCTGCAGCAATACGGCATCGCGCCCCCGGCGCAGCAGGTGGTCGACATCCGTGGCATCAGTATCCGGCGACAGGCAACACCGCAGGTGCAATGTCCGCATTGCGGTTCGATGCAGACGGTCTGCGTGAGCCAGTTCGGCTCCACCTCCTGCAAGGCGCTGTACCAGTGCAAGGACTGCCGCGAGCCGTTCGATTACTTCAAGGCGCATTGAGCCGCGCTCAATGTCCCAGAACAAAGGCACAAGATCATGAGCAAATTCTATCCACTGACCATCTCGGGCGTGAAACAGGAAACGCGCGACACCATCGTGGTCTCCTTCGCCGTCCCGCCCGAATTGCAGGACACGTTTTCCTACCAGCAAGGCCAGCACCTGACACTGCGCTCGCACATCGAGGGCGAGGAATTGCGCCGCTCCTATTCGATCTGCGCGGCTACCCAGGAAAAGCAGTTGCGCGTGGCCATCAAGCGCGTGCCGGGCGGGCTGTTCTCGAACTGGGCCAATGAATCCTTTGTTCCGGGACAAAGCATCGAAGTGATGCCGCCCATGGGCCACTTCAACGTCCCGCTGGATGCGGCCAACCGCAAGCACTACCTGGCCTTTGCGGCGGGCAGCGGCATCACGCCGATGATCTCCATCATCAAGACCACCCTGCTGGCCGAGCCGCACAGCCGCTTCACGCTGGTCTATGCCAATCGTGCTTCCTCCTCGGTGATCTTCAAGGAAGAGATCACCGACCTCAAGGATGCCTACCTCGAACGGCTCAACGTGATCTGGGTGATGAGCCGCGAACAGCAGGACGTGGAATTGTTCAACGGCCGCATCGACCGCAGCAAGTGCGATGCCTTCTTCGCCTCCTGGATCGATCTCAAGGACGTCGATGCCGCCTTCCTGTGCGGCCCGGAAGAAATGGTGCAGGCCGTCTCCGATTCGCTGCAGGCGCATGGCCTGCCCAAGGCGCAGATCAAGACCGAACTGTTCGCCGCCAGCGCGCCGACGCGTGCGCATGCTTCGCGCCCCGTCGTCGGCAAGAAGGAATGCGAAGTCACGGTCATCGTCGACGGCTATCACAACGTCTTCACCATGGACAAGGAAAAGGAATCCGTGCTCGACGCCGGCCTGAAGCACGGCATCGACCTGCGCTACTCCTGCAAGGGCGGCGTGTGCGCCACCTGCCGCTGCAAGGTGGTCGAGGGCAAGGTCGACATGGATGCCAACTACGCGCTCGAAGACTACGAGATCGCGCGCGGCTTCGTCCTGAGCTGCCAATCCTTCCCGGTCAGCGACAAGCTGCTGCTGGACTTCGACCAGGACAACTGAGCCAGCCACGCCCGCACGATGCGGCCCTCCCTTTGATCAGCCCCTGAACTTTCCTGAGCCCATGAGCGACTCCACCATCCTCTTCGAGAACCATGACGGCATCGCCGTCATCACCCTGAACCGCCCTGACAAGCTCAACAGCTTCACCGTGGCCATGCACCTGGAATTGCGCGAGGCCATCGCCACGCTGCAGGCCGACACCAGCGTGCGGGTGCTGCTGCTCACCGGTGCCGGTCGCGGTTTCTGTGCCGGCCAGGACCTGGGCGACCGCGCCGTCAAACCCGGCGACGGCGCCGTCGACCTGGGCGAATCCATCGACAAGTACTACGGTCCGCTGGTGAAGTCGCTGCGGGCGCTGCCCTTCCCGGTGATCTGCGCCGTCAATGGCGTGGCCGCCGGTGCGGGCGCCAACCTGCCGCTGGCCTGCGACATCGTGCTGGCCGCGCGTTCGGCCAGCTTCGTGGAAGTGTTCTGCAAGCTGGGATTGATCCCCGATACCGGCGGCACCTATTTCCTGCCGCGCCTGGTGGGCACGGCGCGCGCCATGGGCATGGCACTGCTGGGCGAGAAGATCAGCGCCGAGCAGGCCGAACGCTGGGGCCTGATCTGGAAGTGCGTGGACGACGACAAGCTCATGGAAGAAGCCTATGCCATGGCCACCCACTTCGCCCGCGCCCCGACCAAGGGCCTGGCCGCGACCAAGGCCACGCTGTATGCCAGCCCGGCCAATACGCTGCCCGAACAGCTGGACCTGGAACGCGACACCATGCGCACCCTCGGCCACAGCCGCGACTACCGCGAAGGCGTGAGCGCCTTCCTGGAAAAGCGCGCGCCGCAATTCACGGGACAATGACATGAGCGCAGCAGAGTCTCCGCACGCCCTGCCCGCCACGGCCCGCGTCGCTGTCATCGGCAGCGGCACCATGGGCGCCGGCATTGCGCAGGTGGCGGCAGTCGCCGGCCATCCGGTGCAGCTCTACGACAGCCGCGACGGTGCCGCGGCCAAGGCCATCGCCGACATCCGCGCCAGCCTCGACAAGCTGGCCAACAAGGGCAAGATCACGCACGAACAGGCGCAAGGCGCGAGCGACCGGCTGTCGGTAGCGCACGCGCTGCAGGAAATGCGCGATGCGCGCCTGGTGGTGGAAGCCATCGTCGAACAGCTGGCGGCCAAGCAGGAACTGTTCGGCAAGCTGGAAGCCATCGTCGATGCGCAGTGCATCCTGGCCAGCAATACCTCCTCGATCTCGATCACCCAGATCGCAGCCACGCTGCGCCATCCCGAACGTCTGGCCGGCATGCATTTCTTCAACCCGGTGCCGATGATGGCGCTGGTGGAAATCATCCGCGGCGTATGCAGCGATGCCACCGTGGTGCAGTGCCTGCATGACACCGCGCTGGCCTGGGGCAAGGTGCCGGTGGTGGCCGCCTCGACACCGGGCTTCATCGTCAACCGGCTGGCGCGTCCCTATTACGCCGAAGCCTTGCGCGTGCTCAATGAGCGCGGTGCGCAACCGGCGACCATCGACGCCATCCTGCGCGAGTCCGGCGGTTTCCGCATGGGGGCGTTCGAACTGATGGACCTGATCGGGCATGACGTCAATTTCGCCGTCACGCAATCGGTGTTCCAGGCGTATTTCAATGATCCGCGTTTCACGCCGTCGCTGATCCAGCAGGAGCTGGTGCACGCCGGCTTCCTCGGGCGCAAGAGCGGACGCGGTTTCTATCGCTATGGCGAGGCACCGGAAACGCCACAGCCAGTCACCGTCCCGGCATTCGGCACGCCCACGGTACCGCTGCAATTGTTCGGTACGCATCCGCTGGTGGAAGTGATCCGCGCGCGCTATCAGGGCCGCGTGGAGTACTGCGAGGCGCGCGCCGACCAGCTGCTGATGAAGGCCGGCCCCGGCCGCCTCTACATGACCGGCGGCCGCACCGCGACCCAGCAATCCTATGACTACAACATGCCCGACGTGGTGCTGGTGGACCTGGCACTGGACTATGCCACGGCCCCGCGCCTGGCCCTGACCCGCGCCGACCAGTGCCGCGACCGGGCCTGGGAGGCGGTGGCGGGCGTGCTGCAACACTGCGGCTTTGCCCTCTCGCCGCTGCAGGACGTGCCGGGCATGGTGGTCATGCGCACCGTCTGCATGCTCATCAACGAAGCGGCGGACGCCGTCAGCCAGGGCGTGTGCAGCAAGCAGGACGCCGACCTGGCCATGCAGAAGGGCGTCAACTATCCGCGCGGCCCGCTGGCCTGGGCCGATGCCATCGGCGTCGACACCGTCGCCAATGTACTGCGCCAGCTCAGTGCCACCTATGGCGAAGACCGCTACCGCGTCTCGCCCCTGCTCCAACGACTGCAAGCATCCGGGAGGAAATTCCATGAGTGAAACCGCATTGTCATTCCCATCTGCCGAGATGGATCCGCAAGCCCTGGCCGAGGCCACGGTACAGGCCATGTTCCCGCGCGACAACGCTTCCCAGGCGCTGGGCATGAGGATCCTGGAAGTCGCGCCCGGCCGCGCGCGCATGAGCATGCTGGTGCGCAGCGACATGCTCAATGGCCACGCCACCTGCCACGGCGGTTTCATCTTCGCGCTGGCCGACAGCAGCTTTGCATTTGCCTGCAACAGCCGTAATCTCAACACCGTGGCATCGGGGTGCAGCATCGAATACGTGGCACCGGCCCTGCGCAATGACGTCCTGACTGCCGAGGCACAGGAACGTACGCTGGCCGGCCGCACCGGGGTCTACGACATCACCGTGAGCAACCAGGACGGCAAGATCATCGCGCTGTTCCGGGGCAAGTCCTATCGCATCAAGGGCGAGGTGATCAGCGGACTGCCAGCGGCGCAGCAAGGCCACGCATAAAAGAACACCAATACCAACAGAGACAGGAGACCACCATGACCACCCGCATTCCACAACCCGGCGATCTGGAACCCATCGAAACCGCCAGCCGCGACGAACTGCAGGCGCTGCAGCTGCAACGCCTGAAATGGTCCTTGCAGCACGCCTATGACAACGTGGCGCACTACCGCAATGCCTTCGACCAGGCCGGCGTGCATCCGGACGATCTCAAGAGCCTGTCGGATCTGTCCAAATTTCCCTTCACCACCAAGCAGGACCTGCGCGACCACTATCCCTTCGGCATGTTTGCCGTACCGCGCGAACAGGTGGTGCGGGTGCACGCTTCCAGCGGCACCACCGGCAAGCCGACCGTGGTGGGCTATACGCAGAACGACATCGATACCTGGGCTACCGTGGTGGCGCGCTCCATTCGCGCCGCCGGCGGCCGGCGTGGCGACATCGTGCAGATTTCCTATGGCTACGGGCTCTTCACCGGCGGCCTGGGCGCGCACTATGGTGCCGAAAAACTGGGCTGCACCGTGATCCCCATGTCGGGCGGCCAGACCGAGAAGCAGGTGCAGCTCATTCGTGATTTCAAACCCAGCATCATCATGGTCACGCCCTCCTACATGCTCAACGTGATCGAAGAATTCCAGCGCCAGGGACTGGATGCGGCGGCCAGCTCGCTGAAGGTCGGCATCTTCGGCGCCGAGCCCTGGACCGATGCCATGCGCCGCGAGATCCAGCAGCGCGCCGGCATCGATGCAGTGGACATCTACGGCCTCTCCGAAGTGATGGGGCCGGGCGTGGCCAGCGAATGCATCGAGAGCAAGGATGGTCCGGTGATCTGGGAAGACCACTTCTATCCCGAGATCATCGACCCGGATACCGGCGAAGTGCTGCCCGATGGCTCTGAAGGCGAACTGGTCTTTACCTCGCTGACCAAGGAAGCGCTGCCGATGATCCGCTACCGCACGCGCGACCTCACGCGCCTGTTGCCGCCGACCTCGCGCGCGATGCGCCGCATCGGCAAGATCACCGGACGCTCGGACGACATGCTCATCATCCGTGGCGTGAACGTGTTCCCGACCCAGATCGAGGAACTGATCCTGAAGCTGCCGCAACTGGCCCCGCAGTACCAGCTGCAGATCGAACGCCACGGCCACATGGACAGCATGTGCGTCTTCGCCGAGCTGCGCGAGGATGCCTCCAACGAACACGTGGAGGCGCTGGAGAAGGAACTGCAGCACAGCATCAAGACCTATGTCGGCATTTCGACCAAGGTGACGGTGGTGCCGGCCGGCATGATCGAGCGCACCTCGGTGGGCAAGGCCAAACGCGTGATCGACCATCGCAAGAAGGCCGAAGCCGCCGCCACGTCGGCCGTTCCGGCCTGATGCCCGGCCCTGCAACCCTTGATCCAGGAAGAAAACAACTTATGGAAGCATTGATCTGTGACGCCATCCGCACGCCCTTCGGCCGCTATGGCGGTGCATTGGGCGCGGTGCGCGCCGATGACCTGGCGGCTGCGCCGATCCGCAGCCTGATGGAGCGCAACCCCGGCGTGGACTGGCGCTGCGTCGACGACATCCTTTACGGCTGCGCCAACCAGGCCGGCGAAGACAACCGCAACGTGGCCCGCATGGCCGGTCTGCTGGCCGGCTTGCCCATCGAGGTGCCGGGCACCACCCTCAACCGCCTGTGCGGCTCCAGCCTCGATGCGGTGGGCATGGCCGCACGCGCCATCAAATCGGGCGAGGTGCAGCTGATGATCGCCGGCGGCGTGGAGAGCATGACGCGCGCGCCCTTCGTGATGGGCAAGGCGGAATCGGCTTTCTCGCGCAGTGCCGCGATCTTCGATACCACCATCGGCTGGCGCTTCGTCAATCCGCTGATGAAGGCGCAGTACGGCATCGACTCGATGCCCGAGACGGCCGAAAACGTCGCCACCGATTTCAACATCAACCGGGCCGACCAGGACGCCTTTGCACTGCGCAGCCAGCAACGCTGGGCGGCAGCGCAGGAGGCCGGTTTCTTCGCGGGCGAGATCGCACCGCTGGCCATCCCGCAGAAGAAGGGCGATCCGCTCATCGTCACCACCGACGAACATCCGCGCCCGGACACCACCCTGGCCACGCTGGCCAAACTGAAGGGCGTGGTGCGTCCCGATGGCACCGTCACGGCCGGCAATGCGTCCGGCGTCAACGACGGCGCCTGTGCGCTGCTGCTGGCCTCGCCCAAGGCGGCCGACCTGTATCGCCTGAAGCCGCGTGCGCGCGTGCTGGGCATGGCCACCGCCGGTGTCGCGCCGCGCATCATGGGCTTCGGCCCGGCCCCGGCAGCACGCAAGGTGCTGGCGCAAGTCGGCCTGACGCTGGCGCAGATGGACGTGATCGAACTCAACGAAGCCTTTGCCGCACAGGGACTGGCGGTGACGCGCGATCTGGGCTTGCCCGACGATGCCGCACACGTCAATCCGAATGGCGGTGCGATTGCCATCGGCCATCCGCTGGGGGCTTCCGGCGCGCGGCTGGTGACCACCGCCCTCAACCAGCTGGAGCGCACCGGCGGCCGCTACGCGCTGTGCACCATGTGCATCGGCGTAGGCCAGGGCATTGCGCTGGTGATCGAACGGGTGTGAGCCCACGAGACTGGTCCGTGCGCGCATGTTTGCTCGCTTGCAACATGCCGCGCACGGCAGCAGCACTTAACGAAGCTGACATCGGGATCGGGTAAAATGCCCGGCCACGGCAGGCCTTTGCCGAGCTCCGGAGCTCGCCGCCCTGCCCCCGAATCCACCCCGCCGGCCTGCGCGCCGGCCCTTCGCCAGTGCAGCATCATGAGCAAGCAAGCCAACAGCGCCCCCGGCCGCCAGCCGAACCGGGCCAAACCCACTGCCGAGAGCGCCCCGCAGGCGCATGAGATCCGCCCCGGCCAGTCCATCGAACTGCTCAAGGAACTCCACATCCTCACGCGCGACGGCAAGCTGAACCAGGACAGCCGCCGCAAACTGAAACAGGTCTATCACCTCTACCAGTTCATCGAACCGCTGCTGCAGGAAGTGCTGGACGATCATCCCGACGTGAGCCTGGTCGACCATGGCGCGGGCAAATCCTATCTCGGCTTCATCCTCTACGACCTGTTCTTCAAAAGCCTGCAAGGGGCACCGCGCATCTACGGCATCGAAACGCGCGAAGAGCTGGTGCGCAAGTCCGAAGAACTGGCCGCACGCCTGGGCTTCGGCGGCATGTCCTTCCTGAACCTGTCGGTGGCCGATTCCATCACCTCGCCCAGCCTGCCGGAAAAGATTGACGTCGTCACCGCCCTGCACGCCTGCGATACCGCCACCGATGACGCCATCCATTTCGCGCTGGCCAAACAGGCGCGCTTCATCGTGCTGGTGCCGTGCTGCCAGGCCGAAGTGGCCTCGGTGCTCAATCGCAACAAGGGCAAGTCGCTTGCCAATTCGCTCACCGAGATCTGGCGCCATCCGCTGCACACGCGCGAATTCGGCAGCCAGGTCACCAACGTGCTGCGTTGCCTGCAGCTGGAAGCGCATGGCTACAAGGTCAGCGTGACCGAGCTGGTGGGCTGGGAACATTCGATGAAGAATGAGTTGATCATTGCGCAATACCGCGACCTGCCGCGCCGCCGTCCGGCCGAGCGCCTGCAGGAAGTGCTGCGCACGCTGGGGCTGGAAGAGATGGGCGAGCGCTTCTTCGCGCCCCTGGCCGCCTGAGCCGGCGCCAGCAGGCAAGCGGACGGGAACGCTTCTTGCTGCACAGGAATGACAGCGGGACGGGCTTCATTTGCCGCCGTCCCTGCCGATAACGTCGGATCGGATCACGGCAATCGCAATACAGGCAGTCAGGCCGCACGCGCGACTTCGCGGCCGCAGGGAGACCGGGCAACCGGATTGGGCAAGGGGCCGGCCGGACGCCGGAAAATGCAGATGAGCACATGAAAGCCACCATCGATATGGAATCGCTGATTGCCGACAACGAGCAACTGAGGAGCGAGCTGCAGGAGCTGCTGCAGCAGGCGCACATCAACCAGTCCATCATCGAACGCCATCAGGCCTTCGACCTGAAACTGATCGGCGCCAGCGAATTCCGCGAACTGATTGACGTCATCCTGACCGTGATGCCCGGCGTGTTCAGCCTGGAGACGGTGACGCTGTCCCTGATCGATGGCGACTACGCGATCCAGCGCATCCTGCGCGACCTGCAGATCGGCGTGAACGAATTCCCCAAGCTGCTGTTCCTGAAGGCCCCGCTGCACTTCATCGACGAGGATGGCCCGCTGGACGACGAAAAACCGCGCCTGGGCCAGTACGTGCCGGCGCTGCACGGCGCGCTGTTCCCGCATTACCAGCCGGTGAGCGTGGCGGTGCTGCCGCTGGTGCGCCAGCACCGGCTGCTGGGCTACCTGTCGCTGGGCAGCGCCTACGCCGAGCGCTTCACCCGCAGCCTGGCCACCGACTTCATCCAGCGGCTGGCGACCGTGGCGGCCATATGCCTGGAAAACGTCATCAACAACGAACGCCTCAAGCACATCGGCCTCACCGATCCGCTGACCGGCGTGAACAACCGCCGCTACATCGAGCAGCGCATGCAGGAAGAAGTGGCACGCAGCCAGCGTGACCGCTCGGCACTGTCTTGCCTGTTCATCGACATCGACCATTTCAAGCGCGTCAACGACCAGTTCGGCCACCAGAGCGGCGACGATGTGCTGCGAGAAGTGGCCGCGCGCATCAAGAAGGAACTGCGCCTGTCGGATGCGCTGGGCCGCTTCGGCGGGGAAGAGTTCGTGGTCCTGCTCACGCACGCCACGCGGGACGACGCAGCACGCATCGCCGAACGTATCCGCGCCGGCATCTGCAGTCGTGGCGTAATGATTGAAGGCTCGCGCGATCCGCTGCGCATCAGCGCCTCCATCGGCGCGGCCTCGCTGTCACCGCCCGACCGCAGCCGTCCCGCCGCCGAGGTCAAGCAGGCCATGCTCAAGGCCGCCGACCAGGCGCTCTACCAGGCCAAGGAAGCCGGCCGCAACCGGGTCATGCTGGCACCGGCCGAATGAGCGACTGATCAGGCCGGCTGCGCCGCCACCCGGCGGTCGCGGACGATCCAGGGGGCGGCGATGATGAGTACGCCGCCGATCAGATCCTGTGGCCGCAGCTCGGCCGCGCCCAGCATCCAGGCCGAGAAGGTCGCCACCAGGATTTCGGCCAGCATGATGACGGCCGCGATGTTGGCCGGCAAGCGCGCCACGCCATATTGCAGGCTCAGGTTCGACACCAGGAACAGTACCGCCCACAACGCCACCACCGGCGCGGCTGCCACCGGCAGGGGCAGCGGCCAGGCCACCACCCCGGCCACCGACAGCACCACGCCCAGCAGGCTGGCAAAGACCCCGCTACCCACCAGCATCGCCACCGCCCGCGTGCCATCGGAGAAACCGTGCAGGCGGCGCAACAGCACGTTGGTCACCGCAAACAGCAGGCCCGAGGCCACCGCCATCCAGTCCGGCAGGCTCTGCGGCAGCGGCAGGCCCAGGCGCGGCTGGTACAGCACGATGAAGGCGCCCCCCAATCCCAGGGCCACGCGTGCCAGCGAACGCGGGGTGATGGCTTCGTGCAGCACCAGGCGCGCCAGGATCACGGTCCACACCGGCATCAGGTAGAACAGCAGGATCACCCGCACCACGTCGCCATAGGCCACCGCCATGTTGAAGGAGGCATTGGTCAGCCCCGTGGCCAGCCCCACGCCCAGCAGGGCCGGATGGCGCCACAGCAGCGGCAGTTCGCGATGGCGCAGGGTCAGCAGCAAGAGCGCACAGCCGCTGAAGATGGCGGCCGTGGCCCAGACCGGATGCAGGCCCATGCCTTCCAGCGCGCGCGTGCCGGTCCAGGACAGGCCCCAGATGAAGGTGTTGAGCAGCAAGGCGGCGACGGCGGATTTGGGAAGGGAGTGCATGTCGTGTTCAGGAGGAGGCGCGTCAGTCAATCCGGCAGGCAAGCCAATGTACGTGCGCAGTGGCAGACGGTGGTTGGCCGGCGCTGATAGCGGGTATTAATCCAGGCTTAATGCTCCACACCAGGAGCATTAACAAAATCAAAATGCCGTTCAGTGCAGCACTGAACGGCATTGAATTGCAGCACGGCCGCAGCCGGACGATCAGCTGCGCTTGGCCTCGGCCTGCAGGCGTTCGTACTTGTCCATCAACTGCTCGCGGCTTTCGCGCCAGGCCGGGTTGAAGGGGATGCAGGCCACCGGGCAGACCTGCTGGCACTGCGGCTCCTCGAAATGGCCCACGCATTCGGTGCATTTGTCCGGATCGATCTCGTAGATCTGCGGCCCCATGTAGATGGCCTCGTTGGGACATTCCGGTTCGCAGACGTCGCAGTTGATGCAATCGTCGGTAATCATCAGTGCCATTGCCGCACCTCGCTTGCTTGAAACATCATTGCACTACCTTTTGCTTGCCTGTTGCCTGGCTTGAATCCTGACCATCGCCGGCATCATTGCTTGGCGATCTTTTCCTTGAGCCACTTCTCTACCGAGGGGAACACGAACTTGGACACATCGCCGCCCAGCTGCGCAATCTCGCGCACGATGGTGCCGGAGATGAACTGGTACTGGTCGGACGGGGTCAGGAACAGCGTTTCCACGTCCGGCAGCAGGTAGCGGTTCATGCCGGCCATCTGGAATTCGTATTCGAAGTCCGAGACCGCGCGCAGGCCGCGCACGATGACGCGCGCATTGTTCTGGCGCACGAAATCCTTCAAGAGGCCCGAGAAGCTCTCCACCTGCACATTGGGATAATGCCCCAGCACTTCGTTGGCAATCGACAGGCGCTCTTCGAGCGAAAAGAAGGGCTTCTTGTTCTTGCTGTCGGCTACGCCCACGACCAGCTTGTCGAACAATCCGGAAGCGCGGCGGACCAGGTCCTCATGACCGCGCGTCAACGGATCGAATGTCCCCGGATATACAGCTGTGACCATGGTGTCTCCTCTCCGGCTATTGAATCAGAAGGCGCATTATGCCTCAATTTGGGTGCCGCTTTTGCGTTGCAATAAATGATAGAAGACCATGCCGGCCTTGTCGGCGCGGACCACTTCCCAGTCCTGCATCCATTCGGGGGCCTGCTCGCCGTCGAGCGGATATTCGGCTTCGGCATAGACCAGTCCGGAGGGCGTGAGCAAAGGCATGCAGGCTGGCAACACTTTTTCCAGCCAGCCCTGGTGATACGGCGGATCGATGAAGACCAGGCCGTAGCCCGCGGGCTCGCGCTGGGCCGCGCTCTGCACGGCGGCCAGGGCGTCGCCACGGACGATGGCCAGCTTGTCGGCCTTGAGCTTGTCGCGGTTGGCTTCCAGCTGGCGCACGGCCGGGCTGCTGTTTTCCACCATCACCACGCGGCGCGCGCCACGGCTGGCGGCTTCGAAACCGAGGGCGCCGGAGCCGGCGAAGAGATCCAGGCAGGCCACTTGCTCCCAGGCGCCATCGATGAGATGGGTGATCCAGTTGAAGACGGTCTCGCGCACGCGGTCGGGCGTGGGACGCAGGCCTTCGGCGTCCAGCACCGGCAGCGGCGTGCGCTTCCACTGGCCGCCGATGATGCGCACCTGGTGCGGGCCACGGTTGACGGGCCGGGATGGCTTGCCGCCCTTGGAGGGCGCGCCATGGGAGGGGGGACTGCTCTTGCGCATGACTTTCCTTGCTGCTGACGGCGGGGCCGTCGACGGGATCGGTGGATCCCGTGATTCTCAAATGAACAAATGGACTAAACGATTTACCCGGCGATTTACTCGGCGGCTTCACCGACGATGACGGTGGACAATTCTTCCGGATGCACATGCTTGCGGAAGGCCGCACGCACATCCTGCACGCTCACCGCGCGGATGCGTTCGATCCAGTGGTCCAGGTAATCCAGCGGCAGGCCATAGAAGCCGATCACCGAGAGGTTCTCCAGCAGCTTGGCATTGCTGTCGATGCGCAGCGCGAAGCCACCGGCGAGGTTGTCCTTGGCGGCCTTCAGTTCGGCGGCGGTCGGGCCTTCCTGCAGGAATTTGTCCAGCGTGGCGCGGGTCACGCGCAGAGCTTCGGCGGTCTGCTCCTTCTTGGTCTGCAGGCCGATCTGGAACGGACCCGGCTGCGCCAGCGGCGAGAAATAACTGTAGACGCTGTAGCTGAGACCGCGCTTCTCGCGCACTTCATCGGTCAGGCGCGAGACGAAACCGCCGCCGCCCAGCACGTAGTTGCCCACCGTGAGCGCGAAGAAATCATTGTCGCCGCGCTGGATGGCCGGGGCACCGATGAGGATGTGCGATTGCGAAGCCGGATGGGCGATGCGGCGCTCCACGCCCTTGGGCGCAGCCACTTGCGGCAGGGCCGGCAAGGCGCTGCCCTGCGGCAGTTCACGCGTGAGGGCGCTGGCGATGCTGCGCGCCTGCGCTTCGGTGATGTCGCCGATCAGGGCAATCACGGCGCGGTTGGCCACGTAGTGGGCGCGATGGAAGGCCAGCAGGTCCTCACGGGTGATGGCCTGCAGACTGGCTTCGCTGGCATCGACGGCATAGGGATGGCTGCCGTAGGCGGCTTCCATGAAGGCCTTCTCGGCGATGGTTTCGGGCTTGGTCAGTTCTTCCTTCAGATTGGCGATGGCCAGCGCACGGTCACGCTCCAGGCCCGCCTGCGGGAAGGCCGGATGGGCCAGCATGCGGCCCAGCAAACCCAGTGCGACATCGCGCTCGGCGGGCGAGGACAGGCTGCGCAGGCTCACGCCGGCACGGTCCTGCCCGGCCCCGCCCTGCTGCTGGGCGGCGACATCGGCAAAGCCGTCGAGGATCTGGGCTTCGGTGAGCGCCGGCGCGCCGTTGGCGGCCTCCACGCCGCGCGTGAGGCTGGCCACGGTCAGCTCGGCCAGGCCGGCCTTGGCGGCGGGATCACGGCGCTGGCCGGCATCGAACTGCACGCTCACATCCAGCATGGGAATGGAGTGATTGGCCACGAACAGCACGCGCGCGCCATCGGGCTGGGTCCAGGACTGGATGGCCAGGGCCGCCGAAGCGGGAGCGCTGCAGAGGAAGGCCAGCGGGAGCAGCAGGAGAGGAAGAATTTTTTTCATGGAAACGGAAATCGAAAGCGACGGGGCAAGCGTGATGTCAGGCGTTCTGTTCAGGTTCAGGTGCAGCGGCGGGCTGCCCGCCCAGCCACTGCAGGATGGGCTGCCACTGGTCGAGATCGCGCTGCACGCGCGAAGGCGCGATATCCCACAGGGTCAGGCCGTGCGCGGCCAGTTGCACGTAGTTCTGGGTATCGCGCAGATGGCCCAGCACCGGCAGCTTCAGGCCCTCGATGAAGCGCTGCAGCTGCTCGGCCGAGCGGGTGCGGGCATCGACCCGCATGCCGACGATGCCGACATCGATCTCGCCATCGCGTACCGCCTTTTCATTGGCCAGGCGGCGCAGGAAATCCTGGGTGGCCAGGATGTCGAAAATCGAGGGCTGCAGCGGCACCAGGATCTTGTCGGCCAGCTTGAGGGTATCGTTGAGACGCCAGCCATGCAGCCCGGCGGGCGTGTCCAGCACCACGTGGGTGCTGCCCTTGGGGGGCTTGGCGACGTAGTCCTCGTTGATGTCCCAGGTGCTGATGGGGCGCGCCTGCTCCGGACGGATCGACAGCCAGGCACGCGAAGACTGCTGGCGGTCGATGTCGCCCAGCATGACGGCATGGCCAAGGCTGGCGAAATAACCGGCCAGGTTGGTGGCCAGGGTGGTCTTGCCTACGCCTCCCTTGGGGTTGGCGACGACGATGACGGGCATGGTTTTCTCCGTAAAGAACAGAAGCCGATCGATCAGAAAAGGAAGAACTCAGCGACTTGGACATCCCATTAAGCCGTCGTTAATGCCGTTCGATACAGCATTCACCCCGGCTTAATGGTGCAAAAAACGTCAATCCTCAATGCAACAGGCCGGGCGGCGGCGCGGCGGGCTTCTTGCCGTTCAGCGGCAGCGGGACCAGCGTGGCGACCGTGAGCGTATCGTCCTTGAAGTATTTCTGGGCCACCGCCTGCACCTGGGCGGCGGTCACGCTTTTGAGGCGGTCGATGATGCGGTCGATGTTCTTCTGGCCCAGGCCGGTGGTTTCCATCATGCCGATCTCCATGGCCTGGCCGAAAACGGAATCGCGCTTGTAGACCTGCGAGGCGATCAGTTGCGTCTTGACGCGCTGCAGTTCCTGCTCGGAGACGCCTTCGCTGGCGATGCGCTGCACTTCGGCGCGCAGCAGGCCTTCCAGCTGTTCGGTGGAAACGCCGTTGGCCGGGCTGCCTTCCAGCGTGAACAGCACCGGGCCGCGTGCTACACCGCTGTAGCTGGCACCGACTGCAGTGGCCTGGCTGGCGGTGCGGATCAGGTTGGCTGTCAGGCGGGCATTGTCATAGCCATCCAGCACGGCGGAGAGCACGTCGAGGGCGTAGGCTTCCTGGTCGGCTTCCACATTGCGCAGGGCGGGCACCTTCCAGGCCATCACCACATAAGGATTTTCAGCCGGTGCCTTGACGGTGACGCGGCGCAAGCCCAGCTGCTCGGGCTCGTTCTGCGGCTTGCCCTGGGGCACGGGGTGGGACGGGATCTTGCCGAAATATTTTTTGGCCAGGGCCAGCACGCGCTGGGCGTCGACGTCCCCGGCCACCACCAGGGTGGCGTTGTTGGGGGCGTACCACTGGCGATACCAGCCGGCGATGTCCTGCACCGTCATGTGCTGCAGGTCGTCCATCCAGCCGACCACGGGGTGGTGATAGGGGTGGGCGGTCCAGGCGGCGGCGTTCAGGGCTTCATTCAGCAGGCCCATGGGCTGGTCATCGGTGCGCCAGCGGCGTTCTTCCATGATGACGCGGATTTCCTTGGCGAATTCCTTGGCGTCGAATTGCAGGTTGGCCATGCGGTCGGCTTCGAGCGCCATCACCTTTTCCAGATGGCTCTTTTCGATCTGCTGGAAGTAGGCGGTGAAGTCATTGGCGGTGAAGGCGTTTTCCTGCCCGCCCAGCTCGGCCACCAGGCGGCTGAATTCGCCGACCTTGTGGTTCTTGGTGCCCTTGAACATCATGTGTTCCAGCGCATGCGATACCCCGGTGGTGCCGTTGAGTTCATCGATGCTGCCGACCTTGTACCAGACCATCTGCACCGCCGTGGGGGCGCGCCGGTCTTCCTTGACGACCACTTTCATGCCGTTGGCCAGCACGAATTCGCGCGCCGGCTCGGCCCGCACCTGCGCCGCCGTAGCGGCCAGGAGGCTCAGCAGGGCGGTGGCCAGGAGGGCTCTGATCTTCGATTTCATGGGCTGTGCTCTGATAAAATGCAGGATTCATTGACCCTGGCGGCCATGCGCGGGTCTTGTGGAAGGGCAATTGTAACCTGTCCACTGCGGTTGTCAGGGCAGCCACGCGCCTGCCGTCCCGCCCTCCCCCGCCCCGGCCGCAGCTACCATCCAGCCTATCCGCCATCCGATGTTCAGTTTTTTCAAAAGAAAACCCAAACCGGAAGCGCAACCCGCGCTGCCGCCCCAGGCCGAACCGGCAGCCCAGCCGGCCCCGGTGGTTCCGCCCCCGACTGAATCCGTTGCTCCTGCTCCTGCCGCTCCCGCTGCGGTTCAGCCACCAGTTGCCGCGCCTGCACCGGTAGCACCGCCAGCCCCGACGCCGATCGCTGACCCGGAGCCTGTGCCCCAACCCTTGACTGCCCCGGCCGCCCCCCCGGAGCCGGTGGCCGCCATCGAAGAGTCCGCCGAAGAAGTCGAGATCGTCGCCGCGCCGGAACCGGCGCCCGAGGTCAAGCGCTCGTGGCTGTCGCGCCTGAAGGCCGGGCTGTCCAAGACCTCGAGCAACCTGACCACGCTGTTCGTGGGTGCGCGCATCGATGAAGACTTGTACGAGGAACTGGAATCGGCCCTGCTGGTATCGGACGCCGGCGTGGAAGCCACCCAGTGGCTGCTGGCCGAGCTGAAGAAAAAAGTCAAAAACGAGCGCCTGACCGAAGCCGCCCAGGTGCGCACCGCCCTGCGCACCCTGCTGATCGACCTGCTGCAGCCGCTGCAGCGCCCGCTGGTGCTGGGCCGCGACAAGCCGCTGGTGATGATGATTGCCGGCGTCAACGGTGCCGGCAAGACCACCACCATCGGCAAGCTGGCCCTGCATCTGCAGGCGCACGGCCAGTCGGTACTGCTGGCCGCCGGCGACACCTTCCGCGCAGCCGCCCGCGAGCAGCTGGCGGTCTGGGGCGAGCGCAACAACGTCCAGGTGATCGCGCAGGAATCCGGCGATCCGGCCGCCGTCGCCTATGACTCGGTGCATTCGGCGCAAGCGCGCGGCACCCATGTGGTGATGGTCGATACCGCCGGCCGCCTGCCGACGCAATTGCACCTGATGGATGAACTCAAGAAGATCAAGCGGGTCATTGCCAAGGCGATGAACTCCGCACCGCATGAAGTGCTGCTGGTCATCGACGGCAACACCGGCCAGAATGCGCTGGCCCAGGTCAAGGCCTTCGATGATGCGCTGGGGCTGACCGGCCTGGTGGTGACCAAGCTGGATGGCACCGCCAAGGGCGGCATCCTGGCCGCCATCGCCAAGACCCGCCCGGTGCCGCTGTACTTCATCGGCGTGGGCGAGAAGATCGAAGACCTGCAGCCGTTCAATGCCACCGAATTCGTCGATGCCCTCCTGAGTTGAACCGATGATTGAATTTACCCGGGTTTCCAAGCAATACGCGCGCGAGGTCTATGCCCTGCGCGACATTACGTTGTCGGTGAAGAAGGGCGAATTGATCTTTTTGGCCGGCCCTTCCGGTGCCGGCAAGTCCACGCTGCTGAAGATGATCGCGGCCATCGAGCGGCCCACTTCGGGCAAGCTCACCGTCAGCGGCACCGACATCGCGGGCTTGAAACCTTCCGGCCTGCCCTACCTGCGGCGCAACCTGGGGCTGATCTTCCAGCAGCAGAAGCTGTTGCTGGACCGCAATCTGCTGGCCAACGTGATGCTGCCGCTGATCGTGACCGGCTCTTCCCGCCCGGATGCGGAAAAGCGCGCCCGCGCCGCGCTCGACAAGGTCGACCTGCTGGAGAAGGCCATGTGCGAGCCGCTGGAACTGTCCGGCGGTGAGCAGCAGCGCGTGGCCATTGCACGCGCCATCGTCAACCGTCCGCAGATCATTCTGGCTGACGAGCCGACGGCCAATCTGGACCGGGCCAATGCCAACAAGGTGCTGGCCGCCTTGAAATCCTTCCACGGCGTGGGCGTGACCTGCCTGATCTCGACCCACGACGAAAATTTCCTCACCGGTGCCGACCGCATCATCTACCTGGACCGTGGCCGCATCGTCGATGGCTGGCACAACGGCGTGGCCAATCCCGTGGAGGTGTCGCCATGAACTGGCTCCGACAGCATTTCGCCGCCATTGCGGACGCCCTGCGCCACCTGCTGCGCTCGCCGGGCAATTTCCTGTTGAACGTGCTGGTGGTCTCGATTGCGCTGGCGTTGCCCTTTGCCGGCCTCTCGGCGCTGGAAAACGTGCGCCCGATCTCGGAGCAGATGTCGGTGGAGCCGGAGATCAGCATCTTCATGAAACCCGATGCCAGCCGCGAGGCCGCGCAGGCCGTGGGCAAGACCATCAGCCAGGTGTTGAAGGACAGCAACACCAATGGCAAGGTCGAGTTCATCCCGCGCGAAAAAGCCTTCGATGCGATGAAGAGCAAGACCGGCCTGGCCGACGTGCTGGCCACGCTGGGCAGCAATCCGCTGCCGGACAGCTACGTGGTGCGCCTGCCCGGCTTCGAGAACGCCATGAATGCCAGCCGGGTGGATGACATCGCCCAGCAGCTCAAGAAGCAGCCGGGCGTGGATACGGTGCAGATCGATTCCGAATGGGTCAAGCGCCTGGCGGCGCTGCTGCGCATCCTGCGGCTGGTGCTGCTGTTCCTGGGGATCACGCTGGGGGCGGTGGTGGTGGCGGTCGTTTTCAACACGATTCGCCTGCAGGTCATGACGCAGCGCGACGAAATCGAGGTCTCGCGGCTGTTCGGGGCGACCAATTCCTTCATCTATCGTCCGTTCTATTACACCGGCGCGCTGCTGGGCCTGTGTGCGGGCGCGGTGGCGCTGGGGCTGGTGGTGGCGGCGCAGCAGCCGCTCAATGAAGCCATCCTGGATTTCGCCCACCTGTATGCCTCGGAATTCCAGCTGGCCCTGCCCAGCCCCATGGCCATCGGCCTGCTGCTGGCCATCAGCGGCTTGTTGGGCTTGTTCGGGGCGATGCTGTCGGTGCGCAGGCAGTTGGCAAGGAAGGCTTGAGCGCCAGCTCAGCCATCCGGTTCGCCTGGCCTGAAAGCCCGCTCATGCGGGCTTTCCTTTTTTGACAGGAACATTCACCTGATCCTGCTGCCCATACAATAAGAGCGGCGTCAGATCGTCTTCTACTTGAAGCCAAGTTCATTTGACCGGTTTACCACCCCCCAGCACCGAAGCTTCCCAATGCAGGATGGCCATTTCCTGCGCCTTGCCCCTCACTTGGCGCGCTGCAAAAAAGTGTTACAAGTTTCTGGCCCCCTTTTGACCCCAATCGCAACTTTTGTCGCCCAAAGGCGACTAATATGAAGGGGAAGTAATGCAATGATTAGCTGAGCAGCAATAGTTCTTGGCTATCAACACCGCACCATCATGCAATTAGCACTCTTGGGTGACGAGTGCTAGAATACCTTATTGAATTGCTCCAGTTTTATCGGAGCACTGCACCAAACAGCGTCTGGCCATGTTGGCCGCGCCGGGGAAGTTGGCAACATTGCCCCCGGCAACCGAAGCATCCGCTTCCTACCGTTTCATACTGTTTCCGCAAAGGAACCAAGGAGAATCCATGAAAACTGCGTCTGCACACACTGCACTCATGCCTGCCGAGTCCAATGCGCTCGCGCTGGGTTTTTCCGGCAGCCTGGGCAATATCGACGCGTATATCTCGGCAGTGAACCGCCTGCCCATGCTGACCCACGAAGAAGAGATCAAGCTGGCGCGCGACCTGCGTGAAAAGAACGACCTGGGCGCCGCTCAGAAGATGGTGCTGTCGCACCTGCGCCTGGTGGTGTCGATTGCCCGTGGCTATCTCGGCTACGGCCTGCCGCACGCCGACCTGATCCAGGAAGGCAATATCGGCCTGATGAAGGCCGTCAAGCGCTTCGACCCGGCCCAGAACGTGCGTCTGGTGTCTTATGCCATGCACTGGATCAAGGCCGAGATCCACGAGTACATCCTGAAGAACTGGCGTCTCGTGAAGGTCGCGACCACCAAGGCCCAGCGCAAGCTGTTCTTCAACCTGCGCAGCCACAAGGAAGGCCTGGACGCGATGACGCCGGCCCAGGTCGAGGCCCTGGCCAAGACCCTGGACGTCAAGCGCGAAGAAGTGATCGAGATGGAAACCCGTCTGTCCGGTCGCGACATCGCCCTCGAGTCGCCCACCGATGATGAAGATGACAAGTTCGCCCCCATCGCCTACCTGTCCTCCGACAATTCGGAACCGACCCGCGTGATCGAAGCCAAGCAATATGACCGCCTGCAGTCCGAAGGCCTGGAAGCGGCCCTGTCCAAGCTGGATGACCGTTCGCGCCGCATCGTCGAAGCCCGCTGGCTGGCCAATGACGACGGCTCGGGTGCGACCCTGCATGAACTGGCTGACGAGTTCGGCGTGTCGGCCGAGCGTATCCGCCAGATCGAAGCAGTCGCGCTGAAGAAGATGAAGACCGCGCTGCAGGCTTACTCCTGATCCGGATTTCATTCAGGTCAGCAGCAATGAAAAAGGCACCCTCGGGTGCCTTTCTTTTTATCCAAACGATTTATATCGTTTCAAGCCATCACGACAGCAGCAGCTTGATGTCATGCGCCAGCGTCTGCGGCCCTTGTCCGTGCTTGACGAACAGGCGGATGTGTCCCTGCGGATCAAATACGTAGCTGCCCGCCGTGTGATCCATCGTATAGCTGCCCGGCTGCTTGCCCGGCACCTTCTGGTAGAACACCTTGAATTCCTTGGCCACCTTCTCGGTCTGCTGCAGGTCGCCGCGCAAGCCAAGGAAACGCTTGTCGAAGGCCGGCACGTATTGCGCCAGCACTTCCTGGGTATCGCGCTCCGGATCGACGGTCACGAAGAGCACCTGCACGCGGTCGGCGTCCGGTCCCAGTTCCTTCATCACGTTGGACATCTCGACCATGGTGGTCGGGCATACGTCCGGGCATTGCGTATAGCCGAAGAACATCACCACCACCTTGCCCTTGAAATCGGCCAGAGTGCGCGGCTTGCCGGTGTGGTCGGTCAGTGCGAAGTCCTTCGCGTAATCCAGCCCGGTGACATCGGTATTGTTGAACTTCAGTTCAGGCTTGGACGGCCCGCAGGCCGCCAGCAGCGTTGCGCAGCCGGCCAGCAGCAGCGCCGAGAGGAATCGTTTCATGCGTTCAGGGAATCAGAAACTGCGGAACAGGAAGTAATGGTCCACCAGCAGCACCGCAAACAGGATGGACAGGTAGACGATCGAATAAGCAAAGGCCTTGCGCGCGATCAGGTCGGTGTAGTGGCGATAGATCTGCCACGAATACCAGAAGAAGATCGCGCCCAGCACGATGGCCGTGCCCAAGTAGATCAGGCCGCTCATGCCGATGGCAAAGGGCAGCATGCTCACCGCCAGCAGTGCAATGGTGTACATCAGGATGTGCAGCTTGGTGACCTCCATGCCATGCGTGATGGGCAGCATCGGCAGGCCGGACTTGGCGTAATCGTCGCGGCGGTACATGGCCAGCGCCCAGAAATGCGGCGGGGTCCAGATGAAGATGATCATCACCAGCACCCAGGCCTGCATCGGCACGTCATTGGCCATGGCCGCCCAGCCCAGCGCGGGCGGCATGGCGCCGGCCAGGCCGCCGATGACGATGTTCTGCGAGGTCGCGGGTTTCAGGATGATGGTGTAGATGATGGCGTAGCCAACGAAGGTGGCGAAGGTCAGCCACATGGTCAGCGGATTGACCAGGTTGTACAGGACCCACATGCCCAGGCCACCCAGCACGCCCGAGAACACCAGCGTCTGTCCCACCGTGATTTCGCCGCGCGCCATCGGACGGCGGGCGGTGCGCGCCATGCGCGAATCGATCTCGCGCTCGACCAGGCAATTGATGGCGAAGGCCGCGCCGGCCAGCAGCCAGATGCCCAGCGTGCCGAAGATGACCTTGTGCCAGTCCGGCAGGTCAGGCGTGGAAAGGAACATGCCGATCACGGCACAGAACACTGCCAGCTGCGTCACGCGCGGCTTGGTCAGTGCCCAGTACTGGGCGATGCGGTTGGGTTGGGCGGTCAATGTGGTCATGGCGTGACGGGCCGGGCGGATGCTGGTGGAGCAGCGGCGGCCAGGCCGGAGGGTGCGTAACGGACCTTGTAGTTTAACATGACCATCAGGATGACCAGCAGCGCCGCGCCGCCGTTGTGGATCACCGCAATGGCCAGCGGCCAGTTCAGATAGATGGTCGCCAGGCCAGTACAGAGCTGCAAACCCAGCACCGTCAGCATCCAGCGGGCGGTCTTGCGCAAGCCTTCATCACGCAGTGCGCGGTGTGCCAGCCATACAACATACAAGATGACGACAAAGGCAAAACTGCGATGCACCCAGTGGATCGCGGTCAGCGCTTCCACCGGCAGGTAGTCGCCCGAGGAGGTCATGCCGAGGTGGCGCCAGAGCGTGAAGCCGTGTTCGAAGTCCATCTCCGGCACCAGCTTGCCATTGCACAGCGGGAAATCGGAACAGGCCAGCGCCGCGTAATTGGTGCTGACCCAGCCGCCCAGCGCGATCTGCAAACTCAGCAGGGCCGCGCCGATGGTGGCCGGCACGACCAGCGCGCGGCCTGCGGGCGAGACCGGCACATGCGGTTCCTGCCGCGCCCCCAGCCAGGCCAGCATGGCCAGGAGCGTCAGGCCCAGCAGCAAGTGGATGGTGACGATGATGGGCTGCAGCTTCATGGTCACGGTCCAGGCACCGAAGGCGCCCTGCAGGCAGACGAAGCCCAGGAGCGCCGTCGGGAACCAGGGACGGAACTGCAGTTCGGTCTTGCCCGACTTGATCCAGCGCCGCCAGGCGGCCACCATCAGCACGATGATGAGGAAGCCCACGGCCATGGCGAAATAGCGGTGGATCATTTCGATCCAGGCCTTGGCCCAGGTCACCGGACCAAACGGCATGGCTTCCTGCGCGGCATTGATGTGCTCATGCGCCAGCAGCGGATTGGCATGGCTGTAGCAGCCCGGCCAGTCGGGACAGCCGAGGCCCGAATCGGTCAGGCGCGTGAAGGCCCCGAACATGATCAGGTCGAAGGTAAAGAACAGCGTCACCCACACCAGCTTGCGGTATTTGTTGGCCACGCCCTGTGCGCGCCACACCAGCGCCAGGGGAATCAGGGCCACCACGAGCCCGGTCAGGCCCAGTTGTATCAGCGTCGTTGCATTCATCTTGAGTCAAACGTGCGTCACTGCGCGCAGGCGATCCATCCGCATCAGCCGATGGAGGAAGCGCGCAGCAATTTGGAAATGTCCTTCTTCATCTTGCCGGGATCGGGGTCCTTGGGGAAGCGCATCATCAGGTTGCCCAGCGGGTCGATCAGGTAGATGTGGTCTTCGGCCGAGGTGCCGGCATCGGCCGGCAACCAGGACTGCAATTTGCCAGCGTCAACCCGAAGGATATCGGTTCCGTCGAATTCGCGCAGGAGCAAAGTCGCAATCGGTGCGCGATCCGTGACCAGCCACACGCGCTCGATACGCTCCATTTCCTTGCCTTGCATCAGCCGCAGCTGGCGCATGGTCAACAGTTTCTTCTGGCAGGGTTCGCCGCAGTCGCCGCGATCGACCTGCAGCATCACCCACTTGCCCTTGTAATCCTGCAGCTTGGCCGGACCGCCATCGATGGCACTGCTGCCCAGATCCGGAATCGGATACTGGCGCGGATCGATCAGCGCACCATAGTTGTTGCGGCTCTGCGGCTTGATCACGTAATAGGTGAGGTAGGAAGCGATGAGCGGTGCGGCACACACGGCCACCACCGCCAGCATCTTCCAGCGGCCGATGCGGCGGCGGCGCGCCTCGTCGACGGATGCGGCTTGCGCGGATTGCTCAGCTTCAGGCTTTGTCATGACGACCACGTTTGTATCCTGTCACGATGAAAAAAAGAAGAGCCATGCCCGCCAGTGCATACCACTGCACGGCATAGCCGCGATGACGATCGATACCCAATGACGGAGCGGGCCAGTCGCGCACCAAGGTATCGCCCGCCGCCCCGCCCTGCTCGATCACCAGCGGTGCCAGCGTTATACCGCTGGCCTTGGCCAGTGCCGGCACATCGAGATTCTGCAGGATGGCTTGCAGACGCGGTGCATCGGCCGTCCCCAGTTGCAGCACATGCCCGGCATCGCGACGCAGGATGCCTTCCACCTCGGTAACGCCCGATGGCGGCGGCACCTGAGGCACGCGCGTGCGATCGGCAGTATCGCGCGGGGCCCAGCCGCGTGCCACGACCACGGCCGGTCCACTGCCCTCGGGCTGGAACAGCGTGAGCACATGGAAACCAACGACACCGTTGTAGGGGCGGTTCTCCAGATACAGCGTCCACTGCGCAAGATAGTGGCCGCGCAGGCGGATCTGTCGGAACTCCGCATCGCTCGCATCAACCGGCAGCGCACTCAGAGGAGCCTCGCTTCCCCGCGCCTGCATGCGCTGCTGCAGGGCCAGCTTCTCCTCGGCGCGATGCGTCTGCCACTGGCCCAGCGCAATGCCGGCGGCAGCCACGAGCAGCGTGGCGCAAAACGGGATGAGGCGAAAAACGAATCGGGTCGGCATCGATGAAGTTTGGCCTTACAATGAAGCGCACACAGGACAAGAAAAAATCTTGCACATCAGCGTCGCAGCATACCGCATGCACGCCTTCGGAGACAGGGTTCCATCCTCATGAAAATCATCGTCGCCATCGCCTTCATCCTGATCCTGGCCAGCCTGGCCTCGGCACTGATCTTCCTGATGCGCGACAAGGGCAAGAGCAATCGCACGGTCCAGGCGCTGACGCTGCGGGTCGGCTTCTCGGTGGCGCTGTTCCTCTTCATCCTCCTCAGCTACAAGCTGGGCTGGATACAGCCGACCGGCATCCGATGATGTCATCCGCACGCACCCCACAAAAAAGCCGCACCGAAGTGCGGCTTTGTCATTGCGCAGACAGGGCGGGCCTTACAGCCAGTACACCACCACATACAGGCCCAGCCACACCACGTCCACGAAGTGCCAGTACCACGCCGCGCCTTCGAAGGCGAAGTGATGCGTAGGCGTGAAGTGCCCGCGCAGTACGCGATAGAGCACCACCGACAGCATGATCGCGCCCATGGTCACGTGGAAGCCGTGGAAGCCGGTCAGCATGAAGAAGGTCGAGCCGTAGATGCCGGAGGTCAGCTTGAGGTTGAGCTCGCTGTAGGCGTGGATGTATTCATAAGCCTGGAAGCCCATGAAGACCGCACCCAGCAGGATGGTCAGGAACAGCCACACGGCCGTCTGCGCGCGATGGCCGGCGCGCATGGCGTGGTGCGAGATGGTCAGCGTCACGCCCGAGGTCAGCAGCAGCAAGGTGTTGATGGTCGGAATCGGGAACGGACCCATGGTGGTGAAATTCTCCACCGTGCCGGCCGGGCCGACATTGCCCCACTGGCCGGTGAAGTCGGGCCAGATCACCTTGTGGTCCAGATCGGCCAGCCACGGCATGGTGATGCTGCGCGCATAGAACAGCGCGCCGAAGAAGGCCGCGAAGAACATCACCTCCGAGAAGATGAACCAGCTCATGCTCCAGCGATAGGACAGGTCGATGCGCTCGCTGTAGAGGCCCGACTCCGATTCGCGGATCGCATCCCCGAACCAGTAGTACAGCACCACCAGCACCATCAGGATGCCGAGGATATTGACGTAGGGCGCCCACGAGACGCCATTGACCCAGGCCGAAGCCCCGATCATGGTGATGAGCATGGAAATGCCCGCCATCATCGGCCAGCGCGACGGGCCTGGAACGAAATAATGGGGTGCCTTGGCTTGTTGAGAACTCATGTTCTTCTCCCGGTACGAAATCCGATTGTCCTGGCCTGGGCAAGAGCAGCAAACATGGGCATTAAGCTGCGTTGAATGCTCTTGCGATACAGGGTTTACGTTTCCTTAATGCTCTTTTTCGGTCAGTCTCATCCGCCTGCCGCGCTGCGTACCACCAGCTTGACGATGCTCACCAGCACGGTCACGAAGATCACCGCACCGAGAATGCCGGCGATGATGACGTGCACCGGATTCAGCCGTGCTGCATCCGACTCGTAATCCTTGCGCTTGCGCACGCCGAAGAAGGACCAGAACACCGCCTTCATCGTCGCGCCGAAGGAGGCCTTGCGCCGGGCCGCCTGTTTCAGCTCATCGTTCACACCCGCTCCTCGGGGCTGGTCAGCCCGCCGTCTTGGCCTTGCCGTTGATCTCGAAGAAGGTATAGGACAGCGTGATCGTGGTCACTTCCTTGGGCAGCTTGGGGTCGATATAGAACACCACCGGCATCTGCTTGGCCTGGTTTGGTCCCAATGTCTGCTGCGTGAAACAGAAGCACTCCACCTTCTTGAAGAAGGCCGCCGACTGCAGCGGTGCATAGCTCGGGATGGCCTGTGCATCCACATTGCGCGGCTGGGTGTTGACCACTTCGTAGGTGACCTGCGTCATCTCGCCGGGGTGCACCTGCATGCTGGCCACCGTCGGGCGGAAGCGCCACGGTCCCTGGGCATTGCCATCGAACTCCACAGTGATGGTGCGCGTCTTGTCGATCTGCGTATTGGCCGGCGCTTCCACCGTCACATCCTTGGGCGTGAGGAAGTTCACGCCGGTCACTTCGCAAATCTTGCGATAGACCGGGATGAGCGCATAGCCAAAGCCGAACATCAGCACCGCCACCACCAGCAGCTTCCTGAACATCACACGGTTCAGGCCGCGTGATGTCGTCTCTTCCACCTGATCGTCATCTCTGCTCATTTGGCGAACCAGATGCGGTTGATGAAGATGCCGACGAAGAAGGCCAGCGCCACCAGCCCCAGCAGGAGGCCGGTGCGCAGGTTGTTGGGTTTCTTGCGTTCGGTCATGAGGGTTGCCTTTGCATTAGGGACGATGACTTGTGTTATCCACAGGCGTTTACTTCACCACCGGCGGTTCTTCGAAGGTGTGGAAAGGCGCCGGGCTGGGCACGGTCCATTCCAGGCCCTCTGCCCCTTCCCAGGGCTTGGCTTCCGCCTTCTTGCCACCCTTGATCGAGGGGATCACCACGAAGAACAGGAAGTACACCTGCGACAGCCCGAACCCGAAGGCACCGATGGAGGCCACCATGTTGAAGTCGGTGAACTGTGCCGGGTAATCCGCATAGCGGCGCGGCATGCCCGCCAGCCCCAGGAAGTGCATCGGGAAGAAGGTGATGTTGAAGGTGATCAGCGAGGCCCAGAAGTGGAACTTGCCGCGCCATTCGTTGTGCATGAAGCCGGTCCACTTCGGGCCCCAGTAGTAGTAGCCGGCGAAGAGCGCGAAGAGCGAACCGGCCACCAGCACGTAGTGGAAGTGGGCCACCACGTAGTAGGTATCCTGCATCTGGATGTCGATCGGGGTCACCGCCAGGATCAGGCCGGTGAAGCCGCCCATGGTGAAGACGAAGATGAAGCCCACCGAGAACAGCATCGGCGTCTCGAAGGTCATGGAGCCGCGCCACATGGTGGCGATCCAGTTGAAGATCTTCACGCCGGTGGGCACGGCGATGAGCATGGTGGCGTACATGAAGAACAGCTGCGCGGTCACCGGCATGCCGGTGGTGAACATGTGGTGCGCCCAGACGATGAAGGACAGGATCGCAATCGAGGCCGTCGCATACACCATCGAGGCATAGCCGAACAGCGGCTTGCGCGCGAAGGCCGGGATGATCTGCGAGACGATGCCGAAGGCCGGCAGGATCATGATGTAGACCTCGGGGTGGCCGAAGAACCAGAAGATGTGCTGGTACATCACCGGGTCACCGCCGCCGGCAGCGTTGAAGAAGGAGGTGCCGAAGTGACGGTCGGTCAGCGTCATGGTGATGGCACCGGCCAGCACCGGCATCACGGCAATCAGCAGGTAGGCGGTGATGAGCCAGGTCCAGCAGAACATGGGCATCTTCATCAGCGTCATGCCGGGCGCGCGCATGTTGAGGATGGTGACGATGATGTTGATCGAACCCATGATGGAAGAGGCACCCATGATGTGCATGGCGAAGATGCCCATGTCCATGCCGGGGCCCATCTGGGTCGACAGCGGTGCGTACAGCGTCCAGCCGGCCGCGGTGGCGCCGCCCGGCACCAGGAAGGAACCGGCCAGCAGGAGCGCGGCCGGCGGCAGCAGCCAGAACGAGAAGTTGTTCATGCGCGCAAAGGCCATGTCGGACGCCCCGATCTGCAGCGGGATCATCCAGTTGGCGAAGCCCACGAAGGCCGGCATGATCGCACCGAACACCATCACCAGGCCGTGCATGGTGGTCAACTGGTTGAAGAATTCAGGACGGAAGAACTGCAGGCCCGGCTGGAACAGCTCGGCCCGGATCAACAGCGCCAGCACGCCGCCCGAGAGCAGCATGGTGAACGAGAACCACAGGTAGAGCGTACCGATGTCCTTGTGATTGGTGGCAAAGAGCCAGCGCCGCCAGCCGTGCGGATGGTCGTGCGCGTGGTCATCGTGAGCGTGCCCATGCCCGTGATCGTGGGAATGATCGGGGGCGTGATCGGCGGTGGTAGTCATGTCCGGTTCTCCAAACGATTACTTGCGGGCGGCCAGGATTTCGGCCGGCTGCACGATGTTTTCCTGGGCCTTGTTGGACCAGCTGTTGCGCGTATAAGTGATCACGGCGGCGATTTCGGTGTCGTTCAAGACACCCTTCCAGGCCGGCATGGCGTTCTTGCCGTTGAGCAGGATGTGGATCTGGCCATCCTTGGGGCCATTGACCATCGCGCTGCCATCGAGCGCCGGGAAGGCACCCGGCACGCCCTTGCCATTGGCCTGGTGGCAGGCCACGCAGTTGGCCGCATAGACCTTCTCGCCGCGCTGCTTGAGCTCATCCACCGTCCAGACCTTGCTGGGATCATCGGCCTTGGCGGCCATTTCCTTCTTCTTGCCCTCGACCCATTTCTTGTAGTCGTCATCGCTGACCACGTTGACCACGATGGGCATGAAGGCGTGATCCTTGCCGCACAATTCCACGCACTGGCCGCGATAGGTACCGATCTTCTCGGCGCGGAACCAGGTGTCGCGCACGAAGCCGGGAATCGCATCCTGCTTCACGCCGAAAGCGGGGATGGTCCAGGAGTGGATCACGTCATTGGCAGTGGTGACGATGCGCACCTTCTTGTTGACGGGCACCACCACCGGATTGTCGACCTCGATGAGGTAGTTGTCGTTTTTCTTCAGCGTGGGATCGGTGACCTGCTCGCGCGGCGTGGCCAAGCTGGAGAGGAAGGAGATGCCTTCACCATCGCCCTTGAGGTAGTCATACCCCCACTTCCACTGCATGCCGGTGACCTTGATGGTGAGGTCGGCGTTGGAGGTGTCCTTCATGGCCACCACGGTCTTGGTGGCCGGCAGGGCCATGCCGATGACGATCAGGAAGGGCACCACGGTCCAGGCGATTTCCACGGTCGTGCTTTCGTGGAAGCTGGCGGGCTTGTGGCCGACCGACTTGCGGTGCTTGATGATGGAATAGAACATCACCCCGAAGACCGCCACGAAGATGACCAGGCAGATGATCAGCATCAGGATGTGCAGGTCATAGATCTGCTCGGCGATCTTGGTCACCGGCGGCTGGAAATTCATCTGCAGCACGGCCGGTCCGCCCGGACTATCCACCACTGCCCAGGCCGGCAAGCCGGCCGCCAGCAGCGAGGCACCGAGGGTCAAGGATTGAAGGCGCTTCGCAAGTTTCATGGATTTCCTCAAAAGCCCAAAATTATAAGAATGAGAGTGCTGCCACCCCGCCACCCCTGGCGGCCAGTTCCTGTTGCAGCTCCTGCACCAACGCGCGCCGCTGCCACAAGCTCATGAACCGGCCAATTTCCACGCGCTGCCCCCGGCTTTCCAGGGCCACCAGCGACTGCCGGCCCACAGGAAAAGCGATGCGCATGCCATGCAACTGCAAGCTGCTGCGGTGCGAACGACTACCCTGGATGACTTCCACCTCCAGGCCATGATCGGCCAGCACCAGCACTTCGCGATCGGTGGCGTGACGGGCGTAGACCAGCATGGCCGCGCCCACCGCCACCAGTTCAATGCATGAAAAAACCAGGATGATCCAAGCGCCGCGCAGCGTGAAGCCCAGCGCGACCGTGAGTGAAACCGTACAAAGGACTGCGAAGACCCACGCCAGCTGGCGTGGCGCAATCGAACAATTGCGCTTCAATATCCATTCCCGCGTCTCCATGGCACCTCGCCAGCATGATTGTCGGTCGAGCGTGTCTCTGTCTCTTACCGCAGGGGAGGCTCACTGGATGCGGGCCAGCCCGTTCCTGCCGGGGGCCGTCTTGCGTGGGGCGCTATCCGTGGCTATCCGTTTTGCGGTCTTTATTTATTCTTGCTATTCGTTCGTACTGGAATTTCTTTGTGTGAATTTTTTTACCCATTTGAGTATAAGGGCTAACGTCGCCATGGATCAAGCACGCACCGCCGCATTGACAACGGTGGCGCTTGCGGGCTGTCCGGCGGGCCGGGATAGCGGCAGCAGAGCCGCCAGGGGCGCGGCTTTGCGGCGATATGAAGGCTTCGACAGGAACAGGCAGGGCGTAACGATACAGCAACTATCTGGCAGGCCAGATAGGGCTGGGCGACTAAGCCTTATATGAAGTTTCGACTATCGCGGCGGGCGTTCGAAGCGAATGATGCTCTCGCCGGCCGCGGTGGTCTTGGGCACCGGACGGAAGGCGTGGCCGTAGACGACCTCGAAGGTCAGCGGGATCTTGCCGTCGGGCTTGCGCATGGCCTCGAAGGCCGCCAGCAGGCGCTGGTACTGGCTGCGGCTCATCATGCTGCGGCGCCGCGATTCCAGCGGATTGCCACCCCAGGCGCGCACATCTTCCAGCAGGCGCTGGGGCGTTTCGTAGGTGACGGTGATGGTTTCCATGTCCATCACCGGTGTGGAAAAGCCGGCATTGACCAGCATGTCGCCGAAGTCGTGCATGTCGACGAAGGGCAAGGTGTGCGGTGCAAGATCGATTTGTTCGAAAGCGCTGCGCACTTCGCGCAGGGTATCGGGGCCGAAGCAGGAAAACATCAGCAAACCCTCCACCCGCAGCACGCGACGCCACTCGGCAAACACGCGGTCGGGCTGGGGATGCCAGTGCAGGGCCAGGTTGGACCAGACCAGGTCCAGCGCATTGGCCGCCAGCGGCAGGCGCGCGAAGTCGGCACAGGCCAGTTCGGGACCACCGGCATTCGGACCGGAACCGAGCCACTTGTTGATGGAGCCGAACAGGCGGTTCATGGCCGTCTGCGCGCCGCGCTGGTGGTCGGCGGCCCTGGCGAGCATGCCGTAGGCGCCGTCCAGACCGATCACCTGCGCCTCGGGATAGCGTTTCTGCAGCACCGGCAGGTCGGCCCCTTCGCCGCATCCGGCGTCCAATACTTCACGCGGGGCGATTTTTACCAGGGCCAGGCGTTCCTGCATGCGCGCCGAGACTTCGCGGCGCAGGAAATCGGATTCGGCCACGCGCTGGGGCTGGCCGAAACGGCGGCGCACCAGGGGCAGGTCGATGGGAGCGCTCAGCTTGGCGCTGGCAGAAGGCGGCGGCAGGGACATGGGCAACGGAACAGGAAGATGGACTGCGCAGCAGCGTGGCAAGCTCGGGCGGCCAGCAGAGGGCCGCCGATCCACGGGGCTGATGCGATAATGCGCGTAGTTTAGTCGAAATCCATTTTTCCCGGGCGCACCTCGCATGGATCTCAAATCCTCCAAACCCGCTGCCGCATCGCCCCAAGCCAAGCCTGGCAACGCCTATCGCACCGTCGGCGGCAAGCCGGCCCGGCCGGGCAAGCCATCCGGCCCCGGCTGGCTGCAGCGCCTGCTGGCGCATGTGCCGCAACTGCTGCCGTCTTCCTGTGCACTGTGCGGCGCGGCCGGACGCGAGACTCTCTGCGCGCCCTGCCACAAGCGTTTCTACACGCGCCAGCACCGCCGCTGCATCCAGTGCGCCCTGCCCATGCCGGTGACCGGCAAGGAACTGCGCTGCGGCGCCTGCCTCAAGGATCGCCCGGCGTTCGACGCCACCATCGTGGCCACCGATTATTTCGCCCCGTCCGACCAGCTGGCGCTGGCGCTGAAGTTCGGCGGCGACCTGCGCCTGGCACCGCTGCTGGCGCGATTGATCTTCGATGCGACACGGCGCAATCCGGTGCCGGGCAGCGACGTGCAGCTGCCGATGCCGACCTTGCTGGCCCCGGTGCCGCTGGGATTGGCGCGATTGCAGGAACGCGGCTTCAACCAGGCACTGGAAATCGCCCGGCCGCTGGGCAAGCTGATGGACATCCCGGTGCAGCCGCGCCTGCTGGAACGCAAGAAGGAAACCGATGCGCAGTCGGCCCTGCCGGTCGGGGCTCGCGCGCGCAACGTGCGTTCGGCCTTCGCCCTGCCGTTCGCGGCCATGGACCAGGTGCGCGGGCTGCATGTGGGCATCGTCGACGATGTCATGACCACCGGCGCCACCTTGAATGAAGTGGCGATCGTGCTCAAGCGGCACGGCGCCCGGCGCGTGACCAACCTGGTCTTTGCGCGCACCCTGCCGACCTGAAGCGGGCCGGCCATCCTTTACATAGCAGGAGAATTGTTTGTTCCACGTCGTCCTGGTCGAGCCGGAGATCCCTCCCAATACCGGCAACATCATCCGCCTGTGCGCCAATACCGGCGCGCAACTGCACCTGGTGGAGCCGCTCGGCTTCCCGCTCGATGACGCCAAGATGCGGCGCGCCGGGCTGGATTACCACGAATACGCCAACATGCAGGTGCACAAGGACTGGGACCAGTTCCTGGCCCATCGCCGCCAGGACCCGCAGTTCGATGAGGCGCGCATGTTCGCCATGACCACGCATGGCTCCACGCCCTTTGCCGGCCTGGCCTTCCGTCCGGGCGACACCTTCGTGTTCGGCTCCGAAACGCGCGGGCTGGCGCCGGAGCGGCGTGAATCCTTCCCCACAGCACAGCGCATCCGTCTGCCGATGCGGCCGGGCAATCGCAGCATCAACCTCTCCAATACGGTGGCGGTGGTGGTGTATGAAGCCTGGCGGCAGAATGGCTATGACGGTGGCAGCTGACGCCCCGCTGCGCCCATGAAAAACGGCTCCCGAGGGAGCCGTTTTCGTTGGTTGCGCCGGTCAGCCCAGCAACAGGGCGTCGTCCGAGAGCTTCTCGCCGCGCGTCTGCTCGAACATCTTGAGCAAGTCCGGCACGTCCAGTCCGGCGCGTTCGGGGCCGGAGACATCCAGCACCACGCGGCCCTGGTGCAGCATCACGGTGCGGTCGCCGTAGTCCAGCGCCTGGCGCATGCTGTGGGTCACCATCATGGTGGTCAGCTTGGCCTCGGAGACGATCTTGGCCGTCAGTTCCAGCACGAAGGCGGCCGTCTTCGGGTCCAGCGCGGCCGTGTGTTCATCCAGCAGCAGGATGCGCGAAGGCTGCAGCGAAGCCATCAACAGGCTCACCGCCTGGCGCTGGCCGCCCGAGAGCAGACCGATGCGGTCGGTGAGGCGATTCTCCAGGCCCAGGTTGAGGATGGCCAGCTTCTCGCGGAACAGCTCGCGCATCTTGCCGCGAATGGCGAAGTTGAAGCCGCGGCGGCGTCCACGGGCCATTGCCAGCGCCATGTTCTCCTCGATGGTCAGCGCCTCGCAGGTACCGGCCATCGGATCCTGGAACACGCGCGCCACCATACCGGCGCGATCCCACGCCTGCTTGCGGGTGACGTCGGTGCCGTCGATTTCGATCTTGCCGGTATCGACCAGCAGGTCACCGGAGATGGCGTTGAGGAAGGTCGACTTGCCGGCGCCATTGGAGCCGATCACGGCCACGAACTGGCCGGTCGGGATTTCCAGCGAGAGGCCGCGCAGGGCCGGGTTCTCGATGGGCGTGCCGGGATTGAAGGTGATCTTGAGATCGGTGGCTTTCAACATTTCAGGCTCCCTTTCTCAGCAGTTTCAGTTTGCGCTTGCCCATGGGCAGCACCAGCGCCAGCATCACCAGCACGGCCGTCACCAGGTTCAGGTCCTGCGCCTGCAAGCCGATGAAGTCGCTGTTGAGCGCCAGGGCAATGAAGAAGCGATACAGGATCGCGCCCAGGATCACCGCCAGCGTGGTCCACACCAGGCGGCGCGCCGGCAGGATGTTCTCGCCGATGATGACGGCAGCCAGGCCGATGACGATGGTACCGATGCCCATGGAGATGTCGGAACCGCCCTGGGTCTGCGCAAACAGGGCGCCGGCCAGTGCCACCAGGGCATTGGCCAGGGCCATGCCGGCCAGCGTGGCGCGGCCGGTGGCGATGCCCTGGGCACGCGCCATGCGGGCATTGGCACCGGTGGCGCGCATGGCCAGGCCGATCTCGGAAGAGAAGAACCAGTCCAGCAGCAGCTTGGCGCCAGTCACCACCACCAGCAGGATCAGCGGTCGGGCCACGTAGTCGGGAATCGAGCCCGGCTGCAGGATGGTGAAGATGGTCGGCTCGGAAATGAGCGGCACGTTGGGCTTGCCCATGACGCGCAGGTTGATCGAGTACAGCGCGATCATCATGAGGATACTGGCCAGCAGGTCCATGATCTTCAGGCGCACGTTCAGCCAGGCGGTGATGAAACCGGCCAGCGCACCGGCCAGCAGCGCGACGAAGGTGGCGAGGAAGGGATTGAAACCGGCTGCGATCATGGTGGCGGCCACGGCACCGCCCAGCGGGAAGCTGCCGTCGACGGTCAGGTCAGGGAACACCAGGATGCGGAAGGAAATCAGCACGCCGAGGGCCACCAGACTGAAGATCAGGCCGATCTCCAGGGCGCCCAGGAGGGTATACAGCGACATAAAAAGGACTTTCTAAAAAAAACACATTCGGCACGGCGCGGTACGCCAATGCCGAATGTCTTCTGCGTGGCGCCGGCGCTGCACGGGTGGTGCGGCGCCGGCGGTGCATGGCCGACGAATCAGACTGCGGTCATGCTCAGTTTCAGTTGAGGACCTTGGTGGCCGACTTCAAAAACTCCGGCGACAGGGTCACGCCCTGCTTCTGCGCCGCCGAGGTATTGACGTACAGCTCAAGATTCTTGACCGGCGACGAAGCGATCTCGCCGGCCTTCTCGCCCTTCAGGATACGGGCCACGACCTTGCCGGTCTGGCGGCCCATGTCGTAGAAGTTCACGCCCAGGGCGGCCACGGCACCGCGCTTGACGCTGCCGGTGTCGGAGGCGATCAGCGGGATCTTGGCATCGTTGCAGACCTTGGCCAGCGACTCGAAGACCGAGACCACGTTGTTGTCGGTGGTGGTGTACATCACGTCGATCTTGCCGATCAGGCTCTTGGCGGCCGGGGCCACGTCCACCGAACGAGGCGCGGCGGCTTCCACCAGGGTCAGGCCGGCTTTCTGCAGCTCGCCCTTGAGGTTGTTCAGGGCCGACACGGAATTGGCTTCGCCCGGATTGTAAACCACGCCCACCCGCTTGGCCTCGGGCACCACGCGCTTGATGACCTCGACCTGCTTGACCGGGTCCAGCATGTGCGACAGGCCCGTCACGTTGGTGCCGGACGGCTTCCAGTCCTTGACCAGCTGTGCGGCCATGGGATCGGCGATGGCCGAGTAGACGATGGGGATGCTCTTGGTCGCGGCCACCATCGGCTGCGCCGAGGGGGTGCCGATGGCCACGATCACGTCGGGGTTGTCACCCACGAACTTCTTGGCGATCTGGCCGGCCGTACCGGCATTGGCCTGGGCGCTCTGGAAATCCCACTTCAGATTCTTGCCGGGCTCGAAGCCTTCGGCGATCAGTTCATCCTTGGTACCGTCCCGCACGGCGTCCAGCGCCGGGTGTTCGACGAAGGAGGTGATGGCCACCACCTTCTCGGCGGCCAGGGCCGACGCGCAGATGGCGCTCAGGGCGAGCGCGCCGGCGATGGCGCGCAATGACTTCGATACTGCAAACATGGTCCTCTCCTCGTTCATGGTGGTCAGGCCTCGGCGTTCCTCTCGACCGGGCCCGTTATGCGTATGGGCAGATCTTGCTGCGTTGTTGCGGTGTTGCGTTGTTGCGTTGTTGCGGCCAGATACGGAAGATCCCGCATGGCAGCGGGATCTTCAGGCGATACCTGGTTTATTGCTTGATGACGGTCTTGGCCGAGTTCACCAGTTCCGGCGACAGGGTCACGCCCTGCTTCTGGGCGGCGGCGGTGTTGACGAACAGTTCAAGCTTGCTGCTGGTGGCCGAGGCGATGTCGCCCGGCTTTTCACCCTTGAGGATGCGGCCGACCACCTTGCCGGTCTGGCGGCCCAGGTCATAGTAGTTCACGCCCAGGGCAGCGATGGCGCCGCGCTTGACGCTGTCGGTGTCGGAGGCCACCAGCGGGATCTTGGCGTCGTTGCCGACCTTGACCAGCGCTTCATAGGCCGACACCACGTTGTTGTCGGTGTTGGTGTAGATCACGTCGACCTTGCCGATCAGGCTCTTGGCGGCCGAACCGACGTCCACCGAACGGGGTGCGGCGGCTTCCACCAGGGTCATGTTGGACTTGGCCAGCAGTTCCTTCAGGGCCTTGACCACCACGGCGGAGTTGGCTTCGCCCGGGTTGTAGACCATGCCCACGCGCTTGGCGTTGGGGACCACGCGCTTGATCAGGTCGATTTGCTTGTCCAGTTCCAGCAGGTCGGACACGCCGGTGACGTTGGTGCCGGAGGCTTTCCAGTCCTTCACCAGTTGGGCTGCGACCGGATCGGTCACGCCGGAATAAACCACCGGGATGCTCTTGGTGGCCGATACCAGCGCTTGGGCCGAGGGGGTGGCGATGGCCACGATGACGTCGGGCTTGTCGCCGACGAACTTGCGCGCGATCTGGGCGGCGGTGCCGGTGTTGCCCTGGGCGCTCTGGTATTCCCACTTCAGGTTCTTGCCGGCTTCAAAGCCTTCTTCCTTCAGCTCGTCCTTCACGCCGTCACGCACGGCGTCCAGGGCCGGGTGTTCGACGATGGCGGTCACGGCGACCGATTTGTCGGCAGCCATGGCCGGGGCTGCGCAGACGGCAGCCAGGGACAGGGCGGCGACCATCGCGCGCAGTGTCAGCTTGTTGGTGTAGGACATGCAGTCTCCCTTGGAAAAATGTGAACGAAAACCCAAAAACCCGAAAAGACGCTAAGTCTAGCCTAGCGCCTGTCAACAATCAATTTGCATGAAGGCCCGCCGCCGCCCGCGCTGGCAGGCGGGCCGGGCGGCTCGCATTGCAGGATATCCCCTGATCGGGATCAAGCAGCGCACCGGGCAAAAAAGAAGACGGGCGCTATAATCAGGCCCCATGTCTTCCCGCCTGCGCCCCTCCCCCACACGACTTGCCTTGCGCCGCCCCTGGCTGCGCCTGCAGGTGTGGACCAGCCTGGCGCTGCTGCTGGCGATGGTGGCCGCGCCCTGGTGGCAGCAGGCCGCCGCGCGCACCCTGCGGGACAGTCCGGCCATGGCCATCTGCAGCGTGGGCGGCGGCGCTTCCGGCAATGCACCTGCGCATCTGGCGGCCAGCCATTGCCCGCTCTGTTGCGGCACACAGGCGGCCACGCCGGCACCGGACTCTTCCTTCGATACCACGGTCCTGCCGGGCATCGGCTATCCGCTGGCCGGCGCCGCGCTACGCCTGCGTCCGCTCAGCCTGGCACCGGGTTCGCCGCGGGCCCGTGCGCCACCGGCCTGAACCCGCCGTTCCCCGGGCCTTTGCGCCCACCCATGCAGGCCGCGCGCCCGCATTCCAGACATGAACAAGACAACCAGGAATCACTGATATGAAGCATTTCGTCCAAAAGCTGGCCACCCTGGCCATCACCTCCGCCCTGCTGGCTGCCGCCCCGCTGTCGCAGGCCCATGAATACAAGCTGGGCCAGCTGGAAATCGGCCATCCCTACGCCCGCGCGACGGTTCCCGGCCAGCCGGCCGCCGGTGCCTACGTGAGCATCGAGAACAAGGGCAGCGCACCGGATCGCCTGGTGGGCGTGTCCTCGCCGGTGGCCAAGTCGGGTGAAATCCACACCATGGCCATGGAAGGCAACGTCATGAAGATGCGCGAAGTCGAGGGCGGCCTGGAAGTCAAACCCGGCCAGAAGATCACCATGCAGCCGGGCAATGGCTACCACATCATGTTGATGGGCCTGTCCAAGCCGCTGCAGGCGGGAGAGAAGGTGCCGGCCACGCTGACCTTCGAGAAGGCGGGCAAGGTCGACGTGACCTTCAACGTCGAGGACCGCAATGCGGCAGCGGCGGGCAAGGATGACATGAAGGACATGAAGGGCCACACGCACCACTGACCCACCGGGCAGCCTGAAACGGCAAGGCCGGCAGCGAGCGATGCTCCTGCCGGCCTTGTCGTTTGCAGCCTGACGCGATCAGCCAGCCAGCTTGCGCACCTTGGCCAGCAGCTTGGTGGTGGAGCGGTCATGCTCGAAGGCAATCGACAGCACCTGGCCGCCATAGGCCGCCACCGCCTGGCCTTCGGGGATGGCGTGCATGTCGTAGTCGCCGCCCTTGACGTAGATCTCCGGACGCGCCTGCTGCACGGCTTCCAGCGCCGTGTCTTCATCGAAGGGGACTACCAGCGAGACCGATTCCAGCGCCGCCAGTACCGCCATGCGGTCTTCGCAGGTGTTGATGGGACGGTCATCGCCCTTGCCCAGGCGCTTGACGGAGGCATCGGTATTGGCTGCCACCACCAGCGACGCACCCTGGGCGCGGGCCTGCGCCAGGTAGGTCACGTGGCCGCGATGCAGGATGTCGAAGACGCCATTGGTCATCACCACCGGCTTGGGCAATTGCGCTACGCGCTGCTGGAGTTCGTCGCGGGTGCAGAGTTTGGATTCGAAGTCGGCCATCTTGATCGGGATCGGTTCGGGTGAGCGGGTGATTGATTGCTGATTGCAGGATGAAAAAAGCCGCAACCTGGGTTGCGGCTTTCGTGATTGTACTGCCTTGCTGCCTGTGAAGGATTTTTCCCTGTCAGGCGGCCGCCGTACCCGGCGGCAGGATGCGCTGGGTCACTTCCTTGCGGTAGCGGTTCAGTTCCTGCACGTTGCTGAAGGTACGTTCGAACAGCAGCGACATGTTGTGCAGGATGCGGTCCACGACCTTCTTTTCCCACTCGCCGTCGAACTTGATCTGGTTGTCCAGCCAGCGCTCCAGCCATTCCGGATCCGGCAGGCGGCTCTGGACGGTGTCGTTGGGGAACAGCGCCTGGTTCACGTGCAGGTTGGTCGGGTGCAGCGGCTTTTCAGTGCGGCGCGCCGAGGCCATCAACACGCCGATCTTGGCGAAGGCGGCACGGGCCTTGTCGCCCACTTCGTTCAGGGCCTTCTTCATGTAGCGCAGGTAGGCGCCGCCGTGGCGGGCTTCGTCCTGGCTGATGATCTTGTAGATCTGCTTGATGACCGGCTCGGTATGCCAGTCGGCGGCACAGCGGTACCAGTGGTTCAGGCGGATCTCGCCGCAGAAGTGCAGCATCAGGGTTTCCAGCGGCGGGGCGGGATCGAACTCGAAGCGCACGTTGTGCAGTTCTTCTTCGGTCGGGCACAGGTCCGGGCGGAAGCGGCGCAGGTATTCCATCAGCACCAGCGAGTGCTTCTGTTCCTCGAAGAACCATACCGACATGAATGCCGAGAAATCGCTGTCCCCGCGATTGTCGCGCAGGAACATCTCGGTAGCCGGCAGGGCCGACCATTCCGTGATGGCGTTCATGCGGATGGTCTGCGCCTGTTCGTCGGTGAGCAAGGAAGCGTCGAACTTGTCCCAGGGAATATCCTTATCCATATTCCAACGGACCTGCTCTAGCGATTTGAACAATTCTGGGTACAGCATCTCAGTATGTGCCTATATGCGTTAAGTGTTTGATTTTAACAAGATTTTCCCGATCCATACTAAAACGGTCAGGTTTCAGCAATATGACAGAGGCCCGGCGCGGCTGCGCCCGGGGCCAGGCTCTGCCATGGCGAGGATCAGGGGGAATTTGGCTTGCGGGAGGCTGGCTTCTTGTTTTGCCGGGATTGTACAACAGCCGTCCGGGCGGGCGCGCTCGTATTTTCCGCACGCTTGGGCGCTTTCTTGACCGGTGGCTTCTTCGGCGCCGTCTTGGCTCCCTTGGCCGGCTTGGGAGCGCCAGCAGGCTTGGCTTTGGCGCCTGCCTTGGGCTTGGGGGCAACTGTCTTATTTTCGCTACGCTTGGGAGCCTTCTCGGGCTTGGGCGGCTTGGCGGGCTTCAACAGCGGTTCCTGCTCAGCCAGGCCACCGGCCAGGGCGTTGCCGACGGCATGCTTGAATTGCTCCTGCAACACATTCCACCAGGCATTGGGATTGGCGATGGCGGACTGGAAATCCGGCGCCGGCGGAGCACTGCCCTCGGCTTCTGCAGCAGGCTCGGCATCGGCCTGCGGCGCAGCGGCTTGCTCCTCTGCAACTTCAGGCACGGAAGCAGGCTCTTCCTCTTCTTCAGGCGTTTCTTCGGGCTGGGCGCCTGCTCCCGGCCACATCGGGAAACCGAAGGGGAAAGCCGGGGCCGCGCTGCCCTCTTCCTCCGCCGGGGCCTCGGCCTGGGGCGTGCCGCGCGACGCCATGATCTCGCTCATGGCCTGCAGGGTGGAGAGCGTGGCGCTCTGCACTTCCAGGGTCTGGATGGTGGCCTTGAGCATGTTCAGGTTCAGCTCCAGCCAGGAGGCCACGGTCTTCAGGTCGCTGATCTTCTTGTTGATGTCCTCCACCGACAGCGAAGGCGTGGCCATGGCGGGGGCGCCCATGCTGCTCCACATCTTCTTCATGAAATCGATGGTATCGGCTACCGAGCCTGCGCCCGGCATCTGCTCATGGTTCAACATTGATCGCTCCTCTTGTTGTGGTGTCGTGCTCAGCGTGGCGGGCGCTGCATCCGGCAGGTGCTCGGCAGTGCGGTCTGCTCGGCCGGGATGAAGCGCTCGGTACGGAATCCGAAGCCGCTGCCCTCATTGTCGAAGCGGATGCCGCCGCTGTCGGCGCGCTGCATCTGCATCAGGTAGAGCGGCTGGATCAGCTGGTGATCCTCGGCCCGCAAGGTGGCCTCGTGGAAGGCGTTCTGATAATGCGCGCCTTCCAATGCATATGCAACCGCCTTGGGATCGGTGCTCCTGGCTTTCTCGATGGCCTTGACCAGCATGTCGATCATCACCTGCATGCGCAGGTAGAGGTAATCATCCTTGGGCTGCGGGTAGCGCTTGCGGAATTCCTGGTAGTAGGCGTCGCTGGGCGAGCCCGGATTGCCACCGGCATTGGGATGCCATTCCGCCACCGCACGCACTACGCCCACACCCGCATCACCGATGGCCGCAGGCGCGCCCAGGCTGTTGGCATAGAAGGTATAGAACTTGGCCTTGAAGCCCGCATCACGTGCGGCCTTCACCAGCAGCGTCAGGTCATTGCCCCAGTTGCCGGTGATGACGGCGTCGGCCCCGGCGCTACGCATCTTGGCGATGTAGGGAGCGAAATCCTTGATCTTGCCGATGGGATGCAGCTCGTCGCCGACGATGGCGATATCGGGCCGCTTGGCCGTGATCTGCTCGCGCGCGGCCTTGGCGACCTGGCGGCCGAAGCTGTAATCCTGGCCGATCAGGTAGACCTTCTTGGTCGCCGGATCAGCCTTGATGGCTTCGGTCAGGGCCTGCATGCGCATGTCGGCACTGGCATCGAAACGGAAATGCCAGAAGCTGCATTTCTCGTTGGTCAGCGTGGGATCGACCGCCGAATAATTCAGGAACAGCACGCGCCGGTCGGGCTCGCGCTGGTTGTGCTTGTTGACCGCATCGATCAAGGCCGCAGCCACGGCCGAGCTGTTGCCCTCGATCAGGAAGGGAATGCGCTCGTCCGTCAACTGGCGGAACTGCACCAGCGAGTCCTCGACGCCCAGCTTGTTGTCGAAGGTGGAGAGCTGCAGCAGGTGCTTGCCATCGGGCAGATTCACGCCGCCGCGCGCATTGACGCGCTCGATGGCGTAGCTGATGTTGCGCACCACCGCTTCACCGGCATTGGCGAAGGGACCGGAGAGGCCATCGATCATGCCGATGCGCACCGGCGGCAAGGGTGCGGCAACGCTGGAAACCGGGGTGGACAAGGCGGCCAGCGCCAGCAGGGCGGCCGGGAACATGCGCAGGGGCAGGCGGGAAGACAGGGACAGGTTCATCGATTCTGCAAGAGACAGCGGCAAAACCCGCATTGTACGTTGTTTGAAATGGCCCTCCTTTGCCCTGCGCCCCCACGACGCTGATTGCATGATCCGATACACTGGCGGGCATGAGCGAAGTTTCCCGTCCCACCCGGCGCTGGCCGCGCCTGTTGATCCTGATTGCATCGAGCCTGGCACTGCACGCCGCGCTGGTGGACTGGGGCCGGCGCCAGATCGTGATGCCGGGCCGGACGCAGGAACAGGCCATCACGGTGGAACTGCGCCCGGTGCCGCCGCCGGAGCAGCCGGTGGCACTGCCGACACCCAAGCCGGTACCACCGAAGACGGCCAAACCGTCCACTCCCGCCAGTCGCCCGGCTCCACAGCCACGGCGCGCACCCGAGCCCTCCGTCGAACCGCCAGACGAGCCTATCCGCGAGACCGTGGAACGCATCACCACGCCTGCCCCGGAAGCGACGCAAACGGCCGCAGCGCCCTCCCCTGCGGAAACTGCGGGCCCGGCCTCGCCAGGCAGCGGGCCGGGCAGCGGCACCGCCAGCACCGCAACCGGCAGCGGCGATGCGCCCGAGGCCGCCACCGGCAAGCAATACCAGACCAGCGCCCCGCCCAGCGTGCTGCTGGAATACGACGTCACCGGCACCAAGGACCAGCAGCCGGCCTACGGCCGCGGCAGCATCGCCTGGCACAACGAGGGCGATCACTACAAGGTGGAAGGCAAGGCCAAGGCGCTGTTCTTCACGCTTCTCAATTTCACCAGCGTGGGCGAGCTTGATGCCTGGGGCGTCTCGCCCGAGCTCTATACGGAACAGAAGGGCTTCAAGTCGGCCACCAACACCCACTTCAACCGCGAACGCAACGTCGTCAGCTTTTCCGCCTCCACCACCAGCTACCCGCGCCGGGGCGGCGAGCAGGACCGCGCCAGCCTGATCTGGCAACTGGCCGCCATCGGCCGGGGCGATCCGGGCCAGCTCCAGCCGGGCGCAGTGATCGACCTGTTCGTGGCCGGCGTGCGCGATGGCGAAATCTGGCGCGTGCAGGTGTTGGGCCAGGAAAGCCTGACGCTGCCCGTCGGCACGGTCCAGACCTGGCACGTGGTGCGCCAGCCCAAGCCCGGCTCCTATGACGACCGCGTCGATATCTGGCTGGCCCCGCAGCATGAGTGGTATCCGGTGCGGGTGCGCTATACCGACCTGCGGCCCAATGGCGACTACACCCAACTGGACCTGTCGGGCCTCAAACCGGTGGACCAGTAAGACCAGATCCTGCAAGCCCTGTCAAAATCGGAAACAATTGCGCACAATTACGCGCCCGGAAGGCAGAACCGCCCCCCGGCATTTTGGTCGTATTCCTTCATATGGCTCGGCATTGCCTCATCGCCGAGCCCCACAGAGACCAACACGAAGAGCTCGCCATGACATTTCTTTCATATCGCCTCAAAACCACCCTCGCTGCGCTGCCGCTGGCCGCCCTGATCGCCAGCGCGCCCGCCCTGGCCGCCGACGGTCCGCATCCGGTGGACAAACGCCCCTTCAACCTGCCGCCTTCGGCCGAGCTGCATTACGCCATCACCGCCAAGCAAAGCGGCCTCGATCTGAAGGGAGAAGGCCTGGTCAAGTGGACGCAGAGCAAGACCGCCTACAGCGTCAACACCGAAACCCGCGCCATGCTGCTGGGCAAGATCCTGGAAACCAGCAGTGAGGGCAGCATCGACGCCTACGGCCTGGCTCCGTCGCGTTTCGTCGAAAAGCGCCTGCGCCGCGAACCGACCACGACCAAATTCAATCGCGAACAGAACAAGATCACCTTCACCGAATCGGCCGAGAGCTTCCCGCTGCAGGGGGGCGAGCAGGACCGCACCGGCATCACCTGGCAGTTCGTGGCGATTGCCCGCGCCAATGCCGCCAAGATGAAGCCGGGTTCGGAGTGGAATTTCTTCGTCGCCGGTCCGCGTGATGCCGAGCAGTGGACCTTCAAGGTGGTGGGCCGCGAAAAGATCAAGACCGCCCAGGGCGAGACCGAAGCGCTGCACCTGTTCCGCAATCCGCCCCCGGACGACCAGGCCCAGAAACTCGACATCTGGCTGGCACCGAAGATGGAGTGGTATCCGGTGCGCCTGAAGTTCACCGATCCCAATGGCGACTATATCGAGCAGGTGCTGGATTCGGTCAAGAAAACCAACTAAGCTTGCCGCTATTGCAGGCGCGGGGCCAGGCCGGCAGCGATGCCGCCTGGCCCCGCGTGCGTTTTTCGCCCCCATCACGCGCCTGATTCTCCCCGATTCCGATTACTTGTTGAGCCCGACCATGTCCGCCACTCCCGCCACTCCCGCCACTCCCGCCATCGCCCCGACCCTCAGCACCCAGAGCGCCCTGGTGCTCTTCTCCGGCGGACAGGATTCCACCACTTGCCTGGCCTGGGCGCTGTCCCGCTATCAACGGGTGGAGACCATCGGCTTCGACTACGGCCAGCGCCATGCCATCGAACTGGAAGTGCGTCCGGCCCTGCTGGAAAAGATGAAAGCCTTCTCGCCCGCATGGCAAGCACGCCTGGGCGAGGATCACATGATCGACCTGTCGCTGATCGGCAAGATTTCCGACACGGCCTTGACACGCGATGTCGCCATCGCCATGCAGGACAACGGCCTGCCCAATACCTTCGTGCCCGGCCGCAACCTGCTGTTCATGACCGTGGCCGCCACGCTGGCTTATCGCCGTGGCTTGAACGTGCTGGTCGGCGGCATGTGCGAGACCGATTTTTCCGGTTATCCCGATTGCCGCGACGACACCATGAAGGCGCTGCAAGTGGCGCTCAACCTGGGCATGGCCACGCAACTGAAGGTGGAAACCCCGCTGATGTGGATCGACAAGGCCGAGACCTGGTCCCTGGCCGAATCGCTGGGCGGCACCGCGCTGGTGGACCTGATCCGCGCCGACACCCACACCTGCTACCTGGGCGAACGCGGCCAGCTGCATGACTGGGGCCATGGCTGCGGCAAGTGCCCGGCCTGCGAACTGCGCGCCCGTGGCTATCAACAGTACGCGGTACGCAAAAGCGCCGGGTAATCGGGCACAATAGGCTCACCATTCCAAGAGCGAGCCTCATGCCCCAAGCCCGCACCACCCTTCTGCTCGCCCGCAGCGCCGCCGCCTTGCTGGTGCTGCTGGCCAGCGCCGAGATCGGCCGCCGCATCGCCGACCTGCCCAGCCTGCCCGCGCTGGTCGACCTGCAATTCGACCTGACCCCGCGCAGTCAGAGCTTCAAGGTATTCGAGGACAACCCGATTGCACGATCCTCGCATCCACAGCCGCTGCCCACCGCGCTGCGCCCGCTCAACATTGATGTGCCCTGGAAAGACGGCAAGCGCCTGCCGCTGATCGATTTCATCAAGGGCACGGCGGCGCACGCCTTTGTGGTGATCCAGGATGGCAGCGTGGTCTATGAGCGCTACATCGATGGCTACGATGCCAATTCGCGCTTCACTTCCTTCTCGGTGGCCAAGTCCTTCGTCTCGGCGCTGACCGGTGTGGCGCTGAAACAGGGCAAGATCCGATCGCTCAATGATCCCATTGGCCGCTATCTGAAACCCGATGAGATTTCCCCGGCTTACGCCAACATCACCATCGGCCAGTTGCTGGACATGCGCTCCGGCATCGATGTCGATGAAAACTACGGCGGTTCGCTCGCCTCGCCGGTGGTGCGCATGTTCGTCAGCACCGACCTGCAGCGTTTCATCGCCCGCCGCAGTGGTTTGCGCTTTGCACCGGGTTCTCGCTTCGAATATCGCAGCGTCGATACGCTGATCCTGTCGCGGGTGCTGGCGCGCGCCACCGGCATGCGCCTCTCCGACTTCGCCCAGCAGGCGCTGTGGGAGCCGCTGGGCATGGAGCAGGATGCCAGCTGGAGCGTGGACAGCCGCCAGCATGGCGTGGAGAAGGCCTTCTGCTGCCTCAATACCACGGCGCGCGACTTCTCCCGCCTCGGTTTGCTCTATCTGCATGGCGGCCGCATCGGCGAGCAACAGATCGTCAGCCCGGCCTGGGCCGCCGAGCCACGCCAGCCGGTCAACAACGGCAATGCGCTGGATTATCGCGATGGCTGGTGGATCCCGCCGGGCAATGCCAATGACCGCGACTTCTCGGCTATCGGCGTGTTCGGCCAGTACATCTACGTCAACCCGGCCACGCGCACGGTCATCGTCAAACTCAGCGACTACGGCACGGAGCAGGATGAAGTGCTGACCATGCTGGCCATGCGCAGCATCAGTCATGTGGTGTCGGGCAAGGAGTAAGCTGGCCTGCCGCATACCGATGGCCATGAAAAAACCGCCTGTCTTGCAACAGACGGTTTTCGTTTGAAGCAGCGATCAACGGAAAAAATTTAAATGATATAAATCGTTTATATTTTTTGATCCGTTCATCGAAAATCAGAAATCAGAAATCAGAACAGCTCGTTCTTCATCTGCGTCTTGGCTTTTTCTTCTTCCGGCGTCAGTCCACCGCGATCGCCCATGCCCAGGTCACGCACCATGGCGCTGGGCGGGAACTCGGCATAGTAGTACTCGCCGCCCGCTTCGATCACGCCATCCGGCACCTTGCGATCCACGTTGGGCACATCCTTGAGCGCCTTGGACATGTAGCTGATCCACACCGGCAGGGCCAGGCCGCCACCGGTTTCGCGGTCGCCCAGGCTCTTGGGCTGGTCATAGCCAATCCACGCAATCGCGGTCAGGCCCGGTTGATAGCCGGCGAACCAGGCATCCATGGAATCGTTGGTGGTACCGGTCTTGCCGGCCAGGTCGGTACGCTTCAGCGACAAGGCCTTGACGGCGGTGCCATGGCGCACCACGTCGCGCAGCATGCTGTCCATGATGAAGGCATTGCGTGCATCGATGACGCGATTGGATTCATCCTCGGCAGTAGCCGGCTTGGCCTGCGAGAGGACTTCGCCGTTGCTGTCGGTGACCTTGGTGATCAGGTAGGGATTGATCTTGTAGCCGCCGTTGGCAAACACCGAATACGCGCCCACCATCTGCAGCGGCGTGACGTTGCCCGCGCCCAGCGCCAGGGTCAGGTAGGGCGGGTTCTTGTCGGCATCGAAACCGAAGCGGGTGATGTATTCCTGCGCATACTTCACGCCGACGCGCTCCAGGATGCGGATGGACACCAGGTTGATCGACTTCTGCAAGGCGCGGCGCATCGAGATCGGGCCTTCGAACTTGCCACCGTAGTTCTTCGGCTGCCACACCTGGCCGCCGGTCTGGGTGAAGGTCAGCGGCGCATCATTGATGATGGTGGCCGGCGACAGGCCCTTTTCCAGCGACGACGAATAGATGAAGGGCTTGAACGACGAACCCGGCTGGCGCCACGCCTGCGTGACGTGGTTGAACTTGTTGCGGTTGAAGTCGAAGCCGCCGACCAGCGAGCGGATCGCACCATCGCGCGAGTTCACCGAGACGAAGGCCGATTCCACTTCCGGCATCTGGGTGATGATCCAGCTGTTGCCATCCTGGAACACGCGGATGATGGCGCCACGGCGGATCTTTTTCTGCGGCGGTGCCTTGTCCGACAGCAGGTTGGCACCGAAGCCCAGGCCGGCACCGGAGATGCTGATCTCTTCGCCGGTCGAGAGCATGGCGGTGATTTCCTTGGGCTTGGCCTCCAGCACCACGGCGGCGACCATGTCGTCACTGTCGGGATGGTCGGCCAGTTCCACTTCAACCGCATCTTCCACCACTTCCTTGGTGGCCTTCTCCGGCAGCTCCATGTAGCCTTCCGGACCGCGATAGCCATGGCGGCGCTCATAGTCGATGATGCCGCGGCGCAGGGCGATGTAGGCGGCGTCCTGGTCAGCCTTGGTGATGGTGGTGAAGACGTTCAGGCCGCGCGTGTAGGTCTCGTCCTTGTATTGCGCATAGACCAGCTGGCGCGCCATTTCGGCCACGTATTCGGCATGCATGCCGAAGGCCGAGCTGTCGCCCTTGACGCGCAGCTCCTCATCCTTGGCTTCCTGATATTGGGCATCGGTGATGTAGCCCAGCTGGCGCATGCGCAAGAGAATGTACTGCTGGCGCGCATGCGCGCGCTTGGGATTGACCACCGGGTTGTAGGCCGAGGGGGCCTTGGGCAGGCCGGCCAGCATGGCTGCTTCGGCGATGGTGAGGTCCTTCAGTTGCTTGCCAAAATAGATCTGGGCGGCCGAGGCGAAGCCATAGGCGCGCTGGCCCAGATAGATCTGGTTCATGTAGACCTCAAGGATCTGGTCCTTGGTGAGGTTGTTCTCGATCTTCCAGGCCAGCGGGATCTCGTAGAAGAACTTGCGCGTGGCCTTCTGCAGGAAGGTCGGCTCGTTGCTGGTCAGGAAGAAGTTGCGCGCCACCTGCTGCGTGATGGTGGAAGCACCGCCGCCGCCGCCGGACAGGTTGGAGAAGGTAGCGCGGGCGATACCCTGGTAGTCGACACCGCCGTGTTCGTAGAAACGGTCATCCTCGATGGCCAGCACGGCCTTCTTCATGATGTCCGGGATGTCCTTGAAGTGGACCAGGTTGCGGCGCTCCTCGCCGAATTCGCCGATCAGCACGCCATCGGCGGAGAAGATGCGCAGCGGGATCTTGGGGCGATAGTCGGTCAGCGTATCGAGGTCGGGCAGCTTGGGATAGGTCAGGGCGACGATGAAGGTCACGCCCAGCAGCACCATCACCACCAGGCCCAGCACGGTACCGAACAAACCCAGAAGGATGCGCAGCGACCAGTGCATGCGCTTGCGGGGCGCTTTTTCTGCGGGGGCATCCGCCGATGCCGGTTTGGGTTGATCGCCGCCGTTGGAAGATGAAGACATTCGAATTAAGCGTTAAAGCAGGCCGAAGCTGCAGGCCAGAGCCGGAGTGGAAGAAACAAGCCCGCATTATAGCGGCTCGCCCTGAGCCGCCGCGCGGCCGGGTGTTGCAAATAGACCAAAGGGCAGGAGGCCGGTTCCGGAGTGAGAGCGGGGAAGTGCGGCATTGGGCGCAAATTGCTGCAAATTGACGGGCATTCCTCAAGTTTCAGCGATTCCCGCCTGGCCGCGCAGACCGGAGAATCCGGGGTTTCCCTCCGCATGAGAACGGCATATGACAGGCTTACCCCTCTTTTTCGGCCTCGGCACCCCGCGCCTGTGCGCAGGCCTCGACATCGCGACCGACCGTGTGCGGCTGGCGCTGCTGCGCCGTAGCGGTCGCCGCGCGCAGTTATTGAAGCTGACGCAGCGGCTCACCGGCGGAGTGATCTGCCGGGACGGACAGATCACCGACTTCGAGGCCTTGACCCTGATCTGCCGCTCCCTGCTGGACGAGGCCGGCTGCCAGGGCGCCACCCTGGCGCTGGCGGTCCCGGTGCAAGGCCTCACCGGACGCCGACTCGTGCTGCCGGCTGACAGCCACCCGGTACAACGCTGGCGGCAAGTGCAATCCGAACTCGCGGCCCACGGCATCGGCGCTGACGATCACGCCATGGACTACCGTGAACTGGGTCCGCCGCCGGGCTCGCCCTCGGACCAGCAGGTACTGGCGGTGGCCGCCTCCCGGCTCATCATCGAAGACCGCCTGTCGCTGGCTGCAGCGGTGGGCCGGCCGCTGGTCACCCTGGCACCGGAAGACCTGTGCCTGGCCGCCTGGCTGCGCGACGACCGGCTTCCCGGCGAGACCGCCGTGCTGCGCCTGGATCGCAGCGCCCGCTGGCTGCTGCACGGCGAGGGTCCCAGCCACGCCTTGCCGGAGGTCAGCGCCCGCGGCGGGCACCTGGCCCTGCTGGCGCATGCCGCGCCCTTGCTGAAACCCCTGCCGCGTCGCCTGCTCCTGAGTGGCGACCATCCGGCTCTCGGCACGATTGCCCGCGCCTTCGTCAAGTACGCGGGGCTGGAGGCCCGGGTGGCCGCGCCTCCCTCCTCGCTGGTGCTGACGCCGCAGATCGCGGCGCTGATGCCGCCGGACTACCAGCTGGCACTGGCCCTGGCCTGGGAGGGACTGGCATGAGATGCGACATGGATTTCTCTCAGTCACCGGCACAGCGGCGGCGCACGCGGGAACGGAATTTCTATCGGGTGCTGGTCTTCTTCCTGCTGCTGGGCATCGCGCTGGCGGCCTTCCCCGGCTGGCGCGTTTCCTTGCACACGGCCTCACTGGAAAAAGCCAATGTGCTGTTGACCGGCGAGTTGCATACCCTGGCCCCCCAGGCCAGGCAAACGGCCGAGTTGCGCAGCCAGATCGCCGCGCTGGAAAAGCAGATCACGGCACACCAGCAGCTCGGCAAACGCCGCCAGCAGTCGGCGCAATTGCTGCGGGCTGCCGCCCGAGCGGCGCAGGCAAGCGCGGGCAAGATCCGCCTGCACCGCCTGTTGCTGCAAGGCGATCGCGGCGAATTGCGCGGCCAGGCGGCCAGCGCGCAGGAAGTCCGCGACTTTACCGCCGCGCTGGGTGCTGCCGGCCTGGAGGGGGCCACCCTGCATGACCTGCACGTCGAAGACGGTGCCTATGCCTTCATCCTGGCCATCCCCCTGCCGGCCTTGCAGACGGGCACGTCCCCCGCGCCCGCCCCCGCACCCGCAGCCAAGGTGGCCGCACCGTGAACCAGTCGCGCTGGCAGACCCATCCCGCGCACTGGCCGTTGCTGCCCCGGCTGGCCTTGTGTTTGCTGGCCCTGCTGGCGTGTGCAGGCAGTGGCCTGCTGCTGGCCGTGAGCGAACTGGATGAGGCACGGCGGTCCGCGCGCCAGCGACAGCAGGATCTGCGCGTGCAATACCAGGCGGCATTGACCCAGCAGGCGCAACTGCCTGCCCTGCAATCACGTGAACGGGCGCTGGCGGTACAACTGACCGCGCAGCAGAGCCAGTTGTGGCCGACCGATCAGCTGCAGCCGGAGCTGCTGCAAGCCAAGCTGGCCCGCCGCGCCAGTGAATGCGGGCTGACGCTGTCCTCCTTCAAGCCATTGAGCGGCAAGCTGGCCGCGGCCATCGTGCTGCGCGGCAGCCATGCCGGCCTGCTGCGCTTTGTGGAACTGGTCAGCAGCCTGCCCTTGCCGGTGATGGTCGAGCGGCTCGATGTCAATGTCGTCGAACAGGACGGGCAAAGCGAGTTGCAGATGAATGCCTCCGTGAGCGCACTGGTGACGGCGAGCCTGTCCGGCACCGGGACGAAGGAGAGCGCGCCATGAGCCCGCTCTGGCTGGCAGCGCTGCCGGTCTTGCTGGCGGGGCTGGTGATGGGCGCAATGATGGCGCTCGACCATCCCGATGAAGTCCACGCCACGCGGATGTGGATCACGCAGGTCCGGCCCTCTTCCACCCTGCCCCTTCCTGCTGCCGCCCTCTCCGACGCGGCGACGGAAGACAGCCTCCCCGGCGAGGACAGCGAGTTGCCCGATCCCTTCCAGCTCGGCGCGCTTGCGCCCGCCAGTCCGACGCGACCGGCCGCCTCACGGGTTCGCGCGCAAGATGAGGAGGATGAAGAAAACAATCCGGTCCAACCCGCAGCCCCAACTGCTCCGCTTCCGACGCCCGTCCTGCGCCTGCTGGGTACGCTGCGCCGTGATCAGGAGTGGATCGCCATCGCTGAACTGGAGGGCAGCACCAGGCAGTTGCAAACCGGGGATACGCTGCCTGGCGGCCTCGGACGTGTCCTGGCGGTACGCGAAGACGCCCTCGACATCGGCCAGGACGACGCTGCTCGACAGACCATTGCCATGGCCGCCCTCCCCGCTGCCGGCCCGATGCCCCTCGCCCCTGCGCGCAAGGTCCCGGCGCGAACTTCCCAGCGCCACACACGTCGCCGCCTGATCCGTCCCGGAATGTCGCCATGAAAATGATCCTGTTCCTGCTGGCCCTGCTGGCGAACCACGTTGCCTTGGCGGAAAACCGCCTGCTGGCCATCCACCTCCATCCCCGTGCAGACGGTACGACCCTGGAACTGCAGTTGCAGGCTCCGGTGGACCCTGCACTGGTCCAGAACTTCCTGTTGATCGAGCCACCGCAACTGGTCCTCGACCTGCCCCGGAGCACGGCGGCGGCAACGCTCGCACGGTCCCTGAGCGGCAGCGGCCTGGTCAAGCGCATCCAGCTGGCCGAGGATGATGAACGCCTGCGCCTGCAGGTGATGCTCAAGCACGCCGCCATCTATCAACTGCGCACCGAAGAAGAGCGCCTGCTGGTGGACCTGACGCTGCAGCCGCCCTCCGATCCCGTTGCGCTGCAAGCGATCGACTTGCGCCGCGGCCCACAGGGCGAGGCGCACCTGGTAGTGGACATGGGCAGCCACGCACATACCGTGCAGGTACGCCAGCTGGGCGGACGCCTGATCGCCGACATCGCCGGTGCGACCGTCCCGCTGGCCCTGCGGCGGCTGGTCGAGACCGGACAGATGGGCACGCCGGTCCTGCAATACCGTGCTTACGGCCATCAGGACGGCGCGCGTCTGGTCCTGGAGATGCAGGGCCAGTGGCGCTACCAGGCCTATCAGAGCAAACGCCGGCTGATGATCGATGTCCTGCCGGTCAAATCGGCTCTGCCCGGGATTGCGGCGGCCGGCTTGCAGGAAGGCAAGACCTACGGCGGCCCCCGGCTGTCGCTGAACTTCCAGAACATCGAGGTGCGTACCGCCCTGCAAGTGCTGGCCGAGCACAGCGGCGTCAACATCGTGGCCAGCGATACGGTCACGGGCCAGCTGAGCCTGCGCCTGAAGGACCTGCCCTGGGAGCAGGTGCTGGACCTGATCCTGCAGGCCCGGGGGCTGGAAATGCGCCGCCATGGCGAAGTGCTGTGGATCGCGCCGCGCGACGAGATGCTGGCGCGCGAGCGACTGGAGCTGGAGCAGAAAGCCATGATCGCCGACCTCGAACCCTTGCACGCCGAGAGCTTCCAGCTCAATTACCAGCGCGCCGACACCCTGCGCAAGGCGCTGGGCATCGGCGAAGACGGCAGCACCCAGGCCAATCGCCGCAATGCCCTGCTGTCGCGCCGGGGCAGCGCCATGATCGACAGCCACACCAACCAGTTGCTGGTCACCGACACGCTGGCCGTGCTGGCCAATGTACGCAAGCTGATCGAGCGCATCGATGTGGCCTCGCGCCAGGTGCTCATCGAAGCCCGCATCGTCGAGGCCGACGACAGCTTTTCGCGCAATCTTGGCGTCAAGCTCGGACTGGCCGCCACCACACGCGGTGCCGCCGTCGGCAACGGCTATGCGGCCATCGCTGAACAGAGTGGCCAGACGCCGGCCACACCCGATCTCTCCCTGCGCGAACCGGCCCTGAACCTGCGCGCCGACGGCCTCAGCGGCGCAGCCCCGGGCAGCTTCGCCTTCACCCTCTTCAATGCCGCTGCCCGGCGCTTCCTCAACGTCGAACTCTCGGCACTGGAAGCCGACGGGCGCGGCAAGATCGTCTCCAGCCCGCGCCTGATCACGGCCGACCAGCAGGCAGCGCTGATCGAGCAGGGCGAAGAAATTCCCTACCAGCAATCTGCCGGCAATGGCAGCACCGCCACCGCCTTCAATTAGGATAAGCTTTAAACGTCTTGTATCAAGCCCATGTAAATATCAATTCTTCATAGAAATTGTCTATTTATGGTTACGGTTGTCTACTCAAGCTTATCCTCACCTCCAGCGGGCACCTTCGGTAGACCTCCGCTCACTGTTCTAAATGAGCTGAAATCCCTCGAGATCATGTTTGATCTGCCCAATAACCGCCGCTATCCAATATTCATCTCAGCTTTAGGAGAAATAATTTGGTCGGCGACAATCTGGATCCATACGACAGGTGTCAAGTCTGCGAGCGGGTCAAAAAAGACCATCCAAACGTATACAGAGCACATGGTCAGTTGGTTGACCTTCTTAGAAAAGTACCCATCTGACATCACCGATTCATCCATTGCGTCATTGGAGGACCGTATTGAGCATGCAACCGAAGAGACGCTACTCGCATATCGAAACATAATGCGCGATGAAAACTCTGAGCGAACGGGTAAACCCTTGGAGACCGCAACGATTAATGATCGTACTAGCGCGATACAGCGGTTCTACATCTGGGCAGATTGTTGATTTGCTCGCAGATTTGACCCTCTCCATTTGACCCACCTTCCATCGTCTACCAAAGGCGGCCACACGGTCGTACGACCCTTGATATCCCA
>NZ_JAVDSP010000011.1:0-182182 GCF_031455335.1 Herbaspirillum sp. 1173 | reverse complement strand
ACCTCCAGCTACGGTCCGTCGAGCCTGGCTGGAATCGAATATGATCGACAACCGACTCACTGCCTGACTGGCTACAAATTATCGACGCAGGTCAGAAGACCTTCGATCGACTTCAACTAAAAGGCGGCGATGAAGCTGGAAAGGATTCGAACGCTGGTGAGCTATCTATGTTCCCAAAATTTGCTCGGGAGCAACCCATCCACTACTCGCAAGCTCAATTTGCATTTGAGCTGGAGGGGCAGTGCGCGGATATTCTCATTTTCCGGAGCATTTTTCGCCACGTTAAAGTACTAATTAAGGCTAAATTGATAGTTTCCATTTCATGGAAATATAAGATGATTCAGCCTTAGTGGGCGATGGCGACGCTCGTGGTGGTTTCCAGTGAGGAAAATCTGAAATCACCTCTGTTACATTTCTTCAAAACGCTCAAAGGGAGCCGCCTCGAGAGCGTTCGGCAGCGTTGTCCTTTCAGTCGGCGGCAAAATCGTGGGGCGTAACACAATGGGCTCTCTCACTTTATCGGACGTACCCGAGGATTTTCCCAGATCTCGCCATCTTTATGCAATTGGGGGCGCTCAGCATAAACTGGTACTGCGGGAGGCCCAGGGCCGATACCGAGAAGGTTGGACCGACTCCGAGCTCATAGAGAGGTTTGAAGTTTGCCGTCAGTTTGCACGGTATCTAACGCCATACTGCAGCGCGAAACTTTCTGCCGTTCCCGGTACTACCCTCGAAAGTCTTCTCCCTAGCGTCCGTGAGAGAATTGTCAACAAAAGGTGGGGCTACACCGAGCGAGAGCTAGACTGGATTCTCGATCAGGTCAAAGCGATATTGTTAAAATAGCAAAATTACTATTTTTGTAGATAAATTCTTACACCATAACTGGCTGGTCGGAAGTGCTTGCGCGCGAACTAAGTGATATCGCTGCTGCACAGAAATCAGGACGGTCCCTTAAGAACAAAGAAAGATGGCTACCGAGACCAAGTCACGACACACCACGCATGCAGACGGCGATGTGTTCGCCGACTTAGGCTTTGGCCCAACAGAGGCGGCGGAGCTTAAGGTGTCTGTTGATTAGCGTGCAGAATTGCCTTCTCCATTTGGCCCACCTTCCACTGCCTTCCAAAGGCAGCCACACGTTCATGCGACCCTTCATATCCAAGCTCACTTAAGTCCAAGAACATCTGTTTCAGGGTTCCTCTCTGCTTGCGAGATTTGACCGCCTCAGCGCTGAGCCAAGCAGAAAATCGTGGCGCGAATTTATCCAGGGCACTGGACGATTGCCTAGAGAGGTAGGAAGGCTCCATCGCTCCGGATCGGATATAGCGGCGAACCGTCTTCCAAGAGATGTCCAGCCAGCGGGAGATTTCCCTGACCGAGATGCGATCGTGGATGTACCCTCGTCGAATAATTCCAGGTAGGAACACGTCTATCATTCCGTTCTCCCGCTCGCTGTCATGAGAACGATTTACAAGCGAAGCTGATGCAACTGTCACTGCCCCGTACAAATCCCTTTTTCCATTAACCGAGGCTTGAACAGCGCACTGGGTAGCCTATACTGAAAGCATACCTTCCACTAGGAGTTGGTTGTGATTAACCCCGAATTGCGCGACAGGATGAACCTGTCGATTGCACTTGAAACAATGGAGCTACTCCAGCAAGAAGGCGGCGATCTTGGTTCTGTCTACTGGTACAAAATTGCGGCCCTTTTGAAGGAGGCCGAAGATTACCGCGAGAGAGCGGCAGTTGCTGAGGAAAAGCTAGCACGCATTAAAGAGCTTCTAGACACCAAACAAATATAGTGGAAGAACGTTCCGACGTGCTGACTACTGTTCCATGTTATTTGCGCCGGCTCAATCCAGTAATACAGGTTCGCACATACTTCAGCCCCGCTAATTTTTTAACTTGACCAGAGGTAATGCGAACCGTCTCCACATCTACTGCTTTTCCCGACCTCGAGGCAAAGACAGCTGAATTCGGTCGGCCCCCATCGGGACAAAAATTCGAGATGAACCAAGCAAGGTGGTGCTCAATTTCTTTGGGAGTGAAACGCCCAACTTTCGGGGGTAGTTCTGAAATAATACGAGATTTGCTGAGTGCATAGGCTCGCCGCACAATCGGCTCAGACCAGGTCCAGCGACATATACTTTGCAGATCGCTTTTTCCCTCGCAGGCCGCGACAGTAATCGTCCGGTCGCGTGCGATGCGATATTTCTGCCCTTTCGAAACAGAGGTATTGAAGATCAATCGATCGAATTGCGAAAAATAGTTACGCGCCTCCTCCATATTGAATTTTGATTGTAACGGCGCTATCTGTATGTCTACGTGCTTGGACTCAATCACACCAATAAAGCGTTCGAGCTGGTGCCGATTGATTTCCTGGCCTGAATTGCTTAATGCTCGTGCGGCAGCTTTCACTTCGTCAAAGTTTGGCCGATACCGAGGCGACAATACAGCGTTCAGCTCCTGGTGCATCCAGTATGGAAGACCGCGATTGAACTCCGTTAACGACGCGAGTCGTAGATCCAGATCGCGACATATCTGAAACAAGGATACAGGCCAATTCTTCAGTATCTTCAGCGCCCTGCTACATACCAAAAAACGCTCATGCGGGCTAAGCGCCCCAATAGAACCACGATAATTTATCGCGAACTGCTCTCCGCAATTTTCAGCTTGTGGTGCAAGTAGCGTTTGAATTGCTTGCCCCCACCGGCGGCTCGCCACAAGAGCGATGACAATGCCTAGCCCCCAATAGTATGCCAACGGCACTACGTGGGGCCCGCCGGCAACTCTATTGGCAGAACTTCCCTCTACCTCAGATACCAGGTGATCAATTTCACCGTCAGTGATCTGAGTATCGGGAAGCTTGTGCTTACGCAAATCACATCCGCATTGATCGCAACGGCAGTAAGGAATTGCATCAAGCACCATCTCTGTCGAATACGCCCAAGGATGAATCGATGCTCCACACTCCGGGCAATGACACACCAACATGCATTTGTGGATAGCGCAGAAAGGACAGCATACAAGTCGCCAATTAAGGCGAAAATATGGCGTCGGATCAGTAGCCAGACATTTCAGGCAAACGGGATAGCCTCTTCGTCCGTTCTCGGTCCGAATCGTGTCGCACGTCACTATCCAATTTCTGCTGTCTATGGCGTTACGGTCTTCATAAAGTATTCCCTCATAACGATGAAACGTCGCTCGACGAAGCGAAGCAATATCCTGACCAGACACTTCCGATAACGTATCCAAGATCGAATGCACTGCCGCTGTATCAATATCACCCCGATTCCAAATACTTGAGCCAGCCAAAGCGGTCGAATACAGCTCGCGAGCGTGTAACCCCATAGCGGCGGCAGAACGGGCGAGCCAAGTACTAAGCGCCTCGTCCGTTTGCAGTGGAGTTCGAATCGGCCACATAGTGCATGGAGTGTCTCAGACAGCTTCGCGGCGATGGTTTTTGACGGCGTTTTCAAAGTAGAACGTCATTTCGCTGAACGTGTCGATCGTTATCTTTTCCTGCCCGGTCTTGATCGCATGTTCCGATGCGTCTATAAGATACCGCATCATGTATCCCATATAGCCCAAGGTATCCTCATGGATTTTCTCAATACAGTCATCATTGACAATTTGCGATCGCATTCTTAGAGGGCAAGTTGTTTCCCACAACTGAAGTATCCCTTCTAAACTTTGTAGATCTTCCTCCGCCTGATCGCTCTTGTCGTATCTCCATGACGGAAGTTCGAAGGGCTGAAAGCGATTGCTGAGCTGCTGGTCTGTTTCAAATGCAGATCTTGATTGCATGGTTCCGATAGCAACAATCGGCAACTGCAATTCGTTACCGAGCAATTTGATTTGATCCCGCAGATCTCGTTGTGCCTTTCGAGTACCACTCACAAGATGATCTAGTTCATCAATGATGAGTAACTTCGTCCCCATGGCAGGAATTATTTTTTCCAACATACCCATGAGTCGGGGCAATTTAGCACTCGGCGGATAGAACGCATTAACCGATTCCAACACCGTTTGAAGAAATTCCTTGGGGGTAGAACATCCCAGCAATTGAAGATAGATGATCGGGCGATGGTCCGTCTGATCTGAGCGGCCGATTTGCGCAGGATGAAGAGCCAGCATCCGCTTTGCGATGCTGGTTTTACCGCTCATAGATTCGCCGACCAGGAGCATGTTCGGCATACGGTCTGTGCGAGCATGTCCAAATAGCCACTCCATGCGCTGCAAAATTTTATTCGCCCGCGGGTACCCAATCCACTTCAATGACTGTATTCGTTCGATTCTCTCTTTATCGCTTTTTAAGGCCAAAGGTTGGAATTCCTCGTCCAGGTGGTCAAGATTCATTGAATCCTCCCTCCGGCTTTACGACATTCCTTCGTGAGAGAGTGGCTAGGGAAGGTCTTGATTTCGGCGGCCTATTCTCATTAGCAGCTTGAACGGGTTGGTCGGTAGCATTCTGCTTAACTGCGTCCGCTTGCACACTGCGCCGAGACTCCTGCTCTCTGCTCTTCTGGTCCGCTTTCAGTTGGCCCTTCGTTGGCTTTTTAACTGTGCCTTTGGCCGGTTTGGCCTTCATCGCCTCGACTGTTATCGCTACCGCGCGAGCATTCAACTCCTTCTGCCGCGCCATGGAATCAAAAGTTTGGCGTTGATTGGATGGGTCACCACCAGCTTTCTTCACGGCTCTCTTTGCCGCATCATACTCAGTGCGGGTACCCGGCGTCGCACCAGTATAGGTCGGCCGACATAAGTACCAGCGCTCATCTTTGGGGTCCCAGAAATACATGACCGTCACATCCCTGTCATCTACTTTAAAGCGATACGCTGGGCTCTTTGCTGGATTACTCTTTTGCCGATACCCAATCCACTTATTCAGGGCGGATGCCCAGTACGTCCTACTGGCGTATTGAACTCCGTCACCTTGAATCGTCCGCTCAATTTCCGGCAGGAAATCTATTTTCACGCGATCAAAGTCTAGTCGCTTCGCGGGAAGCCCTCGAGCGACTAAAGTGTCGTTCCCAAGCCAACCTTGTTCATAACGATCAATGGGCGTATCGCCATCCAGGCCGGAATGAGGCATGTGATGATAAATGTTGATCTGTTCCAACAGCCAATACTCGAATTCAGCCAAGGAGTAACGGGCATTTTCTTCTGCATCGTAGTCTCGACTCGTAAGAGTGTTGTCCTGGTATCCGGGCAGTATCTTCATCTTTGCACTTTGCTTACCAATATAGGACTCAATGTAGCTCCCATACTGAGGTTTAGTGACAGGACGAAACTGGCGTTCGATGCCGTATACTTCCATTGGCTTCTTGAGGCGATCACATTTCAAGTCAGCACCATTATCAGCATGCAGTGTTTTGATGTCGCCCCACACTGGCCAACTAATTTCCGTTTCGGTTGAAACGACATCGCGCATGCCAGCTTTGGTTATGACACCTTGTATATAGTTCTCTTTGGGCAGAATCGCATGGGCGATGCAAGCGCCAACAGAAGTGGCACTTGGATGTTGCAGGCTGACGTATATGCCGACGATCATTCGACTAAACACATCAATCGCTATAGTCATCCAGGGCCGGGCAATTGGCGAGCGAGTTTGGTCATGAACGATGATCACGTCAGCAATGGCGTGGTCAATTTGCACCATTGACAGCGGGAACGGGGCCAGGATGGTGTTTTGATACCGGCGCCTTGTCCGATCAGATCTCTTCTTTCCCGATCGCTTTATAAAGAATTCTCGCTGGTCTCTCCATTCAATCCTGCGCAGGAGCGCACCGAAGGAGGGAGCCGTGAGCCCCTTCCGTTGGCACGACTCAGTAACGTGTCGATGTATCTCCGAAAACGATAGCGGCGACTTCTTCTCCCCTAGCGCTTGGATCTTTTTCTCGATAACGTCTTCAACTTCCGCGCTAAGGCGGCCTTTTCCTTTACCCCCCATCGGGGGCTGTTCGATCAGGTCACTGACTCGCTCACTCGCGCGCCACTGATTAAACCAGCGATAGGCTGTACTGAGCGACACGCCCATCTCTGCTGCGAGATCCTTTGTTTTCTGAGTTTTCCCGCGAACGTCATCAATTAAGGGACGAATCACCGCCAATCGTTTTTGTGCCATTTCCATGGCTTCCGCCGAGACATCTTCAAGATTGATATCGGTGCGCGCTGGAACCGGCGCCGCGGTCTCTTCGAGCAACGGTGACAATTCCACGATAGGAACTGTTTTTACTTCGTCCGTGCCGTTGCTCCGCCTACGTTTAATCGTCATCAACGCCAGACTCTCCTGGCGATGAATAAGCCATTGCATCTTCTGGTAGACGACCACCTCTCCCCGATCCAACTTCATCGGCGGCAAAGCTCTTGCGATCTCGATATCTTCATTCATGGGCTATGCCTCCAGAGTGAGCCTCGTGGCGGCATTAATCGGCTTATTCCAGTCCGTTTTGAGGCGAGCTGTAGCGATCAGGTGCCGGAAGGTGTTAACGATCTCTGGCGATTTTCCAAGACGATCAAATATTTCATTTCCGCTAACTTCCGCCCCTTGCTGAAGAGTGAAATCCAAAATTTTCTGTACAACAGAGCCATCTGACTGCTGCTTCAAGGCCGAATAAAAATTGTCCGCGTTGGACAGCCGAACGAGATTGATATCAACATCAGACCACGTGACAAAATGACAATTGTTATTTTCGGCCCACTGGTTGGCGGCTGCGTACTTATCAGCGCTCTCTTCTAGCTCTTTATTGTAAACATCAAGTGGCTTGATCTCGGCCAGATCTGGCCATCTACCACCTTCGAACTGTTCTTGGTGGTAATAGACAATGAGGTCTGGAGTATAGCCGGGTTCACGCGCACCACCTTTGTAGACCGATTTCCGGTATCGGATTGTGACGGGCTGTTCGCAATACCTGTACACCGCTGGATTGAACTCGAGCAACAACATAAAGTTGCGTTCCAGAGGAGATTCGTACCAAATCTCACGGCCGTTTTTCACACTTGGGAAGCGCCCTGAAATACCACTATATCGGGCAGGAATTTTGCGGGCCGGTACGACAATCATGGATTTCCCCTTTTTATCATCGTCTTCGATAGTACTCCAGGAATTTCCTACCCACTTCGATTCTTTTTCCCATCCTCTTCGGTAAATATTGCGAAAAACGGGCCGAATTTTCCCATCCTCTTCGGGTTAATCCCAAGCGCTACCAGGCGCGCTTGTCCGGCCCGCTGCTGGACCGCATCGACATGCAACTGCACGTCAACGCCCTGAGCCCCGCCGAACTGGCCGTCCAGCAGCCGGGTGAAACCAGCGCCGCCATCGCGGAACGGGTCGCGCGCGCGTTTGAACGACAGCGCCAGCGCCAGGGCAAACCCAACAGCCAGCTGGGGGGTAGCGAAATCGACCGGCACTGCCAGCACGATGTGGCGGCGGCCCAACTGCTGCAAGCCGCCATGCTGCGGCTGAACTGGTCGGCGCGGGCCTATCACCGGGTGCTGAAACTGGCGCGCACCATCGCCGATCTGGCGGAGTCCGATGTAATCACACAGGCGCATGTGGCCGAGGCAGTGCAATACCGGCGGATGCTGGCCGGTAATTGAGCGGCAACGGATCTGTCCCGGCAGACAAGAGCGTTCCCCTGTTGCGCCATGCAAGAGGACCGTCTGTATCTTCTCCCTCGGCCGGCCGGGCTTTAGCCTTGCAATTCACACGGCATCGACTGCCGCCCCCACCTGCCGACCGAAAGAGGATCATCGCCATGCCCACTGTCTCCACCCTGCTGGCCTTCGCCGCCCTCTGCCTGGGCATGGTGCTCACCCCCGGCCCCAACATGCTTTATCTGGTCTCGCGTTCGGTCTGCCAGGGCCGCAAGGCCGGGTTGATCTCGCTGGCCGGAATCGCGCTGGGGCTGGTGTTCTACATGCTCTGTACCGCGCTGGGCATCAGCGCCCTGCTGATGACCCTGCCGCTGGCCTACGACGCGCTGCGCCTGGCGGGAGCGCTCTACCTGCTCTACCTGGCCTGGCAAGCCCTCAAGCCAGGCGGCCGATCGCCGTTTGCCCTGCGCACCCCGCCCCCGGACAGCCCCCGCAAACTCTTCAGCATGGGTCTGCTGACCAGCCTGCTCAATCCCAAGATCGCCGTGATGTATCTGTCGCTGCTACCGCAATTCATCCAGCCCGAGCACGGCAGCGTACTGCTCCAGTCCTTCGCCCTGGGCCTGACGCAGATCGTGGTCGGCGTCAGCATGAACGCCGTGATCACCTTCTCTGCGGCTTCCATCTCGGCCCTGCTGGCTGGCCGTCCACACTGGCAACGCCTGCAGCGCTGGCTGATGGGCAGCGTGCTGGCCGGACTGGCCGTCCATATGCTGATCCAGCGCCGCTGACCCTCCCCCGCCTCACTTCCCGACGTAACGATGCGCTCACCGGGAGCGCATCGTTACGTCGCCTTCTCCCTCGCCTGCCTGCGCAAAGGCGCCAAAGCCGATGACATTCAGTCAACGCAAGCCTCGAACGGCGACGAGAACTCCCCCTTTTCATTCCCTCGGATTCAACTTCTGCTCGCATAAGCCGGGAACAGAAATCGTCATTGCGTTGCCTAAGGTGAGCTTCGCCCGATACAACAAATAACAAATCAGAATCGACAACAAGGACGATCCCCCATGCCCTCTTCCCTCCCCGACGACCGTGCGGCAGGTGCCGCATGATCAGCATCTATCAACTCAAACCCCGCTTTCAGGCACTCTTGCGGCCGATGGTGCGTGCCCTGGCCGAGGCCGGCGTGACGGCCAATGCGGTCACCGTGCTGGCCATGCTGGTCTCGCTGGCACTGGGCGCGCTGCTGTTCGTGGCCGGGCCGCAGCGGCCGGCGCTGTTCCTGCTGCTGCCGCTGTGGATGTTCCTGCGCATGGCCTTCAATGCCGTGGATGGCATGCTGGCGCGTGAATTCGGCCAGCAGTCGGCGCTGGGGGCCTATCTCAACGAGCTGACCGACGTCGTCTCCGATGCCGCCCTGTACCTGCCCTTTGCGCTGGTGGCCCCATTTGGCTGGGCCAGCGTGGGCGGAGTGATCTTCCTGTCGGCGGTGTCGGAGATGACCGGGGCGCTCGGCCCCATGGTCGGTGCGCCGCGCCAGTACGACGGCCCCATGGGCAAGAGCGACCGCGCCTTCCTGTTCGGCGCGCTGGGCTTGTGGCTGGGACTGGCCGGCAGCCTCCCGGGCTGGATCTTCTGGGTGCTGCCGCTGGCTGTCGCCGCCATCCTCCTCAATATCGTCAACCGCATCCGCAGCGGCCTGCGCGCCGCCCCCCACCCATGACACGATCCTGCCAGGAACACCAGTTCACCACCCACGACGGCCAATCCCTGTTCTATCGCCGCTGGCCGGCCACCGGCCCGCAGCGGCGCGGCGCTGTCGTCATGTTCCATCGCGGCCACGAGCACGGCGGGCGCATGGAGCATCTGGTCGATGAACTCGGCCTCTCCGATTTCGATTTCTATGCCTGGGATGCGCGCGGCCATGGCCGTTCGCCCGGCCCGCGTGGCTATTCCCCGAGCTTTGCGCACTCGGTGCGGGACGTGCAAACCTTCATCCACCATCTGCGCGACCAGTGGCAGGTGGCCGAGGAAGACATGGCCGTGCTGGCCCAGAGCGTGGGCGCGGTGCTGGTCTCGACCTGGGCGCATGACTACGCGCCCCGCGTACGCTGCCTGGTGCTGGCCTCGCCCGCCTTCAAGGTGAAGCTTTATGTTCCGTTCGCCCGTCCGGGACTGGCCCTGCAGCAGAAGCTGCGCGGCAATTTCTTCGTCAACAGCTACGTCAAGGCGAAGTATCTGACCCACGACCGGCAGCGCCAGGCCTCCTACGACAGCGATCCGCTGATCAGCCGTCCGATCTCCGTGAATATCCTGCTGGCGCTGTATGAAGCGGCCGAACGCGTGGTCGCCGATGCCCAGGCCATCACCATTCCCACGCAATTGCTCATATCCGGCGCGGACTGGGTGGTGCACCATGGCCCCCAGCACGATTTCTTCGCACGCCTGGGCACACCAGTGAAGGAAAAGCACGTCCTCCCCGGCTTCTATCACGACACCTTCGGCGAGAAGGACCGCAAGATCGCCACTGACCTGGCGCGTGAATTCATCCTGCGTCAATTCTCCCAAGCCTGGGCCCGTCCGGACCTGCGCCAGTCGCACCGCCAGGGCCCGACCTTCGAGGAGTCGCGCCAGCTGTCCGCGCCGCTGCCCGCTCTCAGCCCCAAGGGGCTGTACTGGGCCGGTTACCGCGCCAACATGAAGCTGGGCGGCCTGCTCTCCAAGGGCGTGGCGCTGGGGCATCGCACCGGTTTTGATTCGGGCAGCACGCTCGACTACGTCTACCGCAACACCTCCGAAGGCGTCGGTCCGCTGGGCCGCGCCATCGATCGCCAGTATCTGGACGCGATCGGCTGGAAAGGCATCCGCCAGCGCAAGCTGCATGTGGAAGAATTGCTGCGCACGGCCCTGGCCCGCCTGCAGGCCGAGGGACAGCCGCTGCACGTGCTTGACATCGCCGCCGGCCATGGCCGCTACGTACTGGAAGCGCTGGGCCAGGGACCGCGTCCCCACTCCATCCTGCTGCGCGACTACAGCGAACTGAATGTGCAGCAAGGCACGGCGCTGATTGCCGACAAGGGCCTCGCCGACATTGCCCGCTTCGTGCAGGGAGACGCCTTCGACCGCGCCAGCCTGGCCGCCGTCACGCCGCGCCCGACGGTGGGCATCGTCTCCGGCCTGTACGAACTGTTCCCGGACAATGACGCCGTGGCCACCTCCCTGGCCGGACTGGCCGATGCCATCGCGCCGGGTGGCTATCTGGTCTACACCGGCCAGCCCTGGCATCCGCAACTGGAACTGATCGCCCGCGCCCTGACCAGCCATCGCGGCGGCCAGGCCTGGGTCATGCGCCGCCGCACGCAAGCCGAGATGGACCAGTTGGTGGCCGAAGCGGGGTTCGAGAAGATCGAACAGCGCATCGACCAGTGGGGCATCTTTACCGTCTCGCTGGCCCGGCGCAAGGCCGCATGAGCCAGGCCGACCGCCTGCTGCCCGCGGCAGCACCGGCCACGCCGCTGCCGTGGAAGCGCGGCGTGGCCTGGCTGCTGTTGCTGGGGCCGCTGTTCTTCCTCAGCTATGGCTTCGCCAACCATGCAGCCGCCGCGCGCGCCAGCGTGCCCAGCTTCTTCTATGGCTGGGAGCGTCATATTCCCTTCCTGCCCTGGACCATCCTGCCCTATTGGTCCATCGACCTGCTCTACGGATTTTCCTTCCTGTGCTGCCGCACCCCGCGCGAGACCGATCGCCACGCGCTGCGGCTGCTGACGACGCAGCTGATCGCGGTGGCCTGCTTCCTGGCCTTTCCGCTGCGCTTTGCCTTCGTGCGGCCGGCCACCGACGGACTGTTTGGCGCGCTCTTCGCCTCGCTGGCGGCCTTCGACCTGCCCTTCAACCAAGCCCCCTCGCTGCATATCGCACTGCTGGTGCTGATCTGGGTCCAGTTCGCCCGGCTGCGCACGCACTGGTTCTGGCAGCTGGTCATCCATGGCTGGGCGCTGCTGATCGGCCTGTCCGTGCTGACGACCTGGCAGCATCACTTCATTGATATCCCGACCGGTGCCATGCTGGGCCTGTTCTGCCTGTGGCTGTGGCCGGATGAGGGGGGTACGCCGCTGCGCCGCAGCGGCCAGCGCAGTGCGCGACGCATGCGTCTGGCGCTGGCCTACGCGCTGGGAGCCTTGCTGGCACTGGCGCTGGCAATCTCCGTGCGCGCCTTGGCCGCCCCACTGGGCTGGCTGGCCTTGTCGCTGGCCATCGTGGCTTGGAATTACGCCCATGCCGGTGCCGCCGGTTTCCAGAAGCACGACGGCCGCCGGTCGCTGGCCGTCACCTGGTTGCTGGCTCCACATGTATTGGGTGCCTGGCTCAATGCCCGCCTGTGGACCCGCCGCCGTCCGCAGCCAGATCCCATCACCGGGGATGTCTGGCTGGGCCGCTTGCCAAGCGCTGCCGAGCTGCGCGCCAGCCCGTTCGCCGCCCTGTGCGACCTCTGCGCCGAACTGCCCGCCCCGCGCGGTCCGTGGGCTTATGCCGGCCATGCCTGGCTGGACCTGGTCGCCCCCGACGCCGACCAATTGCTGGCGGCCGCCCGCAGCATCGAATCGCTGCGCAGCCATGGACCCGTGCTGGTGGCCTGTGCGCTGGGCTATTCGCGCAGCGCTGCTGCAGTGGCGACCTGGCTGTGCCTGAGCGGACGCTGTCCCGACATGGACTCTGCTCTCGCGCTATTGGCCGAACGCCGCCCCACGGTGGTCATCAACGCCGCGCTGCGGGAACGCCTGCGGGAGGTCGAGCAGCAGTTGCTGAAGGGAGAACGCCATGTCTGACCTGCGCCAAGGATCCGGCAGCGATGCCGCCAACGATGCCGCTCATCAAGGCCTCCCGCCTGAAAACGCCCCAGCTGCGCAGCAGGCAGCCCACCAGGCCGACATTGCCCTGGCAATCCTGGCCGTGAGCCGTCCGCTGGACAACACCAGCCGCCTGCTCAGCCTCTGCGCGCTGGTCTTGCTGGTCTTGCATCCAGGCGGCCCTGCAGTCTGGGCTGCGCTGGCGCTGTCCATCGTGTTCGGGATCGCCGAATGCAGTTTCGCGCTGCGCTGCGCCTTCGATGTCCCCATCTTCACCTCATGGGCGCGCCGCTGGCACCAGGGAAATCCACCGCAGGACGATCTGGCTGCCTTTGACCTGGCCCTCGCAGACAGCGGTCTTGGGCCCAAAGCCGGTGCGGCGCCGCGCCCGCTGGCGCAACGCATCGCCGGGGTACGCCGCCTGGTGAAGAATCAGGTCCGATACCTGGCCTTGCAGGTGGTGGCCTGGGTGGTCACCCTGGCGTTACTGTTCCTTTCCTGATCCTTGAAAACTGAATTTGTATGCTGATCGACCGCCTCTTCGCCTCCGCCATCTGCACCTTCGCCCGCGTCCTCACGGGCGTGCGCGCCCGCTGGTTTGCCGCGCCCGATCCCGGCAAGCTGCGTGTCTACTATCCCAACCACCGCAGCCACGGTGATTTCGTGCTGGTCTGGAGCATGCTGCCGCGCGCCATGCGCAAGCGCACCCGGCCAGTGGCCGGCTCGGACTACTGGCTCAGCAGTGCCGTGCGGCGCTATGTGATCAATCGGGTCTTCCGGGGTGTACTGGTGGACCGCCAGGCTGGCCGTAGCGCCGATCCCATCGGCGTGATGGGGCAGGTGCTGGCAGGGGGTGAATCGCTGATCCTGTTCCCGGAAGGCACGCGCAACCTGGAAGAGGGCCTGCTGCCCTTCAAGAGCGGGCTGTACCACCTGGCCTGCGCTCATCCGGAAGTGGAACTGGTGCCGGTGTGGATCGAGAACCTCGGCCGGGCCATGCCCAAAGGCCATCTGGTGCCGCTGCCGCTGCTCTGCACCCTCAGCTTCGGCGAGCCCTTGATGCTGCGCCCCGACGAAAGCAAGGAACAATTCCTGGCCCGCACCCGCCAGGCCCTGCTCGCCTTGGCCCCCGTGGCCGAATGATCCGCGACGAACGACCATGACTCCTCAAGATACCCTCATCGCCCTGTTTGGCGGCGTGTTCGCCGTCCTCGCCCTGGCCAGTTCGGTTGGTGGCCTGCTGCGCTGGCGGCTGGCCGGACGCAGCAGCAGCGTCATCGACAATCTCAATGCCCGCATCAAGGCCTGGTGGTGGATGATCGGCGCGCTGGCCATCGCGTTCTGGATCGGCAAGACCGGCGTGGTGGTGCTGTTTGCCTTCATCTCGCTGCAGGCGCTGCGTGAATTCATTTCCGTCACCTACACCCGCGTGGGCGACCATCGGGCGCTGCTGTGGTGCTTCTTCGTGTTCCTGCCGCTGCAGTACGTGCTCATCGGGATGGACTGGTATGGCCTGTTCTCCATCCTGATCCCGGTCTACGCCTTCCTGCTGCTGCCAATCTCGGCCTCGCTCTCCACCGATACCAAGCATTTCCTGGAGCGTGCGGCCAAGGTGCAGTGGGGGCTGATGATCTGCGTCTACTGCATCTCGCACGTGCCGGCCCTGCTGACGCTGCCCATCGAGGGCTTCGAAGGCCGCAACCTGCAGCTCATCGTGTTCCTGGTGCTGACGGTGCAATCCAGTGATGTGTTCCAGTACGTGTGGGGCAAGCTGTTCGGCAAGCGCAAGCTGGCCCCGCAGATTTCACCTTCCAAGACGCTGGAAGGCCTGGTCGGGGGCGTGCTGACGTCCACCGCCGTCGGTGCTGCGCTGTACTGGATCACGCCTTTCAATGTGTGGCAGGCGGCGCTGGTGGCGCTGACCATCAACATTCTGGGCTTCTTCGGGGGATTCGTGCTGTCGGCGATCAAGCGTGACCGCGGACTCAAGGACTGGGGTGCCATGATCGAAGGCCATGGCGGCATGCTGGACCGGGTCGATTCGATCAGTTTCTCGGCACCGATTTTCTTTCATATCCTGCGCTACTGGTGGGTGCACTGAAGCACCACCAGCAGCGCATTCCCGCTAACGTCAACGTGACGGCAGGATGCGGCGCGCAAACGCGATCAGCACCAGCACCAGCGCAACCAGGCCCAGCCACTGCCCGGTCAATTCAAAGGCCCCCGACACCACGGCCAGCGGTGCATCCTTGCCGGTAAAGCCGATGATGGCGGCCAGCAGCACACCCACCAGGCTTTCCCCCACGATCAGGCCTGAGGCCACCAGGATGCCGCGCTGGCGCGGCTTGTCGGCATAGGCTTCCAGATCCGCACCGGCGGCCAGTGCCCGGCGGCGCAGTGCACGTTCGATCAGCCAGCCCAGGACCGCCCCCAGGAACAGGGCGCTGCTGACCATCGGCGGCAGGTAGATGCCGATGCCCACGGCCAGTACCGGCAAGCGCGCCACGCCGCCACGGCGGGCCAGCAGCCAGTCGATCACGATGAGCACGATGCCCAGCGCCACGCCGACGCCCAGCATGGTCCAGTTCAGCTCGCGGGTGAAGATACCGGTGGCAATGGCCGTCATCAGGGTCGCCTGCGGAGCCGCCAGGGCCTGGGCTGCATCCATGCCCGCGCGCGGCAGGGCACCGGTGAAGCCATAGGCGTTGTAGAGCAGGTTCAGCACCGGCGGGATGATGAGCGCGCCCACCACGCAACCGACCAGCAGCGCCACCTGCTGGCGCCAGGGGGTGGCGCCGACCAGTTGGCCGGTCTTCAAGTCTTGCAGGTTGTCATTGGCGATGGCCGCCACCGCAATGATGGCCGCGGTGACGAACAGCGCCACCGCGATGGCCAGCTTGCTGCCTTCGGGCGTGGCCAGCAGCGGATCGACTGCGCCCGAGACCAGCAGCAGGACCGACACCAGGATCACGGCCACGATGCCGATACCCGAGATCGGGCTGGACGAGGAGCCGATCAGCCCGGCCATGTAGCCGCAAGCCGCCGCCACCAGGAAGCCGAAGATGAAGGCAAACACCACCGCATAGACGATCAGCCCGATGAACAGCGCAGGCGACACCGGTGCTTCGGACAGGAAGGACGCGAACACCACCGCCAGCAGCGCAATCATGGCCAGGCTGATGACGATGATCCAGCGCGGCGACATATCCTGGTCAGTGCGCTCGGTGCTGCCCTGCTGACGGCGCGAGAGCGTCGACAGCGAGGCCTTCACGCCTTCCAGCATGGGCTTGAAAAGGGTGGCCAGGGTCCACACTGCAGCCACGCCGATCATGCCGGCACCGATGAAGCGTACCTGGCTCTTCCACAATCCGTTGGCAAAGTCCGACAGGGCGACATCGGCCGCATGCGGGGTGACGGCGGTGAGATAAGGCACGGCCACACCCCAGGCGATTACCAGGCCGATCAGGATGGCGATGCCGGAGACGATGCCAATCATGTAGCCCGCGCCCACCAGGGCCAGCGAGAAGCCCATGGTCAGGCGGACCACCGAAGCACCGGCGGTGAACCAGAGGCTGATGCTTTCGGCAAACAGCTTCAGTCCGCTGGCGATCACGCTGAAGGCTGCTGCAATTGTGCCGCCGAAGAGGATGTCACGCAGACCGCGCCGGGTTTCCTCGCCGCCCTCGGCGTCGGCGCTGCCCACGCGCAGGATCTCCGCGGCCGCCACGCCTTCCGGATAGGGCAGCGCGCTCTGCACCACCATCACCCGGCGCAGCGGGATGGAGAACATCACCCCCAGCATGCCGCCGGCGGCGCAGATGCCCAGCGTCTGCAGGAAGGGGAAGCCCTGCCAGTGGCCCATCATCACCAGGCCGGGCAGGATGAAGATGATGGAGGAGAGCGTGCCGGCCGCCGAGGCCTGGGTCTGCACCATGTTGTTTTCCAGGATGTTGGCATTGGAAAACAGGCGCAAGACCGCCATCGAGATCACCGCTGCGGGGATCGCCGAGGAAAAGGTCAGGCCGACCTTCAGCCCGAGATACACGTTGGAGGCGGTGAAGACCACCGTGATGAGCGCGCCCAGCAGCATCCCGCGCAGGGTCAGTTCCGGCAGGCCGGTTTGGTTATCTTGGTTCATATCGGGAAAGGGTTCCGTTTCGATGCGTTCTTATACCGCAAGAATTGCCGTACGGCCATCGGACAATCGCGGTATTTGCTTCATATGTGCCTCAAACCGGCTTTGATATGATGCCCCTCTCCCCGTTCCGGACCCTTCCCATGCGCCGCCTCCGCCCTGCCCTGCTGTTGCTGTCCTTGGCCTGCCTGTGCCTGGCGGCCTGCTCTCCGCGCTACAACTGGCGTGAAGCCAGCGACAACGGCGCGCATTTCGTGGTGCTCCTGCCCGCCAAGCCGGCCAGCGTGACGCGCCCGGTCGACCTGGACGGCCCCAAGGTCGACATGAGCATGACCGCCGCCGAAGTCGACGGCCTCACCTTCGCCGTGGGAACGGCCGAACTGCCCGATGCGGCCGCGGCCAACCGGGCGCTGGAGGCAATGCGCACCGCCCTGCTCAACAACATCGGCGGCCAGCCGCAGGGCACGCCGGTGTGGCCGGGCAAGACCACGGGCCTGGCGCGCACGCTGGACCTGGACGCGCGGGGCGTGTCCCGCGGCCGCCCTCTGCGGCTGGTCGCCCGGCTGGCGGTGCGTGAGCGGCGGGTGTACCAGATTCTCATCGTGGGGGAACTAAAGGCCTTCACCGAGGAAAATATTGAAACCTTTTTCAGCTCTTTCAAACCAACCTGAGCGGGGCCGAGCCGGATGACAATATTCCGGCTACCGGGGTATTCTTGTCCTGCCTGACTCTCCAAACAGGCATTCCCGCAGAAATGCGGATGCAGTCTGCAGCGCATTTCCAGCGCGCCCGCCTTGGCGGGCCTGCCCAAAAAACGTTATCAATCAAAGACCCTGAGGAAATATGCTGATTACCTTCAAATCAAAAGCGGCTGCCGATGTGGTGATGTATGAGTCGCACGCCAAACCCATTCTGGACCTGTTGCACAAGGATCCTGCCCGTGGCGTGATCACCGCCGCCGAGGCCGGTGACGCCATCACTCTGCTGGAACAGCAGATCAACGCCAGCAAGTCGCATGAAGCGGCCGAAGCGCTGGCGCGTGACGTCAACGCCCACCACAACGCCGACGTCGACGACCACAACCACGAAAAGATCGAGCCGGTCAGCTTCTCGGCACGCGCCTATCCGCTGCTGGACATGCTGCGCGAAGCCAAGAAGGGCAATTACGACATCCTGTGGGGCGTCTGATGCCTGCAGGAAGCCCGGACGCGTTGCGCTCCTGACACTTCCTGACGCTTGATTGCCTGCATCACCCTGACATACCCGCGCCGAACGGCTGCCGCGAACATCCACCGCGGCGGCCGTTTGTCCTTGTCGGGCGGCATTCTGCCGTGCCGGACCGACACTTGCACCACCCAAAATGCATCGCGCAGGTGTGAGCACCATTGGCCGCTGGTACACTGGCGGCCCGCGCCCCTTGCTCCGACCATTGCCGGGTTGCAATACGGGGTGCCGCCTTATCTTCCGAGCCAGCAAAGACGTGATCCAGATTTCTCTCCTCCCTCCCGGTGCCAAGGCCGATTCCCTGGCCTATCAGCTGGCCTATGCCGCCCAGGCAGTGGCCGCCGTACGCGCCGGCCACGCCCTGCCGCAGGCACTGGCGCAGATCTTCTCCCGCAGCGACGCCCCGCCGCCGGCACGCGGTGCCATCCAGGACCTGAGCTATCGCGCCATGCGCAGCCTGGGGCTGAGCGACAGCCTGCTGGGCCTGCTGGCCAACAAGCCACCGCAACCGGAGGTCCTGCACGGCCTGCTGGTGACGGCCCTGGCACTGCTGGTCAATGAAGAAGACGCGGGCTACGACAGCTTCACCGTGGTGGACCAGGCCGTCGAGGCCGCCGCCATCAGCCAGGAGATGAGTTTCGCCAAGGGCGTGGTCAATGCCATCCTGCGCCGCTTCCTGCGCGAACGCGCGACGCTCATGCCGCAGGCCACCAAGACCCCGCCTGGCACCTGGAATTATCCGACCTGGTGGATCGACCGCCTCAAGGGCGCCTATCCCGAGCAGTGGCAGGCCATCCTGCACGCCGGCAACCAGCCACCGCCGCTGACCCTGCGCGTGAACCGCCGCCGCGCCAGCGTGGAACAGTACCTGTCCACCCTGCAGCAGGCCGGCATCGGCGCACGTGCCGTCGGGCCCTACGCGGTGCGGCTGGACAAGCCGGTCCCGGTGCAACAGATCCCCGGCTTTGCCGAGGGCGTGGTCTCGGTGCAGGATGCGGCGGCCCAACTGGCCGCGCCGCTGCTGGAGGTAGCTGATGGCATGCGCGTGCTCGATGCCTGCGCCGCGCCGGGCGGCAAGACCGGCCACCTGCTGGAACTGGCCGACATCGAACTGCAGGCGCTGGACCACGATCCGCGCCGCCTGCAGCGCATCGCCGAAAACCTGGACCGTCTGCAGCTCAAGGCGCAACTGATCACCGGCGATGCCCGGGAAGATGGCTGGTGGGATGGCCAGGGCTTCGACCGCATCCTGGCTGACGTGCCCTGTACCGCCTCCGGCATCGTGCGCCGCCACCCGGATATCCGCTGGCTGCGCCGCAAGACCGACACCGCGCAGCTTGCAACACTTTCCGCGCAAATTTTGGACAAGCTTTGGCAGATGCTGCGACCGGATGGTAAATTGCTGCTCGTAACCTGCTCGCTGTGGCCCCAGGAATCGGAGCAGCAAGCGATCGCCTTCGCGCAGAAAAACCATGCCATCCGGCTGCCCGCTCCAGGTCAACTGCTGCCGACCGCCGGTGCCGATGCCGATCACGATGGCCTGTTCTATGCGCTGTTCCAAAAACCTGGTGCATGAATTTGACGCAATCGGCCCCCTTCCCCACTTCCACGTCCGCACGCCCGCGCGATGCCGGCTTCCCGCGGCTGCTGCGCGCGGCGCTGCAATGGCTGCTGGCGCTGCTGCTGGCCTGTTCCGCTCTGGCCGTCCAGGCTGCTGAAATCACCGTCAACCAGGCCGCCATCGAAGCCAGCGACGAAGGCTACCGGCTCTCGGTGTCCTATGACTTCGAATTGAATCGCGGCCTGGAAGATGCGCTCTCGCGCGGCGTGCCCCTGTACTTCACCACCGAGGTCCAACTGACCCGGCGGCGCTGGTACTGGTTCGACGAGACCAGCGTCGCGGCCACCCGCACCCTGCGCCTGTCCTACAACGTGCTGACGCGGCAATATCACACCGCCATCAGCGGCCAGCTGCAGCAGAGCTTCACCAACCTGGACGACGCGCTGACCCTGATCCGCCGTCCGCCACGCTGGATCATCGCCGACAACAACACGCTCAAGGCCGGCGAGACTTACCATGTCGGCCTGCGCATGCGGCTGGACGTGGCGCAGCTGCCCAAGCCCTTCCAGGTCAACGCGCTCAACAACAATGACTGGCGGCTGTCCTCCGACTGGATCGAATTCAACTACAAACCCGAATGAGCCGCACCTTACGCTATCTGCTGGTGGTCGGCGGGGGCGTCATCAGTGTCCTGCTGTTCCTGCTGGCGTCGGCCTCCGAGAATTCCGCCCTCTTCGAGCAGCACTATCCGTGGCTGCTGTTCCTCAACGGCCTGGCGGCCATTTCGCTGCTGGGCCTGGTGCTGCTGCTGCTGGGCCGGCTCTACAAACGCTACCGGCGCGGCAAGTTCGGCTCCAAGCTGCTGGCGCGGCTGGTGCTGATGTTTGCCCTGGTGGGCATCGTGCCGGGGGCGGTGATCTATCTGATGTCGGTGCAGTTCGTGTCGCGCTCCATCGAATCCTGGTTCGACGTGCGCATGGAAGCGGCGCTGGAATCGGGCCTGAACCTGGGCCGCAATGCACTGGACTCCTCGCTGTCGGACCTGGTCTCGCGGGCGCGCGGCATGGCCCAGGAGCTCTCCGACATGAGCGACTCCGAACAGGTGACCTACCTTTCGCGCCAGCGCGACCAGAACATGGAGATCACCATCGTCAACGCCAATGGCCAGGTGATGAGTACGGTGGGCGGCTCCATCGGCTCGCTCACGCCCATCCTGCCCAGCAGCCAGGCGATGCGCCAGGCGCGGGTCTCGCGTGCCTTCTCGGCGGTAGAAAGCGATGACACCCGCCCCCCCAGCGGCTCCGATACCGACGGCAACCTGCGGCTGCACGTGGTGGTGCTGGTTCCGGCTCCCAGCCGCGGATTGTCGCTGCAGAATGAAACGCGCTACCTGCAGATCCTGCAGCCGGTCCCGGATTATCTGGCCACCAACGCCGAGACGCTGCGCCTGGCCTACAACGAGTACCAGCAACGTTCCGTGTCGCGCTCGGGGCTGCGCAAGATCTATCTGGTGACGCTGACCCTGACCCTGCTGCTGGCCATTTTCGCCGCCATCGCCAGCGCTTTCCTGATCGCCAGCGACCTCGCCAAGCCACTGCTGCTGCTGGCCGAAGGTACCAAGGCGGTGGCCGAAGGCAACCTCTCGCCGCGCCCCATCGTCAGTACCTCGGATGAGCTGGGCACGCTGACCCAATCCTTCAACACCATGACGCGCCAGCTGCTGGAAGCGCGCACCTCCGTCGAAAAGAACCGGGCCGAACTGGAAAACGCCAAGGCCTATCTGGAATCGGTGCTGGCCAACATGTCGGCCGGGGTGATGGTGCTGGACGGGCAATTCAACATCGTCAGCGCCAACGATTCGGTGCGCCGCATCCTGGGCTACGACTTCTCGGCCAACATCGGCACGCCGCTGCAAACCATCGACAGCCAGGCACCGTTTGCCCAGGCAGTCATCCGCGCCTTCTCCGAACAGCTGGCCCAGCACAGCAGCGAAGGGGCCGACGGCCTGCACTGGCAGCGGCAGTTCGAACTGTCGCGCCAGCCCGGCGCGGTGCTGGATGCCGGTGACGAGCAAGGCGGCAAGCCCGACCATGACAAGCTGACCTTGCTGGCGCGTGGCTCGCACCTGCCGGTGGAAAACGGCGTCGGCTACGTGGTGGTGTTCGATGACATCAGCAACGTCATCTCGGCCCAGCGCTCGATTGCGTGGGGTGAGGTGGCGCGCCGCCTGGCGCACGAGATCAAGAATCCGCTGACCCCCATCCAGCTCTCCGCCGAACGCCTGCAGCATCGCCTGGCCGACAAGCTCATGCCGGCCGATGCCGCCATCCTCGACAAGGGCACCACCACCATCGTCAACCAGGTCACCGCCATGAAGCGCATGGTCGACGACTTCCGCGACTACGCCAAGACCCCGCCGGCCAAGCCGGTGGCGCTCGATCTGAATGCCCTGATCGAGGAAATCCTCAACCTCTACCTGGCCGGCGATGGCCGCGACGTGATCCATGCGCGCCTGGCCCCGGTAATGAGCAAGGTCATGGGCGACGCCACCCAGATGCGCCAGGTCATCCACAACCTGCTGCAGAATGCCCAGGATGCCGTGACCGATGACGGCCAAAGCGCGCCGCGCATCGACGTGCTGACCGAACAGATCGACATCGCCGGCACCGACGGCCAGCGCCGGCCGGCCGTGCGTTTGTCGATCATGGATAACGGTCCCGGTTTCTCGCCGACCATCCTGGCGCGTGCCTTCGAACCCTACGTCACTTCCAAGGCCAGAGGGACCGGCCTGGGACTGGCGATGGTCAAGAAAATCGTCGAGGAACATGGCGGTCGCATCGATATCCAGAATCGGACCGATGGCCGAGGCGCAAAAATTGTAATTTTGCTGGTAAAGTTAGCACCTATTGATTAAGAGACAGTTTTCTCAGGAAACCGTCCCCAGGGTCAAGATTCGACAGCAAGTCGCCGGGAGGGACCCGGCAGTTCATCAAGGCACGCTCGCTAACGCCGCGTCGAGCGCGCCGGCCCGGAACAAGATCGAAAACTTGGACAATGAACTAGCAGCGAGGAAAGCAGCACATGGCTAACATCCTGGTCGTCGATGACGAAATGGGTATCCGCGAATTGCTCTCAGAAATTCTGGGCGATGAGGGGCATGTCGTGACCACTGCGGAAAACGCGCAGCAGGCACGCGAGCTTCGCCAGGCCGGAGTCCCCGACCTCGTGCTGCTCGACATCTGGATGCCCGACACCGACGGCGTCACGCTCCTGAAGGAATGGCAACGCGATGGCCTGTTGACCATGCCGGTCATCATGATGTCCGGCCACGCCACCATCGACACTGCCGTCGAGGCCACTCGCATCGGCGCACTGAACTTCCTGGAAAAGCCGATCGCGCTGCAAAAGCTGCTCAAGGCCGTGCAGCAAGGGCTGTCACACAGCCGCGAAGCGGTGCGTCCGGCCAGCTATCGCCCGGCCCCGGTGGCCGCCGTGGCCAATGGTGCAGCCGACGGCCTGCACACCCCCGAACACGTCGCCCCGGTGGCCACCTACGCGCCCGCATTGGGCAGCGAACCGCTGCATCACGGCACGCCGGCCGCGGCACCCTTCGGACAGGTGGCCGACAATGCCGCCAATATTTCCTTCGACCTGCCGCTGCGCGAAGCCCGCGATGCCTTCGAGCGCGCCTACTTCGAATACCACCTGGTGCGCGAAAACGGCAGCATGACGCGCGTGGCCGAACGTACCGGCCTGGAACGTACCCACCTCTACCGCAAGCTCAAGCAGCTCGGCGTGGAACCGGGCAAGCTGGCGCGCAAGAATCACTGAGCCGCACCGGCATGAATACTAGGACAACGGGATCGCAGCGCGGTCCCGTTTCTTTTGGTAGTCTGATCACGTTTTGGGGGCAGTCCGCCACAGGGGTGTGGCGGCGTCAGAAATTTCCTGATGTTCTTTTACGTCCGACAGCGGCATGCTGAAGGCGTGATGAGGCTTGCCAGGCCGCAACCCGGCCTGCTGCAACGCGATGAACTTCCAGGCGGGCTTGTCATCTATCTTCTGCAGGTGACGGTGCATCATGAAGAAACATGCAAGATTTCGTGCATGCGGAAAGGCAATACGGCAGGCATCAAAGTTTTTCGGACAAACTGCCGTCAACAGACTCAGGAACGCAAGCGACGCGGCGTTGCCCGAGGGAGCTGTATCGAAGTAGCAGAGATGCACACGAGGCGCGGCCCAGGTGAAGGGTCTTGAAATTTACGGTGAAGGCGCCACTTCCTTTTCGAAGCAGTATTCCAGCATAAGGAGTCACTATGAACCTGATCTACAACAGTGAGCAGTACAGCGTCGTCGAATTCGGTGCCGATTCCGACCACGAAGCCCTGCGCTTCGGCGGCTACGAGATCATGGACAAGTCCGGCCAGCGTGAAATCTACATCGATGGCCCGGCGGCCGAACTGTTCCGCAAGGATGTCCAGGAACTGATCGCGTCCGAACCCACCATGGACGATATCGACAACTTCCTGAGCCGTTACGACGTGATGATGCGTCATCCCATGACCTTGCACTGATCGGGTCAAGCACTCCCGCTTTACAGGCAATGACGCCGCGCCCCCCGCGCGGCGTTTTCTTTTGGTCAGCTTGCCATCAGCGGCGCGCACGCGACGTCCATTAAAATGGCGTTTTGCCGCCTTGACCACCTTGTCGTGAATTCATCCCCCATCAGCAGCGCCCAGACCGGCGTGCATGAGCAACTGGCCACCCTGGTGGCGCGCCACGCCGATCCCGCCCATCCGTTCCGCAAACCCGTCACCGATTACAACCAGCGCGCCTTCGATGCCAGCATGGCGGCCTGGCGCGCCGCAGGCGAGCCGCCGCTGATCCTCGACACCGGCTGTGGCGTGGGCTTGTCGACGCTGCACCTGGCGGCGCGCTACCCGGATCATTTCGTCATCGGCATCGACCAGTCGGCCGACCGCCTGGCCCGCAACACGCATTGGGATGGTCCGGAACCGGCGAATCTCTGCTTCGTGCGCGCCGACCTGGTCGATTACTGGCGGCTGGCGCATGAAACCGGGCTGCGGCCGGCGCGGCACTACCTGCTCTACCCCAATCCCTGGCCCAAGATCGGCCACCTGGCCCGGCGCTGGCAGGGCCATCCGGTGTTTCCCTTCATCGTGGCGCTGGGTGGACAGCTGGAATGCCGCAGCAATTGGCAGATTTATGTCGAAGAATTCACTTCGGCCCTGAACCAGCTATCTGGCGGCACTTTCCGCACTGAAGCCTGGCAACCCGATCAGCCCATCACGCCCTTCGAGCGCAAATATCTCGCCTCAGGCCACACGCTGTGGCGCGTCGCAGCCGATCTGGATGCGCAGGCACTGACGGACCGCCGCGCATGACGCTCCCCGTCATCGCCCTGGTCCTGGCCGCTGCGCTGCTGCACGCTTCCTGGAACGCCCTGCTCAAAAGCAGCCACGACCGCCTGGCGTCACTCTCGCTCATGACCCTGGGCGCGGGGCTGGGCGCGATCCCGCTGGTGCTGTGGCGACCGTGGCCGCAAGCGGAGAGCTGGTTCTACATCCTGCTCTCGGGCCTGCTGCACACCGGCTACAACCTGTTCCTGATCCGCGCCTACCGCATTGGCGACTTCGGCCAGTCCTATCCGATTGCGCGCGGCTCCTCACCCTTGCTGGTGGCGCTGGGGGCGGCGGTCTTTGCAGGCGAGCAGTTGGGCATCTATACGGTGATCGGCATCGCCCTGGTCTCGCTGGGCATCGTCAGCCTGGCCAACCTGCGCGCCATGCGCCGGCGCGAGCACCTGTCCGGCCCGCTGGCAGCCCTGGCGACCGGAGCCTTCATCGCGGCCTATACCATCACCGACGGCATCGGCGCGCGGCTGGCGGGCGACGCCATCGCCTATGCGGGCTGGCTGTTCGTCGCCGACAGCATCCCGCTGGCCCTGCTCTACCAGTACAAGCATGGACGCTCGCCGGTGGTGCTCTCGCACAAGGACACCTGGATCGGATTGGCGGGCGGCGTCATGTCGCTGCTGGCCTATGGCATCGTGATCTGGGCCGTGACGCTCGCCCCCATGGGCATGGTCTCGGCGCTGCGTGAGACCTCGGTGCTGTTTGCGCTCCTGATCGGCACGCTGTTCCTGGGCGAGAAGCTGACGCTGCGGCGCGTGCTGTCCTGTGCGGTCATTGCGGCAGGAGCCATCGTGCTTGGGGCGCATCACTGAGCCTGCAACGAAAAACGCCGGGATTGCTCCCGGCGTTCTCGTTTGCGGCGCACTGCGTGATGGCTTACAGCACCTTGCGCAGGAAATCGCGCGTGCGCTCATGGACCGGTTCACCCAGCACCTGCTGCGGCGGACCTTCTTCCATGATGACGCCCTGGTCGATGAAGAAGACCCGGTCCGCCACTTCACGCGCAAAACCCATCTCGTGCGTGACCACCACCATGGTCATGCCTTCTTCGGCCAGCTGCTTCATGACGGTCAGCACTTCGCCCACCAGTTCCGGGTCCAGCGCGGAAGTGGGTTCATCGAACAGCATCACCTTCGGTTCCATGGCCAGCGCGCGGGCAATCGCCACGCGCTGCTGCTGGCCGCCGGAAAGCTGGTTGGGGAAGGCATCGATCTTGTCCAGCAGGCCGACCTTCTGCAGCAGCTTCTCGGCCACCAAGACCGCGTCGCGGCGCGACAGCTTCCTCACCTGCATGGGCGCCATGATCAGGTTTTCCAGCACCGTCATGTGCGGGAACAGGTTGAAGCGCTGGAACACCATGCCCAGCTCCGCGCGCAAGGCATTCAGGTTGACCTTGGGGTCATTGAGCTTGACGCCTTCGATGAAGATGTCGCCATCGCTGACTTCTTCCAGTCCGTTGAGGCAGCGCAGGAAAGTGCTCTTGCCCGAGCCCGAGGGCCCGATCACGCACACCACTTCGCGGGCGCGGATCTCGCAATCGATGCCGCGCAGGATGTGCGCCTGGCCGAAGCGCTTCTGCAGTTGATTGACCTTGATCATCGTGCTCATCGTGCATCTCCCTTGCCGTAACGTGCTTCCAGATGGCGTACCAGCGCCGCCAGCGCCAGCGTGATGACCCAGTAGATCACCGAGATGGTCAGGTACGGCTCCCAGTAGCGCGCGTAGGCACCCGAAACGGTACGCGCCGCATAGGCCAGTTCAGCCAGGCCGATGGCCGAGGCCAGCGAGGAATCCTTGACGATGGCAATGGCATTGTTGCCCAGCGGCGGCAGCATGCGGCGGAAGGCCTGCGGCAGCACCACGCGGCGCAGCGTGCCGAGGTAGCTCATGCCCAGCGAGCGCGAGGCTTCGCTCTGGCCACGGTCGATGGACTGGATGCCGGCGCGGAAAATTTCCGACACATACGCGCCCGAGTTGAGCGTGATGGCCAGCACCGCTGAAGCGAAGGCACCGTAGTGCGAGCGGATCTCGCGCGCCAGATCACCCGAGAGGATCAGGCCGCCGCTGGGGTTGATCAGCATCGGCATGAGCGCGAAGTGGATCAGCAGGATCTGCACGAACAGCGGCGTGCCGCGCAGGAAGCTGACGTAGAAGCGAATCGGCCACTGCACGCAGTAGCACAGGAAATATTTCCATAAACCATGGCGTGCTTCGGCCAGGCGGCCCACGCCCAGCACCAGGCCCCAGCAGGTGCCGGCGATCACGCAGATGATCGCGGCCTTGAGGGTCATCCAGGTGCCTTCGACGAACAGCGGCGCGTATTCGCCGATGATTTCCCATTGGAAGAAGGAATGCATGATGAATCCGTTCAAACGGAGGTGTTGAGAAAAGCGGAGAAGCGGAAAAAAGCGGAACAGGCGATACCGGCGAACCCGGCAACACCAGCAGCCCACCCCGCAAGACGGCACGGGGCGGCGCTTTCAGGCGAGTGCCCGGCCCCTGGGCCGGTGCACCGGAAGGCTTACTTCAGCGGCAGGGTCGGCACTTCGCCGTCGAACCAGGTCTTGTAGATCTTGGCGTAGGTGCCATCGGCGACGATCTGCTTCAGGCCGGCGTTGATCTTGTCCAGCAGTTCCTTGTTGCCCTTCTTGACGGCGATGCCGAAGTACTGGCGCACGAACTTGGTGTCGCCGACCACCTTGAATTTCTTCTCGGGATGGCTCTTGATGTAGAACTTGATCACGCCCACATCGCCCACGGCCGCATCAACGCCACCGCGATACAGTTCCTCCAGCATCAGCACGGTGTTGTCGAAGCGGTGGATGGCGGTGCTGGCCTTGCCCAGTTCTTCGGAGACCACGATGTCACCGGCGGTGGAATTGACCACGGCCACTTGCGTCTTCTTCAGGTCGGCCAGCGAGGCGATCTTGGCATCGGCGTTGGTGATGATGACTTGTTCGGCCGGGAAGTACGGCAGCGAGAAGTCGACCATCTGGGCGCGCTTGTCGGTGATGGTGATGCCGGAGATGATGATGTCGCGGTCACCCTGGCCGAGGGTGGCGAAGATGCCTTCCCAGGGCGTGCTCACCAGCTGGATCTTGAAGTTGGAGGCCTGCGAGATGGCCTTGATCAGGTCGATGTCGAAGCCGACCAGTTCCTTCTTCGGGGTTTCGAATTCGAAGGGGCGATAGGTACCGCCGGCGCCGACCACGTAGGTCTGGTCAGCTGCGAAGGTGCTGCCGGCAGCACAGGACAGGGCCAGCGCGCTGGCGGCCACGGTGAAGAATTTCTTGAGAGACATGATGACTTCTTTCTGACGGAGGAGTAATCCGGGAGAGCAAGATGCGTGCGCACCCCGCTGTCGCCCCCGGCGTGCGAGCGCTTCCCGGCACGCGGGAATACGGGGACATTACCCTGCACCCGCCCACCGGACGCGACAAAACCCTGAATGATCGGGCATTGCCCGCAATCCTTCAACCTCCAATTGCAGACGATGAGAGCCATCAGCCAAACTCAGCGCATCAGTGTGGATTTTCCGAACAGACTTTCGACCAGGTCCACCACCACCTCCGCCGTCTGGTTGCGCACATCGCAGGCCGGGTTCAATTCCATCACATCCAGTGAAGCGAGGCGGCCGGTATCGGCGATCATTTCCATGCACAGCTGCGCCTCGCGATAGGTCGGCCCGCCCAGCACGGCCGTGCCCACGCCGGGAGCCAGTGCGGCATCGAGGAAATCCACATCGAAACTCACATGCAGATGGGTCTCCGGGCCCATGCCGGCCAGCGCCTCCTGCATGGTGGCGCGCATGCCGTATTCATCGATGTGGCGCATGTCGAAGACGCGCACGCCCAGCTCGCGCAGGTGGCGCTTTTCTTCACGGTCGACGCTGCGGATGCCGATCTGGCAGATCTGCTGCGGCTGCATGGCCGGCGTCTGCCCACCCAGGCGAATGAGCGCTTCGGGCCCCATCCCCAGCAGACAGGCCACCGGCATGCCGTGGATATTGCCGGTCGGGGTGGACTGGCTGGTGTTGGCATCGGCATGGGCATCCAGCCACAGCACGCGCAAGTCCTTGCCATGCGTGCGACAGTGACGCGCCACGGCAGTGATCGACCCGACCGCCAGCGCGTGGTCGCCGCCCATGAGCAGCGGGACTTCACCCTCGGCCAGGCTGCCCGATACGGCATCGAAGACGGCCTGGTTCCACTGCACCACCTGTTCCAGATGGCGCAAGCCCTGTACCGGCGGCTGCTGCGGATTGGCCGGACCGCCCAGGTCACCGCCATCGATGACGTCCAGTCCATGCTGCTGCAGGCTGCGCTGCAGCTCGGCCACGCGCAGGGCGGCCGGTCCCATGGAGGCACCACGGCGGCTGGCGCCCACATCGGTGGGGGCGCCCATCATCCTGATCTTGTTCATGCGTTTGCCTGCTCCTTGTAGGGAAGAACGGGGATGGCCAAGCCATACAAGTCCTTGGGGTTGTCCAGTACGGGGACCAGATCGATCTGCTGCGCATGATGCGCATCGATATGGTCATCCAGGTAGCGCAGCGCCGAGAAATCCTCCAGCGCGAAACCGACCGAATCGAAGACCGTCACCTCATGGGCATCGCGGCGGCCTGCTGCCTTGCCGGCCAGCACTTCCCACAGTTCGGTCACCGCAAAGTCCGGCGGCATCTGCTGCACTTCCCCTTCGATACGCGATTGCGGTGCGAATTCCACCACCACGCGCGCTTTCTCCAGCACGCCGCGATGCAGTTCGGTCTTGCCGGGGCAATCGCCGCCGACCGCATTGAGGTGCATGCCCGCTTCGATCATGTCCGGATGCACGATCACTGCCCGGCGCTTGTCGGCGGTCACGGTGGTGACGATGTCGGCCCCCGCCACCGCCTCGGCCGTGCTGCGCGCACGGATCAGCCGCAATGCAGGCCAATCGCGCAGATTACGCATCAGCTTGTCCGTGGCGGCCGGGTCGACATCGAAGAGCCGCATTTCCGTGATGCCCAGCTGAGTATGGAAAGCGATGGCCTGGAACTCCGCCTGGGCACCATTGCCGATGAGCGCCATGCTGCGGCTGTTCGGGCGCGCCAAGTGATGCGCCCCAAGTACCGAGGTCGCCGCCGTGCGCAAGGCCGTCGTCAAGGTCAGCTCCGAGAGCAGGCGCGGATAGCCGCTGGCCACCTCGGCCAGCACACCGAAGGCGGTAACCGTCAACAAACCCTGCGCCGTATTGGCGGGATGGCCGTTGACGTACTTGAAGGCATACCAGCGTCCATCCGAAATGGGCATCAGCTCGATCACCCCGCGCGCCGAGTGGCTGGCCACGCGCGCGCTCTTGTCGAATTGCGGCCAGCGCAGGAAGTCCTCGCGCAGATACTGCACCATGCCGCCGATCACCTCCGGCAAGGGATGCGTGGCCAGATAGGCTTGCAGGTCCGACGTTCCGATGTACTTGACCATGATGCATCAGCCTCTTGTGCAAAGGCTGCCTCGGCAGTGGCGATGGATGAAATCTTATCCACAACGAAGCGAAACAGGCTTTCGTTTTTCGTCATGATTTGCCATGATGACGAAATATTATTTCGTGGCGATGAATCTCATGGACAAGATCGACATCAAGATCCTGGAACTGCTGCAAGCCGACGGCCAGATCAGCAACGTCGACCTGGCCGAGCGCATCCACCTCTCGCCACCGCAGTGCATGCGGCGCGTGCGTGCGCTGGAGGAGCAAGGCGTGATCCGCCGCTATGCCGCCCTGGTGGCACCGGCCGAGGTCGGACTCAATGTCACGGCCTTTGTCTCGCTGTCGCTGGACCGGGCGCAATTCAAGCAGGTGCGCGCAGTGGAAAAGGTGATCAAGGCCTTTCCTGAAATCGTCGAGTGCTACACCATCTCGGGCGACTTCGATTACCTGCTCAAGGTGGTCTCGCAGGATCTCAAGAGCCTGTCGCACTTCCTCACCGACCGCCTGATGCAGGTCCCCGGCGTGGCCGGGCTGCGCTCCATGATCTGCCTGGAAGAGGTCAAGCCGACCTCGCCACTGCCCATCACCCTGCCCCCGCGATAGGTCCGGGCACTCCACAAAAAAACAGGGCCGCCCCGAAGGACGGCCCTGTTTCTGCATCACGCGGCGTGTGCTATACCGCTCAGATCTCCACCTTGGTGCCCAGCTCCACCACCCGGTTGGCCGGGATGTGGAAGAAGTCCGACGGCTTGGCACCGTTCTGGTACATCCAGGCGAACAGGCGCTCCCGCCACAGCGACATGCCCAGCAGCTTGCTCGGTACCACCGTGTCGCGCGCCAGGAAGAAGGAGGTATCCATCAGGTCGAAGTGATGGCCGAACTGCTGCTCGGTCAGCGTCATGACCTTCTGCACTTCCGGTGCTTCCTTGAAGCCGAAGGCGGCGCGCAGCAGGTAGACGTCGCCGCCCAGGTCCTTCATGGTCAGGCGCTCGCTGTCGGCCACGTAAGGCACGTCCCAGATGCTGATTTTCAGGAAGAACACGCGCTCATGCAGGATGCGGTTGTGCTTCAGGTTGTGCAGCAGCGCGACCGGGACGGTAGCGATGTTGCCGGTCATGAAGACGGCGGTCCCGCCCACGCGATGCGGCGGATGCGCCAGCAGGCCTTCGATGAAGGGCTCGATGGGAATGCCGTCGTCCTTGATGCGCATGCGCAGCAGCATGCGGCCCGAGTACCAGGTCATCAGCAGGAAGAAGGCCGCGCCGCCGATGACCAGCGGGAACCAGCCACCCTCGGTAAGTTTGAGCAGGTTGGCCGCGAAGAAGGCCACGTCGACCACCATGAAGCAGCCGATGGCCACCACCACGGCCGGCATGCGCCACTTCCAGATGTGGCGCATCACCACGCCCAGCAACATGGTGGTAATCACCATGGTGGTGGTCACGGCCACGCCATAGGCGGCGGCCAGGTTGTCGGATTTCTTGAAGGCCAGCACCACAGCGACCACCAGCACCAGCAGCATCCAGTTGATCAGGGGAATGTAGATCTGGCCCTGTTCATCCTCGGAGGTATGCAGGATGCGCATGCGCGGCACGAAGCCCAGCAGGATGGCCTGGCTGGTCAGCGAGAAGGCCCCCGAGATCACCGCCTGCGACGCAATCACGGTGGCGCAGGTGGCCAGCACCACCATGGGCAGCACCAGCGGATCGGGGATCATCAGGTAGAAGGGATTCTTGATCGCATCCGGATTGGCGATCAGGTTGGCGCCCTGGCCGAAGTAATTGATCAGCAGCGACGGCATGACCGTAAACAGCCACGCGTAGCGGATCGGCTTGATGCCGAAGTGGCCCATGTCGGCATACAGCGCCTCGGCCCCGGTCAGCACCAGCACCACCGAGCCCAGCACGATGAAGGCCTGCAGCGAATGCTCGGCCATGAAATGCACGGCGTAATACGGGTTGATCGCCACCAGCACTTCCGGTGCCTTGACGATGTTGTAGAGGCCCAGCAGCGCCAGCGAGAAGAACCACAGGAACATCACCGGCCCGAAGAAGCGGCCCACCACGCTGGTGCCATGCCGCTGGATCAGGAACAGGATCACCACGATCACCAGCGTGAGCGGAATGACCGCATGCGCCGTACTCGGCGCGGCGATCTCCAGCCCTTCCACCGCCGAGAGCACGGAGATGGCCGGCGTGATGACGACGTCGCCATAAAACATGCAGGCACCGAAGACGCCCAGCATCATCAGCAGCTTGGCGCGCGGCGAACCTGAGATGGCTGAGCGCAGCGACAGCGCCATCAGCGCCAGCACGCCGCCTTCGCCGTTGTTGTCGGCGCGCAGCACGAACATCACGTACTTGATGGTGACCACGATGGAGATCGACCAGAACAGCATCGAGATGATGCCCAGCACCGCGCCCGGAGAAAACGCGATGCCGTGGTCGGGGCTGAAACATTCCTTCAATGCGTACAGCGGGCTGGTACCGATATCGCCGAACACCACACCCAGCGCGGCCAGGGTAATCAGGTGGAATTTGGTCGACCGGAGGGAAAGGCCTGAATTGGTATGAGATGAACCCATCTTGCTCCCTTTGCTTCTTCAAATAGAGTGCCGGCGGACAGGTTCTGGGGGCAGACGCCACCCTCGGCGGGGAGGGCTGGCCACTGTCCGGGCAGGACGCGTACTTTAGCGCACTCTACCCGTGGTGCGCTCAAAATGCCGCAGACGTCACCCTGACGTTGCGCGCGCGCCTCTCGCCTGGCTTGCGGAACTTGACAGCCGCGCACGGACGCGGTTCCGGAATTGCACTGCCGCAAAAACCTTCATATCGCCTGGAACCGGCGTGGGACAAGGGTTTGCGGCCTATACAGCGGCCGCATATCGATATGCGGTAATCGAGTTTTTCTTTCTCCCTTGCCCTTTATATACTCCGAACGAATAAAGAACCGCGTTTTACCACCATGACGGTTCTAAGCCGAAGCCGCACATCCACTGCCGGATTCTCCACCGAAGCCGGCCGACCTCCACCGCACAGGACACCATGACTACTCGACTCTCTTCCAAAGGGCGCCTGCGGCGTCTCTTTACCACCACCCTGGCGCTGTCGCTGCTGGGCGCGCCGCTGATGGCGCGCGCCGAAGGCCAGCTGCGCATTGCCGAGCAGTTCGGCATCGTCTACCTGCTGTTGAACGTGGCCCAGGACCAGCAACTGATCGAAAAACACGGCAAGACCGCCGGGGTCGACATCAAGGTGGAGTGGCTGAAGCTCTCCGGCGGTTCGGCCGTCAATGACGCGCTGCTGTCGGGTTCGGTCGATATCGCCGGCGCCGGCGTGGGCCCGCTGCTGACCATCTGGGATCGCACCTATGGCAAGCAGAACGTGCGCGGCGTCGCCTCGCTGGGCAACTTCCCCTACTACCTGGTGAGCAACAATCCCAAGGTCAAGACCATCGCCGATTTCGGCGACAAGGACCGCATCGCCGTGCCTGCGGTAGGCGTGTCGGTGCAGTCGCGCGTGCTGCAGCTGGCCTCGGCCAAGCTGTGGGGCGACGCCCAGTACAACAAGCTGGACAAGATCAGCATCGCCGTGCCGCACCCGGATGCGACTGCGGCCATCATCAGCGGCGGTACCGAGATCACGGGCCACTTCGGCAATCCGCCATTCCAGGAACAGGAACTGGCCGGCAACCCCAACGCGCACATCGTGCTGAAGTCCTATGACGTGCTGGGCGGCCCCTCCTCGGCCACCGTGCTGTACGCCACCGAGAAATTCCGCAAGGACAATCCCAAGACCTACGGTGCCTTCCTCGGTGCCCTGGATGAAGCGGCCAAATTCATCAGCGCCAATCCCGAGAAGGCGGCCGACATCTACCTGAAGGTCAACAAGGGCAACACCGACCGCAAGCTGCTGCTGCAGATCATCAAGAACCCGGAAGTGCAGTTCAAGATCGCCCCGCAGAATACCTATGGCCTGGCCGAGTTCATGCATCGCGTGGGGGCCATCAAGAACAAGCCGGCCTCGGTGAAGGATTACTTCTTTGATGATGCGCACGTGCAAGGGGGCAGCTGAAATGGCTTTTTCGCTGAAATCATATAAATCATTTGCAGCCATGCTGGCCGGCGTCATCGCGCTGGGCAGCGCAGCCTCTGTCCACGCCGAAGGCACGATCCGCATCGCCCAGCAATTCGGCATCGGCTACCTGATACTCGACGTGGTGCAGGACCAGAAGCTGATCGAAAAATACGGCAAGCAGGAAGGCGTGGACATCAAGGTCGAGTGGACCAGCCTGTCGGGCGCCACCGGCATGAACGAAGCCCTGCTGGCCGGGGCGCTGGACGTGGTCTCGGCCGGTGCGCCGCCGGCCCTGGTGCTGTGGGACCGCACGCGCGGACGCCAGAACGTCAAGGCAATCGCCTCGCTGGGCTCCATGCCCAACTACCTGCTGAGCAACAATCCCAAGGTCAGGACCATCAAGGACTTCAGCGACAAGGACCGCATCGCCGTCCCGGCCGCAGGCGTCGGCTTCCAGTCGCGCACGCTGCAGATCGAAACTGCCAAGGTATTCGGCAAGGAAGATTTCAAGCGCTTCGACAGCATCAGCGTGAGCCTCTCGCATCCGGATGCCACGGCGGCCCTGATCGCGGGCGGCTCGGAAATCAATGCGCACTTCTCCAGCCCGCCCTTCCAGTACCAGGCGCTGGAAAACAAGAACGTGCACAAGGTCATCAGCTCCTACGACATCATGGGCGGCCCGGCGACCTTCAACGTGCTCTACACGACGCAGAAATTCCACGACGAGAATCCCAAGACCTACCGCGCCTTCTACAAGGCGCTGGTGGAAGCGGCCGAGTTCGTGCGCAACAACAAGGCCAAGGCGGCCGATACCTTCATCCGCGTGCAGAAGTCCAAGCTCTCGCCGGAGTTCGTGCGCAAGATCGTGGAAGACCCGGAAATCAACTTCACCGTCTCGCCCGAGCGCACCTTCGTCTATGCCGAGCAGCTGCATGCGCTGGGCGTGCTGAAGAATCGCGCCAGCAGCTGGAAGGATTACTTCTTCGAGGAAGCGTATGCACAACCCGGCAGCTGAAACCGCCAGCGTGAGCGCCGCAGCCAGCCTGCAGCCGCTGCTGCAGGTGGACCGCGTGAGCCTGCAATACCGTACCGCCACGGCCGTGGTGCAGGCCACGCATGAAGTCAGTTTCGACGTGCATCCGGCGGATCGCTTCGTGCTGCTGGGCCCGTCGGGATGTGGCAAGTCCAGCCTGCTCAAGTCGGTCGCGGGCTTCCTGCCACCGGCTGGCGGCGAGATCCGTCTCGACGGCCAGGTGGTGCATCAGCCGGGGCCGGACCGCATCGTGGTGTTCCAGGAATTCGACCAGTTGCCGCCGTGGAAGACGGTGCTGCAGAACGTGATGTTTCCGCTGCTGGCCTCACGCACGCTGGGCAAGCGCGAAGCCGCCGAGCGCGCGCGCCATTACCTGGAGAAGGTGGGCCTGGCGCGCTTTGCCGATGCCTATCCGCACACGCTCTCGGGCGGCATGAAGGCACGCGTGGCGATTGCCCGCGCGCTGGCGATGCAACCCAAGATGCTGCTGATGGATGAGCCCTTCGCCGCCCTCGATGCGCTGACCCGCCGCAAGATGCAGGAAGAATTGCTGGCGCTGTGGGATGAGGTGCGCTTCACCCTGCTGTTCGTGACGCACTCCATCGAAGAAGCACTGGTGGTGGGCAACCGCATCCTGCTGCTCTCGCCCCATCCGGGCCGCGTGCGCGCCGAGATCAACAGCCATCAATACGACTTGTCCAGCCTCGGCGGCGTGGGCTTCCAGCAGACCGCACAGCGCATTCACCGCCTGCTCTTCGATGAAGGCGGCGAGAACAGCGCGGCCAGCACAGCGGCACCGGTCATCAATTTCAGCGATGTCCGTTTTTCTTACTAAAGACCGAAATACGCCATGCCCCAGACTCCCCCGATCCGCGACGAATACGAACTGCCGCTGACTCCCCTGCCCGGCCTGGTGCTGCAGCGCCAGTTCTCGCTGCCGCAGCGCATCTGGCAACAGGGCTGGGTGCGCAAGGGGGCCATCCTGCTGCTGCTGGCGTTGATATGGGAAGGCGTCGCGCGCTGGCAGAACAATGACCTGCTGCTGCCGACTTTCCTGCAGACCGCCCAGGCCTTCATCGATGGCCTCAAGACGGGCGAGCTGTTCGGCAAGACCTGGCTGTCGCTGCAGGTGCTGCTGAAGGCCTATCTGCTGGGCATCGTGGCGGCCTTCGTGCTGACCACGCTGGCGGTGTCGACGCAATTCGGGCGCGACCTGCTGGGTACGCTCACCTCGATGTTCAACCCGCTGCCGGCCATTGCGCTGCTGCCCATCGCCCTGCTGTGGTTCGGGCTGGGCGAAGGCAGCCTGATCTTCGTGCTGGTGCATTCGGTGCTGTGGGCGCTGGCGGTCAATACCTATGCGGGCTTCCTGGGCGTCTCGGACACCCTGCGCATGGCCGGCCGCAACTACGGCCTGCGCGGCCTGGGCTTCGTGCTGCAGGTACTGGTGCCGGCCGCCCTGCCCTCCATCCTGGCGGGATTGCGCATCGGCTGGGCGTTCGCATGGCGCACGCTGATTGCTGCAGAACTGGTGTTCGGTGCCACCAGCGGCAAAGGCGGACTGGGCTGGTACATCTTCCAGAATCGCAACGAACTCTATACCGACAAGGTCTTCGCCGGGCTGGCCATGGTGATCCTGATTGGCCTGCTGGTAGAGAACCTGGTCTTCAATACGCTGGAACGCGTGACCGTAAAGAAGTGGGGCATGCAGCGCTGAGCGCGCTGCACGGCCAGGCTGGCTGTTGCTCAGGAGTTAGTTGCGTTTTCGGACTTACAGCAGCGACAGCTGGTTGGGATCCTCGCGCCGCCGCGATTGCGCCTTGCGGCGCGGGTCGATGACCTGGCCGATATCGCGGCCTTCGGTGGAAATGCCCTCGATGGCCAGCAGCAGTTTCTTGACGTGCAGTCCGCCGGCAAAGCCGGTCAGTTCGCCGCCGGTACCGATGACGCGATGGCAGGGCGCGATGATGGAAATGGGATTGCGGCCATTGGCAGCACCCACGGCGCGCACCGCCTTGTCGTTGCCGAGCTGGCGCGCGATATCGAGATAGGTGCGGGTCTGTCCATAAGGGATGTCGAGCAGGGCCGACCATACCTGGCGCTGGAATTCGGTGCCTTCAAAATGCAGCGGGATATCGAAGCTCTCGCGTTCGCCGGCAAAATATTCGCGCAGCTGATGTTCGGTTTCGATCAGGACCGGACGGTCTTCATCTTCCACCATCTCACCCAGGCGCACGCGCAGGGCATCATCGTCCTCCCACAGGATGGCCGCCAGGTGATCCCCCTTGGCCACCAGCTTGAGCAAACCGGCCGGGGAGGCCATCAGCTTGTACGCGTATTCCATTGGCATCTCGTTTGTTGCGTTGAGGGGGCTGATTCTACTGTGTCGGCAGCGAGATGGGGAGGCATTCTCCCAATGAAAACAGGGCGCTGCCTTCCAGCAGCGCCCTGCGCATGAGGTTGCTTCGCTTCACACCGTCAACACCGACTGCCCGCTCTCGTTCAACGCGTCATATACCCGCGTGCATACGCGGCAAAACAGATGGCTGCGCTTGACATGGTGATGCCGCAGCACCAGCTGCAGCGCCACGCCTTCGCAATGCGGGCAAGCCTCGCGCATCGGGCCCACCGGCGTGACCTCGGCGGCCAGGAAGCCGTTGGGGGTCATGATGCCGTCCACGACTTCGCGCGGATCCAGTTCCACCAGTTTCAACAGCAGGGGTGTGGTGCGCTGGTGGTAGCGCGCGCGTTCGCGCGGGGGAACGAGGGGACTGAAGGGCAGGGGCGGGGACGATCGGACATCCGGTTGCCGGGTGGCCATGCTCATGGGTATCTCCTGGGTGAGAACTGCTGAGACTGTTCGGATCTGCGTGAGAAGGAAGGGCGCGCGCCACTTCCGGGTGCCGCATCCGCGCTGGCTGTTGTCTCCTGGTGGAAGCAGCTGGCGGCGCGACGAGTCTTTACTCTAGTCGGCGCAGCGACGGACTTCAATGGCCACTCGCAAAGAAATTTTGTGTTGTCTGGACTGCAATTGCTCAGGTAATGGTTATCATCGGCCAGGCAAAAAATTACGCGACGGATTTTCGAATTTGCAAGCAGAACGGCCCATGACTTTGCTTTCGCGGCATCCTGAGGGGCTGCATGCCCGAACTGCTACAAATCACCCCATTGGCTCTACAATCTCAGCATGACAACGCTCAACGACATCGAAGCCGCCGCCCAGCGGCTGCAAGGCCAGATCCTGGAGACACCCTGTGTGGAATCGCGCACGCTGTCCCAGATCGTCGGCGCCCAGGTCTTCCTGAAATTCGAAAACCTGCAATTCACCGCCTCCTTCAAGGAACGCGGCGCCTGCAACAAGATGGTCGACGTCGCCGCCAGCGAAGGCGGTGCGCGCGGCGTGGTGGCCATGTCGGCGGGCAACCATGCGCAGGGCGTGGCCTATCACGCACAGCGGCTGGGCTTGCCAGCCACCATCGTGATGCCGCGCTTCACGCCCGGCGTGAAGATCGAACGTACACGCGGCTTCGGTGCCAATGTCGTGCTGCATGGCGACACCCTGGAAGCGGCCCGCACCCACGCCTACGAACTGGCCGAGAAAGAGGGCCTGACCTTCGTCCACCCCTATGACGACGAAGCCATCATCGCCGGCCAGGGTACGGTTGCGCTGGAGATGATGAAGGCGGTGCCGGACCTGGATTGCCTGGTGGTTTCCATCGGCGGTGGCGGCCTGCTGGCCGGCATGGCCGTGGCCGCGCGTGCCATCAAGCCGGAGATCGAGATCGTGGGCGTGCAGACACGCCGCTTCCCGACCATGGTCAATGCCGTCAAGGGTACGGAACACCCGGTCGGTGCCAGCACCATCGCCGAAGGCATCGCGGTCGGCACGCCCGGCACGCTGACCCGCGCCATCATCGCGCGCGAAGCCGACGAGCTGCTGCTGGTCGATGAAGGCGATATCGAACAGGCCGTGCTGATGCTGCTGGAAATCGAAAAGACCCTGGTGGAAGGGGCGGGTGCCGCCGGACTGGCCGCGCTGGTGCGCTATCCGGACCGCTTCCGCGGCAAGCGCGTGGGACTGGTGCTGTCGGGCGGCAACATCGATCCGCTGTTGCTGACGGCCATCATCGAACGCGGCATGGTGCGCGCCGGACGGCTGGCCCGAGTCAAGGTCAGTTCACGCGACGTGCCCGGCACGCTGGCGCGCATCACCGGCATCGTCGCCGAGGCCGGTGCCAACATCGACGAAGTCCACCATCAACGCGCCTTTACGCTCCTGGCCGCGCAAAACGTGGATATCGAACTGGTGCTGCAAACCCGTGGCCGTCCGCATCTGGCCCAGGTGCTGCAAGCCTTGCGCGCGGCCGGCTTCGAGGCCGAAGAGCTGCACTGACCGCCAGCCTCGCCGCCGCGCCGGATCCCGGATTCAGCGGCGGCGATGGAACCGGATCTTCTGTTCCAGCGGCGGCAGGGCCTCACCGCTATCGCCACAGCCATCACACGCACCGCCACTACAGCCACCGCTCTTGGCGGGCGGCAGCCAGCGCCGGCCAAGGGCCTGCCACATCCCCGCACGACGACGTATCAACCAGCTCGCCAGCCGCGCCTGCCAGCGCCAGCTTGCCGAGGGTGCCAGCTTGCGCAGCATGTAGAGCGCACTGGCCGTCACCAGCGCGGCAATGACCGCGTATTGCCACCACAGCGTGTGATTCATGCCAGCCACCTCGCGATGTTGTAGGTCAGGAAGGACGCGGCATAGGCCAGTACGAACATGTAGCCGAAGGACAGCGCCACCATGCGCCAGGACTGGGTCTCGCGGCGGATGATGGCCAGCGTGGACATGCACTGCGGCGCAAAGGCGAACCACACCATCAGCGACAGCGCACTGGCCAGCGAGATATGCGCAGCCAGCGCGCTTTGCAGCGCCGCGCCTTCTTCACCGCCCACCGCATAGACGGTGGCCAGCGTGGCCACGGCGGTCTCCCGCGCGGCGAAGGCGGGGATCAGCGACAGGCTGATCTGCCAGTTGAAGCCCAGCGGAGCGAACAGCATTTGCAGGCTGTGGCCGATATAACCGGCGATGGAATAATCGATGGCGGCGCGGGTCGCGCCCTCCGGTGCCGAGGGGAAAGTGCAGATGGCCCACATCAGTACCGTCAGCGCCAGCATCACGCCGGTCAGGCGCTTGAGGAAGATGGCACCGCGTTCCCACAGGCCCAGCGCAATGTCGCGCCAATTCGGCAGGCGATAGGAGGGCAGCTCCATCAACAGCGCGCGCTCCTGGCGCGCATTGCCGATGCGCTTGGCCACCCAGGCCACCAACATGGCGGCGGCAATCCCCGCCACATAGAGACAGAACAGCGCCAGCCCCTGCAGGTTGAAGATCCCCAGCACCGGACGATGCGGAATGAAGGCACCGATCAGCAAGGCATACACCGGCAGGCGCGCCGAACAGGTCATCAGCGGCGCGACCAGAATGGTCGCCAGCCGGTCACGCGGATCGGTGATGCTGCGCGTGCCCATGATGCCGGGAATGGCACAGGCGAAGCTGGAAAGCAGGGGAATGAAGGAACGTCCCGACAAGCCCACCGAGACCATCAGCTTGTCCAGCACGAAGGCCGCGCGCGGCAGGTACCCGGACTCCTCCAGCAGCAGGATGAAGAAAAACAGCACCAGGATCTGCGGCAGGAAACCCAGCACCGTGCCCAGCCCGGCCAGCAGGCCATCGGTGACCAGCCCGCGCAAGGGCCCCTCCGGCAGCCACTCGCCGACCACGCCGCCGAGCGTGCCGAAACCATCGGCAATGGCGTCCGTCATGGGCTTGCCGATGGCATACACCGCCTGGAACACCAGGAACATGGTCAGCGCCAGCAACAGCACCCCGAAGACCGGATGCAGCGCCACGCGGTCGATCGCATCATCGCGGCGGTCGGTCGGGGCCGGCATCACCACGGTATCGGCCAGCAGCGCGCGCACTTCCACGTGCAGGTCCTCCGGTGCCTGCGCGGCCGGGGAGGGCACGGGGGCCTGCGTATCGATGGCCGCCACCAGCGCGCGCGTGCCGCCGCGCCTGACCGCGATGGTCTCGATCACCGGCATGCCCAGCCGCTGCGACAGCGCCGCCACGTCGATGCGGATACCGCGCCGGGCGGCTGCATCCATCATGTTCAGCGCCAGCACCATGGGCCGGCCCAGGCGGCGTACTTCCAGCACGAAGCGCAGGTGCAGGCGCAGGTTGGTGGCATCGGCCACGCAGACGATCAGGTCCGGCACCGTCTCGCCGGGATAGCGGCCGGCCAGCACCGCCTGCGTCACGCGTTCATCAGGGCTCACGGATTGCAGGCTGTAAGCGCCCGGCAGGTCCATCACACGTACATGGCGTCCGGAAGGGGCGGTGAAGGCACCCGACTTGCGCTCCACGGTCACCCCCGCGTAGTTGGCGACCTTCTGGCGCGCGCCAGTCAGCTGGTTGAAGAGGGCGGTCTTGCCGCAATTCGGATTGCCCACCAGGGCGATGTTGAGGGCGGCGCTGCTCATGCCGCCGCTCCCGCAGCCAGCGTCACGCGCTCGGCTTCGGCACGGCGCAGGGCAAATCGCGTCGAGCCGATCTGGACCACGATGGGATCGCCGCCAAAGGGTGCGCTGGCCACCACCCGCACCGGTTCACCGCGCACGAAACCGAGGTCGCGCAGGCGCGCGGCCACGGCATCGGCGGGTTGAAGGTCAGTCACCTGGTCGACGATGGCACCGACCCCCTTGGCTAGTTCAGTAAGACGCATGGTTTTTCTTCTGATCAGGATTCAGGAACGATTCTCATTATATTCCCTCACCCTGATGAACGCCTGACGGCTGCTGACCGGCAGCGCCCCGCCGGGCCTTGTCCGGCGCGGCTGCGGCGATATGCCGCAGCGACCGCCGCGCAATCCTCTCCAAGGTGTTGTATTAAAGATAATGAAAGAAACGCAACTTCATCATTTTCTTTTATCATCTGAACAATAATTTCGGCAATCATGTCGCTTCTTCGCCGAATCCCGTTGAAATTTCCATGCGTAAATTTTTGCAGCGCACTATACTTATTTTTGTTTCCACAGGGAAATGCATGACCGGCTGCGCAGGCCGGATGACTGGGAGCCGGAAGGGCCGCGTGGGGGTGGCCGGGCCGGTGCGATCGATTCAAGCAGCTTGCACGGGAGCAGGCCTGTCGGCCTGAGTGACAACAACAAGATGATTCCACATCCAGCAGGGCCCGCCGGATCCGACATGCCGCAGCCGATGCCGCTGCGCACGTTGCTGGCTGAAATCAGCGCATTGACGCTGCACGTACAGCAACTGAGCCGCATGGCCGGCGAGGCCAGCGCACTGATCGACAACAGCCAGAGGCCGGCACCCATTGCCCCGTCACCCTCAGGAGTCAGCAGCCAGGATGACGAGGCCGATGCCAGCCCCGCCCATCCATCCCCCTCGGTAGACCTGGAAGACGCCATCCTGCGCATCTTCGACGAGACCTTCGGGCCGCGCACCGACACCCTGGAACGCCAGATGAGCATGAGCCTGATCGCCGAGATCGGCCCGGCCGCCTTCGTGCAGAAGGTGCTGTGGGGCGAGGAGATCAGCGACATCGCGCTGACCATCGCGCTGGAGCGCATGCTGCCCGCGCTGGAACTGCTGGTGGAGGCGCATCCGCGCGCCTTCCTGCGGCAGGCCAACTCGGTGCTGGGGCGCTTCAAGTCCAACTAGGACGTTTATTCAACTCACTTGTCCGGCGCGCTGCGCTTGAGCGAACGCTGCAAGTGCGCCGCAAAGCGCGAGGCCGCAATCGACTGCCGGTGATAGGCCAGCGACAGCTGCGCGCGCGGTGCCGGCTCACGGATGTCGATATAGCGCACCTGGGCCAGTTGCACCTGTTCGATCGCCTCGGGCACGATGGAGATGCCCAGCCCCGCGGCCACCAGATTGATGGCCGAGGTCAGTTGCGGGGCCAGCTGGATCACCTGCGGGTCGAAGCCGGCCGCCTGGCAGGCGCTGAAGATGTTGTCATAGAGTGCCGAGCCCTTGCCGCGCGGGACCATGATGAAATTCTCCCCGGCCAGATCCTGCAAGTACAGCGACTTGCGCCGCGCCAGCGGATGCGAACGCGGCAGCGCCACCTTCAGTTTTTCCGCCGGCAGCTCGACCACGCCCAGCTCCGCCGAGGGCGTGGTGACGATGCGCACGAAGGCCGCATCCAGCTGTGAGGCAGCGATATCGGCCAGCAGCTGTTCGGTGATGCCTTCACTCAGGGAAATTTCCAGCTTGCGATGGCGTTCGCGGAATTGCTGCAAGGCGTGCGACACCAGCGGATGAAATACCGCCGACGAAGTAAATCCCATGCGCAACAAACCCACTTCGCCGCTGGCCGCCTGCTGCGCGGCACGCAAGGCCTGCTCGGCATCGTCCACCGCTTTCTGTGCGTGCGGCAGGAACACGCGGCCGACCTCGGACAGCTCCACGCCGTGCGAGGTGCGCAGGAAGAGGGCACCGCCGATCTCGGCTTCCAGATCCTGGATCTGCATCGACAGCGGCGGTTGGCCGATGCCGACCTTCTCGGCGGCGCGCGTGAAACTGCGCTGTTCGGCCACGGCCAGGAAATAGCGGAGGTGTCGGAGTTCCATGTCGGGCGCCCTGTGAAGAGTGGCTGATATCTGTTTTATAGATGGCGAGCGTGGGTGCCATATATTGGACAATATAGCCGAATTATTCCAGACTGCCTCCCTCCACAACACACCCCGTGCGCCGGCCCATCCCTGGCGCGCGCATCGCCATGCAGTCCGTCTCCGATACCTCCACCACCGGCAGCAGCGCCCTCCACGGCAAGCCGGTCAAGCAACCCGCCACCGTTCTACCGCGCGGGGCCGTGCGCGGATCAGCCGCCTATCGCAACATCGTACTGGCCTTGTTCTGTTCCGGTTTCGCCACGTTCTCGCTGCTGTATTGCGTGCAGCCGCTGCTGCCCGCCTTCGCGCAGGAATTCGGCATCGGTGCCGCGAGCGCATCGCTGGCACTCTCGCTGTCGACCGGTTTTCTGGCGGTGTCGATTCTGCTGGCGGGCATGGTGTCGGAACGCTATGGCCGCAAGGAACTGATGTTCGCCTCGCTGGCCACCGCGGCCTGCTGCAACCTGCTGGCCGGGGTGGCACCAAACTGGGAGCTGATCCTGGTGGTGCGTGCGGTGGAGGGCATCGCACTGGGTGGCGTACCGGCGGTGGCGATGGCCTATCTCGCGGAGGAAATCGATGCCAGCGGGCTGGGCTATGCGATGGGGCTGTACGTGGGCGGCAATGCCTTTGGCGGGATGGTGGGGCGGGTGGCGATGAGCACCCTGTCCGAGCACATCGGCTGGCGTCATGCCATGCTGGCCATCGGCGCGCTGGATCTGGCGCTGGCGGTGGCCTTCGTGCTGATGCTGCCGGCCTCGCGCAACTTCGTGCGCAACGGCACGATGCAGTTGCGCGATCACGTCGCGCTGTGGAAGCGCCATCTCGGCCATGCGCGCCTGCCGCTGACCTTCGGCATCGCGGCGCTCAACATGGGCATCTTCGCCACCTCGTACAACTATGCGGGCTTCCGTCTGATGAGCCCGCCGTTCTCGCTCTCGGCCACGCTGACCGGGCTGATCTTCAGCGCCTACATCTTCGGCATCGTGTCCTCTTCCTGGGCCGGTTCGCTGGCCGACCGCTATGGCCGCGCACCGCTGGTGGCGGCCGGCATCGCCACCTCGTGCGCCGGACTGTTCCTGACCTGCACCTCGTCACTGGCGCTGGTGATCACGGGCATCGTGCTGCTGACCATCGGTTTCTTCACCACGCATTCGGCCGCCAGCAGCTGGGTCGGACGCATGGCCAGCAGCGGCCGCGGCCATGCGGCCTCGCTCTATCTGCTGTCCTACTACCTGGGCGGCAGCGTTCTCGGTTCGGCTGGTGGCTGGTTCTGGGAACACTCGGGCTGGAATGCGGTGGCCGCCTTCATGCTGTTGCAGGTGATGACGGCAGCCTGGCTGGCGCGGCGTCTGTGGCGGCAGGGACGCAATTGAAAAGGCCACCAGGCAAGAAGACCCGGACAAAAAAATCCCCGGCCGCAGCCGGGGATAATCCTCAAGACCTCAGTCTGTCAAATTACGGAGTCTTGTCAGTCGGGGTGGCCGGCGAAGTGGCCAGGGCTTCATTGCGCTGGGCAGTGGAGTCCTTCTTTTCCTGCTTCAACTGGGCCTTGGCGGCCTTCTTGTCGGCCTTGTACTCCTGCTTGGCAGCCTTCTTCTGCGCCTTGTACTCGGCCTTGGCGTCGGCATCAGCCTGACGCTTCTGAACGAACGGGTCGTTCGACGGCACAGCCGACGGCGTGGTCGCGGTGGCGCTCATCGGCGCAGTCGGTGCAGCACCCACGGCGTTGCCGTTGGTCGGTGCATTCTGGGCCATGGCGCTACCGGCCAGGGCCATGAACAGGGACGAAATCAGGATGTGACGAGTCTTCATGCTTACCTCCTTGCGTTGTGTTTATCAAAAAGCCCGAGGCTTTCAGTAAGGTCGGGTCGCTGGATCGTTGATCCATGTCCATCACTATAGGCAGGCTTGCTGTTGCGCTATGTCGGACAAGGTCTGATTCTCAGCTTCCCCGATGCCGCAAATTGATGAGCGGTTTCGTGACCTGCCGCTCAGCTCGGTTTGCGTCATGCGTGATGCTCTGAACGCATCCCGCACAACAAGGTTCGGAGGAAAGTGCAAGCGTCAGTGAGCGTTGCAAGCAATCGTAACAAGCGGGAACTGCCCGCCCGGCAAGGCTTGTACTCACTTTCCGGCGGGCATCACGGCAGCTTCGTTCAACGGTCCGCGCGCACCACCACCTTGCCGAAGGGCCCACGCTCCAGATGCGCCAGTGCCTCGGGCAACTGCGCGAATCCATATTCCTGTTCCACCACCGGCACCAGGCGCAGGTGATCCACGGCACGCACCAGGTCTTCCAGCGCACGGCGGTGTCCCACACCGATGCCCTGGATGGTGTGGCGACCCAGCAGCAACGGGAAGATCGAAGTCTGCAACTGCGCATCGCCCAGCAAGCCGATGACCGACAAGCGGCCGCCTTGCCTGAGGGCCTGCAGCGAGCGCCCGATGTTCTCGCCGCCCACCAGTTCCAGCACATGATCGGCACCCCGTCCTTCCGTCAGGGCCCGCACCTCGTGCTGCCACTCCGGATACTGGCTGCGCAGCAGGCCGTGCGTGGCACCCAGCGCCCGTGCGCGTTCCAGCTTGCCGGCATCGCCCGAGAGGAGGATGGTGCGCGCGCCATGCGCCGCCGCCAGTTGCACACCGAACAGCGCCACGCCGCCCGTGCCTTGCAGCACCACCGTCTGCCCGGCGTGCAAATGACCTTGCTCCACCAGCGCCATCCACGCCGTGAGACCGGCGCAGGGCAGGGTGCTGGCCTGCGCATCCGTCAAGTGCAATGGCGCGGCGACGGCCCAGTCTTCCTGCAGCAGCACGTACTCGGCCAGCATGCCGGGACCGGGCGCGCCCAGTGCCAGCGTGCCCTGCGGCCAGGGACCATCGAGCCAGCCGCCCCAGAACGTGGAGATCACGCGCTGGCCCGCAATGAAACGCTGCACACCGTCTCCCACCGCCACCACCTCGCCGGCCATGTCGGAAGCGGGCGTGAAGGGCGGCTGCACCTGCGCGCCGCCGGTGCCGTTGTCGATGTTCATCTTGTCGCGATAGTTGAGGGCGACGGCGGTCACGCGAACCAGGATCTGGCCGGGGCCAGGCCGGGGAATGGCGACGGTCTGCAATTGCAGGTGTTGCTTGCCGAACTGGCCGAGATGCCAGCGGCGCATGGTGTGGTCCATGGTGGCTCCTGATGATCGAGAGAAAAAGAAGAGCGCCAGTGTAGAAAAATTGCGCCCCGGCTTGTGGCGGCACTTTTTCTCTTGCTTGTAGAATCAGATTCACCAATCACCTGGCACTGCGGACAAGTTCCGGGCGCTCAAAGGAAACACATGGACAGCTTCAGCGGCATCTCGGTCTTCATTCAGGCGGTGGAGGCGGGCAGTTTCATTCGCGCGGCGGAACGCCTGCACCTGACGCGCTCGGCGGTCGGCAAGAGCATCGCGCGGCTGGAGGAACGGCTGGGCGTGCGCCTGTTCCAGCGCAATACGCGCAGCCAGAGCCTGACCGCCGAGGGACGCGCCTACTATGAACGCTGCCTGCGCGCACTGGAAGAACTGGAAAGCGCCCAGGCACTGGTCGGCGATGGCCAGCGCGAGCCCGCTGGCCAGGTACGCATCAGCACACCGGTCCTGTTCGGCCGACTGTGCGTGGCCCCGGTGCTGGTCGAACTGGCGCGGCGCTGGCCGCAGCTGGACATCGTGGCCTCCTTCACGGACCGCCGTGTGGATCTGATCGCAGAGGGGGTGGACCTGGTCCTGCGCAGCGGTCCCATGCCCGACACCAGTGACCTGGTCGCCCGCAGGATGGGCGCGCAGACCATGATGCTGTATGCCTCGCCGGACTATCTCGCGCAGCATGGCCGGCCGCGCCACTTCAAGGATCTGGCGCGGCATCACGGCATCCTCTACGGCAAGACCAGCGGCTGGCCCATCCGCGATGAAACGGGCGAAGTGCGCATCGCCACCGTCAGCAGCCGGCTGCGTTTCGACGATCTGGAAGCCATTGCCGATGCCACCGTCGCCGGGGCCGGGCTGGCCCACCTGCCGTGCTGGCTCATCCGCGACCACCTGAAGGCCGGCCGGCTGGTGAAGCTGATGCCCGAAGCTTCCTTCGCCACCATCGACATGCACCTGGCCTGGCCGCTCACGCGCCACCTGCCGCTGCGCGTGCGCACCGTGATCGATGCGCTGGCCGCAGCACTGCCACCGCTGCTGCGGGTCGACCGTCGCAAGATCGCCGCGGCCGCCGCGCGCTGAGACCTCAGGCGCGGCGTTGTTCCGCTGCCGAGGACTGAGCGGGCAGGCTCTCCAGCCAGCCTTGCCAGAAGCGCCGTACCGCCCGCTCGAACTGGCGGCCATGGCGCTGGGCATCGGCGCGCAGGGTGGCCAGGCTGAGGTTGCGGGTGTGGGCGATCTCATGGGCGTGGCTCACCAGCCAGTGTTCGACCGTGCGCATGTCCACCTCGGGATGGAACTGCAGCGCCAGCCCATGTCGCCCCCAGGCGAAAGCCTGGTTGGGATACAGCGCCGACGACGCCAGATGACGCGCCCCCGGCGGCAGGTCGAAGGTGTCGCCGTGCCAGTGCAGCACGGGGGTCTGCTGTTCCACCAGTTCCTGCAGCCAGGGAGTCTCGGCCAGATGCTGGCCCGCCTGCAGGCTGGCCCAGCCAATCTCCTTGCCGCAGCTGCCCGGGTACACCCGCGCATGCAAGGCCGCCGCCATCAGCTGCGCACCCAGGCAGATGCCCAGCGTCGGCAGATCTTCCAGCAAGCGTGCCCGCAGCCATGCCACTTCCGCGCGCAGCCAGGGATAGGACTCGCTGTCATACACCGCCACCGGACCGCCCAGCACGATCACCAGCTCGGCATCCAGCGGCGAAACGTCAATGAAGGACTCCACTCCGACATCGAAATAGCGAATCTGGTAACCGCCGGCAGTGAGCAGCGGGGCCAGCTGGCCCAGGTCTTCGGTGGCAACGTGACGCAGGGCGAGGGCGGTTTTCATCGGGCTGCTCCTGTGAGTGATATGAAGGGAAAAGCTGGAGAATCCGGATTCGCTATATCGTATCGTATACAGCGACTGCCTGAAAAACTTGCTCAAATTTGTTGAACAAGTCATTGGTATTCTCTATTGATGAAATAGAAAAAGCTTTGCGGCGGCGCAAAAGATGGAGGGGCAGCTAAAAGGTCGATATGAAAGGAATTTCGCCTTAGCCCTTTTAAATCAATAACTTGAGACCAATATCCAAGAAGAAGAAATGCAACTTCTTGTCAAAATCCCATGTGCAGTTGCGGCGTGAAATCGCCGGTACAGCCTCGAAAAAACTGATTGTTCGCATATCTGGAATGATGTATTCCGCTTTATCCGGTTTTTCCCGGCGGCGGAAATCCCTAAACTGGGTTCCACGATGACAGCACACAACGACTGAACCACAAGGGTAGTCACAGGTTGCAGTGCTCATCTTCTTACTCACAAAGGAACGATCATGAACACCAAGAATATTGCCAAGAACCTGTTTGCCGGTCTGCTGCTCACCTCCGCCGTTGGCGCCGCCATGGCCGAGGCACCGTATCCTGCCGAGACCCAGATCGTCTCGACCAAGAGCCGCGCTGAAGTGATCGCCGACCTGCAACAGGCCCGCGCCAACGGCGAGCTGCTGGTCACCGACCAATATCCGGTCGACAAGCCCTTCGTCTCCACCAAGACCCGCGCCGACGTGGTCGCCGAGCTCAAGCAAGCCCGCGCCAATGGTGAACTGCTGGTGAGCGATCAATATCCGGTGGAAAAGCCTTTCCACTCGACCCTGACCCGCGCGCAGGTGCAACAAGAGCTGCAACAAGCCCGCCAGGACGGCACCGCCGTCAGCAACACCCAGGCACCTTCGCTGTAACCCGCACCATCCCGTCCTGACCCGGCCTACGCGCCAGGCCAGGGCCGCAGCAAACGCACCGGCGATCCCGGTGCGACAGTCTCTCCCCAGGCGGGCCTCATGAAAGCGACGTTCTCTCCCCTCGGTCGCCGGTAGTGCGGCCCGCCTGCCTTTTCTGCCTGCGGCCACCGGTCGTCAACAGGCCTCTGCGGATCTGCATGGATGCGATTTCGCCACCACGAATCTGCCTGCTTCATTCATCCCGTTTTCTAAGTTTTCTGCAAGGCGATTTGCCTCGTCTCGAAGGGCATTTCTCCTATGAAGAAGCACTGAAAACGACAATTTCACGACTGTCATAAAACTTAAATTTCGACTTTTACATTTATAAGTTTTGCGAATATCAAGTTATAAGTTTTTCTGCATCCGCTTGTTCTGGATTTCGGAATGATGAATTCCGTTTTGGCCTCTTTATCGATTTGCTGCAGATGCCTACACTGGATTCCAAGATGACAGCACACAACGACTGAACCACCAACGTCGGCCCAGGTTGACGTGCTCATCTCCTCACTCACCAAGGAACGATCATGAACACCAAGAACATTGCAAAGAATCTCTTCGCCGGCCTGCTGTTGACCACCGCCGTCGGTACCGCCATGGCTGAAGCCTCGCGCGTCCCCGACACCAAGTTCGTCTCCACCAAGACCCGCGCCGAAGTCATCGCCGAACTCCAGCAAGCCCGCGCCACCGGCCAGCTGCTGGTGACCGACCGTGACCAGGACGTCAAGGCCGTGGCCTCCGCCAAGACTCGCGACGAAGTGCGCGCCGAACTGGTCCAGGCTCGCAACAATGGTGAACTGGCCATCTCCAACCAGTAAGCCCTGACGCATCAGTCTCCGTATCGGCATCACTTCGCACCGGCCGCGCCGGTGCCAGCGTTTCTCCCCAGGCGGGCCTCATGAAAGCGACGTTCTCTCCCCTCGGTCGCCGGTAATCTGGCCCGCCTGCCTTTGCGCTTCCGCATTCCTCTCTTCATCGCTTGCTGGCCATTTTTGTGGAACAGCATGCAGTCCCATTTACTTAGTTTCTTATGCAACAAAGTCTTAGAAACGTCCATTCCTGTTTCTAAGTTTTTCTTGCGCGACTTTCTCGATCATTGGTCTCTCATTCATCAGTCAGGTATGTGACCACGAGGTGATCGCTGAAGAAATCGAATTGTTAGTATTTTGCGGAACAATGAATTCCGGTTTTTCGTCTTTTTCCCGGTGCCGTGTTTCCCTAAACTGGGCACCAAGATGACAGCACGCGATGACTGATCCACCACCACCGGAACGGGTTGACGTGCGCATCCTCTCTCACGAAAAAGGAACCCATCATGAACACCAGGAACATTGCCAAGAACCTGTTTGCCGGCCTGCTGCTGACCACCGCCGTCGGTGCTGCCATGGCTGAAGCCCAATACCCCGCTGAAACCCGTTTCGTCTCCACCAAGACCCGCGCCGATGTCGTGGCCGAGCTGCAACAGGCCCGTGCCAATGGCCAGCTGCTGGTGAGTGATCGTGACCAGGACGTGAAGGTCGTGGCCTCCGGCAAGAGCCGTGATGAAGTCCGCGCCGAACTGGTCCAGGCCCGCGCCAATGGCGAGCTGGCCATCTCGAATCAGTAAGTTGCGGTCGCAAAAAAGGCGCCCCGGACCAGCCGGCGCGCCAGATTCCCCTCCAGGCGGGCCCCACGCAAGTGCGGCCCGCTTCGTTTTGTTCAGCCGGTTTTCTCTCCCGGCGCGCCATCGATGATGGTGTCCAGTGTCTCAGGCTGGTTGCGCGACGATACCTCGGCGCGCAGGCGGGGCAGGGCTTCCGGATAATTGCTGGCGATGAAGCCGATCATGTGCTCGCGGATCTGGCAGCGCAGGTCGAAGGCCGAGCCCGAATCCCGGGCCGAGACCAGCAGGCGGATCTGCATGTTGCGTTCGCTGGTATCGGTCACGTGCATCACGCAGACGCGCTTGTCCCACAGCGGCAGGGTCTGGCAGACGCGCTCGAATTCGGCGCGGATGGCGTTCGTCGGCACGGCGAAATCCAGCCACAGGAAGACCGTGCCGAGGATGGTGGAGGAGGTGTGGGTCCAGTTCTCGAAGGGATTCTCGATGAACCATTGCAGCGGCACGATCATGCGCCGCTCATCCCAGATCCTCACCACGACGAAAGTGCCCGTGATCTCTTCCACACGGCCCCATTCCCCCTTGACGATGAGCACGTCATCGATGCGGATCGGTTGCGAGAAGGCAATCTGCAGGCCGGCGAAGAAATTGCCCAGCACCGGCTTGGCCGCGATACCGGCCACGATACCGGCCACCCCGGCCGAGGCCAGCAGGCTGGCACCGAACTGGCGCGCACCGGGCAAGGTCAGCAGCACGAAGGCCAGGCCCAGCAGGGCGATGATGAAGTAGGCGCTGCGCGAGAGCACGCGGGTCTGGGTGAGGATGCGGCGTGCCTTGAGGTTGTCGGCCACATCATAGGGATTGAGGTTGACCACCGTGGTGCTGACCGATTTCACGCAGCGCATGAGGAACCAGGTCAGCGCCAGGATGAAGGCCACCGAGGTCAGGTAGGAGATGCGCGTGAGGCCGGGGGTATTGTCCGGCGCACCGGCCAGCACCAGGCGCAGCATGAAGAGGATCACGCAGGTGCGGCTGGCATTGAAGGTGACGGTCGTGGCAGTGGTGGTAAAGGGCCGGCCGCGCGCCAGGCGTCGTACCAGGGCGATGCCCATGCGGTGCAGGACGATGCCGACGACCACCGCCACCAGGGCCACGCCCAATACGATCAGGCCGGAGCGCAGCGGCCCCTCGTTCATGTTGTACAGAAAATCGAGATCCAGGCTCATCCGTTCCCTTCCATCCAGAGTGTTGTTGAAGCGGTACGCGCGGGGCGCTTTTTCCGGTTCGAACAGGGATGGGGGAATTTGTTTCCGTCAATTTCCTGGCATGGGCCCGATTGATGCGGCCGAACCGGTAGCGGACGTGGCCTCCAGCGCCGCCACCAGCAGGCAGGCGGTCTCCACCGCCGCCGCCTGGGCCAGCTCAACCGGGGCCGGCCGCTGGCGCGTGAGGGCGTGCAATGCGGCAGCATCCTGTTCCTGCAGGGCTTGCGCCAGGGCAAGCAGCCAGGCCGGCAGGGATGCTTCAACCGGCTGCGGATGCGCCCACAGATGGCTGGCCGCCGCAGCCAGGCGGCGCGACAGGGCCACCGCCGTGCGGCCGCGCCCGTGATCGCGTTCGGGCCAGCCGCGTTCACGCGCCAGGCGTTGCAACAGCAGACCGGCCTCGACGTTGGCCACACAGGCCGCGCGGCGATGCGCATGCAGCGACGACAGGCGGGCCTTGTCGGGTGCCGTGTCGTGCACCGCCAGTGCCGCCGTCAGATAGGCCAGATTGAGACCGGCCATGGTGCGCAACTGGCCCTGCGGATCGGCCTCGTGGCGGCGCGGCCAGAACAGGTAACTGGCCAGCACCGCCACCAGCGCGCCGATGACATTGTTGCCCGCGCGCAGCGCGGCATTGGCCAGCTCATGCGCGGGATCGCCACCGACATCGGCCACCAGCACGAATACCGGCGTGAGAAAAGTCGCATACAGCCCATAGCTCACCGGGCGCAGCGCCATCGTCAGTACCGTCAGCGGGAACACCAGCAGCGCCAGCCCCAGCGGCGAATGCACCACCAGGCAGACGGCCACGGCCAGCGCGCCGCCGACCACGCTGCCGACGGCGCGCTCCATGCTGCGCGACCAGCTGTCGGCAATGCTGGGCTGCATGACCAGCATGGTGGCCATGGTGGCCCAGTAGCCGAAAGGCAGTTCCAGCAGATGCACGATGAGGTAGGTCGCCCCGGCCGCTGCCGCGCAGCGCCAGGCGTGATGCCATTCCGCCGATCCGGCGCGCACGTGCAGCGCGGCCTTGCGCCCCAGGGCGCGCAGGCGATGCAGCAGGGCAGACATGCCGTGGCGCGCCTGATGTCCGGCGCGGGCGGCCTGCTTGAGGCGGGCCGGATCGTCCGCGCCCAGGGCCAGCGGGGTATCGAGCTGCTGCAACAGCCGCCCGGTGCCGCTGGGCAGGCGCGCCACCAGCTGGCGCAGGCGCAGCATGATGCGCGCATCTTCATCGGCGGCAATCGCCTCGCCGCGCTGCATCTCGCGCTGCATGGCCTGCTGCTGGCGCGCAATCGCACCCAGCACGCGGGCACTGCGCTGACGCGCACGCAGGGGCTGGTAATGCGTCAGCTGCAGGTCGGCCAGCACGGTGATGCCATCGAGGAGAGCGTCGGCGCGCGCCAGCCGCACCAGCAGGTTTTCGTAGAGGCGACGGGACTCGGTGCGTTCGACCGCCACCGCATCGAGCGTGCGATGGGCGGCGGCCAGATCGAAGCGCGCATGGCGGCGGGTGTGGGCCGCCAGATCGGCGGCATGCACGGCATAGGCGGGATCGGCGGCATCGGTCTCGGCTGCGAGGGCGGCCAGTTCAGCCAGCGTGCCATAGGCGCGCGCCACCGCCTGGCGCGCCGGGGCGAAGGGGTGGATGCGCCACACCGTCAAGCCCAGCAGCAGCGCCCACAGGCAACCGGCGAAATAGATCAGGACATGGCTCTGCGCCAGCGGCCACAGCACCACCGGCGCATCGGCCATGATGGCAGAGACGCCCGCCGCCAGCATCAGCACCAGACCCGCTGCGGCACCGTAGATGCGCGAGAAGCCGGCCACGCCGGCGCAGGCCATGATGGTCAGCAAACCCGCTTCCACGCGCCAGCCGGCGGCGCTGGCGGCGATCATGCCGCCCAGCGTCGAGGCCAGCGCGAAGCCCCCCATGGAGGCCAGGCGCGCGCGATTGGAACCGGCGCTGTCGGCCAGGCTGGTCAGGAAGGCGCCGATGGCCGCCCACGAGAACAGGGGATTGCCCAGCCACTCGCCCAGCAGCAGCATGGCCGCCGCCCCGCAGGCCGCACGCAGGCCCTCGGAGAGGTTGGCGTGGCGCAGCGGGAACTGCAGGCGCCAGCGCTCGACACGGGTGCGGCAGCGCCGGCAGTAGTGCAGCAGCAGGAATCGATAGAGGGAAAAACGGACGGAAAAACGCGACGACAAGAGCGGCGGCATGATCGTGCTGGCGAGCGGGCAGGTGGAGGAGGGCAGGGCACTCGTGGAGAGTGCCGACACCTGCGCACTCACGGCGTCAAGACGTCATTCCGGTTCCGAATTCACGAGTGAGGAGGGGCGGCAGGTATCGGCAGGTCCAGTATAGGAATCTGGCTGTATTCATGGCATGACTTAAATTCACCAATTCCATTCCAAAATGGAATGCTGACGCTTTTTGCACCGAGGCGCTCCGGTACGCTCTTTTCTCTTTACCTGCGCACGCGGCCACCCGCAAACAATTCCTCGCTCAAGGCCATCCACGCCCGCGCCGCATGCGAGAGATACCCGCCGCCGCGTGTGACATAGGCAACCTGCCATTGCACTTCCGGCTCCACCAGCCGCACCGCCTGCAACTGGTCGGTGGCGAGGCGGTGGATGAAGGGTTCGGGCAGCAGCGCCGCCCCCATGCCGGCCAGGGCCATGGCCACCAGCCAGTCCCACTGGGCGCTCTGGGCCACGATCTCGGGCCGGATGCCCAATTCCCCGAACATGCCGCGCAGGCTGCGGGTGAGGCCGAACTCGTTGTTGAGCAGCACCAGCGGCATGCCATCGAGCTGGGCGCAGCGCAGGGTGGCGCGGTTCTTCTGGAAGCGGCCGGCCTGGGCCACGGCCCACATGGGATAGCGCGCCACCGGCAGGGTCTGCAATTCCAGTTCCGGATCAGCGGGCAGGACCGTCATGCCGATTTCCAGTTCGCCATTGGCCACGCGCTCTTCGATCTGCGGGCCGGTGTCTTCCTTCAGGACGATGGCGATCTCGGGATGGCGTTCGCGGAAGGCCTTCAGCACCGGCGTGCAGAGGATGTTGATCATGGGCGGGATGCCGATCTCCAGACGGCCGCAGCGCAGCGCCTTGGTATCGCGCACCTCGGCGTCCAGGCGCTGCATCGAGGCCAGGATCTGCTGGCCCTGCTCATACACCACGCGCCCGGTATCGGTGAGCTGCAGGCGGCGGCCATCGCGCACCAGCAGCGGGGCGTCGACCTCGTCTTCCAGCTGGCGCACCATCTTGCTGACGGTGGACTGGGTCACGTGCAAGGCATCGGCGGCGCGGCTGAAGCTGGCCAGGCGGACCGTCTCGGTGAAGTAGCGCAGGGCGCGGATGTCCATGGCAGCGGCTTTCGGCGGTGTTTCAGGGTGGCAGGGAAGTATGCATTTTCCGACTGGAACGGCGGAATTTTAATCATACAGTGCATACCTGCCGGCTCCTATACTTGGGACAAACAAGATGCAAGAAGTCCGTCAAGGATGCACTTCACGTCCCCTAAAGAACCCGAGCAGGAGCACACTCTCATGGATAGCCAGCGCATTCGCCAGCCCGCCTTGGCCGGCAAAGTCATGTCCGCCGCCGAGGCGGCCACCTTCTTCCACAACGGCATGACCATCGGCCTGAGCGGCTTCACCCGCGCCGGTGATGCCAAGGCCATGCCGCGTGCGCTGGCCGACCGCGCCGCGCAGGAAGAGCTGCATTTCACCGTCATCACCGGGGCCTCTCTGGGCAATGGCAGCGATGGCCTGATGGCCGAGGCCGGCCTGCTGGCGCGACGCTTGCCGTTCCAGGTTGATCCCACACTGCGCAGGAAGATCAATGCGGGCGAGGTCATGTTCATCGACCAGCATCTCTCGGAGACCGCCGAACAATTGCGCAGCGGCACGCCCTCACGCATCGATATCGCCGTCATCGAAGCTGCCGCCATCACCGAAGAGGGCATCGTGCCGACCATGTCGGTCGGCAATTCGGCCAGCTTCGTGGAGCAGGCGCGGCATATCGTGATCGAACTCAACACCAGCATGCCGCTGGCGCTGGAGGGCCTGCACGACATCTACCTGCCGGCCGCACGACCCGAGCGCAAACCCATCCCGCTGACGGCAGCGGGCGATCGCATCGGCCATCCGGCCATTCCCTTCGACCCGGAAAAGGTGGTGGCCATCGTGCTCACCGAGACGCCCGACAGCCCCTCCTCGGTGCTGCCGCCGGACGATGAGACGCGGGCCATTGCGCGTCACGTGATCCATTTCCTCGAATGCGAAGTGGAAGCCGGACGTCTGCCGCATACGCTGGCGCCACTGCAGGCAGGCATCGGCACGATCGCCAATGCGGTGCTGCACGGGCTGGTGGAGTCACCGTTCCGCAATCTGGTGATGTATTCGGAAGTGCTGCAGGACAGCGCAATCGATCTGCTCGACTCGGGCCAGCTGGCTTTTGCCTCGGCCTCCTCGATCACGCTGTCGCAGGCCAAGTATGCGCATTTCCTGGCCAACCTGGATCGCTATCGCGACAAGCTGGTGCTGCGTCCGCAGGAGATCAGCAATCATCCGGAGCTGGTGCGCAGGCTGGGCATCATCGGGCTCAATACCGCGCTGGAATTCGACATCTACGGCAACGTCAATTCCACCCACGTGGGCGGCACCCACATGATGAATGGCATCGGCGGCTCGGGCGACTTTGCGCGCAACGGACAGCTATCGATCTTCGTGTCGAAGTCGGTGGCCAAGGACGGCGCCATTTCCAGCGTGGTGCCCATGGTCTCGCATGTGGACCACAGCGAACATGATGTGGACGTGCTGGTCACTGAATGGGGCCTGGCCGACCTGCGCGGCCTGGCACCGCGCGAGCGCGCGGTGAAGGTGATCAAGCAGTGCTGCCATCCGGATTACCGGCCGCAGCTGCGCGACTATTTCGAACGCGCCTGCCGGGCCGGTGGCCATACGCCGCATCTGCTGGGCGAGGCGTTCTCCTGGCACCAGCATTACGCGCAACAGCGCACCATGCGGCTGGATCAGCGTCAGGCTTGACGTGCACCACGCGCCATCAAAAAAAATGCCTGCGTGATGCAGGCATTTTCACGTTGATACGCGGGCCCGTCAGCGGGACAACCCCTCAGAAGGTTTCCCAGTCGCCCTCGCCAGCATCCTTCTTGTAGGAGGAGGAAGGGCCTTGCCCGGCAGCCGGCTGTGCCTTGGCGGCGCGCGCAGGTGCCACCGGAAGCGACGGCCTGGACACGGCCTTGGGGGCCGGCTTGGCGGCAGCAGCCGCAGGCACCACCGGCACTGGCCGCACCACGCCGCCGGCGGTCTTGAAGATCCCCACCGCACTGCGCAGTTCGGTTGCCTGTTCAGACATGGCCTGGGCCGCCGCAGCTGCCTGCTCCACCAGTGCCGCATTCTGCTGGGTGACCTGGTCCATCTGGCCGAGCGCCTGGTTGACCTGCTCGATGCCGGCCGTCTGTTCCAGCGAAGCGGCGGAGATTTCGTTCATGATCTGCGTGACGTTGCGCACCGCCTGCACCACTTCATCGATGGTCCCGCCCGCTTCGCTGACCAGGTGAGTGCCGCGTTGTACGCGTTCCCCCGACAGCACGATGAGGTCCTTCACATCCTTGGCGGCGGCGGCGCTGCGCTGGGCCAGTGAGCGCACTTCGCTGGCGACCACGGCAAAGCCGCGTCCCTGCTCACCGGCGCGTGCCGCTTCCACGGCCGCATTGAGCGCCAGGATATTGGTCTGGAAGGCGATGCCTTCAATGACGGTGATGATCTCGGACACCTTGCTGGAACTGTCGGAAATCTCGTTCATGGTGGAGATGACGCGGCCGACCACTTCGCCACCCTTGAGGGCCAGCGCGGAAGCATCCTCGGCCACGACGTTGCCCTGCCGGGCGTTGTCGGAATTCTGGCGCACGGTGGAGGTCAGCTCTTCCATGCTCGACGCGGTTTCTTCCAGCGATGCCGCCTGCTGCTCGGTGCGTTGCGACAGATCGGTATTGCCGGTGGCGATTTCGCCTGCGGCCACCGAAATCGATTCCCCCGAGGTCTGGATGCCACGCACGATGGTGGTGAGCTGCTCGCGCATGCTGGCCAGCGAGGCCATCAGGCTGGTGCGGTCATTCTGCTTCAGGGGAACCGGTACCGTCAGGTCTCCCGCGGCGATATGCTGGGCGACCAGCGCGGCGGCGGCCGGCTCTCCGCCGAGGGCGTTGACGATACTGCGGGTGATCGCAAGGCCGGCGACGATGGCCAACAGTACCGTGAGCGCCCCGCCGCCGATGAGCACCGCGAGGGTGGCGCTGCTGAGCTCACGGACCTGCTCGCCGCGCATCTTGAGCAGCGATTCTTCGGCTTTCACGAATTCATTCTGCAGGCCGCGGAAGCGGTCCATGAAGACCTTGTCGTGGGTCGCGCCGAAGTAGGCTTGCAGGGCTTGGGTGGAGGCGCTGGCATTGGCTTCCTTGCGCAACCTGATCAGGGTCTGGTCGACCTCTTCGATCTTGTTGGTCAGCTCCAGCATCTCGGTCAGCCGCTTTTGCTGGACCGGGTTGTCGGCGGTCAGCGCCTTGGCCTGATCAAAAGCCTTGCTGAACGCCTTGCGCCCACCCAGGTAGGGATCGAGAAACGCCTCGTTGCCGGAGGCCACGTAACCACGAATGCCGGTCTCGATGTTGACCATGTTGATCAGCATGTCGTCGGCCGCGCCCATGACCTCATAGGTATGGACATTCATGGCACTGGCCCCTTCGAGCCGGTTGAAGTTGAACAGCGAGAGGCTGCTTACCGCCAGCGACACCACCACCATGCTGAGAAAGGCCAGCCCCAGTTTTCGACCGACGGTCATTGATCCAAACATTTTCCTCACCCCATTGTTGCCAGCGCATCACTGGTTGGTTTTCATGTCATTACGTTGAAATGCCGCGCACCGGAATGCGCGACAGCGTACCCGCAGCGCTCTGCACGAGGCGGCGGGGTCTTTGATGCAAACAGTTAAAAAGGAAGTCGAAGCGCGTACCCGATGCGCACCGGCATCAGGTCTTCATGGCCTTGGCAATGGCATCAGCAGCCTGGGATTTGAAAGAATCCCCGGTCCGGATGTCGGCCTGAAGTGCGATCTCTTCAAACGTCGCTGTGAGGGTTTCCATGATCTGCTCAAGCCGGTTGAGCTGGTGGATCAGCGATCGGGAATGATGCTCAGCAAGAGCGTCATCCTCTTTTTCGATGGCCATTTTCTGGTTCCCCGCTTTGGATGATCGATACGAATGCGCGTCTGCGCGCCTGTGCGCGGGGACATCATTCCTGTCCAACGTTGTCCGGGCCGGAAGCCGCCATTGGCATTCACGGCCGCGCAGGACTAGATGTTGAGCCCACTATAAGCGGATAACTCATCCTTGAACCTCAGGCATTTCCCTAGATGACAACATCGCTGCCTGGGTGGAGCGTGTCGGGGCCAAGGCTTCATGGGCAGCGGCCATCACCCCTGCAGCGCACCCCGTCCCACGGCCTGGTGCACCACGGAGGGCATCGCTTCCTTCATGGCGTCGATGAAGTGGCGCAGCCGGGCCGGGTAGAAACGTGCATAGGGGTACATCAGCGACACCGGCAGCGGTGCCGGCTCCCACTCCGGCAGCAATTGGACCAGGCGGCCGGCGGCCACATCCTCGGCCAATACCCATGATGAGCCTACCGCCACGCCCATGCCTTCGATGGCGATATTGCGCAACGCATACAGGCTGTCGGTGACCAGCTGCGGACGGAAAGCCACCTGGCGCTGTTCGCCGCTGGTGGCGTGGGTGAGCGTGATCTCGCGGCGGTAGAAGGCCGGAATGGCGATCCAGGAGAAATCCGCCAGCTCTTCAGGCTGGCGCGGCAGGGCGCGGCCCTGCAGCAGCGCCGGCGCCACCACCGTCATGCGCGGCACCTCGGCCAGATGGATGGCGACCACCGAGGGATCATTGACTTCGCCGACCTGGATGGCGCAATCGATGCCCTGGCTGATGAAATCGGCGGCACGGTCATGCAGCAGCCATTCCACGGTGATGCGCGGATGTCGCTGCATGAACTGCAACAAGGGCGCGATCAGCTGCTTCTGCCCGAAGGCGTGCGGCACCACTACCCGCAGCGTACCTTCCGCGTGCTGGCGGGCACCGCGCAATTCGCTTTCGAACTCATCCCAGCCGGCCAGCAATTCCTTGGCGCGCTCGTAGCAACGTTCGCCATCCTCGGTCATCTTCATGGCGTGGGTGGAACGCTGCAGCAGGCGCACTCCCAGCGAGCGCTCCAGCGCCTGCAGGCGGCGGCTGACGGTGGGCTGCGTGGTCGCGAGCTGGGCCGCTGCTGCCGACAGGCTGCCGGCCTCGACGATGCGCACGAAGGTCTGGATCAGCTCGATGCGGTCCGTCAGGCCGGTGGCGGAGAAACTGGGGGCAGGGGAGAGGGGCTTGGTCATACGGCTAACGTATAACAATTCTGCCGCAGGCGCTACTACCAGATGCGAGCCGGGAAGCGGACAATCCGTTCCAACGCTGGCAGAAAGGGGATTTTTCCGGGCCGGCAGCCAGACTCACTTATTGAGGTTCCATCATGAACAGCATTCCCAAGACGCATACAGCCGCTCCCGCTGCGGCTTCCTCTCATGCCCACGGCCTGTCGACCGGGCTGATCGGCCTGCTGGCCACCGGTGCCGGCCTGGCCGTGGCTTCGCTCTACTATTCGCAGCCCATGCTGGGCGTGCTGGCCGATGACATCGGGGCCTCCGAGCGCGCCGTGGGCATGGTGCCGATGTCGACCCAGCTCGGCTATGCACTGGGTATCCTGCTGCTGGCACCGCTGGGCGACCGTTATGACCGCCGCCGCATCATCCTCATCAAGGCGGCCATCCTGACGGTGGCACTGCTGCTGGCCGGTGCGGCGTCCGGCATCGCAACCCTGCTGGCCGCCAGCCTGGCCATCGGCCTGACGGCCACGCTGGCGCAGGACATCGTCCCGGCCGCCGCCACCCTGGCACCGGAACAGCATCGCGGCCGCATCGTCGGTACCGTCATGACCGGCTTGCTGCTGGGCATCCTGCTGTCGCGCGTGGTCAGCGGTTTCGTGGCCGAGCACTTTGGCTGGCGCGCCATGTTCGTGGGGGCCTCGGCCAGCATCGCGCTGATCGGCCTGGCCGCGTGGCGCGGGCTGCCACGTTTCCATCCGACCACGCATCTGTCGTATGGCGCACTGCTGGGCTCGCTGGGTACGCTGGTGCGCAAGCATGGCGCGTTGCGCCGCGCGGCGCTGGCCCAGGGCTTGCTGTCGGTCGGTTTCTCGGCCTTCTGGTCGACGCTGGCGGTGATGTTGCATGGCGCACCGTTCCACCTGGGCAGTGCGGCGGCCGGTGCCTTCGGCCTGGCCGGTGCCGCTGGTGCGCTGGCAGCGCCCCTGGCGGGCCGCATCTCGGACAAGAAAGGTCCGGAGCTGGTGACCCGTCTGGGTGTGAGCCTGGCGGCGCTGTCCTTCGCCTCGATGGCCCTGTCGCCGTGGTTCTCGACGCAAGGTCAACTGGTCTTGCTGGCGCTGGCCGCCATCGGCTTTGACCTGGGCGTGCAGGCGACGCTGGTGGCGCATCAGACCATCGTCTACAGCATCGAACCCGGTGCCCGCAGCCGTCTGAATGCGGTGCTGTTCGTGGGGATGTTCATCGGCATGGCCGCTGGTGCGGCGCTGGGTAGCCTGGCGCTGGCTCAGTGGGGCTGGATCGCGGTGGTGGCACTGGCAGTGGCGGCGGCCGTGCTGGCCCTGGTGGTACGCATGTGGCCGGGGGCAGCCAAGGCCCGTTGAATTGTCGCCCTGCGGTGGTCTTGCCAAGGACAACGGTCCCGGCGTTTGCCGGGACCGTTTTTTTTATATTTTTTCCACAGGCCGGACCATTTTTGCCGGATGGGAAGATGTGCTGCCGGCTCCCTCCCCGGGTCCACATCTTTTATAATCCGGGGCAGGAGACAACCCATCGCCAGCATGTTGCCCGCCCATCAATGCGCCCTGCGGCGCTGCCCGGCGGCCATGCAGCGAAACACAAAGCAGGGTGAACGGCATGGCACTGTATTTCAAGAACAAGCGACAGAAGACCTTCCTGGGTGCGCCCGTGGGGTGGCCATTGATGTTCCTGATGGCGGTCGACCTGTGCATTGCCGCGCTGATGTTTCTGTCGGACCATGACTGGAGCGGCCTGATCCTGCTGTATCCGCCATTGGCATTGGCCCTGGCCATGCTGGCCGATGCCCGCAAGGAAAAGCAGGCCGCCGAGGAAGCCAAACGCCAGGCGGCGCGCCGCCAGCGCTCCTGAGCGCCATCCGCTCTCCCTTCGATTCCCCACGCCCCTCACCGATGACCCAAGTTTCTGACCGCGCAGCGCTGCTGCTGGTATCGCGCCTGAATTTTTCCTATCCCGGCCTGGACCTGTTCCAGGACTTCTCGGCCCGCATCACGGCCGGCGTGACGCTAGTGCGCGGCGGCGATGGCCGCGGCAAGACCACGCTGCTCAATCTGCTGGGTGGTTTGATGCCGGCGCGCGATGGCGTGCTGGAGTTGAATGGTCTGCGACTCGATGGCGAGCCCGAGAATTACCGCCGGCAAGTGTTCTTCATCGATTCGCGGACCGAGGCCTATGACCAGATGACGCCGCCGGAAGTCTTCGCAGCCCTGGCGCAACGGTATCCACATTTCGATCATGGCTTGTTGCCGGCACTCACCGAAGGTCTGTCACTGACGCCGCACCTGGAGAAAAAGCTCTTCATGCTCTCCACCGGCAGCAAGCGCAAGGTCTACCTGGCGGCCGCCTTCGCGGCGCACGCGACGCTGACCTTGCTGGACGATCCCTACGCCAGCCTGGATCGTGCTTCCATCCAGTTCGTTGCGGCTACGCTCAACGCGCATGCAGCTGATGCCGATCAGGCCTGGGTGGTGGCCATGTATGAGACGCCGGAAGCGGTGCGGTTGGCGGGGACGATCGATCTGGGGGACTGAGAAACACCAGGGCCTGTTCACATTCAATCTGCGAGATGCGTTGCCCCTGGAAGGCGTGGTGGCAAGGCGCGCGGGCGAAGCCGAAGAGGGCGCGGCCATTCCCGAGATCAATCGTTTCATCGAACTGGAATTGCAGCGGCTGGAGCACGTGCCCACGCCGCACAAGGATGCGCGGGGCGAATATTCGGTACTGGATCGGTTGCTACGGGATGTGGTGATGCAGGGGCAGTGAATCAGGCGACGCATTTGCGCATGAAAACACTGTTGGGATCGTCCACGTAAGTGCCGAAGGGTCCGCACGGGAGATAGCCGCAGCTTTCATAGAAGCGGATGGCAGCGTGCTGCAGATAGCCCGTCTCCAGCAGGAATTCACGGTATCCAAGCTGGCAGGCCCGGGCTTCAAGCCAAGCCAGCAGTTGGCGGGCGGTTCCTTTTCCGCGCTGTGCGGGCAGCGTGAAGAAGCGCTTCAGTTCGGCTCTGCCATCCTCCAGTCGCATGGCACCGCAAGCTACCGCCTGGCCATGCTCATCACGTGCCACGGCGAACAGCACATCATCGGCCGCCAGCGCATCGATATCAATGCCATGATGGCTTTCGGGCGGATACAAGGGCTGCTGATAAGCGTCCAGCGCTTCAATGAGCTGCCTGACCTCTGGCAGGGTGGGCGATTCCAGGGAGATGTTCATGCTAGTGGCTCCGGGTTCTGTCTACGCCACATCATCCCAAGCCAAGCCGAAGCGCGCCAGATATTTTTTGAGCCGATCCGCATCATTGGGTTTTGCCTTGGCATCCCGCGAGACCGCGAAGAGCGTGCGTCCCGCTTCCGACAGCGAGCGCGAACGGCGGCACACGGCGACCACGGCGCGCAACTGCACCGCATCGAAGAGATCCAGCGCTTGCGCGTGCTCACCCAGCAAGGCGTCCAGATCAACGTCCTGCTCCCCCGACGCAGGCTGCGCACTGGCGCGCCATTGACGCTGCAGGCGCGCAGTCTCTTCCTCCACCAGCGCATCGTTGATGCGCCCCGCATCGGCCAGCGTGGCCATGCGTACGACGGACGCCGACAGGTCGCGGAAATTGCCCGGCCAGCTGGCCGCCGATGACGCCGCAAAGGCCAGATAGCGCATCCGGGCCTCCTTGTTGAAACGCACCACCTGTCCATGCTCGGCGCTGAAGCGTTCGAGCAGGTAGTCGAGGTTGGGTTCGATGTCTTCGCGGCGCTGGGCCAGGCCGGGCAGGGCATAGGTCCACAGGTTGATGCGGGCAAACAGGTCCTCGCGGAAGCGGCCCGCCGCGACCTCGCGCGCCAGGTCGCGATGGGTGCCGGCAATGAGCTGGAAATCGCTCTGCGCCTCGACATCGGCACCCACCGGCAGAAAGCGCTTCTCTTCGATAGCCTTGAGCAACATGGCCTGTTCATCCAGCCCCAGTTCGCCGATCTCGTCGAGGAACAGCAATCCCTTGTGCGCCGAACGCAGCAAGCCCGGACGATCATGGGCTGCGCCCGTAAAGGAGCCGCGCACGTGACCGAACAAGGTTGAGGCCGCACCGTCGCCCTGCAGCGTGGCGCAATTGATGTCGACAAAGCGGCCCTCCAACTGATGCCGCGACTTCTTCAGTTCGTAGATTCGCCGGGCCAGGAAGGACTTGCCGGCCCCGGTCGGCCCCATCAGCAGCATCGGCGCGCGCGAGCGGATGGACACGCGCTCGATCTCCTCGATCATGTGGTTGAAGTGCGCATTGCGCGTGGGGATACCGGACTTCAGCAAGGCCAGCGCTTCACGCTGTTCGCTCGAAAAGCGCTGCGCGATCAGGTCGTAACGCGACAGGTCGAGGTCGATGAGGGCATAGCTGCCAGGAGAGCCCGCCGCCTGCCGGCGCGGTGGTGAGGTCTGCAACAGTACGCCGGGCAGGTAACGCGCCTCGGTCATGAGGAACAGGCAGATCTGGACCACGTGGGTGCCAGTGGTGATGTGGATCCAGTATTCCTCGTTGTCCGTGTCGAAAGGATAGGCGCGCGCGAAGTCGAGCAGGTTGGCGTAGACCTCACCGAAATCCCAGGGGTCCTGGATCGGCAGATCATGCGGCCGCACGACGGTGTCGGGCGAGACGCTGGCGATGTCGCGACCGATCTGGCCGACCAGCCCCAGATGGCGCTCGCCGATGTAGAGCAGTTCCAGACGGTCGATGACCACGTCCGGGTACTGCGTCAGCGCGATGGTCGGACGCCATTTTTCCCAGCGCGGCGCACCACGTCCGTGGTCGAGCTGGGTACCGACGAAACCGATGACGACTTTTTTCTTTGCCATATTTTTAGATAACTTCTTATCTTGATGGATAAATTATCCTGTTTTTCTCGGGTACAGGCAAATCTCGGGAAATCAGGCCAAAATCAGATTTATTCAATCAATTCAATGAGTTAAAAGGAGTTTCCGCACATCTCGTCCGAGCTGGCACACCCGTTGCAATACAGGGAACAAGACCAAGCGATCAACGAGGAAAAGAAAATGGCGAATGTGCAACTGTTCCAGACCCTGAAGCGTCGCCTGCTGCCGGCAGCCGATGCGATGAATCACGCCGGCGGCGCTGCCTATGCCCTGAGCAAGGAGCACATCCTGGCGCAGTACGCGGCCACCGGCTGTCTGAACCGCACCTTCTACGCCAGTGCCGAAGCGCAACTGGCCACCGTGCTGGAACTGAGCCAGGACATCGCCCCGCGCTTCATCGCCCAGACCGCGCTGTACGCTCGGCGCCGCAGCTACATGAAAGACATGCCGGCGCTGCTGCTGGCCGTACTGGCGGCCCGTGGTGCCGATGAACTGGCACCGGCATTTGCCGGCGTGGTGGATCAGGGCAAGATGCTGCGCAATTTCGTACAGATCCTGCGTTCCGGCGTGACCGGCCGCAAGTCGCTGGGCACTCGTCCCAAGAAGCTGGTGCAGGCCTGGCTGAACCAGGCCACGGAGCAGCAACTGCTGGCCGCCTGTGTAGGGCAGTCGCCATCGTTGGCGGACGTGGTCCGCATGGTCCACCCCAAGCCGGCTGAAGCGTGGCGCGCCGCGTTCTTCGCCTGGCTGATCGGCCGTCCGTTTGATGAGGCCGCGCTGCCGCCGCTGACGCGTGCCCTGCGGGCCTACCAGCGTGACCGCAGCCAGCCGGTACCGGCGGTGCCATTCCAGTTGCTCACTGCCTTGCAGCCGGGCACGCAAGAATGGGCCGGGATGGCGCGGCAGGGTGGCTGGCACATGGTGCGCATGAACCTGAACAGCTTCGCGCGCCACGGCGTGTTCGAGCTGCCCGGCATGACCGAGCTGATCGCCGCCAAGCTGTGTGATCCGCAGGCCATTGCCGCGGCACGGGTGTTCCCGTATCAGCTGATGGCCGCGTGGCAGGCTGCTGCCGGGGCAGTGCCGGAGCTGGTGCGCGACGCCTTGCAGAGCGCCATGGAAATCGCGCTGGCCAATGTGCCGGTGCTGGAAGGCTCGGTCGTGGTCTGCCCGGATGTGTCGGGGTCCATGTCGAGCCCGGTGAGCGGCATGCGTGCCGGTGGGACCAGCGCGGTGCGATGCATTGACGTGGCGGCATTGCTGGCCGCGGCCATCGTGCGCAAGAATCCTGCGGCCTGCGTGCTGCCGTTCGAACAGCGCGTGGTGCCTTGCCCGCTGGTTCCCCATGACAAGGTCATGGCCAACGCCGCGCGGCTGGCGCGTATCGGCGGTGGCGGAACGGACTGCAGTGCGCCGCTGCGCTGGTTGAACGAACGCCAGCAGCGCGCGGATCTGGTGGTGCTGGTGTCGGACAACGAGTCCTGGCTGCGCCATCACGCCAGCGGCGCGACCGAAACGATGCGCCAGTGGCAGCAGTTCAAGCGCCGCAATCCGAAGGCGCGCCTGGTCTGCATCGATCTGGCGCCGTATGCCACCAGCCAGGCGCCGGAGTCGGACGACATCCTCAACATCGGCGGATTCTCCGATGAGGTCTTCAAACTGCTGGCCAGCTTTGCGGCCGGACAGATGCAGGCGGGACACTGGGTGCAAGAGATCGCGTCCACACCGCTTTGATAGTGCAAGACAGGTTGCCATTGCCGCCCGAATGCCGTTGCGATTACATCTCCGTATCGCGCACATTCTGGTCGGGCGGACGTGGTCCTGATCATTCCGAATGCTGGCAGGATTACATTGGGTAGCCCGGTTCAACTCCGGGGCGGCGGTTCGCAAGAATCGGCGCAAATCCTGCCGATCTGGTCGGAATGAAGCGGGCGGCCCGGAATTGCCGGGCCGCCGAGGGGCAGGAGCCCCGACTTTTTCAGATGAGGCGCGAATGCGCAAGCGACTACCTTCACGGAAAACCCGTCGCTGGCACTCTTGTCGCGTCTCGCCTTCCCTCATGTTCAGCAAGAAAGTAACGAAAATGGACAAACTCGACAACATCGCACCAGCGTCCTACGACACCCTGGCCACCGGGCAGGGCAAGCCGGTCAAAATGTGGACCCGCGGTGTGCCGGTGGAAGCTGAGGCAAAAACCCAGCTGGGCAATACGGCCAAGATGCCGTTCATCTACAAGCACATTGCGGTCATGCCGGATGTGCACGTGGGCAAGGGCTCCACCATCGGCAGCGTGATCCCGACCCTGGGCGCGATCATTCCCGCCGCCGTGGGGGTCGATATCGGCTGCGGCATGATGGCGGCCAAGACCACCCTGTGCGCCGCCGACCTGCCGGACAACCTGGGTCCCTTGCGCAGTGCCATCGAACGCGCCGTGCCGCACGGTTCCTCGCCACGTACGCGCAGCCATCGCGGCCGCGATCAGGGTTCCTGGGAACATCCGCCGGCACCGGTCGATACCGCATGGCAGACGCTGAAGGATGAGTTCGGCGTGCTGTGCCAGAAGACGCCCAAGCTGGAGAAGACCAACCACTACAAGCACCTGGGCACGCTGGGGTCGGGCAATCACTTCATCGAGATCTGCCTGGATGAAGAGGGCGCAGTCTGGTTCATGCTGCACTCGGGTTCGCGCGGCGTGGGCAATGCCATCGGTACCCACTTCATCGAACTGGCGCAGCAGGACATGCGCAAGCACATGGTCAACCTGCCGGATCGTGACCTGGCCTATCTGAAGGAGGGCAGCACGCACTACGACGACTATCTGCAAGCCGTGGGCTGGGCGCAGAAATTTGCGCGCATGAACCGTGAAGTGATGATGCAGAACCTGATCGCCGCCGTACGCAGCGTGATCGCCAAGCCTTTCCAGACGCATGTGGAGGCGGTGAACTGCCACCACAATTACGTGCAGAAGGAACATCACTTCGGCCAGGATGTGCTGGTCACCCGCAAGGGTGCAGTATCGGCCCGTGCCGGCGAACTGGGCATCATTCCCGGCTCGATGGGGGCCAGGAGCTTCATCGTGCGCGGCAAGGGCGAGGCCGAGAGCTTCCACAGCTGCAGCCACGGTGCGGGACGCACCATGAGCCGTACCGAGGCCAGGAAGCGCTTCTCGGTAGAGGATCACATCCGCGCCACCGAAGGTGTGGAGTGCCGCAAGGACGAAGCCGTCATCGACGAAATCCCGATGGCCTACAAGGACATCGATGCCGTCATGGCGGCCCAGCAAGACCTGGTGGAAGTGGTGCATACGCTGCGCCAGATCGTCTGCGTGAAAGGCTGAAATACAGCGCGCCGAGAGCGTATTACGCACTGGGTGCGCTGCCTGTGAGGCCCGCTCGCGCACAGCAACAAAACGCAACATACGAAGAAAGAAAAGAACAAACATGTCCTCTCCTCTGACCCTGGATGGCCGCCATGGTGGTGGCCAGATCCTGCGCAGTGCGCTGAGCCTGGCGATGATCACCGGCCGTCCGTTCGAGCTCGGCGCGATCCGCGCGCAACGCCCCAAACCCGGTCTGATGCGCCAGCACCTGGCCGCCGTGACGGCCGCCGCCACCTTGTGCGACGCCGTCGTGGAAGGTGCCGAGCCCGGCAGCAGCGCACTGCGCTTTGTGCCCGGTGCGCTGCGCAGCGGCGATTTCCGTTTCGCCATCGGCTCGGCCGGCAGTACCACGCTGGTCCTGCAAACCCTGCTGCCCGCCATGCTGGCCGCGCCAGCGGGGCGCTTCTGCATTGAAGTCAGCGGCGGCACGCACAATCCCCTGGCCCCATCGGCCGATTTCCTGCAGCACTGCTTCCTGCCGCTGTTGCGGCGAATGGGGGCCGCGGTCACGCTGGAGTTGCTGCGGCACGGATTCCATCCGGCCGGTGGCGGCCAGGTGCGCCTGCAGGTGGAGGCGGGCCATGGCTTGCAGGGATTGGTCCTGGAGGAGCGCGGCGCGCTGCTGCAGACGCGGGCGCGCGCACTGGTGGCCAATCTGCCGAGTGCCATCGGCAAACGGGAGTTGCAGGTCCTGGGCGAAGCCGTGGAGGGCTTGCAGGATCATTGCAAGGTGATCGCCCTGAGCGACTGCGATGGTCCGGGCAATCTGGTCGAATTGCATGTGACGCATGCGCATGTGGAGGAGTTGTTCTGCGGCCATGGTGCCAAATCCCGGCCGGCCGAACAGGTTGCTCTGGACGCCCTGGGACCCATGCAGCGCTATCTGCAGAGCAATGCGGCGGTCAGCGAGCATCTGGCCGATCAACTGATGCTGCCGCTGGCACTGGCCGGCGCGGGGCGCTTTACCACCACGCAACTGAGCCCGCACATGGCCTCCAACGCCGAGGTGATCGAGGCCTTTCTGCCAGTGCGCTTCGGTTTTTCTCCTGCGCCGCAAGCGCTACGGGTGGAGGTCATGGCCGCGCCGGGCTGAGACCAGCCGCACTCCTGCTGCGTGGCATCGGCCGCGCTTGGATTCCTCCCTCCCGTCACCTATGCTGAAGCGGGCAGGCCGCAACTTGTTGCCACGCATTAGTTGCTTTCCAGTTACGCCGCGCCAGTGGCTTGCCTGCCGACAATCAACGATAACAAGGGGGAATTCCATGCAACTTTCCAATGTGACCATTCGTGCGCGCCTGTGGCTGGGCTTCGGTCTGCTGATGGTGCTGATGCTGGCCATGGCGGCCAGCGGCATCGCCCGCCTGGGGCAGCTCAACGGGCAAATGAAGGATGTGATCCACGACAAGTATCCCAAGACCGTAGTGGCGGGCGATATCGTCGACCAGCTCAACCTGATCGCGCGCTCGGTACGAAACATTCTGCTCTTGAAGCGGGAACCGCAGATCAAGAGCGAATACGACCGCATCACCGGTGCGGACCGTGCCATTCGCGAGGACCTGGCACAACTGGAGAAGCTGCTTACCGACGAAGACAGCCGCACCGCACTGAAGAAGCTGGTAACAGCCCAGAACGCCTACTTCGAAAAACGCGACAAGGTGCTGGCCATGGTGCAGCAGGGCGGCAAGGAAGGTGCGATCGACATGCTGATCGACGAGGTGCGGCCCGTGCAGAGCGCCACCATGAGCGCCGCCGACGCCCTCATCAAGCAGCAGCACGACATGATGAAGAGTGCCGGCGATGAAGTCGAAAGCAATTACGTTCAGGCCCGTACGCTGCTGCTGGCGCTGGCGGCCGCCGGGCTGGCTGCTGCGGCGGCGATCGCCTGGATGATCACGCGCAGCATCACCGCGCCGCTGGATCGCGCGGTGCGCGTGGCCGAGACGGTGGCGGCCGGTGACCTGACCTCGGCCATCGAGGCACAAGGCCGCGATGAAACCAGCATGCTGTTGCGTGCGCTCAAGAAGATGAATGACCGCTTGCTGGACATCGTCAGCCAGGTGCGGGTCTCGACCGATACGATTGCCACGGCCAGCAGCGAGATTGCGCGCGGCAATCTGGATCTCTCCTCGCGTACCGAAGAGCAGGCGGCCTCGCTGGAGGAAACGGCCTCGTCGATGGAGCAGCTCACCGCCACCGTCAAGCAGAACGCCAGTCATGCCGGCCAGGCCAACCAGCTGGCCGGATCGGCCTCCGATATCGCGCGCCAGGGCGGCGAGGTGGTCAGCCAGGTGGTCGATACGATGGGGGCCATCGATGCGTCCTCCAAGAAGATCGTGGACATCATCGGGGTCATCGACGGGATCGCCTTCCAAACCAATATCCTGGCCCTGAATGCCGCAGTGGAAGCGGCGCGCGCGGGCGAGCAGGGACGCGGCTTCGCGGTGGTGGCCTCGGAAGTGCGGGCGCTGGCGCAGCGCTCCGCGACCGCCGCGCACGAGATCAAGGGGCTGATCGCCGACTCGGTGGCACGGGTCGGCAATGGCAGCCGGCTGGTGGAGCAAGCCGGACGCACCATGCAGGACGTGGTGCAAAGCGTGCAGCGGGTCGGTGAAGTGGTCACCGAGATCAGCGCCGCCGGGCAGGAACAGAGTGCAGGCATCGAACAGGTCAACCTGGCCATCGTGCAGATGGATCAGGTGACCCAGCAGAACGCCGCGCTGGTCGAGCAAGCCGCAGCCGCGGCACAATCCTTGCAGGATCAGGCGGCGCAGCTGGCAAGGCTGGTGTCGGTGTTCAAGCTGGAGGGCGGGGCACCGGAGCACAAGCGCGTTGCGGCACCCACGGCGGCGCGGCTGGCCTGTGCGTGAGACCGTTCACGCAAGATCGCACGAAAGGGATAGCGCTATTGCGCGCTGAAATTGCCGGCACTGGCGATGAGCGTGGCACCACAGCTGGTCTTGTGGCCGTCGTAGGCGACGGCGATGCCATCGATCTTGTGATGCGGGTGTCCCTCGGCGATGGTGCAGTTGTCGTGCCCCTGCCGGGGGCAACTGCAGGCATCGCCGACCCGCGCGACCGGCAGGCCGCCTACCTTGAAATGGGTCGCGCTCACTTGCGTGACCTTGCCGCCGTGGGAAGTGGCGTCGCCGAGGCGGATGATGTTGGGCATGGTGGATTCCTTTCAAGCAGGGTGAGAGCAGAGGCGGGGCCAGGGTGAAGGTCGGGCGAGGGGTCTGAAATGTTGCCGCAGGCGGCTATGGTGGCGTACCTGACGTGGTTGATGCGGGTGCTACCTGCGTTGGCCGCAGCCGGAAACTCGTCAGCACGGCATCCCACAGCTGCAGCGCTCGCGCATCGTTCAGTGTGGTTTGTTGCGCATTGCTGTTCTGGTCGTGATGGCCGGTGGTCAGTTCGATCTTGATGGCGGGGGTATCGAGCGTGCCCTGGCCTTCGGTTTCCCAGATGAAGCTGTGGCTGCGCCCACCGCCGCTGTTGGGGACGGTGACCAAAAATTCCTGGCCCTGGTAGGGACCGATCTGGCGGTCTCCCTTGCGCAGCACGCGCACGGCAGTAGCCAACCGGCCCAGGGTCTGCAGTCCGCTGTGCATGCGCTCCAGCAACGGACGGTCGTGCTTGCTCATCGCCAGGGGATAGAACCAGACGGACACGAAGGCGTCCGGGTGGCCGGCAAGGTCGATATCGATGCCGGCTTCTTCGTTTTCCCATTCGGGGTTGGCGATGAAGCCGCCTTCGAAGCAATAGCCGGGGTCGGTGGGGATGTCATGCGTCGCTCTTTTACGCAGGCCAGCCAGCGTCAGGCGCATGCGTTCCACTGCGTCGTCCTGATAACTCGGCATGCCGGCGGGCGGTGCGCTCATGCCGGCCTCCGTCCTGAATAAGTAACGGGTGCCATCGATCCAGCGGTAGCCTGCTACCTGCACTATTTCCTCGATAAAGCTCTCCTCCCAATAGACAAAGATTCGCGAATACTGATCAGGCTTGATCAGCAAGCGTAACAAGCCAGGTTCGATATCGTGCCTGGCCGATCTGAGAATCTCTTCCTTGGCGACCATTTCCTTCTCAAACTCTTCCTGGCTCATGTCCTTTGGCTGCTCCAGAAGAGCGAAGTCATAGCGATAATTACCGCCACTCAATGTCGAACCTGCTGGCAGGTCGAGCAGAAAACGGCCGGTACAAAAAGTGGAGACTGCTGGAGTTGCTTGACGTGACTGGGCACTATTCATGATGGTCAATCGTTGGAAAGGTGTCAGGTCTCCAGACAAGGACGTCAAGACCAGCATGGCCGTGACGACTCTCAAGCGCGGAGACTTTTTGATGCTCATTATTCTTCTCAAGATTTCCGCAACAGCCCCGAAGAATTGACAATACGGACTATTGAATACAGGGTGACCGCCTGAGAAATTGCGGCATTGTAGGAAAACTGGTGGTCATAGCTCTCGTGCGACCTCAGCTTTCCTTCATGCTTGAAAAGCTGAACGACAAACGGCTTCGGAGCGGCTCCCGATTCGGCAGGGACAGTTCCATCTCCAGGGCCGGTGCCATCCTGCAGAATGCAGTAGCGATTGTCCTCGCCGCCAAATCGCAGCTCGACCATTCCATTCAGATCATCCGCTACCAGCTGCGCTTTCGTCGGATCGCCAGGCACCATCGGCTTGCACTTCCAGTTGATCTCGTTCCATGCCAACTGTTGTCCATCCGCGGCGTAATACGCGTAAGTATTCGGGTGATAGCGGTCTTCAATCTGTTTGTGAAAGGAGCGCGCGATTTTCAGGGTCCTGGCATATCTGTCGAAGTCTGGTGCGGGTCGCGTTTTTGCGACCGTCACTTTTCCATCCTTCTTGGCATGCTTGCTATCTTCACGACCGGCTGGATCAATCAAATCCTCCCGAATCAGCTTCCACCAATCCGCCGAATTGTTGAGATAGATGTTGCGGTAGGGATCGCCCTCGCCCAGAAAGCTTTCCATTTCCTCAGCCATTCCACGCTGCCCGATAACCGCCTGTGCAAGCTTGGCGTTGAAGGAAAATTGATGGTCATAACTTTCGTTCGATTTCAGCTTTCCTTCATGCTTGAATAGCTGAATGACATACGGCTTCGGAGCACCTCCCGACTCGGCCGGAACCGTCCCATCTCCAGCTCCTGTGCGTCCCTGCAATTTGAAGAAATACAGCTGATTTTCGCCAAACCGCAGTTCCAATGTTCCGTTCAGATCATCTTCCGCGAGCCGTGCTTTTATCGGGTCCCCTGGCACCAAGGGTCCGCACTTCCAGCTGATCTCGTTCCATGCAGGCTGTTGTGGATCGGCGGCGAAATATGCGTAAGTATTGGCGTGATAATTGTCTTCAATCAGTTGATGAAATCGACGAGCGAACTTCATGTTTTTTGCGTATTTCTCAAAATCGGAAGACTCTAAATCTGCCCGAACGAAAACCTTTCCCTCCCTCTCCGCCCGCTCCCTATCCTCCCTCCCCGCCGGATCAATCAAATCCTCCCGTACCAACTTCCACCAATCCGACGTATTGTTCAGATAGCGTTCTCCCAGCAGCGACCAATCCACCTCCATGCTGCTGGCCAGCAAGGGGCTGCGTTGCCGCCATTCGCTGATGAGGATCTGCGTTACATCGGCCTCGCTGGCGTGCAGGAAGACGCGGGTGTTGATGCGCTGGCCCATCAGGCTCAGGGCATCGCGCAACAGCAGGCGATAGCTGCTCAGCTCGCCATCGATCTGTCCCGCATGGACCTCGGCGATGAAGCCGCAGATGGTGCGCAACAGACCCTGGTCCGTCACCAGCTGGATTTCTGCCGGCACCGCCATGAATTCCTTGAGCGGCAAGTCCTCGCGCGGCGAGAGACACAGCACCTCCACTTCAGTGGCACCACACAGCGTTTCGCGGCCCGTCACCTGCTGTATCAGCAGCGCGTCCTGCAAGGCCGCGTGCGATTGCGGCAAGCGCAGCCGGAGGGCGCGGGCCTGTTGGGACCAAGGTTGGAGTAGCGCGGAAAACGTGCGGTCGGGCATGCGGACATCCTTGCTGGAATAGCCATCCGCGCAGCATCCCGGAACCAGGGCGATGCCAGCATCAAACGGCAGAAGGCGAGAGGAGAGCCATGCTAGAGGAGGGCTGCGCGCGCTTGGAGGAAGTGGCCGAGGTTGTCAGGCAAACTCGTCAGAGTTCGACCAGCCGCATTGCGCGGCTGCCATTTTGTTGTGCCATGCTGATCCGCCCCGGGGGCGCTATGATAGGCGGCGTGCCGGCATGACCGGCCATCCGGAGCCCGGCCCGATGCAGGCCTGGCCCATAGCCACCCGACAGGAGACAAGACGTGCCCCCAGACATCGCGCCACGCCCCGTGATCACCCCGGCCCACTACCGTGCCGATACCACCGCCGCCTACGACTGGCAGATCCCCGAGGTCTTCAACATCGCCCACGCCGCCTGCGACCGCTGGGCGGATGGCAGCGGGCGTCCCGCCATCATTGCCGAGGACGGCGATGGCAAGGTCACCACCTGGAGTTTCGACCAGCTCAAGATCCTGAGCGACCAGTTCGCCAATGTGCTGAGCGAGGCCGGCATCCGGCGCGGCGACCGCATCGGGATCTACCTCTCGCAGCGCATCGAGACCGTCATCACTCACATCGCCGCCTACAAGCTGGGCGCAGTGACGGTGCCGCTGTTCTACCTGTTCGGCCCGGAAGCGATCGCCTATCGGCTCGACAACAGCGAAGCCGCCGCCCTGGTCACCGACGCATCGGGCATGGACAAGGTCCATCTCGCCGGAGAACTGCCGGCACTGAAAGTGGTGTTCTGCGTGGAGCAGTCCGACATCGTGCTGCCGCAGACTACCGATTTCTGGGACCGGCTGCATGCGGCATCGTCCACGTTCGAGCCGGTCACGACGCTGGCCGACGATCCGGCCATGATCATCTATACCTCCGGCACCACCGGCAAGGCCAAGGGCGCACTGCATGCACACCGCGTCCTGCTGGGTCATCTGCCGGGCGTGGAAGTCTCGCACGACAGTTTCCCGCAGCCCGGTGACCGCTTCTGGACGCCCGCCGACTGGGCCTGGATCGGCGGCCTGCTGGATGTCCTGCTGCCGTCGCTGTATCACGGCGTGGCGGTAGTAGCGCGCCGTCTGGAAAAATTCGATGCGTCCACCGTCTTCGGATTGCTGGCGCGGCATGGCATCCGCAACGTGTTCTTCCCGCCGACGGCGTTGAAGATGCTGCGCGGCACGCCGGATCCACGTGCGCAATGGGATTTGGCGCTGCGCAGCGTGGCCAGCGGTGGTGAGACGCTGGGCGATGACCTGATCGCCTGGGGCCGCAGCGCGCTGGGCGTGACCATCAACGAGTTCTACGGCCAGACCGAATGCAACCTCGTCGTATCATCCTCGTCGCGGCTCTACCCCAGTGCCTCGGGCAGCATGGGACGCGCGGTGCCGGGGCACGATGTGCAGATCGTCGATGAAGAGGGTGCCGTCCTGCCGCGCGGCGAAGTCGGCAATATCGCCATCCGTGCGCCGGATCCGGTGATGTTCCTGCGCTACTGGCGCAATGATGAAGCGACGCGCGAAAAATTCGCCGGCGATTTCCTGCTCACGGGAGACCTGGGCAACATGGACGAAGCCGGCTACATCCGCTACCTGGGCCGCAATGATGACGTCATCACCAGTGCCGGCTATCGCATCGGCCCCGCTCCGATCGAGGAATGCCTGATGCGCCATCCGGCAGTGCGGATCGCCGCCGTGGTCGGCGTGAAAGATGCCCTGCGTACGGAGGTAGTGAAGGCTTTTGTCGTGCTGCAGGAAGGACATGCCCCGGACGCTGCACTGGTGGCGGCCCTGCAGCAGCATGTCCGTTCACAGCTGGCGGCGCATGAATATCCGCGCGAAATTGCCTTTGTCGATGCGCTGCCGACCACGGCCACCGGGAAGATCATGCGCAAGGCCTTGAAGGAGCGTGCCGAGCAATCCTCCTGAGGCCGCTCAAACCCCGTGCACCAGCCACTGCATCAGCCACGACAAGCCGAACAGCAGCGCGCCGATCAGTCCCCCGACCAGCGTGCCGTTGATGCGGATGTACTGCAGGTCGCGGCCGATGTTGAGTTCGATCTGGCGTGACAGCTCGGCCGTGTCCCACTGCTTGATGGTGTCGCTGATGTGGCGCGTGAGCAGCTGGGCCACATCCGGACTGAGGCTGGCGATGGCCTGTTCCAGATGGGCGTTGAGCGAGGCGCGCAGTTCGGCATCTTCCTGCAGGGCGCGCCCGATCCACTGCGTGGCTGCGCCGGCCTGGGCGTGCAGGGCCGAATCGGGACGCGCCAGGTCTTGCCGCAGCCACTGGCGCAGGCTGTCCCACAGGCTACCCACATAGGCGTTGACGGCCTCGCCCTGCAAGATCTCGCGCTTGATCTCCTCCGCCCGCTCGCGCAGGGCCGGGTCTTCCTTCAGGCGCGTCACGAAGCCGGCCAGCTGGCGATCAAAGGCTTGGCGCAGCGAGTGCCGCGGATCCTCGGCGATGCCGGTGAGCAGCTTGTCCAGAATGTCGGCCAGGGTATCGGCGGACTTCTCGCCAATCCAGTTCGAGGGCAGCAATTTTTCAATTTTGGGATATTCGCGCTGCAGCCATTCCACCATGCGTTCGGCGATGAACGCACGCGTCTGTTCGCGGTTGAGCAGCTCGGCCAGGGCCACGATGGCGCGGTCCAGCAGCTGCTGGTGACGGCCATCCAGTGTCAGCGTATCCAGAATGCTGGCCAGCGAGCGTGACAGGTCCAGCTTGCCCAGCGCGGTCTGCAGAGCTTCTCGTACAAAGGCCTGGATGCGGCGGTCATCGGTGAGCGTGAGCACGCCACCGACCGCCTGCGCCATGTAGCCGCCCAGGCGCGCGGCATTCTCGGGCGCAGCCATCCAGGCCGAGAGTCGCTGCGCCGGATCATGGCGGCGCACCAGTCCGGCCAGCGACTGCGGACTCAGGAATTTCTCTTCCACGAAGACGGCGAGGTTGTCGGCGATGCGATCCTTGTTGCGCGGGATGATGGCGGTATGGCGGGCCAGCAGCGGCAGCGGAATCCGACGAAACAGCGCCGTGACGGCAAACCAGTCGGCCAGTGCGCCCACCATGGCGGCCTCGGCCATGGCACGCAGCAACGCGCTCCAGGTGGAGGGCGCTGCCAACGAGGCAGCCACGAACAGCGCAGCCGAGCCCAGCAGACAACCCAGGGCTAGACGCTTGGTACGGCGCAAGGCTTGTTGTTTATCCATGGCAGAGAGTGAGAAATTTCCGGCGGCATGCTCGCAGCATGAGACGAGGAGTCAAAACAAGGCGGGAAGTTCTGAAAAATTTCGAATCGCCACTAGAACAATTTCGAAAAATACGCGCTGAAACTAGGATCGGAATCTCGATAAATTTCGATTATTCACCAAGACATTCGAGGGTATAAGTGATTGTCACCGATAGTTTGTGCGTTTGTAATTGTAGCTAATCGACCGTCACCCCTAGCCGCATTGATCCTTGCGCTCATGAAAAAATCAGAGACTCCACAGAGCGCCCGCGTCATCTTCGGACAGAACGTCCGCAGGGTGCGCCGGCTTAAAGAGATGTCACAAGAAGAGCTGGCCTTCCGCGCTGACATCAGTCGCACCTACCTGAGCGAAGTCGAGCGCGGGGAAAGGAATATTTCCGTCGACAACATGGAGGCCCTGGCCCTCGCGCTGGAGATGGAATTGCCCGATCTCATGCGGACCAGCTTGATTTCGCTGCCCAGTGAGGATTCGCGCTGACCCCCGGCATCCCGGCTTGAAGCTGCATGGCGCGTGCGCGCCATGTTTGCTTTCTGCTGCGCTTTTCGATTCTTGTTGACCGTCTTCTTGCAAGGTTTGTTGTTCGTTTTTCTGCACGTTCATCTGTACATCGCTCTGCACGTTTCCAGGTACAGTGCACGCGCGCTGTTCGCCTCCTGTGTCACGCTTTGTCCGGCACGTTTACCGCAGCTTCGGGGAAGCGCAAAGTGAACACGGTACGTCGTCCCGGTTCGCTGCTTGCGCTGGCTTGTCCGCCGTGCAGCGCCATGATGGTCCGCACGATGGCCAGGCCCAGGCCACTGGAACCGCTGGCGCTGCTGCGCGAAGGATCGGCGCGGTAGAAACGGTCGAAGATGCGTTCGATCTGGTCCGGCGGGATCCCCGGCCCGGGGTTGGCCACCCCGATCAGGGTCGCGCCCGCCACCACGGTGGCCTCCAGGCTGATGATGCCCTGCGGCGGTGTATAGCGGATGGCATTGGCGACCAGGTTGCCCACTGCACGGCGCAGCAGGGTGGCATCGGCGTGCAGGATGCCGCTGCCGGCCACCGCGATGCGTACCTGCGCCTCTTCGGCGATGCCCTCGAAATAGTCGGCGATGCGGTTGAGTTCCTCGGCCACGTCCAGCGGCTGGATCTGCAACACCACGTGGGCGTTGTCGGCGCGGGCCAGGAACAGCATGCTTTCCATCATGCGCGAGAGGCGTTCGTATTCCTCGATGTTGGAACTGAGCAGGGCCTGGTATTCATCCAGGCTGCGCGGCTTGCCCAGCGCCACCTGGGTCTGCACCATCAGGTTGTTGAGCGGGGTGCGCACGTCATGCGCAAGATCGGCGGAGAACTGGCTCAGTTGCTGGAAGCTGCGATGCAGACGGTCCAGCATGTCGTTGAAGGATTGTACGATCTCGTGCAGTTCACGCGGCGCGGCCTGCAGATCGAGCCGGGTATCGAGCTTGTTGGCCGAGATGGCGCGCGTCTGTGCCGCCATCATGCGCAGCGGACGCAAGCCGCTGCGCACGAGGAAGTAACTCAAGAGCGTTGCCAGCACGGTGCCGATGGCCGCCGCCCACCACACATCGGCGCGATAGTCCGCCAGCAGCAGCATGCGATCCGAGGCCGTACGCACCACCAGCACGATGGCCTTTTCGCCCGAGCGAGTGACCGGCATGCTGGCAATGTAGCGCGCGCGCAGGTCGCCCATGCGCAAGGCCTCGATGTGGTCCCAGCTGCGGATCTTGACGGTGGACAGGTCCACATCCGGCGAGGTGCGCGTGGGGTCATGGCTTTCCAGCAGGGTGCTGCCATCGGCGCGGGCGATGCGCACCAGCAGCTGGTCATGGCCGGAGAGGGTGTCCAGCACCAGGTGGCGGCGAGCGAGGATGTCCTCCAGTGACGCCGCATGCTCGACCAGGTGATTGATGGAGCGGCACTTGCCGGCCAGCTCTTCATCGTCGCGCGCCTCCAGCTGCATGTGCAGCGAGTGCGACAGATAGCTGCCGACGGCCGTGAACAGCACCAGTGCCAGCAATCCGAACAGCACCACCAGCCGCAGGCTCATCGACGCGGTAGCTCGTCTCACCGCCGCACCTCGAACACGTAACCCATGCCCCACACGGTGTGCAGCAACTTCTGGTCAAATCCTTCATCCAGTTTGGCGCGGAGGCGGCGCACGGCCACATCCACCACGTTGGTATCGCTGTCGAAATTCATATCCCATACTTGCGAGGCAATCTGCGGACGCGACAGCACCTCGCCCGGACGGCGGATCAGCATGTGCAGCAGGGCGAACTCCTTGGCGGTGAGATCGATGCGCTGTCCGGCGCGCGTGACCTTGCGGCGGATCACATCCACCACCACATCCACGTACTCGATCAGGTCGGCCTCGCGGCTGGGACCGCGCCGCAGCAGGGTGCGCACGCGCGCCAGCAGTTCGGTGAAGGCGAAGGGCTTGACCAGGTAATCGTCGGCACCCAGCTCCAGGCCCTTGACGCGGTCTTCGACTTCGTCGCGGGCGGTGAGGAAGAGCACCGGCGTGTCATGCGTGCGGCGCAGTTCGCGCAGGATATCCCAGCCGTTCATGCCGGGCAGCATCACGTCCAGGATGATCAGCTTGTAGTCCAGCGTGCGCGCATTGTGCAGGCCGTCCACACCGGTCTGCACCCAGTCCACCACGAAGCCGGACTCGGTCAGGCCGCGACGCAGGTACTCGCCCGATTTGGGCTCGTCCTCTACCAACAAGATGTGCATGATCGGAATTCCTGACGGACAAGTCCGTATTGTGACGCAGCCGGATGCGGCATTCATTACAAATGTGTAATGACTGGGCAATGTTTCTGTACGGACCCCCTCCCTAGAATCCATTCCAACGACTCGCCAACCAAGCACGGCGATCGCGCCATCCCTGGCAGCGCACATCCTGTGCAGCACCAGGGATCTTGTGAAAACGCACTCAAAGGAATCTGATCATGAAAACCTCGCACCTCGTCCTCGGCGCACTGGCCACCGCCTTTTCCCTGTCGGCCTTCGCTCAATCGACCGTGACCACGGAAGCCGCACGCGATCAGGCCAACCTGAACGCCCGCAGCAACTATCCGGTGGTGCAATTCCAGGGCAGCAAGACGCGCGCCGATGTCGTCGCCGAGCTGCAAGCTGCACGCCTGGGCGAACCGATGCAGAACACCGGCACCAAGCCTTCGGTCTCCGACAGCAGCACCCAGGGCCAGGCGCTCGACACCTCGCTCTACAGCGGCGCGTGATCGCACCTGCCCGGGTCTGTGCTCAGGACGCGCGCTGCCGGCCCTCCAGCAGCGCCGTGAACTGTTCTCCCGGCATGGGCCGGCCGTACCAATAGCCTTGATACAGCGTGCAACCCTGCGCATGCAGCAGGTCACGCTGTTCCATCGTTTCCACTCCTTCGGCGATGATGGACAGCCCCAGGCTCTGGCCCAGCATGATGATGCTGCGGATGATGCTGGCCGTGGCCGCATCATCCTGCATCCGGCGCACGAAGCTCTGGTCGATCTTGAGCTGGTCGATGGGGAAGCGTCCCAGGTAGGACAGGGACGAATACCCGGTCCCGAAATCATCCAGCGAAATCGAGACCTCATGCAACTTGAGGTCATTCATTTTTTCGATGACCTCATCGATTTTGTCGATCATCATGCTTTCGGTCAGTTCCACCTTCACCGCCTTGGAGCTGATGCGGTGCTGGCGAATGGTTTCGTGGAAGCGCGCCACGAAGTGGTCCACCTTGAATTCCTGCGCCGACACATTGACCGCCACCACCAGCTCCCTGGCCAGTCCTTCGCGCTGCCAGGATTCGAGATCGCGGCAGATGGCTTCCAGCACCTGGTGGCCGATCTCTTCCATCAATCCCAATTCTTCGGCCACCGGAATGAACAGCGCCGGCGGCACCATGCCCTTGAGCGGATGCTTCCAGCGCACCAGCGCCTCAGCCCCGACCACCTTGCCCTCAAAGGTAACCTGCGGCTGGTAATGCACCACGAACTGATGCTGCGCCACCGCCGTGCGCAATTCCACTTCCAGTGCGCTGCGCTGGCTGGCCAGGGCCTGCATGGCCGGATCGAAGAAGCGGAACACATTGCGGCCTGCTGCCAGTGACTGCACCATGGCCAACTTGGCCTGCATCACCGCTTCCTCGGCCGATTGCACGTCACCGCGCAGGATGTTGATGCCGATGTTGAGAGAGTAGGGGAAACTCACGGTGCTGCCCTGCGGTTCGGCCAGCGCGGCGATAAGGCGGTGTGCGAGCGTTTCGCAGAAGCGGATGCCTTCGGCCAGGTCGCTCACCGGCAGATCGCATCCCAGCGCAAATCGTTCGCCATCGAGCCGCGCCAGCGTCTGGTCGGCGGCGACACAGGCCCCCAGACGTCGCGCACATTCCTTGAAGAGCCGGTCTGCATCATCGGCCTTGACCAGGCCGTGCGACAGATCGGCGCGATGCATTTCCATGTAGAACACCACCAGCGGCAGGCCGTGTGCCTGCTGCCGTCCCAGGCCACGGCGCAGGCGATCGAGGAACAGCTTCTTGTTGGGCAGATCGGTGACAGGATCATAGAAGGCCAGGCGGTCGATGCGGCTCTCGGTTTCCAACCGTTCGGAGACATCGATGATGACCCAGATCTGGTCGTTCTGACCCGTGCCATCGATGAGCGAGGTATGCAGTTCGGCCGGGAAGCTGCGGCCATCGGCACGCTTGAGCAACACGATCTCGCCGGTCGCTCCATGCGGGCGCAGCAGGGTGTGGTTGATGTAGAGGCTTTGCTGCTGCGCATCCTCGAAGATCTGCGCACTGGCCAGCGTGGTGAACTGTGCGCGTTCCAATTGCAGTTATCGGAAATGGAGATGGTCCGACGGTGCTACTGGAAGGAGGAAATCATGGGGATGAATATGAAGGGCCCATTGCCCTGGGCGAGCTGATACGTACGTTGCGTTCGGAAGATATCAATGGACGTTTGATCATCGTTCCCGCAATCAACACACCCGCGGTAGATGCTGGACATCGCACATCACCCGTCGACGGAAAGAACATGAATCGGGTCTTTCCTGGCGACCACGCAGGCACGATCACGGAGCAGATTGCGGCGTTCGTCAACGACGAGCTGATTTCCCGGTCCGATGCACTACTCAGCCTGCACTCCGGTGGTTCCTCCCTGGAAATTATTCCAAGCACGATTATTCAGCCCTCCGACAACGCTGACCAGTTTGAGCGCTGCAAGCTCGCAGCTAGCCGTTTTGGCGCACCGGTCTGCGTAGTGATGGATACGCTGGCATCGTTGTTCCCCGCTGACGTACGCTCCACGGGTGTTTCCATTGCCTACAATCTGGCGGTAACGCTGTTCGGCGGGTTCTCTTCCCTGATCGCCACATGGCTCATTAATTTCACAGGTAGCCCATTGGCACCTGTCTGGTACGTTGCGTTTGCAGCTTGTCTGGCCGTTGCGGGCTCCTTCATGCTGCCTGCTCTTCGCGATAAAGAAATCTCACCAATCAATTGAACAGATATGGCCCTACATACAATTACCCCCCTTGTCCTGTCCACAGAGTTCTCTGCAAAGTTCGACGTTGAGGTCTTCCTGAAGCTTGACGCGGTACAACCGTCCGGCTCTTTCAAGATTCGCGGCATCGGGCATGCATGTGAAACCTATTATGCAGAAGGGGCAAGCCGATTCGTCTCTTCCTCTGGCGGCAACGCCGGCTACGCCGTTGCCTATGCAGGCAAGCAGCTCTGCGTGCCCGTTACTGTGGTCGTTCCCGTGACAACCTCACTGCATGCGCAGAAGTTGATTGCTTCCCAGGGAGCGGAGGTAGTAGTTTTCGGTGACTCCTGGATTGAGGCAAATGAAAAAGCCCAAACACTTCTGGACGAGCGGACCGTCTTCATCCATCCGTTCGATGACCCACTGCTCTGGAAGGGGCATTCCACGCTGGTCGAGGAACTGGCAGCGCAAGGGGAGAAACCAGACGTCATCGTATGTTCTGTGGGCGGTGGCGGCCTGCTGAACGGCATCATCGAAGGGATGAAGAACATCGGCTGGAGCGATGTAGGTATCGTAGCTGCAGAGACTGTTGGTGCCGCGTCATTGCATCAATCCTTGGCGGAGGGGCGTATTGTCAGCCTGCCAGAAATTGCCACGGTTGCGACTTCTCTGGGTGCCAAGACTGTTAGCCGCCGTACCTACGAACTTGCTTCTGAATTCAACGTAAAAACCTGTGCTCTGACTGACAAGGCAGCGGTGCAAGGTTCAGTCGACCTACTCAATTTCCATCGAATTCTGACGGAGCCCGCATGCGGTGTCTCGGTCGCGGCCCTTGGTGAAATCAAGCATCTATTCCCTGAAGCCAAACGCGTTGTCGTCATTGCCTGCGGTGGTATTGGTACCACCATCGGTCAGCTACAGGCGTGGCATGCTGACTTCGCATAATTTGGACGATCAAGATGCCATTCATTCGGATGGTCCAATCATTCAGAGAGCTTCAAATGAATATTTACGAGAAATTGATTGCGCTGGGTATCCAGCTTCCCAAAGTAGCGCCGTCTGCGGCCGTTTATGTGCCATGGGTAGCAACGGGTAATCTGTTGTTCGTCTCCGGTCATATCGCGAAAAGGGATGGTTCTCCGTGGGTTGGTCAGTTCGGCACCAGCATGAAAGTGGAGGACGGTGCCGCCGCCGCAAGGTCGGTCGCGATTGATTTGCTGGGTACAGTTCACGAAGCGCTGGGTGACCTCAACAGAGTAAAGCGGGTGGTCAAATTGACGGCATTGGTCAATTCGTCAGACACTTTTACGGACCACCATGTGGTCGCCAACGGCGCAAGCGCACTCTTTGCTGAGTGTTTGACAGTGCCGGCAGCCACGCCCGTAGCGCATTTGGTGTCGCCCAGATTCCCTTTGGGGCGTGCATTGAAATTGAATTGATTGTGGAATTTTGAACTTGGAACCGCCAGCAGGGGAGAGGGGCCAGGGTCCCGCCTTCGTAGAGAAATGAAAACTCAAGAAGAGAAAAAGTTTGCCCGACATAGCTTTCTCGATAACGTGCAGGGACAGTTCATCGGGATAACAGCCATCTCATTTGGCATGTCCATGCTTGCCAGTCTGGGCCTCATTACTGGACAGACCGCTGGCCTGAGCTTTCTCTTGTCTTATGCAACGGGGATATCATTCGGGTTGTCGTTCTTTCTGGTCAACATCCCGTTTTACCTGCTTGCTGTGCTGCGGATGGGCATGAGATTTACCCTCAAGACACTGCTGGCAGTGTCTTCGATCTCAGTGCTCACCAACCTCTTCATCCATCGAATTTCCTATCAAAGCTTCGACCCCTTAATTGGTTCGATACTGGCGGGGCTAGTCATCGGACTAGGGCTGATCGGATTATTTCGTCACGGGTCCAGCAGCGGAGGAATAGGGATTCTGGCACTGTATGTTCAGGATAAAACTAACTTCAAGGCGGGCTGGAGCCAGTTGTTATTTGACGTCGCTCTCTTCGGCGCCGCGCTCGGTGTATTGGCGCCATCACGCGTTTTGCTCTCCCTGATTGGAGCATCGGTGCTCAACACCTTAGTTGCATGGAATCATCGGCCGGATTGGTACATCGCAAGATGACCAACGACGGCGCCAAGCTACTGACTATCCAAGCTCCAAATGCAAAAGCCAACCCACAGGTTGGCTTTTGTCATTGATGACGACACGGACCTTCAATTAGCTGGCAGTGGGGTCACCCTCTTTGTCACCCGACAGCGAATCAAACGTCAATATTCCCCGCCTGCAACGCATTCGATTCAATAAACGCCCGACGCGGCTCCACATCATCGCCCATCAAGGTCATGAAGATCTGGTCCGCAGCAATCGCATCCTCGATCTGCACCTTCAGCAAACGGCGCACGGTCGGATCCATGGTGGTTTCCCACAGCTGCTCAGGGTTCATCTCGCCCAGACCTTTGTAACGCTGCTTGTTCACGCCGCGCTCGGCCTCATCACGCAGCCACGACATGGCCTGGCGGAATTCGGTGATGACCGATTCCTTGCGCTTCTCGCCCTGGCCGCGTGCCACGATGGCACCCTTGCCGATGAGTCCCTTGAAGGTCTCGGCCGCCGTCGACAGCTGCTGGTAATCCGGACCGCTCACAAAGTCCGCATCGATCACGGTCGCCTTGATGTTGCCATGCTGGCGGCGATGGATATGCAGCGCCACCTTCTCGCTATGCTCATCCACGCGCGCCTGCACGTCGATGTTGATGTCGTTGATGGCCTTCTTCAGTTCTTCCGCAGTGGCGGTGGCCTGCTCGATGTTGTCCATCTTCAGGGCCACGCCGCCGGTCATGATGGCGTTCAGCGCCGATTCATCGATGGCGCGCGACAGGCGCATGATGATCGCGTTGGCCGTGTTGTACTGGCGTGCCAGTTCCACCAGCGCCTCGCCGCTGATCGGCGCAGCACCTTCAGAAGGCTTGATCTCGGCATCGTTCAGGGCGATCTGCATCATGTACTGCGCTTCCTCGAAGTCGTCCTTCAGGTAGCGCTCGTCCTTGCCCGCCTTGACCTTGTACAGCGGCGGCTGGGCGATGTAGATATGGCCGCGTTCGACCAGCGCCGGCATCTGGCGATAGAAGAGCGTCAGCAGCAGCGTGCGGATGTGGGCGCCGTCAACGTCCGCATCGGTCATGATGATGATGCGGTGGTAACGCAGCTTGTCCGGATTGAATTCGTCAGCACCGATGCTGGTGCCCAGGGTGGCGATGAGCGTCGTGATCTGCTCGGAAGAAAGCATCTTCTCGAAGCGCGCCTTCTCCACGTTCAGCACCTTGCCGCGCAGCGGCAGGATCGCCTGGAACTTGCGATCACGCCCTTGCTTGGCCGAGCCGCCTGCGGAGTCACCCTCGACGATGTACAGCTCGCACAGGGCCGGGTCGCGTTCCTGGCAATCAGCCAGCTTGGAAGACAAACCCAAACCATCCATCACACCCTTGCGGCGCGTCAATTCGCGTGCCTTGCGCGCAGCTTCACGGGCGCGCGCGGCTTCGACGATCTTGCCGCAGATGATCTTGGCATCGTTCGGCTTCTCGGCCAGGAAGTCGGTCAGGGTCTTGGCGACGATTTCTTCCACCGGGCCGCGCACTTCGCTGGAGACCAGCTTGTCCTTGGTCTGCGAACTGAACTTCGGTTCCGGCACCTTCACCGACAGCACGCAGGTCAGGCCTTCGCGCATGTCGTCGCCGGAGATCTCGACCTTGGCCTTCTTGGCGAGATCGTTTTCTTCGATGTACTTGTTGATGACGCGGGTCATGGCCGCACGCAGGCCGGTGAGGTGAGTACCGCCGTCACGCTGCGGGATGTTGTTGGTGAAGCAGAGCACCTGCTCGTTGAAGGCATCGTTCCATTGCATCGACACGTCCACCGACACCAGCGTGCCCTGGTCGGATTGCTTCTCGCCGGTAGCCTGGAAGATGGTCGGGTTGAGGATGCTCTTGTTCTTGTTGATGTATTCCACGAAGCCGCGCGTGCCGCCTTCGAAGGCGAAGTCCTCTTCCTTGCCGGTACGCTGATCGGTCAGCTTGATATGAACGCCATTGTTCAGGAAGGACAGTTCGCGGATACGCTTGGCCAGGATCTCGTAGTGGAATTCGACGTGCGTGAAGATTTCTTCGTCGGCCCAGAAGTGGACTTCGGTGCCACGCTTGTCGGATTCGCCCACGACCTTGATCGGCGAGACCTGCACGCCGTCCACCATCTCCAGTTCGCGGTTCTGCACGATGCCCTTGGCGAATTCCATCGCGTGGACCTTGCCGTCGCGGCGGATGGTCAGCTTCAGCTTCTTCGACAGTGCATTCACGCAGGACACGCCCACGCCGTGCAGGCCGCCGGAGACCTTGTAGGAGTTCTGGTCGAACTTGCCGCCGGCGTGCAGCTCGGTCATCACGATTTCGGCAGCCGAACGCTTGGGTTCGTGCTTGTCGTCCATCTTGAGGCCGGTGGGGATGCCGCGGCCGTTGTCGGTGATCGAGATGGAGTTGTCGGCGTGGATGGTGACGTGGATCTCGCTGCAGTAGCCGGCCAGGGCTTCGTCGATCGAGTTGTCCAGCACTTCGAACACCAGGTGGTGCAGGCCGGTGCCGTCAGAGGTGTCGCCAATGTACATGCCGGGACGCTTGCGCACCGCCTCCAGGCCTTCCAGGATCTGGATGGAAGAAGCGCCATAGCTTTGTTGCGCGGAATTGGTGTTGTCTGCGGGGCTGGAGGACATGGTTACCTTCTGAAAATGCTAGCCAAACGACTAGGGAGCTGCAAAAAACGGAATTCTGGGGACGAATCTTTGGAATTCTTAAAAGCAACCGAGGGGCCGTCTGGGACGGCCCCTCGTGCGCGTGGAGCGGGTTTGCTCAGATCCGCATCGGCATGACGACGTACTTGAAGTCGGCGTTGTCAGGGATGGTGATCAGGGCCGACGAGTTGGCATCGCCCAGGGCGATGTTGACGTAGTCGTTCTTGAGGTTGTTGAGCACGTCCAGCAGATAGCTGACGTTGAAACCGATGTCGACGGTGTCGCCGCCGTAGTCGATTTCCAGTTCTTCGACCGCTTCTTCCTGGTCGGCATTGGTGGAGCTGATCTTCAGGCTGCCAGGGGCGATCACCCAGCGCACGCCCTTGAACTTGTCGCTGGTCATGATGGCCGCGCGTTGCAGCGAGCGCAGCAGCTGGTCACGGCTGATGGTGAAGCTGTTCTTGTAGCCCTTGGGCACCACGCGGGTGTAGTCGGGGAACTTGCCTTCGACCAGCTTGGAAATCAGCTCGATGTCGGCAAAGGTCAGCTTGACCTGGTTGTTGGCGATCTGCAGCTGGACTTCATCATCGCTGTCGTCGAGCAGGCGTTGCAGCTCGATGATGGTCTTGCGCGGGATGATGACTTCCTGGCGCGGGAAGTCCTGCTCGGTCTCGACCTGGCAGAAGGCCAGGCGGTGGCCGTCGGTGGCGACCGCAATGACGTTCTTGCCTTCCACTACCAGCAACAGGCCGTTCAGGTAGTAGCGGATGTCCTGCTGGGCCATGGCGAAGTGAACCATGTTGAACAGGTGCTTCAGGGTCTTCTGCGGCAGGTTGACCTGGGCGTTGTAGTGCTCGGCCTGGGCCACCGTCGGGAATTCTTCGGCGGCCAGCGTCTGCAGGGCAAAGCGGGACTTGCCGGATTGCACGGTCAGACGCTTGTTGGAGAGGGAGACCGACACTTCGCCGGAATCCGGCAGGGCGCGCAGGATGTCGAGCAGCTTGCGGGCCGCGACCGTGGTGGCCGTGGACTCGCTACCCGAACCGACGTCGGCGTGCGTGGTGATCTGCACTTCGATGTCGGTGGACAGGAAAGACACCTTCTCGCCGTCCTTGCGAATGAGAATATTGGCCAGAATCGGCAATGTGTGCCGACGCTCGACAATACCACTCACGATCTGCAGAGGACGCAGGAGCGTGTCTCGTTGGGTTTTAACCAATTGCATAGTCAGTTTGTCCTTGCTAATAGTGGTTTAAAGGGCGCCGTTGGCCGGCGTTCAGTCATGCCCATGTCGCGCGTGTTCCTCCTCTGGTGAAAAACAGCTGCTGCCTGCAGTGCAACCTGCCTCACGCACTGCTGAACTCACTTCCTGAAATACGCAACGCTCCTGCTTGTGCATGACCGGCCGCTGCCGGTCCGATACCCGTTCCCGAAGAGCTGGTGATACAGCGACCCGGCATTGTCCATCTGCGCCTGACAAACCCGGGCAGCCAGAACCACTTGGCTATACGTTTGGAACATTTGAATACTTTTACCGGAACTTGCCGGGGTTTTATTCGATGTTTCCGTGATACTTCGCGGATTTCCTGCTCCATGGCCGGCCCTTGCGTCCGCCTGCGAAATAACGCCTTCCATTGTACCAATCATCCCCTCTTCAGAGTAGTGCGGCAGGGGGCAGGCGAGGTCGTTGGAAGGGAAAAAAGGATGGGCAACAGGCCGTGTTGTCTTTTCTTTCATATGCCGCCGAAGGCGGCTTTTTTCAATTATCCACAGGCGATTTTGGCGAAATACACCTGCGCTCTTCGCCATGCCCTGTGGAAAAGAAATGCCGCCCGGTTCACGCTGGAAGCGGGCGGCATGTCGATTTATCCACAGGTGTTTTAGCGCCTGTGGCGTGTTGAGCGGATCAACCCTTCAGGGTCTGTTCCAGCACGTGCAGCTCGTGGTTGCATTCCGGGCTCTTGGCGCGGTCGGCGGCGATCTTGCGCACCGCGTGCAGCACGGTGGTGTGGTCGCGCCCGCCAAAGAGGTCGCCGATTTCCGGCAGGCTCTTCTGGGTCAGCTCCTTGGCCAGGTACATGGCGATCTGCCGCGGACGGGCGATGTTGGCCGGGCGCTTCTTGGAATACATGTCCGCGACCTTGATGTTGAAGAAATCGGCCACGGTCTTCTGGATGTTTTCCACCGAGATCTGGCGGTTCTGCACCGAGAGCAGGTCTTTCAGGGCTTCCTTGACCACGTCGATGGTGATGTCCTTGCCGTGGAAACGGGAGTAAGCCAGGATCTTGCGCAGCGCGCCTTCGAGCTCGCGCACGTTCGAACGCAGGTGCTTGGCCACGAAGAAGGCGACGTCGTCGGAGAGCACCACGTCTTCGGCGGAAGCTTTCTTCATCAAAATCGCCACCCGCATCTCCAGCTCGGGCGGCTCGATGGCGACCGTCAGGCCGGAGTCGAAGCGGGAGATCAGGCGGTCATCCATGCCGCTGATTTCCTTGGGATAGGTATCACTGGTGATGATGATCTGCTTCTTGGCCGCAATCAGGGCTTCGAAGGCGTAGAAGAATTCTTCCTGAGTGCGGCTCTTGCCGCCGAAGAATTGAATATCGTCGATCAGCAGCAGGTCCAGCGAGTGGTAATAACGCTTGAAGTCGTCAAAGCCCTTGCGCTGGTAAGCCGTCACGACATCGCGCACATATTGCTCGGCGTGGATGTAGCGAATCTTGGCGCCCGGGTTATCCACAAGCACCTGATTGCCGATGGCGTGGATGATGTGGGTTTTACCCAGGCCCACGCCGCCGTACAGGAACAGCGGGTTGTAGGAGGTACCGGGGTTGTTGGCCACCTGGGTAGCCGCTGCGCGCGCCAGCTGGTTGGCCTTACCGGTCACCAGGTTGTCGAAGGTCAGCACCGGGTTGATGCGCGACTGTTCCTGACGCGGGGCGACCGCGCGCACCGGCTGGGCCGGTTCCGGATCCAGGTGCAGCTGCTCGTGGTTGGGCAAACCCAGGCCGCTGGCGCCACCGCCATTGGCTTGCGCATTGGCGGCCGGGCGGCGGCCCTGGTTGCCGCGCGGGTCCAGCACGAACTGCACTTCGGTGGGCGCGTCCCAGAACTCGCAGGCCAGCGCCGTGATGCGGTTGGCGAACTGCGTCTTGACCCAGTCCAGCTTGAAGCGGTTGGGCGCGGCGATGCGCAGCAGCCCGTCCTCGAAGTCGAGCGGGACCAGCGGCTTGATCCAGGCGCTGTATTGCTGAGGCGTCAGCTCCTGCTCAAGTTTGTGGGAGCAGGCCTGCCAGAAGTTTTCCATGAAGCTTTCTTGTCGGATGATTGCGGCGCCCGACTGCCGCGTCCAAAGGACGGGCCGGTGGACGAAGTCGTCCGGGCGCGAAACGAGGGACGCATTTTACTCCGGTAAACTTAAGTTATCCACAGGCGAACCGGCAAAAAACCCTGAAAAACTTCATCTATCCACAGGCTGCGCAGCAGCCGTCTTCATGGCATTCACGCAAAGGCGCTTGAGGGGCGGGTGATAGGGGGACAGAGTAGCGCGCTTGTGGACAAGACAAGCTCATCCTTGGGGACGAGGTTTTTTGTAACAGCCTGTGCAAAACCGGAAATCGGGACGAATTCTGTCCCCGATTTCCCCTGTGGGCAACATGAACTGAAGGAAAAAACCGGCTGTGGATAAAACAAAAAGGCCGGCCTCAGTCGACCACGGCACCATCGACAAAGACCTTCATTTCACCAGTCTGATATTGGGTCCAGACTTCATTGTCGGTCAGCGGCTGGGTGACGATCACGGCCACCCGGTCATTGGTGGTGGTGACTTCGGAAAAGTCGACCGAGAGGTCCTCGTCGGACAGCTTGGCCTTGGCAAAGGGATGCTGGCGGACGATGTAATAGAGATTCGTGGAGCAGTGGGTATAAAGCGCCGAGCCGTCCGAGAGCAGCATGTTGAAGGTGCCATGGCTGGCGATGCCGTCGACGATCTCGCGCAGCGCCGCGCGCAGGTCGGCCAGCAAGGGCAGGGTGTCGCCGAAGCGCTTGCGCATCTCCTGCAGGATGAAGCAGAAGGCCAGTTCACTATCGGTGGTACCGACCGGCCGGAAAGGGCCGTCCAGCGTGGGGGTGAAGTTTTTCAGGTCACCATTGTGGGCAAATACCCAATAGCGGCCCCAAAGCTCGCGCACGAAGGGATGGCAGTTGGCCAGCGTGACGCGGCCTTGCGTGGCCTTGCGGATATGAGCGATGACATGCTGCGACTTGATCGGATAGCGCTTGATCAGCTCGGCCACCGGCGACTCCACGGCGGCCTGGTGATCCACGAAGGTGCGCACCCCGGAGCCCTCGAAGAAGGCGATCCCCCAGCCATCGCGATGATGATCGGTCAGCCCGCCACGGGTGGCAAAGCCGGTGAAGCTGAAGACGATATCGGTGGGGGTGTTGCAGTTCATTCCGAGAAGCTGGCACATGATGTCTTGCGGTGAGGCTGTGATGATAGTCAGATGAACAAGTTATCACGATTGCCGCCGGCCATGACGCGGGCTGTGGACAAAAAAAAGCCCCGCGAGCTTGCGCTGGCGGGGCTAATCCTTCCTAAAGAGGGAGGAGGAGACACAGTACGACCTACAAAACTTCTACTACACGACCAGAAGCCGGTGGGCCTCGAACTACGGTCAGGCGGGGACTGGATCAGTCACGCGCGGCCATGTTGCGCAGTTCGGCGGCAAAACTCGGTTGGGACAGGCTGTATTCATTGGCCATGCGGTTCAGCATCATCTTGCCGCTGAACTTGTGCGCCAGGATGCGTTGCTCAAGCGACTTGCGCGGCTTGACCAGCAGCACGGCGGCTTGTGCCAGTCCCAGGATCAGCGGCTTGAACACCATCACCAGGGTCACCAGTGCACCCAGACCCAGCGCCGGACGGACATAAGCCGCGATCAAACCAAAGAAGGACTGCGCGAAGGGCAGGGCTGCTTCTGCGGGAAAGGCCAGGTTCAGGAAGGACATGATATTTCTACCTCTGATAATCAGGCCGCGACACGATTGCGCGGCATTCAAGTTCACTGTTGTTGCGTCGCAGTATGATGGTTGGGACCCTGTATGACTACTTTAGAGTTCTCATATCAGTTATAGCGTTTGTGAATAAAGCGGTTCCAGCGCCCCAAATGCTTCATATCGCCTTGGAACCCGCTTCAAGCGGGAGACAAGCCGGTCATGGGCCGCCGATGCAGTCGCTCCGGCACACCTTTCTTGACGGAACCGATGCGGATTTACAACGCCGTTTGACGCCAAGCCCGAGGGCGCTGAATATCTGACATGGGGAAATCGGGCAAAACGCTCACATCCGGCCATCCGGACATGAAGCCTGCAAAGGCAGGAAGCCCGCCGGACGGGGCTCGTAGCCGACCCACGAAAAAAAACCCCACAGGCTGAGCCTGCGGGGTTAATCCTTCCTAAAGAGGGAGGAGGAGACAACGGATCGGTGTCCTGACGCGTTGATCGAATCAGCGTCAACATAAGCGCCGTACGCGCCGGGAACTACCGAAATCCTTCACTACCGGCATCGGCCTCGGGGCTGATGCCAAGGTCACGCAGAAGTCATGCGCGACCGGTAAAACTTGAATCTGGTAAAGCAGAAACCTTCGATTAACCGCGCGAAGCGATGAAGCGCAGTTCAGCAGCCAGGTTCGGCTGGGTGGCTTCGAACTTGTCGGCCATGCGGTTCAGCTGGCGGGCACCGGTAGCGCGATCCTGTTCGGCGGCGACCAGAGCAACGGCTTGCAGCTCGTGGGCCTTGACGAAGTGGATGAAGATGTTGCGCATGACGGCGGCGAACTTGCTCTTGAAGGTGCTGTTGGTGCTTTGTGCGATGGTTGCCATGATTCGATCCTTGACGTTGTGTGTTATGTTGCATTGCAGTGTAGTGAACTCACATTTGTTTGCCCACTTTCCGTTTCGGATATCAGTTATATAATCTGTGAATAATCTTTCTGCCGGCGATCACCGGCGTCCATACTGCCTCTCCTTACCGCCGCAAAGGCCCGCCCTATGAGCTTTCTCACCCTGGACCTGAACCTGTTGCGCGTATTCGACGCTGTCATGACCGAGCAGAACCTCACGCGCGCCGCCAATTTGCTGGCCATGACGCAGCCGGCTGTCTCCAATGCGCTACGCCGCCTGCGCGACACCCTCAACGATGACCTGGTGATCCGCACCGCCCACGGGGTCAAGCCCACGCCGCGCGCTGAAGAGCTGTGGCCGACCGTGCGCCGGGCGCTGTCCGAGCTGGAAGCGGTGATTGCGCCGGAAAGCTTCGACATCTCGCGTGCCCAGAACACCTTCCGCATGGCCATGGTGGATGCCACTGCCGCGCTGTGGCTGCCTTCGCTGGTGCGCACCATCATGCGCGACGCTCCGCGCATCAAGATCCGCATGATGCCGCTGACCACCCGCGACCCGCGCGCCATGCTGCTGCGGGGGGACATCGACCTGGCCGTGGGCTTCTTCCCCGGCGTGACCGCGCAGCTGGCCGATGGGCAGGGCATGGCCAAGAGCCAGATCAGCCATGCGCGGCTCTACACCGGGCAGTACGTCTGCGTGATGCACAAGAACCACCCGCTGGCCGGCCAGCCGCTGACGCTGGATAGCTACTGCAGCGCTGATCACCTGCTGGTGAGCCTGTCCGGCAAACCCCATGCCGTCATCGATGACGTGCTGGCGGGCATGAACCGCGAGCGCAAGATCCTGCTGACAGTGAACCAGTTCTTCACGGCCGGGCGCATCGTGGCCAGCTCCGAGCTCATCACCGTGCTGCCGCGCCACCTGGTGGCGGCCACCGGCATGGCCGAAGCGCTGGTGGTGAAGGAATTGCCCTTCCAAACCCCGGAGGAGCACGTCGACATGCTCTGGCATGAACGAGACGCCCGCAATCCCGCCCACAAGTGGCTGCGTGCGCACTTGTCTGCAACAACCCATGACGAATTCGGTCGTATCAACATGAAGCGCTGATGCAGCGCGTGCGGACAACGGCTTTCCCGATCTGACTCATCCACAGGCGTCCAGGAGACAGGCGCCCGGAAAGCCCCCGTCCGCGCGCATCGGTGCCTGTTGATAACCCCAACCAGGGAAGCTGACCCGATGCCGCGCCTGACCAGAATCCTCCTTTGGCTGCTTGCCAGCCTCGTCCTCGTGATCGCCGCCGCGGTCATTTTCATTCTTACCTTCGACTGGAACCGGGCCAAGCCCTGGATCAATACCCGCGTCTCGGCCGCCACCGGGCGCGAGTTCGCCATCGACGGCAATCTCTCCCTGCGCTGGCAACGGCCTGAGCCGACCACGCCGCCGGCTGGCTTCTGGGCGCGCTGGGTGCCATGGCCGCGCTTGCAGGCGGAGAATCTGCGCCTGGGCAATCCCTCAGCGTTCGCGTCCTCAGGCCAGATGGCGACAGTGCGACAAGTCACTTTCACGCTCAATCCCTTGCCGCTGCTGGTGCACAAGATTTCCCTGCCGTCGCTGGAGGTGCAGGATCCTTCAGTTTCTCTGCTGCGCAACCGTGAGGCTGTGAACAACTGGACTTTCAAGACCGATAGCAGCACTCCATCGGCCTGGCAGCTGCAACTGGGCCGCATCAGCCTGCGCCAGGGCAAGCTGGCCCTCAACGACGCTGTGCAAAAGATCAACATCAAGGCCGACATCGACACCCTCGATCCCGACAAGGAAAAGGTTTATGGCTTGGGCTGGAAGCTGACCGGCAGTTTCAACGGCGCGCCGGTTGCGGGTGAAGGCAAGGCCGGCGGCGTGCTGTCATTGCAGGACCAGCAACAACCGTATCCGCTGCAAGCCCAGGTGAAGGTCGGCAAGACCGCCATCGGTGTGCGCGGCACCCTGACCAAGCCGGCCGAACTGGCCGCGCTGGACCTGCGGCTGTCGATTGCCGGGGCCAGCATGGGCAATCTCTATCCCCTGACCGGCGTGCTGCTGCCGGAAACGCCGCCCTTCGCCACCGAGGGCCGCCTGATCGGCAAGATCTCCCCGGATCGCAGCGAGTGGCATTACCAGGACTTCAGCGGCAAGGTCGGCGACAGCGATCTCAACGGCAGCCTGGACTACCTGACCGGGGGCGCACGCCCGCAACTGACCGGGGCGCTGACCTCCAACGTGCTGCGCTTTGATGATCTGGCGCCACTGATCGGTGCCGACTCCAATGCGGAGAAAGCCCAGCGCGCTGCCGAGGAGCGCCAGCCCGGCGACAAGGTGTTGCCGGTCAAGACCTTCAGTACCGATGCCTGGGGCGCACTGGATGCGGATGTGCGCTTCACCGGCAAAAGCATCACGCGCCAGCAGGGACTGCCCATCAGCGACCTGCAGGCGCATCTGATCCTCAAGGACAAGGTGCTGACGCTCGATCCCCTCAATTTCGGCGTGGCCGGCGGTAACCTGACCTCCACCATCCGGCTGGATGGCCAGGCCGCCCGGATGAAGTCCGAGATGAAGCTTTCTGCACGCAAGCTGAAGATCCAGAAACTCTATCCCCAGCTCGATGCCTCGCGCACCAGCTTCGGCGAGATCAACGGCGATGCGAAGCTGAGCGCGACGGGCAATTCTGTCGCCGCCATGCTGGGCTCGGCCAATGGCGAAGTGAAGACTTTGGTCAACCAAGGGGCGATCAGCAAATTCCTGCTGGAAGCGGCGGGCCTGAACGTGGGCAACGTGGTCATCAGCAAGCTGTTTGGCGACAAGGAGGTCAAGCTCAATTGCCTGGCCGGCGACTTGCCAGTGCGCGATGGCGTGATGAACGTGAAGACCCTCCTGCTGGACACTGAAGACGCCCTGATCGTGGTCGATGGCAGCATCGACATGAAGCACGAACAGCTGGACCTGAACGTGCATCCGCGCAGCAAGGGCTTGCGCATCATCTCGCTGCGCTCGCCGCTGTACGTGAAGGGCAGCTTCAAGAATCCGGATGTCGGCGTGAACAAGGGTGTGCTGGCACTGCGTGCTGGCGGTGCGGTGGCGCTCGGCCTGCTGGCACCGGTAACGGCCATCCTGCCCCTCATCAATATCGACGGTGATCAGAAGGCCGAATGTGGCCAGCTGCTGGAGGAAGTGAAGAAGGCGCCGCAGGCCCCGCCACCGGGAAAATCCATGCCGTTGAAGTCGACGCCTAAAAAATAGGCAGCCTCAAAACACCATGAAAAAAGCCGGCGGGCCAGGGGATAACTTTCCTGGCCCGCAGGCTTTTGGTGTGATTTCGGATGAGTCGCAGTGGACCTCGGCTCCCGTTTGCTTTTTTCACCTGTGGGCAAATTTCCCGAAATCCCCCTTCCTGCCCCCTGTTTCCCCCATGCCAAGGACTTAAATCGGGGTCGAATTGCCTGAAATCGGTGACATCCCGAAATTCCCTGCCTTCACGACGCGAATCCATCAATTTCCGCTCAGCCTGTGGATAAAGTTCTGAATAACTTTTTCATCGTTTGGGGAAAAGTCAAAAAGTTATCCAAAGGCGGATTTTTATCCAAGATCGGTTATGACTTCATACAGACCTTGCCCAAGGCCTTGTCCTTTTCGTAAACAGCTGATTTTTCACGCGTAATCAAGGTTATCCACAATGTCAGCCGGACGTTAACCATCACTACTAATTTTATAAACAGCTTAGATTTAAAGCCTAAGCGCGCGAGCTTTCGCACGCGACGCGGCTTGGTTTGCAGGCCATCAGGACCGCTACCGGCTGTGGGCAAAACAAAAGTGTTCGTGGATCAAGGCGCTTGTCGACCAGGAAAAGCTTGCTGTGCGGGTGTTTTTACAGCTGATCGTCGGCAACGGCATTGAATGACGTCCTGGGCGACGCCGTCAGAGAGAACGCAGGGTGCAGAGCGCTGTGGAAAAGAAATGCTGCCAGCGGGCTCCGCGCCGCCTTGGGCGGCTTTTTTTATCCACAGGGAGAGGTAATCTGGGTTTGTCGGCTAAAAATCGACCGGTCCCGGGGACCGCTGTGGATAAAACATCAAGCCTTCAGGTCGACGGCGGCTGGAACGTCGAGCACCAAGTCACTTTGGGCCTCGGCCACGCAAGGCAGAATCCAGCCTTCGGCCTTTTCTTCTCGCGTCAGGCCGGGCCATTCGATCTGATAAGTAATCTCGCCTGTGAACAATTTGCACATGCAAGTCCGGCAAGTGCCATTCCGGCAGGAATTGGGCAGCCGGATGCCGGCGCGCAAGCCTGATTGCATCACCGAGAGTCCGGCGACTTGTTCAAATTGCAAACCCGAAGGCTGAATTGCGATCAGGAAAGGTTTTTTGGAGTCCATGCCGTAATTTTGTGGGGTTTGGAGACCACCTGTGGATAAGTCTCTGCATATCCGCTGGGCGTTTTGGGTATATCTCGCCGATTTATCCACGGCCGAATTTTTGTCCAGAATCTGTGCCTCGATAATGCAGAAGCTTACCAAGCGTTTATCAGAAAGCTAAAGTCTTGATTTTTTTCGTGTAAACCGAGTTATCCACAGTTTTTGGCGGCGTTAACTACTACTACTACTTATATATATCCACATCTGAATTAAAGAACCGAAAGCGCGTGCGCAGTGGACATCTTTCCAAAAAATTGGCTTTCAACCCCAAAAACCTCACCAAAAGGCCTTGGCAAGCTCCTGATACGGATGAAAAGTCCTTTAGGTTCGGCAGGAAGAAGGAGATTTCTGAAAGAAATTGCTTTAATGCAACCCATTGAGATGTCAATGCGGCAACTTTCTAGTCGCGCTCAGTTCTGCCAGACTTGTTGCAACAGTTGGAAAACCGCCTTGATCGCTGCTTCATGTTGTCGTTTTTCCAATGCAATGAAGCTGAGTTCAGTCGACAGTTCGACCGCATCTGCAATGACCAAGCCATGCGCGTGAGCCTGGTTGAGCGCGATCGATTCGCGCGCCAAGGACAATCCCACCCCCGATTTCACCAGATCCAGCATCGATGATTCCTGGTCAACCAAGGCTACAGTCTGTGGTTTTATCTGATGTTGAGCGAAGATCTTGCTTAATAGACGATGATGTGCGGATTCTGGCGGCGTCCAGATCCACGGCAACCGCGCCAGTTCCTTCCATCCCTTGCCCGAGACGCGGTTCTTCCAGCCCGCGGGCGCGATGACGTTGTAGCTGAACGAGGTCAGCGTCATCGCATGAAAACCTTTGCCGGGGTCACCCAGGAAGAATCCCACGTCCAGATGGCCAGCCCGGACTTCATTGAGGACCGATCCCGACATGTGATGCGCCAGCTGAGTCGACAATTGCGGATGGCGCTCGACCAGCAACTTCAGGAAAGCGCCGAGCCGGATGAACTCCGGATCCAGGATCGTGCCGATGGCCAATGTCCCGGACACGATATTTTCACTCGATCGCAAGTCGGTCGCGTGCCGCCGTAAAGCCTGGACATCGGACAGGACGCGCTCGGCCAGCGGCAACAATGTGTTGCCCTGGGCGGTGAGGACCATGCCGGATGCACTCCGATTGAACAATCCGATGCCAAGACTTTCCTGCAAGGCCTTGATCTGCAGGCTCACTGCGGGTTGGGTTAGATGCAGTTTTTCAGCGGCCCGGGTCAGGTTGCCCTCATGGGCGACTGTGATAAATGCGCGTAACTGGGTCAGATCCATCGTCTTCTCCCGCAATTGATCCTTCTTCTTCACGATCCTGTATGTGGATAAACCCGTGGATATCCCTGTGATCAGGCTGTGAGGATCTTGTGGGTAGCGTGTGTACAAGAAAGTCCAGATTATAAGCAATCTTTATATTGCTCTTGATAATTCCTCATTGGATGTCCGGCGGGTGGGCGACTATTCTTGCTCATCCATGCCATGGGTCCGTCGGGGTGACGGACTGGCCAGATTGCAGGAGGGAGCAGGAGACAGCGCCTTCCACCTTCATTGAAAACACCAAAGGAAACCTTATGAGCCTCCCGCACATCGATCACTTCATCAATGGCCAGATTTCCCGCTCCGAGAGCGGCCGCAGCCAGGATGTCTTCAATCCGGCCACCGGTGCTGCCACTGCCAAGGTCTCGCTGGCCTCGGTGCAGGAAGTCAATGCGGCCGTGGCAGCCGCCAGTGCGGCGGCACCGGCCTGGGCCGAGACGGCTCCCTTGAAGCGGGCGCGGGTGCTGTTCAAGTTCAAGGAGCTGATCGAGCAGAACCACGATGCGCTGGCCAAGGCCATCACCTTGGAGCACGGCAAGGTGTTTTCGGATGCGAAAGGGGAGGTCACGCGTGGTCTGGAGATCGTCGAATTCGCCACCGGCATCCCGCAATTGCTCAAGACCCAGTTCACCGACAACATCGGCGGCGGCATCGACAACTGGAACCTGCGCCAGCCGCTGGGCGTGACGGCCGGTATCACGCCGTTCAACTTCCCTGTGATGGTGCCGCTGTGGATGGCGCCGATCGCCATTGCGACCGGCAACAGCTTCGTGCTGAAGCCCTCCGAGCGCGATCCTTCACCTTCGCTGATGCTGGCTGAACTGTTCAAGCGTGCTGGGCTGCCGGATGGCGTCTTCAACGTGGTTCAGGGCGACAAGGTGGCCGTGGACGCGCTGCTGGAGCATCCGGAGGTGCAGGCAGTGTCCTTCGTCGGCTCCACCCCGATTGCCGAATACATCTACCGCAAGGCCACCGAGCGTGCGGGCACCTTCCCGCTGCGTGCACAGGCGCTGGGCGGTGCAAAGAACCACCTGGTGGTGATGCCCGACGCCAACCTGGAGCAGGCCGTCGATGCCCTGATCGGTGCGGCCTATGGGTCGGCCGGCGAGCGCTGCATGGCGATCTCGGTGGCGGTGGCCGTGGGCAGCGTGGCCGACAAGCTGGTGGACGCACTGATCCCGCGCGTGAAGGCGCTCAAGGTCAAGAACGGCATGGAGGATGACGCCGAGATGGGCCCGCTGGTCACCGCCGCCCACAAGGCCAAGGTGGAGGGTTACATCCAGAGCGGCGTGGATGCCGGTGCCAAGCTGCTGGTCGATGGCCGCGGCCTGAAGGTGCCGGGCCATGAGGAAGGATTCTTCATCGGCGGCACGCTCTTCGACAATGTCACGACCGAGATGAAGATCTACCAGGAAGAAATCTTCGGTCCGGTACTGTGCGTGGTGCGCGTGCCGGACTTCGCGTCGGCTGTGCAACTGATCAACGCGCATGAGTACGGCAATGGCGTCTCGCTCTTTACGGCCGACGGCAATACCGCGCATGAATTCTCGCGCCGCATCCAGGTCGGCATGGTGGGCATCAACGTGCCCATCCCGGTGCCGATGGCCTGGCATTCCTTCGGCGGCTGGAAGCGCTCGCTCTTCGGCGATACCCATGCCTATGGCGAAGAGGGCATCCGCTTCTATACGCGCTACAAGTCCATCATGCAGCGCTGGTCCGCCACCATCGGCAAGGGGGCTGAGTTCACCATGCCGGTGGCGAAGTAAGCAGGGCGCCGGCCGCCTCTTGCCGTGGCAGGGGGCGGCGGCAGACGACAAGATCACAAGAACAAGCCAGCGGAGACACCATGCAATCGGCAGGGCAATACGACTACATCATCATTGGTGCCGGCACCGCCGGCTGCGTCATGGCCAACCGGCTTTCGCGCCAGACTGGCAAGAAGGTACTGCTGCTGGAAGCGGGGGCCAAGGACGACTACATCTGGATTCACATCCCGGTCGGCTATCTCTACTGCATCAACAATCCACGCACTGACTGGATGTTCCGCACCGAGGCCGATCCGGGCCTCAATGGCCGCAGCCTGATCTACCCGCGCGGCAAGGTGCTGGGCGGCTGCTCTTCCATCAACGGCATGATCTACATGCGTGGCCAGGCGCGTGATTACGATCACTGGGCCGAAGTCACGGGTGACGACAGCTGGCGCTGGCAGAACGTCCTTCCACTGTTCAAGAAGAGCGAGGACTATCACCTCGGTGCCAGCCAGTTCCACGGTGCCGGCGGTGAATGGCGCGTGGAGAAGCAGCGCCTGCGCTGGGACATCCTCGATGCCTTCCGCGATGCGGCCGCCGAGAATGGCATTCCGAAGGTCGAGGACTTCAACCAGGGCGACAACGAGGGCTGCGGCTACTTCGACGTCAACCAGAAGCGCGGCGTACGCTGGAACGCTTCCAAGGCCTTCCTGCGGCCTGCCATGAAGGACGGCAACCTCACCATCATGACCGGCTCCCACGTGAGCCGCCTGCGCATGGAGCAGGGCGAGCAGGGGCCGGTCTGTACTGGCGTGGAATTCACCGGCGGTGGCAGTGCCTGGTTTGCCGAAGCGAAGGAGACCATCCTCTGTGCCGGTGCCATCGGTTCGCCGCACATTCTGCAGATGTCGGGCATCGCTGATCCGGTCCTGTTGCAGCAGCACCAGATCCCCGTGGTGCACGCGCTGCCGGGCGTGGGCGAGAACCTGCAGGATCACCTGCAGATGCGCATGGTCTTCAAGGTCGATGGTGCCAGGACCCTCAACGCCATGGCGTCCACGCTGGTCGGCAAGATGAAGATTGGACTGGAATACCTGCTCATGCAAAGCGGCCCGATGTCGATGGCCCCCTCGCAGCTGGGTGCCTTTGCCAAGTCCGATGCGCAGCAGGCCAGCGCCAACTTGCAGTATCACGTGCAACCGCTGTCGCTGGAAAAATTCGGCGACCCGCTGCACGCCTTCCCGGCCTTCACCGCCAGCGTGTGCAACCTGCGTCCGACCTCGCGCGGCCATGTACGCCTGGGCTCGACCGATCACGCACTGGCCCCGCGCATCACCACCAACTATCTCTCTACCGAAGAAGACCTCAAGGTCGCCGCCAACGCCCTGCGCCTGACCCGCCGCATCGCGGCCTCACCCGCACTCTCGCGTTATCGCCCGGAGGAATACAAGCCCGGCACACAGTATGAAAGTGAAGCCGATTTGTATCGCGCCGCCGGTGAAGTGGGCACCACCATCTTCCATCCGGTCGGTACCTGCCGCATGGGTCGCAGTGATGATGCAATGGCCGTGGTCGATGCCCAATGCCGGGTGCGTGGCGTGTCAGGATTGAGTGTGGCCGATGCCTCCGTGATGCCCTCCATCACCTCCGGCAACACCAATTCCCCGACCGTCATGATCGCCGAGAAAGTCGCGTCCAGCCTGCTTTCCCGGGCATAAGACGGCAATTCTCAGGCGCTGGACCATACGGTACTTATACGTATTGTATGAATGGTACGAACCGGCTACTATGCGCCAAATATTAAAACTAGCTTCTCGATTCGCCAGGTAAACAAAGCGGTTCCTGAATCCAAAAGATTCAGTGTTCTGCAGCAGGCAGGCCTTGACGACCGGATCCACCGGCGCGGGCATCAAAGGGAAAGAAGAGACCATGACAGACGTCATTCTGGAGACACGAAACCTGACGAAGGAATTCAAGGGTTTCACGGCAGTAAGCGCGGTCAACCTGCAAATTGAGCGCGGTCACATTCATGCCTTGATCGGCCCCAACGGTGCCGGCAAGACGACTTGCTTCAACCTCTTGACCAAGTTCCTGGTCCCGACCTCGGGCCAGATCCTGTTCAACGGCAAAGACATCACCATGGATGCGCCTGCGCAGATCGCGCGCCAGGGCATCATTCGCTCCTTCCAGATTTCTGCTGTCTTCCCGCACATGAGCGTGCTGGAAAACGTGCGCATCGGCTTGCAGCGCAAGCTCGGTACGTCCTTCCATTTCTGGAAGAACGGCGAGAGCCTGAAGCAGCTCGACGAGCGCGCCATGCAGCTGCTGGAAGAAGTGGACCTGACCAGTTTTGCCCGCACCACCACGGTGGACCTCCCGTACGGCCGCAAGCGCGCCCTGGAGATCGCCACCACCCTGGCCATGGAGCCGGAACTGATGCTGCTGGACGAACCGACCCAGGGCATGGGCCACGAAGACGTGGATCGCGTCACCGCCCTGATCAAGAAGGTCTCGGCCGGCCGCACCATCCTGATGGTGGAGCACAACATGAGCGTGATCTCCGGCATCTGCGACCGCATCAGCGTGCTGCAACGCGGCGCGCTGCTGGCCGAAGGCAGCTATGAAGAAGTCTCGCGCAATCCGCAGGTGATGGAAGCCTACATGGGCAGCACCTCGGCCGAACTGCAAGGGGCTCACTGATGAGTACCGCCACCATGAATGCTGCTGCCATGACGACGTCTTCTTCTTCCGCGCCGCTGGTGCTGCAGATCAGTGATCTGCAATCCTGGTACGGCGAATCGCACATCCTGCACAACGTCAACCTCAACGTCCACCAGGGCGAAGTGGTGACGCTGCTGGGCCGCAACGGCGCCGGCCGCACCACCACGCTGCGTTCCATCATGGGCCTGGTCGGTACCCGCAAGGGCTCGATCAAGATCAACGGCCAGGAAACCATCAACCTGGCCACCCACAAGATCGCCCACTACGGCGTGGGGTACTGCCCGGAAGAGCGGGGCATCTTCTCCTCGCTCTCGGCCGAAGAAAACCTGATGCTGCCGCCTTTCGTCTCCAAGACCGACAAGGGCATGTCCATCGACGAGATCTATGAGATGTTCCCCAACCTGAAGGAACGTCGCAACAGCCAGGGCACGCGCCTGTCCGGTGGTGAACAGCAGATGCTGGCCGTGGCCCGCATCCTGCGCACCGGTGCCCGCCTGCTGCTGCTCGACGAGATCTCCGAAGGCCTGGCGCCGGTCATCGTGCAGGCCCTGGCCCGCATGATCACCACGCTCAAGGCCAAGGGCTACACCATCGTCATGGTCGAGCAGAACTTCCGCTTCGCCGCGCCGCTGGCGGATCGCTTCTATGTGATGGAACACGGCCAGATCGTCGAATCCTTCGCTTCCTCCCAGCTGGAAGCGAAGATGCAGACCCTGAACGAACTGCTCGGCGTTTAAGCATCGCGTCCCGGCAACGCACTGCGCTGCCGGGACCGGCTTCCAGATTTTTCCGGTATCACCAGCTTCACGACTAGAAGTACTGCCAACAAGTACGTCCGCGGGGTGAGCGATCCTCTCCCCGTTCCACCAAGTTGTCTCGCATCGAAATCATCAAGCGGGCTTCATAACAGAGGAGATGAAAATGAAACTCAAGGCAATGGCACTGGCCGTTACCGCAGCAGCTGCGGCATTCGCGACCGCGCCGGCTTCGGCACAGATCTCGGGGGATGTGATCAAGATCGGTTTCATTACCGATATCTCGGGCGTGTATTCGGACATCGACGGCCAGGGTGGCGCGGAAGCCATCAAGATGGCCATCGCCGACATGGGCGGTTCCATCAACGGCAAGAAGATCGAACTGGTCGTGGCCGACCACCAGAACAAGGCCGACGTGGCCGCCAGCAAGGCCCGTGAATGGTTCGACCAGCAGGGCGTGGATGTGCTGATCGGTGGCACCAACTCCGGCACCGCCCTGGCCAGCGCCAAGGTCGCAGCCGAAAAGAAGAAGGTGTATTTCTCGGTCGGTGCCGGCACGGCCCGTCTGACCAATGAAGAGTGCTCGCCCTACACCGTGCACTACGCCTACGACACCGTGGCCCTGGCCAAGGGCACTGGTTCGGCGGTGGTGAAGCAGGGCGGCAAGAGCTGGTTCTTCCTGACCGCTGACTATGCCTTCGGCCACTCGCTGGAATCCGATACCGCCAACGTCGTGAAGGCCTCCGGCGGCACCGTGGTGGGCTCGGTCAAGCACCCGCTGGGCGCCTCCGACTTCTCCTCCTTCCTGCTGCAGGCACAGAGCTCCAAGGCTCAGATCATCGGCCTGGCCAACGCCGGTGGCGACTTCATCAACTCGGTGAAGGCCGCCAACGAGTTTGGCATCACCAAGACGGCCAAGCTGGCGGGTCTGCTGGTGTTCATCAACGACGTGCACTCGCTGACCCTGAAGAACACCGAAGGCTTGTACCTGACCGACAGCTGGTACTGGGATGCCAACGAGGAAACCCGTGCCTTCGCCAAGCGCTACTTCGCCGTGCGCAAGAAAATGCCGTCTTCCCTGCAGGCCGGCGATTACTCGGCCGCGCTGCAGTACCTGAAGATCGTCAAGGAAATCGGTACCGATGATTCCGACAAGGTCATGGCTGCGCTGCGCAAGGCCAAGTTCAACGACCTGTACCAGAAGAACGGCTACCTGCGCGCCGACGGCCGCGTGGTGCACGACATGTACCTGTACCAGGTGAAGGCCCAGGCGGATTCGAAGTACCCGTGGGACTACTACAAGCTGGTGCAGACCATTCCGGCAGAGCAGGCGTGGACCACCAAGGCCGAATCCAAGTGCGCGGCCTGGAAGTGATCCTTTCGCATCGAGCTGCATGCATCAAGCAGTAAGGCCATCGCACAGCCAGCAAAATCTGTCATTTCTGTTCACGCGGGGATGGCAGATTTTTGCTGTAAGCGGTGGCGTTCTTCACCCATCTGGATGAACGGGTTTTTATGGAACTATTCGGCATACCCCTGCAAGCCTTGTTGAGCCAGCTGCTGCTGGGCCTGGTCAACGGCTCCTTCTACGCCATGCTCTCGCTGGGCCTGGCGGTGATCTTCGGCTTGCTCAACGTGATCAACTTCGCGCACGGCACGCTCTACATGCTGGGCGCTTTCCTGGCCTGGATGGGCCTGACCTATCTGGGACTCAATTACTGGGTCATGCTCATCGTGGCACCGATCCTGGTGGGCCTGTTCGGCATCGTGATCGAGAAGACCATGCTGCGCTGGCTCTACAAGCTGGACCACCTCTACGGGCTGCTGCTGACTTTCGGCATCACGCTCATGATCGAGGGCATCTTCCGCTCCATCTATGGCGTCTCGGGCCAGCCGTATTCGGTGCCTGACCTGCTGCAGGGTGCGACCAACCTCGGCTTCATGGTGTTGCCCAACTATCGTGCCTGGGTCGTGGTGGCCTCGCTGGTGATCTGCTTTGCCACCTGGTTCGTGATAGAGAAGACGCGCCTGGGTGCCTACCTGCGCGCCGGTACCGAGAACCCCAAGCTGGTGGAAGCCTTTGGCATCAACGTGCCCCTGATGGTGACCCTGACCTACGGCTTCGGCGTGGCCCTGGCGGCCTTCGCCGGCGTGCTGGCCGCGCCCGTGATCCAGGTCTCGCCGCTGATGGGTTCCAACCTGATCATTACCGTCTTCGCGGTGGTGGTCATCGGCGGCATGGGCTCCATCCTCGGTTCGATCATCACCGGCCTGGTGCTGGGCCTGATCGAGGGCCTGACCCGGGTGTTCTACCCGGAGCTGTCGGCCACCGTGGTCTTCATCATCATGGCCATCGTCCTGATGGTCCGTCCGGCCGGCCTGTTCGGCAAAGAGAAATAATCGGAGACCGGCATGAACAAGAAAATCGGAATTGCTGTTTTACTAATATTGTTGTTGGCGGCACCGTTCGGCATCTACCCGGTGTTCCTGATGAAGATGCTGTGCTTTGCGCTGTTCGCCTGCGCCTTCAACCTGCTGATCGGCTACACCGGCCTGTTGTCCTTCGGCCATGCGGCTTTCCTCGGCTGGGCCGGCTACATGTGCGGCCAGTCGCTGAAGGTGTGGGGTTTGCCGACCGAACTGGGCCTGATCATCGGTACCCTGACTGGTGCCTTGATCGGTCTGGTGATGGGGCTGCTGGCGATTCGCCGCCAGGGCATCTACTTCACCATGATCACCCTGGCGCTGGCGCAGATGTTGTTCTTCGTGGCCTTGCAGGCACCGTTCACCGGTGGCGAGGATGGCTTGCAGGGCGTGCCGCGCGGCAAGCTGCTGGGCGTGATCGACCTGGGCAGCGACATGACCCTGTACTACGTCGTGCTGGCGATCGCGGTGGCAGGCTTTGCGCTGATCGTGCGGACCATCCATTCCCCGTTTGGCCAGGTGCTCAAGGCCATCAAGGAGAACGAACCGCGTGCCATCTCGCTGGGCTATGACGTGGCGCGCTACAAGCTGCTGGCCTTCGTGCTGTCGGCCGGCTTGTCGGGTCTGGCGGGTGCCACCAAGACGCTGGTGCTGGGCTTCGAGACGCTGACTGACGTGCACTGGAGCATGTCCGGCCTGGTGGTCTTGATGACCCTGGTCGGTGGCCTGGGCACCATCGTCGGTCCCATCGTCGGTGCGATCATCATCATCATGCTGGAGAACAAGCTGGGGGATATCGGTGCCTGGCTGGCCAATGTCACCAGCATCGACTGGTTCAATACCCTGGGAGATTCGGTGACGATTGTGACCGGCTTCATCTTCATCGTCTGCGTGCTGGCTTTCCGAAAAGGCATCGTGGGCGAGATCCTGGCCTTGGCCGGGAAGGGGCAAGCCAAGGGATCGCACTAGTTCTTCGCTGAAGCTTAAAACTTCATCTGCCGCCGGCAAGTCACCTGAGGGTGATTTCCCGGCGGTAATTTTTTGCTTCATGACGGGCCAGCCAGAACAGCAGGGATGTGTTCCGCAACAGTGCCCAAAGCGTCATCTCTGTGGCTGATGCCAGCCGGGGCAGGGCGGTAGAATGTGGCCCGCCTGATCCATTCTTCATTTCACCGTTTATCCATCTCCCTCATCCCATGTTCAGCCCTGTTTCATCCTTTGCCGATTTTGCAGTTCATTTCTTCACGTCGACCGGGGAGGGCAAGTGATGCTGGATTATGTAGTGTTGTGTGGCGCGGCCTTCGTTGCCGGCTTGATCGATGCCGTGGTGGGAGGAGGCGGACTGGTGTTGGTGCCGACGCTGTTCTCAGTCTTTCCCAATACTGCTCCGGCGACTTTGCTGGGGACCAACAAGGTGGCCGGCGTGATGGGCACGAGTGCTGCTGCCATCAACTTCGCGCGCAAGGTCGCGGTGAGGTGGAGCACCGTGACACCAGCCGCGATGGCAGCCTTTGCTTTTTCCTTCTTTGGGGCCTATGTCGTCACCCATATCCCGACCGACCTGATTCGCAAGGCCTTGCCCTTCGTCCTGATCGCCGTTGCACTCTACACGTTGAAGAAGAAGGACTTCGGCACCACCCATGCGCCCACGCTGAGCGGCACCAGGGAAATCATCTACGCCGCGCTGATCGGTGGGGCAGTGGGCTTTTATGACGGCGTGTTCGGTCCAGGTACGGGCAGCTTCCTGGTATTCCTGTTCGTGCGCGTTTTCAGCTATGACTTCCTGTCAGCCTCGGCCGTCTCCAAGTTCGTCAATATTGCGACCAACCTGGCGGCCTTGTGCTGGTTCGGGTACAGCGGCCACGTCATCTGGCAATTGGGTTTGCTGATGGCCGTGTTCAACATCGGTGGCTCGCTGGTGGGCACACGACTGGCGATGAAGCATGGCAGCGTCTTTGTTCGCAAGCTGTTCCTGGTGGTGGTGGGAGCGCTGATCCTGAAGTCGGGTTACGACGCTTTCCTCAAGTAGGGCAAAAAACTTCACCGGGTGTTTCACGTGAAACATCCGACCCCCGACCCAAAAGACGGAGCGCGATGCTCCGTTTTTTCATTCATATTCCTGCTTCAGCCACAAAATCCAGCCCGCTGTTTCACGTGAAACAATCCCCATCGATGTTTCATTGATCAGCCAAGACTATCGAATCGGTCGGCCGATAGTGTCTGGCAGGGCAGGGAAGTGCGGTAAACCAACAGCTACCGACCCCACCTCGGACCCCGCCAGATAAAAGGTCTTATAATCTCGCCTCTGTTCTCACCTCTACGCGAGGCCCGCATCATGCTATTCCCCACACAATTTGACGTCATCGTCGTTGGCGGCGGTCACGCCGGCACCGAAGCTGCACTGGCCGCAGCACGCATGGGCCAGAAAACCCTGCTCCTGACGCACAACATCGAAACCCTGGGCCAGATGTCCTGCAATCCCTCCATCGGCGGGATCGGCAAGGGCCATCTGGTCAAGGAAGTCGATGCCATGGGTGGGGCGATGGCGATTGCCACCGACGAGGCGGGCATCCAGTTCCGCATCCTGAATTCCTCCAAGGGCCCGGCCGTGCGTGCCACCCGCGCCCAGGCCGACCGTATCCTGTACAAGGCGGCGATCCGCTCGCGCCTCGAAAACCAGCCCAATCTGTGGCTGTTCCAGCAGGCCGTGGATGACCTGATGCTCGAAGGCGACCGCGTCGTCGGTGCCATTACCCAGGCCGGTATCCGCTTTGCCGGCCACGCCGTGGTGCTGACCGCCGGTACTTTCCTGGACGGGAAGATCCACGTTGGCCTGAACAATTATTCCGGTGGCCGTGCCGGTGATCCGCCTGCGGTCTCGCTGTCGGCACGCCTGAAGGAATTGAAGCTGCCGCAGGGTCGCCTGAAGACCGGCACCCCGCCGCGCATCGATGGCCGCACCATCAACCTGGCGATTCTGGAAGAGCAGCCGGGCGATCTCGATCCGGTTCCGGTGTTCTCCGTCATGGGCAATGCCGCCATGCACCCGCGCCAGATGCCGTGCTGGATCACCCATACCAACAGCCGCACCCACGACATCATCCGTGGCGGGCTGGATCGCAGCCCGATGTACACCGGCGTCATCGAAGGTGTGGGCCCGCGTTACTGCCCCTCCATCGAAGACAAGATCCATCGCTTCGCCAGCAAGGATTCGCACCAGATCTACCTGGAACCCGAGGGCCTGACCACCCACGAGTTCTACCCCAATGGCATCTCCACCAGCCTGCCATTCGACGTGCAGCTGGAACTGGTGCGCTCGATGAAGGGCATGGAAAACGCCCACATCCTGCGTCCCGGCTATGCCATCGAATATGACTATTACGATCCGCGCGGCCTGAAGTCTTCGCTGGAAACCCGCCAGGTCCAGGGCCTGTTCTTCGCTGGCCAGATCAACGGCACCACCGGCTATGAAGAAGCGGCCGCCCAAGGCATGCTGGCCGGCATCAACGCCGCCCTGCAGACCCAGGGCCGTGAAGCCTGGACCCCGCGCCGCGATGAAGCCTACCTCGGGGTGCTGGTCGACGACCTGGTCACCCAAGGCGTGCAGGAGCCGTACCGCATGTTCACCAGCCGCGCCGAATACCGCCTTTCGCTGCGCGAAGACAATGCCGACCTGCGCCTGACCGAAATCGGCCGCGAACTCGGCTGCGTCGGCGATGCGCAATGGGAAGCCTTCGAGCGCAAGCGTGAAGCCGTTTCACGTGAAATGGAACGCCTGAAGTCGACCTGGGTGAACCCGCGCATCCTGGCCGCAGCGGAAGCCGAGCGCGTGCTGGGCAAGGCCATCGAGCGCGAATACAACCTGCTGGACCTGCTGCGCCGTCCCAACGTGACTTATGACAGCCTCATGGGCCTGACCGGCACCGAAGGCCAGGCGCTGGCCGGCCCCGGCATCGAAGAGGGCCCGGTGCGTGAACAGGTCGAGATCCAGGTCAAGTACGCCGGTTACATCGCGCGCCAGGCCAACGAGATCAGCCGTCAGGATCACAATGAAAACCTGAAGCTGCCGGCCGACCTCGACTACATGGACGTCAAGGCACTCTCCATCGAAGTGCGCCAGAAGCTCAACAAGCATCGCCCGGAAACCCTGGGCCAGGCTTCCCGCATTTCCGGCGTGACCCCGGCGGCGCTGTCGCTGCTGCTGGTGCACCTGAAGAAGGGTGGCCTGAAACAGGCTACTGGCGCTGACAACCAGGCGGCGTGAAGAAAAATACCGGACACCCGTCCCGAACCAGATCAATACCAAGGCATCACGGATGAGCAACACTGCAGACCTGAACAATCTGACCCGCACCCTGAAGGAAGGCGCCCAGGCCATGGGCCTGGCGCTCTCCGCTGCCCAGATCGACAAGCTGATGGCATACCAGGCTCTGCTGGCCAAGTGGAACAAGGTCTACAACCTGACGGCCTTGCGTGATCCGGCGCAGATGGTGACGCACCACTTGCTGGATTCGCTCTCGGCGGTGTCGGCCTTCGCCGGTGCGCAGCGTGTGCTGGATGTGGGTGCCGGTGGCGGCCTGCCGGGCATCGTGCTGGCCATCTGGGCGGCCGAGGCGCAGCCGCAGATGCAGATTACCCTGGTCGATACGGTTTCGAAGAAAACCGCTTTCCTCAATCAGGTGAAGGCCCAATTGCATCTGGGCAATGTGACGGTGCTGCATGCGCGGGTCGAGCAGTTGCCTGTCGAGCAACAATACGATGTCATCACTTCACGTGCTTTTGCGGAACTGAAGGACTTCGTCACATGGTCGAACCACCTCCTGCAACAAGGTGGCAAGTACATCGCGCTCAAGGGCGTGCTGCCGCAAGAGGAAATCGACCGGTTGCCGGCGGGGTGGAAGGTGCAGCAAGTGCAGCCCCTGCAGGTACCGGGCCTGGATGCCGAACGGCATCTCATCTTCATGGAAAGAACGACCTGATGAACAAACTTAAACTGGCCCTGGTGGCCACCATGGTCTCGATGGCAGCCTATGGCGGCCTGGGCATGGCATCCGCCTCTGCTCAGGAGGTCAAGACGGTCCCTTCGGTGGACCTGAAGCGTTACGCCGGCAAGTGGTACGAAATCGCCAAGATTCCCAACAGCTTCCAGAAAAAATGCATTTCCGGCACCAGCGCAGAGTATTCCGCGCGCGATGATGGCATGATCGATGTCGTCAACCGCTGCAAGACGGCCGATGGCACGGAGGAAGCCAAGGGCGTGGCGCGGGTGGTCCCGGGCAGCAACAACAGCAAGCTGGAAGTGCGCTTTGCGCCGGCCTGGCTGTCCTGGATCCCGATGGTGTGGGGTGACTACTGGATCATGGACCTGGACGATCAATACACCCTGGCCACCGTGGGCAGCCCCTCGCGCGAATACCTGTGGATCCTCTCGCGCACGCCCACCATCAGTGACGAGCAATACGAGAACGCACTCAACAACGCCACCAAGCAAGGGTTCGATACCGCGCGGGTGGTCAAGAGCAAGCCGTAACACGGTACCTCACATCAGGCCAGCGGCCCGGGCAGCAACCCGGGCCGCTCACATTCAAGGAGACCCACCATGCAGGCGATCTTTCATTCCCTCGGCATCACCGACATCTGGCAATTGATTGCGGCCACCATGGTGTTCCTGCTCCTGCCTGGTCCCGGTACCTTCTGCGTGCTCACCTGCGCGGCCAAGGGCGGCTTGCGCGGCGGCTTCATGGCGCAGGCGGGTCTCATGCTGGGCGACATCGTGCTGATGTTCCTGGCTGCAGCCGGCGTGGCCGCTTTGCTGCATGCCAATCCCTTGCTGTTCCATGGCCTGCAATACCTGGGCGCGGCCTATCTGGCCTACCTGGGCGGACGTCTCCTGTTTGCAAGAGGCGAGGGCGGTGGTACAGTCGTACCCTTTTCCAATGCCGCAGATTTCCGGCGCGGCTTTTTGGTCACCTTGTTCAACCCGAAAGCCATCGTGTTCTACATGGCCTTCTTCCCGCTGTTCCTGGATCCGGCCACGCAGCAAGGCGCGTTGACCTTCTTCACGATGGGCGCAGTCATCAGCAGCTGCACCCTCCTGTATGGCAGCTTGCTGGTCATCGTCGGCAATGCCGCCGCGCGCCGCATGGCCCGCAATCGCACCATCGCCAAGCTGGCCTCACGGGCAGCCGGCGTGTTCCTGATCGGTTTCGGCATCAAGTTGACCACGCAATAACGCACTCATAAGAACGAACTATGGCAAAAATATTTTGTGTCGCCAACCAGAAAGGTGGCGTAGGCAAGACCACTACCGCAGTCAATCTCGCGGCTGGACTGGCACAACTGAACCAGCGCGTATTGCTGGCCGACCTCGATCCGCAGGGCAATGCCACCATGGGGGCGGGGATCAACAAGTCGACGCTGGAAGGCTCGATCTATGAAGTGCTGCTGGGCATGTCCGACATCCGCGCCGTGCGCAAGCGTTCCGAAGCCGGCGGCTTCGACGTGCTGCCCGCCAACCGCGAACTGGCCGGTGCCGAAGTGGAAATGGTGGAGCTGGAACAGCGCGAAGCGCGCCTGAAGATCGCCTTCGCCGCCGTCGCCGAGGACTATGACTTCATCCTCATCGACTGCCCGCCTGCGCTGTCGATGCTGACCCTGAACGGGCTGTGCTCGGCGCATGGCGTCATCATCCCGATGCAGTGCGAGTACTACGCGCTCGAAGGCTTGTCGGACCTGGTCAACACCATCAAGAAGGTGCACGCCAAGCTGAACCCGGAGCTGAAAGTCATTGGCCTGTTGCGCGTGATGTTCGATCCGCGCATGACGTTGTCGCAGCAGGTCTCGGACCAGCTGGAACAGCACTTCGGCGACAAGGTCTTCAAGACCGTCATCCCGCGCAATGTGCGACTGGCTGAAGCGCCTTCGTATGGTTTGCCGGGGGTGACCTTCGATCCTTCGTCCAAGGGCGCACAGGCTTACATCGCCTTCGGCGCGGAAATGGTTGAACGCATCAAGACGCTGTAATTCAGGCGCTGATCACAGCGCGAATTCAGGCGTGAATTCATACGCGAATTGACGCTTGAATTCACGCTCCAATGGCAGCACCTCCCAACGCCGTAATCACGCATCGTTTTCATCAGGCAATCGCATGGCAACTCTACCGAAAAAATCCAAGGGTCTGGGACGCGGACTGGACGCGCTTCTCGGCGGCTCCTCCGACATCACTGAAGAAGCCCAGGCGCAAGCTGCGCAGGGCCTGCCCACGGTGATGGCCGTGACCGAACTGCAGGCCGGCAAGTATCAGCCGCGTACCCGCATGGATGAAGGCGCGCTCAATGAACTGGCGGCCTCGATCAAGGAACAGGGTTTGCTGCAGCCCATCCTGATCCGCGCCATCGGCCAGAAGAACGGGAAAGATACCTACGAGATCATCGCCGGCGAACGCCGCTTCCGCGCGGCCAAGATCGCCGGGCTGACCGAGGTGCCGGTGCTGGTCAAGAATGTGGACGACCAGACCACGGCCGCCATGGCCCTGATCGAAAACATGCAGCGCGAGGATTTGAATCCCCTGGAAGAAGCCCAGGGCATCCATCGCCTCATCACCGATTTCGCCTTCACGCACGAGCAGGCGGCACTGGCCGTGGGACGTTCGCGCAGTGCGGTCTCCAACCTGCTGCGCCTGTTGAACCTGGCCAAGCCGGTGCAGACCATGCTCATGGCCGGCGACATCGACATGGGCCATGCCCGTGCGCTGCTGGCCGTCGATTCCGCGACCCAGATCCAGCTGGCCAACCAGATCGTGGCCAAGCGCATGTCGGTGCGCGATGCCGAGAAACTGGTCACCCGCGCCAGCGCCGAGCAGGCCGCCAAGCCGCGCGAAGCCAAGGACAAGTCGCGCGACATCGCGCGCCTGGAAGAAGAACTCTCGGACCTGCTGGCCACCCAGGTCAGCATCAAGACCGGTGCCCGCAACAAGGGCCAGTTGATCATCAACTTCAACGACCTCGATGCGCTCGATGGTGTCATCGCGCGCCTGCGCGGGGAGTCGGTGGAGAGCTGATCGCATCGGCTTTGCGCATCAAAGCAAAAGGGGCTGCTCCATTCGGAACAGCCCCTTTTTTGATTGATATAAATAATTTACGGCGACATCAGAAAGTCCGCTGCACATCCGAACGCGGCGGCAGCTGATAGCTCCAGGTCTCGGTCAGGGGCTTGCCGTTGGCGGTGAGCGCTGCGCGCAATTCCACTGCCTGCGCCACGTTGCGGATCTTCACCCGCAGCGTCAGGCGCCAGCCATTGATGGCCGGATTGGGCTGCAGCTGGGCATCGATCAGTTCGCCATTGTTGGAAACATTCACCTGCGGCTGTACCGCCGTCCCTGCGGGCAGGGAACCCAGCGGCCCACCGGTGAAGTCCACCAGCAAGGCCGTGGTGCCATCAAAGGCGCGGATCAGGTTGGCTTGCGTGAGTTCGCCATCGGTATGGAAGGTCTGCTTCACCCAGCCCACTTCATTGTTGAGGATGGCGGGTTCATCCATGGTCCAGTGGATGCGATAGTCATAAGCCAGCGGCGTGCCGCGTGCGGGTTGTTGCGCAGGCACCCAGTAGGCCACGATGTTGTCATTGGTCTCGTCGGCGGTCGGGATTTCAACCAGTTGTACGGCACCCTTGCCCCAGTCGCCCTTGGGTTCGATCCAGGCCGAGGGACGCAGGTCGTAGCGGTCCTTCAGGTCTTCATAGGAAGAGAATTCGCGGCCACGCTGCAGGAGGCCAAAGCCGCGCGGATTGGTGACCTCGAAGGAACTCACTTCCACGTTCTGCGGATCGTTCAGCGGACGCCACAGCCACTCGCCATTGCCCGTATGGATCGCCAGGCCATTGGAATCATGAATGGCCGGACGGAAGTTGCGGCGCGAGGATTGCTGGTTCGGTCCGAACAGGAACATGCTGGTCAGCGGCGCAATGCCCAGACGGCCCACCTCGGCGCGCAGGAACACGCGGGCCTGCACATCGAGCAGGGCATCCTTGCCGGGCGTGAGCGTGAACTTGTAGGCGCCGGTCGCACGCGGCGAATCCAGCAGCGCGTAGAAGGTCAGCTGCTTTTCGCCCGGGGCCGGACGCTGTATCCAGAACTCGGTGAAATGCGGGAATTCTTCGCCGCTCATCATGGCGGTATCGATCGCCAGTCCACGTGCCGAGAGTCCGTACACCTGTCCCTTGCCGATCACGCGGAAGTAGCTCGCGCCCAGCACGCTCATGACCTCGTCTTCCTTGTCATCGCGATTGAGCGGATAGACCACGCGGAAGCCCGCATAGCCCAGGTGTGCCGTGCTGTCCTTGGCCAGCGCCAGGTCACCGAAGTTGAAGCGGTCGGTGCTGTAGCCCACGTCCTGCACGCGGCCATCGATGATTTCGTGGATGGCTACGGGGGCATTGAATTGCATGCCCTGGTGATAGAAGGCCAGCTTGAAGGGCGTCTTTTGGTCGCGCCATTCGAACTTCTCGCTCTTGGGCTGGATCTTCATGTAATCGGCGAACTGCATCGCCGCGAAGGTCGGCGAGAGATTGCTCACCGGTTTCTGATAGGGCTTGGCGGCCAGTTCCTTCGCGCGTACCACCGCCTGGTTGAGGTCGAAGCCCTGCGCGCTCTGTGCCTGTACCGAGGCCGTCAGCAGGGATGCCGCGAGTACCAGGCCCTGCAGCAGGGGCCATTTCAATCCATGTCTGATCAATGCATTTCTCCATGAAGAAGCGGCGCGCGGACGTTGGAACCCGGGTCGCCGCCATGCGCCTGCGTGTCCCGCAGGCATCAAAACAGAATAATATAGCGAACCGTCCGGCTGGCTAAGCATCAAACAACGCAAGCAATAATTGCTCCCGCCGCTCCGGCTGCTGTCCCGCTTGTGCAGGTCACAGAGTAGAGGGCAGACTGCCGCCAAAGTTTAAAAAAGAGAGAGGAAACCCGTGTCCCACAAGCTTACCGAGCGGCAAGCCGCGTCCGCGCGCCGTCCCCGCCTGGCCCTGGCCATGACCCTGTGCGCGCTGGCCTGCAGCGCCGCGCTCACCGGCCCGGCCGCCCACGCGCAAGCCAATCCCGCCTTGCTCGGCGACAAGACTGCCTTCATCGACGACCTGCTGCGCCAGATGACGCTGGAAGAAAAGATCGGGCAGTTGCGCCTGATCAGCATCGGTCCTGACATGCCCGCCAAGAAACTGGCCGAGGAACTGGCCGCCGGGCGCGTGGGTGGCACCTTCAATTCCGTGACCCGTCCCGAGAATCGTCCTTTGCAGGACGGCGCCATGCGCTCGCGGCTGAAGATCCCGATGTTCTTCGCCTATGACGTCATCCATGGCCACCGCACCACCTTCCCCATCGGCCTGGGGCTGGCCTCCAGCTGGGACATGGACATCGTCGGACGCGCCATGCGCATCTCCGCCGAGGAAGCCGCGGCCGACAGCATCGACATGACCTTTGCACCCATGGTCGACATCAGCCGCGATCCGCGCTGGGGCCGCACGTCTGAAGGCTTTGGTGAAGATCCTTACCTGGTCTCGCGCATTGCCGAGGTCTCGGTACGCGCCCTGCAGGGCGACACCAAGCCCATCGCCGCCAACCGCGTGATGGCCAGCGTGAAGCATTTTGCGCTGTACGGTGCGGTCGAAGGCGGACGTGACTACAACGTCGTCAACATGGATCCGCAGCGCATGTACAACGATTACCTGCCGCCGTATCGCGCCGCCATCGATGCAGGCGCGGGGGCCGTCATGGTGGCACTCAATTCCATCAACGGCGCACCGGCCACCTCCAACACCTGGCTGCTGCAGGACCTGTTGCGCAAGGATTGGGGCTTCAAGGGCCTGACCGTATCTGACCACGGTGCCATCACCGAACTGGTCAATCATGGCGTGGCACAGAACGATGCCGAAGCCGCGCGCCTGTCCATGAAGGCCGGCACCGACATGAGCATGGCCGACCAGGTCTACATCAAGCAATTGCCGGAGCTGGTGCGCTCGGGCAAGGTCTCTCAGCAGGAACTGGACAACGCCGTGCGCGACATCCTCGGGGCCAAGTACGACCTGGGCCTGTTCAAGGATCCGTATGTGCGCATCGGCCGTGCGGCCGATGATCCGGCCGACGTCTATGCCGACAGCCGCCTGCATCGCCGCGATGCGCGCGAAGTGGCGCAGCAGTCCATGGTGCTGCTGGAGAACCGCAACGCTGCGCTGCCGCTGAAGAAGAACGCACGCATCGCGCTCGTCGGCCCGCTGGCTGATTCGCACATCGACATGCTGGGCAGCTGGTCCGCCGCCGGCAAGGACAAGCAGACCATCACGCTGCGCCAAGGTTTGCAGGCGGCGATGGGAGGGCAGGGCAAGCTGGTCTACGCACGCGGTGCCAACATCACCGAGGACAAGCACATCGTCGATTACCTCAACTTCCTGAACTGGGATGATCCGGAAGTGGTGCAGGACAAGCGCAGCCCCAAGTCCATGATCGATGAAGCCGTCAAGGCGGCGCGCAATGCGGAGGTGATCGTGGCCGCCGTGGGCGAATCGCGCGGCATGTCGCATGAATCTTCGAGCCGCACCTCGCTGTCGTTGCCGCAGAGCCAGCTGGATCTGCTCAAGGCATTGAAGGCCACCGGCAAGCCGCTGGTGCTGGTGCTGATGAATGGCCGGCCGCTGGATCTGAACTGGGCGCGCGAGAATGCCTCGGCGATTCTGGAAACCTGGTACACCGGCACCGAGGGCGGCAATGCGATTGCCGACCTGCTCTTCGGCGACGTCAATCCTTCCGGCAAGCTGCCCATCACCTTCCCGCGTTCGGTTGGCCAGATCCCGAGTTACTACAACCATCCGCGCGTGGGCCGCCCCTATACCGAAGGCAAGCCGGGCAACTACACCTCGCAGTACTTTGATGAGCCGAATGGCCCGCTGTATCCGTTCGGATACGGTCTGAGCTATACCGAGTTCAAGCTCTCCGAAGTGCGCCTGTCGCAGCCGACCATGACGGCGGATGGCAAGGTGCAGGCCAGCGTGACGGTGAAGAACACGGGCCGCCGTGCGGGTGCGACTGTAGTGCAGTTGTACATCCGCGATGTGGCCGCGTCAGTGGTGCGTCCGGTCAAGGAGTTGAAGGATTTCCGCAAGGTGATGCTGCAGCCGGGTGAAGAGAAAGAGGTGCAGTTCAGCATCGACCGCAAGGCGCTGTCCTTCTACAACGCCAAGCTGGAATACGTGGCCGAGCCGGGCGAATTCCAGGTGCAGATCGGGCTGGACTCCAAGGACGTGAAAACGGCATCGTTCAATCTGCAATAAAGCCGGACAGAAAAGAAAAATGGGCGCACTCGACAGTGCGCCCATTTTTTTTTTTGCAGCAGCCAAAAATGATCTAAATCATTTATAAAAATCAGGCGTTACGCCTTTGCGGCATCACGCCATCACGCCATCACGGCTGCATCCTCTTCCTCCTCACCGAGGAAGCCGCCACTCTGATGCGACCACAAGCGCGCATACAAACCACCGGCGGCCAGCAATTCAGCGTGCGTGCCTTGCTCCACGATACGGCCCTGGTCCAGCACGATGAGCCTGTCCATCGCCGCAATGGTGGAGAGGCGGTGCGCAATGGCCACCACGGTCTTGCCTTCCATGAGCTTGTAGAGCGAGGTCTGGATGGCCGCTTCCACTTCCGAATCGAGCGCACTGGTGGCTTCATCCAGCAGCAGGATGGGGGCATCCTTCAACATCACGCGGGCAATGGCGATACGCTGGCGCTGGCCACCGGAAAGCTTCACGCCGCGCTCGCCCACATGCGCATCGTAACCGGTGCGGCCCTTGGCATCGGCCAGGGTACCGATGAAGTCATGCGCCTCAGCCCGTTCAGCGGCGTGGATCATCTCGGCATCGCTGGCATCGGGACGGCCATAGGTGATGTTCTCCCGCACCGAGCGATGCAGCAGGGAAGTATCCTGCGTGACCATGCCGATCTGCGCGCGCAGGCTGTCCTGCGTGACATGGGCGATGTCCTGGCCATCGATGGTGATGCGGCCGCCCTCGATATCGTAGAAGCGCAGCAGCAGGTTGACGATGGTCGATTTGCCGGCACCGGAGCGGCCCACCAGGCCGATCTTTTCGCCGGGGCGAATCACCAGGTCCAGCTTGTCCACCACCGGGCGCGGGGCCGAGCCGCCATAGCTGAAGCTGACGCCCTCAAAGCGCAGTTCGCCCTGGCTGACCTTGATGGGTTTGGCATCGGCCGCATCCTTGACCTCGTGCGCACGCGCCAGGGTGTTGATGCCATCCTGCACGGTACCCACGTGTTCGAACAGCGACGACATTTCCCACATTATCCAGTGCGCGATGCCGTTCAGGCGCAGCGCCATCGCCGTGCTGGCCGCCACCGCACCGACACCGACCTTGCCCTGGGTCCAGAGATACAGCGAGACCCCGGTGGCACCGATGATGAGCACCATGTTCAGGATGTGATTGACCACCTCGAAGCCCGACACCAGACGCATCTGGCGATTGACCGTGGTGAGGAATTCGCGCATGGCGCTGCGGGCGTAATCGGCCTCGCGCCCGGCATGCGAGAACAGCTTCACGGTGGCGATGTTGGTATAGGCATCGGTGATGCGCCCGGTCATCAGCGAGCGCGCATCGGCCTGGTTGCGTGCCACTGCCGACAGGCGCGGCACGAAGTAGCGCAGCGCCACCGCGAAGGCCGCCAGCCAGATGAAGAAGGGAGCCAGCATCCACATGTCGAAGCTGCCGACCACACCGATCAGGGTAGCGAAGTAGATGGCGATGAAGACCAGGATGTCGCCCACGATCATGCAGAAGTCGCGCACCGCCAGCGCGCTTTGCATGACCTTGGTGGCGACACGTCCGGCGAACTCGTTCTGATAGAAACTCATGCTCTGGCTCAACATGAGGCGATGGAAATTCCAGCGCAGCAGCATGGGGAAATTGCCCGCCAGGGTCTGGTGCTTGTACATGGTCTGCAGCGCGATCAGCAGCGGACTGGCCGCCAGGATCACCACCAGCCACACCAGGGTATGGCCTTCCTGCGCCCACAGCTGCGCCGGCTCGATCTTGGACAGCCAGTCGACGATGCGGCCGAGCGCAGCAAAGAGCAGTGCCTCGAAGATGCCGATGATGGCCGTCGTCAAGGTCATGGCGGCGATGTAGGGCCGCACGCCCTTGGTACAGAACCAGATGAAGCGCATGAAGCCGCGCGGCGGCGGCATCGGCTGCGACTCGGGGTAGGGGTGGACCAGTTTTTCAAACCAGCTGAACATCAGGGAACTCCAAAAATCGGATCAGGGCCGACGGCGGTGCGACAGGCAGACTGCCAGCGAGGCAGCCACCAGCGTAGCGGCGCGGTCGGGCGTTGTTACTGTGGCATACCGGAAGGGAATATTGCGCGTGGCGGTACGCCGTTCATGCGCGGCGGGCAGATCGCTGCGGCAGCAGGGCCGCTATCGTGATCCCGGGGCAGGCCGCGAAATTGATGGAAGCCGCATCATCTCACATGCGACTGGCTTGCGTGTAGCAGAGCCTTGGGAAAACACTTGTCGGAAAATCGGAATGGTAAACCAGACCGCGTTTTCCGGCCCTTGCGATTGATCTGCGATACTGATGAATTGTCACCCTTGTATCTGTTTGAATCATGAATCTTTCCCAGGTTGCCGCCGCCTTCCGCCCCTTCGACACGCTGGCCGCGCAATTGTTGCCGCAGGTCGAGGATGACGCCGGCGATGGCTCGCATGATCTCTCGCATCTCTTGCGCGTATGGAACAACGCCCGCCGCCTGCAGGCCGAGGAGGGCGGCGACCTGCGCATTCTGCTGGCGGCCGTCATTCTGCATGACTGCGTGCGGGTGGAGAAGAATTCACCGCTGCGCAGCCAGGCGTCCACGCTCTCTGCCCAACGTGCGCAGGAGATCCTGTTGTCCCTGGGGTGGACGCAGGAGGAGGCACAGCGCGTGGCCCATGCCGTACAGGCCCACAGCTATTCGGCGCAGATCACGCCGCTGACGCTGGAGGCGAAGATCGTGCAGGATGCCGACCGGCTGGACGCCATCGGGGCCATCGGCGTGGCGCGCTGTTTCTATGTAGCGGGGAGGATGGGATCGAGCCTCTATGAAGCGCTCGATCCGCAGGCGCAGCAACGGCCGCTGCAGGATACGCGCTATGCGCTGGATCATTTCCCGGCCAAGCTGTTCCGTTTGCAGGAAGGATTCCAGACGGCTGCCGGTGCCGCCATGGCGCAGGCGCGTCAGGAGAAGATGCGCGGGTTTGTGGAGCAATTCCTGGGCGAGCTGTAATGTAGAGCCTCGCCCGTTGTGTAGTCAGCCTGCTTGCGCCGTGCGACGAATCACGCTGACTGCTGCTTTGGATCACGCGGCCTTGCGCACCACTTCCAGCTTGGGCACCACGCGCAGCGGAACCTGCACGGTGTTGAGCACGGGCGCGAGTGCCGGGGTTGCCACCACGCCGGTTGCATCGGGCGCGTCCAGTTGGAACACACCGACTGCGCGCGTCAGGTTCACGGCCTGCTCCTGCAGCGTAGCCACTGCGGCAGTGGCTTCTTCCACCAGCGCTGCATTGTGCTGGGTCACCTGATCCATCAGCGCGATGGCCTTGTTGACTTCCTCGATGCCCAGGCTCTGCTCGTGGCTGGCCGCCGAGATTTCGCCCATCACATCGGTGACCTGCTGCACGCTGGCCACGATCTGTTCCATGGTCTCGCCAGCGCGTTCCACCAGGCGGGTACCGGTGTCCACATTGCCGACCGAGGTATCGATCAACTGCTTGATCTCCTTGGCGGCGGCGGCACTGCGCTGGGCCAGGTTGCGCACTTCGGTGGCCACCACCGCGAAGCCGCGTCCCTGTTCGCCGGCGCGGGCCGCTTCCACGGCGGCATTCAGGGCCAGGATGTTGGTCTGGAAAGCGATGCTGTCGATCACGCCGATGATGTCGACGATCTTGCGCGAGGAGCTGTTGATGGCCGCCATGGTATCGACCACTTCTTCCACGATGGCACCGCCCTGTTTGGCGATGTCGGAGGCGTTGCGGGCCAGTTGATTGGCTTCGCGGGCGTGGCCGTCATTCTGCTTCACGGTGGCGGTGAGCTGCTCCATGGCCGAGGCGGTTTCTTCCAGCGAGGCGGCCTGGTCTTCGGTGCGCGCCGAGAGGTCGCTGTTGCCGGCGGCGATCTGGGCGCTGATGGTGGCCACGCCGGTGGCGGCATCGCGCACATGGGTCACGGTATTGCGCAGGTTGCCGCTCATCTCGGAGAGCGCCGCCATGATGCTCTGGCGCTTGCCGCCGTCGCCACGGGTTGCGGCAGCGGCGTGATACAGCTCGCCGCGATCCACCGCCAGTGCCAGCTGCTTGACCTCATCGGGTTCCGCACCCAGCGCACCCCGGATGCTGCGGGTGATCAGCGTGGCCAGCACGGCACCGGCCACCAGCGCGGCTCCCAGCAGCACCAGGATGAAGGCCTGGAAGCCGTGGGCGGTGCTGCGGGCCTTGGCGGATTCGATCTGGCTCATGCGTTCTTCCAGGTCGATGAAGTGATTGATGGTGGCCAGCCATTCGACGAAGGCCGGTTTTACCTGGGTCAGCAGCAGCTGGCGCGCGCCGTCGACATCGCCGGCAGTGCGCAGGGCGATGGCCTTGGCGGCCAGCGGCATGGTGCGGGCTTCGACCGCCTTGATGCGTTCCAGGCTGGCACGTTCATCCGCATTGACCTTCATGGTGGAGAAGACCGTATCGAGCGGCCGGGCCGATTGCTGGTAGTCGGCATCGAGCTTGTTGATCAGGGCAATCACGTCCTTGACCTCGGCGTCGCCCACCAGCGTCAGGTCACGCAGGGCAATGGCGCGGTCGTGCACGCTGCCACGGAAATTGATGGCATAGCGCTGCTTGACGCTGTTGTCCTCGCTCACGGTGGCCAGGCTGCCTTCGATGGCATTGACCTTGGAAATGCTGGCCACCGTCAGCACCAGCATCATCGCCAGCACCAGCGCAAAGCTCAGTGCCAGTTGGGCCGCCACGCTGAGCGAGCGGCGCTTGGGGGGAAGGGTCTGCATGGAATTCTCCGAAAGAGGGGCCGATGGCCATGCACGCTGCTGCCAAGAGCAGCATTGATGCACGGCAATATCGGCGAAGACCGCAGTCTAGCCTTGTTCACGGGCGCGCGGGATTGATTGTTTCGATGCATTCCATAGCCGTTAATGCTCAATTGCAAAAGCATTAAGCGCTCCTTAATGCTTTCCAGGGCCTTCCTGATGCAGCTTTAAGCCTGAGTTAAGTCTTTTGCGGCAAGCTGGGCAGCAAAGAGGACAACATCCACAGGATTCGCCATGACCGAACAAACACCGGCTCGCCAGGCCAGCCACGCCAATCGCGCCACCCGCGCGGAGATATGGCGCCTCATCAAGCCCTTCTGGGTTTCCGAAGAAAAGTGGAAGGCCTGGGCCCTGCTGCTGGCCATCCTGGCCTTGAACCTGGGCATGGTCTACATCAACGTGCGGCTCAATTCCTGGAACCGCGACATGTACAACGTGCTGCAGTCACGCGACTATCCGCAGTTCAAATCGCTGCTGTGGCAGTTCACGGGGCTGGCCTTCGTCTTCGTGGCCATCGCCATCTACAGCGTCTACCTGAAGCAGGCGCTGCAGATCCGCTGGCGCTACTGGATGAGCACGCGCTACCTTGACCGCTGGCTGGCGCATCGCGCCTACTACCGCATCGAGCAGGGACAGGAGGGCCGCCTCTCCGACAACCCAGACCAGCGCATTGCCGAGGACCTGCATGCGCTGACCAGCGATACGCTGTCGCTGGTGCTGGGTTTCATTTCCAGCAGCGTGACGCTGTTCTCCTTCATCCACATCCTGTGGTCGGTGAGCGGACCGCTGTCCTTCACGGCGCTGGGGCAATCGTGGGTCATTCCCGGCTACATGGTCTGGTTCGTGATCGCCTATGCCGCCATCGGCTCCGGTGTGGTGTGGTGGATCGGCCGTCCGCTGGTGGGTTTGAGCTTCAACCAGGAACGCTTCGAGGCCAATTTCCGTTTCGGGCTGATCCGCGTGCGCGAGCATGCCGAGGCCGTGGCCCTGTATCGCGGCGAGCCGCAGGAACGCGCACAGCTGACCGCACGGCTGGATGACATCCGCGAGAACTGGTGGAACATCATGCGGCTGACCAAGAAGCTCAACGTGGCCGTCAATTTCTACGGGCAGTTCGCGGTGATCTTCCCCATGCTGGTGTCGGCACCGCGCTATTTTTCCGGGGCCATTTCGCTGGGCGTGCTGATGCAGATCAGCGATGCCTTCGGGCAGGTGCAGGATGCGCTGTCGTGGTTCATCAATGCCTTCACCACGCTGGCCAGCTGGAAGGCTTCCATCAACCGGCTGGCGGGCTTCCACGCGGATGTCGAACGCGCTGCCGGCATGCCGCGCACGCTGGCCGTCACGCAGCATGGCGGCAGTGCGGTGACGCTGGAGGGCGTGCAGCTGTCCTTCCCCGATGGCAGCCTCATGCTGCGCCGCCTGGATGCACGCGTGGAGTCGGGCGAGCACGTGCTCATCAGCGGTCCTTCCGGTTGCGGCAAGTCGACCCTGATCCGCGCCATGGCCGACATCTGGCCTTACGGCGAGGGCCGCATCGCGCTGCCGCAGGATGCGCCCGCGATGTTCCTGCCCCAGCGCAGCTACCTGCCCATCGGCACGCTGCGTGCAGCGCTCTCCTATCCGGCTGCCGAGGGCAGTTTCGAGGATGCGCTCATTACGCGTTACTTGGGTTTGTGCCGTCTTGCGCATCTTGCATCGCGGCTGGACGTGGCAGCCAACTGGAGCCAGGCGCTGTCACCGGGCGAGCAGCAGCGGCTGGCGTTCGTGCGGGTGTTCCTGAACCGTCCGCGCCTGGTGTTCCTGGACGAGGCCAGCAGCGCCATGGATGGCGAGACCGAGGAAGCACTCTATGCCGCCTTGCCGCGCGAGCTGCCGGGCGTGACCGTGATCAGCATCGCCCACCGCGAGACGCTGGCGCGCTTCCATGACGTGCGCTGGAAATTCGTGCCGCCCGCCGCCGGCGAGGATGCCGGACATCGTGTGGAGGCGCTGCCGATTGCGGCGTGAGGGCAGGGGGACGTTATACCGTTTTTGCATGGGGACGCCGGAAGCCGCGTGACAGAATGGATTCATCGCGGCACGGTTGCCGCCTTCACCCGATCACTCTCGATTACCGGAAAGCCCATCATGAACGATCCCATCGTCTACCTCAACGGCGAACTCACGCCCCTCTCTGAAGCCCGCGTGCCGGTGCTGGACCGCGGCTTCATCTTTGGCGATGGCATCTATGAGGTGATCCCCATGTATCGCCGCAAGGCGTTCCGTGGCCAGCAACACCTGGCGCGGCTGTTCCGCAGCCTCGACAGCATCGGTATTCCGAATCCGCATGACGAAGCCGGCTGGAATGCCCTCATCGACCAGGTGGTCGAGGCCAACGGTTTGGACGACCAGATGATCTACCTGCAGGTCACCCGTGGCGTGGCCAAGCGGGTGCATGCCTTCCCCAAGGAGGTGGTGCCGACGGTGCTGATCATGACCAATCCGATGGCGTTGCCGCCGGCTGCATCCATCGAGAAGGGCGTGGCCTGCGTGAGCATGGAAGACCGCCGCTGGCTGAACTGCCAGATCAAGTCGACGTCGCTGCTGGGCAATGTGCTGGCGGCGCAATTTGCGGCCGAGCATCAGGTGACCGAAGCGATCCAGTTCCGCGATGGCTATCTGTCGGAGGCGTCGTCTTCCAACGTGTGGGTGGTCAAGGATGGCAAGATTTCCGCGCCGCCCAAGGACAACCTGATCCTGGAAGGCATCCGCTATGGCCTGATGGAAGAGCTGTGCGCAGAGCAGGGCATCGTGCTGGAGTCGCGCCGCATCACGCGTGAGGAAGTGCTGGCGGCTGATGAACTCATGATTTCCTCGGCCAGCAAGGAAGTGCTGCCGGTGGTCACACTCGATGGCCAGCCGGTCGGCAGCGGCCAGCCGGGGCCGGTGTTTGCCAAGGTGTATGCGGCGTATCAGGCGGCCAAGGCGCGCCTGTAAGACATTTGCAGCTTGTCATGACCAGCGGGTGGCGCTGCGGTTTTCTGCACGCCGCCCCGCCCGCATGGCGTAGAATGCAGGCATTCCCCACCCAACACCTCCGCTTGAACCCGGCTTGTTCATCCCCATCTGGGAGCATTGAAACCGGAGCGCCAGGCGGACAACGCCAAGGCGGTTTGCCATGACTATGCCCACTATTTCCCCTGAAGAATCCCTGATCGAGTATCCCAGCGACTTCCCCATCAAGGTGGTCGGGATCACCCATGACGCCTTCGCCGAGACCATCGTCGCCATGGTCACCGAGCATGACCCCGAGTTTCACGCGGGCAAGGTCGAGATGCGTCCCTCCACTCAGGGCAAGTACCTGTCGCTGACCCTGACCGTGCGCGCCACCAGCCGCACCCAGCTCGACAACATCTATCGCGCGCTCTCCACGCACGAGATGGTCAAGTTCGTGCTCTGAGGTCCGCCATCCCCCTGGCGAAAACCGGCGCAGCCCGCAAGGCGCGCCGGTTTTTTCATGCGCACATCACTTCTTGCGGGTTGACGTTTTCTGCACCTTGCCCGGCCATTCCGACTGCGCCTGGAATTGCCGCATCTCTTCCACGATCCATTTCCTGAAGGCCGCCACGCCCGGCTTCTCCAGCCCTTCCGGCAGGTGCACCAGGTAGTGCGCCTCCTCGCACAGCTGCGCGACGTCGAACAACCGCACCAGCGTGCCGCTGGCGATCTCCTGCCAGGCAATCGTATGGCGTGACAGCGCCACCCCCTTGCCCTCCACCGCGTGGCGCAGCGTCAGCGAAGAATCCTCCACCACCAGCGTGCCGCGCGGCTCGGGCAGGTCCAGCCCGGCCAGGGTCAGCCACGGTTGCCAGGATTCGCGCGTGTCCATGCGCAGCAGGGTGCAGTGCACCAGGTCGGCGGGACGCACCAGCTTCTTGTTCTGCTTGCCGCGATAGCCGGGCGCGGCCACCGGGTAGTAGTAGTCCTCGCTCAGTTTCTCGGTGACCACGCCCGCGTACTGGCCCCGGCCAAAGCGGATGCCGATGTCCACCCCGTCCAGCCGCAGGTCGACCAGATGGCTGCCCGATTGCAGCACCACCTCGATTTCCGGATGGACATCGATGAACTTCCACAGGCGCGGCGCCAGCCAGCGTGAAGCGAAGGAGGGCGTGGCCGAGATCACCAGCCGCTGCTGGCGCGTCTGGCTGCGCAGGTGGTCGGCCGCTTGCGCGATCTCGCCCAGGGCCTTGCGGATGGTGGCGGCGAAGCGTTCGCCGGTCTCGGTGATGGAAATGCGCTTGCCATGGCGATGGAACAGCTGCAGGCCCAGGTCTTCCTCCAATGCGCGCACCTGGTGGCTGATCGCCCCCGGCGTGACGTGCACTTCTTCAGCCGCACGCGAGAAGCAGCCATGGCGGGCGGCCGCATCAAAGGCGCGCAGGGCGGCCAGGTTGGGGAGCTTGCGCAAATCGGCCATGACGGCTCCTTGTGAATTAAATTAGCAAGGACGAGCAATATATATCGTTTTGCTGCGCTTGCGGGCTTTCCTACAATGATGACTCATCACGCATCACTCCAGGCATCTTCCCCCTTGCAGTCGCACCCTCCCGGGCATCGCGGCAGGGACGCGGCTTGCCTGGCGAATCAGACAGTCGAGCACAGGAGCCAGCGCCATGACAATTTCATTCACAGATCCCAGCCTTCCCGGCCAGTTGCAGCAAGGCCAGGTACAGACCCGCCGCCTGCAGGGCGGCGTGCGCATCCGCGTGACCTCCGGACTGGTGTGGCTGACCATTGCCGGCTGCCGCGACGACATCTGGCTCCAGCCCGGCCGCTGCTTCGACTATCACGGGCGCGGCGACGCCATCTTCGAAGCGGTCAACGGCGCGGCCGAGTTCACGGTCACGCCCTTGCCTCCCAAGGGGTGCGGTGACGATCCGATCCGTATTGCCAAGCTCTTGCCGCACGGCCTGATCCGCTGGTTCTGATACGGGCAAAGACGAATTTCGCTACACTGGCGGGCATGCAAACCGCACTGCCCACCGCCAGCACGCCCATGGCTGGCGCCCGCCGGCCCGAGATCGTCCGGCGCGGCGTCGAGCCCTACGAGGCCAGCTTCGCCGCCATGCGCGCCTACACCGATGCGCGCACCGCCGATACCCCCGACCAGCTCTGGATCGTCGAGCATCCCCCTGTCTACACGCTGGGCTTGGGTGCCGACCGAGCCCATGTGTTGAATCCGCACGACATCCCGATTGTCCAGACCGACCGTGGCGGCGAGGTCACTTACCACGGCCCTGGCCAGGTGGTGATCTACCTGTTGATGGACCTGCGCCGCAACCGCAGCGGGGCGCGCCTGTTCGCCCGCGAATTCGTGCACAACATCGAAGAGGCGGTGATCGCCACGCTGGCGGCGTATAATCTGGCCGGTGTACGCAAGGAGGGGGCGCCCGGCATCTACGCCGCCGACGGCCCCTGGCAGGGCGCCAAGGTGGCCGCGCTGGGCTTGAAGATACGGGGCAACGGCTGCACTTACCATGGTGTCTCGCTCAATGTGGCGATGGACCTGGCACCGTTTTCCTGGATCAACCCCTGCGGCTATGAAGGCCTGGCCACCGTGGACATGCAGACCCTCGGGGCTGCCGATGCCCGGCTGGACGCTGTCCAGGACTTGCTTGCCGACCAACTGATCGCCCGCTTCGCGGGCATGGCTTGAGCCCCACGCGCCGCGTGCGCCCGGGGCCGGAACGACCGACATGACTACCGAACTCACTCCCGCAGCAGATTCTTCCTCCAATGCCACCGGCTCGGCGCGCGCCAATCCGCTGGACAAGCAGAAGGGCGCCGGCAAGACCGCCTGGATCCCGATCAAGGTGGTGGCCGCCGAAAAGCTGAAGAAGCCGGACTGGATTCGCGTCAAGGCCGGTTCGCCCACCACGCGTTTCTACGAGATCAAGGACATCCTGCGCGCCAACAACCTGGTGACGGTCTGTGAGGAAGCCTCCTGCCCCAACATCGGCGAGTGCTTCGGCAAGGGCACCGCGACCTTCATGATCATGGGCGACAAGTGCACCCGCCGCTGCCCCTTCTGCGACGTCGGCCACGGCCGCCCCGATCCGCTGGACCCCAACGAGCCGGAAAACCTGGCCAAGACCATCGCCCAGTTGCGCCTGTCCTACGTGGTCATCACCAGCGTGGACCGCGACGACCTGCGCGATGGCGGTGCAGCGCACTTCGCAGCCTGCATCCAGCGCGTACGTGAATTGTCGCCCGAGACCCGCATCGAAATCCTGACCCCGGACTTCCGCGGCCGCATGGACCGTGCGCTGGAAATCCTCAAGATGGCCCCGCCGGATGTGATGAACCACAACCTCGAAACCGCCCCGCGCCTCTACAAGGAAGCGCGTCCGGGTTCGGATTACGAATATTCGCTGAGCCTGTTGAAGCGCTTCAAGGACCTGCATCCGGAAGTGCCGACCAAGTCCGGCATCATGGTGGGCCTGGGCGAAACCGACGAGGAAGTGCTGCAGGTCATGCGCGACATGCGCGCGCACAACGTCGACATGCTCACCATCGGCCAGTACCTGATGCCCAGCGGCGACCACCTGCCGGTGCGCCGCTACGTGCACCCCGACACCTTCAAGATGTACGAGGAAGAGGCCTACAAGATGGGCTTCGTGCATGCCGCCGTGGGCGCGATGGTGCGCTCGAGCTACCATGCGGATCAGCAGGCGCACGGGTTGGTTTGATTTCCTTAAGGAACAGTCACGCCGTTTAGATCCAGCGGCGTGCTCAGTTTTACCACTGCAGCAGTCGTGCTCAAATATCCGAGAGATGCGATAAGGCTATGTTCACTTCATTAATACCAGTGGTAGCGGGATTTATTCTCAGCGGGTTAATCGGGAATCGCCTACTGCAACATTGGCAGAACCGTAACTGGATCTCACAACAGCGTTTCAATAGCAACGAAAAAGAATATGCTGCGCTGAAAGAATTGATAGATGAGATCGCTCAGCTCCTCGGCGAACGGATTTATCTGAGTCAAAGAATTCTCTTGTCTGTTGCAGAAGATCCTGACGAGAAATTCGAATCCAAGGTTTTAGACTACGACGACATCATCAAGCGCTGGAATATTCGCCTCACGTCGTTTTATGTGCGTCTTTCCCTTCTAATTAGCGAAGGTGAAGCAAATATGTTAGAGCGCAGTATCCAGGATCCGATGAAAAAATTGTCTGACGTAATCTCGCGACTACTAAAAAAGCGATTAGAAAGTAAGGAGGGATTGGCCCAAGAGGCACGCGCAGCGCTTAAGTCAGCCATCGTTCTTCAAGCTAATGCTACGAATTTTAATAAGCGCTTATTGGATCTCGCTATTAACCGCAAAAAGGTTTTGTACGAGGGAGAAGAAATAACTTTTACTCAGGCAAATCTAACCAGGTTTTCTACTTGGTTTCTTTTCAAGGCGCTGTTTAGTCGAAATGTAAATTCTCTGACCATAATCCGCTCGACGTTGAATTCTTAAGTTCCAGTTATCTGTAGGCCTAAGCGGACGAGGATATACGAGCATCGCTGCAATGGTAGATGCCTCTTGGAGATTCAAGTCCACTGCTGGTTTGTTGAACATCTTCAAGGATGCCGACTGCACTCCACGCAAATGTGAGCCAAGAAATGCACAGCCCAAATAAGATCTCAGGATAACTATTTTGCTGTATCTGATTTGTATGAGACTGGCGAGAAAAATTTCATAGATTTTTCTTTTAATAGTCCGCTCACGGTAGCCGGTTACTGTCCGTACGAACTGAATGTCGATAGTGCTAGCGCCACCATGGCGTCTTCCTAAGCACGCTTTTACCGTTTCTCTGCACACGGACTTTAGATCTACTCCACCGTGTTTAAAGAAGCGCCGGTCCTCAAGTATCAACACCATTTGTTCGACAGCTGACAGTTGCTCGGTGCCGTAGATGCTAAGTCGATCGACTGATCTCTCAATTTGTAAGAGGTCAGTATGTACACGTAGCAAAAAATCTCGTAAAGAAAAAAGGCGCCATCTGGGCTTATTTTCGATAAAGCTCATCCCCTATTCTCCCCGTTTGAATAGATTTAGATTGTGGATATGTTGCGCTCAACCGAGATTGATTAGTTTAAATTGCATATAGTTAGCTAATCATCGGATTTCGAGTTTATATCGATTACCTGTAACTTAGGATTTTCAACCTTGATCAGGTGATCCTATCTTTCTCATGTTATTCCAATTGAAGTAGTGAGGAGGCAAAGAGCAATTTGCTTTTCTCACCACGCCGGACGAGTAAATCATCAAATGGACAAATCTTTGGATTTACTGTTAAAAATTGATGCCTCATATGCGAAGCTACCTAACGCCAGCCTGATCCCACGATACACTGCCGCAGCAGTTCGAACTAAGTTGACGCTTGATTGGATTTACCACTCCAACGCATTAAGCGGCAACACACTGGCCCTGCGCGAAACCAAGGTGGTGCTGGAAGGCATCACCGTCGGCGGCAAGTCGCTGCGCGAGCACTTCGAGGCCATCAATCACCGTGATGCCATCCTCTTCGTCGAGCAGGTCGTGGCCGGCCACGAGCCCCTGAGCGAAGCGCACATCAAGGACATCCACAGTCTGGTGCTCAAGGGGATCGATGCCGATGAGGCGGGCCGCTATCGCCGCGAGAGCGTGGTGATTGCCGGTGCCAGCACCACTCCGCCGGATTTCCTGCATCTCAACGATGAAATGCGCGCCTTGCTGGCGTGGCATCAACAGGCCGGCAGCCTGCATGCGGTCGAACGTGCGGCGCAATTGCATACGCGCTTCGTGAAGATCCATCCCTTCATCGATGGCAATGGCCGCAGCGGCCGCCTGCTGTTGAACCTGGAACTGATGAAATCCGGCTATCCCCCGGCGGTCATCCGCAAGGAAGACCGGCTGGCGTATTACGACGCCCTTGATGAGGCCTGCGTCAGCGGCGACCATGCGGCCATCACCACCCTCGTGGCCGAGAGCGTGCAGCGTTCGCTGCGCTTGTATCTGGATCTGCTGCCTGCTCCCGGATGAGCCGCGTCAGCTCAATCGCCTGATCAGCTCCATCACCCATTCAAATTTGTTTCCATAAGGCGGATGCAAGAGCGACCCGCCGTTCCAACGCGCCTGCCGGAACACCGGCTTGCGCTTGCTGAAGGTATCGAAACCCCAGCGTCCGTGATACGCGCCCATGCCGCTTTCGCCGACGCCGCCAAAGGGCTGCTCCTCCTGCACCAGGTGCCACAGGCAATCATTGATGGTCACGCCGCCCGCATGGGTTTGCCGCAGTACCTGCTCGCGCCGTGCCGCATCCTCGCCGAACCAGTACAGCGCCAGCGGGCGCGGACCTTGCCGCACATGGGCGATGGCTTGCTCGGGTGTTTCGTATTCGAGGATGGGTAGCACCGGCCCGAAGATCTCTTCCTGCAGCACCCGCATCGACGCAGTCGCGCCCAGAATCAGCGTGGGCGCGAGCTTGCGGCTCTGGCCCAGCTGTTCTCCCGCCGGGTTCACCTCGATCACCTGCGCACCCGCCGCACGCGCTTCTTCCACCATCGCCTGCAATCGCGCCCGATGGCGCGGGCTGATGATGGCGGTGTAGTCGGGGTTGTCATGCAGGCGCGGATACAGACGGCCCATCGCTTCGGTCAGTTGTTGCGCCACCCCGGCCGCTTGTCCGCGCGGTACCAGCAGATAGTCCGGTGCCACGCAGGTCTGCCCGGCATTGAGCAGCTTGCCGAAGGCGATGCGCTGCAGACTGGCCGGCAAGCGGCACGAGGCATCGAGAATGGCAGGCGACTTGCCGCCCAGTTCCAGCGTGACGGGTGTGAGATTGGCCGCCGCCAGTTGCGCGATCTGGCGCCCGACCTGGGTCGATCCGGTAAAGAACAGGTGATCGAACGGCAGCGATGCAAACGCCTGTCCGATGCCGGCGTCCCCGGTGACCACGGCCATTTCCTCCGGGGCGTAGTAACGCGCGACCAGCTCGGCCAGCAGGGCCGAGAGCCGGGGCGTGAGTTCGGAGGGTTTGAGCAGCACCCGGTTGCCCGCCGCCAGGGCCGCCAGCGCCGGGCCCAGCGCCAGTTGCAGCGGGTAATTCCATGGCGAGATGATGCCCACCACGCCCAGCGGCTGCGCCAGCAGGCGATTGCTGCCGGGCAGGAAGTGCAGGGCAGTGGCCACGCGTTGCGGACGCATCCAGCGTTTCAGGTGCGACTGCGCATGGCGGATTCCGGCGCGCAGAACGAACAGTTCGGCCATCCGTGTCTCATGGTGCGAGCGGCCCCCGAAGTCGGCGTCGATGGCGGCGATGAGGGCGGCTTCGTGCTCGCCCATGAGGGTCTGCAGGCGCGCCAGCCGGTCCATGCGCACTGCATGCGAGGGATCACTGTCGGCAGCAAACGCCTGCTGTTGCTCGATGAAGAGCTGCTGCAATTCTGCAGCGGTGGTATCAGTCATTGATGCATCCTTGCATGGTGTCATCGAACAGTGTCAGGCTGCCTCGGCATGCGCCTGGCTGGCGCGGATCATGTCAGCTGCCTTCTCGGCAATCATGATGGTGGGTGCATTGGTGTTGCCGCTGACCAGCGTGGGCATGACCGACGCATCCACCACGCGCAGGCCCTGCAGTCCATGCACGCGCAATTGCGCATCGACCACCGCCATCTGATCCTCGCCCATGCGGCAAGTGCCCACCGGATGGTAGATGGTATCGGCACGCTGGCGGATCATGGCTTCCCAGGCCGCGTCATCCATGCCCTCGCGGCCGCCGAACAGTTCGCGCCGGCAATAGCGGCGCAGCGGTTCGGTCATGACGATCTGGCGCGCGATGCGGGCCCCGGCGATCATGGTGGCCAGGTCGCGCGGGTCGGAGAGATAGCCCGCATCGATCATCGGATCGGCCATGGGATCGGCCGATTGCAGCCCCACGCGGCCGCGCGAATGCGGGCGCAGCATGCACATGTGCAGGGAGAAGCCATAACCGGCATGCAGCTTTCTTGCATGGTCATCCACGATGGCGATGCAAAAATGCAGCTGGATATCCGGCCGCTCCAGCTCCGGACGGGTCTTGAGGAAGGCTGCGCCTTCCGCAAAGGGCGTGGCGATGAGGCCCTCCCCATGGCGCTTCCAGGGCAGCAGCTGGCCCAGCAGGCGCAGGCCGCCGACCACGCCGAGGCCAAAGTTGTCGGTGTCGCGGGTGGTCCATCCTTGCGTGAAATCGAGGTGATCCTGCAGGTTCTGGCCCACGCCGGGCAGGGCGTGATGCAGGGCGATGCCATGCGGCAGGATGTCCTCGGGCCGGCCCACCCCCGACAGTTGCAGCAATTGCGGCGAGCCAAAGGCCCCGGCGGCGATGATGACTTCACGCGTGGCGCGCACCTGCGCTTCTTGCTGCTGCTGGCGATAGGCCACGCCCACGGCACGCTTGCCCTCGAACAAGACACGTTGTGCGCGCACCTGGCGCAGCACGGTCAGGTTGGGCCGCTGCCCCATCACAGGATGCAGGTAGGCCGCCGCCGCCGAGCAGCGCTCGCCGCGATGATCGGACGTGTGGAATTGCGTGACCTGGTACAGACCCACGCCTTCGTTGTCGCCGGTATTGAAGTCCTGGCACAGCGGATAGCCGCGTGCTTGCGCCGCTTCGATGAAGGCGCGCGTGATCGGGCGCGGGCGATTCTGTTCCGAGACCTGCAACGGGCCGCTGGCCCCGTGCCAGGCATCGGCCCCGCGCACATTGTTCTCGGAGCGCTTGAAGTAGGGCAGGACCGACTCCCAGTCCCAGCCGGGGCAGCCAGCCTGGGCCCAGCCATCGTAGTCCTGGCGCTGGCCACGGATGTAGAGCATGGCGTTGATGGCCGAAGAGCCGCCCAGGGCGCGGCCGCGCGGCTGGTAGCCACGGCGGCCGTTCAGGCCCGCCTGGGGAGTGGTCTGCAGCGCCCAGTTGTTGAGCTTGCCGTAGCCGGGCAGCATGGCCACCACGGCGGCCGGGGTGCGCACCAGAAGGCTGTCGCCCTGGCCGCCGGCTTCCAGCAGGCAGACCGTGACGCGTGGATCTTCCGACAGGCGGGCGGCCAGCGTGGCACCCGCCGAGCCGCCACCGGCGATGACGTAATCGAACAGCACGGTTGTCTCCCTTTGTTATCGTTGACCGGCTTTCAAGGGGGCGCCGCCCTTGGGGCTGACGCCGTGTCCGGTGTGTCCCGGACTGGCTGGCATTATGACGCGGCCGGCCCGGCCTGTTCAAATTCCCTGCACGAATTGGACAATTGCCTTCACCGGAGCGGCCCGCGCGCTGAAATAAACCCGGGCGCAAGGTAAGATACGCGGTTCTGAGCATTCGATTCGAAAGCAGGTTGTCATGTCCTCACCGATCGCACCGGCCGCTGCCGCGCCGGAAGAAAAACTGGTTTTCGTCAGTTCGTGCAAGTTGCCCATGCCCTGGGCGACCTTCGAACTGCACGCCTTCTACGATGAAGTTTCCGGCAAGGAACACCTGGCCCTGACCCTGGGCGATGTCGGCAACGGCGAGCCGGTGCTGGGCCGCGTGCACTCCGAGTGCCTGACCGGCGACGCGTTGTTCTCCCAGCGCTGCGACTGCGGTGCCCAGCTGGAAGCGGCCCTGAAGAAAATCGCCAAGGAAGGCCGTGGCGTGCTGTTCTACCTGCGCCAGGAAGGCCGCGGTATCGGCCTGTTGAACAAGATCCGCGCCTATCACCTGCAGGACCAGGGCGCCGATACGGTCGAAGCCAACGAGCGCCTGGGCTTCCCCGCCGACATGCGCCGCTACACCATCGTGCTGCCCATGCTGGCGCACCTGAAGATCACCAGCCTGCGCCTGATGACCAACAACCCGCGCAAGGTCAAGGCGCTGGAGGACAGCGGCATCACGGTGGCCGAGCGCATCGCCCTGATCGCCAACCACAATCCTTTCAACATCGGCTACCTGGGCACCAAGGCGCGCAAGCTGGGCCACCTGCTGCCGGGACTGGCCAAGGCCGAAGAGAAGACGGAAAAAGTGCCGCTGGATGCGCACGACAACGAGTGATGCGCATCCATCACGCGGGTGAATGCAGCGCGGGCAGCCATTCAGAGCGTGAATTCCTGCCCTGCGGTAAAACCAGGTAAAGACACCGGTTCCCGCCGGGTGCGGCTTGCCGCCAGGACGGACCCCATGCGGTCCGTCTTTTTTTTGTCTCGCGGAGGCAGTCCGCTTGACGCATCAGGTAGCATGACGGCTGCATCGTCCTTACTCCCCGTCCTTACACCATGAATCCATCCGTCCCTGCCGGCAGCGCGCCGATACCCGTTTCCCTGCTGACCGGTTTTCTGGGCAGCGGCAAGACCACGCTGCTGAACCATCTCATCACCCAGCCGGAGATGAAGAACACCCTGGTCATCATCAACGAGTTCGGCGAGATCGGCCTGGATCACCTGCTGGTGGCCCACAGCCAGGAAGAGACCATCGTCGAGATGAGCAGCGGCTGCCTGTGCTGCACCATCCGTGGCGACCTCAAGAAGACCTTGAAGGACATCACCTGGCGCTTCGCCGAAGGCGGCCAGCGCAAGTTCGACCGTGTGGTCATCGAGACCACCGGCCTGGCCTCGCCCACGCCCATCCTGCATACGCTGATGACCGATGCCTTCATCTCGGAGCGCTATCGCCTCGATGGCGTGATCGTCACGGTGGATGCCGTCAACGGCATGTCGACCCTGGACCATCATCCGGAAGCGATCCAGCAGGCCGCCGTCGCCGACCGCCTGCTGCTGACCAAGACCGACCTGGTGGACGCCGATACGCTGTCGGCCCTGCAGGCGCGCCTGCGCACGCTCAATCCCGGCGCGCGCCAGCTGCAGCCGCAGGTCGGGCAGATCGCTGCTGCCGAGCTGCTCGACGCGGGCCTCTTCAAGCCCGGCGAGAAGATGCCTGACGTCGCGCGCTGGCTCAACGAGGAAGCCTTCGCCGAGAAAGAGGCGCACGCCCATCATGCGCACCATCACCACGGCCATGGCCACGAGCACGGACACCACGATCATCATGGCCACCACCATGACGATCACGCCCATGACGTCAATCGTCACGATGACCACATCCGCGCCTTCTGCTTTACCTTTGACGAACCCATCGATCCGGTGCTCTTCGATGAGTGGCTGAGCTTGCTGGTCGGCTTCAAGGGCCCCAACATCCTGCGCATCAAGGGCATCCTCAATCTCAAGGGCGAGGACAAGCCGACCGTCATCCACGGCGTGCAGCACATCTTCCACCCTACGGCCACGCTGCCGGAGTGGCCCTCGGAAGACCGCCGCAGCCGCATCGTCTTCATCACCCGCGATGTCGAGCGCGCGACCATCGAGCGTTCCTTCGATGCCTTCATGCAGGCCCAGGCGATTGAGCGCGAAGCACGCGAGCAGCGCCAGTCGCCATCGGTTTATTGAGCCCGGTCACGCTGAACAAATGCGTTTGTTCCCATGTGGAAACATGCGAGCAGGCTGGTCCGGTTAAAAATAAATGCGCTTTGACCGATAACAAGGGGTGTCCCGGATTATGATCGGGCTCTCCTAAGGGATATAACGATTCGTTTATGCAGCGTGTGATCAACAAGCTGGGGGCAACGTTGTCGGCATCGCTCACGCTGATGCTGGGTTTGTGTGCCACTGCGACGGTGTTCGTCGCGACCAGCCATCTGGAAGAGGATGCCGTCCAGCTCGACTTCGAGCGTCGGGCGGGCCTGCGCGCCTTCACCATACAGCGCGGTCTGGAAGAGGCGGTGCAGGTACAGTCGGTGGTGAACCATTTCTATGCCACCGTGGGCGATCCCACGCGCGAACAGTTCGAGAGCTTCACGCGGCCGCTGCTGGAACGCTATCCCTATGTGCGCGCCTTCAGCGTGCAGCGCTTCGTGGCCGACGAAGACCGCCTGGTCTTCGAAGCTCTGCGCCAGGGGGCCAAGCCGGGCTTTGAAATCACTGCGCTCGATGGTGACCGCACCGTGCGCGCCTCGCAGCAGCCGACCTATCTGGTGGTCGATTACGTGGAACCGGTGGCCGGCAATGAAGCGGCGCTCGGGCTGGATGTCTCACGCAATCCCGCCATCATGGGCGCGCTCGACGCCGCCGTGGTCAGCGGGAATCCTTCTTCAACGCCGCCGATCCGGCTGGCCCAGACCGGCCCGGATGAGCGCGGCCTGCTGGTGATCCAGCCGGTCTATCGCGGTGGCGTACAGCCGACCGATACGGCGGCCCGTCGCGCACTGCTGGTCGGCGATACCACCGCCGTACTGGAACTCAACGGCCTGGTGCAGAAGATCCTCGACGGTGCCGGGCTGATGTCCGACCATGAGATCGGCCTGCGCCTCTACGTCGGACCCCAGGCCAATCCGGCCAACCTGGTCTACCGCCACGACAGCCAGCCCCGCGCCATGCAGTGGATGGACCAGGTCATCAAGCCGGGCAGCTTCTTCCGCCATCCCTCCACCACCATCACCAGCTTCGACATCGCCGGCCAGACCTGGCACATGGAGATCAGCATCCCGCCACGGTCGGTCTTCTCGGACCACTACGGTTCGCTGCTCATCGGCCTGGTCGGCGTGATCGCTTCGTTGCTGGGCGCGGCCTACATGCGGGCGCTGTCGATGCGTTCGCACCGCGTGCAGCAACTGGTGGAAGACAAGACCGCCGAGCTGCGCACCACCAATGCCCTGCTGTCGGATGACATCAAGGCGCGCCGCCTGGCCGAACGTGCGCTGCGCCTGCGTCATCAGGCCATCGAGGCCAGTGCCAATGCCATCCTGATCCTCTCGGCGCAGGAGCCGGACTACGCCATCGAATACGTCAATCCGGCCTTCGCCCGCATCACCGGCTACAGCAGCGGCGAAGCGGTGGGCAAGAGCATTCGTTTCCTGGAAGGCCGCGACAGCGATCCTGAAGGTTTCGAGACTGTGTGGATCGCCATGCGCGAACAGCGCGAACACAATGTTGTACTGCGCAACTATCACAAGGATGGCTCGGAGCTGTGGAACGATTTCTACATCGCCCCGGTGCGCGACGAGAGTAGCGTGGTGACGCATTTCGTGGCGGCGCTCTACGACATCACCTCGATGAAGCGCTATGAAGCCGAACTGGAATTCCAGGCCAGCCGCGACACGCTCACCGGCCTGATCAACCGCCACATGCTGCGCCATCATCTGGAGCAGGCCATCGGCACGGCCGAGCGGCAGAAGCAGGCCTTGTGGGTGGTGTTCGTAGACCTGGACCGCTTCAAGTTCGTCAACGACACCCTCGGGCACAAGGCCGGCGATACCCTGCTGCGCACGGTGGCCGGTCGCTTGCGTGCGGCCGTGCGTGAAGCCGATACCGTGGCGCGGCTGGGTGGCGACGAATTCATCATGATCCTGCCGGAGCAGGACGAACTCTCGCTCGATACCCGCAGCCTGCAACGCATCATGGATGCGGTGGCGGCCCCCGTGACGCTGGGCGGCCATACGCTGTTCATGACCTGCAGCATCGGCGTGGCCTGCTACCCCAACGATGGTACCGATGGCGAGACGCTGATCAAGCATGCCGACATCGCCATGTATCGCGGCAAGCAGACCGGCCGCAACAATTTCCAGTTCTACACCCCGGCCATGAACGAGCAGGCGCTGGAACGCCTGCGCATCGAAGGCGACCTGCGCAATGCGCTGGATCACGGCGAATTCCTGCTGCACTACCAGCCCAAGGTGGACCTGGCCTCGGGCCGCGTGGTGGGCAGCGAGGCGCTGATCCGCTGGCTGCATCCGCAGCTGGGCATGGTCTCGCCGGCGCGCTTCATCGGCCTGGCCGAAGAGACCGGCCTGATCCTGCCCATCGGTGCCTGGGTCCTGCGCACCGCCTGCACCCAGTGCCGCCAGTGGCAGTTGGCCGGGCATGAAGACATCAGCGTCTCGGTCAACCTCTCGGTGGGCCAGTTCCTGCAGAAGGATCTGGTCTCCTCGATTGCCGATGTGCTGCAAGACACCGGCCTGCCGCCGGCCTCGCTGGAAATCGAACTCACCGAGAGCCTCATGATGACCGACGTCGAGCATGCCATCGGCATCCTGGCGGGCTTGAAGAAACTGGGCATCCGTCTTTCCATCGACGACTTCGGTACCGGTTATTCGTCGCTGGCCTACCTGAAGCGCTTCCCCATCGACGTGCTCAAGATCGACCGTTCCTTCGTGCGCGACATCACCATCGATGCCGATGATGCGGCCATCACCGCCTCCATCATCTCGCTGGCGCGCCACTTGAAACTGCGCGTGATTGCGGAAGGCGTGGAGACCGATGAGCAGCTGGACTACCTGCGCCACTATGGCTGCGACGAGATCCAAGGTTACCTGTTCAGCCCGCCGGTGGCGGCCGAGAAGTTCGAGCAGATCCTGCGCGAAGAGCGGGTGATTTTGTAATTTTTCTTCACGCGCTGTTCTGGAATCAGGCCGCACGGCAATGCCGCTGCGGCCTTTTTCATATTGGACTCAATGATGCGCAATCCAGGCCAGGATGAGCGCGATGGTGGGCAGCGAGAGGGTGGTGGAGTACAGGATGGCGCGCGACATGGCAGTGACTTCGCGTTGATACAGCTCGGCCAGCATGAAGGGGCCGGTACCGATGGGCAGCGCCGCCAGCAGTACCGCGCTGTCGGCCCACAGGCGCGGCATGGGCAGGATCCAGTAGGCCAGCACGGCGGTCACGGCCGGCTGCAGCAGCAGTTTGAAGGCCACCAGCAGCCACACCGGCGAGCCTCCGGCCGTGCGCACCGGCTGGGCCAGGAACAGCCCCAGCGACACCAGCGCGCAAGGACCGGCCGCACCGCCCAGAATCTTGAAGAGCTGCTGTACGCCAGTGGGAATGGCCACGCCGCTCAAGGCCACGATGATGCCGGCCACCGGCGCGATCATGATGGGATTGCGCAGCAGCGAGCGGCCCACCTTGGCGACGGTCTGGCCGAAGGCCGCCTGGGCATGCAGGCAGGTTTCCAGCAGCACGATGGCGACCGCAAAGAGCAGGCAGGCCGTCATCACCATGGCGATCACCGAGGGCGGCAGGCCGTCGCTGCCGAAGGCCAGGTAGCACAGCGGAATGCCGATGAAGCCGGTATTGGCATAGGAGCTGCCGAGACTGTCGATGATGACGTCGGGTGCGGCCGCTTTCTGACGCAGGCGCAGCGCAGCGGTGATCAGGAACACCACCGCCACGCCGATGGCGAAGACGGCGATGAAGCGCAGGTTGGCGAAGTCCGCGGGTTTGAGGCGCGACATGGAATCGAACAGCAGCGCCGGCAGCGCCAGCCAGATCACGAAACGGTTCAGCTCGCTGGCCGCGCCTGCCGAGAGGATGCGGCGCTTGCGGCACATCCAGCCCAGGAAGATCAACGAAAAAATCGGGAAGACGATGTTGAAGATGGCGAGCATGGCGTGGCGGGTTGACCGGCGTCGGAGGTGGGAACAGACCCTACGGAGCCGCTCCTGCTTTGTCAAGGCGCAATGCCGCACGGGGCGGGCGGCGTAGAATGGCGGCCTTGTCTGATTTATCCACAGGGCTTTTCACGATGCCTGCGCGTCCCCTTCAACTTGCCTCTTCCGAATTGCTGGCCGCCTGGCGTGCCGAGGCCGGCACGATTTCCTCCGCACTGCAGGGCGTTCCGGACTGCCTGCGCGAACAGCGCAGCGCCACCGTGCTGGACCTGCATTTCGGGCTGGGTCAGTCCTTCTTCGCCACCTGGCATGCCTTCGCCCGCCAGCGCGCGCAAGGGGAGGGGGCCGCACATTTGCACTACATTGCGATCCTGCCGCATCCGCCGACCGCCGATGTCCTCCATGAAGATTTGACTTATGCACAGGCCTTGCGCGCTGCATGGCCGCTGCCCTTGCCGGGCACGCACCGCCTCTTGCTCGATGAAGGCCGCGTCACGCTGACTTTGATCTGGGGTGCATTGGAAGAAGAGCTGGCCCGGATGGAAGCGCCGGTAGACCTGTTCTACCTGCATGCGGATCCGACCCGCTTCGATCCCGCCGCGCCATCCTGGCATGCGCATGCCTGCAAGCGCCTGGCGCGGTTGGCCTGGACCGGGGCGCGGGCGCTGGTGTTCGGTGCGGCGGCCGATGTGGCGCTGATGGCGGCGATGCGCCAGGTCGGTTTCCATGGAGAAGCGCGTGACGGCGCGCTGACCTTGCGTTATGCACCGGCCTGGGCGCGTCCGGCCACGCACGTGGCGGCGTCCGATACGCCCTTGCGGCGCGATCTGCCGCATGCGCGGCAAGCGCTGGTGATCGGCGCCGGGCTGGCCGGAACCGCTGCGGCCGAGCGGCTCACGGCACGCGGCTGGTGCGTCGATCTCATCGATGCGGGCCCGGAGGTGGCCACCCGCGCTTCAGGCAATCACGGTGGTCTCTTCATGCCCGCGCTGGCTCGCGATGACAGCCCGCTGGCGCGGCTCACGCGTGCGGCTTTTCTGTTTGCCTCGCAGCGTCTCGATGATCTGGGCGGGGTCGGTCTGGACGATCACGCTGCCATTCGTGGCGAGCGCTGCGGCATCCTGCAATTCGGCCGCGATGCCAAGCAGGCGATCTCCTTCGAGCAGGGCGCGCAGGAGTGGCAGTATCCGCCGCGTTATGCGCGCTGGATGTCCGCCGGTGAGACGGCAAGCGCACTGGGCATGCCGACCATGGGTGGCGGCTATTTCTTCCCGGAAGCGGGCTGGCTCAATCCGCCCTCGGTGTGCCGCCGCATGCTGGCGGTGGCGCAGGCGCACGGCGAGGTGCGCACGCATTTCAATCGCGCCGTCGCCCGTCTGGTACGCGTGGACGGTCAATGGCAGGCGCTCGATGCCGCTGGCCTGCTGATCGCGCAAGCGCCGGTGGTGATCCTCGCTGCGGGCGCGCAGGCGCGCGTGCTGGAGCAGGCGGCGGGTTTGCCGCTCAATGCAGTACGCGGCCAGGTCACGCACCTGCCGGCAACAGGCTTCCCCGATTTGCCGCATGCGCTGTGTGGTGACGGTTACCTCACGCGCCCCTATGCCGGGCAGGTGTGCATGGGGGCCAGCTATGATCGCTTCGACGATCCAGCCCTGCGTGCCGACAGCCATGCCGAGAACCTGGCCCGCCTGCAGCACATGCTGCCGCAGATCGCGGCACACATGTCGCTGCCGCAGGCGGATGCGGATCTTCCTGGGCGGGTCGGCCAGCGCTGCATCGCGCCGGACCGCTTGCCGCTGGTCGGTGCCTTGCCGGGTGAGGCGGGGATCTTTGGCCTGTTGGGCTATGCCTCGCGCGGCCTGATCTGGGCACCGCTGATGGCCGAGTTGCTGGCCGCGATGATCGAGCGTGAGCCCTTGCCGCTGCCGCGCGAATTGGTGGCGGCGCTGGACCCGGCCCGTTTCGGCGCGGATTCAGCGATCGGCCTCAACGCACCCAGTGACCCGGAATGAATACCCAGCCACCCGGACCCGGTTGCCAGTGGGCCGGCTCATAGCGGGCGTAGTCGCGGCGCACGCGTTCCCAGTGGCCGCCGATCCAGATGTGGCGATGGCCGTTCCAGGCCCAGTAGCCGGGTGCCCAGGCATAGCCGTGACGCGGGGCGGGTACCACTTCATAACGCGGGGCGGGCGGTGGCGTGCCGATGCGCACATCGACGCCGACTACCTGCGCTTGCGCGGCAGGCGCCAGGGCTGCGGTGGCAGCGAGCGCTGACAGGGTCGTGAGAAGGACGAAGGCGAGGCGAGTGATCTTGGTTTTCATGTTGGACTCCTGCAAGGTGGTGGTGCGTGGATGCAGCGCAAGCGGGGCCGCGCTGTGAAAACCACTGTAGGAGCCGGGCTTCTTTAAGACTGTAATGTTGTGTTTCCAGTTGTGTCCGTGCCTGCCAGCGCTGCCGTATTGCAGCCCGAAGGCAGCGCAGCGCGGGGGAATCCGGTAACAAATCGCGGCATACCGATACATGCCGCGCACCCTGCACCGCTCATTTCCTGCGCGCCGGGCGCTCGTAGCGTTGCTCCACCACGCGGCTTCCCCATTGCTCACCCGGCGATTCCTCCACCAGTTCGAAGCCGGCCGACAGATACAGGTGGCGTGCCGCATCCAGTCCCTGGAAGGTCCACAAATAGCAGGCCAGGCGATGGGCATCGACAAAGGCCATGGCCTGTTCCAGCAAGCGCCGTCCCACGCCGCTGCCGCGCAGGCTGTCGTCGACGATGAACCAGCGCAGGTGCGCTTGCCGATGCTGCAGATCGCCATCGATCACGATGGAGGCCAGGCAGCGCCCGTGTTCGACGTGGGTCCAGAGTTGCTTGCCGGCCTGGGGCAGGGTTTGTGCGAAGCTGCCCAGTTCGCTGGCCACCTTGTGCTCGAAGAACACCCCGAAGCCGGCCGCCGCGGCGTAGTAGCGCGCATGCAGGCTGGCGATATCGCCGATGCAGCCGGGCTGGTAGCCGGTGCTCAATTCCGATGTCGCGCCTTTGGCCGGGCGCGCTGCTGCATTGGGGTTGTCGCGCGACAGGGCCTCGGAATACAGCGCCAGCGCCCGCACCAGGCCCTGCTGGTCTTCCGGCAGGATGCGCCGCAGGGCGCCGGAGACCTGGTCGGTGGCGAACTTGTCGATCTTCTTGCGCAGCGCCTGCCCCTCTTCGGTCAGCGCCAGACTGTAGGCCCGCCCGTCGCCCGGCACCGGACTGCGCCGTACCAGCCCCAGTGCCTCCAGCTTGGCCAGCTGGCGGCTGGTGTTGGATTTGTCCAGGTACAGCAGCTCGCCCAGCTCGCGCGCCTGCAGGCCGGGTTTGAGTCCGATCTCGATGAGCGCGTGCACCGCCGAGGGGGCCAGGTCGCTGCCGGCCAGGGTGCTGCGCATGAAGCCCAGTTCCCGCACCAGCTTGCGCGACAGCTCGCGCAACTGGCGGATGGTCTGGTCGCGCGGGGGAGACTGCAGGCCGTCATAGTCCATGGCAAGATCCGGTAATGGTTGCGAAGTGCAATCAATGCTGCGCCAGATGCTTGCGTTATGCAACTTGTTTGGCAGCCCGGGCCATGTTGGCTGTCGCACCTGCGCAACTGGCGGGGCCGGGCTGGGAGCGCCTGCCGGGCTGGAGTAAAATGTCGCCTTTCGCGCAGCCTTCCGCCGTGAGCACACCGGCCATCGTGGCCTGCGCCACCTCCTGCATCCCCAGTCTTGTTGAAAGTCCCCGCACATGTTGCGCATCTCTGAACTGACCCTTCCGTTGAGCCATACGGAAGACGAACTGAACGCCGCCATCCTCGACCGCCTGGGCATCCCGGCCGGCGACCTGCTGTCCTTCACGCTGTTTCGCCGCAGCTACGATGCCCGCAAGAAGACGGCCATCACCCTGAACTACACCATCGACGTCGAGGTGAAGGACGAGGCGGCGGTCCTGGCACGCCATGCGAAGACCACCAATGTCGGCCCCACGCCCGATACCTCCTATCACTACGTCACGCGCGCCCCGGCGAGCATCAAGAAGCGTCCGGTGGTGATCGGCTTCGGTCCCTGCGGCCTCTTTGCGGCACTGATCCTGGCCGAGATGGGTTTCAATCCCATCATCCTGGAACGCGGCAAGACCGTGCGCGAGCGCACCAAGGACACCTGGGGCCTGTGGCGCCAGCGCGAACTGAAACCGGAATCGAACGTGCAGTTCGGTGAGGGCGGGGCCGGGACCTTCTCCGACGGCAAGCTCTACAGCCAGGTCAAGGATCCCAAGCACTATGGCCGCAAGGTGCTGGCTGAATTCGTGGCCGCCGATGCGCCGCCCGAAATCATGTACGTCAGCAAGCCCCACATCGGCACCTTCCGCCTGGTCAAGATGATCCAGCTCATGCGCGAGAAGATCGAGAAGCTGGGCGGCGAATTCCGCTTCGAACAGCGCGTCGAGGATGTGCTGATCGAAGACGGCCAGATCCGTGGCCTGACGTTGAACACCGGCGAACAGATCGAAGCCGACCATGTGGTGCTGGCCATCGGCCACAGCGCCCGCGATACCTTCGAGATGCTCTACGAGCGCGGTGTCTACATCGAGGCCAAGCCGTTCTCCATCGGGTTCCGCGCAGAGCACCCGCAGTCGCTGATCGACAAGTGCCGCTTCGGTCCCGGTGCCGGCCATCCCATCCTGGGCGCGGCCGACTACAAGCTGGTGCACCACGCCTCCAACGGCCGGTCGGTCTACAGCTTCTGCATGTGCCCGGGCGGCACGGTGGTGGCGGCCACCTCCGAGCCGGGCCGCGTGGTCACCAACGGCATGAGCCAGTATTCGCGCAACGAGCGCAATGCCAACAGCGGCATCGTGGTGGGCATCTCGCCGGCCGACTATCCGGGCCATCCGCTGGCCGGCATCGCCTTCCAGCGCGAGTGGGAAAGCCGCGCTTACGAACTGGGCGGCGGCAACTACAATGCACCGGGGCAACTGGTGGGCGACTTCATCGCCAATCGTCCCTCGACCCAGCTGGGCAGCGTGGAGCCATCGTACAAGCCGGGCGTGACCCTGGGCGACCTCAACCCGTCGCTGCCCAAGTACGCCATCGATGCCATCCGCGAGGCGCTGCCGGCTTTCGAAAAGCAGATCCGTGGCTACTCCATGCATGACGCCGTGCTGACCGGCATCGAGACGCGGACCTCCTCGCCCATCCGCATCAAGCGTGACGACCACACCCTGCAGAGCCTCAATACCAAGGGCCTGTACCCGGCCGGTGAAGGTGCCGGTTATGCCGGCGGCATCATGTCGGCGGCCATCGACGGCATCCGCGTGGCCGAGGCGCTGGCGCTGGACATGGTGGGACAGGGCTGATCCCAGGACCGCCCAAAGCAAAACGCCGCTCCGGTGACCCGGGGCGGCGTTTTGTTTTTACGGCCTGAAGTGAAGATTACTTCTTGGCGCGGGCCGAAGCGACGGTCTTTTCAGCAGCAGCGGTGAACTGTTTGGTCGCGTTGGCCAGGTTGGCTTCCAGCGTTTCCACAGCTTGCTTGGAGTTCTTGGACAGTTGCTCGTAGGCAGCGTTGGCGTTGGTGAGGGTGGCCTTCAGGATGGAGACGGCTTGCTCCGAACCCGGGGGCGCGTTCTTGCTGATCTCGTCGATCAGAGCCGACAGCTTGCGGCTGGTTTCGGAGATCTGGGCTTCGGCAGCCTTGGTGAATTCAGCCTGGGTCGAGGACACGATACCGGCCAGGTGACGGCTGTAGGCGGTGGCCTTTTCAGCGCCCGGCTGGGCTTGGGCGGCGGCCAGCGACAGCAGTTCCTGCGGGTCCTTGGCGGCGGCCAGCTGCTTGGCGGCAGCGGTGGCTTCTTCCAAGGTGGCCTTGGTGGCCGACAGGTTCAGTTCAACGATCTTTTCCACGCCTTCGAAGGCCTTGGCGGTCAGGTTGTTGATGAGGTCCAGGTGGGCTTGCAGGTTGGCCTTGGTGGCGGCGGAAAACTGATCTTGGTACGAAAACATGTGCATCTCCTAGGTGATATGAACAAATGAGCTTGCCGACGAGCGTGACGATCAAAACAATCGGCGTTCGAGCGCGGCTTTCGACCAGAATCAATCAACAATCATGATTTGTGCGCCGCAACAATTCTTATTTTATGCACTTCTTTGGTGAAATCAAGTGTTATTTGTGCGGCGCACAAAAAAATAATCCGCCGCGTGGACATTTTGCTACGCCGCACCAGCAGCGGCTTTGCGGGCGATCAAGCCGAACGTTCGGTCGTTTTCTCCGGGCGGACGTGGGTGTCGCCGCTGGGGAGGTCATGAACCACGATGCCGGTATCGCTCTCGGAAAACGGACAGCCCTTGCCCAGCGCGATGGCTCGCAGGCCATCCTGATACCCTTGCTCCCAACGCCACATCACCGAGCCTTTGGCGAAGTTGACGTCCTTGGAGGCCATGTTCCAGTCGCGCCCGGCATAGGCCAGCCGCACGATGTGGATGGTGCTGTCGGCACCCAGTTCGGCCATCATCTGGCGGTCTTGCTGGGTCAGCATGTCGGGCGGCAGGCGCTTGTAGAGCGCGTGGGCCGCGCGGCGCAGCTTGTATTGCTGCAGATAGGCATCGATGTGGCGCTGTGAACGGGAGGCGAAGGTGACATCCTTCTCGCGCGTCTGCACCTCTTCCAGGGTACGCGGCTCCGGTCCGTCGGCATGCCACAGGTCGACCATCATGCAGAGCAGGTTGGTACGCGGCTCATCGTTGAGCACGGCTTCCAGCGGCGTATTGGAATACAGCCCGCCATCCCAGTACAGCTCGCCGTCGATGCGCACCGGCGCAAAGCCCGGGGGCAGGGCGCCGCTGGCCATGACATGTTCCGGTCCCAGCGGCCGCTGGCGCGAATCGAAATTGACCAGGGTGCCACAGGTGACCTTGACCGCCGCGACCGTCATGCGGATGCCGGAGGGACCGTTGAGGTAATCGAAGTCGACCAGGCGCGACAGCGTCTCGCCCAGCTCGGCAGTGCTGTAGAAACTGGCCTCGTCGGGCGGCACCGGCAGGCCCAGCGCAAAGGGGTTCAGCGGACGCGGCCGGAAGAAGCCGGCCGTGCCGCGCAGAAACGTATCGAGCGTGGTCAGGCGGGTGGCCCAGGGGCGCAAGGCGTCCGGGACCTGGCGCAGGTCGAACACGTCCGGATGCGCCACCGTCTCCCAGAATTCGCGCAGGCGGGCGATGCGGGTCTCGCGCGGGTTGCCCGCAATCAAGGCGGCGTTGATGGCACCGATGGAGGTGCCGACCACCCAGTCGGGGGTCAGGTCGTTCTCGTGCAGGGCCTGGTAGACCCCGGCCTGGTAAGCGCCCAGCGCACCGCCTCCCTGCAGCACCAGCGCCACGCGCGGCTTGGCAGCCACGGCGGCGGGGGCGGATTTGCGGCGGGGGGAGGGCGGCGACTGATCCTGATCCTTGCGCATCGTTCTTCCTTTCTGGGGATACCGGATTGATCCGGGAACAACGTGAACGTTCTGAATGTTCAGAAGGAGTCTAGGATAACGCGCTTACACGGAAGTGACCGTCACTGTACGCGGACGTACGAAAAACCTGGAGTTCAGCTGGCCAGCCAGGCCTCGATCAGCTGGCGCGCCTGGGCATCGATCTGCTCCAGGTCCACTTCATGGCGGCGATGGAAAATCATCATCGCGTATAAGCCCGCCAGGGCATTGACTTCCGGGGACAGTGCGCACTCCTCTCCGCTGGCCGGGCGCTGGTGGCGCCAGTAGTTGATTGCATCTTCGAGTTCGGTGAGGGTGAGCATGGCGGTATTTCTTGATAAAGACGTAAGGTAAAACGTCGGCGCATTCTACTCCATTTCAGCCGCCGATACTGGTTGAAAACACAGTATGGCCGGGCTTGCCGGGCCTCCATGCAATTTCCGCATAAGCATCCGCGTTCTCTGCAGCATGCGAAAAACAAGCAAGCACATGCGCAATGCTTCGTTCGGATTCCCCCCTCGCTTTGCTCTAATGAGACCCCTCGCGCGCGCCATTCGGCGCTGCCCGCACTATCCCTCAGGAGTGGTTCATGTCCGCGCACATCCTAGAAACCGTCCGCCGTCCCGGCCTGCGCCAGGCCCAGCGCATCACCAGTGAAGCGCAGGCGCTGCAGGTTGCCGCCGAGCTGGCCGCCGAGTTCGCGCAAAGCGCCGCCGAGCGCGACCGTGAGCGCATCCTGCCGTTCGACCAGATCGAACGCTTTTCGCACAGCGGCCTGTGGGCCATCACCGTGCCGCGCTCCCATGGCGGTATCGGCGCATCATGGCAGACGGTGGCCGAGGTGTTTCGGCTGATCTCTGCGGCCGACCCTTCCATCGGCCAGATTCCGCAAAATCATTTCGGCAATCTCAACCTGATCGCCAAGCTCGCCAGCGAAGAGCAACAGCGCTTCTTCTTCAACGAGGTGCTCGAAGGCGCGCGACTGGGCAATGCCGGTCCCGAGCGCAACGGCAAGAACGTGCTCGACGTGCGTACCCGCGCGACCCTCGACACCGCAGCAGGGGATGGTAGCTACCTGCTCAATGGCACGCGTTTCTATTCCACCGGTGCGCTCTATGCGCACTGGATTCCCAGCCGCGCCATCGATGATGAGGGCCAGCCGCTGGTGGTCTACAGCCGCCACGATGCGCCGGGTCTGCGGGTGATCGATGACTGGTCCAGCTTCGGCCAGCGCACCACGGCCAGCGGTACGGTGGTGTTCGACAACGTGCGCGTGCCGGCGTCGCAGGTGCTGCCCCTGAAGGACGCGCTGCAGCAGCCCAACAACATCGGCCCGGTCTCGCAGCTGATCCAGGCCGCCATCGATGCTGGCATCGCCCATGCGGCCGTGCAGGACACCATCGCCTTCGTCACCACCCGTTCGCGTCCCTATGTGGACAGCGGCCTGGAGCGTGCCAGCGACGACCCCTACATCCTGCGCGACATCGGCAACCTGAGCCTGCGCCTGCATGCGGCCGAAGCGCTGCTGGAAGAGGCGGCCGCCGTGCTCGACAGCCTGCCCGCCAAGATCAGCTTCGAGCAGATGGCGCAAGCCTCGGTAGCCGTGGCCGAGGCCAAGGTGCTGTCCACCGAAGTGGCCCTGCTGGCCTCGGAAAAACTGTTCGAACTCTCCGGCTCGGCTGCGACCCTGGCGAGCCACAACCTCGACCGCCACTGGCGCAATGCGCGCGTGCACACGCTGCATGATCCGGTGCGCTGGAAATATTTTGCGGTCGGCAATTACGCCCTGAACGGCACGCCGCCGCCGCGCCACTCCTGGAGCTGATGCCCGGACCCGGCCTTCCCTCATTCAAACGCGAACCATCATGACCCAGACCGCTGCCGCCCAGGCCACCCACACCACGCTCGATTCCCTGCCGCCGCCGTCGGGCACGCCACCGCGCCTGGTGGCGCGCATCCGCGACGACGCCGAAGCCATCGCCGCCGCGCGCAAGCTGGCCGAGGACTTCAGCCGCGAAGCCGCGCTGCGCGACCGCGAGCGCAAGCTGCCCTGGGACGAGCTGGAACGCTACGTGCGTTCGGGCCTGTGGGGCATCACCGTGCCCAAGGAATACGGCGGCGCAGGCGTCAGCTACGGGACCCTGGCCGAAGTCATCGCCACCATCTCGGCGGCGGATGGTTCCATCGGACAGATTCCGCAAAACCATTTCTATGCGGTGGAACTGATCCGCGTCAACGGCAGCGAATCGCAGAAGCGTTTCTTCTTCGACCGGGTGCTGCAGGGCGACCGCTTCGGCAACGCCCTGGCCGAACTCGGCACCAAGACTTCGCATGACCGCAAGACCCGTCTGACCCGCAACGAACATGGCCCCGGCTACCGCATCAACGGCCGCAAGTTCTACGCCACCGGCGCGCTCTATGCCGACTGGGTGCCGACCTCGGTGATCGACGAAGAGGGTGTGCAGCAGCTGGCCATCGTACCGCGCCATGCACCGGGCCTGACCATCATCGATGACTGGTCCGGCTTCGGCCAGCGCACCACCGGCAGCGGCAGTGCCGTATTCGAGAACGTCCATGTACCGGCCGATGCCGTGATCGGGTTTGCCACTGCCTTTTCGCGGCCCACGCAGATCGGCCCGATGGCGCAGATCCAGCACGCGGCCATCGATCTGGGCATTGCGCGCGCAGCTTATGCGGACCTGCTGCAATTCGTGCGCACCCGCTCGCGGCCCTGGGTTGACAGCGGTGTGGAACGCGCCGGCGACGATCCGCTCACCATTCGCGAAGTGGGCGACCTGACCATTCAGCTGCACGCCGCCGAAGCGCTGGTGCGCCGCGCCGGCCGCAAGGTCGATGCCGCCGCTGCCGCGCCCACGGAAGACAGCATCGCAGAGGCGTCCATTGCGGTGGCCGAGGCACGCGTGCTGACCACCGAAGTCTCGCTGGCGGCCGGCAGCAAACTGTTTGAGCTGGCCGGTTCGCAATCGACCCTGTCCGAACACAATCTCGACCGCCACTGGCGCAATGCCCGCACCCATACGCTGCATGATCCGGTGCGCTGGAAATATCACGCCATCGGCAATTACGTCCTGAATGGCAAGAAGCCGCCGCGCCACGGCGCGATCTGAGGAGCCCGCATGGCCAAGAAGGAAATCCGTCTCAACGCATTCAACATGAATTGCGTCAGCCACATCAACCACGGCCTGTGGACGCACCCGCGCGACCGCTCGCAGGACTACACCGACATCGCCTACTGGACCGACCTGGCGCGCCTGCTGGAACGCGGCAAGTTCGACGGCCTGTTCCTGGCCGATATCGTGGGCGTCTATGACGTTTACCAGGGCAATACCGATCTCACCCTGCGCGAGACCATCCAGCTGCCCGTGAACGACCCGCTGATGCTGGTCTCGGCGATGGCGGCAGTCACCGAACATCTGGGCTTTGGCGTCACCGCCAACCTGACCTATGAGGCGCCGTTCCTGTTTGCGCGCCGCATGTCCACGCTGGATCATTTAAGTCGTGGCCGCGTGGGCTGGAACATCGTTACCGGTTATCTCGACAGCGCCGCACGCGCCATGGGCCTGCATGAACAGCTGGAACACGATCAGCGCTATGACCGCGCCGATGAATTCATGGAAGTGGTCTACAAGCTCTGGGAAGGCAGCTGGGAAGACGGTGCCGTGGTGCGTGACCGCGCGCGCCGCGTCTATGCTGACCCGGCCAAGGTGCACAAGATCGCGCATCACGGCGACTACTACCACGTCGAAGGCATCCACCTGAGCGAGCCGTCGCGCCAGCGCACGCCCGTGCTGTACCAGGCCGGTTCGTCCGGACGTGGACAGGCCTTCGGTGCACGCCATGCGGAATGCGTGTTCATCTCCAGCCAGAGCAAGGACGCCACGCGCAAGCTGGTGCAGAGCATTCGTGACGGTGCGGTGCGCGAGGGACGCGATCCGGATGCCATCAAGATCTTCATGGGCCTGACGGTGGTGACCGGCCGCACTGACGAGGAGGCCCAGGAGCGCTTCCGCGAATACGCCAGCTACGCCAGTCCCGAAGCGGGGCTCGCGCATTTCTCGGCGGGCACCGGCATCGATTTTTCGAAGTATGAACTGGATGAACCGATCCGCGCGGCCAAGACCAATGCCATCGAATCGCTGACCAAGGTGGTTACGCAACCGGAGCTGAACTGGACCAAGCGCAAGCTGCTGCAACAGCTCGAACTGGGTGGCCGTTATGCCAGCATCGTGGGCGCGCCCGACCGCATCGCCGATGAACTGGAAAGCTGGGTCGCCGACACCGGCATCGACGGCTACAACCTGACCCGTACGGTCGCGCCGGAGAGTTTCGAAGACTTCGTGAACCTGGTCATTCCGGTCCTGCAGGAACGCGGTTCCTACAAGCGCGAATACGCCCAGGGAACTTTGCGTGAAAAACTTTTCCAGCGCGGTGCCACCTTGCCGCAAGAGCACGTGGGTGCGGGTTTCCGGGCGGGAGCGGCGGTCGAGCACGCCTGAAGAAAATCGCCTGGTGGCTGCGCGCAGGCACATGCGCGCAGCACATAAGCAAAGCGGAAATGATTCCTTCCGCACCGGTTGAGGGCTCGCTACATTGGCCTTTTTTCAACCGGGGAAAACAATGAAATCGATCGTCACCAACTGGCTTTCGCACCTTGCCATCGGCGTGCTGGCCAGCGCCAGCATCACGGCCCAGGCCGCCACCGACCAGGTGATTCGCGTGGGCGTGACCAGTGGTCCGCATGCGCAGATTTTCGAGCAGGCACGCCGCGTCTTCGAGCGTGACAATCCGGGCTACAAGGTCAAGATCATCGAGTTCAACGACTACATCCAGCCCAATGCGGCGCTGGACGCAGGCGAGCTCGATGCCAACAGCTACCAGCATCGTCCCTTCCTCAATGCGCAGATCAAGGCGCGCGGCTACAAGCTCTATGCCGAGGGCAAGACCATGATCGGGCCCATGGCGATCTATTCGCGCAAGTATCGCAAGCTGGAGGACCTGCCGGTGGGGGCAAAGATCGGCATTCCCAATGACCCGGCCAACGAGAGCCGCGTGCTGCTGCTGTTGCAGAAGCAGGGCCTCATCAAGCTGCGCGAGGGCATCGATCCGCTGACCGGCACCAATGCCACGCCCATCGACATCACCGAGAATCCGAAGAAGTGGAAGTTCGTCGAGATCGACGCCGCGCAATTGCCGCGCACGCTCGATGACCTGGATGCCTCGGCCATCAATGCCGACTACGCCTCCAAGGCCGGCTTCAATCCGGCGCGCGACAGCCTGCTCGTGGAAAGCGGCGACAGCCCCTATGCCTGCCTGATCGCCGTGCGCGACAAGGACCGTGCGCAGCCTTGGCTGGGCAAGCTGGTGCAGGCGTATCAGTCACCGGAAGTGAAGCGGTATATCGAGACGGAGTTCAAGGGAGGGATTTTGGCGGCTTGGTGATTTGATTCATTGACCGCATCCATCTTTTCCACAGGGCTGCACGCCCTCATCCGGTTCCCCTCGTTCGAGCAGGTAAAATGCTGGCTCCATTCACCGGAGCCAGCGTCGTCCATACCGCCGGCCTCGACACGATATCCGAACCGAACATGAGCTACACCCCCAGCCGCCCCATGGGCTATGGCTGCCTGATCCTGAGCATGTCCCTGGTCGGCGCTTACGTCGCGCTGACCAAGCCGCTGGCGGCGCTGCTGCCGGTGTTCCTGCTGGCCTGGCTGCGCTTCGCCATCGGCGCGGTCGCCATGCTGCGCTGGCTGAAAAAACCGGCCGATGAAAAACCGCTCTCCACGCAGTCGCGCTGGCTGGTCTTCCTCGAATCCTTCCTCGGCAATTTCCTCTTCACGCTGTGCATGATTACCGGCGTGTCGATGACCAATGCGGTCTCGGCGGGCGTGATCATGTCCTCCATTCCGGCGGTGGTGGCGGTGATGAGCTGGGTCTTCCTCAAGGAAAAAATCAGCCTGCGCGTCTGGGGCGCGGTGGCCTGCGGGGCCATCGGCATCGGCTTGCTGTCGCTGGCCAAGGACAGCCATGGCGCGGCCGCTGCCAGCGGCGGGCAGAGCGCCTGGCTGGGCAACGTACTGGTGTTCTGCGCGGTGCTGTGCGAGGCCGCCTATGCCGTCATCGGCAAGAAGCTGACCACGGTCCTCACGCCCAAGCGCATCAGCGCCGTCATCAACCTGTGGGGCCTGTTGCTGATGACTCCCATGGGCCTTTACACCGCGCTGCAGTTCAATTTCTCCACCGTGCCGGCCAACATCTGGCTGCTGCTGGTGTTCTATGCCCTGGCCGCCAGCGTCTGGACCGTGTGGCTGTGGATGACGGGATTGAAGGTGGTCCCGGCTGCGCGTGCCGGCGTCTTTACCGTGATGCTGCCGGTCTCGGCCGCCGTGGTCGGTGTGCTGGCGCTGGGTGAAAGTCTCTCGGCCCTGCAGGCCGGTGCCTTCGCCGTGGCCCTGGCCGGGATGTTCCTGGCCACGCTGCCGGGCCGCAATACTGCCGACAAGTTACCGCTGAACTGAGCGAGGAAAAAAATGAATCAAACCAAACGCCCCACCGGCAAACCACATTCCCCCGGCCCCAAGAAAGCCCCCCCGGGCCACGCCAAGCCAGCCGCGAAGGCGGGCCCCAAGCCCGCGACCGCGGGCCCGGCACGCGACAAGCCCAAGACCCACGTCTCCACCGAAGCCGCCCGCCGTCGCCAGCACCAGGCGCATGCGGCTTCGCAGAGCCTGGATGAAGATGAACTGCGCGTGCAGCAGATGGTGGCGCTGGCCAGTGCGGTGGCCGCCGATGCGCCGGACCGCGCAGGCCGCCGCGTCGGCCAGGATGAACTGGAACGCATGGTGCGCAATACCCTGCGCGAGCGCGATGACGACACCCTCTACGAAGCGCTGGAACAGCTGCGATACGACGATCCGCGTGGCCATGCTTTCCTGCGTGAAGTGGTGGAAGAGGGCGCCGACATCATCGTGCTGCGCCGGGGCGAGAAGGAACTGGAAATCAATGCCTTCCTGATCCCCCTGCTGGCGCGCACGCGCGGTGGCCTGCGCGAGGAGCAGGCATTGGCCGATGGCGAAGCTTTCGATACCCTGCGCGACAGCATCCAAAAAGCCGGACTGGAAAGTCCCAAGGCGCGCGTGGTGCTGGTGCATCATCTCTATCATCCGGAAGAGATCAACGCCCTGAGCTTCAGTGAAGTGGAAGCCATGAATCGCGATGCCTTTGCCTCGCTGACCGACAAGAAGATCCTGAGCGTACCGGCCATCGAGCGCAGCATGCGCGGCTGGCCGGCCAGCCATTTCGCGGCCGACGATGAGGCGCTGGAACTGCGCTTCCTGCTGGGCTTTTCGCTCAAGGAGGTGACTGATCCCTTCTATGCGATTCCACAGGAAGAAGCGGCCGCCGATGCCTACTTCGAATCGCGCGCGCAACGCTTCCGCCAGTGGAGCGAAGAGATCACGCCGCTGATGCAGCAATGCCTGACCGGGCAAACCGGCGAGGCGGCGCAGTGCCAGTTGCACTTCCTGTACCAGGATCTGTTCCATGGCGCCAAGCACACCGGCAATGGCGAATACCGCACCCTGCAGATGCTCTCCGAACTGGAAGCCGGTCTGGCGCAATCCGCTGCACAGGCGGCAGAGGCGAGTGCCTACATCGCGCTGGTGGACGAGGACGACGAGACCACCCTGCAGGTCGTACTGCGCAATGCGCAAGCCACGTTGGCCCGCTCTGAACATCTGGTCGAGGGCGATCTGCAGGCGGTGCTGTTCGATGCCGCCGATGCGGTGGCCTCGCTGGGCGTGACGGCTGTGCGCCTGGCCGATGGCTTTGATGAGCACGGACAGCCGGTGCGTCCGCGCGATCTGCCGGCGGCCTGATCGGCGGGCTCAGTCCAGCAGCGCCTGCAGGCTGGTTCCTGCAGGCTGGCAGCGGAAAATCAGCTCTACCTGCATCGGACGCCAGCCACGGATGAGCTGGCGCAGGTCGGCCTGCATCTGCTGCTTGCCGCAGAAGGCGGTCGCCTTCTCGCGCGCGGCCGAAGTCAGGGCCGGAATCGACATGGTATAGCTCACCCCCGTGGCCGAGACCGTGTAGAGATCGCCACGCCCGGCGCTGACTTCGCTGAAGTTGGCGCAGCCGCCCAAGGCGGCAGCACCGAGGCAGGCTGCGGCCAGGCTGGCGCGGCGGCGATGATGTTGACGTTGAGTGCGCATGAGATCCCCCGTTGTGCTCGTGACGCGTGCCGTCGGCAGAATTGCCCTGCGGCATCAACACGACAGGGCAAGCCTACGCGCGGCATGGCTGCCGTTGGGGGTGGCTTACCCGGTTTTACCCGGATGGCGTGGCTGTAAAAAAATCTTCAATGGCGTTCGAAAAATAGCGTGACCTGTCAATTTTCGTACAGGCGTGTCAGGGCGGCGGCTACTTCACGTGCACGTAAATAATTTCCTGCCTGCTGGGAGGCAGGGCCATGTGGCTCCCCGTGCATGGCATTTGCCTGCGCGAGCGGCTGGCGGCTGGGCTAAAATCATCGACGCCGTCCGGCCAGGGCCGGGCGGCAGACCACGTGTGCCATGCTGCCGACCATAGCGCAGCGGTACCATCCGCCAAATCAGGGAGAACCGAGAATGACCAACCGTCGCAGTTTCATCACCGGCGTGGCCGGCCTTGCCGCCGCCACTGCCATCCCCAATGTCTTCGCCCAGGCCGCCGCTGCGACCGGCTCCACGGAACCGACCCTGGCCCGCGTGCAGCGGACCAAGACCCTGCGCATCGGTGCCGTGCGCGGTGCCGCACCGTACTACAACAAGGACCTGGCCAGCGGCGAGTGGGGCGGTTTCATGATCGATTTCGCCAAGAGCCTGGCGGCCAGCCTGAACGTGAAGCTGGACATCACCGAAACCACCTGGGGCAATTCGGTGCTGGACCTGCAGACGCACAAGATCGACCTGTTCTTCGGCATGAACCCGACCCCGGCGCGCCGCGAAGTGATCGGCTTTACCGAACCGCTGTTCCTGAACGCCTTCACGGTGGTCTCCAAGAAGGAGTTCAAGACCTGGGCCGACCTGAACAAGCCGGAAGTCAAAATCGCCGTGGACATCGGTTCCTCGCACGACCAGATGATCAGCCGCGTCTGTCCCAACGCCACCATCGTGCGCCTGGAAAAGGCGGACGACGCCACCCTGGCGCTGCAGACCGGCCGCGTCGATGCGCAGGTGCTGGTGTGGCTGCTGGCCCTGAACATCCTCAAGAAGAATCCTGCGCTGGGCAAGATGTATGTGCCGCAGCCGCTGGAAGCGACTTCCACCAACATCGGCGTACCCAAGGAAGAGGACAAGGCCTGGGTCGAGACCATCAACAAGTGGATCGCCGCCGAGCGCGCCGCCGGCAAGATCAAGCCGACCGTGCTGGGCAATCTGCAGAAGCTCTCCGGGGTGAAGCCGGAGGATGTACCGGCGCAGATTCCGCTGTAATCCATGGGCCTCCAGGCCATGCAGTGAACAAGGTAAAAACCCGCACCGGTGATGCCGTGCGGGTTTTTTCATGGCAGGGCGGATCGCCTCTGATGCAATTGAATCATTTGATTCGCTTGAACTCGCTGGCCTGGAGCACCACCTCCAGCAGGGTTTCCAGCTTGATCATGCGCTCGGTGAGGTTTTCGATCCGTATCTGTTGCTGACGCAGGGCTTCGCTTTGCCGGATCACCTTGTCCTCCAGCTTGATGACGGTCGCCAAGGCGCTCCAGATACGGCCGGTAATGCCGAACATCAGGCGCTCCAGGACCGGGCGGATGCGTCCAGCGCAGCCAGCCGTGCATTGCTGGCCTCGATGAAGGCCAGCGACGCATCGGCGCTGGCTCCGGCCCGTTCGGCGGCTTCCTGCGCCAGAATGGCCAGTGTGTCCAGCTCCTCTTCCCATTGCGCAGCCTCATACGCCAGGGCACCGAGACACATCAGCTCCGAGATCTGCAGCCCCAGTTTGCGGGCCTTGGCAGCGATGATCTTCTCTTCTTGCGCGGTGGCTTCGACCACGATGGTTGCGACGGCAGCAGTACGCATGATGAACCTCCTGACAGGGAAAGGGGAGAACCGCGAACTTGCCTGATGCCCTGCCTGAAGTCGAGGCCATTGCAGATTTTTGCAGGAGGGTCTCGATTTTTTGCGGAGCATCTCTCGCACGCTGGTAGCGTCTTTCTGCAAGCCGGCATCATGAAGCAGAAAAATATTCGCTGACAATTTGCAAGCACAAGAACGCCGCTGCCGGGCTTTTGTCTTGCTGGCCGGGGCCTGTGAACCGCCCCTCATGCTCCGATCAGCGTCGACATGAGCCCCCCTTCGCGCCTTGAGACAAGCGTCTCACCATCCCCCGATGCTGCGCCGCAGGACAACTCGCCGCGCACGCTGTGCTACAACATCACCCATCGCTTCACCGTCGTTTGCGCCCTGATCCGCATTGATGCCGATGGATCCGCGCAGTGCCGTCCAGCCAGGAGCCCCCATGCCCTACGTTGCGAAAGTCAGCCATCTCGACCGCGTGCGCCGCTTGCTCGACGGCCAGCCCGATCCTGCCGCCAGTCCCTACCTGCAACGGCTGAGCTCGTCTTACCTGCGTTCGCTCGACCAGCACCATCTCGACCCGGCCGACATGCGCGGTCCGCGCGTGCTGAGTTCCGGCGAGCTGCGCCAGGTCCAGCAGGGCGAGGAAGATTTCCTGCGGGCATCAGGGCAGTGCCTGTCGGTGCTGCACCAGACCGTGCGCGAAGCCGATTACTGCGTGATGCTCACCAATGCCGGCGGCACCACCATCGACTATCGCGTGGACCGCGAGCGCCGGCATGATTTCAAGCGGGCCGGTCTCTATCTCGGTTCCTGCTGGTCCGAGAGCGAAGAGGGGACTTGCGGAGTGGCCGCCGTGCTGCAGGATGCCTTGCCGATCACGGTCCACAAGAGCGATCACTTCCGCGCCGCCTTCACCACGCTGACCTGCAGCGCCGCCCCCATCTTCTCGCCGTCGGGTGAGCTGATCGGCGTGCTCGATGCCTCGGCGATCCGCTCGCCCGATGCGCGCGACAGCCAGAACCTGGTCAACCGCATCGTCCAGCAAAGCGCCACCCTGATCGAGGATGGCTATTTCCTCAATGCCATGGCCTGCGCCTGGGTGCTGCTGGTCCATCGCAGCCGCCATTACGTGGAAGCGCAACCGGAAATCCTCATCGCCTTCGATGCCCTGGGCAACATCATCGCGGCCAATCGCCGCGCGCGCGAATGCATCGCCGGATTGCAGCAATTGCCGCGCCCCATGGGCGAGATCTTCGACCTGCAGTTCGAACGCCTGCTCGACAGCCGCGCCCTGCAAGGCTTGCACCTGCTGCGCCTGCATGGCGGCAGCACGCTCTATGGCCGCGTACGCGCACCCGTCTCGCGTGCGGTGCGTCCGGCCCGTGCCCATGCGGCGGCGACGCCGGTGGCCACAAGCAGCGAGAGCCCCGTCATCGAAGCCAATGAACGCCAGGAGCGCGACCAGATCGTCGCCGCCCTGACCGAATGCAAATGGCGTGCGCCGCACGCCGCCCAATTGCTGGGCATGTCACGCGCCACGCTGTACCGGCGCATGGCGCGCTACCGCATCCTGCCGCCGCATCGACGTTAGCGCGGCAGGCTTCACCGAGGCGGTCACAGAACCGCCACCCCCCATCCAACCACGAGATCTATTGTCGAGATAGAGGAGACTTGTCATGCCCGAAGAAACCCCCAGCCAGACCATCGCGCAGCTGCTGGAAACCCTGCAGGCCGCCCTGCGCGAAGGCAATGCCGCCAAGGCCGCCGCCCTGTTCGGGGAGGACGGCTACTGGCGCGACCTGATTGCCTTCACCTGGAACATCAAGACCCTGGAAGGCCGCGACCAGATCTGCGCCATGCTGCAATCGCAGCTGCCGCAGCTGGGATCGATACAGCTGCGTCCCGACCCCGATGAGACGCCCTCGCAAGCCGATGGCGTAACCCAGGGCTGGATCCTGCTGGAGACCGCCGTCGCCCGCGGCAAGGGCTACCTGCGCCTGCGCGACGGCAAGATCTGGACCCTGCTGACCACCGCCGCCGAACTGAAGGGCCACGAAGAACCCAAGGGCGTGAACCGCCCGCGCGGGGCGGTGCATGGCGTGCATACGCAGCGCCGTACCTGGAAGGAAGAACGCGAAGCGGAGGCGCGTGAACTGGGCTACCAGCAGCAACCGTATTGCCTCATCATCGGCGGCGGGCAGGGGGGCATTGCGCTGGGTGCACGGCTGCGCCAGCTGGGTGTGCCGACCATCATCATCGAACGCAACGAGCGCGCCGGCGACAGCTGGCGCAAGCGCTACAAGTCGCTGTGCCTGCATGATCCGGTGTGGTACGACCATCTGCCCTACATTCCCTTCCCCGAGAACTGGCCCGTCTTTGCGCCCAAGGACAAGATCGGCGACTGGCTGGAGATGTATGCCAAGGTGATGGAACTGAACTATTGGGGCTCCACCGTCTGCAAGTCCGCCAGCTTCGATGAAGCCACGCAGAAGTGGAACGTGGTGGTCGAGCGTGAAGGCCGGGAAGTCGTGCTGCAGCCGGCACAGTTGGTGCTGGCCACCGGCATGTCGGGCAAGCCCAATGTGCCGCAGTTTCCCGGAGCGGAAAACTTCCGCGGCGATCAGCATCACTCCTCGCGCCATCCCGGCCCCGATCCTTATCGCGGCAAGAAGGTGGTGGTGGTCGGCTCCAACAATTCGGCGCACGACATCTGTGCGGCACTCTGGGAGAACGGCGTGGACGTGACCATGCTGCAGCGCTCTTCCACCCACATCGTCAAGTCCGATTCCCTGATGGAACTGGCCCTCGGTGATCTCTATTCCGAGCGCGCAGTGGCCAGCGGCCTCACCACAGGCAAGGCCGACCTGCTGTTTGCGTCGATCCCCTACAAGGTCTTGCCGTCGATGCAGAAGCAGGTGTTCGACAAGATCCGCGAACGCGATGCGGATTTCTATCGGCGTCTCGAAGAGGCCGGTTTCCTGCTCGATTTCGGCGATGACGATTCCGGCCTGTTCATGAAATACCTGCGGCGCGGCTCCGGCTACTACATTGACGTGGGTGCCTCCGAGCTGATCGCCGACGGCAAGATCCGTCTCAAGAGCGGCGTCGACGTCAAGGAGATCCGCGCACACTCCATCCTGCTCTCCGATGGCAGCGAATTGCCGGCCGACGTGATCGTCTATGCCACCGGTTACGGTTCCATGAATGGCTGGGCCGCCGACCTGATCTCGCACGAGGTGGCCGACAAGGTCGGCAAGTGCTGGGGCCTGGGATCGGCCACCACCAAGGATCCGGGACCGTGGGAAGGCGAACAGCGCAACATGTGGAAGCCCACGCAGCAGCCCGCCCTGTGGTTCCATGGCGGCAACCTGCACCAGTCGCGCCACTACTCGCTGTATCTGGCGCTGCAGCTGAAGGCGCGCATGGAGGGTATTCCGACACCGGTGTATGGCCTGCAGGAGGTGCATCATCTCCGATAAGGCCCGCGCCTGAGACCGGCAAGGGCAGATGAAAAAAATGGCGCACAGAGAAATCTGCGCGCCATTTTTTCGTCCGGCTGAAAAGCTGCTGTCAGCGCGGTTTCGATGCCATCTCCATCACTCCCGGTCAGGCATTGAAGCGGGCCAGGAAAGCCTGCGTTGCCGCCTCGCGCGGATTGTCGATCACCTGCGACGGCGGTCCGGCTTCCACCACCACGCCATCGCGCATGAACACCACCTGGTCCGCCACTTCACGGGCGAAGGCGATCTCGTGCGTGACCAGGATCATGGTCATGCCATCGGCGGCCAGGCCACGGATCACGTTGAGTACTTCACCGACCAGTTCCGGGTCCAGCGCCGAGGTCGCTTCATCGAACAGCATCACGTCCGGCTGCATGGCCAGCGCGCGGGCGATGGCGATGCGCTGCTTCTGGCCACCGGAGAGCTTTTGCGGATACATGTCGGCACGGTCCGACAGGCCCACCTTCTGCAACAGCGCCATGGCCTTGGCGCGCGCTTCGGCCTTGGGCGTGCGCAGCACGGTGACCATGCCTTCCATCACGTTTTCCACCGCCGTCATGTGCGGGAACAGGTTGAAGTGCTGGAACACCATGCCGGTGCGCGCCCGGAAGGCGGCCAGCTCGCGGTCCTTGGGCAGGCGCGACTTGCGGCCATTGAATTCGAAGTGGCGCTCGCCGATGCGTACCGTGCCCAGGTCCGGCACGGTCAGCAGGTTCAGGCAGCGCAGCAGCGTCGACTTGCCCGAGCCCGAGGGGCCGATCATGGCCACCACGCTGCCTTTGGGCACGGCGATGGAAATGTCCTTGAGCACCACGTGCTCGCCAAAGGCCTTCTTGAGATTGCTGATCTGGATCATCGCGTCCGCATGTTGATTGTTCATCGTCTTCTCCTCAACCATGCTGGACCGACAGGCGGTTTTCCAGGCGCTTGGCCCAGATGGTGGCCGGCAGCAGGATCACGAAGTAGATGATCGCCACCAGGGTGTAGATTTCCAGCGGACGATAGGTTTCGTGGGCGATGATCTGGCCCTGGTACAGCAGGTCGGGCACGGCCAGCACCGACAGCAGCGAGGTGTTCTTGAGCTGCATGATGGACTGGTTCACCAGCGGTGGCGTCATGCGTTTGAAGGCCTGCGGCAGGATCACGCGCTTCATCAGCTGGAAACGCGTCATGCCCAGTGCCCAGCCCGCTTCGGACTGGCCGACATCGATGGAGACGATGCCGCCGCGAATGATCTCGGAATAGAACGCGCCGCCATACAGCGCCAGCGACAGCATGGCCGCCGTGCCCGCCGACATCTCGATGCCCAGCAGCACCGGCAGCGCATAGTAGAACCACACCAGCTGCACCAGCACCGGCGTGCAGCGGAACACTTCGACGAAGGCGCGCAGCGGTCCGGAGATGAAGGGGTTCGACGACAGCCGGCCGAGGCCCACCACCAGACCGACCAGCAGGCCGAGCGCGATACAGGCTACGGTGTAGGAGAGGGTATAGACGAAGCCGATTCCGATGATGCTCCTGAATTGCCAGAGCGAGCCGAAGTCCCATTGATACATCTGCGATTTTCCTTGGTTGCCAATTGCATGAGCCCGGGGAGGGCAGGGTGTGCAGCGCATGCACGAACCATGCCCTATCCCTCCGGGGCAGTTGTGCGCCGGGTACCGAGAGGAGGGAGGACGTGGGAAGAACTGCCCGCGCATGGATTGCAGGCGACCGCAACCGACGCTGCGGCGTGCCGCGAACCCGGCCATTGTAAAGGAGAACGCCTGGAGCACGAACTGAACAAAACGTCTCATCATGCGCCGGGAACCCCCGTAGATGCGGGCTTTGGCTAAAATGACGGGATTGCGCAAGTGAAGTGTTATGCCAAATTCCCGGTCAGCGGGAACGTGCTGTTTCACCTTTTGGATCATGAACCCGTCCCCTTTTTCTTCCATTCCTGCTGCCAGTTCTCCCCTTTCTGTGCGTGTCATCCTCATCACCGGTGCCGCGCGCGGCATCGGTGCGGCGGTGGCCACCACCGTGGCGGCACCCGATGTCGCCCTGGTCCTGCATGCCCGCAGCGAATCGCCGGAGTTGCAGGCGGTGGCGCAGCAATGCCGCGCGCAGGGCGCGCAGTGCACGCTGGCGCTGGGCGACCTGGCCGATCCGCACACCGCAGCGCAGTTGCGTGACGCTGCGCTCACGCACTACGGCAGGCTCGATGCGCTCGTGGCCAATGCCGGCTTTGCCGATCGCAAGCGCATCGGCGAACTCGATGATACGGACTGGTCGCGTTCGCTCGATGCCCTCCTGGGTGGCTTTTTCCGCTTGATCACGGCTTGCCGCGAGCCGCTGCAGGCCAGCGGTCAGGGCCGTGTGGTGGCCGTCAGCTCCTTCGTGGCTCACGTGTTCCGCCTGGGGGAATCGGGCTTTCCGGCATCGGCGGCGGCCAAGGCGGGCATCGAGGCCCTGGTGAAATCGCTGGCGGTGCAGGTGGCCGCGGCCGGGGTGACGGTCAACGCAGTAGCGCCCGGCTACGTTCAGAAAAGCGATCCGGCCAAGTCGGCCATCGACCCGGCCGCCTGGCAGGCGGCGCTGGCGCGTATCCCGCTGCAGCGTCTGGGACAGCCGCAGGAGATCGCCAATGTGATCGCCTTCCTCCTCAGTCAGGCGGCTTCCTACGTCACCGGACAGGTGTGGCACGTGGATGGCGGACTGACCCTGTAATGCAGAAACGATTTAAATCGTTTAAATCATTTATATCATTCACATCATCAGCATCATTTACATTTTTCGGAAGTTGAACTGAGACCATGCGCATCATCGTGCTGGGCGCCGGCATCGTCGGCGTCACCACTGCTTATTTCCTCCGCGAGCGCGGCCATGAAGTGGTCGTGGTGGAACGCCGCGCCGAGGTGGCGGCCGAGACCAGCGTCGGCAATGCCGGCCATGTCTGCCCCTCGTATGCCACGCCGTGGGCGGCTCCCGGCATGCCGGCCAAGTCGCTGAAGTGGTCGGTGCAGAGCTGGCTGGGGATCGAGGCGGCCTTGCGTTTCACGCCGCGTCTGGATGCGCATCAGTGGAAGTGGCTCAAGACCTTCCTGGCGCAATGCACGCCCGAGCGCTATGCCGTCAACAAGGCACGCATGGGGCGCCTGGCACGCTACAGCCACGGCCAGTTGAAGCAGATCCGCGAGCGTCTCGATATCCGCTACGAACAGACCACCGGCGGCAACCTGCAATTGTTCCGTACTCAGGAAGGGCTGGACAATGCCGGGCTGTCGACCAAGGTGCTGGCCGAAGCCGGCGTGCCTTTCGAGCTGCTGGATGCCGATGGCTGCGTGGCCTTCGATCCGGGCTTGCATGCGGCCCGCCATGAATTGAAGGGCGGTTTGCTGTTGCCGATGGATGAAACCGGCAATTGCCCGCTGTTTGCGCGCGCGCTGGCCGGCTGGCTGCAGGCGCATGGGGTGGAGTTTCACTTGTCCACAGAGGTGCAGGCCATCGAGGTGGCCGGTGGCCAGGTCAGCGGCCTGCGCACACCCACTGGTACCTTGCGCGCCGATGCCTACGTGGTCGCCTGCGCCAGTGCGTCAGTACCGATGCTGAAACCCCTGGGGCTGGACCTGCCGATCTATCCGGTCAAGGGCTATGCCATCACGGTGCCGGTGGCCGATCCCAAGAGCGCGCCGCGCAGCGGTGTCATGGACGAGTACTACAAGGTCGCCATCACCCGCATGGGCAATCACATCCGCGCGGCAGGCACGGCCGAGATCGGCAGCTGGGATGCGCGGGTGACCCCGCGCGATTGCGCCACCGCGCTGAAGTCGCTGAAGAATCTTTATCCACAGGGCGCCGATCTGGCCAAGGTCGAGTACTGGGCCGGGCTGCGCCCCATGACACCGGACGGCGCACCGCTCATCGGTGCCACCCGCTATGCCAACCTGTGGCTCAACGCCGGCCATGGCTCCAATGGCTGGACCACGGCCTGCGGGTCCTCGGCCATCATCGCCGACAAGATCTCGGGCGTGGCCAGCGCCATCGAGAGCGCCGACCTGGAGCCGCAGCGCACGTTCTGAGCGGAGCGCTGCCGATCAATGATCAATGATCAATGATCAGCGATCAAACAGCGCATCCACATTGTCGCCATTGCTGAAGCTGCTCACGGCCCAGCCGCCAGGCGTCTTGTAGAAGATGAACATCCACGGGATGGCCTGGCGTTCGGTTTTTTCGATGTAGGTGAGCTTGATCAGCGATTCGCCCACCTTCTCGGAGCGGATGAATTCGTAGCCGACCGAATTGCCGACCAGGGCTTCGATGGCCGTGCGCGCGCTGCGTGCACTGGTGCGTGCGCCCTCGAAGGCGCGGATGTCCACCAGCGCATAGGGCGAAAGCAGGCCATAGGCATCATCGGTGCGGCCGGCACCGGCCTGGGCCATGACCTTGTCGGCCAGGGCGCGCACTTCGGTGTCGGATTTGAGGGTATCGGCCTGGGCGGCCTGCAGCAGGCCGGTGAAGGCGAGCGAGGCCAGCAGGGAACGAATGATGAGCGAGGGCATGGAAGTCTCCTTGTAAGGCAGCACATGAAACGGCACAGGCGGCTATTGTGCCAGTACTGTGCAGGTCCCCGCCAAGCCTTGTATTTGCGTGACGTACGTGGCTGTTAAGCCTGCACAGGGTCAGCGTAAATCAAGGTAAAACGGTCCTGAGGCTGCAATATGCGCCGCTATGATGGGCAGCCTGTAATCCCGGCCACCTGCGCCATGCAGGGATCGTGAAAGCCAAGGGATTGCGCTCGGGGAGAGCATCATGCGCACCATCATCATTGCCACCTTGCTGGCTTCATCGCTGTCGGGCTGCATCGTCACGTCCGGCAATGCCCTGGTCGACGCCGTGGGACTGGTCGGATCCACCGCCTCCAGCGTGCGCGCGATGACGCCCAACTCGGTACAGAATCCCATCGTCTACAGCAAGGATCCGATCCACGAAGTCTGCATCGAGTGGAATGGCTCGGTGGCGCTGAGCGACTTCGTGCCCGGCCTGCAGGGCGAGCTGCAGAAACACGGCGTGCAGAGCCGGGTCTACGATGCCGGTACCCAGTCGCTGGCCTGCCCCGTGACGCTGAGCTATGTGGGCTACGTCAAATGGGACACCAAGGTCTTCACCGATGCCTATACCCCCTATCTCACCTATGCCGCACTGACCCTGCGCCGCGAAGGCCGCGTGCTGGGCACGGCGCAGTACCGGCTCGGTTCCTTCGGCCAGGACAAGTGGGCCAGCGCGGGTGACAAGCTGGCACCGCTGATCGATGCGCTGTTCCCGGGCAATCCGCAGGTGGCGGACAATTCGCCGGACAACATGCGCAGCGCGGCCAACGGATTCTGAAGCCGGATTCGGAAGACGAGATACGGCGCACTCGGCGATCACGCTGTTGCGCCTCCAATGAAAAACGGCAAGCTGCGCGCTTGCCGTTGTCGTTTGCAGACCGGGTGTCCTCGCGCCTGCAGCGCGTACCCGATCACATCATCATCCGATCACCAGATGGTCAGCAGGCGGCGGAAGAAGTTGCCATCGGTGCTGGCATCCGCAATGGAGCCACCGCCGACCTGTTCCAGCCGTGCATCGGCCACGTTGGACGAGGCCACGATGCCGCCGCGAATGTCACGGGTGCGCACCACCCCCGAGAAGCGCAGGGTGTTGGTGTTGCCGTTGACGCCGATGCGCTTTTCACCGGCCACCACCAGGTTGCGGTTGGGCAGCACTTCGACGATGGAGACCATCAGCGTGCCGGTCATGGTGTTGGTATTGCTGCTGTCGCCGGAGCCCTTGAAGGTATTGCTGCCGTTGGCCGAATAATTGGCGTCGTACAGTTGCGTGAACAGTCCGCCCAGCGGCGCGCCCGAGCCCGGGCCCTTTTGCGTGAGCGTGGTGTCGCGGCTGTTGGTGGTGGCCGCCTTGTTGCTGCTGCTGATGGATTCGGAGATGTCGATCTTGATGATGTCGCCCACGTTGTAGGTGGTCGGCTCTTCGAACAGCTGCGCGCTGGAGACGCGGAAGATGGCACCATTGTTTTCCACGTTGGCCACCTGGTAGGCCGGCCGCACGCTGGTGGGCCCGGTCACCATGGGCGCCGGGCTGTTGCAGGCCGACAGCGAGACCGATAGCGAAACGGCCAGTGCGCAGGCACCGGCAAGGCGATACTGGAATGTCATGGTACTCCCCCGATGGCGGCCAGGCTGGATGCCCGGCACGAGCCACCGCCCGCTGTTGCCTGCTTCTGAGCTGCTGCTTGCCTGAGGCGGGCAGCCACCTCGCAGGAAGCATGAACGCGCGGGCGGCGCGTGCAGGGATGATGGTGGCTGCAGGCGTAAGCAGCGGTTAGGCCCGTGTAAAGTGCGGCAAACAATCATCAATGGCGGTTAAGTCGTGCGCTGGACAGCATTAAGCGCAGATGAATGCTCCTGTGAACGAGCATTAAACACGGGGCAGGGAGGTCATACGGACGAATCCGGCGGCTCCCGGTTTCGTCGCCGGCGCTGCCGTGGACGGCACGCCACAGCCGCGCTGTTGTGATCGCTTTGACTCGGGCTTGACGCTGGTTTGCCCTCAATGCGTCTGCGTTTTTCCGTGCATAATGACGCCACCCCCAACTCAGCGGTCCCGCCTGGCGTGATCGCACTCCATCATGGCAACAGACAAGAACCAGGCCGCCACCAGCGCCGAGATTGCAGCGCCCAGCGTGCATGAGCAGCTGGTATCGGCCCGCATCCGCCAGCGCATCAAGGCGGCCGGCGTGCGTTTCCACGCCAACGACAATATCGCCGCCTTCATCCGGGAAGGCGAACTGGAGCAATTGCAGGCCGAGGTACAGTCCAAGCTGGCCGCGGTGCTGGAGAGCCTGGTGATCGATGTCGAGAGCGACCACAACACCCAGGACACCGCCAAGCGCGTGGCCAAGATGTACCTGAACGAAGTTTTCAAGGGCCGCTACCAGGCGGCGCCTCCGGTGACCGAGTTCCCCAACATCGAGCGCCTGAATGAGCTGATGATCGTCGGCCCGATCACGGTGCGCAGTGCCTGCTCGCACCACCTGTGCCCGATCATGGGCAAGGTGTGGGTGGGCGTGATGCCCAATGAACATTCCAACCTGATCGGCCTGTCCAAGTACGCGCGTCTGCTGGAATGGATCATGAGCCGCCCGCAGATCCAGGAAGAAGCGGTCTCCCAGGCCGCCGACCTGCTGATGCAGAAGCTGCAGCCCGATGGCCTGGCCATCGTCATGGAAGCCGATCACTTCTGCATGCACTGGCGCGGCGTCAAGGATGTGGAGTCGAAGATGATCAACAGCGTCATGCGCGGTTCCTTCCTGCGTGATGCCAACCTGCGCCGTGAATTCCTGGCGCTGATTTCCCAACGTCAACGAGGTTAATCATGCTGGTTCGTCTGATCTACGCAAGCCGCTCGCGGGAGACCATCACCCACGAGACCATCGAGGGCATCCTGGCTGCCTCGCGCCAGCGCAATCCGCAGCAGGGCATCACCGGCGTGCTGTGCTACAGCGACACGACCTTCGTGCAGGTGCTCGAAGGCGGGCGCGATCAGGTCAATCGCCTGTATGGCCGACTGCTGCGTGATGACCGTCATCAGGACGTGATCCTGCTGGCTTATGAATCGATCGACGAGCGCCAGTATTCCTCCTGGACCATGGGCAAGATCCGCCTGGACAAGATCAACCGCTCGCTGTTGCTGAAGTATTCGGTCACGGGCGAACTCAATCCCTACGATGTTTCCAGCTGTTCCACCGTGGCGCTGCTCAATGAGCTGGCCTCGACGGCGGCCTTCGCCCAGCGCGATTGATGGCGCAGGTTCGCGCGGATGTGAGAACGGCACCTTGCGGTGCCGTTTTTTTTGGGGCTGCGTGATTTTCGCGGGCTTAATCCAGGTCGATGCTGGGCAGGCTGCGGATGCCCCACTTGGCCGGATCGGCGTAGGCCACGATCTTGTCGCCCCCACGGGCCAGGTCGATGATTTCCGGCTTGAGCGGCATGCGGCTGGTGGTCGAGTAGAACAGTTTGATGCGCGGGGTGAGCAGGTGCTCCGGCCGCTGGTCCACTACGATCCCCAGCCGGCCCGATTGCAGGATCACGCAGGAGCCGGTCGGGTAGATGCCGATGGCCTTGACGAAGGCTTCCATCGTGATCGGATCGAAATGCCCGGCGCTGGCGGCCATGTGGCGGATCGAGCGGGCCGGATCCCAGCCGGCCTTGTAGGGACGGTTGGAGGTGATGGCATCGTAGACGTCGCACACCGCGCCCATCTTGGCCATGATGGAAATGCTGTCGGCCTTGAGATTGAACGGATAGCCGCTGCCGTCGATCTTCTCGTGATGGTGCAGCGAGACATCCAGTGCGGCTTCGCCAATTCCTTCGATCTGTTTGAGGATGCTGTGGCCCTGTACGGTGTGCGAGCGCACCGAGGCGAATTCTTCTTCGGTCAGCTTGGCGGGTTTGTTGAGGATATCCAGCGGCACGGCCATCTTGCCCACATCGTGCAGCAAGCCGGCCATCCCGGCTTGCTTGATCTGTTCCTGCGTCATGCCGAGCTGGTTGGCCAGCGAGATCATCATCGCGCAGACCGCCACTGAATGCATGTAGGTGTAATCATCGGTGGTCTTCAGCCGCGCCAGGCTGATCAGCGCATCGGCATTGCGCGAGACCGAGGAGGTGATCTCGGTCACCAGTTCGGCGGCATCCTTGACGTCGACCGTCTTGCCCATGCGCGCTTCGGAAAACATGTTGAGCACGGTGGACTTGGAGGAGGAGATGATGCGCGCCGCGCGTTCACGTTCTACCGCCGTCTCGGTGCGGGTGGCTGGTTTGCGCACGGCCACCGTGGCGCTGGCACCCTGGTGGGCGATGGCGATCTCGGCGGGGGGCGCGGCGTCATCCTGCTCCGCCTCGCCGGTCTCGTCGTCGATATCGTGTTCGGGGGCGATGTCGCGGCCCTTGGCCGTGTCGATGGTCACTTCGTCGACCGGGCACTCGCGCAGGGTTTGCAGGTCTTCCAGCGTTTCGATCTTGAAGGATTTGCGCCAGAAAGGATGATTGATCCATCCGCCGGGGATGGAATGAACGTACATGCCCAACCGTAATTGAGCCAAGGCGATGGATTTCAACATATCGAATTCAGGTCTGTGCCTGTCGCTGGTTCCCGTACTGAAAGCGGTTCGATTTCCCTGATGAAATGGACGCCTGTTGTCTGAAGGAATGAAGCTCGGCGATGTTCTGTGAACATCATTCCACTGACGAGCTATCGTAACAGAATGGCATCAGTTTTACGCGGCTTGTCGTCATCTTGCCGACGAATTTTACCTGCGTCCGCACGGAAGTTTATGTGCGGAAAATGTTTGATCTGAAGATCGTTGAAAAATTGATGTAATACCGAGACAGGCAGCCACCGCCTGAGAATCCGGCCGACGGTGGCTGTGAGGAATGGTGAGAAAAACTTATTTTTTCAGTGGCGGCGCATAAGGGTTGCTGGTGAGCAAACGCAGGAAGCTGGCAATGCAGGCCACCCCCGCAAAGGCGGCGCCGAAGCCGAGGGCAAAGCGCGAGCCCTGGGTCTCCGACAGGTTGAAGCACAGCGCCACCAGCGCGGCCCCGACACTCTGGCCGAGCAGCCGTGCCGTCGCCACGATGCCGGAGGCACCACCGCTGCGATGCGGCGGGGCGCTGGTCATCAGTGCCTTGAGATTGGGCGACTGGAAGAAGCCGAAGCCCATGCCACAGAGCAGCATGCGCCAGCTGATTTCCCATACGGTGGGCGCAGCCGGCATGAAGGTCATCGATAGCAGCCCTGCACACAGGAGCGCCAGCCCGACGCCGCCGAGGATGCCGACCGGATAGCGATCCGACAGCCGTCCGGCGATCGGTGCCATGATCGCCACGGCCACCGGCCAGGGTGTCATCAGGAGACCGATCTCGACCTGGCTGCGGCCCAGGTCATGGTGGAAGAAGAAGGGCAGCGAGACGAAGGCGAGGCCCTGCGCCGCGAAGGAACACACGGCGGTGATCGCCGAGAGCGTGAACATGGGATGGCGGAACAGGTCCACCGGCAGCATCGGTGCCGGATGCGACAGTTCGCGCTTGAGCAGGAACAGGCCGCAGACGATGGCGGCGCCCAGTTCCAGTCCGACCACGCTGGCCTCTGCCTGGTGCGCGCCTTCACCGATGGCCAGGATCAGCAGGCCGAAGGCAGCCGCATTGAGCACGGCGCTGCGCAGGTCGAAGGCGTGTGTCGACAGCGCGGTATGCGGCAGCGAGGGCAGGGCCAGGATGACGGCCGCCACGCCCAGCGGCACGTTGACCGCAAACAGCCACGGCCAGGGTGCGATGGCGAGGATGCCGGAGGCGACCGATGGTCCTACCGTGAAGGCGATGGCCACGATCAGGGTATTGAGCCCGACGCCACGGCCCAGTGAGCGGGTCGGATAGATGAATCGGATCAGCGCGGTGTTCACGCTCATGATGCCGGCCCCGCCCAGTCCCTGCAGGAAGCGCGCCATCACCAGCGTGGGCAGCGACCAGGCCACCGCGCACAGCAGCGAGGCCGCGGTAAAGAGCACCAGTCCCCAGATATAGATGCGGCGGTAACCGACGATTTCCCCCAGCGCCGCCAGCGGCAGCAGCGCCACCATCATCGCCAGCTGATAGGCGGTGACGATCCAGACCGAGGCTGCCGGTGTGGTGTTGAGGTCCAATGCCATGGCGGGCAGGGCCGTGTTGGCGATGGCGGTGTCGAGCGTGGCCAGGCCGACCGCGATGCCCAGCGCCAGGATGGCGCGCCCGCGCTGCTCGGGCGGCAGGCCCTCGCCAGCGATGACGATGTGATGGGCAGGATCGGACGTGCCGGAAGTGGAAGGCTGCGAGGACATGGTTTGGTTGGGTGTTGGCGGTGCAAGCGTGCTGGTGCTGCCGCTTGTTGTCGTGGTTGTCTTGGAGGTTCTGGAATGCGCGCCACCCCGCAAGGCAGCGCCAGTCAATGATAGCGGGGAACGCCCGGATGCGCAGGCGGCGGCCACACGCGGGGCGGCTGCGCTATGATGGCGGTTTGCGCCAGCGCGGCTGGTGCCTTTGATCACGGAGTGGCAAGCATGTCCAAACAGCAGTTGTCGGAGCGCCTGTGCGCATGGATCGATCAGCATTTCGAGGAAGAGGTCGGGGTCCTGCAGCAGTTGATCCGCATCCCCACCGATACCCCGCCCGGCAACAACGCCCCGCACGCCGATGCGGTGGCCGAGCTGGTGCAGTCCTGGGGCTGGCAGGCCGAGAAGCACGCGGTACCGGCCGACCAGGTGCGCGACTATGGCATGCAGAGCATCACCAACCTGATCGTGCGCCGTCCCTATGGCGACGCTGGACCGACCCTGGCGCTCAACGCCCACGGCGACGTGGTGCCGCCGGGCGAAGGCTGGACCCATGACCCGTATGGTGGCGAAGTGGCGGATGGCCGCATCTATGGCCGTGCGGCAGCGGTTTCCAAGAGCGACTTCGCCAGTTATATCTTCGCCACGCGCGCGCTGGAGTCCTTGGGGGCAGCGCTGCGCGGCGCAGTGGAACTGCACTTCACGTATGACGAGGAATTCGGCGGCGTGCTCGGCCCGGGCTGGCTGCTGGAACAGAAGCTGACCCGTCCGGATTATGTGCTGGCGGCCGGCTTCAGCTACAACGTGGTGACTGCCCACAATGCCTGCCTGCAGTTCGAGGTGACCGTGCATGGCCGCGCCACGCACGGCTCCATGCCCGAGACCGGCCATGATGCCCTGCAGGCGGCCAATGCCATTCTCAATGCGATCTATGGCGCGCTGCCGGGATTGAAGGACATCCGCTCCTCCATCCCGGGCATCAGCCATCCGACCATGATCGTCGGCCGCATCGATGGCGGTACCAATACCAATGTGGTGCCGGGCAAGGTGGTGCTGAAGATGGACCGCCGCATGATTCCCGAGGAAGATCCGGCGCAGGTCGAAGCTGGCGTGCGCAAGCTGATCGAAGACGCAGTGGCCGGCCTGCCGGGCATCCGTGTGGAAATCCGCCGCCTGCTGCTGGCGCGTGCGCTGCGCCCGCTGCCGGGTCACGAGAAGCTGGTGGACAGCCTGCTGCGCAATGCCGAACAGGTCATGGGCGAGACCCTGACCACCAATGGTTCGGCGCTCTATACCGATGCCCGCCTGTATGGCGAAGCAGGCATTCCGGTGGTGCTGTTCGGGGCCGGTCCGCGCACGCTCATGGAATCCAATGCCAAGCAGGCCGATGAGAACCTGGCGCTGGATGACCTGAAGAAGGCCACCAAGGTGGTCGCCCTGATGCTGCTGGATTTCCTCGGTCCGCAAGACTGAGGCCGACGCCGTTCCGGGCGCGCCTGCGGTCCTGCGCGGCAGGTCGCGCTCGCGGAATTGCTGTGGGGAAACGTCGCCGCATCGCAGGCCGCCCGACAAATGATTACAATGTGTGCCCGCAACAGCGTGGCCGGCGTTTCCTGTCGGCATGTTTCGGGCCGGAGGGCAGTGCGCCAGCCGGATAACCAGGCAAGTCTTGTGGGACCGAGATCAATCGCATGTTCAACGCCATCGAGCACACTCATCCGCCCCAGTCGCCCGCCGGCCGCAAGCCCGGCTATCTTGGATTGTCGTTCCGGCAGTTGCTGCTGGCGGCTTTCCTGCTGATCGCCGCGCTCCTGAGCGGTACGTCCATCCACGCCCTCTTCACACTGGACCGCATGTCGGCCAACAGCCGCGAGACGGCGCGCCAGGCGGTGCAGCTGACCGAATCCGCCCAGCGGCTGGCCGAGCGCACCGTGGCCATGGAGCGCAGTGCGCGCCAGTACCTGGTGCTGGATGACCGCGCTTTCCATGATCGTTTCAACGAGGCGCGCGAGCAGGCGCGCCAGGCTTTGGGTGAATTGTCGGATTCGCTGCCGATGGCCCCGCGCGACCTGTTCAGCCAGTGGGGCGTGTATGTGGATGAAGTCGCCGGCGTGCTGGAGGCGGAGTCGCGCAAGGACAAGGGCGAGCAGGCCAAGCTGTTCCAGGATTTTGCGCGCCTGCCCGCGCTCAATGAACGCATCGCGCTGGAGAGCCGGCGCGAGGTGGATCGCCGCAACAATGCGTTATCGGCGGCGCTGGAGCAGCAGCGCCAGCTGCTCACCGCACAGGTGGTGGGGGCCATCGTGCTGGCGGTCTTGCTGGCGTTCTGCTTCGGACTCTGGCTGTCGCGTCCGATGGCACGGCTGGAGCAGGCCATTGGCCGGCTGGGTGACAATCGCTTCGACCAGCCCATCGACGTGCGCGGCCCGGCCGACATCCGCCGCCTGGGCCAGCAGCTGGACTGGCTGCGCCAACGGCTGGCGGATCTGGAGGCGGAGAAGTCGCGCTTCCTGCGCCATGTCTCCCATGAATTGAAGACCCCGCTGGCGGCGCTGTGCGAAGGCGCGGCCCTGCTGGATGACGGCGTGGCCGGGCAACTGACCGAGAACCAGCGCGAGATTGCCCGTATCCTGCGCCAGAATACCCAGTCGCTGCAGACCCAGATCGAGGATCTGCTGCGTTATAACGAAGTCTCCTTCGATGCCCAGCGTATCCATCCGGTGCCGGTGGACCTGCGCGCGCTGCTGCACAAGGTGATCGACGACCAGCGCCTGCAATGGCTGGCGCGCGAACTGAAGGTGGAAATCGAGGGTGCGGCCCGTACCGTGGTGGTCGATCCCGAGAAGATGGCCATCGTGCTGGCCAACCTGCTGTCCAATGCCGTGCGCTTCAGCCCGCAGGGCGGCTTCATCCGCTTCCTGCTGAGCGAGGCTCCGGGCATGGTGCGGGTGGAATGTCTGGACCAGGGGCCGGGCGTGGCACCGACCGATACCGCCCGCATCTTTGAACCCTTCTACCAGGGCTTGCATCAGCCCACCGGTGCCCGCCGTGGCAATGGCATCGGGCTGTCCGTGGTGCGCGAGTACGTACAGGCGCATAGCGGCAAGGTCTATCTGGTCCCGCGTGAGGGCGGGGCGCATTTCCGAATCGAGTTGCCTGATGAAAAATAAGATCCTGATCCTGGCTTGTTCCGTCGTGCTGGCCGCGTGTGTGGGGCCGCAGCCGTCCGCACCGACGTCGACCGTCCAGCTCATCCAATCCTCCAGCAACATCGACGAACTGCTGGCCTACAACGCCCAGCTGCGCAAGATGACGCCGGCCGAACTGGGCCGCGAGTTGCAGCGTGTCAATACCTATCCGGCCGGTCCGGCGACCAATGTGCGCCGCGCCATGGCCCTGTCTTTGACGCGCGACGCCATCGACCTGGCCAAGGCCGAAGCCCAGCTATGGAACGTCATGGCTGATCGCAGCGTCGAAGCGGAGAAGCTCAAGCCTCTGGTGCAGTTGCTGGTTGGACATTATTCCGACCTGCGCCGCGTGGCCGACGGTGCCGAGAAGTCCTCGGTGCAACTGAAGGAAGCGCAGCGCAAGGTCGATCAGCTCAACGACAAGCTGGAAGCGCTCAAGAACATCGAACGGACCCTGCCGGCTGGCGGCAAGTAATCTGCATCCCCGAAGACCCGGGGATGCCGCCATCCCGCCGGGGCCGTTCCCTTTACTGGAACTGGAGTCCCGATGGGAAAGACTGCCCCCCTGATGCTGGTCGACGATGATCCCGACCTGCTGCGATTGCTGACGCTGCGCCTGAACGCCAGCGGCTACCGCATCCTGGCCGTGGAAAGCGCCGAGGCCGCCCTGGCCCAGCTGGCCATTGCGCTGCCGGCGCTGGTGATCACCGATGTGCGTCTGCCCGGCATGGATGGGCTGGCGCTGTTTGCCGAGATCCGCAGCCGCTATCCGGCCTTGCCGGTGATCCTGCTCACCGCCCATGGCACCATTCCCGATGCCGTCGAGGCCACCACGCAGGGGGCCTTCGCCTATCTCACCAAGCCGTTTGATGGCCATGTCCTGCTGGACAAGGTGGCGCAGGCCCTGAGCCTGTCCGCGCCAGCCCAGGAGACGCCGGATGAAGCCTGGCGCGCCGACATCATCAGCCGCAGCCAGCGGGTCGATGAACTGTTGGCCGAGGCCCGGCTGGTGGCGGCCTCCGACGCCAGCATCCTCATCCGTGGCGACAGCGGTACCGGCAAGGAAGTGCTGGCCCGCGCCATTCACCGCGCCAGTCCGCGTGCCGGGAAGCCCTTCATTGCCGTCAATTGCGGTGCCATTCCTGAGCAATTGCTGGAGTCCGAACTGTTCGGCCATGTGAAAGGCGCATTTACCGGCGCTGTAGAGCATCGTGAAGGTTTATTCCAGGCGGCGGAAGGCGGTACCCTGTTTCTCGATGAAATCGGGGATATGCCGCTGGCCTTGCAGGTCAAGCTGTTGCGCGTACTGCAGGAAAAGACCGTGCGGCAGGTGGGGGCCAACCAGGCTGCCGAGGTCGACGTACGGGTGATCTCGGCCACCCACCGCGACCTGGAGGCGGCCATGAATGAGGGGCACTTCCGGGCCGATCTGTATTACCGGCTCAATGTGGTCACGCTCAGCCTGCCGCCGCTGGAAGAGCGGCGTGAGGATATCGCGCTGCTGGCCAATCATTTCCTCAAGACCATCGCCGCGCGCTATCCCAAGCGCCTGACGGGATTTGCCCCGGATGCGCTGGAAGTGCTCAGCCTGGCCCACTGGCCGGGCAATGTGCGCCAGCTCTATAACGTCGTGGAGCAGGTGTGCGCGTTGTCGACCGCGCCGCTGATCCCGGCGTCGCTAGTCCAGCGCGCTTTACGGGTGCCGACGCTGGATCTGCTGCGTTATGCAGAGGCCAAGCAGAAATTCGAGCGGGATTACCTGGTGCGGCTGCTGAAGCTGACGGATGGCAATGTCTCCGACGCGGCCCGGCTGGCTGATCGCAATCGAACCGAGTTTTACCGGCTGCTGCAGAAGAATGGACTGGATCCAAGGCGATTCCGGGGTGGCGAGGAGGCCGTCGTGATGGAGCGACAGGACGGAGTCGTTTGAAATCAAGGAGTTGCGCTTGTCGCTAGGACATGATGTCGGGTCCGGCCGACGGAAATGGTGGGTTTGCCGGCTCATCTTTGCTGCCGGACTGCTGAGTTCGCGCGATAAGTCACTGATTTCATTGAGGATAGCTTGGGGTGGCATGGCATTTGCGAACGTATAGACCAGAGTTGCCCGCCTTGGTGAAGGGAAGGGCAATGCCAGGTCCACCTCATTGAACAAGGAGAACTCCATGAAGACATCTTCACTTGCAGCACGACTGCTGGCCGCCGCCATGGTGATGGCCGCTGCCGCGCCGGCAGTCCGCGCGGCGGATTCCGCCAGCACCAATGCGCCCTCTGCGCAGAAGGCCGGCGCCTATATTGACGATTCCGTGATCACCGCCAAGGTGAAGGCGGCGCTGGTGGAAGACAAGCAGATCTCTTCCATGAAGATCAAGGTCAGCACCAAGGATGGCGTGGTCACTCTGAAGGGTTCCGTCCCCAGCGCCGAGCTGGGCCAGCATGCCTTGCAATTGGTCGCCGGGGTCGAGGGAGTGCGCGATGTGAAGAGCGACCTGACCGTGAAGGCGGGTTAAGCAGAGCCGCTTGGGTTTGCAGAAAATCCGGTAATTATTTGAATTATTTAGACCAGTAAAAAAGAATCCGGGCCGTCCCGCCAGGGATGGCCCGGATTCTTTTGGTTTTTTTCGGTGCTGGCCAGAATCTCTGAGGCCCAAGCTGGGTAAGGCTTTTCGGCGTACCAGACGGAGCCTGGCCCATATCCTTCTAAATTATTTTGAACTATTTTTCAAAAAGTACTTGCGCGCTGCCGGATGCGTTGCTATAGTTCGCCCCCTGCTGACGAACAAAACGATTCGCAGCGATGCAAACAGCGCCAAGCGCGTTTGCGACAGACAGATCTTTAAAAATTAACAGCCGATAAGCGTGGGCGTTTAATGAAGTGCGACAGAACTTCGGTTCTGGAAACTTTAAATATTAAATGCTC
>NZ_JAVDSP010000010.1:0-185799 GCF_031455335.1 Herbaspirillum sp. 1173 | reverse complement strand
AACCTCCAGCTACGGTCCGTCGAGCCTGGCTGGAATCGAATATGATCGACAACCGACTCACTGCCTGACTGGCTACAAATTATCGACGCAGGTCATCAGATCGAGGCGGAGATTGCCACGTCTTCAGTATTTACCGGGAAGACTTACTCCGTTCGGCATGAGTTGGTGCTGGTGATCTGTAAACCAGCAACCAACGAGGTCATTGAACGTATTTCACTCAAGGGTAATGACGTTGGTGCCGAGACCCTGTATCAATTGTGGTCCTATGTCCGCCGGTTCATGGCCTACGGCCCGTCCCGTATTCCAGTGCTGATGACACGGGAGCAGAGTGTCGGCTTCGTCAAGAGCCTGTTTCATTTCATGCCTTACCTTTCCCCAACCGAGGAGGGCCGGCGCTTCCGCAGCAAGATGCGGTGGCTGGACTATCCGATCATCTTCCTGACGATCTGGTTTTTCTGGATCTGGCTGCCGTTGGGCCTGTCTCACTACGTTGCCATGCGATTCGCTCCGTTACCCAAGTGGCCTCCGGACATCGATGCCGAAAGCCGCTCCCTATAGAGCTCTCCCAGTAGTCTCCAACAAGATGGTTAATGAAATGTATGAAGGAAAGACAGAAGGTCGTGTGGTGATGATTTCTATGCGCATATTGATGCTGACTTGCATCAGCTCACTGGGTATCGCAGGCTGCCACGGCGATGACGCCACTGCAAAGGATGACGCCGTGGCGCGGCTCGTCGAAGCTACACGCAACAATCTGCTGCCAGTGAAAGGCGGCGATTTCCTGATGGGGGATTTCGGTGAGCGGCACTCATCCGAGAGGCTCCCATACACAGGAGAACCCAATGCGCAGCCCTTGCATGAGGTACGGCTCTCAGATTTCTCCATGCTCAAATGGAAGGTCAGCAATGATGAGTACAACGTGTTTGCAAGCCAGAACAACCGGCACAAGGTAAATGACCGCGAGGGCGATGCCACTTCGGAGAGAAACGCTCGTCTTCCGGATAGCGGACGCTTTCCGGCCATGGTCCTCTGGAAGGAAGCGCAAGATTACTGTGCGTGGCTGGGAGAGAAACTGGGACAAAAGATGAACTTGCCGACGGAAGCTCAGTGGGAATATGCCGCTCGGGATGGTGGCAAGTTCTATATCTTCGCCACAAATGATGGCAGCTTCCGAAACGGGGTGAATGTAATTTCTCATGAACAGGCAGAGGCGATCAGTCAGGATCCATTTTTCCCTGTGCCCGTAGGAAGCGCACCCGCGAATTCGTCGGGGCTGGGTGATTTCGCCAAGAGTGGATTGGAGTGGGTGCGAGATTGGTATGACGATAATTACTATGCACACTCCTCAAAGCTCGACCCTGCAGGACCCGCTGCTGGTGATCTCAAAGTCGTGCGTGGCGCTCAAGCCAGCAGCTCAGTGCCAGCAATGACAATGGCGCGCACGGGAAGACGTCCCGATGGCGTCGATGAGAAAGTTGACAAGTTATTCCAGGAGCAGGGATTCAAGCCAATTCGGTTCGGTGCCACTTTCCGCTGCGTTACGCAGCAGTGACTATCCAAGATTCCCGGAAAATCCTTTCCAGTGAGTCCAGCCAGTAATGGTCGCAAGAAGTTGAACTGCATTTATTCACCCTTATTCTTCTGCAGTCGCGAACACCCGCCCCCAACCCTTGTCCAACCCCCTCCAAGGCCCGTCACTTCCAGCACGCGCATGCTGAAACAACGGGGATCATCATGACAAGAAAATAACTGATCAGGATCGTATCGACCATGAAACTGCCCACCCTGAAATCCTTGCTCGGCGTCAAGCCACCCACCTCTGCCGTCGACCCGCTGCTCAAGCCCATCAATGACAACCATCCCGGCGGCGAAGACCTCTCCTTCACCGCCGACCTGGACGCCATTGCCGAGGCACGCCGCTTCGATGATCCGACCCTGGACCAGGGCGAATGGGTCACCGACATCAAGGAAGCCGACTGGATCTTCGTCGAGCAGCGCTGCGCCCAGCTCATCGAAACCCGCAGCAAGGACCTGCGGCTGGCCGTCTGGTACAGCGAAGCCGCCTGCAAGACGCGCGGCCTGCGCGGTCTGGGGGATGGGTTCCTGCTGGTGGCCGGGCTGTTCGACCAGTTCTGGGATCATCTCTATCCGCTGTCGGAAGACGGCGACCACGACCGCCGTGTCGGCAACCTGACCTGGCTGCTGTCGCGTTCGGTGCAGATGTCGCGCGAAATCCCTCTGACCGAAGGCCGTGGCAGCGCCTTCTCCCTGCTCGACTTCGACGCCGCCCGCACCCGCGCGGCCAATGCTGAACGGATCGCCAACGAAGGCGGCCAGCCGGAAGAGGGCATCAAGCTGGCCGTCATGGAATCGGCCCGCAAGCGCAGCTCACATGCCTTCTATGAAGCCATGCTGGCCGATACCCAGTACTGCCTGCAATGCCTGGAACAACTGGAAAAATCCGTGGATCAGCGCCTCGGTGTCGATGGTCCCGGCTTCTCATCCGCCCGCGAGGCGATCACCCTGGTTCACGACACCATCGCCCGCTTCGCAGCAGATACCGGCCTGCGTTCGGTAGCTCCTGCAGAGATCGCCGTGGCCGATGAAAATACGGCGGCCGTGGCCGCGCAATTGAGTGAGCAGGGCAGCCCTGTTGCAGCGCCGGTCCAGCATCAGGGACCGATCCGCACGCGTGCCGAAGCCATTGCCCAACTGCGCGCCGTGGCAGAGTTCTTCCGCCGCACCGAGCCCCACAGCCCGGTCGCGCACCTGGCCGACAAGGCCGCACAATGGGGTGAGATGCCCTTGCACGCTTGGCTCAAAACCGTCATCAAGGACAACGCCGCACTGTCCCACGTCGAAGAACTGCTGGGATTGCAACCGCCGCCACAGGACTGAACATCGCCTGGCGACGCGCCCAAAGAAAAAAGGAACCGCAAAACAAGCGGTTCCTTTTTTTCATGCCGGGCGAGATTCGCCCGCGTCTTGTCTTACTTGGCAATACGGAATTCGATCCGTCGATTCTTGGCACGCCCTTCAGCCGTATTGTTGGAAGCGACCGGACGATCCGGACCCTGGCCCGAGGTCGTCAGCAGACTTTCATCGACCCCCTTGGCACTCAGGTAGGCCTTGACCGCATCAGCCCGTGCCAGCGACAGCGAGATGTTGCTGGCGCGCAGGCCTTCATTGTCGGTGTTGCCGATGATTTCCACGTGCCGGCCCTTGAGCTTGAGCATGGTCGCAGCGATCTCATCGAGGATGCGTTTGCCTTCGGGCGTCAGGGTGGCCTGTCCGCTTTCGAAGGCCACCACCCGGTTGGCCAGGGCGTTGTCCAGCAGACCCTGTTCCGAAGTGGAGACCCGCAAGCCATTGTTCACGGTATAGGAAGAATTGAGGCTGCTGGCCATGTCGCTGGCGATCTGCTGACGCTGCGCCTCATTGGACACTTCGCCCGAAATGCTGACGCTGGTGCCATCGATCTTCAACTGTCCACGGCTGACTGCCTTGAGGTTGGGCGAAATCAGCTTCTGCACGTGATTGTTCCAGTTGGCCGGCAGCACCACCTGGCCGACCGCAATCTGATCCACCACGCGGTCAGCGCCATAGACCTCGCGCAGGCGCGCCAGCGCGGCCGCCTTGCTGGCTTCATCGGGGACGGTGCCGGTCACCAGTACCTGGCCCGGTGCGGGCGTGGCGACCGGCGGCGCAACGTTCTGTGCATGAACGACTGAGCAGGCGAGCCAGGCCGCGCTCAACAGTGCCAGCCGGCGGGTTTGGGAAAGAATGTTCGTCTTCAAGATTCAGGCTCCGATGAAAGCTTCGCGGAATGAGGCCAGGGCCGAGGTCAGCGAGAGGTCGGGATGGGCCAGGTAGCTGGACAGTTTCTGGATGCCGTAGTCGCTGCCCACATGTTCTTCCACCCAGTCGGCATCGTCGAAGGGGATGTTGTGCTCGGCACCGGCCTGGATGTCCATCACCGAATGCAAGGTGCGCGGCGAAGCGCCGGAGAAGCCGAGGAACATGGCCGGCTGATCATCCAGCCGCGTCAGGAACAGCGCCAGCTCGAAATCGGCCCGGGTGAGGAAGGGCGTGATCAGGTGCATCCAGAAACTGGCCACCAGGCTGCGATACATCGGGTCGCGCGGCAGCGGCAGGATCAGGTTCTTGTCCAGGCGGCTGGAGGTGCTGGCCATGACCGGCTGCAGCAGCAGCCCCAGCGCCAGCAACAACTGGCGCAGATTGCCGGTGAAGCCGGCCTCGGCCAGCATCTGTTGCAGCGAGCCCGTGGTCTGCAGATCCAGGAAGTCGGCAAAGGCCGCTGTGTAGCCGGCGCTGTTGATGTCCAGTTCCAGCGTGGTCGACGCCAGGGTTTGCAGCGGCTGGGCCGGATCGGGTGCCGTCAGTACGCTTTGCGTGAGCGATTCCAGCCGCGACCAGAGACGCGAGAGGATCAGAGGACTGTTGCTGACGAAAGCGACCGGATCCTCGATATCGAAGGCGCTCATCGAAATGAACGGGAAGCGGCGCTGCGACTGGTCGCCGCTGGCACGCAGGTGGCCCGCCACGGCACGCCGGCTGCGCGGTCCCATGACCACGAAGTGCAGGGGCTTGACGCCGTCGTAGATGATCTTCCAGCGCGCATCGCGCGACAGCAGCTCCATGGTCTGCGCCAGCCAGTTGTCCAGCAGCGTGATCAGAGCGGCGTTGTCAGTGGCCTTGATGAAATCCCCGCGCGCCGGAATCTTGCCGAAATAGCCGATCTTGATGGGGGTGCCGGTTGCACTCATTGCTTAGCCCCTGTAGTCATGGATTGAGTTTGCGATTGCACTTGCGCTGCCGGAGCGCCAGCGGGCGCAGTGGCCGGCGCTGGCGTCGGGACCTGCGCCGGGGCAGGCGTCGGCGCTTCCGGTGCGCCGCCAGCGATGGTTTCCGGCAGTTTCAGGCCACGCAGAGCGGCCGTGCCGCGGGCGGCACCGTTGCTGTTGCCGGAGACTTCGGCGCTGCTGATGATCTTGAGATTCACCACCACCGTCACGCCGTCATTGGTCCACGACAGTTCGAAGGCACCGTTGTCCTTGCGCTTGCGCTGGGCCGTGTTGATCAGGCGTTCCAGGCCGAAGCGTCCGGGCTGGTTGGCCACTTCCACCGTGCGGCCGTCATAGGTCACGGCCGTCACCTTGGCACCCGGAGCGCCTTGCGGATTGGGCCACACGAAGTTGGTCCACTGCGCCTGGGTGTTGCGGTAGCGCAGTTGCTGGCCATCGATCTCGATGGTGTATTCCAGAGCGCCCGGTGCCGGTTGGGGCTGGATCTGGAACACCGTCTGCGCCTCCGCAGCGCCGCCACCCGCACCAGAACCGCCCGGGGCGCTGATCCAGTCGGCGAAGCTGGTGGTGATGGCCGGCGACAGGGTGATGCCCATGTCGGCCCACTTGCGCGGCGACAGCGTGTCGCCCCGGCGCACCACCAGCGGACCCATGGCCGTGGTCACGAACTTGGAGATCGCACCGTTCTCGCCAAACACCGTTCCGATCTCGCCGCTGTTGGCTTCGATCTTGGAATTGGGCGAGAACGGATACTTGGCGGCCAGGTTGTTCTGGAACGGTTCGTACACCTGAGCACGCCAGATCTTGTTGACTTCGCCTTCGGTCGGACGCACCAGTGCATTGAAGCCCTGCACCAGCGGACGGACCAGCAACGGGCGCAGCGTGGTCTTCTGCTGGTCGTTCAGGCCGGGCAGCATTTCTTCATCGACGAACTTGAGCGAATCCGACAGTTCCGAGCCGTTGCCCTCCAGCGTCTGCTGCATCAGCTGCTTGGCACCGGGGCCGGTGTCGCCCTGGTTCTTGATGGTGTTCAGGCGGGTACGCAGCTTGGAGAGATTCTCCATGTAGCCGCGCATGAGCGAATTGCCCTTGTCCTTGCTCACCACCAGGCGTGCCACGCCGGCGAATTCGCGCCCCACCGGTCCCATCGGGATGGCGGTGCTGCCGTCGGTATTGAGCTGGGTCGGTACCGGGGCCGGCGAGCGGCGCAGGATGGTTTCCTTGAACCAGCCCATGAAGCCCTTGCTGGCGTTGGCCAGACCGGCATCGACCAGGGACGGGTTGTCCCACGAGGTTTCGTCGTAGACGGTGTTGATCACCTTGTTGAGCGGCGAAGTCAGCGGGTCGCCCAGACGGTTCATGGCATTGGTGGCGTCGTCCAGGTTGCGCAGTTCGACGATGCTCACGCCCTGCAGGAATTTCTGCCACTCGCGTGCATATTCGGTCTTGTACTGCGACACCAGTGCCTTCTGGATCTGCTCGGGACTGCCTTCCAGCGTCAGGTCATCCTTGGTGGAGGTCTTGAGCACCCAGTCGGCGCTCTGCAGTTCCTTGTTGGCCGCTTCCTTGAAGGCATCCTGCACGAACTTCTCCCATGCATCGCGGGTGAAGGTGCCGGGGATGGCGTAGCTTCCCATGACCAGTTCCTTGTCCTTGTCGCCGACGATGCGGGCCACGGTCATGGAAGCGAAGCGGGTGGCGGCGCGTGCCTTCACATCGGCATACACGCGTTCACGCGCCGGCATGCCACGCACCACGCGGCGCAGGTTCTCTCGGGTCTGGTCGACCAGGGTCAGCTTGCTTTCCACGGTCGGCCAGGACGGATCATTGATCTGCTCCAGCGAGAAGCTGATCAGGCGCTCGGCGCTGCGGATCATCTGCTCGCGCGGCATGGTGCCGCGGTTGGTCTCCAGCCAGCCGCGCCAGAAGCGGGTGATCTGGTCGCTCAGATGGCTGGATTCGGCACGCGACTTGTCAGACAGCATCAGGTAGGTCTTGAGCGCGTTGTAGGCATCTTCCACACTGGTGGCCGAGCTGTCCTTGTAGGTGCGCAGGGCGTTGGCCGCCTGGGCCGCATTGTCGGCCACCGTCGTCACGCCTCCGGCTTGTTGCGGCTTGGCCATCGGTTCCAGCTTGCCGGAATTGGCGTTGACTTCCATCAGGTAGGTTTCGATGTTGGAGGACACCGGCTTCAACATGATTTCCTTGATGCCGGCAAAGTATTCCTCACGCAGCTTGCGCTCCAGCAGATCGCCCTGGTACAGCCCCAGGCCCACCGAGATCGGGCGGCTGGAACGATAGCGATCCAGCTGCTCGATGCGATCCTGCAGGATCTCCAGCGCTTCGAAGCGCGATTGCAGGTCCAGGCGCTTTTCCTGCAGCTTGACGGCCTTGTCCATGTCGGCCTGCACATTGGCCACCAGCTGGCGATTGCCCATGTAGGACCAGCTCCAGCCGCCCAGCAATGCCCCCAATACGGTCACCGCCGCGAAGAAGGTGATGTAGCGCATGCGGATCTTGTTGCGGCTGGTGTACTGCGCCACCAGCTGCTTGTCCGCGAAGATCACCTGCTTGAACAGGTTGTGCAGGAAGAAACCGTGCTGGGAGAAGATCTCGCGCTGCGGCTTGTGTTCGAGGGTCAGGCCGAAGCGATCGGCGATGCGCTGCGAAGAGGCGCTGACGGTCGCGCCTTCCTGCAGCGCGCTGGTGAAGTAAAAGCCGCGGAAGACCGGCTTGAACTGGAAGGGATTCTCCTCGAACAGCGTGGTCACGAAGGAACGCAGCACACCCTTGATGGACGAGAACTCCAGCGGGAAGGTCAGTACGCCCGGTGCCAGGTTTTCGCCGCGCTTGACGGACATGTTGGCCAGGCTCATTTCCTTGAGGCCGGCGTAGAGCTCGTCGAAGCGCTCGTCAAAGAAGCTGCTGACCTCCTGTCCGCTGCGCTTGCGGTCATAGGCGAGCGTCGCGCCCCAGACGCGATCGCGTTCGCCGCGTTCGGTGTCGAGGAAGAATTCGTTGAAGCCGGTGATCAGGTCGGCCTTGGTGAAGACCACATAGACCGGCGCAAACACTTCCAGCTTCTCGGTCAGCTCCTGCACGCGCTGGCGCAGGTTCTTGGCCAGGTTGATGGCGAATTCCGGACGGTTGCCGGTCAGCTCGGCGATGCTCACCGCAATGATGATGCCGTTGATCGGTGCCTGCTTGCGATAGCGCTTGAGCAGGCCGAGGAAGCTGAACCATTCATTTCGGTCTTCTTCGTACACCGAGTATCGCCCGGCAGTATCGAGCAGGATGCCGTCGGTGGTGAAGAACCAGTCACAATTGCGTGTACCCCCCACCCCATGGACGATCTTGCCGCCCTTGTCCGCAAAGGGGAACTGCAGGCCGGAGTTGGCGATGGCGGTACTCTTGCCGGCCGCCGGGTTGCCGATGACCATGTACCAGGGCAATTCATACAGTGCGGCCGCACCGGATTTCTGTCCCAGCTTGGACGTCTTGATGGTGTTGATCGCGTCCAGCATGCGCTGGCGCAGTGCATTCACGTCGTCACGCCGCGCACCGTCGCTGCTGGCGGGGGCGGCTTGCGAGGCTTGCTGTTCCAGCACGTTTTCCAGCTTGCCGGCGGCGCGCCGGACTTTCCAGCGCTTGTAGAGCCAGAAACCCAGCCAGACCAGCAACAGCAGGCCGAGCAGGGCTGCCGCCCAGATCAGGGCCACTTCGAGCTGGTCGGCACCGATGAAGAGGAAGGCCGCCAGGGCGGCGAAGCCGAGGAGGATGAGGACGCGCGTGTCGCTGAGGATGTGCCAGAGTCGTTGCATGATGTGAGCGCTTTGGTGTGGAGTTCTTGTTATACGGTCGCTGAAGCAGTGACGGGGGATGCCGGGGTTGCGGTGGATGCAGCTGAATCGGAAACGGGGGCCGGCGCCGCCGCAATCGCGGGTGCGCGGCTGAGGGCGACTACGGCGCGCTGATGGGCATCCTCGTTGCAGACGCACAGGCTGGGCTGATCGCTGTCGTCGGTGGCGGCGTGCGCCAGCACCAGTGCCGACAGCGCCGTGGCCAGGCCGGCCGAACCGCAGCTGGCACCCAGCTTCACGCACTGGCTGCCGAGGTCGAGTTCGGGCAGCACGGCGTAACCCAGCTTCATGATTTCATCGGTGCGGCTGGCTCGGTAATCGCCATCGCTGACCAGCAGCGCGAGTTGATCGGGCACGATCGCCGCATCGCGCAGCGCGCCCTGCGCCAGCTGGATCAGCAGATCGCCCGGTACGCGGCGTGCCTGGTCGACGGACTGTTCGTGACGGCCCAGGCTGGCCCGGTGCAGCAGCACCGGATCGGCAGTACCCATGGCCAGTGCCTGGGTGGTATCGGCCAGGATCAGTCCGGTTGCAGCTTCTGCCGGGGATTTGCCGATGCTCTGTGCGCCTTGCAGCAATTGCTTGTCCTGCTGCCACGCTTGCACGATCTCCGGATCCAGATTGGACTGGGCCGCAATGACCATGGCGAGGTAGGACGAGGCGAGGTAAGGGGAGGGCTGTTGCGTACGCGGATCGCGGCTGGTCGCCACCAGCCGGTCCAGGTGCAGCAGGGGATGCGCATTTTCGCCGGCGGCGGCCGGGAGGACGTTGAGCTTTTCCGGTGGCCAGCCTTGCTGGCAAACTTGTTCACCCAGCCAGCGGGCGGCCTGCATGCGCTGCTCGCCGCTCCAGGTGGGGGGCAGCAGCACCAGCAGATGCAGATGCGGCAAGCCGACTTCCTCCTGGCGATGGCGCGGCGCGTCTTGATATTCTTCCAGCAGGGGATGCCACTGCAGCCGATCGCCCAGCTCCCGGGCGATGTCTGCGGCCAGCGCCAGGCTGCGCCAGTGTGCATTGTCCTGTGGTGTCAGCGCCTGCTCGGGGAAATGCTGCTGCTGCCAGGCCTGGTAGATTTCGCGTGTTTCTTCACCTTGAACATCGGAAATGCGCCCGGCGAGTATGGGCATGCCCTGATCGTTCACCAATTCGCCATCCAGGGGCAGGCGCAGCGATTGCGACTTGATCTGTTCGAGCAGGTCGGCGGCATCGGCGCCGAAGGGCGAGCGCAGGGCGGTGGCCACGATGGCCAGGGTCCATTTGCGTTCGGGGGAATGGCCGGGTTCGGTCACTGCTGCTGCCGGGGGCGGTGCGGCGGCTGCAGCGGCGGCCTTGGCAGCAGCGGCTGCGGCCATGGCGCTTCTGCCCTTGGCGATGCCCCATACCAGCAACAGGAAGACGGCCGGCAGCACCAGCAGATAGAGAATGACGTCACCGCCATCCGGCATGTGGTTGGCACCGGACCAATAGGTGATGAACATCACCCAGGTGACCAAGAAGACTGCGACGGTCAACAGACCCCGCTTTATCCATGTGCTCATCAGCGTTCGCTTTCCGGATTCTTTTTGTTGTAGTAAGCCCTGTCCCTGTCGTGATGGGTGGTGTCGCTCAGAGTGTCGTGGTGGCCTGGCCGGCAATGAGCACTGCGCCGCACGCGGTCTTGTCGCCGTCGCGCGCCACCGGTGCGCCGTCCACCACCATGGTGGGATCGCCGCTGACGATGGTGGTGGTGCCATGGCGGGGACAACTGACCTTGTCGCCGATGCGCGCCACCAGCTTGTTGCCGACCAGGGTCTGGCCGGAACCTTCGATGACGCTGCCACCGTGCGAGGTCTTGTCTCCAAGGACGATGATCGGCTTGCTCATGGTGTATCCCCTTGTATTTCTACGATCTGTCTTTCGTCGGACGGCGACGTACAGGGCCGCGTCCAGCTCTATTTCTTCATCACGCCCGGCATGCGGTATTCGGTGTGGCCGAAATCCATCAGCTTCCAGCGGCCGCCCCAGGTCAGACCCACCGACTCGGCGACCTCGCCATAGAGGCGATAGCCTTCCATGGCCCATGGATCCTTTTCGCTGATCACCAGCTTGCCATTGCGCACAAAGGCGCAGTCGCCGGCCAGGCCGTACTGGTGATAACTCTGGAACGCGGCTGCATTGGTGACGTTGCTGCCCATCCCCGCCAGCATGGTCTGGCGCTCCGGACTGCGATAACCCTCGATGAGCGCCATCTCGTAACCATGCTTTTCCTTCATGATCTTGAAGACCAGGAGCAGGCGTTGGGCGTATTCAGGATTGAGCAGTTGCCAGTTGCGGCTGGCGTTGACCAGCATCGGACGGACCTGGATCACCTCAGCAGTGGTAAACATGTCCGGCGGCAAGGGCGGCGGTGGTACGAGTTGCTCACCTTTTAAAAGTTCCGCGATTTGAGAATTGGTTACGCGCTGGGTGTCGTCAAAACCCTGCAGCATCGATTTGCCGCTTAATAGAAATGCAACGATGGCTGGACCAATCAGCAAGACAGCAATCGTTGACACAATTACGTAATTATTGCGCACGTAGTCGACACTCGCTGTCAGGGAACTCCGGACGCTGGATGTGGTCCCTGCAATCACCTCATCGCCTCTTCTGTTCCAGCGTTCCCAGCGGGATCGCAGGCCGGCAAGCCGGGCGTGCAGGAAGCGTAATGTCAGCACTCTGCCGGATGGAAACAGCAGCAGCCACATGGCGAAGCCGGTGACCAGCAGATAGGCGGCGATGAGAAGGAACAGCACGACGAATCCCCTTTTTATTCTGGCCGGCGCTGGGTGGCACTGCGGTGCGGACGCCGACACGTTTCTGGAATTGAGCCGGCGCGTCAGCGAGACCGAGAGCGACTGGCAGGAAACGGAAAATTAATAAAAATCAAACAACTTGTTTCAAGTTGCACAACACAGGAGTACGGCCTTGCAGCCTCCGAACCAAGAGAAACCTGCATCCAGAAGACCGAGCTTGATGCCTGCATCCGACACTTCGTCTGCGGATGAAGTTCGCATCCTCAATTCGATTTCGGATGGAAAGACCAAAGCCCGCAGCAGCAGCGGGGAAGCGCGCAAGCCGCGCCGTGTGCTGTTGATCGTGCTGCTGCTGTTGCTGCTGGCAGGTGGCGTCACACTGGCGGCCCTGCGCATGAACAGCCATGACGCCGCGAGCACCCCCGTGCAGGCTGCGGCGGCACCGCCGGTGCCACCTCTGGCTTCTGCCGCGCCGACCACCACCCCGGCACCGGGTGCCGTTGCGGAGCCCGCCACCGGTGCCGCCGCCGCACCGGCCGCGGCACCTGCCGATACCGCGGTCATCAATGACACCAACGCCCCCGCGCCCGATGCGGCGTCATCTCCCGCAACCGCAGCGCGTGGACCGGACCAGTTGACTTCGGCCCTGGAGGATGGCGTCAAGCCACCGCCGGCGACGCTGAAGAACGCGCTGGAAGCCAAGCCCGAGAAATCCGACAAGCCCGCCAAGCCGGCCGCCCAGCACGAGGACAAAAAGAAGAAGCCGGCCAAGGCAGAGAACCGCAACGACAGTGATGTCGATCTGATCAAGGCGCTGGTCGCCCGCTCCGGCGAGGTCGAGAAGAAGCGCAACGCCAATGGCAGCAACAATGGCGGCACTGCCGCCAACGCTGGCAATGGCACCAGTGCAGATGGCAGTCCGCAGAAGTCCGCCCAGGCGCACGCCAACAACACCAAGTCCAAGGAAGCCCGCAACGTCGACGTGGTGGAGCGCAAAAATGGCGAAAGCACCGCCTCGCTGCTGCAGCGCTGCCATGCACTGGGCTTCGTGGAAGGTGAATTCTGCCGCTGGCGCATCTGTTCGGGGCGTTGGGATAGCGATCCCGCTTGCAAGGTGCCGCAGGCCGATAACTGAACCGGGCTCGGCTTGCGTTGCGCAGTGTGGCCCCTCCTGATCTGAAACGTGTTCCTTATTCTGACCAACCGGTGACCGATGTCTGAGCTGCTGAACCAGCTGGTGCAATTCACCAGCGCGACCCGTCTCTACCGCCTCTCCCTGGGAGAGGGCGTCGCTGCCGGCGACCTGCTGGTGGAGGCCTTCGCCGCCTCGGAAGGCTTGCACGCCGTCGGGGTACGCGAGGTGATCGTCCTGAGCCTGAATGCCGGACTGTCGCTCAACACCCTGATCGGTCAGCGCGCCAGCTTGCAGGTGAGCCTCTCGGATGGCTCCAGCGCCAGTTTCTCGGGGTTGGTGAACGAAGCCGCCAAGCTCGGCAGTGAGGGCGGGTTTGCCCGTTACCGGCTGCGGCTGGTGCCGTGGATCTGGCTTCTCAGCCAATCACGCAACAGCCGCGTGTGGCAGGACAAGAGTGTTGTCGAGATCATCGAGGATGTCTTCGCTGCTTATACCCCGCATGCCGACTGGCATTGGTCGGACGACGTGATGCCCTTCCTGCAGGACCTGCCGCCGCGCAGCTACACGGTGCAGTACCGTGAGAGCGATCTCGACTTCGTGAGCCGCGTGCTGGCGGCCGAGGGTTTGTCGTGGCGTGTCGAGGAATCCGGCGAGGCCAGCGCCGGCCATCGTCTGGTGCTGTTTGCGGATTCGTCCCGCAATACCGCTTTCCCTGAAGACGCCAGCAGTGCCGCCGGCCTTGGCGGGCAGGGTATCCGTTTCCACGCCGGCGGCGCACGCGAGGAGCAGGACAGCATCCAGGCACTGGCCGCGCGCCGCGCCTTGCACCCGGCGTCCTTCACCTTGCTCTCCTACGATGACAAGAGCAAGCAGGCGGTCGCCACCAGCATGCCGACCCGCCAGGCGTTCGGCCACCAGGATGCGCCGCGCCTGGAGAGCTATGACAGCCCTGGTCTGTATGCCTATCGCAATGCCGCAGAAGCGGATCGCTACGCCCAGTTGCACCTGGAAGCCAGCGAGGCCCGCAACAAATTGTGGCAGGCCCGCAGCACGGTGCGCACGCTGCGTCCCGGCACCCGCTTCACGCTGACGCAGGGGCCGCTGGGCTTGTCTGCAGCGGCCGGCAAAGCGCCTGAATACGCCGTATTGTCGGTGGTGAGTGCAGGCGTAAATAATTTACCCAAGGATGCACAGGAAGGGCTGGCCGAATTGTTCGGCCCGCTGCCGCCGCTGCTGGAAGAATGCCTGGCGGCATGCCAGTCCCTGCAACAAACCGTCCAGGGCAGTTTCCAGCCTGATTCAGTGGCCGTGAGTGAGCGTGCCGATCTCGATGCCGTGATCGCACAGGCCCGCAAGCTCGGCTATGCCAATGCCTTCGAGGCGATCCGTGCCGATGTGGTGTGGCGTCCGGTGCTGGCGGATGGCACCGGCCTGTATCGTCACGCGGGTGCCACCGCGCGAGGCAGCCAGAGTGCCATCGTGGTCGGACCCAACGGCGAGAGCACCGCCAACGGTGCCGATGAAATCCATTGCGACCGCCTGGGCCGGGTCCGCATCCGTTTCCACTGGCAGGGCCGCAACAACGATGCCGCCGCGACCTGCTGGGTGCGCGTGGCGCAGCGCTCGGCCGGTGGCGGCAATGGCATGCAGTTCCTGCCGCGTATCGGACAGGAGGTACTGGTGCAGTTTCTGGAAGACGACATCGATCGGCCGGTCATTCTGGGCGCGCTCTACAACGGCCAGGGTGAAGGTTCTGCCGCACCCACGCCCGCAGGCGAAGCCGCGCAGGGTGGCGAGCAGGAGCGCAACAAGGTCTTCACCAGTGCCAGTGATCTTTCTCCCAGTGGCCAGGGCAATCTGGCCGGCGGCAATGCGCCGACCTGGCACGGCGGCAGTCAGGATGGCGAAGGCCATCGCAATGCCGCTGCGCAATGGGGCATCCGTTCCAAGGAATTTGGCGGGGCCGGCTACAACCAGTTGCTGTTCGACGATACCGATGCCCAGGGCCGCATCCAGCTCAAGACCTCGCAGGCGGCCTCCGAACTCAATCTCGGTCACCTGATCCATGCGGCGGACAATTATCGCGGCAGCTTCCGTGGTACGGGGGCCGAACTGCGCACCGATGCGTATGGCGCACTACGTGCGGGCAGCGGCATCCTGTTTTCCAGCTACCGGATCGAACATGCTGCGGCCAGCCGCGATCCGGCGGGCGACAATACCGGCGGCATGGCCCTGCTGAAGCAGGCCACGCTGTTGGGCAAGACCTTCAACCAGGCGGCGGTGACCCACAAGACCGTCGCCATGGCCAGCCATGTCGGCCCGGCGCAGGCCAATGCCAGCCTAATCAACGACAGTGCCGCCCCCCTTGACGCCATGCGCACGGCAGCATCCGGCATGGTCGATGGCGCAGCCGAGAAGAGCGGCGAGGACGTGGCGGCCGCCAACACGCAGACGGGTGACGGGAAGGTCCCGCAGAGCACCTCGGCCCTGATCGGCATCGCCGCCAAGGAAGGCCTGGGCGTGGTCGCGGGCCAGCATCTGCAACTGGCCAATGGCGAGACGGTGAGCCTGATGTCCGGCCACGATAGCCAGCACGTGAGCGGCAACCAGTTGCGCCTGCGCAGCGGACAGGCCTTGGGTGTACTGGCCGGGGCCGTTGCAGCGGGCGAGGGTGGAACGGGTTTGCAGATGATCGCCGCGCAACAGAATATCGATGTACAAGCGCAAGCCGATACGCTGGCGCTACAGGCGCGTGATCAGGTGAGCGTGGTGAGTGCCAATGCCAGCGTGGATTGGGCGGCGGCGAAGAAGATTACCCTGTCTACGGCGGGTGGCGCCAACATTACTATCGAGGGCGGCAATATTACCGTGCAGTGTCCGGGCAAGCTCACCATTCATGCTGCGCAGAAGCTGTTCCAGGGGCCGGTGCGGCAGGAGGTACCGATGCCGGCCATGCCCAATAGCGTTTGCAAGGACTGCATTCTGGCCGCGATGAAGCAGGGTGCGCCGGGAATACTGGTATGACCGATAACCCTGGTCAGCCTCTGCTGGACTGGTGCAGAGCGCCTGCGCAGGCTCGGCTTCATCGCTTTGCTCTGCTCGACAGCGCACCGGTGGAAGGCGCGTTCCGACAGCGGCCCTTGCAGGGCCAGCGTTTTGCCTCATTGTTCGAAGGACGACAGGAAGCCGTCCTTCCCGAGATCGCCCCCTTGCTGATCGATCTGGAGAGTGCCCAGGGCGGCAGCTTGCAGCCTCTGTGTGAATGGCTCTGGTCGATGGGGCTTGAGCATCCTTGCCTGTCCTGGATGGCATCACCCTTGCCGCTTGATGCGCTGGCAGCCCATCTGCGGCTGTTCCATACGGTGGATCTGAGTGAGGGACAAACCATGCTGTTGCGTTGGTACGATACCCGCATTCTTCCGCAATGGCTGGGCTGCCTGACGCCGCAGCAACATGCGCAGTTCTGCGCACCGCTGCTCAGCCTGTCTTGCCTGGACCGAACGGCGCGTGTGCAGACATTTTTCCAGGGCCGCCAGGCAGAGCGTATTGCGCCCCTGTCCGAACCTCCATTGGGCAGATCATTGGTGCAACTCGATGACCGGCAATTTTTGCAGCTGATGCATGCCTCCCAGGTCGATATCCTGATCAATCGTCTGCAGTTGCTGATTGCCCCGGAGCTCGCGCGTGTGGCGCGCGGACGATTGGCTGCGTTCTTGCAGGCCCATGTCGACCAGCTCTGTGCTGCGGGGATAGACGATACCGAGTGTCAGCTTCAATGTCTCTTGCCAGCCTTGTACACCTCGGGTGCTGCCTGGCTGCACCCTGCCTTCGCCTCCTTGCTGCAAGCTCCGCCTGCCGGGTTCAAGGCCTTCGCTGCGACGATTCAGGCGCTTCCCGATGAGATCTATGCGGGTGATCTTCCCCTGTGGGAGAAGGAAGAGCTTGTTGGCGGACAGGATGCGGCTGCATGAACGTAGTGGTAATCAAAATTGCTGTTGGTGCGCTGCTGGTAGTGCTGGCGGGATGTGATCGACTCTCTTCCGAACCGACCTATAGTGGCTTGAGTCTTGAGGCGTTCAATTACACGCCCTATAACCTGGACCGCTTTGTGATCAAGGATAAATATGGAAACAAAGGTTCAGGTGGTGGAGATTTGCCACCTGGTTCGGGAGAAGGGAGCTTGTCCTGCTGCCATGAATTAAAGGGGACGGAGTTCGAAGTGGAATGGGATGCGTATGACGCTGATATCGCTTCACGTGATATTTATGCGCCGATCAAGATGATCAAGTCGACTGCAAAGGTACATATTTCTCCGACCAATATCAGAGGAGGATCAGGTGCCAGGATTCTGGGTTTACATTTCTATCCGGACGGTCATATCGAGCCTGAATTCAGGAATGACCTCGGCGGATCTCGATTCAACTTTGGCGCAATTGACCAACGCTTGGTGACGAAATACGGCGATCAGATGAATCCCGATGGTCAGATGAACCTCTTTGAAGTTTTCAGGCGCACGGCCCGTATCGCAGGACAGGGCTGGATCAAGTATCGCCTGATAGATGACGCAGACCTGGAGCAGTATGTGTATTTCACTCTGCTGGTAAACAAGAACTTTGATGAACATCCGCAGGTGAAGAAGATCTTGCAAGAAACACAGGGAAAGCCAGGCGCTTTTGCGACGGAGATGAAACAATTGCCTGCCTCGGCTATTGCCGAGATACGCCAGATCCCCTAGCGGAAATTGCAGGCCGGATTGATCATGAAGGTTCCCGCTGAAGAGCGTGAGCACGAAATTGAGATAACAGGAGATGGGATGAAAAAAATTGGCAGCGCCCTGTTCAGTGCGGTTGCTATGGTGGTGGCGTTGGTAGGGTGTGATGGCCTTTCCTCCGAACCCACCTATAGCGGCTTGAGTCTTGAGGCCTTCAATTACACGTCCTATAACCTATCCAGATTTGTTATTACCGACAAGTATGGAAATCAGGCCAGCGGCGGCGGAGATTTGATGCCGGGTTCTGGTGCGGGCAGACTTAGCTGTTGCTATCAATTGCAAGGCACGGAATTTAGCGTTGAGTGGAAGATGTATGACGCAGATGTCGCCTCCAAGGATCTTTACAAGCCAATTCAATATATTAGTTTTAAGGAAAATATCCATCTTCCTCCGACTAAGTTGGAAGGAAACGCAGGCACCAGAATATTAGGATTACATTTTTACCCGGATGCGCATGTCGAGCCTGAATTCAGGAGTGATTTGGGAGTATCTCGGATCAGTTACCGAACCGTTCATCGAACGCTTCTGCAACAGTATGGGAAAAAAATTGATCCGGCCGGAAAACTGAATGAAGCCGAATTATTCAGGCGGACGGCACGGATTGCCAGTGAAGCATGGAAAAAATATCGTCTTACGGACTCCGAGGATTTGGTGCAGTTTGTTAAGTTCTATTTATTGGTTAACCCCGACTTTGACCGATTTCCGCAGGTGCAGGAGATTCTAAAAGACACACAGGGAAAACCGGGTGATTTCGGTAGAGAGATGAATAGGCTTCCAGAGGCCGTTGTAAATCAAATTAAGACTTTTTCTGTCAGTGGCAAGGAGCAGTACCCATGACTCGCACTACCGGAGAAAGAGATGCTTCGAAACCAAGTCTGGAAGACCGTTCCCCGCCGGACCTTGCTATAAAAATGGCAGGTGCGAGGGCCAAGCAGAAAGAGGCAGAGAAACTTGCCTGCCAAGCTGATATACACGTCGGATTCTTTTTTGACGGCTTCGGCAGAAATCGAGATATGGATGATCCACAGACATCCCGTTATTCAAATATCTGCCGTCTGTGGGAAGCGCACAGAGATAACGAAGATGTTCGTCGGCCAGACAATCAGTTCTGGTATAGCTTCTATTACTCAGGATTAGGGACGCCTCTGAACAAGGATGCAGCTAATCGTGATCTCGTCCGCGCCGCTACCAAGATTGCGAAGAACGCCGGTGGCGCCGCCCTGTCTGCGGCGAGCAAGATTGCAGGCTACGATCGTGTGGAAAAGTCCGTAAAGACAGTAACTGGTGTTGCGGATCCGATGAAGCTGGGCGGCAAGGTATTGAAGAACTCGTTGACTGAGATGTCTTTCCGTCCTGTGGTCAAGGCTTACAAGGACGTGATCAAGGAAACCAAGGCCTTGCCCGGTAATGCGCGGCGCATGCTGACCATGGCCAGCGGTGATCGTTGGGTCATGCGTGGCAAGGCTTCGTTGCGAGGTTTCCTGTATGACCTCAAGAAAAATCCCTTGAAAGCAAGTTGGTCTGCTGCCAAGGTATTGATGGCCGATGTGGTGGCCGATTCCATTCCCATGGTCCGCGATAGTGCCGCCAGTGCCAGTCTCTTCGGAACCGGCGTTGACGTGAGGCTCAGTGCGGCCTTGGACCAGTTCAAGGCCGCCTACGCGGATGCCAAGGGCAAGATCCCCAAGATTCAACGTATGCAGGTCAGTGTGTTTGGTGCCGACCGGGGATGTGTCATCGCGCGAGCATTCGTCAATGAACTCGCTCGCATCTACAAGCGCGCCAATGAGCAGGACTTGGCCATCGACGGTAGCCTCATCGAAATCAAGTTCGTCGGGTTGCTGGATAGTGTCGCTTCGATCATGGAGGAAAACAAACTCATCGGTTTTCTGCCGCTGGTCGGTGTGATCAAGCAAAACTACGGCGATCGTGCTTTGGCAATACCGCCGGCCGTACAGCGTTGCGTACATTTCGCGGCGGCTCATGAACTACGTTTCTATCAACGCCTCGACAGCTTGGAAAAAACTCGCGGAGAACAATATCTTTATCCGGGTACCAGCGAAGACGTCACAGGTGGTTCCCCGGATGGAACGCTCAACTTCCGTGGGGAATTGCAACGAGTTCCTCTCCGGGACATGCTCCATGAGGCTCTGATTTCGGGCGTCATGATGGACCGCATGGAGGATCTTGCAATTTACAAGACTGAGACATTTCAAAAATTCTCCCTGGCGGCCCCCATCGTCGACGACCAATCCAGCTACCGCATGATGGAACTGGTCAACGCCTATCGCGCCGTCGTCCCGCGCGCGCCAGGCCTGGATTTTCTCAAGCACATGAGCGTCTTCATCTCCTGGCTGGCGGTACGCTACCAGTCCAAGGAATTCCGCGAATCCGTGACCACCCATGCAGACGCCGTGCGTGACGCCCAGGATCAACGGCGCCAGCGGCGTGAGCGTGCGGAGAAGGCGTTCGCAGAGGCGCGCCGCACCGCATCGACCGACCGCGAAGGCTATGGCCGGGCGATGGCCGAGTTGTTCGCGGCGCAGGATGATGAAACCCGCAACATGCCTAACACCGTCCTGGAAGTGCATCGCCCCTTTGTCAGCGTCTGGGAGCGTCTGGACAAGGAAGCGCAGGAGGTCATTGCGCAGCGGGCCCGCTATCAGAAGCAGCAGGATGACGAACCCAAGCGCAAGATGATATGGCAGAAGTACGTTGACGAGCATCCGGCCGTGTTCATGGACACATCGGGCCAGAAACCGACCTACAAGCCGGCACGTCCGTTGATGTCGCCCGGCGAGCTCACGCTGGCCGATGCCTGGATCAATGCCACCAATGGCAAGAACCCGCTACCGGACAAAGTGATGGCCCTGTTCGATCTGCTGGTCCATGACACCATGCTCACCAGCTGGCACGACCATGTTCTCTCTGCCACCTTGTATTTCCAGACGCGCGCCATCGATACCTTCGGCAAGACCGATGCCAAGAAGGAAGAGGAGACCAGGAAGAGCGACGACATGAATGCCGCAGCGGTACGGCGGTTGCAGGGCAATGCGCTTGTTGTCCCGAACTAGGGACTGATGCCATGAGTGATATGCCTGATGATCCGCTGGCGCTGTTGCATTGGGCGCAGGCATGTCGTGAACGCGGTCGCCATGCCTTCCTTCTGCTCGATACGGCGCAGGCCGAGGCGAGTCATCTCAAGCTGCAGTCCATGCACATCCCTTATGCCTCGCTGTTCGAGGGCAAGCGCGAAGAAGCCCTGCCTGAGATTGCGCCTCTGCTGCTTCCCCTCTCCGGACTGGATGAGCAGCGCGCGCTTGTGCTTGTGCGCTGGGTTTCGCAGCTGGGCTTTGCCGCACCCTGCCTGAGCTGGTATGAAAGTACGCTTGGCCTGCATGACTTTGCAGCGCATCTGCGCAACTTCCATCACGCGGGCCTGAGCGATGGACAGGCCATGATGATGCGCTGGTATGACACGCGTATCCTGCCGATCTGGATGCAGGCGTTGACCAAGGATCAACTGGCGCTCTTTACCGGCGGCATGCTCAGCCTGGCTTTCGTGGACCGTTTCGGCGAAGCCCGGACGCTCTATCAGAGCGAGCAGGTGCAGCCGCCCAGCCGGGCTTTGCCGTTGGACGCACCGCTGGTGACGCTGGATGACCGTCAGTTCGGTCTGCTGGTGGATGCCGGAGATCTCGATGCCCTGCTCACGCATTTGCGTTTCGTGATCCCTGATGAGACGAATGCATTGCCGCCGCGCACGCTGGTGGAATTCGTCGCCGCCTATCAGCAGCGTGCGCGCGAAGCTGGCCTGGATGATATCGATCGGCAGACGCAGTACGTATTGCTGGCGCTCTACACCAGCGGCGCTGGCGTTGAGCATCCGGCCGTGAAGGCTTTGATGCAGAATCCGCCTGCTTCCCTGACAGGCTATTTCGATGCCTTGCAGGCCATGCCTGAGGAAGTCTGGGAAGCGGGGCCACCTCTTTGGGAGAATGAGCATGTCGCATGAGCACTGGCAGAAGCGGATTGTTTTTCCGCAGTGGGCACTGGTACTGGGAATGGTGTTCCTGCTCGCCATGTCCTGCCCGCGCGCGCATGCCCAGACGAATGACGATCTGAAGGCCCTGGTGGCCCATCTTAAGTTCGTCATTCCCGATGAAACGGCATTGGTGGAACCGAAAAAACTGGAACGCTTCGTCGCGCAATACCAGAAGCGTGCGGTTTCTGCAGGCCTGAAGGATATCGATCGCCAGACCGCCTACGTGCTGCTGGCCTTGTACACCTCGGGCAAGGGTCTCGAACAGCCCGAGTTCAAGCAGGTGATGGCGCATCCGCCGGCTTCGTCGGATGCATTCAGCGATGCTCTCATCGGGCTTCCGCAACGTGTGTACGATAGCGGGCAGCCGTTGTGGGAGAACGCTGCGGATGCGCGGGCTCGATGAAGATTGACTGCGAACGTCTTTTGCATGAGCCGTGAATTACTTGGATATTGATAAATAATTTAAATGAAATATCTTTTCAGAATGCCCCTGGGCTCTTTTGTACGCCCCATGTTCCTTGCTCTGCTGCTTCTTCTCAATGGATGCGGAGAGCCGCCGGAACGCACAGAGGCGATGGATATGCAGGCCTACAACCATACCGCTCACGGAATTGAAGACTTTGATGTCACCGTCATCCCCGGGATGCGTTCTGGTGGCGGTTATATTGCTGCCGGATCAGGTGGCGGTGCAGTTTGCTGCATCAGTGTGCCGCATGACTGGAAGCCGGGTCTCATGGCGACCATCCATGTCCGCACTTACAACAGTGCCGGAGAAAAGCAGGAGCCGTCCTGGACTGTGCCGGTCCCGCAATACACACCGGAGAATGCCGGTCACTTTGCGGTGCATTTTCTTCGGAGCGGGCAGGTCAAGGTCTTCGTGACGAATTTGGCCCCATGGCATCCCGACTATCCCCTCAAGGGCGAAGAGGCCCAAATGAAGCCCGCGACCAGCTAGTCCAAGGAAACTGATCATGAGCATGCTGTACACAGGAAAGGCCGTGCCATCGGATGGCAAACGCAAATTCTCCGCCAGGGAGGCTTCGCAGCGTGCCAAGGCACTGGCCTGTTTGCGTGCGCCAGGTAGCACCGCGTGCAAGGGACAGGTATTCGTCGGTTTGTTCTTCGATGGCACCGGCAATAACGACAAGTGGGTCGAAGACAAGCAGACCAAGACGCAGCGAGAGCGCAACAAGCACAGCAATGTCGCGCGCCTCTATGACGCTTACATCGGTGATACCAGCAACGGCTTTTACAAGATCTACATGCAAGGCGTCGGAACCCCGTTTGCAGAGATCGGCGATGCCAGCAAGTTGGGAACGGATATCGGCGGGAACGCATTTGGCTTCATGGGCGCTGACCGTATCAATTGGGGCGTCACTTATCTGCTTGATGCAATCCACAACTATCTGACAGGAAGCGGTCTCTTCAGCGGTAACGGGCAACGACGCGAACTCGTCAACTTCATGAGTTCTTCCATGCTGGCGGGTGGCAACGCCTATGCAGCGACGGCGGACATGAAAGTCGGACAGTGGAATATCCCCGGCTATCTGCTGAACGCACCGGAGCAGATGCGCCGCGCCGACATCTACAAGCAGATCATCGACAAGCTGGCGGCCGCGGTCAAATCCAGCCAGCGCAAGATCGTGCAGATCAACGTTTCGGTATTCGGCTTTTCCCGAGGAGCGGCTGAGGCTCGTGCGTTCACGCATTGGCTGCACGAACTCTTCACGCCTTCCGGCGGCGCCTTCGAAATCGCCGGTGTGCCAATTCGCATCGGTTTCCTCGGTATCTTCGATACGGTCGCCTCGGTCGGGATCGGAGATGTAACGCCGATCACCTTCGGCCACATGGCCTGGGCGCACAATACGCAATCCATTCTGCCTGCGGTTGAAGAGTGCGCGCATTTCGTGGCGCTGCACGAACAACGCGCCAGTTTTCCGCTGGAGTCCTCCACAGGGTGGAAGAATGTCGGCTATCCCGGCATGCACTCTGACGTGGGTGGCGGCTATCTGCCGGGAGAGCAGGGCAAATCCATGCCTGATTGGGGCTTGTCACCACAGCTTTCGCAGATTCCCCTCATTGACATGCACTTTGCCGCACTCAAAGGCGGCGTGCCTTTGCTGACACTGACCGAGCTGGCCAAAGATCCTGCCAGCGCCCGGGGCTTCGCCACCGATGCGCGCCTGGTCAAGGCCTACAACGACTGGCTGGCAGGTAACGGCATCAAGGCCGGCAGCATTCGCGAATTTACGCAGGCCCATACCCGTCAGTATCTTCGGTGGAGAGGATCTCTGCATGAGGGGAAGGGCGGCTTGCTGTTGAGCAAGCGCTTCTATCGGGATGCCGGGACCTCCGACAAGAAGGATCTGCTGGAGGCCGATGTCGAACTCGGGAAAATGATCCGTGACTGGCGTGAGCGTGGCAATCTGGATCTGGATCAGCGCATGGGGCAGATGGCCCGGAAGTATGTGCGCCGTGTTTCGCCGCTGGCGGGCGTCCTGACGGATGCGGCCAAGGAGCGCCTGACTGCGGAAGAGAAAAAATTCTACGACATCATGTGCGCAGGCCCGGTGCCGCCGGCCGCGTCGGTAACGCTCTTCGATGACTATATCCATGATTCCCGCGCCGGCTTCCGGGTGGCGGGCAAGCACGAACCGATTTTCATCACCGGTGGCTATGCCCGCTTCCGTCAGGTATTTCTGCAGGGCGAGGGCGACTCAGCCACGCGCAAGATCGGGGAACTGGTCGAGCGCAAGATGGGAGAACGTGCTGCGGATATGGCTGAAGACGCGCGTGACATCAAGGATTACACGGTGCGTACCTATGATCGCGCCCGCGATCGCATCGTCAGCGGTTACCATGCCGTCGAGGATGCGGCCGTGCGCGCCAAACGCGAAGTTGAGGACAAGGCGCAAGCTGCCAAGCGGGAGATTCAGGAACAGGCTGAAGCGGCGAGGAAGAAATTGCAGGCTGCTGCCGAGGCGGCAAGAGACCAGGCCAGCGCATTGAAAAAGAAAACCATGGCCGAGATCAAGCGCGAAGCCGACGAGGCACAGCGTATCTATGACGCCGCCCAGCGCCACGTCATGAAGAAGTATGAGGAGCTGGGCGCGATGTGGCACAGCATCATGGATTGAGCAGCGCGGAGGTCGGATTGATTGCCTTCAAGCGCCTGAAAGCGAACCCGTGCCAGGTTACCACCGATAGTTGCACGATGCATCTTTCCCCCTTCAAGCCATCCTCCCCACCCCCAACCGGAACACACTCACCGACTCCGCCAGCCTGCGCGCCTGTTCCTTGAGCGCCTCGGTGGCCGCCGCGGCTTCTTCCACCAGCGCCGCATTCTGCTGCGTCACCGTATCCATCTGTGCAATGGCCTGGTTGACCTGTTCGATGCCGGCTTCCTGTTCGCCGCTGGCGGCCGAGATCTCGCTCATGATCTGCGTTACGCTGCGCACGCTCACCACTAGTTCCTCGATGGTCGCGCCGGCATTCCTGACCAGCTGGCTGCCCGCTTCCACCTTCTCCACCGAGTTGCCGATCAGATCCTTGATCTCCTTGGCCGCCGTCGCCGAACGCTGGGCCAGGCTGCGCACTTCCGACGCTACCACCGCAAAGCCGCGCCCCTGCTCGCCGGCACGCGCCGCTTCCACCGCCGCATTGAGCGCGAGGATATTGGTCTGGAAGGCGATGCCGTCGATCACGCTGATGATGTCCGCAATCTCGCGAGCAGAAGCCTGGATCTCTTCCATGGTGCTCACCACGTCCGATACCACCAGCCCGCTGCGCGAGGCCACTTCCGACACCGAGCCCGCCATCGCATTGGCCTGGCGCGCATGATCGGCATTGCGGCGCACGGTGGAGGTGATCTGCTCCATCGCTGCCGCCGTCTCTTCCAGCGAACTGGCCTGTTGTTCCGTGCGCGCCGACAGGTCCAGGTTGCCGCCGGCGATCTGGGTCGAGGCCGTCACGATGGTATCGCTGCCGGTGCGCACGCCGCCGACCACGCGCTGCAGGCTGCTGTTCATGTCCTTCAAGGCCTGCAGCAGCTCGCCGGTCTCATCCTTGCGCGTGACCTCGATGCGGCTGCCCAGGTCGCCTGCCGCCACCGTCTTGGCGATGGTCACCGCTTCGCCGATGGGGCGCGTAATCGAGCGGGTGGCGAGCAGCGCCAGCAGCGCGGCCAGCATCACCACCACCGCGCCTACGCCCAACTCGACCACTTCGCCGTTGCGGATGGCGCCGGAGATTTCCTGGCCAGTGCCATTGGCGTTCTCGCGCGCAATCGCCAGCAGGCCCGCAAAACCTGCTCCCAGAACCTTGTCTGCACCACTGATGGACGCATCGATCTCGTTGACCGAGGCCCCGGCCGCCTTCATCCCCTGCGCCTTGGCCACGGCTTCACGGTAATTGCGTTCGCCCGTGCTGATCTTCTGCAGCAGCTCTTCTTCCTTGGGGTTGTCCACGCCCAGCTTGCGGTAGTCGCTCATGAGGCGGGCAATGGCATCCATATCCGCCAGGAAGTGCTTGTCATAGTCCTTGCCGCGCACCACGTAGTTCTTGAAGTTCTGTACGCCGTCGCCCAGCTTGATGTAGCCCTGGGTGGCGTAGTCCTGCTTGGTCAGCACCGTGCCGGAAAAATCACCCCAGTGCTGGCCGATCCGGGTCAGCGTGAGCAGAGACGCCGTAATGAGTAAGCAAGCCAGCAACGTGACCAGCAGGAAGGAGCCACCAAGACGGGTACCGATTTTCATGCCTGTTCCCTGAAAATTATTTATAAGATTTACCAATTCTGAGGGTGGCTGGTCGCGGGGAAAGCCCGATGGAGGCGGGTAAAAGCCGTGCAACTCATCATTTGTCATACCAGTGCTGGCAAATCGGCAAGATGCCTGAAAGCATTCTTTCAGCGGCCGCAACAGAGCATTGCCGGATCACCGGTTTTTCCATCGGAATGGAAACAATAGAATGTGTGCATGGGAATGAAGCATCCATAAGCGATACGCATCGTGCAGCATCCGCTTGCATTCCAGGGAGCAGAACATGAACAAGATCTTCACACGCCAACGCGTCCTGGCCGCCACGCTGGCCGTAGCCGCCATCTCGGCACAGGCAGCCTATGCCGCCGAACCGGCCAAGGCCGAGCCCGCCTCGACCATCAGCATTCCGGCGCAGCAAACGCGCACCGCCGCTGCCGATCAGCAGCAACATCAAGGCCTGACCCGCGCCCAGGTCATCGAAGACCTCAAGCAATACCAGCGCGCGCACGCCAACCCCAGCTACGCCGAGCTGGTGTTCCTGCGTTGAGAATGGAATCAGAAATGCCGCTTACTGCGGCAGGAACATCTTCTGCAACAAGCCGATGAGCTGAGCGCGTTCGCCGTCCGAAAGCATCTCGGTGGCCTTGAGCTCCAGCTCGATGGCGGTCTGTTCGGCCTTGGTGCACATGCGCATGCCGGCCGGCGTGAGCGCCAGCACCTGTGAACGGCGATCCTGCGGATTGCGCTGTCGTACTACCAGGCCGCGCTGCTCCAGCTTGTCCAGCAAGGTCGCCAGGTTGGGCGGGGAGACGTTGATCGCCTTGGACAGGCGCTTCTGGTTGATGTTGGGATTGGCCTTCAGCAGGCTCAGCACCGTGAAATCCACTGGCCGCAATTCGAACTTCGCCATCCGTTTTTCGAACAAGGGCATGATGGTGATGTAGGCACGGCGGCAGTTGTAGCCGACCAGGCTCAGCAGCAGTTGCTGGTCCAGCGGCGCGCTTGGCGCTGCATCGTCGTCGGAATCGAAATCAGCCGGCTTCTTGGGCAGCATGGTGGTCCAGGTCGGTAGGAAGGGGCGGCAGCCCGGTCGCCAGGCAGCCTTCGATCACGCTGGACAACTGGTGGACTTCCGCAAACACAAAGGCGAAATGATAGCACGCGGCATCCCGCTTGCCGCCGTACCAGGCCGCGTCCGAGGCCATGGCCGAGAGCGCCCGGCGGCCGGCGCGCAGCCACATCCAGCCCAGCGCCACATGGCCGGTCAGGCGCAGCATTTCATCGGCCACGTAGTAGGGCAGTGAGGGTGATTGCACTGCCGCCGTGGCGATGCGCTGGGCGAATCCTTTTAATTTATCCACAGCATTTGCCAGCAATCGGGCCTGATCGCCAAGCAGGGTTCCCTCCTCGATGTCCGCACGCACCAGCGTGAGGAAATCATCCAGCCGCCTCCCTTCATCTCCCAGCACCTTGCGCATCAGGAAGTCGATCGCCTGTATTTCGTTGGTCCCCTCATAGATCATGGTGATGCGGGCATCGCGCATGAATTGTTCGATGCCGGTTTCGACCACATAGCCGTGTCCGCCGAAGACCTGCAGCGCACGGCTGGCGCACTGGAATCCCTGGTCGGTCAGGAAGGCCTTGATGACCGGCGTGATGAATTCCAGCCGTTCATGATGACGGCGGCGCTGGGCCGCATCCGGATCATGCTCGGCCAGATCCAGCAAGAGCCCGGCCCAGCAAGTCAGCAGCCGCGCCCCCTCGATGCGGCAGCGCTGTTCCATCAACAGCTTCTGCACGGCAGGATGGCGCACGATCAGGTCGTTGCCGGATGAGCCCGGTGCGCGCGACTGGCGACGTTCACGCGCATAAGCGCTGGCGCGCTGCCAGGCCGCTTCAGCCAGCCCCAGCCCCTGCGCGCCCACATGCAGGCGCGCCGCATTCATCATCACGAACATCGCCGCCAGTCCGCGTCCCGCTTCACCGACCAGCCACGCCTGCGCCTGCTCGAAATGCAGACTGCACGTGGCGCTGCCATGAATGCCCATCTTGTGTTCGATGCCGGTGCAGTGCACGCCATTGCGGCTGCCATCGTCCAGCACGCGCGGCGCCAGGAACAGCGACAGCCCCTTGCTGCCCGGCAGCGCATCCGGCAATCGGGCCAGTACCAGGTGCACGATGTTGGGCGTCAGGTCGTGTTCGCCCCCTGAGATGAAAATCTTGTCGCCGCTGAGGCGATAGCTGCCGTCCTCCTGCGGCACGGCGCGTGTGCGCAACTGCCCCAGGTCGCTGCCGGCCTGCGCTTCCGTCAGGCACATGGTGGCCAGCCATTGGCCGCTGGCGATCTTTTCCAGATAGCGCGCCTGCAGCTCAGGCGAGCCGTGCGCCGCCAGGCAGGCATAGGCCCCGTGCAGCAAGCCGGGATACATGGTCCAGCCATGATTGGCCGCGCTCAGCATTTCATAGAGCGCGCAGTCCAGCACATGTGGCAAGCCCTGGCCGCCGTGCTCGGGCGCACAGGCCAGGGCCGGCCAGCCGCCCGCGCAGAATTGCGCATAGGCGCGCTCGAATCCGGGCGGCGTGGTGACCGTTCCATTTTCGAGACGGCAACCCTCGCGATCGCCGATACCGTTCAAGGGCGCGACCACGTCAGCGGCGAAGCGTCCGGCTTCTTCCAGTACCTGCATCATCAGTTCGCCATCGATCTCGGCGTGCGCAGGCAAGGCCCGCAAGACCTGCGGGGCCTGCAGCACTTCATCGAGGACAAAGGCGAAGTCGCGCAGCGGGGGCGTGTAGTGCATCGTCATCGGCTCCGTCCATCTCAGTTGAGCAGGTAGGCGTCATACACCACCGCATTGCCCAGGCGCATGGCGTAGCCCACGCCCATGGCGCGGTTGAGCCAGTCGTATTTCTTGGAGGCGGTCTCGAAGTTCATGAACAGGCGGAAGGTATAGCGCGAAGGATCGACCGGCTTGCCCTTGGCGACCTCGGCCATCACTTCCGGCGGACCGTAGCGCACGCCACGGGTTTGCAGGTAGACCAGCTCGCCGTCATCGAGCTTGAGCAGGTAGCGGGTATCGATGATGGCCAGGCCATCGGCGGTCACGGTCTGCCAGTCGGCACCGTTGTTGAGGATCTCGCCATTGATGAGCGGTCCCTTGAAACTGCCGCCGGTGATGGGGATGATGCGGCGGCGGCCCAGGTCGGAAGTCTTCCCCAGTTCCCAGATCGGCGCCACCAGATCCACCGAGAAGCGTGCCAGGAAGGCCAGCTTCGGTTGCGGCGGCACCAGCGTGGTGTTGTCGGCGTCACTGGCCGCATGCACCTGGAAGGACAGCGTCAGGGCCGCCAGCAGCAGGAAAATCTTTTTCATGTCGGTCTCCTCGTTCTATGTGTTTTTGACATACCGTGGTGCAGAAAACGTCAAGCCTCAGGAAGCCGCCACCACCTCGGCTTCCGCCTTCTTGCCAAATCCCAGGTAGGCCTGGATCACCTGCGGATCGCCCGCCAGTTTCGCGGACTCGCCCTGCATGGTCACCTTGCCCAGTTCCAGCACGTAGCCATAGTCGGCCGTCTGCAAGGCCGCGCGCGCATTCTGTTCCACCAGCAGCACCGAGATGCCGGCCGTGCGCAGTTCGGAAACGATATGCAGGATTTCCTTGACGATGCGCGGTGCCAGGCCGAGGCTGGGTTCATCCAGCATCAGCAGTTCCGGCTTGGCCATCATGGCGCGGCCGATGGCCAGCATCTGGCGCTCGCCGCCCGAGAGCGTACCGGCCTGCTGGGCGCGGCGTTCCTTCAAGCGCGGGAACAGCTCGAAGACGGTCGCCAGCTGATCCAGCGGCTGTGCCTGGCGCAAGCGCAGACGGCGAAATCCCCCCAGCAGCAGGTTGTCTTCCACGCTCATGGTGGAGAACAGTTCGCGCCGCTCCGGCACCAGGGCGATGCCGGCCATCACGCGTTGTTCCAGGCTCCAGCGTTCCACCGGCTTGCCTTGATAACGCACCGTGCCCTGCGCCGGCAGCACACCCATGATGGCGTTGAGCAGCGTGGACTTGCCCGCGCCATTGGGGCCGATCACGGTGGCGATGCTGCCGCGTTCCAGCTTCAGGTTGATGTCGTGCAGCGCCTGCACCTTGCCATAGCTTGCGCGCAGTTGCGCGACGTCGAGGACCAGTTCACTCATTCGATTCCACCCAGGTAGGCTTCGATCACGGCGGGATGCCGCTGGATCTCTTGCGGTGTGCCTTCGGCAATCTTGGTGCCGAATTCCATCACCACGATGTGGTCGGTCAGTTCCATGACGAATTCCATGTCATGTTCCACCAGCAGGATGCTCATGCCATCGGCGCGCAGTTCCTGCAGTACCTTGGAGAGCGCCTGCTTTTCCAGATGGCGCAGGCCTGCGGCCGGTTCATCGAGCAACAGCAGCAGCGGATCGCAGCACAGGGCGCGGGCGATCTCCAGGATGCGCTGCTGGCCCAGTGCCAGGTTGCCCGCCTGCTCATGCATCAGGTGCTGCAGGCCGACGCGATGCAGGGCGCGCGCGGCTTCATCGAGCAGCGCCTGCTCTTCGGCGCGTTCCAGATGCAGCATGGCATTGACCGTATTGCTGAGGAAGCTTTGCCGGCTGCGCATGTGCGCACCCAGGGCCACGTTCTCCAGCACCGTCATGCCCGGCAGCAGGCGCACGTGCTGGAAGGTGCGGGCAATGCCCAGCCGTGCGATGGCACGCGCCGGCAGGCCGGCGATGTCGCGCCCGTTGAAGCTGACGCGTCCGCCGCTGGCATGCAGCAGGCCCGTGACCAGATTGAAGGTGGTGGATTTGCCCGCGCCATTGGGACCGATCAGGCCCACGATCTCACCTGCCTTGACCTTGAAGGACACGTCATTGACCGCCACCAGCCCGCCGAAGCGCTTGTTGATCTGGTCCACCTCCAGCAGCGGTGCACCACGCGCCGGACCGTTGCGCTTGTCCATCGGCGCGGCGGTCGCCACGCGCAGCGGTGCCGGGGCGGCCGGGAAGGCACGCAGCCACAGCGCGCGTACCCAGGGCCACAGGCCGCCGCGTGCGTATTTGAGCAACAGGATCAGGATCAGGCCGAAGACGATGCTTTCATAACTGCCGCCATCGCCCAGCAGTGCTGGCAGCAGCACCTGCAACTGGTCCGACAGCAGTTTCAATACCCCCGCGCCCAGCAGCGCACCCCAGATATGGGCAATGCCGCCGACCACCACGATGAAGAGATATTCGATGCCCATCGCCAGGCTGAAGGGCGAGGGATTGACGGTGCGCTGCATGTGCGCAAAGAGCCATCCCGACACCGAGGCCAGCAGCGCGGCAAAGACGAAGATGAGGATCTTGTAGCGCCCCGTATCCACGCCCATGGCCTCGGCCATCGAACGTCCGCCCTTGAGGGCGCGGATGGCACGTCCCGCGCGCGAATCCAGCAGGTTCAGCGAGACCCATGCGGCGGCCAGCACGATGGCCCAGATCAGGTAATACAGGTGGCGTTCCTTGGCCAGGTCCAACCCCGCCAGTTGCAGCGCGGGGATGCCGGAGATGCCGTCATACTTGCCGAGGAAGTCCACCTTGCCGAACAGGAAGTACAGGCTGATGCCCCAGGCGATGGTGGCCAGCGGCAGGTAGTGGCCGGACATGCGCAGCGTGATGCGGCCCAGCACGTAGGCCGAGACCCCCGTGATGAAGAGGCCGATCGGCAGCGTCAGCCAAGGGGACACGGCATGCACGGTGGTCAAATACGAGGTGGTGTAGGCACCCATGCCGACGAAGGCCGCCTGCCCGAACGAGGTCATGCCGCCGATGCCGGTCAGCAGCACCAGGCCGATGGCCACCAGCGCATACAGGCCGATGTAGTTGGCCTGGATCACCCAGAACTGCGGCGTGGGCAGGATCGGGAACAGCGCCAGCACGGCCAGCAGCGCATAGAGAGGGAGTCGTTTGTTCATCATCATTCCTCGTCCTCGTCATGCGCGGGCGTGACCAGCGAGCGCCACAGCAGAATCGGCAACAGCGCCAGGAACACGATCACCTCCTTGAAGTCACTGGCCCAGAAGGAGCTGAAGGACTCCAGCAGGCCCACCAGCAGCGCGCCCCCTGCGGCGGCGGGGAAGCTCGCCAGCGCACCGATGGTGGCGGCGACGAAACCCTTCAAACCGATCAGGAAACCCGAGTCATAAAAAATGGTGCTCATCGGGCCGATCAATACGCCCGACAGAGCACCGATAAACGCCGCGACGGCAAACGACAATTTGCCCGCCAGCGTCGTGGAGATTCCCATCAGCCGTGCGCCCAGGCGATTGACCGCCGTGGCGCGCAGCGCCTTGCCATACAGCGTGCGCCCGGAGAACAGCCACAGTGCCACCAGCAGCGCGGCAGCGGCCACCACCACCACCACGGTCTGGGCACTCAGGGTGAGCGCGGCCAGATTCCAGCGTTCATCCCAGAAGGCCGGGGTGCGGAAACCTTCGGCCCCGAAGAACACCAGCCCCAGTCCGGTCATGGCCAGGTGGATACCGACCGAGACGATCAGCAGTTGCAGCACGCTGGCATCGGCCATCGATTCATAGACCACCTGGTACATCAGCGGTCCGAGTGCGGTAATGAGCAGCAGGGTCAGCAGCACCTGCACCGGCAGCGCGAATTGCTGGGGCGCGGCCCACCAGACGAGGGCGGCAATGGCCAGCGGCACGCCCAGCGTGCCCAGCAGGGTGCGCGGCAACAGCGCAGCCTGGCCTGCGCGCAAGAGCTGCGCGGCCTGCATGCCGGCCGCGCACACGGCCAGCACCAGCAGCAGCCACAGCGGACCGGGGCGCTGGCCTTGTTGCAGCATGGCCAGGGTGAGCGCGCCATAGGCGACGAATTCTCCCTGCGGGATGAAGAGGATGCGGGTGACCGTGAAGACCAGCACCAGGGCAATGGCGATCAAGCCATAGACGATGCCGTTGGTCAGGCCATCCAGGGTCAGGATGGCGGCAATGGAGGAGTCCATGTTTCGGGTGTGGTGCAGAAAACGTCAGGCTGGAAAACGGCGGCGCAAGCTGGAGACCTCGCGCCGCCGCGCGGACAGGACAGGCGGATTACGGATTGACCGCCTTCCAGTTGCCGTTCTGGATGGTCAGCATGATGCGCGCATCGTCACCCAGTCCGAAGTGATCCTTGGCCGAGTAGTTCAGCGTGCCCTGCGAGATCTGGATCGGGCCGGAGGTTTCCAGCGCCTCCTTCAAGGCGGCGCGGAAGGCGGGGGTGCCGGGTTTGGCTTTCTTCAGCGCTTCCGGGACCACCTTCTGCAGCACCAGCTGCGCGTCATAGGTATGGGCCGCGAAGAGGTTGCGGGTACCTGCGCCAAACTGCTTCTCGTAGCGCGTGACGAAATCCATCGCCAGTTTCTTGGAAGGATTGCTGTCAGGCAGCGCCTCCGGCACCACGGCCGGGCCGGAGATGACGTAGGAACCTTCCACATCCTTGCCGCCCAGACGGATCAGGTCGCGCGAGGCGGCACTGTGGGTCTGGAAGATCTTGCCCTTGTAGCCGCGCTCGATGAGCGCCTTGTGCGGCATGGCCGCACCGCTGCCCGAGGCCACCACCAGCACCGCATCCGGATTGGAACTGACCACGCGCAGCGCTTGCGCCGTCACGCTGGTGTCGGCCCGCGAGAAGCGTTCCACCGTGCCCATCTTCATGCCGGCGGCGGTGGCCAGGCGCTGCACTTCCTTGAGCCAGTTTTCACCGTAGGAGTCGGAGTAGCCGAGGAAGCCGATGGTCTTCACGCCCATCTTCTTCATCTGCTCCACCACGCCACCGGCCATGACGGCCGTGGATTGCGGCAGGCGGAAGGTCCAGGCGTCTTTTCCTTCAGCGGTCTCGATAGGGGAGATGGCCAGCTGCACCGTCTGCGATTCCAGCGCCACGTCGGCTACGGCCAGCGTGGGCGGCACCGCGGCCGAACCGATGAGCAGGTCGACCTTGTCCTCGGCCACCAGGCGGCGCGCATTCTTGCTGGCCTGGGTGGGATCGGTGGCATCGTCGAGGATGATCAGCTTGACCTTCTCGCCGCCGATGGTCTCCGGCCACAGGGCAAAGCCATTCTTGGCCGGAATGCCCAGGCCCGAGCCCGGACCGGTCAGCGACATCACCACGCCGATGGTCAGCTCGGCCTGGGCGGCTCCTGCACAGGCCAGCATCGCTGCCAGTACCCCTGCCTTGATTGCCAGTTTGGTTTTCATCTCCGTCTCCTTTGTAGTTATGGTTCGAATGCTCGATGTGGGCGGATGCGGCTTGTTGCCGCCTCTCGCTTGCTGCCGTATTGCTTAACTGCACATCTCCCTGATGTCTTCCGGAATGGGGATGGCCTTGATGCGCGCCGGATCCTCCGGATGGCGAATGGCGAAGACGCGCACGTCGCGGCCTTCGCACAGCAGTTCGCCATCGCGCTTGATCTCGTGCTTCATGACGAAGGTCTTGTCATTCCATTCGACGATGGTGGAATGCACTTCGATGCGGTCGCCATAGGTGGCCGGGCGCACGAAGCGCGAACTGATGTCCACCACGGGCGTGCCGATGATGCCGCGTGTCTTTTCCGTATCACGCCAGGGCGGCACGCCGCATTCATGGAAGAAGTTGCGCGAGGCCGCGTCATACCAGCGGAAGAAATTGGGGAAATACACGATGCCGGCCGGATCGCAATCGCCGAATTCCACGCGCACCGGATGAATGATGGTCTTGCTCATGCGTTCTCCTCGGTGCTCAACGCGGTGCCAGGCGCAATGCGCCATCGAGCCGGATCACTTCGCCATTGAGCGAAAGATTGGTGGCGATATGCAAGGCCAGCTGCGCATATTCCTCGGCCTTGCCCAGGCGCTTGGGGAAGGGGATGGACGAGGCCAGCGATTGCTGCACTTCTTCCGGCAGCTTGTAGAGCAGGGGCGTGAGGAACAGCCCCGGTGCAATGGTCACCACGCGGATGCCGTGTTGCGCCAGATCACGTGCCAGCGGCAGGGTCATGGACGTGATGCCGCCCTTGGACGCCGCATAGCCGGCTTGCCCGACTTGCCCGTCAAAAGCCGCGACCGAGGCGGTCGCCACGATCACGCCGCGCTCGCCCTCGGCCAGCGGCTCGGCCGCGGCCATGCGGGCGGCAGTCAGACGGATGACATTGAAGGTGCCGATCAGGTTGACGTTGACGATGCGGCTGAAATCTTCCAGCGGCATCGGGCTGCCATCTTTGCCGACCATGCGCTTGGCACCGCCGATGCCGGCGCAGTTGATGAGGATGCGTGGTGCGCCGTTGGCTTCCTGTGCGGCATCGAGGGCTGCTGTCACCGACGCGGTGTCGGTGATGTCGCAGCGTGCGGCGTGGCAGCGCAGTTCATCGGCCAAAGCCTGGGCAGCTTCCATGTTGACGTCCAGAATGGAAACGCGGGCCCCGGCCTGGACCAGCTGGCGCGCGGTCTCGGCACCGAGTCCGGAGGCGCCGCCCGTCACCAGGGCGGCTTGTCCTTGCAGTTGCATGAGATGTGTCCTTGTCGAATGAGCGGATCAGCGGGAGGCCGAAGGATTTTCCAGCAGCAGGGCGATGCCCTGGCCGCCGCCGATGCAGGCCGATGCCACGCAGTAGCGCGCACCCCGGCGATTCATCTCGCGCGCGGCCGTGATCGACAGGCGCACGCCGGTCGCGGCCAGCGGATGGCCCAGGGCGATGGCACCGCCGTTGACGTTGAGCTTGTCGCGATCGATGCCCAGCTCACGTTCCACCGCCACGATCTGTGCACCTTGCGCCTCGTTGATCTCGAAGCAGCCGATGTCGGCCACCGTCAGGCCATTGCGTTCGAGCAGGGTGCGGATGGCCGGCACCGGGCCGATGCCCATGATCTCCGGCGGCACACCGGCCACAGCGGCTGCGACGACGCGCGCCAGCGGCTGCTTGTCATGGCGGCGTACGTAATCGCCCGAGGCGACGATGGTGGCGGCCGCTGCATCGACCAGCGCCGAGGAGTTGCCACCGGTCTGTACGCCATCCGGGTAGAGCGTGCGCAGCTTGGCCAGCACCTCCACCGGCGACGGACGCGGATGGGTGTCGGTGGCGGCTTCGCTGGTCTTGCCCTGCAGCTTGATGTGACGATCGTGGTAGCCATCCAGGCGGAAAGTCTCGTTGACGACCGGAACGATCTCGCCCGCGTGGAAGCCGGCCGCCTGTGCCTTGAGCGCGCGCTCGAAGGAATACGCGGCGTATTCATCGACCTCGGCGCGGGTGATGCCATATTTTTTCGCCAGGTTCTCGGCGGTCTGCGGCATGGTGATGCCGGGGGCCGGATCGACCAGCGCTTCCCACATGTAGTCCTGGAATTCCACCGGTGCGCCCAGCTTGAAACCGGTGCGATGGCCGAAGGCGGCAATCGGATTGCGCGTCATCGATTCGCTGCCCACGATCAGCGCGGTCTCGGTGTAGCCACGCTCGATCTGGTCACCGGCCTGGCGGATCAGTTCGAAGCCGGTGCCGCAGATGCGCTGGACCATGATGGCCGGCGTAGTGATCGGCACGCCTGCATACAGGCCGATGTGACGCGGCAGCATGTACTGGTAGGCATCGCCCGGCGCCATGTTGCCGGCCACCACCGAGCCGATGTCGGTCGCGGCGATGCCGGTACGGGCCAGTACTTCGCGCGCCACCTTGATGCCCATGTCGGTGGGCGAGAGCTGGCTGAAGCTGGTGCAGTAATCCACCATGGGCGTACGCACGCCGCCGACGAGCCAGATGTCCTTGAAGCTGGAATAGAACGCTGCTTGTGCCATGTCTGTTGCTTCCTCAGTGAGCGGGGGAGAGCGCGGCCTGTGCGGTCAGCACGGCCGGGTCGGTGCCGGCGTAGAGCGCCTCCACCAGGGCGGCGCGGTGAGTCAGCACCGCACGTTGATTGATCGAACCCTTGTCGGTGATTTCGCCACGGTCGAAGGACGGCGGATCGATCAGGACCAGCGCGCGCGCCACGCGGGTTGAACTGCCGGTGGCATGGGTTTGCAGGCGTTCCAGCAGACCTTGGAAGAAATCGCGTACCGGTGCCGCATTGAGCACGTCGGCCCGCGAGGCCTCCGCAGGCAGGCGCGCCAGCTGGCGGCAGCGCTCGATGTTGGGCACGATCAGCATGCCCACTTCATTGCGGTCCTGGCCGGTGATGACGGCATCCTGCAGATAGGGTGCACCTTCATGCGCAATCAGCGCGCGCAGCGGGCCGACGCTGACCCAGGTGCCGGTGTAGAGCTTGAAGTCCTCGGCCACGCGGCCATCGAACATGAAGCCGCGATCCGGATGGGCCGGGTCCAGCCAGCGCACTGCATCGCCCGAGCGGAAGTAGCCCTCTTCATCGAAGGCCTCGGCCGTCTGTTCCGGCGCGCGCCAGTAACCCGGGGTAACGTTGGGGCCGCGATAGCGGATCTCGATCTTGTCGCCATTGGGGACCAGCTTGATTTCCATGCCCGGCGTGGGGATGCCGATCTGTCCGGCCTGCACTTCCAGGTCGGCCACGAAGAGCGCCGAAGGCGAGGTCTCGGTCATGCCCAGGCCGCAGCACATCACGATGCGTTCGCCACAGGTGGCTTCGGCGGTGGCGTGCAGCTTGTCCCACACCGGTTGCGCCAGGGCGGCACCGGCATAGAACTGCATGCGCAGGCGACTGTAGAATTTTTCGCGCAGGGCCTGGTCTTTCTCCAGCGCGTGGGCGATGCCTTCCCAGCCCACCGGCACGTTGAAATACACGGTCGGCGAAATCTCGTGCAGGTTGGCCAGGGTGGTGGCCAGTCCTTGCGGCGTGGGCTTGCCCTCGTCGATGTACATGGTGCCGCCGTTGTAGATCACGATGCCCACGTTGTGGTTGGCACCGAAAGTGTGGTTCCAGGGCAGCCAGTCGATCAGGATGGGCGGCTCTTCGGCCAGGAAGGGGAAGGTCTGCACGATCATCTGCAGGTTGCTGCACATCATGCGCTGGGTGTTGACGACCGCCTTGGGCATCTTGGTCGAGCCCGAGGTGAAGAGGAACTTGACGATGGTGTCCGGACCGGTGGCGGCGTAGGCACGCTCGACTTCATCGCCTGCGCGGGTGGCTTCCAGTTCCGCATACAGCGTGCATTCGCGTCCGGCAGGCGGTGCTTCGGTGACCACGAATTCGATATCGGGTGCCACCGCATTGACGGCCGCGGCAAACTTCTCGCCATGGGCGGCGAAGATCAGGCCGGGCGTGAGCAACTGCACCGCATGGCGCAGCTTGGCGTAATCCTTGGAGAGCAGCGAATAGGCCGACGATACCGGCGCATAAGGCACGCCTGCATAGTGGCAGCCCAGCACCAGCATGGCGTGCTCGAGGTCGTTTTCGGACAGGATCAGCAGCGGGCGCTCGGCCGAGAGTCCGCGCTGCAGCAGCGCCTGGCCGATGCGGCGTGCGCTTTGCAGGGCCTGGCCATAGCTGATGCGGCGCCATTGGCCATCCTTGTCGCGGCGGGCCATGTAGGTGCGGTCGGGATCGACGGTGGCCCAGTGGATCAGCTTGTCGGTCAGGCGCGCGGGATAGTCGCCCAGCGGCTGCCGGGTCTTGACGATGGAGATGCCCTCAGCACCCGGCACGACGTCAACGCCGCCGATGCCGAACCTGAAGCTGCGATAGCGAGGAGGAGTGTTCATACATGTCTCTGTTGTGTCACCTGCCCGGTCGTGGCCGGGCAGCTGTGTTGTTGTGGTCTTGCGCTGTATTACTGACTTGCTGGCCGCTGTAGTGGCTCTTGTCCGGCCATGCAGGGCCGATTCTTCTGCGTTGCTTTGTTCGTTGCGGCCGTGCTCAGGTCGGCTTGACCTTGTTCTGCTTGTGATCGAGGAAAGCCGCCAGGCGGCCCTTGGTATCGGGATCGCTGCCGGCCACGGCGGCCATGAGCGATTCGGTCATCAGCCCATCCTGGATCGACTGGTCATGGATGCGCGGCAGCACGTGCATGATCCCGTAGTTGGTCATTGGCGCATTGCGGGCGATGCGTTCGGCCAGCTCACGGGCCTTGTCCAGACCGGTGCCGGCGGCCACGCTGTATTGCGAGATGCCGGCCTGGTGGCCTTCTTCGGCCGTCAGCACGCGGCCGGTCAGCATCATGTCCGCCATGCGGGCCACGCCGATCAGGCGCGAGATGCGCACCGAGCCACCGCCGCCGACGAAGAGGCCGCGCTGTCCTTCCGGCAAGCCGTAGAAGGCGCTCGGTTCGGCCACGCGGATGTGGGCCGCCGAAGCCAGCTCCAGTCCGCCGCCGATGACCGCGCCATGCAGTACCGCGATCACCGGTACGCGGCCGAAGGCGATCTGCTCGAAGGCCGCATGCCACATGCGTGAGTGATGCAGGGATTCGGTGGTGTCGCGCTCGCGCAGTTCGGAGAGGTCAAGGCCAGCGCAGAAGTGTTCGCCGATGCCGTGGATGATGGCCACCTTCACGCCCTCCGGCAGATCCTGGAAGCAGTCGCGGATGGCGCGCACCAGCGGATCGTTGAGGGCATTGCGTTTGGCGGCGCGGTTGAGCGCGATCTCGGCGATCGCGCCATGTACTTGGATGTCGAGGAGGTCGCTGGGCTGGTTCATGCTGTCTCTGGTCATGCCGTGGTCGGCGTTTAAATTAGTTATAAGTTATAACGTTTATTCAGTATAAGTAAAGTGGAGGTAAACGCAAGCCCCATGTGACTTCCGTGTTGTGCGAACAAAGTAAAAGCGGGCGATTAACGAACGAAAAATGTGTCGAGGCATGCAGCAGGAATTGCTGCATCGCGTCGCAACGATGACGTGTCGGTGACCGATGGCGCGCCAACCTGCATGGCTGCCGGCGGCTCAAAGAAAAACGCCGGTGTGCACTGCATCACCGGCGTTTCCATGGAGTATCGACAGGCGATTATTTGCCGGTGTCCTTCATGTTTTCGAACTTGTCGAATTCGACGTTGTAGACCTCGCTGCCGACCTTCTCCACCTTGCGGACGTAGACCGTCTGCACGATATCGCGCGTGGCCGGGTCGATGGCGATGGGGCCGCGCGGGCTGGTGAACTTCATGTTCTTGAGAATGGCCATGGCACGGTCGCCATCGATCTTGCCGTTCAGCTTTTTGCTGACCTCGTAGATGGCGTTCATGCCGTCGTAAGCCGCCACCGCCATGAAGTTGGGACGGCCTGCCCCCGGATTGGCGGCAGCAAAGCTCTTGAGGAAGGCCTTGTTCTCCGGCGAATCATGCGCGGCCGAATAGTGGAAGGTGGTGATCACGCCCAGCGTCGAGTCGCCCATGGCGGGCAGCACGTGGTCGTCGGTCAGGTCGCCGGTGGCGATGACCTTGATGCCGGCCTCGGCCAGTCCGCGTTCGCGATAGCCCTTCATGAAGGCGATGCCCTGTTCGCCCGCCGGCACGAAGATGAACACCGCCTCCGGTTTGGCATCCTTGATGCGCTGGATGTAGGGCGCGAACTCAGGATTGCGCAGCGGCACCCGGATCGATTCCAGGACCTGGCCGCCACCGCCCAGCAGGTTGGTCTTGAAGGCGGTCTCGGCATCGATGCCCGGCCCGTAATCGGCTACCAGCGTGACTACGCGCTTGATGCCGTTCTTCAGCGCCCAGGTCGCCATGGGGCCCGAGACCTGCGGCAGCGTCATCGAAAAGCGCGCGATGTAGCTGGACTTGGTGGTGATGACGGAGCTGGCCGCGTTCATGACGATCATCGGCTTCTTCGCTTGTTCAGCGATGGGCGCTACCGCCAGCGCCTCGGGCGTAAGGCCGAAGCCGGCCAGGAAATCCACCTTGTCGCGCACCACCAGTTCCTGTGCCAGGCGCTTGGCGATCTCGGGCGAGGGACCGGTGGTGTCCTTGATGATGACCTGGATTTTCTTGCCGGCGACCGTGTCGCCATGCTGCGCCATGTAGGCCTTGATGCCGCCTTCCATCTGCTTGCCGTAATCGGCGAAGGGTCCGGAGAAGGCGGCGATCAGGCCGACCTTGATGGTTTCCTGAGCGTGCGCCGGCGATGTCAGCAAGCTGACGGAGGCCGTGATCACGGCCAATCCTGCGAGTTTTTTCAACCTCATTTTTCAGTCTCCTTTGTGATTGTAGTGAGCGATGCTGCGCGGGCGGTTCTGCTGCCGTCCTGATTGTCGCATCGCCGGTCCGACTGTTGCGGACGGACGACGTATCGTTTTCCCTTCCTTGGCTCGCCTTGTTGACAAAGCGTCGGTGCCGACAATAGTATCGCACCATCCGTTCGGTAAACAAACCGATGTGCGGTTACCGAACGGCTAATAAAAGTTATAAAAAATAAGAAACAAGCCAGAGACGAGACGCTTCATTCTGCGATGTCCGCTAGTCGGCATCGACCAACTCGCATTTACAAAGTGGCGTGGAAAACGCCGCAGCAACACGCATGCCGATGGCGTTGACCATGGGGCAGGGGGCGTTTTTGCCCGCGCTTCCGGAAGATGCCGCGTCGGCGACGGGAATTCGCAAGAGGCAGTTGAGGTAATCGAAGGGACTGACATCAAGGGAAGTCACCCGGCCGGCGAGCAGCGAATCGCTGGCGTGCGCCTGGAGGAGGGCGTGCGCCGGCAGCGAGCCGGCCATTCACCATTCAATGAAATCAGGAGGAGATGGCAATGACAAGAACAACCACCCTGCGTGCAGTGGCCCTGGCCGCTGCCGCATGTGCAATGACCGCGGGTGCGGCGGGCTCGGCCATGGCGCAGAGTTCGGTGACCATTTACGGCATCATCGATACCGGCGTGGTCTACACCACCAACGCCAATGCCAACGGCAATTCGGTCTTCAAGATGCCGTCGCTGACGGGCAGCTTCCCGTCGCGCATCGGCTTCCGTGGTACGGAAGATCTGGGCGGCGGACTGCAGGCAATATTCGTGCTGGAAAGCGGCTTTGCTCCCGACACCGGCGCCATGGGACAGGGTAACCGCATCTTCGGGCGCCAGTCGTATGTGGGCCTGAAGAGCGATTGGGGCCAGGTCACCCTGGGCCGCCAGATCAACATGACCTACATCTCGCAGCTCAAGACGGACGTGATGGGTCCCAACATCTTCGCCATCGGCAGCATCGACCCGTATCTGCCCAATGCCCGCAGCGACAATTCCATCGGCTACCTCGGCAGCTTCAGCGGCTTTACGCTGGGCGCGACCTACAGCTTCGGACGCGACAGCTCGGCCACCGGCGGTCCGGCTGCCACCAACTGTGCCGGCGAAGTGGCCGGCAACAGCAAGGCCTGCCGCCAGGTTACGGGCTTGCTGGGCTACGATGGCAAGGGCTGGGGCGTGACTTCCTCCTATGACATCCTGTATGGCAACACCGGCGCCTCCGGTGGCCTCACCAGCAGCGACAACAGCGATCAGCGCATCACCTTGAACGGTTACTTCATGATCGGTGATGTCAAGATCGGCGGCGGCGTGGTCGATCGCCGTACCCGCGCAGCCAACAACACCAATACCGATTCCGATCTCTACTACCTGGGCGTGAGCTATCCGTTGACCACCGCACTGGTGCTGGATGCGCAGGTCTCGCGCCTGGACGTGAAGAACAGCCCGAACGATGTCACCCTGTCAGTGGCACGCCTCACCTACAACCTGTCCAAGCGCACGGCGCTCTACACTTCGCTGGGCTACATCAAGAACGGCGGTACGTCGGCCGTGGCCGTCGATGCCGGCGGGTCGGTGGGTGCGGGCAAGAACCAGCTGGGTGTGATGTCGGGCATTCGTCACACCTTCTGATTCTGATCGGTGATGGAAAAGCAGTCTTGAGGAGGATGGCGCACCCGGATATCCGAGGGGCGCCGACATCCGCAGCATGGCAAAGGCAGGGTCTGTTTTTGTCTTCGGTCCGCCTCCCCGGTGGGGAGTGCGGACCTGTTTTTTACGGCAGCAGCACGGACAATTCCTGTGCGCCACGCAGCAGCACCGGCAGGATCTCTTCTTCCATCTGTGCCACCGACACGCGCGCGGCCTGTGCGCCCACGTTCAGTGCGGCCAGCACATTGCCGGAGGCGCCGCGTACCGGTACGGCGATGGAGCGCAGGCCGACTTCCAGTTCTTCATCGATGACCGCATAGCCCTGCGCACGCACACCGGCCAGGATGTCGCGCAGACGCTTTTGCGACACCACGGTCTTGTCGGTCAGGGCGCGCAGCTTGACCTTCTCGAAGTAGGCTTTGAGCTGATCATCCGGCAGGTGCGCCAGCATGGCGCGGCCCAGCGAAGTGCAGTAGGCGGGCAGGCGACTGCCGGTATTGAGTGCCACCGACATCACGCGCGAAGTGGCCGAGCGAGCGACGTAGAGCACTTCATTGTCGTCCAGCACGGCCAGCGAGCAGGACTCGCCGAGCGTGCGGCTGATGTTGTTCAGGTAGGGCTGTGCAGAAACGGTCAGCGGGGTGGACGACAAATAGGAGTAGCCCAGCGTCAGGATCTTGGGGCGCAGCGAAAAATTGTTGACGTCCGAATCGGCATAGCCGAGTTGCTTCAGGGTATGCAGGCAGCGCCGCACGGCAGCGCGCGGGATGCCGGTCTTCTGGCTGATCTGGGCGATGGTCAGGCTGCGGCGCGAATCGCTGAAGGCACGGATCACCGCCAGGCCCCGGGCCAGCGAGGTCATGAAGCTGGGGTCGGTGAGGGCATCGATTTCTTCGGCGATGGTCAGCTCGCGTTCAGCCTCGGGCGCGCTGGCCGCCGGCTCCTGGTCCCTCGCCTTGCTGCGCCGGCTGGCGGCCGGGGCGGGTTTGAGCGGCTTGGCGTCCTTGACGGCAGCGGTGCTCTTGGCGGCGGTCTTGCGGGTCTTGGCAGCAGGGGCGGTGGACATGGGCGCGAATGGACTCTCTGGTCGGATGGTTCAGGACGATGCATCAGCGGGGCAGCTCGGATTTCCCGCCATACCTCAGTGCGTCAGGATTTTAACGTTTTGTGCGGCAAGCGAACACATCCTGCGGGTTTTTCTTGACGGCCGTCAAGCCGGATCGCTAAACTCTTTTTGTGCGAAAATCAAACATTAGTTCGGTGATCGAACATTCTGGTGCAGAAAACGTCACGCTGCAAATACCTCCGGAATGCCCGTCCACACCGGCAGAGACGAGTCCCAACCGCCTGGCTGAACGGCAAGAACAAGGTCAGCGAGGCAATCCGCAGGCGCAGCTGGAAGCGCCGCATCTACAGTGAGAGCAACGTGATCAATAAAATTTCTGACTCTTTGGAGCAGGCGGTGGCTGACATCCATGATGGCGCCACCATCATGATCGGTGGTTTCGGCAATGCCGGCATGCCCTCGGCCCTGATCGATGTGCTGATCGCCCAGGGCGCGCGCGACCTGACCATCGTCAACAACAATGCCGGCAACGGCGATACGGGTCTGGCGGCGCTGCTCAAGACCAAGCGCGTCAAGAAGATCATCTGTTCCTTCCCGCGCCAGACTGATTCCCACGTCTTCGATGCGCTCTATCGCGCCGGTGAAATCGAACTGGAACTGACTCCGCAAGGCAACCTGGCCGAGCGCATCCGCGCCGCCGGTGCCGGCATCGGCGGTTTCTTCAGCCCGACCGGCTACGGCACCATGCTGGCCGAAGGCAAGGAAACCCGCCTCATCGATGGCAAGCACTACGTGCTGGAGTCACCCATCCATGCCGACTTCGCGCTCATCAAGGCGCTGCGCGGCGACCGCTGGGGCAACCTGGTGTATCGCAAGACGGCGCGCAACTTCGGTCCCATCATGGCGATGGCGGCCAAGGTCACCATTGCGCAAGTCACCGAGGTGGTGGAACTGGGCCAGCTCGATCCGGAAAACATCATCACGCCCGGCATCTTCGTGCAGCGGATCGTGCAAACCAAGGAGGCACAGCAATGAAGCGCTTTACCCGTGAAGAGATCGCCGCCCGCGTGGCGCAGGACATCCCCGAGGGCGCCTACGTGAACCTGGGTATCGGCCTGCCGACCAAGGTCGCCAACTACCTGCCGGCCGACAAGGAAATTTTCCTGCACAGCGAAAACGGCGTACTGGGCATGGGCCCGGCCCCGGCCCCCGGCGAAGAAGACGAAGACCTCATCAATGCCGGCAAGCAGCCGGTGACGCTCCTGACCGGCGGTTCCTACTTCCATCACGCGGATTCGTTCTCGATGATGCGCGGGGGCCACCTGGACATCTGCGTGCTGGGTGCCTTCCAGGTCTCGGCCAAGGGTGACCTGGCCAACTGGCACACCGGCGCACCGGATGCCATCCCCGCCGTGGGCGGTGCGATGGACCTGGCCATCGGTGCCAAGCAGGTCTTCGTGATGATGGACCACCAGACCAAGACCGGCGAAAGCAAGCTGGTGGAGGCCTGCTCCTATCCGCTCACCGGCATCGGCTGCGTCAACCGCATCTACACCGACCTGGCCGTCATCGACGTGACCCCGCAAGGCCTGCAGGTGCGCGAGATTGTCGAGGGCCTGTCCTTTGCGCAATTGCAGGAACTGACCGGCGCACCGCTGCGCCCGGCCGCCTGATTCCGCTTAACTTGTTTGCAGTTTTCGCTGTGAGGAATGCATGAAAGACGTATTTATCTGTGACGCCATCCGCACCCCCATCGGCCGCTATGGCGGCGCGCTCAAGGACGTGCGCGCCGACGACCTGGGTGCAGTGCCGCTGCGCGCGCTCATGGAGCGCAACCCGCAGGTGGACTGGAAGGCGGTCGATGACGTGATCTATGGCTGCGCCAACCAGGCCGGCGAAGACAACCGCAATGTGGCACGCATGTCGCTGCTGCTGGCGGGCCTGCCGCAGGAAGTGCCGGGCAGCACCATCAACCGCCTGTGCGGCTCGGGTATGGATGCGCTGGGTACGGCTGCGCGCGCCATCAAGTCCGGTGAAACGCAGTTGATGATTGCCGGTGGCGTCGAATCGATGACCCGCGCGCCCTTCGTGATGGGCAAGGCCGACAGTGCCTTCTCGCGCCAGGCGGCGATCCAGGACACCACCATCGGCTGGCGTTTCGTCAATGCGCTGATGAAGCAGAAGTATGGCGTGGACGCCATGCCGGAGACGGCCGAGAATGTCGCCGTCGATTTCAAGGTCAGCCGCGAAGACCAGGATCAGTTCGCCGTGCGCAGCCAGGCCAAGGCCGCCGCCGCGCAAGCCAATGGCAACCTGGCACAGGAAATCGTGCCGGTGGTGATCCCGCAGAAGAAGGGCGACCCGATCACCGTGACCCAGGATGAACATCCGCGTGCGACCAGCATGGAAGCGCTGGCCCGCCTGAAGGGCGTGGTCAGGCCCGACGGCACGGTCACGGCCGGCAATGCGTCCGGCGTCAACGATGGCGCCTGCGCCTTGCTGCTGGCCAGTGCCGATGCCGTCGAGAAGTACCAGCTCAAGCCGCGCGCCCGCATCCTGGGCATGGCCACGGCCGGCGTCGCACCGCGCATCATGGGCATGGGCCCGGCCCCGGCCAGCAAGAAAGTGCTGGCGCAACTGGGCATGACGATTGATCAGATGGACGTGATCGAACTCAACGAAGCCTTCGCCTCGCAAGGGCTGGCCGTGTTGCGCGAACTGGGCGTGGCCGATGATGACGCACGCGTCAATCCGAACGGCGGTGCCATCGCCCTCGGCCATCCGCTGGGCATGAGCGGTGCGCGCCTGGTGACCACTGCCACCTACCAGCTGGAACGCACCGGTGGCCGTTATGCGCTGTGCACCATGTGCATCGGCGTGGGGCAGGGGATCGCGATGGTGATCGAGCGCGTGTGATGCGTTCGGGATGGCGCGGCCGGGCAGCCGTGTCGCGCCATCCATGAAGATCGCAAGGGTCTTCGTGAAAATTGATCAAGCATGAATTGAGGCAGGCGCAGCACAATAGAAAAATAATTTATATCGATTTCCAAGCGGCCACAAAAAAACAGAGCCGCAGGCCAGAAGAGGAGACCAACCGCATCATGCATTCGCATCATGACTGCGCGCCGCGTTCGGCTGCGCCCGCTCGTCCTTGCCGGGGAGGTGTGCCATGCTAGGCAACTTCCTTGGCGTGCTCTTCGATGGCATTGCCTACGGCAGCCTCCTGTTTCTCATCAGCGTGGGCCTGTCGGTGACGATGGGGATGATGAACTTCATCAACCTCGCCCACGGCGCCTTTGCCATGCTGGGCGGGTATGTCTGCGTGACGCTGCTCAATCGCATCGGCGTTCCTTTCCTGGCGACCTTGCCACTGGCCTTCATCGCGGCCGCCGCGGTCGGTCTGATCCTCGAACGTTCCCTCTATCGCCGTCTCTACAAGGCCAGCCACCTCGACCAGGTGCTGTTTTCCATCGGCCTGACCTTCATGGCCGTGGCCGGGGCCACCTGGCAATGGGGGCCGACCCAGCAGCCTGTGGTGCTGCCGGATTGGCTGCGCGGACAGGTCTCGTTGCTGGGGCTGGATGTGGGGGCGTATCGCGTCTTCCTGATCGGCGTGGTGGTGATCGTGACGGTGGCGCTGGGCCTCCTGATCGAGCGTACCCGCTTTGGTGCACAGATCCGCGCCTCGGTCGACAACCAGGTGGCGGCAGCGGGGCTGGGCATCAACGTCAGCCGCGTGTTCAGCCTGACCTTTGCACTGGGGTCGGGCCTGGCCGGTCTCGGTGGCGGCCTGGGCATTGACGTGCTGGGGCTGGACCCGACCTTCCCGGTCAAATACATGGTCTACTTCCTGCTGGTGGTGGCCGTGGGCGGGGCGGGCACCATCAAGGGGCCGCTGCTGGCCGCGCTGATCCTGGGCGTGTTCGACGTCGCCGGAAAATATTATGTGCCGGAGATCGGCGCCTTCGTCATCTATGGCCTGATGGTGGTGTTGCTGATCCTGTTCCCGGCCGGACTGATGCGGAGGCGCGGATGAGCAGCACCAGCAATTCAACCCGAGCGGCCGCCAAGCCGGTCCTGCGCCTGCCCAATGATCGCTGGACTCCCTTGGAGATCCTCTTCTGGCTGCTGCCGATGGCGGCCTATTTCCTCTTCCCCGATTACCTGGTGCTGATCAGCCAGATCATGATCGTGGGCCTGTTCGCCGTCTCGCTGGATCTGATCCTGGGCTATGCCGGCATCGTTTCGCTGGGGCATGCCGCCTTCTTCGGCCTGGGGGCCTACACGGCCGGGCTGCTGGCCGTGCATGGCTGGGGCGAGCCGATCACGGGGCTGTTGCTGGCGGCCATCGTGGCGGCTGTCGCCGGTTTTCTGGTGAGCTTCCTGGTGGTGCGCGGAGCGGACCTCACGCGTCTGATGGTCACGCTGGGCATAGGACTGATGCTGTTCGAGGCGGCCAACAAGGCGGCCTTCATCACCGGTGGTGTGGATGGCTTGTCCGGCATGGTGATGGGCAAGATCTTCGGTGTCTTCGAGTTCGACCTCAACGGACGCGTGGCTTATGGCTACAGTTTCGCGGTGCTGTTGCTGCTGTTCGTGGTGCTGCGGCGGATGGTGAATTCACCCTTCGGGCTGGGCTTGCGCGGCATCCGCGAAGGTGGCCGCCGCATGCCGGCCATCGGTGCCGATGTCAATCGCCGCCTGGTCGTCATCTTCACCGTGGCCGCTGCGGTGGCCGGTGTGGCCGGTGCCCTGCTGGCGCAGACCACGCAGTTTGTCGGGCTGGATGTGCTGGGTTTCCCGCGGTCGGCAGAGCTGCTCATCATCCTGGTGCTGGGCGGTACCGGCCGCCTCTATGGCGGACTGGTTGGTGCGCTGGTCTACATGCTGGCGCAGGATTACCTGTCCGGACTCAATCCGGCCTACTGGCAATTCTGGATCGGCCTGCTGCTGATCGTCATCGTTCTCTTCGCGCGCGGTGGCCTGCTCGGCGGGCTGGCGGTGCTGCGTGACAAGTTCTTCAAGGGAGGCCGAGCATGAGCCCGCATCCAGCCGATACCACCTTGCGCACCGAAGGCCTGAGCAAACGCTGGGGCAGCTTCGTGGCCAACAGCGATATCTCGCTGACCTTCACACCCGGCGCGCGCCACGCCTTGATCGGTCCCAATGGCGCCGGCAAGACCACCTTCATCAATCTGCTCACGGGCGGCTTTGCGCCCAGCGGGGGCAAGGTATGGTTCGGTGGCGAGGATATCACCGCCTTGGCCCAGCATGAACGCGTCAAGCGCGGCATGACCCGCACCTTCCAGATCAATACGCTTTTTGCCGGACTCACGGTGCTGGAGTCGGTGATCCTGGCGATCCAGGAGCGGCGCGGCCTGCAATACAAGTGGTACCAGACCGTGGCCAGCCAGACCGACGTTGTCGATGAAGCCATGGCCTTGCTGGAGTCCCTCAAGCTGGCGCAGGAAGCCAACAGCATCACGCGCAGCCTGGCCTATGGCAAGCAGCGGCTGGTGGAGATTGCATTGGCCCTGGCGACTCAGCCCAAGGTGCTGTTGCTGGACGAGCCAGCCGCCGGCATTCCCTCGGCGGAAAGCCGTGAACTCTTCGAAGTGATTGCGCAGCTGCCACGCGAGGTGACCATCGTCTTCATCGAACATGACATGGGGCTGGTGTTCCGCTTCGCCGAGCGCATCACGGTGCTGGTCGGCGGCAAGGTGCTGGTGGAGGGCACGCCGGCGGAGATTGCGGCTGACCAGCGCGTCAAGGAAGTCTATCTGGGGGAGGCCGAACATGCCTGATCTGCTGGCACTGGACAAGGTGAGCGCCGGTTATGGCGACTCCATCGTCCTGGAAGAGGTGTCCTTCTCGATGCAGGAAGGCGAGAGCCTGGCCCTGCTGGGGCGCAATGGCGTGGGGAAGACCAGTCTGTTGATCACGCTCATGGGACTGACGCGCCTGCATGGCGGCAGCATTCACTGGCGTGGCAGCAACATTGCGCGCGTGCCGACCCACAAGCGCGCGCACGCCGGGCTGGGCTGGGTGCCGCAGGAGCGTTTCATGTTTCCTTCGCTGTCGGTGGAGGAACACCTGACGGTGGTGGAGCGTGGCGGAAAATGGAACTTGCAGAAGATTTATTCGATTTTTCCCCGCCTGCATGAGCGCCGCCACAACATGGGCAACCAGCTCTCCGGGGGCGAGCAGCAGATGCTGGCCATTGCGCGCGCGCTGATGGTGAGCCCCAGCATCCTCTTGCTGGATGAACCGATGGAAGGGCTGGCCCCGATCATCGTGCAGGAACTGCTGAAGGTGATCCGCCGCCTGGTCAGTGAAGAAGGGATGTCGGTGATCGTGGTGGAGCAGCATGCACGCATGGCGCTGTCGCTGACGCAGCGGGCCATCGTGCTCGATCGCGGCCGCATCGTGCATGCCTCGGACAGCCAGAGCCTGCTGGACGATGGCCAGACATTGGATAGGCTGGTAGCGGTAGCCTGAGGCTCAGTCTTCCTGGCAATCCGGGTCGCGCAAGCGCGCGAGCGGCGCACGGCTCTGCGGATTGTTCTCGTGCACCAGCTTGTCCAGCAGCAGCATGAACTGTTGCTGCTCGGCTGCATCAAGGGGCGCCAGGATGCGCTTGCGCAGGCGCTGCAGGCCGGGGATCAGTTCTTCCAGCAGGGCTTCGCCGGCCTGCGTGATGCGCAATGCGCGCTGGCGGCGGTTGTGCGGAATGACTTCGCGCACCAGCAATCCCTTTTCTTCCAGCCGGGCGCAGACCGTGGCACCGGTGGAAGTGTCGATGGCGACCAGTCCTGACAAGCTCACCTGGTCGATGCCGGGATGGTTCGACAGCATGCGCAGGATGGCGTATTGCACCGGGGTAATGATGCCGCCGGTTTCGTCATGGAAGATCGACACCGAAATCTGCTGCGCCCGCCGCAACAGGTGGCCGGGGTGCTCGTAGAGATCGATGAGCTGGCTTTCGTCCTTGGGTGGCGTGGTCTGTGGCATGGCGGATGAGGTCGGATGCAATCAGGTAATGGATGAGCTGCAGGGTGATGACGGCGATGCGGCAGTGTACGGTCCGCAAGGTTTTCCCTCAATCAATTGATGCAACGCGCAACGAAAAAAGTCCGCCAGCGCGTTTACTTGCGCTGCGGATTGGCGGATACTTTTCTAACATTCAGTGTACTGAATATTAAAACAGATAAATGCGAGACCCGACAGGATCTGGATCAAGCCGCCTGCGGAAAAGAACAAGCTGGAGCAGTCCATCAAGAATGGCACTGGCCTTGGAAGGCCGGTGCCGGTTGAGGAATTCACCCAAGGAGACCGTCATGTTCCCCAAGAATGCCTGGTACGTCGCCTGCACGCCCGACGAAATCGAAAGCAAGCCCCTGGGCCGCCAGATCTGCGGCGAGAAGATCGTGTTCTATCGTGGCGCCGAAGGCAAGGTCGCCGCCGTTGAGGATTTCTGTCCGCATCGCGGTGCGCCGCTGTCGCTGGGCTTCGTGCGGGAAGGGCAGCTGGTATGCGGCTATCACGGCCTGGAGATGGGTTGTGATGGACATACGCGCAGCATGCCGGGCCAGCGCGTGCGCGGCTTCCCCTGCATTCGCAGCTTCCCTGTAGTGGAGCGTTACGGCTTCATCTGGGTATGGCCCGGTGACAAGGAGCAGGCCGATCCGGCGCAGATCCATCATCTGGAATGGGCTGAGAATCCGGAGTGGGCCTATGGAGGTGGCTTGTATCACATCAACTGCGACTACCGCCTGATGATCGACAACCTCATGGACCTCACGCACGAGACTTATGTGCACGCCTCCAGCATCGGCCAGAAGGAGATTGACGAAGCGCCGGTCAATACGCGGGTGGAGGGTGAACAGGTCATCACCAGCCGCTTCATGGAGAACATCATGCCGCCGCCGTTCTGGCGCATGGCCTTGCGAGGCAATGGATTGGCCGATGAGGTGCCGGTGGATCGCTGGCAGATCTGCCGCTTCTCGCCGCCCAGCCACGTGATGATTGAAGTGGGCGTGGCGCATGCAGGCAAGGGCGGTTACGAGGCCGGACCGGAGCACAAGGCTTCTTCCATCGTGGTGGATTTCATCACGCCCGAGACCGAAACGTCGCACTGGTATTTCTGGGGCATGGCGCGGCACTTCCGTCCTGAGGACAAGGAGCTGACCAATACCATCCGCGAAGGGCAGGGCAAGATCTTCGGCGAGGACCGCGAGATGCTGGAGCTGCAGCAGGCCAATCTGCTGAAGTATCCCGAGCGCCGCCTGCTGGCGCTCAACATCGATGCCGGTGGCGTGCAGTCGCGCAAGGTGCTGGACAAGTGGCTGGCGCGCGAAGCCGATTCCGGCAAGGCTGCAGCAGCCTGAGGAGTGACGATGACGACATTGCAGGTCAAGGTTGCGGCGCGCCGCGAGGAAGCCGACAGCATCGTCGGACTGGAGCTGGTCTCGGTGGATGGTTCGCGCTTGCCGGGTTTTACCGCCGGTGCGCATATCGACGTGCATCTGCCGGGCGGCTTGCTGCGCCAGTATTCGCTGTGCAATGCGCCGCATGAGCAGCATCGCTACCAGATCGGTGTATTGCGCGATGCCAATTCGCGCGGTGGTTCGGTGGCGGTGCACGATGCGTTGAAGGTCGGTGATCTGCTCACTATCGGCGTGCCGCGCAACCAGTTTGCGCTGGTGCCGGCGCAGCACAGCCTGCTGCTGGCGGGTGGCATCGGTGTGACGCCCATTCTGTGCATGGCCGAGGCGCTGGCGGCTTCCGGGGCGTCTTTCGAAATGCATTACTGCGCCCGTTCGCCTGCACGCCAGGCGTTTCGCGAGCGCATTGCCGGGTCAGGATTTGCGGACCGCGTGGTGCATCACTATGACGATGGTGATGCCGCGCAGAAGCTTGATCTGGAGGCCTTGCTGTCACAGTCTGATCCGGCTACCCATCTTTACGTCTGCGGTCCTGCCGGCTTCATCGCGCATGTGGTGAAGACTGCCCGGGCGCGCGGCTGGCCGGAGTCGCAGGTTCATTTCGAATACTTTGGTGCGGCGCCGGTAACAGCCGATGGCAATGGCGCGTTTGACGTGAAGCTGGCCAGCAGCGGGCAGGTCTACACCATTCCCGCCGACCGCACGGTGATCCAGGTTTTGTGCGAACACGGTGTGGATGTGCCGGTGTCCTGCGAGCAGGGCATCTGCGGGACCTGTCTCACGCGTGTGCTGGAGGGTGAGCCGGATCACCGTGATCAGTACCTGACCGATGAGGAAAGGGCGGCCAATGATCAGTTCACGCCTTGCTGTTCCCGGGCTCGCAGTTCGTTGCTGGTGCTGGATCTGTAATGTTCTGAAGCAGTATTGTCCTGCGTCGTAAATCATTTATACAAATTAAAACCTGAGGAGACATGATGAGCGAGATGATCGATACCCGGCGCCGCCACCTGGTGCTGGCCGGAACCGCACTGGCTGCGATGGGCGCACCTCTGGTCGCGCGAGCAGCGGAGGTGTTGAAGGTCGGGCTGATCGTGCCGATGTCGGGGCCGTTTGCTTCGACCGGGCGGCAGATCGAGGCAGCGGTGAAGCTGTATCAGCAGAAGTTCGGCGACAGCGTGGCCGGGCGCAAGGTGGAGATCCTGTTGAAGGATGATGGCGGCGTTTCTCCGGATGTGACCAAGCGGCTGGCGCAGGAGCTGGTGGCGCGGGACAAGGCGCAGGTCCTGATGGGATTCGGGTTGACGCCCTTGGCGCTGGCGGCCGCGCCCATTGCGACGCAGGCCAAGGTGCCGATGATCGTGACGGCAGCGGCAACGTCGATCATTCCGCAGCGCTCGCCTTATATCGTGCGCACTGGCTTTACGCTGGCGCAGGTGACTTCGCCGCTGGCCTCTTGGGCTGCCAAGAACGGCATCAAGAGTGTAGTGACCTTTGTTTCCGATTACGGGCCGGGGCTGGATGCTGAGAAAGTGTTCGTGAAGACTTTTTCCGAGGCCGGTGGCAAGGTCGTGGAAAGCGTGCGCGTGCCCTTGCGTAATCCGGACTACGCGCCCTTCCTGCAGCGGGTGAAAGACGCCAAGCCGCAGGCTTTGTTCGTTTTTGTACCTTCCGGGGAAGGCGCTGCCGTGTTGAAGCAGTTCACCGAGCGGGGATTGGCGGCGGCAGGGATTCGTCTGATCTGCACCGGCGATGTGCTCGATGATGACCTGATGGCCGGGATTGGCGCAGCTGCCAAGGATGTGGTGAGCAGTCATCATTATTCGGCGGCGCATCCCTCTGCAGCCAACAAGGAATATGTCGATGCCATGGCCAAGGCCAACAAGGGAATGCGCGCCAACTTCCATTCCGTTGGAGCCTATGACGGAATGCATCTGCTCTATGAATCGCTCAAGAAGACCGGGGGCGATGCGGACGGTGAGAAGCTGCTGGCTGCCATGAAAGGGATGAGCTGGGAGAGCGTGCGGGGGCCGGTTTCCATCGATGCTTCTACTCGCGATATCGTGCAGACGGTTTATATGCGCAAGGCTGAGTTGCGCGGGGCTGAGTTCTATAACGTGGAGTTTGATCAGGTGGAGAAGGTGCGAGATCCTGGGGTTTGATTGTCTTTGGTTTTGGCGTAGTCTGCACGGATTTCTTTCCTGCGCTCTAGCTTAATTCTTATCATTCTCCGGTCGGGAGAACGCGCCGGGAGCGGCCCGGCAGCCGCTCACTTTTCTTGTCTCGCCAAGAAAAGTAAGCAAAAGAAGGCGACCCCAAAGAGCCAGCCCTCCTTCGGAGGGTCCCCGCCGCAGCGAAGCGAAAAGTGGGAAGGATAGAGTCGCTTCGCTCCCACTATCCTTCTGATCCACTTTTCGCTCCGCTGCGACGGCTGGCTCTATGGGGACGGCACCCCCGACGGGCTCGCCTTCGGCCTCGCGGGGTCTCCTACTCGCCTTCGGCTTTGGTTGGGTTTGCTGTTTGGGGGAGTCTGCACGGAAATCTTTCCTGCGCTCTAGCTTAATTCTTTTCCCTCTCCGGTCGGAACGGAGCGCCGGGGGCGGCCCGGCAGCCGCTCACTTTTCTTGTCTCGCCAAGAAAAGTAAGCAAAAGAAGGCGACCCCAAAGAGCCAGCCCTCCTTCGGAGGGTCCCCGCCGCAGCAGAGCGAAAAGTGGGAAGGATAGAGTCGCTTCGCTCCGACTATCCTTCTGATCCACTTTTCGCTCCGCTGCGGCGGCTGGCTCTATGGGGACGGCACCCCCCCACGGGCTCGCCTGCGGCCTCGCCTCGTCTCCTACTCGCCTTCGGCTTTGGTCGGGGTTGGTATGCTTCTCTCGCATTGAGATGGATATCGACAGATAATCTTTCCTCCCCTCTTTTCGAAAGACCCAATCATGACCCTGACCACCCAACGCTGGGATCTCACCTGGAAAAAATTGGGTCTGGTTTGCCCCGATACGCACTTGTTTGACTCGGTCCTCTCACACTACCGCGAACCCCATCGCCACTATCACACCCTTCAACACCTCGATGAATGCTTTGCAAAGTGGGAAGAGCTGCACACCGAGTCCTCCCACCCTGGCGAAGTTGAACTGGCACTCTGGTTTCATGACGTCATCTATGACGTCAAACGTCACGACAACGAAGAAAAGAGCGCGGAGTGGGCGCGGCGTTGTCTGCAGGATGCCGGCGCATCGGAAGAGATTGCACAGCGCGTGCATGCACTGGTGATGGCAACCCGGCACCATCAGCCCAGCGTGGAGGGTGACGCGTCGTTATTGGTGGATGTGGACTTGTCGATATTGGCCGCGCCACCGGATCGTTTTGAAGAATACGAACGGCAGATTCGTGCGGAATACGACTATGTTCCGCTAGCGTTGTTCATGCAAGAGCGGAAGAAGATTCTGCAAGGGTTCTTGAATCGTCCGTGGATATACCGAACGAAGACCTTTTTCGACCGCTATGAGGCAACAGCGAGAAAGAATTTGGAGGGGGCTCTCGAAGGACTATAGTGAGAAAGTCCGAAGCCGAAGGCGAGTAGTGTCCGTCGCGATGCCGAAGGCGAGCCGGGCAGGCTGTCCGCATCTGCGCCGCCGCTTCGGTACCCAATAAAACGGATCAGAAAAATAATCGGAGCGAAGCGACTTTATTTTTCCCGTTTTATTGGGTACTGAAGCGGGGACCCTCCGAAGGAGGGCGGCGGAGTTGCGGTCGCCTTCTTTTGCTTACTTTTCTTGGCGAGACAAGAAAAGTGAGCGGCTGCCGGGCCGCCCCCGGCGCGTTCTCCCGACCGGAGAGAGATAAGAATTAAGCTAGAGCGCAGGAAGAAATTCCGTGCAGACTACGCCCAAAAACCTAACACCATCAAAGCCCGCCGATAAACCCAAGAACCAATTCAGCAAACGCAACAGGCTGCTCAACAGCACTGACATGAGAGGCATCGGCAATGACCTCAAGCCGAGAGCCAGCGATACCGTCCACCAATGCCTGAGCCATGGCAACCGGCGTCCCCTGATCCAGCTCTCCTGCGATCACCAGCGTAGGGACAAGAATGGCCCCCAACCGGGACGAAGTATCAACAGTCCCGACAGCATGACAGCACCCCGCATACCCCACCGCATCGGTAGTGACCAGCCGCTGCCGATAGCGCGCCACGGTAGCCGCCTGAGCAGCACGGAACCCCTCATGGAAATACCGCCCCATGACCGCATCCGCAATCACCTCGATCCCTTGATCCCGCACGGTAGCAATCCGCTGCTGCCAAACCTCGCGCGCCGCATCAGGATAGGCGGAGGTGGTGTTGGCCAGCACCAGTGCCCGCACCAGCCCCGGATGGCGCAAGGCCAGCTCCTGCCCCACCATGCCCCCCATGGACAAGCCCACCCACACCACCGGCCCCGTATCCAGCTCCCGCAACAAGCGCGCAGCATCATCAGCCAGGTCCGCCATGCTGTAGAGCCCGTCGACCTTCTCCGAACTGCCATGCCCGCGATGATCGTAAGCGATCACCCGGCAATCGGCCGCCAGCAGATTGGCCAGTCCGTCCCACATCATCAGGTCGGTGCCCAGCGCATGCGACAGCACCACCGTATGCCGCGGCGCCTTGCCATTGCGCGGCTCCCGCAAGGTGTAATGCAGCGCCGGTGAAGAAGAAGTGCGCCCCTCACGCCCCACCCCAGGATGCACGCTGGCAGCAGGCGCCTGCGGCACCACCGCGTAACCGATCTGCTCACCCACTTCACGCAGGATCTTCTGCGCATGCGTGAACGCCGTATTGCCCGCCGGCACACCCGCATAAACCGAAGCCTGGATCATCACTTCCTTCATCTCATCCGGCGTCAACCGCGTAGCCGGATCGGCAGTCAGCCCGGCGCGCACGTGCAGTTCAAATTCTTCCCAGCGTCCCAGCGCAATGGTGATGGCCAACACGATGATGCGCCGGGTCTTGTGGTCCAGCCCGGGACGGCCCCAGATTTCATTCCAGGCAAAGCGCGTGATCAGGTTCTGGAAATCGGCATTGAAATTGGTGGCGTTGGCCACCGAACGGTCAACCCATTGGTCGCCCAGCACACTGCGGCGATTGCGCATGCCGCGCTCGAAATCATGGTCCAGCGGATCGTAGCTCATGAGGTGTTCTCTTTTGTCTCGTGATGTGGAGGATGGTGGAGAAATCAGTGGTTCAGCGCGCCAGCATCGTGCGCAAATGTTCAAGCTGCCCTTCAGCAATGCGGCGCGCAGGCCGCGTCGCCTGCACCGGATCGAACAGCCCGCGCAACATGGCCAGGTCGATCTCCTTGCCCAGCTGCGCATCGGCCTGTACGGCATCGACCAGCACATCGACCAGTTGCGCGCCATCGGCCACGGCCTTGCGCGTGAGCTGCTCCAGCAGACTGTGCGCACGCGGACGGCCGATCACGCCCGCCAGTGCAATCGATGCGGATTCGGCAAACACCAATCCCTGCAGCGCATCGATGTTGCGCAACATGCGCGCCTCGTCAATGACCAGTGCGGCAAACGCATCATTGAGCGCACGCAAGGCCCCGTGCACGCCCAGGAACAAGCCCGGCCATTCGGCCAGTTCGGCCTGCCAGTTGCCCAGCCCGCGTTCGTGCTGCTGCGACATCGCCCCCAGCAGCGCAGCGGCCTGCTGCGGCGCACGGGTGGCAGCGGCCAGGGCGATCATGGACGACACCGGATTGCGCTTGTGCGGCATCGCCGATGATCCGCCCCGGCCATTGCCGGAAGGCTCGGCCAGTTCGGCAATTTCACCCTGCGCCATCAGCGACAGGTCAGTCGCGATCTTGCCCAGGCTGCCCGCCAGCACGGCCATCTCGGTACCCAGCCGTATCCATTCGTCGCGCTGGGTATGCCACGCCGCATCGGGTGTCTTCAAGCCGAGCGCCGCAGCCATCCGTGCGGCCACGGCCGGCCCCTTCTCACCGAGTACGGCCAGCGTGCCTACTGCGCCGCCCAGTTGCAGCTGCAGGGCGCGTTCGGCCAGCGCCTGCAGTTGCGCGCGCGAGCGCAGCAGGGGGGCGGCCCAGTTGCAGAACTTCAAGCCCAGGCTGGTGACTTGCGCCGGTTGCATCAGCGTGCGCGCCAGCACCGGCGTATCCAGATGGGATTGCGACAAGTCCAGCAGGCGCTGCGCCAGCTGGCCCAGTTCGCCATCGACCAGTCGCAGGGCCTCACGCGTAACCAGTACCATGGCCGTATCCAGCACGTCCTGGCTGGTACTGCCCCAGTGCACATGGGTGGCGGCTTCCTCGCTGTAGAGGGCGACCGTGCGCTGCAATTCCTTGACCAGAGGAATGGCCAGCGCACCGGCACGGCGGCCGGCGACGATGAGCGCGTTGATGTCGTAGAGCGGGGCGCGGCATACGCTGGCGATGGCGCGCGCGGCGGCCTCGGGGATGATGCCCTCGGCGGCTTCGGCCTCGGCCAGGACTTGTTCGAAGCGCAGCATGGCTTGCACCACCGCCTGGTCGTCGAACACCGCAATCATGTCGGATGTGGTGAGGAAGCTGTCGAAGATCGAAACGCTCATGAAGTCTCCATTGCTTGCCCGTCCGGCGCGATCCAACGCAAACGGGATCCGGCAGGCCAAAGCCTGCGGATCCCCTCGCGCGTCACGCCGTAACGGGCGTTCAGGTGTAGTCGAAGAATACCGTCTCGCTCGCGCCCTGCATGTGAATATTCCACAGGTAGCTGCCATCGGCTTGCTTGCGGGCGATCAGGGTGTGGCGGCGGTCAGCCGGGACCTGCTCCAGCAGGGCCGATTGCGCCAACGCCGGATCATCTTCCAGGAAGACGGCCGTGAACTGGTGCTTGACCAGCCCGCGTGCAAACACGGTCACATAAGCCACCGGCTTGCCGGCCGGCGCCTGCGGCTGCGAAATCGAAAAAGTGAACCCGCCCTCTTCATTGGTGGGCACGCGGCGATATCCGGGAATGGCATGTGAAGTTTCTGCCGCAGCGCTGCCCGGCAGCCAGGCTTCGGCCCAGGCGTCGTTGACGGGGACGCCGTCGCCATCGATGATGGCGCCCTTGATCTTGACCTGCGGCGCGCTGCTTTCCACGCGCGAAGTCAGTTCCACGGCCCAGGCCCAGGCTTCGTGCGGGAAGGGGCCGATGGTTTGCGAAGTGGTGATGTTGCTCATGTGGTCTCCTGCCTTGTGTTCAGATGCCCATGGGCGTGGCGTTGCGGCCGCGCAGGACGATGTCGAATTCATAGCCCAGCATCTTGTCGTCCACCGTCTCCTCCAGCGAGAAGCGCGAAATCAGGCGCTGGCGGGCGGCTTCGTCAGGGATGCTCTGGAAGATCGGGTCATAGGCGAACAGCGGATCATTGGGGAAATACATCTGCGTCACCAGGCGCTGCGCATAGACGTTGCCGAACAGCGAGAAGTGGATGTGCGCCGGACGCCAGGCCTTGTGGTGATTGCCCCAGGGATACGGGCCGGGCTTGATGGAGACGAAGCGATAGCGGCCATTGTCATCGGTAAGCATCTTGCCGAAGCCGGTGAAGTTCGGGTCCAGCGGTGCATCGTGCTGGTCCTTCTTGTGGAAGTAGCGGCCGGCGGCATTGCACTGCCAGACTTCCAGCAGGGAATTGCGCACCGGCTTGCCGTCTTCATCGAGCACGCGGCCGGTGACGACGATCTTCTCGCCCAGCGGCTCGCCCTTGCCTTGCGCGGTCAGGTCCATGTCGTGCGGCAGGATCAGCTTGGGCGAGGCGAACAGGTTGGTGCCGGTGGCGGTCTCGTCGCGCACGCGCAGCGGCGCTTGCGTGGGGCCGCGCTTGGCGGTGGACTTGTACGGGGGATAGATCAGTTCCGGATAGACACCGGGTTCGATGGCATCGAATTGCATGAGGTCTCCTCAGTCGACGGGGTGAATGCGGCGTCGTCTTCGGATTCCTTGCCTGCCGGAATGGGCGAATGGCGCGCCGTGCTTGGGTGTGGACAGATAGTAGGCAAGCCGATCCCCGCTCTCAAGGCCAACGCAGCGCAGCATATCCGCCCTGCGCCCGCTTTGTGCGAGAATCGCACAAATGGCCGATTTTCTGCAGCGAACGGAAGACGGTGCGCATCAGCTTGTTTTATCCACAGGGCAGGGAAACATGCAGCAAGAACACATCGAAGAAGTGGAGGAGGGCGCAGACGGTCCTCTCAAGCGTGACCTGGTCGCCGGTCTGGAAAAGGGCCTGCAGGTGATCGAAGCGTTTGACCAGGAGCGCTCGCGCCTGACCATCGCCGAGGTGGCGCAACTGACGGGCCTGACCCGCGCTGCCGCGCGCCGCTATCTCATCACGCTCACGCACCTGGGCTACATGCGGCACGACAACAAGACCTTCTCGCTCACGCCCTTGGTGCTGCGGCTGGGCCAGTCCTACCTGCATTCGGCGCGGCTGCCGCGCATCGTGCAGCCGCTGCTGTACCGGCTGGCGTATTCGCTGGGCGAGGCAGCCTCCTGCGGGGTGCTTGATCATGACCAGCTGGTATGCGTGGCGGCGGTGAGCGCGGGGCAACTGGTATCGACCACCTTGCAGCCGGGTACGCGTGTGCCGGCCTACTGCACCGCCAATGGGCGCATCCTGCTGGCCAATCTGCCACCGGCGCAGCTCGATGCCATTCTCGCGCGTGCCCAGCCGGAGGCCATCACGGCCCATACCATCACCGACGTCGAACGATTGGGACTGGAAATCGCGCGCGCCCGCGCACAGGGTTATGCGCTGGTGGACCAGGAACTGGAACTGGGCTTGCGTACCATGGCCGTGCCGGTGCGCAACTTCCGTGGCGAGGTGGTGGCGGCGATGAACATCAGCGTGCATGCGGCCCGCATGAAACTGGAAGACATGGTGGAACGCTGCCTGCCGGCCATGCTGAAGATTCAGGTGGAGCTGGGAGCGCTATTGTGAGGCGTGGCTGACTTTCGAAGATGGCGCACGGATTTTCGTTTTTGCGCCAACGTCGAAAACGGCACACCGGCACATTTATTCTTCCACATGCGTGCGCCGATATTCCTTGGGCGTCAGTCCCATGTGCCGCTTGAAGAGCCGGCTGAAATACGCCGGATCCTGAAAGCCCAGTTCATAGGCAATCGTCGAAATGCCTGAGGGCACATAGGTCAGCTTGCGGCAAGCCTCCAGGATCAATCGCTGCTGCGCCAGGTCGAAGGCCGAATGCCCGGCCAGCTTCAGGCACAGGCGATTGAGGCGGCTGGGCGTGATGCGCAGCTTGTCGGCATAGACCGCCACCTGCCATTGCTCCTTGAAATGCTGCTCCACCAGTGCGCGAAAACGGCTGAACAATTCAAAGTCGCCGCGTCCGGACAATTCCGCCGAGCGATGATCCGCTTCCAGCCGCACCAGCAACAGCATGACGCTGCGCGCCAGCCATTCCAGCATCAGCGTGTGGCCGGTGCGCGGCGCGGCCGATTCGGCAATCAACAGACGCAGCAGCGTCTCCATGCGCTCGCGCAATTCCGGTACGCGCCCCAGTTCGATGGCCATCGGGCGCAGGAACAAGGGCGAAAACAATTCGCCGTGCCCCTCGCTGCCGCCGGCCGAAAACACCACGTGCGGATCCACCGTCAGCACGAATCCCACGGCCTGTTCCGAGAAATCGAAACCATGTACCAGGGACGGATGGATGGTGATGACCACCGGACCATCGACTTCCCAGACCTCTTCCTCCATCAAGGCACTGACGTGTCCGGACATTAAAAAAAGTACCTGAAAAAGTCCGGCATGGGTGTGCGGTGCAATATGCCAGTCATGCACGCGGCTGCGCGTCTCGATCAGTTCGATGTGCACCGGCTCCGCATCTTCCGGCCGGGAAGCCTCGCCGTACAAGGAAAATTGCGGTACATCGCTGGTGCGCGGTTTGCTGCGGGGCAAGGGCATAGGGTCTCCATCCTGTGCGTTGCGAGGGGGCGGCATGGTTGTGCTCTGTAAAAATAGTACAAGTAATTGGCGGGATCATCCATTTTTTATCAGAACACCACCGTCTAAGATTCTTCTCACACCAAGAACAAGAACAGATCAACTGCCACCCGCTTCGGCTCGCGCCATTGCGTGCCGGGAACGAAAACGGTGCCTGACCTTTACACGGAGACCTCCATCATGCGTACCCAAGTCGCCATCATCGGCGCCGGCCCGGCCGGTTTGTTGCTGTCCCACCTGCTGCACCTCAAGGGCATCGAATCGGTCGTGCTGGAAACCCGCACCCGCGAAGACATCGAATCCACCATCCGTGCCGGCGTGCTGGAGCAAGGCACCATGGACATCCTCAACGAGACCGGCGTGGGCGAGCGCATGAAGCGCGAAGGCGCGCTGCATCACGGCATCGAGCTGGCCTTCGGTGGCCGCCGCCATCGCATCGATCTCACTGAACTGACCGGCAAGGCCATCACCGTTTATGCCCAGCACGAAGTGATCAAGGACCTGGTGGCCGCACGCCTGGCCGCGCAAGGGCAATTGCTGTTCGGTGTGAGCGGCACCAGCATCGAAGGCGTCGAGACCAGCAAGCCGCGCGTGCGCTTCATGCACGAGGGCGAGCAGCATACGCTGGAGGCGGATTTCATCGCCGGTTGTGACGGCTTCCATGGCGTCTCGCGTCCGGCCATTCCAGAGAGCAAGCGCCAGGATTACCAGCGCATCTATCCCTTCGGCTGGTTCGGCGTGCTGGTGGAAGCGCCGCCGTCCTCGGACGAACTGATCTATGCACAGCATGATCGCGGCTTCGTGCTCATCAGTACCCGTTCGCCAACGGTGCAGCGCATGTACTTCCAGTGCGATCCCAAGGACAGCGTGGACAACTGGAGCGATGACCGCATCTGGAATGAATTCCATACCCGCCTGGAAAACGGCGATGGCTGGCGCGTCAAGGAAGGCAAGATCTTCCAGAAGGGCATCATCGGCATGCGCAGTTTCGTCTCTACGCCGATGCAGCATGGCCGCCTGTTCCTGGCCGGTGATGCCGCGCACATCGTGCCGCCCACTGGCGCGAAGGGTTTGAACCTGGCGGTGGGTGACGTGAAACGCCTGGCCCAGGGCATCGAGGATTTCTATCGCAGTGCCAGCGAGGAAGGTCTCGCGTCCTACACCGAGCAAGCCCTGAAGCGCATCTGGCGTGCCGAGTATTTCTCGTGGTGGATGACCAGCATGCTGCATACCTTCGACGATGCCTCGCCCTTCCAGCGCCAGATCCAGCGCGCCGAACTGGAGAACGTGGTCAACTCGCGCGCCCTCTCGACGGCACTGGCGGAGAACTACGTCGGCGCATTCTGATTCACCGCCGCCCGCTGTCAGCAAGCAACGATGACGCCCGCGCACGCGGGCGTTGTCATTGGGAGAGCGTGAGATCGCCAGCCTCGGCCCCCTCATTGCGCCGGCGGGCAAGCAGGCGGTGGCAATGACCGCGCACAAGGTAGAGCGCGGCCCGGGCATAGCAACAGCCACCGGCCCAGGTAGCGACGATGTTGCCGGGATAGCCCATGCCCAGTGCGCGCGCCAGTGCCGACAGCAGGGCGCAGGCCAGCAGGATGAGCCAGGTCCGTGCGTGAGCTTGCAGGCGCAAGGAGCGTGCGTGGAATTGGAGCCGGACTTGCCCGGCATCAAGAGGTGCGGGCAGGGCAATCTGTTTGAGCGACCAGGAGAGTTTCATGCGAGGCTCCGTGTGTTCCCGCCGTGCTGCGGGGCTGACGTGCTGCGATGGACTGCGATCCGGACTGCGATGGGTGATGCGGGTGCAGAATCATGGTGGCACAGCGCTCTGACAATGCACTGACGCCGGCCTGACATGAGCATGTCGTCCCGCGATTGACACATGATTCGCGCTGCCCTGAAATCGATTGCATGCGCCAGGCCCTACAATGGCGCCATGAACTTCAACCTGAACTTGCCCGAACTCCACTCTCTGATCTGGGACGAACTGCGTCGCGGTGCCAGCCCGACGCGCTCGCCGTTTACCATCTGGCAACTGGCCACGCTGGGCCTGGATGGCACGCCCCAGTTGCGTTCCATTGTCCTGCGCGAGGCCGATGCGACTGCCGGGTCGCTGTGCTTTCACACCGATCTGCGCTCTCCCAAACTGGCCGAGATTCGGGCCGACGGGCGGGTGGCCATGCTGGCGGTGGACCTCGAGCGCCATCTGCAACTGCGCGTCAACGGCGTGGCTCAGGTGGTGCAGGATGCGGCCCGCGTGCGCGCCATGTGGACGGGGGCCCGGCCACACACGCTGATCCTGTACAAGACACCGCATGCCCCCGGCACGCCTGTTGTGCAACCGGAAGACGCTCACGTGCAGCCGCACGTCAGCAGCGATGGTGTCGAGAATTTTGCGCTGGTGGAAGTGCGGCTGGAGCGCATCGAATGGCTGGACCTGACGCCGGACCAGCATCGCCGTGCCCGCTTCGCGCGCGGGCAGGATCAATGGCAGGGGCAGTGGATCGCGCCGTGAGGCGAGCGCGACTCAGGCCAGCGCCGGATAGGTGAACGCGAGGAAGTGCACCGCATTGAGCGTGAAATGCAGCAGGATCGGTGCCTCGATCCGTCCGCTGCGCTGGAACACCCACGCATAGCCGAGACCGGCCAGCCCGGCAATCGCCGCATAGGTCATGCCGCCCCCGAAATGCGCGGCTCCGAAGAGCAATGCCGACGCCATCAGCGCCAGTCCGCTACCGCCACGCATCCCCTGCAAGGCGGATTGCAGACGCTGCTGGATCACGCCGCGGAAGAAGGCTTCCTCGGCCACCACGGTCAACAGCAGGTTGATGGCCAGGAACTCCACCGTGAAGCCAGGCCACTTCAGTGCCGGTTTGACCAGACCTGTGAACCAGCCCACGCCCATCACCAGCACGATCGTCGCGAGGCCCGGCAGCAGCGTCCTGGCGATGCTCTCGCGCCATTCCCGCCACGCATGGCAGCGTGGGGCCAGCAGCGCCAGCAACAGCAGTCCGGCACTCCCTTTGTCGAGATTGGCGAACAGCATGAAGGGCCGCGCATCCGCACTGATGGCCGCTGACGGGATCACCAGCACATTGTGGAAACCGGGCCAGCGATGCAAGGCCAGCAGCAGCGCGAGCAACAGCGTGAACGCCAGCAGACTGCGGCGTTGCCATGCGTGTGGCGCATGGGTCGTGCCCCGGGCAGCGAACCCCAACAGGACGATGCCCGCGACGGCGATGGCATCGAGCTGGCCGTCATGCAGTCCCAGCGCGAGGGCCAGCACCAGCAGCGGCAGCCAGGGCGCGAGGGGGCGGCCAGCAGGCAAGGGCAGGGCGGGCAACCAGACGCTGCAGATCGCCAGCATCAAGAGGAGAGCGGAAGGCATCGGATAAAAAGGCGGAACGCGACGAATCCCGTGTTTTAACATGACGGCCATCGAGACTGCCAGAGGTTCTGATGACGATGCGCAATTTCGGTCAGGATTTGTGGCGCGCTTTCTTGCACAGTACGTCCCGTGAACCGAGGAACCGATGAACGACGACCGCAAAACCAGCAGCCAGGCCCGCTATCAAGCCCGATTCGAGCGCGTGCTCGACCATATCGAGGCGTATCTCCATACGCCCCTGGAGATGGAGCAGCTGGCGGCCGTCGCGCATTTTTCGCGGTTCCATTTCCAGCGGCAATTTGCCGATTTCACCGGCGTCGGGGTGGCGCGTTACATCCTGCTGATGCGCCTGAAGCATGCCAGCCTGCAACTGGCCTTCCAGCCGCAGCGGCGCATCATCGACATCGCCCTCGAAGCCGGTTTCGAAAATCCGGAATCGTTTACGCGCGCTTTCAGGAGTGCCTTCGGCCAGTCGCCCTCGCAGTTCCGGCGCACACCCGACTGGCCCTCCTGGAACGAGCGTTTCGTCTTCCGCATCCCTGAAAGGAAAGTGGACGTGCAAGCCGAGATCGTCAACGTCGAATCCATCCGCATCGCCATGCTTACGCATCGCGGTCCCGTCAATCAGCTCAATGGCACCGTCGGGCAGTTCATCGACTGGCGCAAGGCCACGGGCCTGTCACCGGTGGACCGCTGTCGCACCTTTGGTCTGGCCTGGGACAATCCCGATACCACGCCCCCGGAGCAATTCCGCTTCGGCATCTGCGGCGAGGTGGAAGGGGACGTGCCGGACAATCCGCAAGGCGTGGAAGCCTTCCTGATTCCCGGCGGGCGCTGCGCGCGCGTACGGCATGCGGGCGCGCATGACCGGCTGGGCGAGAGCATCTATCCGCTGTATCGCCAGTGGCTGCCGGAGAGCGGCGAGGAACTGCGGGATTTCCCGCTGTACTTCCACTACCTCAACCTGCTGCCCGATACGCCGCCGGGCGAGCTGCTGACGGATATCTACCTGCCCTTGAAATAGGGCCGCTCAAAAAACGGGAAGAAACTTCACGCCACCAGAGCGCGCGAAAAGTGTGCCATCTGGTGCGTGGGCACCAGCAGCGGGACGAAGGAAGCTTCGTTCACAGCGAGCCAATAGGACAGGTGCGGGCTGGCATCGAAGCCATAGTTGCTGCCGTCGAGCTGCCAGAAGCGCGGGATCGCCAGCGCGGGGCGGACGCGATGCTTGAGCTGGTCCAGGCTGGCCAGGCGCGCAGCGCACGGCTGGAAAGGTGCCAGCGCCGCTGCTTCTCCGCTGGCTGCGAAACCTGCCGTGGCGAACCACTCCAGTACCTTGCGCGGACTGGCGTTGAGGCTCGCCCAGTCCTGCATGGCATCGGAACGCCCGGTGATGATGCGGGTGCAGCTGCTGACATACAGCTCGACCTTGCCCAGCAAGGCAGTGGGGACAGGGACTCGGACTTTGGCAAACGGCAGCATCGGCGGGGGCTTCCTTGGTGCGGAGATGGGCGGATCCGGGTGGAGCGGATCATTGAGGTTGTCACTGTAGCCATCCTGTGCGGGGCTGGCGATCGGGGAAATCCTGACGGCGCGTCAGCCAGCAGATTGGCGGCGGTCAGGAATTTCCCGATGCCGCAGTGGTCATCACTCCTGTAAAACGTTTGCTGTAGCCATCCCGTGGCTTGTGCACTTCTTACAGGACTGTCCCCCGCAGCATGAGCTTTCCCAGCATCATCATGATCGACCCCAGCCAGGAGGCCGCTGAACTGGCGCGCTTCGCCTTGTGGCGTGCCGGCTTGCATTGCGCCTTCCGTGCGTGTCCTGACCTGGCCACGGCGCGTCGCTGCCTGCTGCAGGGACGCCGCCAGGGCGATGACATTGCACCCAGCCTGATCCTGCTGGAGTCCGACATGGAATGCGGCGAGGGCCTGCAGCTGCTGCGCGAGTTGCGCGCCAGCAAGCATCTGGCTGAAGCGCCGGTGGTGGTCTTCCCTTCCTACGAGACCGAGGGCGAGCGCGAGGCGCTGGCCGCCGGCGCGACCGAATACCTGCCCAAGCCGGTCGATGGCGAACACTATGCGCAGTGTGTGGTGGAGATGGTGGAGCGCTGGTGTGATGTCAGCGAGGCCGCGGCACCGTTGTCCGCAGACGTGATGCGCGATGCGCTGGCCGGTCTGCCCGGGCATCCGCAGCGGCGCCAGGAAGATGGCTCTCCGCAAGGCGGGCGCTCACACTGAACTGCGTGCTGCAGCTTGGCGTAAAAACAAACAAAGGGCCGCAAGGCCCTTTTTTCCGCCATGGCAGCGCAGGCGCGATTTCGCGCTCAGCTCAGCTCAGCGCCGCGTCTTGATCTTGGGCGTGGGCAGGGCGGTCTTGTACTTGATCTGCTTGAGCGCAAAGCTGGAGCGGATGTTCTTGATGCCGGGGATCTTGGTCAGGTGGTCGACGATGAAGTGCTCCAGCGTCAGCAGGTCCGGCACCACGATGCGCAGCAGATAATCCTCGTCTCCGGTCATCAGGTAGACTTCCATGACTTCATCGAAGGCACTCACGGCCGTTTCGAACTGGGCCAGTGCTTCGGCACCCTGGCGCTCCAGGATCACCTTGACGAACACGTTCACCTTCAGGCCCAGCAGGTGCGGATCGGCCAGCGCCACATAGCGCGAGATGATGCCTTCGGTTTCCAGGCGCTTCACCCGGGCCAGAGTCGGCGAGGGCGAGAGGTTGATGCGGCTGGCCAGCTCCAGATTGCTGATCGAACTGTTCTCCTGCAGGATGTTCAGGATGCGCAAATCGGTGGTATCGAGTTCCATTATCGAAATTTAATTCTGTCAGTTTCAGTTTCGCAGCACTGGATGCTGAATATTGTACGGCAACTTGCAATTTTAAGTGACTCATGCCGGGGCATCCGGCGTATCGTAAGCCGGTGGTTCCATCACACAGCTAGCCCTCAACGACAACAAGACCGAAAAGGCGTCGGGCGCGGGGAGACGGATGGCGCGGCCTGTGTTTTACCGGCTTTTTGTCTCTTTGCATAGCAGCGATTGCAGTGCCGGCATGTTTTGTGCTGACTGCAGGCGAGCGGCCCGGCGCGCCCAGACAGGAGAACAGGAAGTGGACATGTCCCGCCCCAGTGACAGCGATATCCCCAAGGATATCGACCTCGATGCCCAGGAAACCCAAGAGTGGCTGCAAGCGCTGCAGAGCGTGCTGGCCGAAGCCGGCCCGGAACGCGCGCGCTTTCTGCTCTCGCGGCTGTCGGCGGCGGCCCAGCAATGGGGCGTGAACTGGCGCGATGCGCGCAATACGCCCTACGTCAACACCATCCGGCCTGAACAGGAGCCGCCTTTTCCCGGCGGGTCGGACGCGCAGGCCATCGAGGAACGCATCGCCAGCATCATGCGCTGGAATGCGCTGGCCATGGTGGTACGCGCCAATCGCGCCTACGGTGAGCTGGGCGGGCACATCGCCAGCTTTGCCTCGGCGGCGGACTTGTTCGAGGTCGGCTTCAATCATTTCTTCCGTGCGCGCGATGCGCAGTTTGCCGGTGACGTGGTCTACTTCCAGCCGCACTCCGCGCCGGGTATCTACGCGCGCGCGTTTCTTGAAGGTGCATTGAGCGAAGAAGACCTGGCCTACTATCGCCGCGAGATCGAGGCCAAGCGCGTGGGACGGCAGGGACTGTCGTCCTATCCGCATCCCTGGCTGATGCCGCATTTCTGGCAGTTCCCGACCGGCTCCATGGGCATCGGTCCCATCAATGCCATCTACCAGGCGCGCTTCCTGCGCTACATGGAGCATCGCGGCCTGCTGCAGGATCAGGGGCGCAAGGTGTGGGGCGTGTTCGGCGATGGCGAGATGGATGAGCCCGAGTCACTGGCCGCACTCTCGCTGGCCTCGCGCGAGAAGCTGGACAATCTGATCTTCGTGGTCAACTGCAACCTGCAGCGGCTCGATGGTCCGGTGCGCGGCAATGGCCACATCGTCGATGAACTGGAAACGCTGTTTGCCGGTGCCGGCTGGAACGTCATCAAGCTGCTGTGGGGCTCGGACTGGGATGGCCTGTTTGCGCGTGACAAGGACGGCGAACTGGTCGATGCCCTGAACCGCACGGTGGATGGGCAATTGCAGACCTTCGCCGCCAATGACGGTGCGTTCAATCGCCAGCATTTCTTCGGCCAGACACCGGGCACGCGTGCCATCGGTGCCACCCTCACCGATGAGGAAATCAATCGCCTGCGCCGTGGCGGCCACGACATGAAGAAGATCTTCTCGGCCTACCAGGCAGCGGCCAGCCATCGCGGCCAGCCCACGGTGATCCTGGCGCAGACCAAGAAGGGGTACGGCATGGGCGCGGCGGGCGAGGGCAAGATGACCACGCACCAGCAGAAGAAGCTCGATGAGGAAAGCCTGCTGCAATTCCGTGACCGATTCAAGCTGCCGCTGAGCGATGAGCAATGCCGTGAGCTGGCTTTCTACAAGCCGGCTGATGACAGCCCGGAGATGAAGCACCTGCATGCACGCCGTGCCGCACTGGGCGGCTACCTGCCGCGCCGCCATGCGGGCGATGCACGGCGTACCGTGCCGCCGCTGGAGGCGCACAGCAGGTTCGCGCTGGAAGCCGACGGCAAGGAAATGTCGTCCACCATGGCGCTGGTACGCCAGCTCGGCAACCTGTTGAAGGACAAGGACTTCGGCCAGTATGTGGTGCCCATCGTGGCCGATGAGGCGCGCACCTTCGGCATGGCCAACCTGTTCCGCCAGGTCGGCATCTATTCTTCGCAGGGGCAGTTGTATGAGCCGGAGGATATCGGTTCCATCCTCTACTATCGCGAGGCCAAGGATGGCCAGATTCTGGAAGAGGGCATCACCGAGGCGGGAGCGATTTCCTCGTGGACGGCAGCGGCCACCGCGTATTCGGTGCATGGCACGCCGATGTTGCCGTTCTACATCTACTACTCGATGTTCGGTTTCCAGCGCATCGGCGACCTGATCTGGGCGGCGGCGGACCAGCGTGCGCGCGGCTTCCTGATCGGTGCCACCTCCGGCCGCACGACCTTGGGCGGCGAAGGACTGCAGCACCAGGACGGCAACAGTCTGGTGACGGCCGCATCGATTCCCAACTGTGTGTCCTATGATCCGGCCTATGCCTATGAGCTGGCGGTGATCCTGGATGAGGGTATGCGGCGCATGATGGAACGCGGCGATGACGTCTTCTACTACATCACCGTCACCAACGAGAACGAGGCCCAGCCCAGTCTTCCGGACGGCGTGCAGGAGGGCATCCTGCGCGGCATGTACTGTCTCGGCCGCAAGCCCGGGGCGCCAGTGCGGCTGCTGGGTTCCGGCCCCATCCTCAAGGAAGCCGTGACGGCGGCTGCGCTGCTGCAGCAGCACTGGCAGATCGAGGCCGAGGTGTGGAGCGTGACCAGCTATACCGAACTGGCGCGGGATGGCGTGGCGGCACAACGCGCACAGCGCTTGTCGGGCAGCGATGGCCAGCCCTATGTCACAGCGCAATTGCAGGGCAGTGTGGCGCCCGTGATTGCGGTCAGCGATTACATCCGTACCTTGCCCGAGAGCATTCGCGCCTTCGTGCCGGCACCCTATGTGACGCTGGGGACGGACGGGTTTGGCCGCAGTGATACGCGGGTGAATTTGCGGGACTTCTTCGAGATCGATGCGCGCTGGATTGCCTATACGGCCTTGTGTGAAGTATGGGTCGATGAACGTGCGCGGCTTGAAGAAGCAGCGCGTACATTGGGTATCGATATGAACAAGCCCTTGTCGTCCTCGGTATGAAGTGGAGCGATAGATGAACGGTGGCCAGCCGGATTGAAAATCTCTCATCTGGCCCGCCGCCGTGTTTGCTATAGTGAAACCGCCCGTGCATCACGGGCGGTTTTTTTATGGCCCCGTGATGCGCATCGTCCATGACCTACAGTGAGTGAGGAGTACACACGATGGCTGCACCCAAACGTATCGCGCTGGTGACCGGCGCAGGTTCCGGCATCGGCCGGCAGATCACGCTCGCGCTGCTGCGCGAAGGCTATGGCGTCGCCCTGGCCGGACGCCGCCAGGATGCGCTGGAAGAGACCGTCAAGCTGGCCGGCGAACATGGTGCCAACGCGCTGGTGGTGGCGGCCGACGTGACCGATCCGGCCTCGGTGAAGCAGCTCTTCGCCAGGACCCGCGAGCGTTTCGGACGGCTGGACCTGCTCTTCAACAATGCCGGCATCTTTGCGCCGCCGGTGTCGCTGGAAGAACTGAGCGTGGAGCAGTGGAAGGCGGCGGTGGACATCAACCTGACCGGCGTTTTCCTCTGCACGCAAGAAGCCTTCCGCATCATGAAGGATCAGTCGCCGCGCGGCGGGCGCATCATCAACAACGGCTCGATCTCGGCGCATGCACCGCGCCCGTTCTCGGCCTCCTATACCGCCACCAAGCACGCCATCACCGGGCTGACCAAGGCCACCTCGCTCGATGGCCGCGCCTATGACATCGCCTGCGGGCAGATCGATATCGGCAATGCCTCCACCGACATGACTACACTCATGAAGAAGGGCACGCTCCAGGCTGATGGCTCGACCAAGGTCGAGCCGACCATGGATGCCGAACACGTGGCCCGTGCCATCCTCTACATGGACAGCCTGCCGCTGGAGGCCAATGTGCAGTTCATGACGGTGATGGCGACCAAGATGCCGTATATCGGGCGGGGGTGAGCCGGTTTATATTCGCCAGATGAAGAAATGGCCGCAGTGATGAGCTGCGGCCAATTTTCTTTGCCCGAACGTGATAAGGGTTAACGCATCACTCAGTCCCGCCCTTCATGCCCTTCCACTCCGGCGTCAACTGCATGGAAATCCCGAACATGTCCAGCACGCGTCCCAGCGTGTGGTCCACCATCTCTTCCATGGAAGCAGGGCGCTGGTAGAAGCCGGGCAGGGGCGGGAAGATCACGCCGCCCATTTCGGTGACGGATGTCATGTTGCGCAGATGGGCCAGATTGAACGGAGTCTCGCGCACCATCAGCACCAGCCGGCGGCGTTCTTTCAGGACCACATCCGCAGCGCGGGTGATGAGGTTGTCGGACAGTCCATGCGCTACGGCGGCCAGGGTCTTCATCGAACAGGGCGCCACCACCATGCCGGTGGAGGCGAACGAGCCGCTGGCGATGCAGGCGCCGACATCGCGCACGTTGTGCACCACATCGGCCAGCGCTTCCACATCCTTGCGCCGCATGTCCAGTTCCTGATGCAGATTGAGCACGCCAGCTTCGGACACCATCAGGTGCGTTTCCACCTGGCCATGCTTGCGCAGATGCTCCAGCAGCCGCACGCCATAGATGGCACCGGTGGCACCGGTGATCGCAACGATCAGGCGCTGGCGCGGCTGGCTGGAAGAACTGCTCATGAGTCAGTCAGGCAAGTAAAACTCAGCCCTTGATCAGGGTCTGCAGTTCGCCGGACTCGTACATCTCGGTCATGATGTCGGAGCCGCCGACGAATTCGCCCTTCACGTACAGCTGGGGAATGGTCGGCCAGTTCGAGTATTCCTTGATGCCCTGGCGCACGTCCGGGCTTTCCAGCACGTTGACGGTGACGATGTTCTCGGCACCGCTGGCCTTCAGCAGCTGGATGGCCTTGCCGGAAAAGCCGCATTGGGGGAACTGTGCAGTGCCCTTCATGAACAGCACCACGGGGTTTTGGGTCACGGTTTCTTTGATCCAGGATTGGACGTCGCTCATGGCTGTGCCTTTAAAAATGGGATTGCCCGACATTATAGGGAAAAGCCGGCGGGCGCGTTGAAATCGCCTGCATGCTGGTGGCCTGTCTGAACGGGCAAAAAATTGCATCGAGGAAATAATTTATATCGTATGCAAATTCTTGTGTTGAAGATGAGGGTGCCGTGAAGACATTCAAGCCGTCCCTTGCATCATCGTCAGCAGCGGCGGTGGAAAAGTTGCTTTACGCAATGATTTATATCTTTTCCACAGGCTTGGCCAGTTCGGCGGCCGCAAATGAAAAAGGGCGCTTGCGCGCCCCTTCCTCATGAAATTCGGCTGGCTTTCTCAGCAGCCTTGCGGCTGCGAGGTGGCTTGCCGAGGGTGTCCTGGCTTATGCCGCTCCGGCCACCGCATCCTCCGGCGTTTCGTCCGGCAGGCGCTTGGCCATGGAGTGATGCTCCTGCAACTTGTCCTTGTGCTTGATGACCTGGCGATCGAGCTTGTCGATCAGCGTGTCAATGGCAGCGTAGAGGTCGTGTGCGATGCTTTCCGCATGTAGATCCTTCCCCTTGATGTGGACGTTGATTTCCGCTTTTTGGCGCTTTTCCTTTTCTGTGAGTTTATCTACGCTCAGGATCACGCTGACGTCGATCACGTTGTCGAAATGGCGCTTGATACGCGAGAGCTTGCTTTGCACGTATTCCCGGATGGCGGGGGTCAGTTCGAGGTGGTGTCCACTGATGGTCAGATTCATACAAGACTCCTATCGTGAAGTCACTGGAGGTTCGTGCAATCGATCCTGCTGCAGCTGTACCACGGGCACGGTCTTCGTGTCGGATGGCGCGGGCATCAGTCGGATGCTTGCCTGAACACAGCAACGGTACTGCAGAAAAACTGAGGAAAAACTCAGAGGGACTTGCGGAGATTGACCGGCGGAATCTTCAACACTTCGCGGTATTTGGCGACTGTGCGTCGCGCGACCACCATGCCTTGTTCTGCCAGCATATCCGCAATCTTGCTATCGGATAATGGGGTCTGCGGGTTCTCGGCTCCTATCAACTGTTTGATCAGCGCCCGTATCGCGGTGGAGGATGCTTCACCTCCGGTTTCAGTCGCGACATGGCTACCGAAGAAGTATTTCAACTCAAACATTCCATGCGGAGTGAGCATGTATTTCTGAGTCGTCACGCGAGAGATGGTGCTCTCGTGTAGACCCAGTGTATCAGCAATTTCACGCAGCACAAGGGGGCGCATGGCCACTGCCCCATGTGAAAAGAAGTTTCTTTGACGTTCCACAATAGCCTGCGCGACGCGCAAAATTGTATCGAAACGTTGCCGCATGTTCTTGATGAGCCACTTGGCTTCCTGCAACTGCGACGACAGCGAACCTTCTCCCTTGGCTTGCTTCAATGCACTGGCATACATCGCATTGACGCGCAGCTTGGGCATGACCTCATGGTTGAGCATGACCTGCCAGCCGTTCTTTGTCTGCTTGACAATCACGTCCGGCACCACATAGTCCGAGGCATCACGCGCGAATTCCGCACCCGGATGCGGACGGCACTGGCGGATCACCGCCTGCGCTTCGCGCAGGTCTTCGTCATCGCAATCCAGTGCCTTCTTGATCTTGTTGAAATCGCGTTGTGCAAACAGCGGCAGGTAATCCTCCACGATCCTCAAGGCCAGCTTGCGCGTCACGAAGGGAATCTTGGGCAGGCGGCGGATCTGCAGGGCCAGGCATTCGCCGGCACTGCGCGCACCGACACCCGCCGGGTCCAGGCTCTGCAGCAGCTTGAGCGAAATCGACAGCTCTTCCATGTCGATGCCCAGCTCTTCGGGCAGGCGTGCGAGGATGTCTTCGAGCGGCTCTTCCAGATAGCCGCTCTCGTCCAGCGCATCGGTGAGCAGTTCCAGCAGCGCACGATCACGCAGGGTGCGTGCGGTCACGCGGATCTGTTCCAGCAGGTGTTCGCGCAGGGTCAGTTCGTGCGCTTCGAGTTGCGGGCGGGCATCATCATCGTCTGGCGACTTGCCGCTGCGCGCGACGTCGTCGAAGCTCCAGTCGGCATCCCCCGTGACACCGGCTTCCGGCGCGTTGTCCTGGTAGTCGAAGCTGGAATCGCCATCGCTGGCGGCCGGGGCCGCTTCGCCGCTGCCTTCGTGACTGGTTTCGGCAACGCCGCTGGAGGGCGAACTGGAGACCGCGCCATCGGCCAGCAGACGTACCGAATTGTCGAGCGCGTCGTCGAGGCGTTCCAGCAGGGGATTATCGGAGAGGATCTGTTCCAGTTCCTGGTGCAGTTCCAGCGTCGACAGTTGCAACAGTCTGATCGACTGCTGCAGTTGCGGCGTCAATGCGAGGTGCTGCGAGGTACGTAACTGGAGCGACTGTTTCATCTGTCTTTCTGAAAGCGGCGTGGCCCGCTGGTTGCTCTGCCGGTCGTTGCGTATTGCGTATTGCTTGTTGCGTATTACGTGATGTGCACTCTGTATTTCTTCAAGCGTATCGGGCAAGCCGACTGCACCGCTTACATGCGGAAATGCTCGCCCAGATACACGCGGCGCACCGACTCGTTGGCGATGATCTCTTCCGGATTGCCGCTGGCCAGCACCGTGCCCTGGTTGATGATGTAGGCGCGATCACAGATGCCCAGCGTTTCGCGCACGTTGTGGTCGGTGATCAGCACGCCGATGCCGCGTTCCTTCAGGAAGCGCACGATGCGCTGGATCTCGATCACGGCAATCGGGTCGATACCGGCGAACGGTTCATCCAGCAGCACGAAGCGCGGATCGGTGGCCAGTGCGCGGGCGATCTCGACGCGCCGGCGTTCACCGCCCGAGAGCGACAGCGCCTGGCTTTCGCGCAGCTTCTCGATCTGCAGTTCGTGCAGCAGGTTGTTGAGGCGGCCTTCGATTTCATCGCGCGAGAGCGGCTTGCCCTCTTCCTGGCGCAGTTCCAGCACGGCGCGGATATTGTCTTCCACCGTCAGCTTGCGGAATACCGAGGCTTCCTGCGGCAGGTAGGACAAGCCCATGGTGGCACGCTTGTGGATCGGCATGCGCGAAATGGACGCGCCATCGAGGTCGATCTCGCCACCATCGGAGGGCACCAGCCCCACGATCATGTAGAACGAAGTGGTCTTGCCGGCACCATTCGGGCCGAGCAGGCCGACCACCTCGCCGCTGCGCAATTCCATCGAGACATCGCGCACCACCTGGCGCGCGCCATAACTTTTCTTCAGGCCGCGAACGACCAGCGAGCTGGCTACCATTGTCACTGGTCCTTTCCGCTGTCGCGACGCGTTGCAGGCTGCGCAGCGTTGTTCTTGCCCGCAGGCTGGGCCGGCGCGGTGCTGCCTGCCGGCGGCGGATTCTTGGGCTGGATCACCGCAGTGATGCGGCCTGCGCCCGGCTTGCTCTCGCCGGTGGCGGTGTTGTTCACGGAATAGAATTCGGCGCGGCTGTCATAGGAGATGAATTCGCCGTTGACTTCATCGGTGATGCGATCGCCGTCCATGCGCTGGATGTGCGCGCGCTGGAACAGCTTGGAGATTTCGGTCTGCTCCGAATACTCGATGCGCTCGGCCTGGCCTTCGATCCACAGGTTGGGACCGCCGTCACGCTTCTGGCGGAAGTTGGCCAGCGCGCCAGGGGCCGCATACAGCACCGCATTTTCATAACCGTACTGGTCGGTCGTCAATACCACGCGGCCGGCCTTGATGATCAGCGTGCCGCGGGTCATGACCACGTTGCCGGTAAAGGTCTTCACCTGGCGCACGTCATCGTAGACCATCTGGTCTGCCTCGATGTTGGTCGGCTTGGTGGAGTCCGCCTTCTCGGCGTTGGCCACGCCGCACACGGCAGCCAGCATCAGCATCGGCAGTAAGAATGAGCGTTTCATTGGGTTCCTGTCTGATCGGTTCTTGGCGTTTTTATCCCGGAGTCATCCGGCTTAGCGTTTCTTCGGAGTGGGCTCGTAATAGCCGCGGACATTGCCGAACAGCTGCACCACCTGGGTCGCATTGTTGGCCACCATGCCCACGCCGTTCAGGCGCGTGGTGCCCATGGTCATGGCCACCGGCTTGTCGGTCTTGACGATTTCATCGTCAGGCAACAGCAGCAGGTATTCCGACACCAGGTGCATCTGCTCGCGGCCCTTGTAGGGCGCGCGGATGGCGTTGGCGTTGCCGTACATGTGGATCTGCGTCTGGTCGTCGGTGACGCGCGCGGTATCCGAGTAAAGCTCCATCGGTGCCTGGTTCTGGTCCAGGTTGTGCACCACCGGCTTGGTGATCTCGAAGGAGTCATCCGTGGGGTAGTGCACCATCTTCGTTCCCGCAACGTCATAGCGCGGCAGACCGGTCGGGCCCATGCGCACGTAGTTGAAGTTTTCCAGGTAGTAGTCGGGTTTGCCACGCGGACGCTGCGCCGGTTGCTGGTCACCCGCGGCCCGCATGGCCTGCATCACCCAGAAGCTGCCCAGGGCACCGGCGATCAGGATCACCAGGATCACCGCCAGGCGGATGCGCTCGGCGTTGCGTTCTCCGCTGCGCCCGCTCATGCCAGGTACGGCGCGAGGGCCGCCTCGTAGTTGCCTTGTGCAGCCAGCACCAGGTCGCAGATCTCGCGCACGGCACCATGGCCGCCGCTGGCCTGTGTCACGTAGTCGCTGCGCGACTTCACCTCGCGATGGCCGTTGGCCACGCAGGCCTTGAATCCGACGCGGGTCAGTACCGGCAGGTCGATGATGTCGTCGCCCAGGTAGCCGCAATCCTGCGGCGTCAACTGCACCTGCTGCAGCAGCTGTTCGAAGGCCTGGCGCTTGTCGTGGATGCCCTGGAATACATGGGCGATGCCGAGATCACGCGCACGGCGCAGCACATAGGGCGACTGGCGCGCGGTGATGATGGCGGCAGCGGTGCCGTATTGCTGCATCATCTTGATGCCGTGGCCATCGAGCGCGTTGAAGCGCTTGAAGGCCTCGCCGTCCTCGCCGTAGAACAGGCCGCCATCGGTGAGCACACCATCCACGTCGAAGATCATCAGGCGGATCGTTGCCGCCTTGGCGAGCGCGGCAGCGGGCAGGGTGCTGGCGAAGGCTGGCGCGTTCATCAGATCACCTTGGCGCGAGTGAGATCGTGGATGTGCAGCGCGCCCGTGAGCACGCCGGCCGCATCGGTAACCAGCAGCTGGTTGATGCGGAATTGTTCCATCAATTGCACGGCATCCACGGCCAGCTGGTCCTGGTTGACGGTCTGCGGATTGGCATGCATGACGTCGGCGATGTAAAACTTGGAAAAGTCCTGGCCGCGCTCCAGCAGGCGGCGCAGGTCGCCGTCGGTGAAGACGCCGACCGGGCGGAACTGCTCATCCACCACGGCGGTCATGGCCATGCCCTTGCGGGTGATTTCCATCAGCGCTGCCGACAGCGACACGTCCGGGCGCACGGCGGGAATCGCCTCGCCGCTGCGCATCACGTCGCGCACGTGGGTCAGCAGGCGGCGGCCCAGTGCACCACCGGGATGGGAGCGCGCAAAATCTTCCTCGACGAAGCCGCGCGCATCCAGCAGCGACACCGCCAGCGCGTCGCCCATGGCCAGCGTGGCCGTGGTGCTGGCGGTCGGGGCCAGGTTGAGGGTACAGGCTTCCTGCGCCACGCCCACGTTGAGGTGGACGGCGGACAGCTTGGCCAGAGTGGACTGGTCATTGCCGGTCATGGCGATGATCACCGCACCCATGCGCTTGACGATGGGCACGATGGCCAGCAGCTCGGCCGTTTCACCGGAATTGGAAATGGCAATGAAGACATCGCGCGCCGTCACCATGCCCAAGTCGCCGTGCGCGGCTTCGGCCGGATGCATGAACAGCGAGGGGGTGCCGGTAGAGGCCAGGGTGGCGGCGATCTTGCGGCCGACATGGCCGGACTTGCCGATCCCCGAGACCACCGCACGTCCCTCGCATTGCAGCAAGGTCTGCACGGCAAGTGCCAGGGGTTCGGCGCTGTCGTCGCGCAGGCGGTCTTTCAGGGCCAGGATGGCATCGGCTTCGATCTGCAGGGTCTGGCGTGCCAGTGCGATGGCACGGCGGGCAGCCCCGGCCGAAAAAGATGCAGGCGTGGTTTTGTCATCGGTTACACTCATAACCGAAGTATAAACGAATTAGCAAAGCAAAAAACTTGCCAGATGTAAGGGAATGCTGCCGGATTTGACGTGATATGCAGCGTTGCATCGCGCCGCAGCACCGCTGCCACGGGGGATTTCCGGCCATCGCCGGGATGGGGCATGGCATCGCAGCAGGCGCGGAGGGCTTCCGGTCGCGGTGAATTACGCTGCTGTTGTGGAGCCACACGTATGAATTTCAAGGCGATTTCGCGCCTCGCCGCCCAAGGCTTTCCTTCATATTGCACACTGGTCAGGTGAACTGCCTTTTGCTGGTGCGTTGCCAATTTTACAAATTCATTCATATCGAACCTCGCCGCAGCCCGGCGGCTTTTGACAAGAAACCCCAACAGCAATGTTTTCCGGACTGGAACTGACCCTTTTCCTTCTGGCTGCCGCAGTCCTCGGCGTGGTCGCCTTCCGCATGATGCAGTTGCCACCGATGCTGGGCTACCTGGTGGTGGGCATCATCATCGGCCCGCACGGCCTGGCTTTTGCCGAGGACAATGAAACCACCCATGCGCTGGCCGAGTTCGGCGTGGTGTTCCTGATGTTTTCCATCGGTCTGGAGTTTTCGCTCTCCAAGCTCTCGGCCATGCGCCATATTGTCTTCGGCCTGGGCGTGGCACAGGTGGCGGCGACCATTGCCACCACCATGCTGGTGGCCTGGGGCGCGGCCATGGTGCTGCCGCAGTTCGCCAACGTCAGCTGGCAGGCGGCCTTTGCGCTGGGCGGGGCGCTGACCATGTCGTCCACGGCGATCGTTTCCAAGCTGCTTACCGAGCGGCTGGAGCTGGAGACCGAACACGGCCGCCGCATCCTCGGCGTGCTGCTGTTCCAGGATCTGGCGCTGGTGCCGCTGCTGATCGTCGTGCCGGCGCTGGCCAACAATTCCGGCAACATCATGGTCACGCTGGGCTGGGCGGTGGGCAAGGCGCTGGTGGTGCTGGCGCTGCTGCTGTTCTTCGGCAGCAAGCTCATGCGCGGCTGGTTCCGCATCGTGGTCAAGCGGCGCTCGCAGGAACTGTTCATGCTGAACCTGCTGCTGATCACCCTGGGCGCGGCCTGGATCACCGAGAAGGCCGGCCTGTCGCTGGCGCTGGGGGCCTTCATCGCCGGCATGCTGATTTCCGAGACCGAGTTCAAGCATCAGGTGGAAGAAGACATCAAATCCTTCCGCGATGTGCTGCTGGGCCTGTTCTTCATCACCATCGGCATGCTGCTCAATGTGCGCACGCTGGTGGATCACTGGTTCCTGGTGTTGCTGCTGCTGACCGGGCCGGTCCTGCTCAAGTTTGCCCTCATCGCCGGACTGGCGCGCCTGTTCGGCTCCACCACCGGTGTGGCGCTGCGCGTGGGCCTGGGCTTGGCGCAGGCCGGCGAGTTCGGCTTCGTGCTGCTGAGCCAGGCCGGCGGCCTCAAGCTGGTCGATCCCATGCTGATCCAGGTGATCCTGGCCGCGATGGTGCTGTCGATGCTGGCCACGCCCTTCATCCTGGCCCAGTCCGACGCCATCGTCATGAAGCTGTCGGCCAATGAATGGATGCTGCAATCGCTGGCCCTGACGCAACTGGCGACCCGCACCATGGGTGTGCAGAAGCACGTGATCATCGCCGGCTTCGGCCGCAGCGGCCAGAGCCTGGCGCGCCTGCTGGAAGAGGAGGGGATCGCCTACCACGCCCTGGAGATGGATCCGGAACTGGTGCAGGACGCCCGCAATGGGGGCGCCAATGTTTCCTACGGCGATGCCGCCCGGCGCGAGAGCCTGGTGGCCGCCGGCATCCACCGCGCGGCGGCGCTGGTGGTGACCTATGCCAGCACACCCTCGGCATTGAAAGTCTTGCATCACGCCCACGAGCTGGAACCGGAGCTGCCGGTGATCGTGCGCAGCCACGATGATGCCGACCTGGAAAAGCTGCTGGCCGCCGGTGCCACCGAAGTCGTGCCGGAAGCGCTGGAAGGCAGCCTCATGCTGGCCTCGCATGCGCTGGTGATGCTGGGCGTGCCGCTGCGCCGCGTGGTGCACCGCGTGCAGGATGCGCGCGATGAACGTTACGCTTCTCTGCGCGGTTATTTCCACGGCATGTCCGATGCCGAAGCCGATGGCGTGGGCATGAACGTGCGTCTGCAATCGGTCACCCTCATCGGCGGTGCCAGCGCCATCGGCCACACCTTGGCCGACATCGACCTGCCGGCCCAATGTGGTGCCGAAGTCGCCATGCTGCGACGCGGCAAGCAACGGCTGGAAGCGCCGCAAGACACCGAACTGATGGCCGGCGACATCGTGGTGCTGCGCGGCAGTTCCGAAGCCATCCTGCGCGCCGAAAAACGCCTGCTCAGCAAATAGCCGGAGAGCGCCGCTGGCAGCCGATGCGCAGCGGCTCGCGCCGCACACTTCAGCACATCTGCTCATCATTCCAGCCTGCCAAAAATAAATGTTCACTTCCCACATCCCGGACCTGTTCCCCTGGTACGGGAAATGCTAGTGTTTCCGGGTGGCAGCGACGCGGCCTTATCGGCGCGCGCTGGACGCATCAGGACTACGGGTCCACACAATGAATCCGTTGTAGAGAAAACAAAAGTGAAGTCCGGGAGGAACATGTTCAGCAAATTAACCATCAGGGCACGCCTGATTTTCGTCATCGGCTTTCTGGCGCTGATGCTGGTCGGCTCAGGCGTATTGGGCCTGGTCGGATTGCGTTCGACCAATGCGCAGATGCGCTCGCTCTATGAAGACCGCCTGGTCGCCTTCTCCCAGCTGGAGCGCATGTCGGCGGCGCTGGATGCGGCGCGCAATGGCATCTCCACCTCCATCGTCGGCGACTCCGGCGACATCGATGCCAACATGGACCGGATCGAGAAGGCCATCAAGGCCAACGACGCCATCGTCAAGCAATACCAGGACACCCAGCTCACCAGCGATGAACGCGTGCTGCTGGACAAGCTCATTCCCCAGCGCCAGAAGTTCGTCACCGATGGCATCAAGCCGGCGGCCGAAGCCTTGCGCAATCGCGACTTCCAAGGTGCGATCGAACTGTATGGCGGCGTCATGCTCAAGCTCTACGCCGATGCCCATACCACGCTGGCGCAACTGATGGACCTTCAGCGCACGGTCGGGCGCGAGCTGCACGAACAGGCACAGCAGCGTTACCAGACCCTGCTGGTGGTGATGGGCGTGGCCATGGCGGCGGGTTTGTTCGTGGCGCTGCTGATGGGCGTGCTGCTGGTGCGGGCGATTTCGCGTCCGCTGCAGCGTGCGGTCACGGTCGCGCAGGCCGTGGCTGCCGGAGACCTCACCCAGCAGATCGACGTGCACAGCCAGGATGAAACCGGCCAGCTGATGCAGGCGCTGCGGCAGATGAATGACAACCTTCAGGGCATCGTCGGCCAGGTGCGCCTGAGCACGGATACCATTGCCACCGCTTCCAGCGAAATCGCGCATGGCAACCTCGATCTCTCCTCGCGCACCGAGCAGCAAGCCGGGGCGCTCGAAGAAACGGCGTCCGCCATGGAACAGCTGACCTCCACCGTGCGCCACAATGCCGACAGTGCGCAGCAAGCCAAGGAACTGGCGCACTCCGCTTCCGAAGTGGCGGTGCGCGGGGGCGAGGTGGTGCGCCAGGTGGTCGATACCATGAGTTCCATCAATCAGTCTTCCAGCAAGATCGTCGACATCATCAGCGTGATCGATGGCATCGCCTTCCAGACCAATATCCTTGCCCTGAACGCCGCAGTGGAAGCGGCGCGCGCGGGTGAGCAGGGACGCGGCTTCGCCGTGGTGGCGTCGGAAGTGCGTTCACTGGCACAGCGTTCTGCGGCCGCAGCCAAGGAGATCAAGGTCCTGATCGATGATTCGGTCACGCGGGTGGGGACCGGCAGTGCCCTGGTCGCACAAGCCGGACAGACCATCGACGAAGTGGTCAGGAGCGTGCAGCGCGTGAGCGAAGTGGTGACCGACATCAGTGCAGCCGGGCAGGAGCAGAGCCAGGGCATCGAGGAAGTCAACAACGCCATCACGCAGATGGATGAAACCACGCAGCAGAACGCCGCGTTGGTGGAACAGGCCGCAGCCGCCGCACAGTCCATGCAAGAACAGGCGGCACGCCTGTCGGAAGCGGTCAGCGTGTTCCGGCTCGGCGGTACCGCCGTCGCCGGCGTACCGGCAGCCCAGGCGGTGGCCGCGCGCGCAACTGTTACGGTGGCCGTACCGGCATCGGCGGCCTTGCCGGGCAAGGGTGGCTTGCTGCTTCACTGACACCGCAAGTCACTGCGTCTTTCCGTACCGGTACGGTCACTTCGACCTTGCCGGTACAGTGATCCGCCCCCAGCCAGTACAGTCGTTCAAGTGTCCAGGGCCACATCCTCGGACGCAGCCGAACGGGTACCGGGCAGGGGCGGATTGCTTTTGCCGTGATAGGCGAACACGGCCGAACACTTGACCTGTTCACTGTCGTTGCGGCCGGCGGCATGGAACAGGCCGCTGTGGAACAGCACCACGTCGCCCGGCGCCAGTGACAGCGCAATGCCCTGCGCAAACAGGGCCTGGTTGGCGGCCACGTCGGGGCGCAGGAAATCCAGTTCATCCATCTGTTCCGGCTGCAGCTTGAGCTTGTGCGAGCCGGGGATGAATTTGAGCGCACCGTTCTCCGGCGTTTCCGCACCCAGCGCCAGCCATACCGAAATCAGTTCATTGCGCGGGAAGGACCAGTAGCGGATGTCGCGGTGCCAGCCGGTGGCGGTGCCGAAGGCAGGGTGCTTGGTCATGATGCAGTTGTGATGCGCCAGCGTGAGGCAGACCGGTTCCTCGAACAACTGGTGCAGCATGGCCACCAGTTGTTGATCGGCGGCCCATTCGCGATACACCGGATCGCGCTGCCAGGCTGCCCGCAGACGCCGCGCGGTGCGGCCTCCTTCGGCCTCCAGCGAGGCGGGAGCGCCTTCGTAGCCGACTTCGGCTTCGTATTCCAGCGGTGCGACCGCACGTTGCAGGTGATCTTGGGTGACGGCGAGCAGGCGTTCGCGCAGGGCGTCAGGGACCATGCCCTTGAGCAGGAGATAGCCCTGTTCGCGGAAGAAGGCGACCTGGGCGGGTGACAGCGGGTTCGACATGATGGACTTTCGGGGTTGCACGGCAGCCCGTCCATGGCGGACGGGCGAGCCTTCATTGTGCGCCGGATGGCGGCCAGGTGCATGACTGTATGCCATGGCCGGCGCAGCGCAAGATACAGATGGGCAGCAATTCTGTATCGTTTGCGCGCGCGCAAGTCCGGACTTATTTTTCTTGCTTCGACTTCTTCTTCAGCAGCGGACCCAGGTACTTGCCGGTGACGCTGGCCGGATTCTTCGCCACGTCCTCCGGCGTACCGGCCGCCACGATGCGGCCACCGCCGGCACCGCCTTCGGGACCGAGATCGATGATCCAGTCGGCGGTCTTGATGACGTCCAGGTTGTGTTCGATGATGGTCACCGTATTGCCCTGGTCGCGCAGGCGATGGATCACCTTGAGCAGCAGGTCGATATCGTGGAAGTGCAGGCCGGTGGTCGGCTCATCCAGGATGTAGAGCGTGCGGCCGGTATCGCGCTTGGACAGTTCCAGCGACAGCTTCACGCGCTGCGCCTCGCCGCCCGAGAGGGTCGTGGCGCTCTGGCCCAGCTTGATATAGCCCAGGCCCACATCGAGCAGCGTCTGCAGCTTGCGCGCGATCAGCGGCACGGGCTTGAAGAATTCGTGCGCGTCTTCCACCGTCATGTCCAGGATCTCGGTGATGTTCTTGCCCTTGTACTGCACTTCCAGCGTTTCGCGGTTGTAGCGCTTGCCGTGGCAGACATCGCAGGGCACATACACGTCCGGCAGGAAGTGCATTTCCACCTTGATGACGCCATCGCCCTGGCAGGCTTCGCAGCGGCCGCCCTTGACGTTGAATGAGAAACGTCCGGCGCTGTAGCCGCGTTCCTTGGCCATGGGCACGGTGGCGAACAGATCGCGGATCGGCGTGAACAGGCCCGTGTAGGTGGCCGGGTTGGAGCGCGGCGTGCGGCCGATTGGCGCCTGGTCCACCGCGATCACCTTGTCGAAGTGTTCCAGTCCGCCGATGGCTTCGTGCTCGGCCGGTTCGGTTTGCGAACCGTACAGGTGGCGTGCCGCCGACAGGTACAGCGTGTCGTTGACCAGGGTCGACTTGCCCGAACCGGAGACCCCGGTCACGCAGGTCAGCAGGCCCACCGGCAGTTCCAGGTCCACATTCTTGAGGTTGTTGCCGGTGGCACCCGTGATGGTCAGCATGCGCGATTCATCGCAGGGCGTGCGCTTCTTGGGCACGGCGATTTCCAGCGAGCCGTTCAGGTACTTGGCGGTCAGCGACTTCTTGTTCTTGAGGATGTCCGGCAGCGAACCATGGGCGATCACGTCACCGCCATGCACGCCCGCGCCGATGCCCATGTCGACCACGTAGTCGGCAGTGCGGATGGCGTCTTCATCGTGCTCCACCACCAGCACGGTGTTGCCGATGTCGCGCAAATGCTTGAGGGTATCGATCAGGCGGTCGTTGTCGCGCTGGTGCAGGCCGATGGAAGGTTCATCCAGCACGTACATCACGCCGGTCAGTCCCGAGCCGATCTGCGAAGCCAGGCGGATGCGCTGGGCTTCGCCGCCGGAGAGCGTATCGGCGCTGCGTTCCAGCGAGAGATAGTCCAGGCCGACGTTGTTGAGGAAGGTCAGGCGCGAGACGATTTCCTTGATGATGCGGTCGGCGATTTCCTTCTTGGCACCGGTCAGTTTCAGGGTCTCGAAGAAGGACAGGGTCTCGCGCAGCGGCGTGGCAGCGACTTCGTAGATGGCACGCTGCTGCTTGCCTGCACCGACCTTCACATAGCGCGCTTCCACCCGCAGGCGGGCACCGTGGCAGGACGGGCATTGCTTCTCGTTGATGAACTTGGCCAGTTCTTCCTTGACCGCCATCGAATCGGTTTCGCGATAGCGGCGCTGCAGGTTGTTGACCACGCCTTCGAAGGTATGCTCCTTGACCACCGTGCGGCCACGCTCGTTGACGTAGGCGAACGGAATGGTCTGGCGGCCCGAACCGTACAGCACTGCCTGCTGGGCCTTGTCATCGAGCTGCTCGAAAGGCACATCGAGGTCGAAGCCGTAGTAGGCAGCGATGCTGGTCAACATCTGGAAGTAGAACTGGTTGCGGCGATCCCAGCCCTTGATCGCGCCCGAGGCCAGCGACAAATTGGGGAAAGCCACGATGCGCTTGGGATCGAAGAACTCGATGTGGCCCAGGCCATCGCATTCCGGGCAGGCACCCATCGGGTTGTTGAAGGAGAACAGGCGCGGCTCCAGCTCCTGCAGCGAATAGCCGCAGATGGGGCAGGCGAACTTGTTGGAATACAGGTGTTCCTTGCCGCTGTCCATTTCCAGCGCAATGGCGCGGCCATCGGCCAGGCGCAGCGCGGTCTCGAAGCTTTCGGCCAGGCGCTGCTTGATCTCCGCCTTGACCTTGACGCGGTCGATGACGACGTCGATGGTGTGCTTCTCGGTCTTCTTCAGCTTGGGCAGGTCATCGACCTCGTAGACCTTGGCCGACCCGGTGCCGCTCTGGATGCGGAAGCGCACGAAGCCCTGGGCCTGCATCTCCTCGAACAGGTCGGCGTGCTCGCCCTTGCGGTTGGCCACCACGGGGGCCATGATCATCAGCTTGGTGTCTTCCGGCAGCGCCAGGACGGCGTCGACCATCTGCGAGACCGATTGCGCCTCCAGCGGATGTTCGGGGTGGTCCGGGCAATAGGGCGTGCCGACGCGGGCGTACAGCAGGCGCAGGTAGTCGTGGATCTCGGTGACGGTACCGACGGTGGAGCGCGGGTTGTGCGACGTCGCCTTCTGTTCGATCGAGATGGCCGGGGACAGGCCTTCGATCATGTCGACATCGGGCTTTTCCATCAGCTGCAGGAACTGGCGCGCGTAGGCTGACAGCGACTCCACGTAGCGGCGCTGGCCCTCGGCATACAAGGTATCGAAGGCCAGCGACGACTTGCCCGAACCGGACAGGCCAGTAATGACGATGAGCTTGTTGCGGGGGAGGTCTAGGTTGATATTCTTGAGATTGTGCGTACGTGCGCCGCGAATGCGAATTTCTTCCATGGATGCCTTCAGCTAGGGGTTGCCTGCCCCCGCGTGCGATCAGCCGATGAGCGATCACGCATTGTGCGGAGCAGCGATGGGGACAACATGTAACTATAACAGGACTGCGAATGGCCGGCAGGCGGGGCTGCAGCGGCAGATGACCCATGTGGGCACGCATCGTCGAATTGAAAGCGCGGCCGTGGAAAAAGCCATGGCCTTGCAGCGCAAATGCCGCAGGAAATCGTCTGCGTGGCGGATCCGGTGCAGGGATTGCTGATGAATGATGAAGCAGACAAGAAAAAGCCGGCGCGTGGCCGGCAGTTTCTTGTCATGCAATCGCTTGCCCTCAGTGGGCGCGTTCGTAGATCTTGAACAACTGTCCTTCATCGCCGTCGCGGCGGCCTTCCCAGAACAGGGTCCAGTGACCATGCGGACGCTTGCCGGCGTCGGGCATCTCCTGGATCAGCCAGCGGCATGCGGTGTGGCGGCCGCCGTCGATGGGCTGGTGCAGGATGCCGGTGTAGTAGTACAGCATCGGCGCCTCCGATTCGCCCAGTGCCTGGCTGGCCATGCAATCGCCCTCTTGCCAGGCCGGACCGATCTTGGCCTGGAGATCGGCGTAGACATATTCATAACTCTTGCCGTAATCGGCCCAGGGCAGCAGCAATGTGAAAGCCAGGCCCCACATCAGGGTGATCCCGCCAAACCACGAGAACGCGCCACGCCACTGGCCGGCACGGCTCAGCAGGCCCAGCGAGGCGATCCACAGGATGCTCATGGCGCCCGCGGCCAGCACGGCCAGCGGCTGGATCGGCGTCACGAAGCTCAGCGGCAGCCACTTGCCCATGAACGCGATGGGCTGGTGCTGGTCGGCCGGCCAGGTGGAGACGATGTAGGTCGCCCAGATCCCCACGGCCAGCGCCCCGAAGGCCAGGCGCGAGAACCAGTCCCACGCCAGGTTGGCCAGCGCCGGCAGGCGCGGCAGGGCGCGCGCGCCCAGCATCACCAGCGGCAGCAGTACCGGCAGCAGATAGAGCTGGCGGGCAGTGGCGGAGCTCTGCAGCACGGCCAGGCTGATGGCACCAAAGGCCAGCGGCAGCGCCACCTTGCTGGTGCCGACCTGACGCCAGTCGCCGCTGCCCAGCGCCACCAGCGCCAGTACCGAGCCGGGCAGGGCAAAGCCGCCCAGGGCGCGCAGGATCACGGTGTGGTCGTTGTCCGAGCCCAGTTTTTTGACCGAGAAGCCGAAGAAGCGGCCGACGTTGTTGTCCCAGAACCATTCCATGAACAAGGGCATGGAGTGCTGGGCCAGCAGTGCCGGCCAGATCACGAAGAAGGGCAGCGAGACCAGCACGGCGGTGCCGACCATCTTCCAGTACGAGCGCGAGCGGCAGGCCGGCACCATCACGCCGACGGCCATCGCCGTGGCGGCGAAGGTGAGCGGCACGAACAGGCCCTTGGTCATCTCGGTGATGCCCACCCCCAGGCCGAACCAGAAGGCCGCGCTCCACGCGGGCGTGCGGCGCTCCTCGTTGAGGGCGATGGCCAGCAGGCCGTAGGTGGCCATGACGCCGCCGGTGACCAGGGCCACGTCGGTGAACATGTCGTGGGCGTGCTTGACCATGCCCGGCGTACCGGCGAACAGGGCCAGGGTAGCCAGTACCGGCAGGCTCATCAGGCTGCGCTGGCCCCACATCATCTTGGCAATCCTGGCCACGAACACCAGCGTGACCAGGTTGTAGAGCACGCTGGCCAGGCGCGCGCCCTCGTGATACGGCAGCAGCGGATAGGCCAGCTTGGCCAGCAACGCGGCGGTCCAGTAGTACAGCGGCGGCTTTTCCATGAAGGGCTGGCCGGCATTGGTGGGAACCAGGTACTCGCCGGAGACCAGCATGTGATGGATCATGCCGAAGGTATAGGTCTCATCCTGTTTCCAGGGACCATGGCCGAACACGCCCGGCAGCAGCCAGGCGGCACCGGCCAGGATCAGCAGCAGCCAGGCCAGACGGGCGGGCAGGGCTTGCCCGCCGGCAGCAGAGACCGGTTGCGCAGAGCGGGAAGTGCTCGTCTTGCCTTCGTTGAGCGAATCAAATAGGAACATGCTGAATATACGGATGCGAGCGGCCTGCGCCGCCAGCGCAACAAACAAAAAACGGAAAAAAACTGAAAACCGGAGGACATCGAGGATGCGCACGACACCAGCGTGCCGCCGCATGCGGGACACCGCTTGACCTGTTCGCCATCCTCTGCGTCCGGGTTCTCCCCCCCATTACGCGTGATTGCCTTCTTTTTCTTGGCGAAGTTTATGGCCGGGCTGAAATCTTCCGTTCAGGAAGGGGCGGCTGTTATGAGCACTGCAGAAAAAATGAGCAATGCGCTATTTTGGCATAAGGTGTACCTAACATGACAGGTTTGTCAGGAAAGTTGTGAAGATTCGCGACACTCCCGTCCCGCTGTCACCATCCGGCGGGGCCGCGGAAGTTGACGCAGCACATGGAAGTGCCTCAATCCTGCGGGCCGGGAGTGCAGGGGCTGGGCGGTGCTGCCGGTCAGCCGGACTATCCTGTTACCATACGGCTTTTGCCCCGGCCGGGTTTTACTTGCAGGGCCGGGCAGTCGCCAACGCCAGTCACGAACCGTATGTCCCACCACTCCCGTTCCACCGCACAGCCTGAAAAATCCGGCATGTCGCGCGCCGAGGTGCGCGCCAGCGTTTCCCTTGCCTCCATTTTTTCCCTGCGCATGCTGGGCCTGTTCCTGGTGCTGCCGGTGTTCGCAGTGCACGCCCACAGCCTGCCCGGCGGTGACAGCGACACCCTGGTCGGCATCGCCCTGGGCATCTACGGCCTGGCGCAGGCGTTCGGCCAGATTCCTTACGGCATCGCTTCCGACCGCTACGGGCGCAAGCGCATCATCGTCATCGGGCTGCTACTGTTTGCGCTGGGTTCCTTCGTGGCGGCCGCTGCCCACAGCGTGCTGTGGCTGCTGATCGGACGCGCGCTGCAGGGCTCGGGCGCGATTTCGGCGGCCATCACGGCCTTCATCGCCGATTCCACCCGGGAAGAACACCGCACCAAGGCCATGGCCATGGTCGGTGCCTCCATCGGGGTGACCTTTGCGGTGTCGATGGTGGCCTCGCCGCTGCTCTACAAGTCCATCGGCATGGGCGGCATCTTCGGCCTGACGGGCATCCTGTCGCTGATCGCCATCGCGGTGGTGGTGTGGGTGGTCCCGGCCGCACCGATGGTGGCGGCACGTCGCGTCTCGCTGTCCGAGGTGTTGCGCCATGCGGAGTTGCTGCGACTCAACTTTGGCGTGTTCACCCTGCACCTGACCCAGGTCGCCATGTTCATGGTGGTGCCGGCGGCGCTGGTGCAACTGGCCGGCATCCCGCTGGGCGAGCACTGGAAGATCTACCTGCCGGTGGTACTGGCGTCCTTCGTGCTGATGCTGCCGCCGATCTTCGTGGCCGAGAAATATGGTCGCATGAAGCCGGTCTTCCTCGGCGCCATCGGGCTGATGCTGCTGGTGCAGCTGGGTTTCTGGGCGGTGCTGTCGCATCCGCTGGCGCAGGTGTGGATGCTGGTGGCGCTGCTGTTCCTGTTCTTCGTCGCCTTCAACATCCTGGAGGCGGCCCAGCCGTCGCTGGTGTCGCGCATCGCGCCGCCGGCCGCCAAGGGCGCGGCGCTGGGCGTCTACAACACCTTGCAGGCGCTGGGGCTGTCTTGCGGCGGCGCCTTGGGGGGCTGGCTCAAACAAAATGTGGGGAATTCCGCCGTGTTTCTCTTGTCAGCCGTCCTCACGCTGACCTGGCTTATAATCGCGGCTAACATGAAAAACCTGCCGCGCCGCGCTGCGCAGGCGGCGGGTGCAACAGCCTAAACGTATTCAGGAGAAACAATGGCATCGGTCAACAAAGTCATCATCGTCGGCAATCTCGGGCGCGATCCGGAAACCCGCTACATGCCCAACGGCGAAGCCGTCACCAACATCGCCGTCGCCACGACCGAAAGCTGGAAGGACAAGAACACCGGCGAAAAGAAGGAGCTCACCGAATGGCACCGCATCACCTTCTACCGCAAGCTCGCTGAAATCGCCGGCCAGTACCTGAAGAAGGGCTCGCAGATCTACGTCGAAGGCCGCCTGCAGACCCGCAAGTGGCAGGACAAGGAAGGCGTCGAACGCTACACCACCGAAATCATCGCTGACACCATGCAGATGCTGGGCGGCCGCCAGGGTGCGGGCGGCGGTGGCGGTGGCATGGACGAAGGCGGCTACGGTGGCGGCGGCGGTGGCGGCAGCTACGGCGGCGGTGCTCCGCGCCAGAGCGCCGGCGGTGGCGCAGCAGGTGGCGGCGGTGCCCCGCGCCAGCAGCCGGCCCAGCGCCCGGCGCCGAACTTCTCGGACATGGACGACGATATCCCCTTCTGATCGGACCTCGTTTCATTACGCCAGGCAGTCCAAAGGCTCGTTCCCCACGGGAACGGGCCTTTTGCTTTGCAGGTTCCGCTTACTGGCATTTCTCGTTGATCCCCGCCCCGCGCGGAAACACGCCCACCTGCTGCCATTGCCCCCTGTTCCGATATTGGTAAAGCCGGAAGCGCGGTGCCGCATTGGCACCGCCGGCCGCAAAACTGATCGGTCCGCTCAGTCCCGCATGGCGTAGCTGGCGCAAGCTGGCCGCGATCTTTTCGCCATCGGTCGAGTCGCTTTGCAGGATGGCGGCGATCAACACGCTGGCCGCGTCATAGGCATAGTAGGAATAAGGACTGGGGGCGACGTTGTAGCGCCGCATATAGGCCTGGGTGAACGCCTTCCAGCGCGGACACTGCTCACGTGCCAGTTCATATTCCAGCACGTAGGCCTGCGGCAGCGCCGCCTCGCCGAAGGACAGGCTGCTGGCCCCGCCCACCAGCAACACCTTGGCCTCCGTTCCGGAGCGCCGGACTTCCTCCATGAACGCTGCCGCCTGCGGAAACAGCGCGAGAAACACGATCACATCCGCCTGATACTGATTGGCCGCCTTGATGGTGGCATTGAAGTCAGTCGTGCGCCGGCCGACCAGATAGCGGGTGGCGGTCAGTCCCGGCCGGTTGACCAGGCGCGCGGTCAGTTCATCGGTGAGGGCATTGCTGTAGGCCGAGTCATTGTGGACGACAAAGACCCGCTTGCCCTTCAGGTCGGTGGTGATCACCTCGGCCATCGTCAGGCCGACCTCGGCGGTTCCGCCCACGACCCGGAACGGCATGCGATTGCCCTGGCTGGTCCACTGGCTGGTGCCGGCCGTAAAGCCGATCTGCGGGATGCGGGCCGCCTCGTACAGTTCGGCCGTCGCCATGGCCGCGTCGCTGCTCCAGGGCCCGACGACCCCCGCGACTTTTTCCTTGATGAAATAACGGGCGACATTCACGCCGAAATTGGCCGACCCCTGGTCATCCTGGGCCAGCAGGCGAAAACGCCATGAAGATTTCTTCCTGGCGGCCATGGCGTTGGCATCCTCCACCGCCAGCTCCGCACCGTGCCAGGCACTCTGCACGATCGGCTGCGTGATCCAGGCACTCAGGCCCAGCGTCACCTGGCGGACTTCCTCGGCCTCGGCCGGCCGCATCGTCCACGGCTGCAGACAGACAAGCAGGGCGATCCAGACCGCCCTCATGATGGTGACTTTGCGCATCTCACTCCCCCATTCCCGGCGGAACCTGCACGGGATCTTGATCTGTGATGGTTGTTATTTCTGCACAGGTACGCGGTCCAATATACACACCCTGGCGCCATCGGGCCATGCGCCACGTGCAAGGATCGCATCGCACCGCCTCATTTGATCCCGGAAAAAAAACCAAGCTCTTCATCAAATTACATTGAAATATTGAATTCCCTCAATAAACTAAATTTCGCAATTTGGTTCCATAAAATATCATATTTAATGATTTTTGAATGGGTCAAGTGATTTGAAGTAGCTCAATTCGGAGCGCAGGCGGCTGGACCGTTCCGATTGCATCCACTCTTTCCAACGGGGTTTTCATGAACGTCTCATTCATAGGCCGTTTTACCATCCGCCAGATCTTCATCCTGCTTACCGGCGTCATCAGTGCGCTCATGCTGGCCATCGCGCTGGTAGCGCTGGCGCTGGAACGCAGCGACGCCACGCTCAATGCCGCCAACGAGAGCCGCTACGCCTCGTTCCAGCTGGCCACCGAATTGCGCCAGAGTTCGGACGACCTGACCCGCCTGGCACGCACCTACGTCATCACGGCTGACCCCGCCTATGAAAAACAGTACCAGGCGATCCTCGACATCCGCGATGGCAAGAAGCCCCGCCCGGAAAACTATGGCCGCATCTACTGGGATTTCGTCGCCGCCGATGGCAAGCCACCGCGTCCCGACAGTTCGCGCAGCGTCGCCCTGATCGCGCTGATGCGCGAGGCTGGCTTCACCGACGCCGAACTGGCCAAGCTCAGCGAAGCCAAGGCCAATTCGGATGCCCTGGTCAAGACTGAAACGGTGGCCATGAACATGGTCAAGGGCCTCTACGAAGATGCGCAAGGCAACTTCACCCGGCGCGGCGAACCCGACCTGGTCCGTGCACGCGAACTCATGCACGACCATGCCTACCACGTGAACAAGGCCAGGATCATGCGCCCGGTAGACCAGTTCTTCGCCATGCTGGACGCCCGCACCCTGGCCCAGGTGGAAGCGGCCAGGGCGCATTCGGCCACCATGGCGCGGATCTTCTACGCCCTGATGGGGGTGGCGGTGGTGGTGCTGGCCTGTACGCTCATGCTGGTCTACAAGGCTATCCGAGATCCGCTCGCGCATGCCGCCAGTGTGGCACGCCGGGTGGCGCAGGGCGACCTGACGGCCGAGATCAGCCACCACGTCAGGGGCGAAACCGGTGAATTGCTGGAAGCGCTGCGGACCATGCAGACCGGCCTGCAAATCATCGTTACCGATGTGCGCGACGGTGCCCATCGCATCGACAATTCCGCCACCGAGATCGCGGCCGGTACGCTGGATTTGTCCACCCGCACCGAGCAGCAAGCCAGTTCGCTGGAAGAAACCGCGTCCTCGATGGAAGAGATCACCTCCACCGTCAAGCAGAATGCCAGCAACGCCGTACTGGCCAGCGAACTGGCCAGTACGGCGTCGGCGGTGGCGCAGCGCGGCGGAGCCGTGGTCTCGCAGGTGGTGGAGACGATGGGGGCCATCAATGCCTCGTCGAAGAAGATCGTCGACATCATCGGCGTGATTGACGGCATCGCGTTCCAGACCAATATCCTGGCACTCAACGCCGCCGTGGAAGCGGCCCGGGCCGGCGAGCAGGGCCGCGGTTTTGCGGTGGTCGCCAGCGAGGTGCGCAACCTGGCGCAACGTTCGGCGGCCGCCGCCAAGGAGATCAAGGAACTCATCGACAACTCGGTCTCCAAGGTCGATGCCGGCAGCACGCTGGTCAACCAGGCCGGCTCCACCATGGATGAAGTGGTCGCCAGCGTACAACGCGTAACCGAAATCATTGCCGGCATCAGTACGGCCAGCCAAGAGCAGTCCGCCGGCGTGGAGCAGATCCAGCAGGCGATCAGCCAGATGGATAACGTGACCCAGCAGAATGCCGCCCTGGTGGAGCAGGCCTCGGCCGCCGCCGAGTCGATGCAGGAGCAGGCCCACAAGCTCAGCGGACTGGTCGGGGCCTTCAAGACCTAGCGCAGGCGAACACGAACGCCCACTGGCGGGGGCTGGAGGGCGATATGAAAAGAACTTCAGCAGGCTGCCGTCCATGCGGCCCAGGCGGGGGCCAGGCCGCTAGCGGAGTGAAGAGGCGGGCGATTTTCAGGGAGACGTGGTGGCCTCCGGTTTCATTTCGGCCAGCGCAACTCGAAGCAGGCACCGCCCAGGGTCGAGGGTTGGCAATCCACCGTGCCGCCATGCGCGCTGGCAATGGCCCGCACTACGGCCAGTCCCAGCCCGCTACCCTTGGCGGCCGTGTCGCCGGTACGGGGCCCACGCTGGAAGGCATCGAAGATGCGCTGCGCGTCGCTGGCGGACAGGCCAGGACCGCTGTCCTCCACGCGCAGGCAATGCTGGCCATCGACGACCAGGGTACTGATGCGCAAGGGGCCCGGCGTGGCGTGTTGCAGGGCATTCTCCAGCAGCGCCAGCAGTGCCTGGCGGATGCGTACCGGGTCGCATGCCGGGCGCTCCGCGCCCAGCGCCAGGGTGAGCGTGAAACCCTTGTCGTGCAGCGCCGATTCACAGGCTTTCAGCACCGTCATGATCTCCTGCCGCAGATCGGCCTGCTGCAGCTGGATGCGCAAGTGGCCGCTCTCGGCCAGCCCCACGATGCGCAAGTCCTCGATCAGCCGGCCCAGTCCTTCCACCTGCACCAGCAGGCTGGAAAAGAGCGCCGGATCGGGCTGGAACACGCCATCGGCCAGGCCCTGCAGACGCCCGCGCAGGATCGTCACCGGCGTGCGCAGCTCGTGCGCAATCGCGGCGTTCCAGAAGATGCGTTCCTGCTGCACCCGCTCCAGCCGTTCGGCCATGGCGTTGAAATCGCTGATCAGTTGCGAGGCTTCGTCCAGCGGCTGCCGGTCTGCGGCGGCGCGCGCGGCCAGGTCACCCTGCGCCACGCGGCGCAAACTGGTGGCCACCGAATTCAAAGGCGTGAGGATGCGGCGCGATAACCGGATGGCCACCCACACCGCAATGGCCACGCCGATGAGCGTGGTCACGAAGATCCAGCCCCATTCAGCGGGCGAGGGCAGCCAGCTGTCTGGTGCAGATAGCGCCGTGGGCAGGAAGATGAACAGCGTCGAATAAAACGCGTAAGACCCCAGCAGCACCATCAGCATGATGGTCAGTGCCAGGATGGCGACGGAACTGATGATCTGGCGCGCCAGTCCCTTGCCGCGCCAGAGGGTCAGGAGATCGATGCCGGGTTTCATGGATGCGTATCGGGTGCGTGCAATCAGCCGCCCTGCTGGAAGCGGTAGCCGACCCCGCGGATGCTCACCGGGATACCGGCCAGTCCGAGGTCTTCCAGCTTCTTGCGCAGCTTGCTGACGTGGCTGTCCACGGTGCGTTCCAGGGTGTCGCCCTCGGGCAGGCAGGTGGCCAGCAGTTCGGCACGGCTGAATACGCGGCGCGGGGCGCGTGCCAGTTGTGCCAGCAGCTTGAATTCGGTCAGTGTCAGCATCAGCGTGTGGCTCACGCCCTCGATTTCGGCCACCACCTCATGCTGTTCGAAATCGATCACGAAGGGCGGGGCGCGCAGGATGCGGCGGTCTTCGCGCTCCTCGCGCGGCAGGCTGCGGCGCAGTACCGCTTCCACGCGCGCCACCACTTCGGCCGGGTTGAAAGGCTTGACCACGTAGTCATCAGCACCGATGCGCAGGCCCGTGAGCTTGTCCACGTCCTGGTCCAGCGCGGTGAGCAGGATGACCGGCGTGTTGTCGCGCTGGCGGATCTGCGCCAGCACCTGCCAGCCATTGACCTGCGGCATCTGAATATCGAGCAGCACCAGGTCCGGCTTGAGCGAGAGATGCAGCTCCAGTGCCCGCGCGCCATCGGCCGCATGCACGCTGCGCATGCCGCTGCGGGCCAGGTAGGCGGCCAGGATCTCGGCGATCTCGGGTGCATCCTCGGCGATGAGGATCAGCGCACCCGTGGCCGGTGCGGCCTCGCCGGCTTTCACTTGGGTTGCCGCCATTCTTGCGTTCTCCATCAAAACTCCATCGTTGTATCGCGCAAACCTCACGCGCATGCCCCAGACTCCGCCTTCGCTCGCGATTGTACTGTCGGGCAGCCCGTGCGGCAAAAATGCCGTGGGTTGACCGGCAGGCGCAGTCCTTCGCGTGTTTCCCCCGATGGAGTTCCTGCATGCCTCGCTTCTTTATCGACCGCCCCATCTTTGCCTGGGTGGTCGCGCTGTTCATCGTGCTCTTCGGCGTGATCGCCATGAGCCAGTTGCCCATTGCCCGCTATCCCTCGGTGGCCCCGCCCAGCGTGACGATCAACGCCACCTATCCGGGGGCCACGCCGCAGACCATGAACGATGGCGTCATCAGCCTGATCGAGCGCGAACTGTCGGGCGTGAAGAACCTGCTCTATTTCGAATCCTCGGCCGATACCTCCGGCAGCGCCCAGATCACCGTGACCTTCAAGCCCGGCACTGATCCGGAGCTGGCCCAGGTCGATGTGCAGAACAAGCTCAAGGCCATCGAAGCGCGCCTGCCGCAAACGGTGCGCCAGAATGGCGTGACCGTGGAGTCGGCGGCCTCGGGCTTCCTGCTCATGGTCAGCCTGACCTCGGTGGACGGCCGCCATGATGAAATCCGCCTCAACGATTACCTGGCTCGCAACATCGTCGAAGAACTGCGCCGCGTCGACGGCGTAGGCCGCGTGCAACTGTTCGGTGCCGAGCAGGCGATGCGGATCTGGATCGATCCCTTCAAGCTCAATGCCTTCGGACTGTCCGTAACAGATATCAGTACAGCGATCAGCCAGCAGAACGCACAGATTGCTCCCGGACGTCTGGGCGATACGCCAACTGTACCGGGCCAGCAGATCGCCGTTCCCCTGACAGTACAAGGACAGTTGCAGTCACCGGACCAGTTCGCTTCCATCGTGCTCAAGGCCAAGGCCGATGGTTCGCGGGTGCTGCTGGGCGACGTGGCCCGGGTCGAACTGGGCGCGCAATCCTATGCCTTCGCCAACCGTGAAGACGGCAAGCCGGCAGGCGTGGCCGCCGTACAGCTCTCACCCGGTGCCAACGCCGTCCGCACGGCTGCAGCGATCCAGGCGCGCATGGAAGAACTGCGCCCCAGCCTGCCGCAGGGCATGCAGTTCTCGCTGCCCTACAACACCGCGCCCTTCGTCAAGATCTCCATCCAGAAAGTGGTGCAGACCCTGATCGAGGCCATGGTGCTGGTGTTCCTGGTGATGTATTTGTTCCTGCAAAACGTGCGCTATACCGTCATCCCGGCCATCGTCGCGCCCATCGCGCTGCTGGGCACGCTGGCGGTGATGCTGGTGGCCGGCTACTCGGTCAACGTGCTGACCATGTTCGGCATGGTGCTGGCCATCGGCATCATCGTCGATGACGCCATCGTGGTGGTGGAAAACGTCGAGCGCATCATGGCCGAGGAAGGCCTGGGTCCGCGCGAGGCCACCATCAAGGCGATGGGGGAGATCACCGGTGCCATCATCGGCATCACCCTGGTGCTGACCGCCGTCTTCATTCCCATGGCGCTGGCCGGGGGATCGGTGGGCGTGATCTATCGCCAGTTCTCGCTGGCCATGGCGGTATCGATCCTGTTCTCGGCCTTCCTGGCGCTGAGCCTGACGCCGGCCCTGTGCGCCACCTTGCTCAAACCGGTGGCCCCCGGCCATCACGAGAAGCGTGGTTTCTTCGGTGCCTTCAACCGTGCCTTCGCACGCCTTACGCGCCGCTATGAATCGCTGCTGGGCCGCTTGATCGCGCGCGGGCTGCGCATGATGCTGCTCTATGGCGCGCTGTCGCTGTTGCTGGTGCTGGGTTTGCGGGCGCTGCCTTCGGCCTTCCTGCCGGAAGAAGACCAGGGTTATTTCATGACCAGCTTCCAGCTGCCCGCCGATGCCACCACCGAGCGCACGGCGCGCGCCGTGGACCAGTTCGAACGCTATCTGAAAACGCGCGAGGATATCGGTGCCAATCTGTCGGTGCTGGGATTCGGTTTCTCCGGTTCCGGCCCCAATGCGGCGATGGCCTTCACCGAACTGAAGGACTGGAAGGAGCGCAAGGGTTCCACCGCCGCCATCGAGGCTCAGCATGCGCAGGCGGCCATGGAGAACGGAGTGGATGGCATGGTCATGAGCCTGCTGCCGCCGGCCATCGAGGAGCTGGGCAATTCCTCCGGCTTTGCCATGCGCCTGCAGGACCGTGCCAACCAGGGCCACGCCGCGCTCAAGGCGGCCGAAGCGCAACTGCTGGCAATGGCGGCACAGAGCCCCAAGCTGGCGGGCGTGTATGCGGATGGCCTGCCACCGGGTGCGAGCCTGCAGCTCAATGTGGATCGCCACAAGGCGGCCGCGCTGGGCGTTTCCTTTGCCAGCATCAGCGATACGCTCTCGGCGGCCATGGGTTCCTTCTATGTAAATGATTTCCCCAATGCGGGCCGCATGCAGCAGGTCATCATTCAGGCCCAGGCGCAATCGCGCATGCAGATCGAGGACCTGATGAAGCTGTATGTGCGCAACCAGAACGGCGGGATGGTGCCGCTCTCGGAAATGGTACAAGCCCAATGGCAGGTCGTGCCGACCCAATTGCAGCGCTACCAGGGCTTCCCGGCGGTGCGCATCTCCGGCAGTGCTGCGCCGGGCGTGGCCAGTGGCGATGCCATGGCGGAGATGGAAAAGCTGGCGCAGCAACTGCCGCCCGGGTTTGCCGTGGCATGGACCGGCCAGTCCCTGCAGGAACGCCTGTCGGCGGCCCAGGCACCGATGCTGATGGCCTTGTCGATGCTGGTGGTGTTCCTGGTGCTGGCGGCCTTGTACGAGAGCTGGCGCATTCCGCTGTCGGTCATGCTGGTGGTGCCGCTGGGCTTGATCGGTGCGGTCGCAGCGGTGATCCTGCGCGACATGCCCAATGACGTGTTCTTCAAGGTCGGCATGATTACCGTCATCGGGCTCTCGGCCAAGAATGCCATCCTCATCGTCGAGTTCGCGCGCCAGTTGCGCGCCGAGGGTGCGGGCCTGGTGGAGGCGGCGATCAAGGCGGCGGTGCTGCGCCTGCGGCCCATCCTCATGACTTCGCTGGCCTTTGCGCTGGGCGTGGTGCCGCTGATGCTGGCCTCGGGCGCGAGTGCCGAGACCCAGCGCGCCATCGGCACGGGCGTGTTCGGCGGCATGGTCAGTGCCACGGTGCTGGCGGTCCTGTTCGTGCCCTTGTTCTTCGTGCTGGTGCTGGGGGCGGGACGTCGCCGCAGCGCGCAAGGCTTGCAGGAGGCATGATGTGTCCGCGCAGTGATTTGCGGCTGTATGGCCGCCGGCTCCTCAACGACCGCGAGCAGATCCACCACGCCCGGTATCGCGACTACGATATCCGCGTCATCGCGATTCAGGGGCCGCATGGCTGGGAGATGAGCCTGCGCATCTTCCACGCCGGCAAGCGCATCCTGCGTTACCGGCAGGACAGCCCTTTGTATCTCGATTTCGAGCATGCGCGCATTGCCGGCATGCTGCGTGCGTACGAGATCATCGAACGCCGCGTGGCGGCCTGATTCTCTTCCCTCGAGAGCGCGCCGTCAGCGCTTCGTCAGCCAGTGCGGCCGGCTTGCCACAGTGCAGGCCGTGCCGCCGTCTTTCCGGCTTGCCTTCCTTACTTTTTCGCACGGCTGCCACCTACAATCCATCAGGAGTACGTGGCGGCACTGCCATGTCCGGCCTCTGCCGGACTGCCAATTTGGGTTAAAGAAAAAAGCCGCAGCTCTCTAGAATGCCATCACCCCTCACGCTGCCCGCAGGGCGCGGAAGATGCCGGTGTGCAAGGACATGAGCCTGTCCGCTGCCACGGCGATGACGAGACGCAGGTGTTTTCAGAAAAGGTAAGGGTCCGATGAGCCAGCTCGATTGCAGCAAGCATGACAAGGAAGAAAATGCGCTGAGGAAAAACGCCCTCGGCGTAGGTTTCATCATCTTCTTCGTGGTCTCCGCCGCCAGTCCCTTGAGCGTGATCGCCGGCGGATTTCCGATCGGCATCATGCTCGGCAACGGTCCCGGCACACCGGCCTTGCTGGTGCTGATCCTGTTGCTGCTGCTGGCCTTCTCGGTCGGCTATACCACCATGGCGCGCCACGTCACCAATGCCGGCGGCTTCTATGCCTTCTCCAGCGCCGGCCTGGGCGGCATGGCCGGCGGCGTGGCCGGGGTGCTGGCCATGTTCGCCTACAACATCCTGCAGATCGGACTTTATGGCATGTTCGGCGGGGTGATGTCGGCCACCATCTTCGACATCTTCGGAGTACAACTGGCGTGGTGGGTCTATGCGGCCCTGGCCATGCTGAGCGTGGCCGTGCTCGGTTACCGCAACATCGACCTGTCGGCGCGCCTGCTGTCGGTGGTGGTGGTGGCCGAGTACCTGGCGGTGCTGGTGCTGGACTTCTGTATCCTGCGCGCCGGCGGCGATCATGGCGTCAACCTCGATTCCTTTGCACCGTCCAATGTCATGAGCGGTACGCCCTCCATCGGCCTGCTGTTCGCCTTTGCCGCCTTCATCGGTTTCGAAGCCACCACCATCTATGGCGAAGAGGCCAAGAATCCCAAGCGTGCGATACCGATTGCCACCTATACCTCGGTGCTGCTGATCGGCGCCTTCTACGGCATCTCGCTGTGGGCGCTCATCATCGGGGCCGGCAGCGACAAGGTGGTCAAGCTGCTGGAACACATGCAGGACCCGACTGCCTTCATCTACGTCATGTCGGACCACTATGCCGGGGGCGGACTGACGGCCGTGATCCGCATCCTCTTCGTCATCAGCATCTATGCCGGCCTGCTGGCCTTCCACAGTTCGGCCGCGCGCTATTTCTATGCCGTCGGGCGGGACGGCCTGCTGCACCGCCTGCTGGGCACCACCCACAAGACCTATCAAAGCCCGCACATGGGTTCGGCTCTGCAGAGCGCCATTGCGGCCGTGGTGGTGACGCTCTTTGCGGTCTCGGGGGCGCATCCCATCCTGCATCTGTTCGCCTGGTTTTCCAGCCTGGCGGCACTGTGTCTGATGCTGCTGATGATCATGACCTCGGCGGCCGTGATCTGCTATTTCCGGCGGCGTCCGGAGGCCTGTGACAGCGCCTGGCGGGTGCGCATCCTGCCGGCCGTCTCGCTGGTCGCCTTGCTCTACATTCTCTGTACGGCCATCCTGCATTTCGATGTCTTGACCGGGGCCAGCAAATCCATGTCCTGGGCGCTGTGCTCGATGATCCCGCTGGCCATCGTCATCGGCGTGATGCTTGCCAGCCGCCTGCGCCGCTGTGAGCCGATGCGTTTCGCTGCGCTGGGGAGTCACAAGCTGTAGCCGCGCTCCGGCCGGGCAGGAACCGTTGCTCAACGGGTCTCGCATGGCGAGGCCCGTTTTCTTTGGGCCACGTTTTCCGATACAGCAAAGAGGCGTGATTTGATGCGCGAATTCATGCGTGAATTCATGCGTCAATTCGGGCGTGGATTCGCGCGTCAATTCACGCCTGTATTCGGGCGCAAAAAAACGCGGCACAGCTTGCGCCGCACCGCGTTGTTGCTCCGTGCGCCGATGATCCGGCGCGCCGACTTCAGGATGCCAGCAGCACCGTGATGGTCTTCTCTTCGGTATAGGCCAATGCGCCGGCCAGTCCGCCTTCGCGGCCCATGCCGCTGTCCTTGATGCCGCCCCAGGGCAGGTTGGCATCCAGCGGGCTCCAGCAATTGACGCCGATGGCACCGACCTTCACGCCAGCGGCCACCCGATGCGCGCGGGCCAGGTTGCCGGTCCAGACCGTGGCGGCCAGGCCGTAGCGCGAATCGTTGGCCAGGGCGATGGCTTCTTCCTCGGTATCGAAGCTGATGATGGTACCGACTGGCCCGAAGATTTCCTCACGGGCGATGCTCATGCCGTTGTTGGCATCGGCAAAGATCGTCGGCTGCACGAACCAGCCCTTGTCCGGCCGCGAGACGCCGCCGGCCAGCAGGGTGGCCCCCTCGTCCAGGCCTTGCTGGATGTAGCGGTTGACGCGCTCGAACTGCGCCTTCTTGGCCACCGGCCCCATGCGCACGCCCGGCTGGCACGGATCGCCCACGGTGATGCCGGCGGCGGCCTCGGCCAGTGCCTTGGCAAAGCGTTGCGCCAGGCTGCGCTGTACCAGAATGCGCGAACCGGCCGCGCATACCTGTCCCTGGTTGACGAACAGGCCCAGCGTGCAGCCGAACAGGGCGTCTTCGAAAGGCGCATCGTCGAACACGATCTGCGGGCTCTTGCCGCCCAGTTCCAGCGTCACGCGCTTGAACTGTTCGCCGGCGATGCGCTGGATCGCGCGGCCCGCTTCGGGGCTGCCGGTGAAGCTGATCTTGGCCACGTCCGGATGCTCGCAGAGGGCACGGCCGACCTCGTTGCCGTAGCCGGTCACCACATTGATCACGCCATCCGGGAAGCCCGCTTCCTGCGCCAGGCGCGCCAGGTGCAGGGCCGATTGCGGGGTTTCTTCGGCCGGCTTGATGACCACCGTGCAGCCGGCAGCCAGCAGCGCGGCGACCTTCCAGCTGGTGATCATGAGCGGCGCATTCCAGGGCAGGATGGCACCGACCACACCGATCGGTTCGCGGATCGTGTAGGACAGCGTGGGCTTGCCCATGTAGCCGGCCGTGGGAATGGTGCGGCCTTCCATCTGGTTGGCCCAGCCGGCGGCGGCGCGCAGGTGGCTCACGGCGTTGGGCACGTCCATCATGCGCGGCTCCATGGGCGAGCGGCCGATGGCATTGGCATCCATGTCGGCCAGCAGGTCGGCATCGCGCTCGACCAATGCTGCCAGCGCATGCAGCAGGGTGCCGCGCTGCAGGCCCGAGAGCCGGCTCCATGCGCCGCCGTCCAGCTGCGCGCGTGCCGCCGCCACGGCCCGCGCCACGTCCTCGGCCGTGCCCTGCGCGGCGCTGGCGTAGACTTCCTCGTTGATGGGATTGACCAGGTTCATGCGCTGGCCACCGGAGGCCTCGCTGGCCTGGCCTGCAATAAAGTGCTGAAGATGGAGAGACATGCTCATTCTCGTGGTGGGTTGTCGGGAGACTGCATGCGGGTCATGCGCAGCGTCCTGCGGACGGGCGCACCTGGGCCTGCATGGAGCCAGAATGTATAGAGGGCAGGGCCGCGCAGTTAGCCCAAATGAGCAATTCGGCTGGCGATGGCAGTGAAGCTGTTGATGCACGGAAAGAAGGACTGCCCTGTTCTCGTCCAGCCTGCATTGATGTTGTGCATAAAAAACTAAAGTTGCACTATTTTGAAATATCGAGCCTGACAGCTTGGAAAATTGTAAAAGTATTTGCTAAATTTTGGCATTGAGATAAATTTGCATAAAATTAGCCGAAAAGGCAGACGCTGCGCGGCCCCCGGACCGGATCTCATCCAGGTCCCTTGCACTGACGCAGACATCCCATCAAAACAATGAAAATGCAGGCACGTTAAATGCATGGAGACAGAGCCACGCTCGCGGGGGCAATCGCGGCTCACTTGGAGAGAGACCATGTTGCAAAGCATTCACCGTTTTCAGGATGTGCATGTGCACGCCGCCGCCATTGGCGCGTGGAAGCAGACCTATGCACAGATTTCCGCCGGCAAGCTGGAGAGCTCGCTGATGCAGTTGTCGACCCGGCGCTGCCACGCCTTTCGCGAGCGCATCAACAAGCGCGTGGTCCAGCATGGCGAGGCACCGAAGGACCAGATCTGCTTCGCCTTCCCGATTGCCGCACCGGGTGCGGCGCACGTGCAGGGGCGCGAGGCTGATGAGAAGAGCATCCTGTTCCTGCAGGGCGGCGAGGAATTCATGTTCCACATGCCGATGGATACCGACCTGCTGTCGCTGACGTTTGATCGCGACCTGTTCGAGGAGCACCTGCACCAGATGCCTGACCCCGACCGCATCAGTGCGTTGCTGCGGCAGCCGGTCATCAAGGTGCCGCCCAAAGGCTTGCGTGCTTGCCGCGAACGCTTGCTCAACATCTTCTCGCAATCGATGCTGCAGATCGATGGCGGGCAGTGGCAGGCCGATGCGCAGGCGGAGCAGCGTGAGCAGGCGATGGAGTCGTCCTTGCTGGGTGAGTTGCTGGGCTTGTTGTCAGCGCCGGATTCCGATCCCGTGCGCCAGATGAGCACCACCCGCAGCTACATCGTCGAGAAGCTGCATCGCCAGGCCATCGTGGACGCGGCCAATGTGCCCAGCATTTTCGAGGTATGCCAGCGGCTGCAGGTGAGCCGGCGCACGGTGCAGAACAGTTTCCAGACGGTGGCCGAGACCACGCCCCTGAATTACCTGCGCTGCGTGCGGCTCAATGGCGTGCGGCGCGAATTGCTCTCCACCACGCATCAGGAAGCCTCCATCGGCGACGTGGCCTCACGCTGGGGCTTCTTCCATCTGAGCCACTTTGCCGAGGATTATCAGGAGCTGTTCGGGGAGTTGCCGTCGCAGACGGCGCGGCGCGTGCCGCAGAAGCTCTTCCAATAAGCAAGCGCGTACCAGTGAAAACGCCGGTCAGGTGACCGGCGTTTTTGTTTTTTTTGCTGGCGTCAGCCGGCAATGCGCGCCGTAATCTTGCGCGCCGCATCCGTAATCAGCCCCGACAGGAACTCCCGGTTGAACGCATTGACCCGTTCCGTATTGCCGGCCAGCGTGATGCTGCCCAGGATGCGTTGCTTCTCGTCGAAGATGGGCGCGGCGATACCGGTCTTGCCCGGATCCAGCTCACCCTCGCTGACGCAATAGCCATCCTTGCGGATCTTCAGCATCACCTTCGAGAAATCCTTCCAGTTGCTCCCCACCAGCCGCAGTTCCTCCGCCGTGGCCCCATCGAAATGCTTGCGCAATTGCCGTGGCAGCAGATAGGCCAGGATCACCCGCGCCGTGGCGCTGTGGAACAGGTCCATCGGCGTGCCCCGCCCATAGTTCAGGCGCGCGTCATTGTTCCCGGACTCCTGCAGGATGTTGATCACCGTTGAACCATACAGCTCGCTGATGAGCAGCTCCAGCCCGGTCTGCGCCACCAGGTCGCCGACGATGTCGCGGCTGGCCGCCAGCAAGGGATCGAACTGCGTCATGTGGCGATCCAGCTCGATCACCTTCGGACCCACGGCATAGCCGCGCGGCATCTTCACCAGCAAACCGGCATGGCCGAGTTCGCGCACGTAGCGATAGGCGCTGGCGGGGGTGTAGCCCAGCTGGGCACAGATGATGTCGATGTCGATGACGGGTTGGCTGGGCTTGAACAAGGTCAACACTTCCAGCATGCGGCTCAGGCTATTCATGGTCTAGGGCAGTAAGGGCCACGGGGCCCGGTGGCAGGCATTGTACGACCACCCACGCGCCGGGGACGCGGGGTCGTCACCAATTGCCGATTTGGGCTCAAGGCTATTGCACAAATCTCTTATATTCAAAATCAAGCAATAAAACATTCAGCCAGTGAGCAGAATTATGTACAGATTTCGTCTATACGAGAATACATGATTTTGTCCGGGGATGATTGCGATACCGCAAACCAGCCTGCCGCCGCGGCCCGGCTGGTCTGCCCGATCCTGTAGAAGCGCCTGTGCGCGGCGCTGGCCGCCGGCGGCAAAGGAAGAGAAATGACCCGATACACCGGAGCACACGCCTTATGGGCCGGTCTGCTGGACCAAGGTGTGGACACCTGTTTCGCCAATCCCGGCACCACCGAACTGGACCTGGTCCGTGGCCTGGAGAGTTTTCCCAGGCTGCGCTGCGTCGTCGCCCTGCAGGAAAACGTCTGCACCGGCGCGGCCGATGGCTATGGCCGCATGCTGGGCCGTCCGGCCAGCACTCTGCTGCACCTGGGGCCAGGATTTGCCAATGGCATCGCCAACCTGCACAACGCCCGCCGTGCCCGCACCCCCATCGTCAACATCATCGGCGACCACACCAGCTGGCACCTGCCTTACGACGCACCGCTGACTTCCGATATCGAATCGCTGGCCCGTCCCGTCTCGGGCTGGGTCCATCGCATCACCGGCACTGACGACATCGCCTCTGCCGCTGCTGAATCCGTGCGCCAGAGCACGGCTGCCGGCGGGCAGGGCAGTACGCTGATCTTCCCTGCCGATTTCCAGTTCGCTGACATGGCCGAGGCCCATGCCGTGGCTGCCGTGAAAGAATCCACGGAACCCCAAGATGATTACCAGCCGGCCCAGGCACTGGCGCGCCTGGGCGAGGCCAAGCGCGTGGTCTTCCTGCTGGGCGGCGGTGGCGAGGAGAGCGGTCTCGGTGCCCGCGCCCAGCGCGCCGTGGCGCGGATCGCCGCCCATACCGGCTGCAGCGTCTATGCAGAAACTTTCCCGGCCCGCGCCGAGCGCGGCCAGGGCTTGCCTTCCTTCGATCGCCTGCCGTATTTCCCCGAGCCGGCGCGCAAGGTCCTCGCTGAGGCGGACCTGGTTGTACTGGTGGGCGCGCTGCCGCCGATTACCTACTTCGGCTATGTCGGCCATCCCAGTGCGCTGGTCGCTCCCGAGCGCCTGCTCACCATCAGCCTGCCGGGCCGTCCTGCCTCTGCGCGCGTGGAACAGCTGGCCGATGCGCTCGGTGCGCCGCCCTACGCGGTGCCGCAGCACGCCTTGCCAGCGCTGCCCGAGGGCGAACTGAACCCGCAGAAGATCGCCGCCGTGCTGGCGCGCGAGTTGCCCGAGCACGCCATCGTCTCGGTCGAGGGCGGTACGTGCGGCTATCCCTTCTATGCGGTATCGGATGCGGCGCGCCCGCATACGGTGCTCACCAATACCGGCGGCGCCATCGGCCAGGGCCTGCCGGTCGCGCTGGGCGCGGCGGTGGCCTGCCCGGACCGCACGGTGGTCGGCCTGCTCTCCGATGGCAGCACGCAATACACCATCCAGACCCTGTGGTCGCTGGCCCATGAAAACGCCCGGGTCGTGGTGCTGATCGCCGCCAATCACCAATACGCCATCCTGCGCAATGAACTGCGCCGCGACGGCGCGCCGCTGGGCGAACGTGCCGCGCAGATGACGGCACTCGATCATCCGCGCATCGACTGGGTTGCGCTGGCGCAGTCCTATGGCGTCCCCGCCTCGCGTGCCGAGACTGCGCAGCAATTGCAGCAGCAGTTGCAGGCGGCCTTTGCCGGCAGCGGCCCGGCCCTGATCGAGATGGCGCTGTAAATCATTTCCGCATCAATCACATCCGACGCACACCACGGCATAAAACAAGGAGCAAGCATGGAATTGAATCTGCAAGGCAAGACCGCCATCGTCACCGGCGGCAGCCTGGGCATCGGGCGGGCAGTGGCCGAGGCACTAGCGCGCGAAGGCGTGCGCGTGGCCATCGTCGCGCGCAGCAAGGGCAAGCTGGAAGAAGTGGCCAAGGAGCTGACCCACACCACCGGCACTGAAGTCATCGCCGTGGCTGCCGACGTCAGCAATACCGAACAGGTGGAAGCGGCCGTGGCACAGGCTGCGCAGCACTTCGGCGGCATCGACATCCTGGTCAATGGCGCAGCCCATCCGGGCGGGCTGGTGCGCTCGGAAATCCAGCACGCCAGCCCCGAAGGCCTGCTCGAAGACATCAACATCAAGGTGGTCGGCTACATGCGCTTTGCCAAGGCGGCCGCTGCGCACATGCGCACCGGTGGCTATGGCCGCATCATCAATATCGGCGGGCTCACCGGCCGCGGCAGCAAGCAGTTGTCCGGCATGCGCAACGTGGCCATCTGCCATCTCACCAAGACCCTGTCGGACCAGCTCGGTCCGGACGGCATCACCGTCAACGTGATCCACCCCGGCGTGGTCGAGACCCCGCACATCCACGAACTCTACGAGAAGGAAGCCAAGCTGCAAGGGCTGACCCCCGGGCAGGTCGAGCAGAACTATGCCAAGGCCACGCCAATCCGCCGCGTGCTGCAGGTGGAAGAGATCGCCGACGTCGTGCTGTTCCTGGCCTCGCCCCGTGCGGCGGCCATCACCGGCGAATCGATTGCGGTGGATGGCGGCATCACCCGCGGCATCTATCTCTGAGCAGACTGAACTACTGAAAAGGACACCATCATGCAAGGAACCATCCTGGTCGGTACGGCCGGCCAAGGCATCGTGCGCAGCGTCGACAATGGTGCGACCTGGCACCGCCTGGGCCTGAAGGAAGCCATCGAATTCGACGGCGTGGTACGCAGCCTGGCCGTCGATCCCTCGGACCCGTCGCGCGTACTGGCGGGGGCCGATGCCGGCATTTGCCTGAGCACTGACGGCGGTGCCCATTTCAAGCGCATCGCTTCGCCCGCCGATGACCAGACCGTCTGGTCGATTGCCTTCAGTCCGAGCAATCCGAAACTGGTCTTCGCCGGCACCGGCGCACCCTCACGCGCCCGCATGTATTGCTCGCGCGATGGCGGCCTGTCGTGGCAACAGCTGGATGTGGAGTTGCCGGAATTCTGCTCGGGCGTGCACAAGCCGCGCATCCTGACCATCTTCGTGCGCGCCGATGCGCCGCAGGAAGTCTGGTTCGGCGTCGAAGAAGGCGGTGCCTGGCGCAGCAATGATGAAGGCGATACCTGGACCCGCATCGATACCCCGGGCCGTGGCATCAACAATTCCGACATCCACGCCATCACCGTGCTGCCCGCGACCGCCGATGCGCCGGTCAAGCATGTGGTGGTGACCGTCAACTCCGTCTGCGAGAGCACCGACGATGCCGCCAGCTTCACGGCCAAGGCCTCCAAGGAACGCTTCGACGGGATGTACTACACCCGCACCATCCAGGCGCTGGACCCGCAGGGCAATCAGCTGCTGCTGGCCATCGGCGACGGCACGCCCGGCACGCGCACCCGCATCTATCGTTCCGAAGACCGCGGCCAGAGCTGGCAATCCAGCGTGCTGCACACCGCGCCCAATTCCACGGTATGGGCCTTCGGCGGCCATCCCTCCGATCCGCAACTGCTGTTCGCCGGCACCAAGTACGGCTACCTGCTGCGCTCCACCGATGGCGGACGCAGCTGGTACAAGGAATGGCGCGACTTCAGCGAAATCACCTCGGTAGCCTGGACGCCTTTCGTGGCTCCGGTGCATGCCCATCCGCAATCGATCGACTAGACCAACCAGACAAAGGAGGGCCTCATGTCCGCCACTGCCACCCCGGCCATGGCCATCAAGCCACGCATCCGCCGTACCCACCTGGCCCTGTTCGTGAAGGACCCGCATGGTTCGGCTCCCTGGTACGAAGACGTGCTGGGCATGACGGTGACGGCCCGCGCCGAGCGCTGGGTGTTCCTGTCCTTCGGCAAGAAGCACCACGACATTGCGCTCATCCGCGTGGACGAACCTGCTCAAGCCGTGCGCGGCGAAGTCAACATGCAGCACTACGGCCTGGAGGTGGAAGGCGACATGGAGGAATTCCGCCGGCTCTACGGCATGTTGCTGGCCAAGGGCATCGAGATCTTCAAGATCACCGATCACAAGGTCGGCTACGGCATCTACTTCCACGACCCCGACGGCCACCGTTTCGAATTCTTCTTCGAGACCGCCCACGACGACGAAGAAGGCAAGCGCCTGCTGGGCCAGTACAACGCCCCCAGCGACAGCTTCCATCTGGATCCGCTGTAGGCCCGGCACTGCTTCACCCCATTGCACCGTATCGATTCTTTCCAAGGACATCCGATGAAGACCCCCAATTTCGAGAACTTCCATATCCGCAAGTGGTACCTGCAAATCGAAGACAGCCTGGCCGGCGAGAGCGGCAAGGACGCCGATGGTGCGCCGCTGCGCAAGATCGTCATCGCCGCCTGCCTGCACAATCCCTTCGCCGGCAAGTATGTCGAGGACCTGTCCGGGTGGATCAATCCTTCGCCGCTGCTGGGCCAGGAATTCGCCCGCCGCATCCGCGAGGCCGCGCAGGGCCAGGCCATCGAGAGTTATGGCAAGGCTTGCCTGGTGGGCGTGGATGGCGAGTACGAACACGGCAACGCGCTGCTCACCAATCCGGCCGCCAATCCGGTGCGCGACGGCGTGGGCGGTGCCAAGTCCTGGGTGCCCTCGACCGGCAAGCGCGGCGGTCCCGGCACCATCATCGACATCCCGCTGGCGCACAAGGATGCCTTGTACGTGCGCTCCCACTACGACACCGTCAGCGCCCAGTTCAACGACGGCCCCAACCGCGATGAAGTGGTGGTGATCTGGGCCTTCGCCACCCGTGGCCGTCTCAACGCCCGCCTGGGTGGCCTCAAAGCCTCCGAGGTGAAGGGGCAGGACGGCCTGGTCTGAGGTCGCCACACGCAAGGATCAGGGAGACCATCATGCAGCGCCGAGATTATTCGCTGACCCTCACGGGTTTGCAGTTCCACGTCACCGAATGGGGCGATCCGCAGGACTTTCCCCTGCTGCTCCTGCACGGCATCCGTGGCTATGGCGAGACCTTTGCCGACCTGGTGCAGCGCCTGCCGTCCGGCTACCGCTGCATCGCGCTGGACCAGCGCGGGCGCGGCCAGAGTGATTGGGATCCGGGCTGCAACTACTACACCGATACCTACGTGGCCGACATGGAGGCACTGGTGGCACGCCTGGGCCTGCGCCAGTTCGACCTGCTGGGGCATTCCATGGGCGGCATCAACGCCATCGTGTATGCCGCGCGGCATCCGTCGCAGGTGCGTCGCCTCGTCATCGAGGATGCCGGTCCCGGCGCTTTCGAGAACAGCCCCGGTGCCAGCCGCATCCGCCGCGAACTGGCCACTACACCGAGTCACTTCGGCAGTTGGGAAGACGCCAGCATCTTCATGCGCGCGCTGCGTCCCACCGTGACCGAAGAGGCGCGCCAGCAGCGCCTGGACAACATGCTCAAGCCCACTGCGGACGGCGGCTATACCTGGCGCTATGACCACGTCGGCATCAGCGCCACGCGCCTCATGCCCGACATCACGCGCGTGGTCGACCTGCGTCCGCACCTCATGGCGCTGGCGTGCCCGACGCTGGTGGTGCGCGGTGAACGTTCGGACTACCTGTCGGCCGCAATCGCGGCGGAAATGCGCCAGCTCAACGCGCGCGTACTCACCTGCACCATCGCCGATGCCGGCCACTACATCCACGACGACCAGCCGGAAGCCTTCGCCAGCGCGGTGCGGGAATTCCTGCAGCAAGAACAACAGGACAAGGGGGAGAAGACATCATGATCCATGAACTGCGCACCTACACCATGGTGCCCGGCGGCGTGCGCGAGTACGTCCGCATCTACAACGAGTGCGGCCGCACGCACCAGGTCCGCCTGCTGGGTCATCTGGTGGCGATGATGATTCCGGAGAGCGGCGACCTCAACCAGCTGGTCTACCACTGGGCCTTTGACAGCCTGGAAGACCGCGCACGCCGCCGTACGGCACTGCTGGCCGATCCCGATTTCGCCGAATTCCGCAAGCAGGTGCGCGGCCTGCTGGTGCAACAGGAAAGCCGCCTGCTCACCAGCGCGCCCGAACCGGCCGCAGCGGCGGCGCATGCCGGGAGTGCCGCATGAGTACAGCGGTCCAGGCCCAGGTGCTCATCATCGGTGCCGGCCCGGTCGGGGTGACGCTGGCCAATCTGCTGGGTACCTATGGCATCTCCACGCTCATCATCGAGCGCAACCTGGACGTGCTGGATTATCCGCGCGCCGTGGGCATCGATGACGAAGCGCTGCGCACCTTCCAGTCCGCCGGCATGGCCGACGCCATCGTGCGCGACGTGATCCAGAACGTGCCCATGCGCATGTACACCGCCGACCGCCGCTGTTTCGCCGAGATCCAGCCGACCACGCGCGAATTCGGCTGGTATCGCCGCAACCTGTTCTCGCAGCCGCTGGGCGAGGCCACGCTGCGCCAGGGACTGCAGCGCTTCCCGCATGTGGAGCTGCGCTCGGGCGTGGAACTGCTGGACCTGGTGCAGGACGAGCAGGGCGTGCTGGCCACCATCAGCGATGCGCATGGCATGCAGAGCTACCTGGCCGCGCAGTATGCAGTGGGCTGCGATGGCGGCCGCAGTACCGTGCGCGAGAAAATCCTCAAACTGCCCTACGAGGGCAAGACCCATCCTGCCAAGTGGGTGGTGATCGAGTGCGATGGCGATCCGCTGGATGCGCCCTACACCGCCCTGCATTGCGAACCGCAGCGTCCGTATGTGTGCCTGGCGCTGCCCTATGGCGTGCGGCGCTGGGAGTTCATGCTGTTCCCCGGCGAGGATGGCGAGCAGATGCTGGCCCCGGCCAAGGTGCGCGAGCTGTTGCGCGAACACGTGGCCGATGTCGATGCGCTCAACATCATCCGCGCCCGGGTCTACACCCACAATTCGCGCGTGGCCGGCTCGCTGGTGTGCGGCCGCATCTGCCTGGCCGGCGACGCCGCCCACATCACCCCGCCGTGGATCGGGCAGGGCTTGAATGCCGGCTTGCGCGATGCCTTCAACCTGGCCTGGAAACTGGCCTGGGTGCTGCAGGGCCGGATGAAGCCCGCACTGCTGGCCAGCTATCACGACGAGCGACATGCCCACGTCAAGGCCATGATCGACCTGGCCGACCTGTTCGGTGCGGTGCTGTCGCAGAAGAACCGCCTGCTGGCCTGGTGCCGCGACAAGTTCTTCCTGGCCATCAAGGATATCCCGCGCGTGCGCGACTACGTGCTGCAGATGAAATTCAAGCCCATGCCCAGCTTCCACAGCCAGGCCGTGATGCAGGGTGACCCGCGCAATCGCGATGACCTGGTCGGGCGCATGTTCCTGCAATCGCTGGTGGAAACCGGCGAGGGCGAGGTGATGCGGCTCGATGACCTGTGCGGCAGCCGCTTCACGCTGCTGAGCTGGCGCTGCGACGTGTTGCCTGCAGCGACCGTCGATCCTGATCTGCGCCGCCGCATGCAGGCCTTCGGCTGTGATTACCTGCAGGGCGTGCGCTCGCGCAGCGGTGCGCGCGGCGTGCCGCTGACCGGCTCCGGCACGGTGATCCAGGACCATGAGAACAAGCTCAATGCCTGGTTCAAGGAAAAGGGCGTGGACTGGGTACTCCTGCGTCCCGACCGTTTCATCGCCGCCGCCGGACGCGCCGACGATGCGCCTGCGGTGATGCAGCTCTTCCTCGATCGCGTAGCCTGCTGACGCAAGTTGATCCTGTTTCTGCATTGCAGCCGGTACGCCGTGCGCGTACCGGTCTTTTTCTCTTCAAGGTGACCCATGTATCCCGACCTGCAGCTCTACATCAACGGACGTTTCCATGGTCTCGACGGCCGGCGCTATCAGGAAGTGCGCGATCCTGCCACGGGCGAGGTGCTGGGGCGCCTGCCTTGGGCCGAGGCCGGCGATATCGAGGAGGCCATCCAGGCTGCCCATGCCGCGTTCCAGCAGTGGCGCAAGGTCTCGCCGCTGGAGCGGTCCGACATCCTGCGCCGCGCCGCCACACTCACGCGTGAACGCGCGCAGGCGATGGCACCGGCCATCACCATGGACAACGGCAAGCCGCTGGCCGACGCCGTCGCCGAGATCCTCAATGCCGCCGAGCACCTCGACTGGCACGCCGAGGAAGGCCGCCGCCTGTATGGCCGCGTGGTCGGCGCGCGCCATCCCGAGGTGCGGCAGCTGGTGGTGCGCGAACCGGTCGGTGTGTGCGCGGCCATCAGTCCATGGAATTTCCCGTTCGGCCAGGCCATGAAGAAGGTGGCAGCGGCCATGGCGGCAGGCTGCACGGTGGTGTTGAAGGGCCCTTCGGAATCGCCCGCCGCCATCGTGCTGATGGCACAGCTGTTTCATGATGCGGGCGTGCCGGCGGGCGTCTTCAATATCGTCTGGGGCGTGTCGTCGGAGATCTCGCAGCAGCTGATCGCCTCGCCCCTGGTGCGGTCCATTTCCTTCACTGGTTCCATTCCCGTGGGCAGCCAGCTGGCCGCCCAGGCTGCGCTGCATATGAAGCGCATGAGCATGGAGCTGGGCGGGCACGCGCCGGTCCTGGTGTTTGACGATGCCGAGGTGGACGCGGCCGCGCGCCTGCTGGCGCGACTGAAGATTCGTAACGCCGGCCAGGTCTGCGTATCGCCGTCGCGCTTTTTTGTTCACCAGCGCATTTACGACCGCTTCGTGGTGGCCCTGGCCGATGCCCTGCAGCAGGTGAAAGTCGGTTCCGGTCTTGAAGCCGGTGTGCAGATGGGGCCGCTGATCCATGGCCGCCGCTTCGACGCGGTACATGGCCTGATCGAAGACGCCGTGAGCCAGGGCGCGCAGCTGGTCACGGGGGGCCGGCGCATCGGCGAGCGCGGCCACTTCCATGCGCCCACGCTGCTGGCCGATGTGCCACCGACGGCCCGCGTGATGCAGGAAGAACCCTTCGGCCCGGTGGCTGCCGTCACGCCCTTCGCCCATACCGCGCAGGCCCTGGCCATGGCCAATGCGCTGCCCCTGGGCCTGGCCTCCTACGTCTTCACGCAGTCGCTGGCCACGGCGCACGAGGTGGCCAGCGGCTTGCAGGCCGGCATGGTCAACATCAACCATTCCGGCATGGCGCATCCCGAGCTGCCCTTCGGCGGCATCGGTGAAAGCGGCTTCGGCAGCGAAGGCGGCACCGAGAGCTTCGACAGCTTCCTGGTCACCAAGATGATCAGCCAGATCAGCCACGTACCCGGCTGAGCCATCCACCACCCAGGGGGAGTAACGATGAGGCAGGCGCTCGCTGCATTGAGCATTGCGGCCCGGCTGCGGCTGGCCTTCGTGCTGCTGTTGCTGATGCTGGTCGGCATGGCGCTGTTTTCCTATGGCCGCATGAGCCATATCAACCGGCAGGTCGAGCAGCTCGGCAGCATCAACGTGCCGGCCATGGAATCGGTCTCGGGCATACGCATCGGCATGGCGCAATACCGCATGGGCGTGACGCTGGCCCTGCTGGCCGATGATGGCAGTGGCGGCACGGCGGCCGCCCAGGCGCGGCGCGAGGGCCTGGCCTATGCAGAGAGGTATCTCAAGATCCTGGTCGACTTCGCCAGCAATGATGACGAACGTGCCACCAGCCGCCAACTGAGCGCCAGCTGGCAGGCCTATCGCGCCCTGGCCGAGAAGGCGGTGGCGCTGGCTGCCGCCGGGCAGTCGGCCGAGGCGCTGCTGCTGGCGGCCGACAGTGCCGCGCCTTACGAGCAGATGGCCGGCATCCTCAAGTTCATCAGCGATTCGGTGGCGCAGGAATCGGCGGCCTCGGTAGCCGATGGCCAGCAGGCCTTCGTCTCAGCCCGGCACGCGCTCATCGCAGTCAGTGTGGCCGCGCTGCTGGGCACGCTGGTACTGGCACGCTTGCTCATTGGTGGAATTGCCGGACCGCTGCGGCGTGCGGTACAGGCTGCGCATCGGATTGCCGAAGGCGCGCTGGACCAGGAGATCACCGTCAGCGGCCGCGACGAGATCAGCCAGTTGCTCACGGCCATGCAGCGCATGCAGCAGGCGCTGGTCGGCATCGTGGCCGGGGTGCGGCGCGAAGCCGAACACGTGGCCACGGCCAGCGTGCAGATCGCCGCCGGCAATGCCGATCTCTCCACCCGCACCGAAGCCCAGGCCGCCGCGCTGGAAGAGACGGCAGCCACCATGAATGAACTCAGTGCCACGGTGCAGAAGAATGCCGAGGACGCCCGCCAGGCCAGCGGCACTGCGCGGCAGGCCAGTACCGTGGCGCTGCAGGGAGGAGAGGTGGTGCAGGAAGTGGTGCAGACCATGCGCGGCATCGAGGACAGTTCTCAGCGCATCTCGGAGATCGTCGGCACCATCGATGGCATCGCCTTCCAGACCAATATTCTGGCCTTGAATGCAGCCGTGGAAGCGGCGCGCGCCGGGGAGCAGGGGCGCGGCTTTGCGGTGGTGGCCACCGAGGTGCGCTCACTGGCCCAGCGCAGTTCATTGGCTGCGCGCGAAACCAAGGTCCTGATTCATGAATCGGTAGCGCGCATCCGGACCGGCGCGCGCCTGGTGGACCGTGCCGGGCAGACCATGCAGGACATCGTGGCGGCGGTGCGCAGCGTCTCGGCCATCGTGGCCCAGATCAGCGAGGCCAGCGTGACGCAGAGTGCGGACATCGCCGAAGTCGAGGGTGCCATCCGGCAACTGGACGATGCCCTGCAGCAGAACGCCGCCCTGGTCGAACAAAGCGCGGCCGCCAGCGAGAGCCTGCGCCAGCAGGCGGGCAACCTGCTGGGGACGGTGTCGGTGTTCAGGATTGCGGAGGGCGCGCAGTTGCTTCACGCATCGCAGTCGCCTCCGTCGCTGGCCTTGCCGCTGGGGTGACGGGTTCTCCTTCTTTTTTCGGGCGTGTTTTCCGTACGTTTTTCTGCCCGTAATCCGGTACGTCTTTCTGTACATCGTTGTGTGTTCTGGTGCCTGGCAGCACTCTTGATGGCGGCTTCGGCCGCCATTTTTTTCATTCGTTCGTCAGTCGTCCGTCAGCCTCCCGCAAGGCGGGAGCGCGCCTGTGCAAATTATTTCCGTCCCCGCATCACGCTGCGCGATGACTTGCTCATTTGGGCTAATGGCTTGCCCGGTGCAAGGGTTTTAATCGTGTCATGCCGCAAGCTCGCCAGCAAGGCGTTGCGGGCGGCGCTGTTCCCGGTCCTTCGCTTGCCGCTGCGCAGCGAACACTCTCTTGAAAACGGTCTTGAAAGGTAAGTTTATGATTGAAGCAGAACTGGAGTCGCTCAACTTTGCTGACGCTCCCAAGATGGTGTCGTCCACCTATCCCGGCCCCAAGACGGCAGCGGCGCTGGAACTGTCGGCACGCACCGAGTCGATGGCACGTGGCGGCGGCCGCATGCCCATCGCCATGGACCAGGCCTTCGGCGTGACCTTCAAGGACCCGGACGGCAATACCTTCATCGACCTCTCCGCCGGCGTCGGCGTGAGCAGCGTCGGGCGCTGCAATCCGCGCGTGGTCGAAGCGATCCGTGAGCAATCCGGATCGCTGATGCACTCGATGGAAGTCAACAGCTCCAAGCGTACCGAGCTGGCCGCCAAGATTTCGGAGATCATGCCCGAGGGCCTGCGCGGCGACTGCATCACCTTCTTCACCCAGGGCGGCAGCGATGCGCTGGAAGCCGCCGTGAAGTTCGCCAAGCGCGTCACCGGCCGCCACCAGATCATCGCCTTCCACGGCGGCTATCACGGCATCTGGAATGCGTCCAATGCGCTCACCACCGGCACCGCCTACCGCAAGGGCTTCGGTCCCTTCATGGGCGGCGTGATCCACGCACCGTATCCCTACGCCTACCGTTTCCCCTTCGACACCAGCAACAAGAGCGCCGAGCAGATCGCCGGTGAATATGTCGATTACCTGCTCAACACCCCCTACACCGCCGCCGATGACGTGGCGGCCGTGATCGTCGAACCGGTGCAGGGCGAGGGCGGCTATGTGCCGCCGTCGCCGGAGTTCCTGCAGATCCTGCGCAAGGCCTGCGACCGCAGCGGCGCGCTGCTGATCGTCGATGAAGTGCAGGCCGGTGCCGGCCGCACCGGCAAGATGTGGGCAGTGGAACATTCGGGCGTGAAGCCCGACATGCTGACCTTCGGCAAGGGCATCGGCGGCGACATGCCGATGGCCGGCCTGGTGATGCGTTCCGATCTCGCGGCCAAGATCCCTGATGGTTCGCAGCCCAATACCTTCGCCGCCAATTCGATCTCGGCAGCGGTGGCGCTGACCAACATCAGCATCCTGCAAGACCCGCGCCTGGACCTGGTCAACCGCGCCCATGCCCTGGGCCTGGAAGCGCAGGAACGTATCCGCAGTTTCAACAGCCCCTGGATCGGCGAGGTGCGCGGACGCGGCCTGATGATCGGCATCGAGCTGGTCGAGAACCGCGAGACCCGCGAGCCGCTCTCGCGCGAGAAGCTGGGCAAGCTCATGGACTACGTGGTCGGCCATGGCGTGCTGATGATTCCGTGTGGCCGCTACACCAACGTCATGCGCGTGATGCCTTCGTTGACCATTCCGCGTTCGCTGCTGTTCAAGGGACTGGACATCTTCGGCGCCGGCCTGGCCTCCCTCTGAACGGGACAACCCGGTGGCCGGGACGCATCCCGGCCGCCTGCCTGATTCCTCATCAATCGCAACAGGTTTGAGTCAATTGGAGAAAGTGGTCATGAAGAGAACGATCCTCGGTTTGTCCCTGCTGGCAATGGGCGCGACGCTGGCGCACGCGGCCTCGGTGCAAGATCTGGGCACCACCCTGACCCCGCTGGGCGGCGACAAGGCCGCCGGCCAGGGCGTCCCGGAATGGAAGGCGGAAAACGTGGAATTGCCCGGCTGGTCCTACGGCAAGCTGCGCAAGGACTATTTCAAGTACAAGGATGAAAAGCCCACCGAGGTCATCGACGCCTCCAACGTGGACAAGTACGCCGATCACCTTACGCCGGGACAGGTGGCCCTGATCAAGCAGGTCAAGGGCTACAAGATGGATATCTATCCCACCCACCGCTACTGTGCCGCGCCCGACTTCGTGGTCGAGAACACCAGGAAGAATGTGGCCGACGGCAAGATCGGTGCCGACGGCTGGAGCCTGGCCGAAGCCAACGTGCCCGGCATTCCCTTCCCGCTGCCCAAGACCGGCCTGGAGGTGATGTACAACAGCAAGATGCGCTATCGCGGCGTGGGCGTGGACTTCCCCAACACCATCACCGCCGTCTCGCCGCGCAAGGGCAGCAATGAGTGGATCAAGGCCAGCCAGCAACTGACGCTGTTCTATCCCTCCAGCGTCAAGGGCAGCACCAAGCTGTCCACGCTGGGCGGGGTCGAGTTCTACACCTACGTTGCTTATGCCTCGCCGACCGCACTGGCCGGGCAGGCGCTGACGGTGGCGACCTATCTCAATCGTCCGGGCGCGGAGACCTTCTACTACTTCCCCGGCCAGCGCCGCGTGCGCCGCATGCCGTCCTATGCCTACGATGCGCCGCAGATCGGCATGGAAAACCAGTACACCATGGATGAGCCGACCGTCTTCAACGGCACCATGGACCGCTTCGACTGGAAGCTGGTCGGCAAGAAGGAAATCTACGTCGCTTACAACAGCTTCGGGGCCAACAACTTCAAGGCCAATTTCGACGACATCGCCAAGCCTGATTTCGTGGCCGAGAATGCGCGCCGCTACGAGCTGCACCGGGTCTGGGTGGTGGAAGCCACCGTCAAGCCGGGCGTGCGCCACCTGGCCCCCAAGCGGACCTTCTATGTCGATGAAGACAGCTGGAATCTGGTGCTCTCCGACGACTACGACGCCCAGAACAAGCTGTGGAAGCACCGCGAGGGTTACATCATTCCGGTCTATGAAACCGGTGCCTGCGATCTCGCCGGCTTCGCCCAGTACAACCTGGCCGAAGGCCGCTACCTGATGGATTCGCACTCGGCCGGCACCGGCAAGGACATCCGCTGGGAGACCGAGGTCAAGGACAACCCGCGTCTGCGCGACAGTTTCTACAGCGCCGACAACCTGCGTGCCATCAGCGACCGCTGAGCGCTACGCCACTCTGACAAGACTTTGACGGGGAAGGGAAAACCATGAAGAAGCCAATGCGCAAGACGCGGCGTGCAGGTTCGGCGCTGCCACGGATGTTGCCCATCGTCGTACCGCTGATGGGCGCCTGTCTCTACACGGGCAGTGCCCAGGCCTTTACCTTCGAGGGGGAATCGGTCTCGGGCAACTTTGACTCCACCGTCACGGTGGGCGTCGGGATCCGCGCCAGCAAGCCGGTCTGTGCCGGCATCATCGGTTCGGTCAACGGCGGCCAGCCCTCGGGGCCGACCGGTGCGGGCGCACCGGATGGCTGTGCCGATTCGCTCTCGCAATACAACGACCAGGGCAACCTGAACTACGACCGTGGCAGCGCTTTCACCACCTACATCAAAGGCACCCATGAGCTGATGCTCAAGTTGCCTTCGGACGTGAAATTCCTCGGCCGCGTCAGCTGGCTGCGCGACTTTGCAGCCGACAGCGCCACCGGCTACGTCAGCGGGGGCGGCGGCAGTTCCTTCCCCGGCAATGCGGCCAGCCAGGTGCGCAACAAGACGCGCCTGCTGGATCTGTGGGTGAGCAAGGAATTCTCCATCGGCGAGCAGCGCGGCCGCCTGCGTGTTGGTAACCAGGTGGTGAACTGGGGCGAGAGCCTGTTCATCCCCGGAGGCATCAACCAGACCAACGCGCTGGACCTGATGCGCCTGTCGCAACCGGGCACGCAGATGAAGGAAGCGGTGCTGCCGGCCCCGATGGTGAACTTCGCCACCGGACTGGGCCATGGCCTGAGCGTCGAGACTTATGTGCAGCAAGGCTGGCAGCGCAACTACTTCCCGCCGGTGGGCAGCTACTGGTCCATCGGCACCATCGGCAACGGTGCCACCGAGCTGGGCGTGCCCACCACCAGTACGCCGCGTTCCAGCGGCCAGTACGGCGTGGCGCTGCGCTACAGCCCCAAGGACACCGAGATGAATTTCGGGCTGTACCTGATGAACTACCACGACAAGTCGCCGGTGATGTCGACCTCCACCAGTTCGGTTTCGGGCTTCGGCTACTCCTATCTGCAGGACCGCAAGATGATCGGTGCCAGCATGAACTTCCCGGTCGGCAACTGGGCAGTGGGCACCGAATTGTCTTACCGTCCCAAGGATCCGATCACGCTCAATACCTCCACCGCCGGCAACAGCCCGACCACCAATGGCAGCGGCTGCCTGGCCAACGGCAACTGCTACGTCGAGACAGCCAAGTACCAGCTGGCGGTCACGGGCCTGTTGAGCATGACCCCGAGCGACAATCCCACCATCCTCAAGATGCTGGGCGGGGCCGATACCGCCACCCTGATGGCCGAGGCCGTGGGCATCTACTATCCCAACATGAAGAAGTCCTACCAGGGCATTCCCGTCGCGGCCGGCAACTGGGGCTGGGGTTACGACACCACCGCCAATGCCATTGCCACCGGCGCCGGGTCGCCGCCCAGCGTAGGCACGGCGCTCTCGTATGGCTACAACCTGGACTTCAGCTGGGTGTATGACGGTTCGCTCATACCGGGCTGGCAGGTGGTACCGGAGATCTTCTACTTCCAGGCCTTGCATGGACGCACGCCCAACTTTGCGGGCACCTTCATGCAGGGCGCGAAGTCGGCCAACTTCATCGTCAGCTTCATCCAGAATCCGGCCAAGTGGCAGTTCTCGCTCAACTACGCCATGTTCTGGGGCGGCGACACCATCTTCGACCAGCCGCTGCGCGGCCGCAATTTCGTCGGGGCCACCGCGACCTACAACTTCTGATCCCGGTCGGACTGCGCCCTGGCGGGCGTAGTCCGTTCCGGTCGTACCGTGTCTTGCCTGCTGGATTCAGATCACTATGCGTTTTCTCAACGGCTTTCTCAGCCTGGCGCGCCTGGAGGCGCTGGCTTTTCGCGCGCGCCTGCCCATCCTGCTGGCACTGCTGGGCTTCACGGCGCTGATGGCCGTGTTCTCGCTGCAGCTGCGCATGGATGCCGGCTTCGAGAAGCAGATCCCTTCGGACCACGAATACGTGGCCACGCTGCACCAATACCGCGATGAACTGTTCGGTGCCAATCGCCTCAACATCGTGCTGCGCGCCCGGCACGGCAGCATCTGGACCAGGGACGGCCTCACGCGCCTGAACGCCATGACCCAGGCCGTCATGTTCCTGCCCAACATCAACCGGCTGGGGGTGCAGTCGCTGTGGACGCCCAACACCTTCGTCAATGAAATCACCGAGGAAGGGTTCCGCGCCGACCCGGTCATCGCCGGTACCGTCACGCCTGACAACCTGACGCCGGAGGTGATCGCCGGTATCCGCGACAGCGCCAACAATGGCGGCTTCGTGGGTACGCTGGTCTCGCGCAGCCAGGACAGCGCGATGATCATCGCCGAGATCAACGAGTTCGATGCCAATGGCAAGAAGGTCGACTATCTCGCCTACAACAAGCTGCTCAACGACTTGCGCGCCAAGTACGAGAATGCCGACTTCGAGGTGCAGATCATCGGCTTCGCCAAGCAGATCGGCGATGTTGCCGATGGCGCGCAGGGCGTGCTCAAGTTCTGCGTGATGGCTTTGCTGCTGACTGCACTGGCGGTGTACTGGTATTGCCGCTCGCTGCCGTTCACGCTGCTGCCCATCGTCTGTTCGCTGGTATCGCTGGTGTGGCAGTTCGGGACCTTGCACCTGCTGGGCTACGGACTGGACCCGCTGGCGGTGCTGGTGCCGTTCCTGGTGTTTGCCATCGGCGTCTCGCACGGGGTGCAGCAGATCAACTACATCGTGCGCGGCATCGCGGCCGGCATGGGGTGCGACGAGGCGGCGCGCGCCAGCTTCCGTGGCCTCCTGGTGCCGGGCGTGCTGGCGCTGGTGACGGCCTTCGTCTCCTTCATCACGCTCACGCTCATTCCGATTCCCATGGTCAAGGAGCTGGCCATCACCGCTTCCATCGGCGTGGGCTACAAGATCATCACCAACCTGGTCATGCTGCCGCTGGCGGCCTCCCTGCTCAAGGTCGACAAGGCCTATGCCGATGCCGCCATGCGGGCACAGCAGAAGCGTGCGCGCTGGCTGCAGGTGTTTGCGCGTGCGGCCCATCCGCGCAATGCCAGGGGAATCGTGCTGGTCACGCTGCTGCTCTTTGCGGCCTCGGTGTGGTACAGCAGCGACCGCCTGGTCGGTACCCTGCAGGCCGGGGCCCCCGAGCTGCGGGCCGACTCGCGCTACAACCTGGATGCCAAGGCGATTGCGGAGAACTACGACACGGGACTGGACTGGCTCTCGGTGATCCTGGCCACCCCCGAAAATTCCTGTGACCAGGTCGCCTTCGGACGTTACCAGGACCAGTTCGATGCTGCCATGGCGCAGGTGCCGGGGGTGATGTCGGTGAGCTCCTTCGCGCAGCAGATGAAGATCTATAACGAAGGTTACAACGAGGGCAATCCGGCGATGTATTCGGTGCCGCTGGATCCGGCCAATTACGCCGCGCTGGCGGTGGAGATCGGGCGGGTGCGCGGCTTCCTCTCCAAGGATTGCAGCATGCTGGCCACGCATCTCTACCTGACCGATCACAAGGCCTCCACCATCAATGGCGTGATCGCGGCCGTCAAGCAGTACCGCAGCGCGCATCCGCTGCCGGGGCTGAGCATCCGCCTGGCCGCAGGCAATGCCGGGGTGATCGCCGCCGTCAATGAGGAGGTGGAAAAATCGGAGCTGCCGATGATGCTCTACGTCTATGCCGCCATCGTGGTGCTGGTGTTTGCGGTGTATCGCGACCTGCGTGCCGTGGTGGCGTGCTGCCTGCCGCTGACGGTGGCCACCTTCATCGGCTATGCCTTCATGAAGCAGCTGCAGATCGGCCTGACGGTGGCGACCTTGCCGGTGATGGTGCTGGCCGTGGGCATCGGGGTGGACTATGCCTTCTACATCTACAGCCGCCTGCAGATGCACCTGGCGGCGGGCGAGGCGATTGAGGTGGCGCTGGAGAAATCGATACAGGAAATCGGCGTGGCCACCATCTTCACGGCCATCACGCTGGCCATCGGCGTGGCCACCTGGTCCTTCTCGCAGCTCAAGTTCCAGGCGGATATGGGCAAGCTGCTGGCCTTCATGTTCATCGTCAACCTGATCATGGCCATGACCGCCTTGCCGGCCTTTGCGGTGGTGCTGGAACGGCTGTTCCCGCGCAAGGGCAAGATCAAGGTCAACAGCATGATGAGCCATTGAGAGCGCAGGAGAGAATGCGATGCAAGGGAGAATGGATGTGAGCAAGTCAGTCAAGGGATGGCTGTGCGTGACGCTGCTGGCGTGGTCTGCACTGGCGGCCGGCAGTGGTCACGCGCAGGGCATGGCGCCGGTGCCGCTGCGTGCCGCCGTGGCCGATGCCCATGCCGAACGCGCCATGATGCTGGCGGCGACGCTGGCCGGTGAGCGCGTGGTGGCGGTGGGTGCGCGCGGCAATGTGATCCTGTCTGATGATGGCGGGCAGCACTGGCGTCAGGCGCGCCAGGTGCCGGTGGATTTCACGCTGACGGCAGTCAGCTTCGTGGATGACAAGGAGGGCTGGGCGGCCGGCCATGGCGGCGTGGTGATCCACACCGCCGACGGTGGCGAGACCTGGCAGGTGCAGCGCAGCGCCACCGAGGTCGACCAGCCGCTGTTCACGGTCTACTTCCGTGATCGTCTCCATGGCTGGGCCGCCGGATTGTGGTCGCTGCTGCTGCAGACCGAGGATGGCGGCAAGACCTGGACACCGCTGCATTTGCCGGTGGCTGCGGGCAGCAAGCGCAGCGACCTGAATTTGCTGCACCTCTTCGCAGGGCAGGGCGATGCGCTTTACCTGGCGGCGGAGCAGGGCACGCTGTTCCGGTCACGCGATGGTGGCCAGCACTGGGAATTGCAGAGTACCGGCAGCAAGGCCTCGCTGTGGAGCGGGGCGGTGGCCCAGCCCTCGGGCACGCTGATCGTGGCAGGACTGGGCGGCAAGCTCTTGCGCAGTATGGATGAGGGGGCGACGTGGCAGGCCGTGGCTTTGCCCACCAGCGGCTCCATCACGGCGCTGCAGGCCACTTCGGGTGTGCTGACGGCCTCCTCGCTGGAGGGCAAGCTGCTGCAGAGCCGTGATGATGGCCTCAGCTGGCAGGTCGTCGCGACTGCTCCGCAGGCCATCACGACGCTGCTGGTGAACCGGCTGGGGCAGGTCCTGCCGTTCTCCAAGGAAGGCGTCCTCAAACCGGTGGAGCCCGGTGCGGCCAAGCCCTGAGCATCACCGCCCCGTTTTTTTCGTAAATTGAATAAATGATTTATAGAATATGAGGAATCCATGACCATGAAACTCCTGCATCTGGATGCCAGTATCCTGGGTGAACATTCCGTAAGCCGCCAGCTCTCGGCGCAAATCGTGGCGCGCCTGCGCGTGCTGCATCCGGCACTGGAAGTGGTCTATCGCGACCTCGCCGCCGTCGCGCCTGCGCATCTGTCGCCGCAGCACCTGGCGGCCTTCAATGGCGCGGAGGTCAGCGATCCTGCCCTGCAGGCGGACCTGGCATTGGGACAGGCCTGCCTGGATGAACTGCTGCAGGCGGATCTGCTGGTGATCGGCGCGCCGATGTACAACTTCTCGCTGCCGTCGTCACTGAAAGCCTGGATCGACAGGGTGGCAGTGGCAGGGACTACCTTCGCCTATGGCGAGGCCGGTCCGGAAGGGCTGCTCAAGGGACGCCGCGCCTACATCGCCTCGGTACGCGGCGGCCAGTATGCGGAGGGCACGCCGGAAGCGGCGCTGGATCACCAGGAGCGCTATCTGCAGGATCTGCTGGGCTTCCTTGGCATCGTCGACGTCACCGTGATCCGCGCCGAAGGCGTGGCCCTGGGTGAGAGCGAAAAAGCGCAGGCGCTGGCGGATGCTTCGGCACGCATAGCCTTTTTGCGCGTGTAATACACTGACGCACCTTTTTTCTTCTGGCAGGGAAATTCATGCTGAAAAATACTTCGGAGCGCTTCGGCGCGGTCGCCAAATGCTTCCACTGGACCATGGCGGTGGCCTTCATCCTGGCCTATATCGTGGTGTATTACGTGATCTGGTTCATCGATCCCGAGACCAGCATCAAGCCTGCGCTGTTCGGTATCGAACCGAATGGTGAACTGGTCATCCCCATTCTCAACATCCACTGGGTGCTGGGCGTGAGCATCGGGGTGCTGGTGATCCCGCGCCTGATCTGGCGCTGGATCAATGTCGAGCCGTCACCGGTGCCGGGCAGTGCGCTGGAGCATCTGCTGGCCAAACTGGCGCACTGGGCGCTGTACCTGTTCATGATCGTGATGCCGCTCACGGGCTACCTGAACACTTATGATCCGACCAATTTCGGTCTCTTCATCATTCCGGCATTCCGCGAGACGGCCTTGTTCCACTGGATCGCCACGACCTGGCAGCTTACGGCCGAGCAGGTGGAGACGCCCATTTTCGCCATCCACAAATTCCTGGGGGACTGGGTGGTGTGGGTGGTGGTGCTCCTGCACATCGCGGCGGCTCTCTTCCATCACCGCGTGCGCAAGGATGCCACGCTGGTGCGCATGCTGCCGGCCTCATGGGGCGGCAAGGACGAGGGCGAGCGGCGCTGAGTCAGGCGCCGACCGGCGGCGCGAAGTCGCCATCCTTGCGCGGCGGGGCATCCACCGTAGCGGCCTGGACGGGCGGCGCGCCGGCGGGCTCATGGTGCTGCGTGCCGTCAGCCACCATGCTGCTTTCCTGGGCGACGGGCTGCATGTCTTCTTCACCGATGATGGCGGGTTGGCCTGAGGCGGTGTCGGCGGGCGGGGTGCCGGCACGGCGGCGGTTGAGATCGTCATAGCGGCGCAGTACCGGTTTGGCAGCGGCCAGCATGGCCAGCGAACCGGCGGCCAGCATGAGGAAGGACATCTTTTTCATTGCGGCTCCTGTGGGCATCGATGGAAATCGATGGAATCAGATTCGGGGAGCCTTGATTATCCCCAGCCGGGCTGCGGGGGCCTGTCGGACGATGGCGCAACCCTGCGTCGGCCAGCTTTGGATTCTGTGGATGAGCTGCGCCATGCTGGCGGCAGCACAAAACAAAAAAGGGCCCATCTTGCGATGGACCCTTTTTCTACTACATATGGTGCGGCTGGCAGGAATCGAACCCACGACCCCTTGGTTCGTAGCCAAGTACTCTATCCAGCTGAGCTACAGCCGCGAAAGAACGAGATTATAAGGAGCTTTTCAAAAAAGTACAAACATTTTTTCGCAGCCCTTCAAAAAAACTATTTCACCGCATTTCAATAGACTTCCCGCGCGGCAAACGGATGGTACTGGAACAGCCAGGTCTCGCTCAATGCCTGGCCCTGATGGCGCAGGAACAGGCGCAGCTCGACCGGTTCCTCGCCGCTGGCCGTGAGATCGAACTGCGCGCGCCAGTGGCCGGGCACGCCGTTGGGCAGCGCTTCGGTATAGACATAGGAAATGCTGCCGCGCGAAGCCGTGATGACCGCTTCCGGCTTCACGCCGAAAGGCAGCCCCGCCAGCGCTTCTCCCTTGAACTCCACCATGAACTTGCGCACCTGCGGCGGCCTCGGCTGGCCCGGCTGGCCGCCACGTCCCAGGCGCGTGGCCACGCAACGTGCCAGCGGGGAAGGGAAGGGCTCGTCCTGCTGCCAGTAGAGCCGGTAGCGCAGGCGATAGGCGTTGCCGGCGCGCGCCGGTGCCTTGGGTACCCACATGGCGACGATGTTGTCGTGGATCTCGTCATCGGTGCGCAGCTCGATCAATTGCACTTCGCCTTCGCCCCAGTCGCCCACCGGTTCTACCCACAGGCTGGGGCGGCGTTCGTAATGCACGCCGTCGAGGTAGTGATCGAAATCGCGGTCGCGCTGCAGCAGGCCAAAGCCGCGCAGGTGCTGGTCGCTGAAGGCCGACGACATGGTGCGCGGCGGATTGTTGAGCGGACGCCAGAGATGTTCGCCTGCGCCGTTCCAGATCGCCAGTCCGTCCGAGTCATGCACCTCCGGCCGCCAGTCCGCGCCGGTGCCCTTCACCGTTTCCGAGAACCAGTACATCGAGGTGGCCGGGGCCAGGCCCAGGCGCGCCACGTCGCGCCGCAGGAACAGCGACTTGTCGATCTCCATGTGCACGCCGCCGCCCAGCTTGCGCTGCATGGCGAAGCGATAGGCACCCGTGATGCTGGGCCCATCGAGCAGGGCATACACCACCACCGTATCGCTGCCCGGGGCGGAGGGTTCGAAGAAGAATTGCGTGAAGTCGGGAAATTCTTCAGGCCGGTCGGCCTGGGCCACATCGATGGCGATGCCGCGCGCCGACAGGCCGTACTGGTACAGGTCGCCGATGGCGCGGAAATAGGAGGCACCGAGGAAGGCCACCCAGTCATTGGCATGCCAGTCCTTCTCCTTCTGGTCGGCCAGGCGGCTTTCCTGGAAGCGGAAACCGGCGAAGCCGCTGCCTGCCGGAAGCTGATGGGCGGGGCTGTCGGCCGGCATGTCGAAATAGTCATCGCGGTAAGACACTTCGCGCGACTGTACCGGTACAGTGCCATCGCCCTGGCCAGCAAGGATGAACATCCGTACCGGTACACGGAAGAACTTGCCGAGGTGGAAGAAGGTCACCGGAAACGCGCCGGGCCCTTGGGCGAAGAGCGCATCGGCAGTCTTGAAGCGGATCTTGCCGTGGGCTTCGTAGTCGATCTTGTCCAGAACGTCTGCGGGGACGGCCGGCGGGGCCTGGTAGGGCGTGCGGGCCATATCGCGGGCGCGCGTTATCAGGCTGTCGAAGGAAAACGGCTGCGCACGGCCCAGGCGCAAGCCCTGCGCCGCCAGCGCACGCGGCGAGAGGCCGAGGGCGGCCAATGCCGAAGCGGCACTGGCGGCGGCGAGGAATTGACGGCGGCTGGGCATGCGATGTTCTCCTGTGAAGCGGTCCGGGGCAAGACGAACTCTACAGAGTGAAGCCTGCCGTGCTTGGTTCCTGCGTAAAAAAAGCCCGCTGCACGGGCAGCGGGCTTTCGGACTGAGGATTGATTGATGCTGGGTCCGGCGGACAGGGTCGCCGGACCGGCAGGATCAGTACTCCCAGAACATCTTCTGGATTTCCTTGCTGTCGGTGGTCTTGGTCAGGGCCAGCATCAGCAGGATGCGCGCCTTCTGCGGGTTCAGCGTATCGGAGACCACGAAGTCCAGCTTGTCATCGTCAGCTTCGCCGTTGCGCGCCACGATGCCCTGGCCGACGCGGCTGGAACGCACGATCACGACGCCCTTCTTGCGGGCCTCGGTCAGCGACGGTACGACGGTGTTGTTCAGGCTGCCGTCACCCACGCCGGCGTGGATGATGCCTTGCGCACCAGCGGCCACGAAGGCGTTCAGGGCGATCGGGTTCATGTTGGCGTAGCCGTAGACGATGTCCACTTGCGGCAGCTTGTCCAGGTTCATGATGTCGAACGGGGTGTCGGCCGTGTTCTTGCGGGTGGACTGGCGATAGAAGTACGGCTTGCTGCCCTGGATGTAGCCCAGGAAGCCCAGTTCCGGCGTCTTGAAGGTGTCCATGGTGGAGGTGTTGGTCTTGGTCACTTCACGGCCAGCATTGATCTGGTCGTTCAGGGTCACCAGCACGCCCTTGCCGACGGCTTCCTTGGAGCCGGCCAGCAGTACGGCGTTGTACAGGTTGATCGGGCCGTCAGCGCTGATGGCGGTGGAGGGACGCATCGCGCCCACGATCACCACCGGCTTCTTGCTCTTGACCACCAGGTCCAGGAAGTAGGCGGTTTCTTCGATGGTATCGGTGCCGTGGGTGATGACGATGCCATCGACGTCACTCTGCGCCAGCAGGGTGTTGACGCGCTTGGCCAGCTTCAGCCAGGCCTCGTTGTTCATGTTCTCGCTGGCGATCTGCATGACCTGCTCGCCGCGCACGTTGGCGACCTTCTTGAGTTCGGGAACGGCGGCGATCAGCGCATCCACGCCGACCTTGGCGGCGGTGTAGCCGACGGTGGTGGTGCTGGTGGCACCGGTACCGGCGATGGTGCCGCCGGTGGCCAGGATGACCACGTTGGGCAGGTTTTGTGCTTGTGCGGCTGCGGCCGCGGCCAGGCAGAGCAGGACCAGCATCTGCTGGAAGATTTTTCTGATGAACATGTTTGCCTCTGAACGAGTGGTTGAATGGATTTTCTTAGTTTTATTGGTAGCCTTGCGAAGATGTCTCACGTCTTGCCGCGCGATCTCATCCCGCCAAAAGCGCCGACACGATAGCACCGGCTCGCCTGGCAATCAAAGGTTTTTTTATCGGGTGAGAAAGCCGCATGGGACGGGCCTTTGCGACGGGGGTGCACGCACGTTTGGTGCGTTTTGGACCGGTTGGGGTGATCGAAAAGGGAAAAAAGACCCGCAACTGACAGCGCGCTGACGCAGGTGGCCGGGGTGCGCCGGCGCAGGGCTGGCGGGCAGGGAAGGCGCGCTTGAAAAAATAAGTAAATCGCGCCGAAGAACTCGGAAGATATCACCGAATCAGAGTGCAGCAAAGCCTGACAAGCGCGGCATTGTCCTGCTTGATCGCGGCATGGCGCAGCTGCGTGGAAAGCAGCGCTCTCAGGTAAGATGGTGCCGCGCACAAGTTCTTTCGATGAATGACCGGTCCAACCGGCCGCGCCGCCCCAGCGCATTGGCTGTCACACCGGTGCGGCGCGCGGCAATGATGGAGAACCACGATGTTTGCCACAGAAAAATTCACCAACCCCGAAGCCGCCTATGAGCGCGTGCTGGAGATCTACGAACACAACACGGCTATCCTGCGCGATGCCTTCCGCCAGTTCTCCAGCGGCCAGGGGATGCCGCAGCGGGTGCGTGCCTGCTATCCCTTCGTGCGCATCACCACCGAAAAATCCACCCACACCGATACCCGCCAGTCCTTCGGTTTCGTGGCCGGTCCCGGCTGCTACGAGACCACGCTCACGCGTCCCAAGCTGTTCCATCAATACCTGCTGGCGCAATTCAAGCTTGTGCTGCAGAACCATGAGGTGCCGCTGGAAGTGGGCGTGAGCGAGCTGCCGATCCCGGTGCACTTCGCCTTCCCCGAAGGCATACACGTGGAAGGCAGCCTGGACCCGGAACACCTGCGCACGCTGCCCGATTACTTCGACCTGCCCGACCTGGCGACCATGGATGACCGCATCGCCAACGGCACCTATGAAGTGGACAACGGTGCCTGGCGCGAAGGGCCGCATCCGCTGGCGCTGTTCACCGGGCCGCGCATCGATTACTCGCTGCATCGCCTGCGCCATTACACGGCGACCTCGCCGGACCAGTTCCAGCGCTACGTGCTCTTCACCAACTACGCTTTCTACGTCGATGAATTCGTGCGCCTGGGCCGGCGCCTGATGGAGCCGACCGATGATCCGGATGAACTGGCCTATCGCCGCCAGTACACTGCCTTCGTCGAGCCCGGTAATGTCACCACCTGGAGTGCCAACCAGACCGGTACAGAGACCAGGCCAGTTTCCGGTGTGGCACCAGCACGGCAGCCGCAGATGCCGGCCTATCACCTGCAGCGCGCCGATGGTAGCGGCATCACCCTGGTCAATATCGGCGTGGGTCCGTCCAATGCGAAGACGGTGACCGATCACGTGGCCGTCTTGCGTCCGCACGGCTGGCTGATGCTGGGCCACTGCGCCGGCTTGTCGGCCTCGCAGCGCATGGGCGATTACGTGCTGGCACACGCCTATGTGCGGGACGATCACGTGCTCGATGATGACCTGCCGCTGTGGGTGCCGATCCCGGCACTGGCTGAAGTGCAGCTGGCCTTGCAGGATGCGGTGGCCAGCATCACCCAGCTCGATGGCTATGAGTTGAAGCGCATCATGCGTACCGGCACCGTGGCCTCGGTCGATGACCGCAACTGGGAACTGCGCGACCATCGCATGCCGCTGCTGCGCTTCTCGCAGAGCCGCGCCATCGCGCTGGATATGGAAAGCGCGACGGTGGCGGCCAACGGTTTCCGCTTCCGGGTTCCCTACGGCACGCTGCTGTGTGTCTCGGACAAGCCGCTGCACGGTGAGATCAAGCTGCCCGGCATGGCCAATACCTTCTACGAGCAGCGCGTGGCGCAGCACTTGCAGATCGGCATTCGCGCGCTGGAGCTGTTGCGCAACAATGGCATCGAGCAGGTGCACAGCCGCAAGCTGCGCAGCTTCGCGGAGCCGGCCTTCCGCTGATCTACATTGCTGGTGGCTGCAAGGACGAACGCCCGAGACAGTCGATGTCGCGGGCGTTTTTCATGATGCGTCGAAGAGCGGATCAGCGCGGCAGGCGATGCGTGATCGTGAGTCGATAGTAGAGTCCCGCACCGATGAGCAGCGTCACCGCCGCCACGCACAGTGAGGGCGTGAAGGAGCCGCTGCCGTGCACCAGGGCGGTGGCCAGCGGCGGGCCGGCGATCTGGCCGATGCCGTAGGCGGCGGTCATCAGGGCCATCAGGCTGCTGGCCTGTTCGCGCCGCAGGCGGCGTGCTTCGCGCATGCCGAACAGGGTAATGGCGGTGAAGGGCAGACCGAGCAGCAGACAGCTCAACGCAAAGCCGGGTGCAGTGGGGAACAGGATCGACACCAGCACTCCCGCCGCCTGCATCAGGTAAGCCCCGGTCAGCAGCAGGCGCTGGTCGCCCTGCACCGACAGCCGCGTGGCGCTGAAGGCCCCGGCCGCCACCGACAAGCCGAAGATGGGCCAGAAGTAATCCGGCCACACCGAGCCCGGCAGCGCCTGGCGCGCGATCACCGGCAGGAAGGTGGCGGTGATGATATATCCGAATCCGGCGATGCCGTAGGCAATCACCTGGATCATCACTTCCCGCTTCCGGCTCGCCGATTCCGGGACCGGAGCCTGTGCTGCATTGCTGTCATGCGGATGCACGTTGAGACCGCGCCCGGCATCGAAGCTGAACGACTTCCACACCAATGCCGTGAGCCCCAGCGCGATCACGCCGAAGGCTATCCAGCCGCCCGCCGCCAGCCAGCCGGCCGCAATCATGGGGCCCGAGAGCAGGCCGGTCAGCGCGATGCCCAGGCCGGGACCACAGAAGATCACGCCGCCCAGTTCCGGACGGCCCAGCTGCGTCAGCTGCTGCAGGCACCAGCCGGCGGTATAGACGAACACATAGGCGCTGGCCACGCCCGAGAGAAAGCGCATCCACAGCCAGATCCAGTCCTGATGCAGCACGCCCATGCCCAGCGTGAGCAGGATGGTCACCACCAGCCCGGCGCGCAGCATGGCCACGCCGCGCTTGCTGCGATGGAAGGCGCACAGCATGGCACCGGCGAAGTAGCCCAGGTAATTGGCGGTGGCCAGCCAGCCGCCCATCTGCAGCGAGAGGCTGCCTTCATGCAGCATCATCGGCAGCAGCGGCGTGAAGGCGAAACGGCCGATGCCCATCGCCACCGACAGGGCCACCATGCCGGACAGGCAGACTTTCCAGGCCAGCGCGTGAAGGGAGGCGCTGGGGTGTGAGGCGGCGGGCTGGGTCATGGGCAAGCGCAAAGGCGTGAGGTGAACAGGGGTCTATGCTATCGTCTTTCAGTCATTCCAAAAAATGAATAATCGGGATGACTTCATCTTGATTCGAGAACATCCACTGGAGCAGCCATGGAACTGGCCGAACTGGAAATCTTCCGCACCGTCGTCGCCGAAGGCGGCGTGACCCGAGCCGCCGAGCGGCTCAACCGGGTGCAGTCCAATGTCACCACGCGCATCAAGCAGCTGGAGCAATCCATCGGCGTGCCGCTGTTCGTGCGCGACCGCAAGCGGCTGGTGCTGACCGCCTCGGGCGAAGCCCTGCTGGATTACGCCGAGCGCATCCTCGACCTGGTGCAGGAGGCGCGCGAGGTGGTGTCGCCGCAGAATCCGCGTGGCCGCCTGCGCATCGGCTCCATGGAAAGCGCCGCCGCCAGCCGCTTGCCGGCACCCTTGGCCGAATTCCACCAGCGCTGGCCCGAAGTGCGGCTTGAACTGTCGACCGGGCCGACCGACGTACTGATCGCCGGGGTGCGCGCCGGCAAGCTGGATGCGGCGCTGGTGGCCGGGCCCATCGAGGATGGCGCCCTGTCCGCGACACCGCTGTACAAGGAAGAACTGCTGCTGGTGACGCCGCGCAGCCATCGCCGGGTGCGCTCGCCCGAGGATGTGATGCTGGATACCCTGATCGTCTTCGAGCAGGGCTGCGCCTACCGCCGCCATGCAGAAAGCTGGTTCGCCGGCCAAGGCAAGGGCGGGGTGCCGGTACGCACGCTGGAACTGGCCTCCTATCACGCCATCCTGGCCTGCGTGGCCGCTGGTGCCGGGGTGGCGGTGGTGCCGCGTTCGGTGATCGCGATGCAGATGGAACCGCATGGATTTGCCACCCATTCGCTGGGCCGCGATGGCCGCGTGACCACCTTCCTGATCAGCCGGCGGGAACGCAGCTCGGCTTCACTGCTGGCCTTGCGTTCTTTACTTGTGGCAAGTCTTTGATATATTGGATTCATACCGGATTGTTTTGATATGAACCTCCACGCCACAAATATGTTTGCGGTTGCAGCATATGAAGAGGGTGTAACCATTTGTAAAAACGGCTGCGACAGCTCGGCTATTTCCCTATATTGAAGTTCCCCCTCCATTCTCCCCCCCGAGAATGGGATTTACCCCACGACTCGCAAGGGCCGTGGGGTTTTTCTTTTGTACCGCGTTTTTTCATCCCATTTTCAGCCCTGCATTTCCCGTCATTTACGACTGCACTGGTATGACGAGTCAGTTTGCCACATGTGTGCAAGGGATATGTACCAAGGTGCATATATTTTCGTTTTTTTCCGCATCCTGCATCCTTGTGCCCGCCGGTCTCATCACCGGGTCCCGGTCTTGCCGTCGGGCCGGGGTGGCGTGCTGCCCACGATGAGGTTGCCACGCGCCGCCGTCTGGATCGCCAGCACGGCGGGATGGCTCAGCCTGCGTTCGACCGAGATCGCATAGAACTGCTCGCGGATGGCGTCGGTCTTGCCGATCTCCACCAGTCCATATTGCTTGCGGATCTGCCCGGCAATCGCCGTGGGGGCCGCAAAGATGCCCGCGCCGGCGTCGCCGAAGGCCAGCAGCAGGGCTCCATCGTCGAATTCCCCCGTGATCTGTGGGCGGATGCCTTCCTTCTCGAACCAGCGCAGCAGGCGCGGACGCACCGCCGCATCTTCCCCTGGCATCAGGAAGGGCGCGGCATCGAGGCTCTGCGGAAAGCCCTTGCGATAGCGCCTGGCCAGTTCGGGCGTGGCAAAGAAGCTGGTATCGCATTCGCCCAGCAGGTGGTGGTAGCCGCGCACGTCCACATTGGGCGGCATCGGGCTGTCGGCGATGATGATGTCCAGCTTGTGGATGGCCAGGTCGGCCAGCAGTACGTCCAGCTTGCCTTCGCGGCAGATGATGCGGATCGGGTCCTGCATTGCCAGTGCGCTTTCCAGCAGCAGGTAGGCAATCGCCTTGGGCACGGCATCGGCCACGCCCACGCGCAGTTGCAGCGTGCGTCCGCCGGGGCGCAGGCGCAGGGCTTCTTCCAGCTCCTCGCCGAGGCTGAAGATGCGTTCGGCGTAATCGAACACCATGCGGCCTTCATCATTGAGTTCCAACCGCCGGCCCACGCGCTTGAAGAGCTTGTAGCCCAGGGATTCCTCGAACAGGCTGATCTGGCCACTGATGGTCTGCGCGGTCAGGTGCAGCCGCTCGCTGGCGCGCGCCACGCCGCCGGTCTTGGCGACCGTCCAGAAATAGTGGAGATGCTTGTAGTTGAGGCTGGCCATGGGCTGCTTCCTGGTTGCGGGGCGATTGCAATACTTCGGTTTTTCCGAAGTATTATCTCAAAATATTCGAATTTTCATTCAGTCTGGTTTGGCCTACAGTAGCGCCTTGTTAGGTGCGGTGGGGAGTTGTCGCCGTGCCGGGTATCGTTGCCAACGCTGAATGAAGGAGAAGCCTGATGAAATGTCCCGTTTGTACAGTGCACAACCTGCTGATCTCGGAACGTCAGGGCATCGAGATCGATTATTGCCCCCAATGTCGGGGTGTGTGGCTGGATCGCGGCGAGCTGGACAAGCTCATCGAACGCTCGGCCGCCAGCCAGGTGAGCGCCCCTGCTCCGGTACAGGCAGCGCGGACGCACATGCCGCCTGCGCCGCACACGCCACCGATGCCCCCGCAGGGCGGGTACGATGCCCGCTATGGTCGCAGTGGCCATGGATATGAATACAAGCGCAAGAAAAAAGGCTTCCTGGGTGAAATCTTCGACTTCGATTGAAGATTTTTTCCCAAAACCGATAACCGAGCCCGCCGCCGGCGGGTGAACAAGAAGAGAGGTATGACGTGAACGGTGTAGAGAGTTTCGCAAGCCTGCCCATGTGGATAGGTTTCATCGTCTTCGTGCTGGGGATGCTGGCCGTGGACATGTTTGCCCTGGGTGGCCGCAACGCCCACCGGGTGTCGCCCAGGGAGGCGTTGAGCTGGTCGGTGGTATGGGTGTCGCTGGCCTTCCTGTTCGCCGGCCTGATGTGGTGGTACCTCGATGCCAACGTCGGCCGCGAGTTCGCCAACCAGAAGGGCGCCGAGTTCCTCTCCGGTTACCTGATCGAGAAGGCGCTGTCGGTCGACAACATCTTCGTGTTCCTGATGATCTTCAGCTACTTCGCGGTGCCGGCTGAAATGCAGCGCCGCGTGCTGCTGTACGGCGTCATCGGTGCCATCGTCATGCGCGCCGTGATGATTTTGCTGGGTGCCTGGATGATCGCGCAGTTCAGCTGGATCCTGTACGTGTTCGGTGCCTTCCTGGTGTTTACTGGCATCAAGATGCTGATCTTTGCCGACAAGGAAGCTGATCTGGGTGACAACCCGCTGCTGCGCTGGCTGCGCGGCCATATGAAGATCAGTGACAACTATGACGGTGAAAACTTCACCACCCGCATCAATGGCGTGCGCTATTTCACCCCGCTGATGCTGGTGCTGCTGCTGATCGAGATTTCCGACGTGATTTTCGCGGTGGACAGCATCCCGGCGATCTTCGCCATCACCAAGGATCCGTTCATCGTCTTCACCTCGAACATGTTCGCCATCATGGGTCTGCGTGCGCTGTACTTCCTGCTGGCTGATTCGGCAGAGCGCTTCCACCTGCTCAAGTATGGCCTGGCCCTGGTGCTGCTGTTCGTGGGCGGCAAGATGCTGGCGTCCTACTGGTTCCACGTGCCGGTGCTGGTCTCGCTGTCCATCGTCGGTGCCATCCTGGTGATCTCCATCATCGCCAGCCTGGTCCTGACCAAGGGCAAGGACAAGGAAACCACGGCGGTATAAGCGGCTTTGATGGAGATGTGAACAATTCAACGTGGGGCTTGACCGGCTGGAGCGATCTGGCCGGTTTTTTTATGCGCGAGTGAACGAAGTGGATAAAACGATGCAAATTCGGCATCGCGCGTTTATTGGGGACGGAGTGCATTAGAATGTCTGCTCCACTCAACCGGTTTGCAGCGTCTGCCATGGCCCGCCTTCCCCGACTCGTCGTTCCGCACCAGCCGCACCACATCATCCAGCGTGGCCATGACGGCCTGTCCATCTTCCGTGATGCTGATGACCATCTGGCCTTCCTCGGCTGGCTCAAGGAGGCTGCAAGACAATTCAAGGTGGCCGTCCATGCCTATGTGCTCATGCCGGATCACCTGCACCTGCTGGCTACTCCGGCCGACGATCAAGGCCTGGCACGGATGATGCAATGGATCGGACGTCACTACGTCCCGTATTTCAACCAGAAGCATGGACGCAGCGGCACGCTGTGGCAGGGGCGTTACCGCGCCACCGTCATCGACCCCGAGCTCTACCTGCTGGCCATCTGCCGCTACATCGAGCTCAACCCGGTGCGCAATGGCCTGGCGGCCAGCCCGGGGGATTATCCGTGGTCCAGCTACATGCATCACATCGGGGCCAAGCAGGATGGGCTGATCACCGACCATCCTCAATATTGGTCGATTGGCAACACTCCCTTCGATCGTGAGATCGCTTATCGCCAGCTCACCGAAGAAGGACTGGCGCGCGCCGAAGTGGAGCGCATCACCGATGCCACGCTCAAGGGTTGGGCGCTGGGTTCGGAAGATTTCAAGCAGGGGCTGGAGCGCCAGACCCACCGGCGCGTCAGTCCGGCCAAGCGTGGCCGTCCCGCCATCGTTCGCATTGCGGGCGAGGCGGATGAAGTATCCGTCCGGCAAGAATCGTAAGCTTTCAAAAATAAGTCTTTTTAATCAGGGACTTGAATCTGCATTGCTTCACTCTGTCCCCATTAGAAAAATCCAGAAAATCTTGGGGATTTTAATTGCACTCAGACCCTAATTATTTTCATTGAACTATTGGGTGCAGTGCACTATTCTTCAAATCCTTACTGTCAATGTGGTGGAGTACCGTTATGCACGCGCAAGGCCTTTACGACCCAGCAAATGAACATGACGCCTGTGGCGTCGGTTTCATCGCCCACATCAAGGGCAAGAAAACCCATTCCATCGTTGACCAGGGTTTGCTCATCCTGAAGAACCTGGATCACCGGGGTGCTGTCGGTGCCGACCCGTTGATGGGTGACGGTGCCGGTATCCTGATCCAGATCCCCGACCAGTATTACCGTGAAGAGATGGCCAAGCAGGGCGTGGACCTGCCGCCGCCCGGTGAATATGGCGTGGGCATGATCTTCCTGCCCAAGGAAAACGCTTCCCGCATTGCCTGTGAACAGGAAATCGAACGCGCGGTGCTGGCCGAAGGCCAGATCGTGCTGGGCTGGCGCGATGTGCCGGTGGACCGCGACATGCCGATGTCGCCGACCGTACGCGAAAAAGAGCCGGTGATCCGCCAGATCTTCATCGGCCGCGGCCCCGACGTGATGGTCACCGACGCGCTGGAACGCAAGCTGTACGTGATCCGCAAGTCCTCCGGCCACGCCATCCAGGCCCTGAACCTGCTGCACGGCAAGGAATTCTTCGTGCCCTCGATGTCGGCCCGCACCGTGGTCTACAAGGGCCTGCTGCTGGCCGACCAGGTCGGCGTGTACTACAAGGACCTGCAGGACGAGCGCTGTGTCTCCGCGCTGGCCCTGGTGCACCAGCGCTTCTCCACCAACACTTTCCCGGAATGGCCGCTGGCCCACCCGTACCGCCTGATCGCCCACAACGGTGAAATCAACACCGTCAAGGGCAACTTCAACTGGATGCGCGCCCGCGAAGGCGTGATGCAGTCGGCCGTGCTGGGTTCGGACCTCAAGAAGCTGTTCCCGCTGATCTATGAAGGCCAGTCCGATACCGCCAGCTTCGACAACGCGCTGGAACTGCTGGTCATGGCCGGCTATCCGCTGCCGCAGGCGATGATGATGATGGTCCCCGAAGCCTGGGAAAACCACACCTCGATGGACGACAACCGCCGCGCCTTCTACGAATACCACGCCGCCATGATGGAACCGTGGGACGGCCCCGCTGCGCTGGCCTTCACCGACGGCCGCCACATCGGCGGCACGCTGGACCGCAACGGCCTGCGTCCGGCGCGCTACATCGTCACCGATGACGACCTGGTGGTGATGGCTTCCGAATCCGGCGTGCTGCCCATTCCCGAGTCCAAGATCATCCAGAAGTGGCGCCTGCAGCCGGGCAAGATGTTCCTGATCGACCTGGATGCCGGCCGCATCATCGACGACAAGGAACTGAAGGACACCTACGCCAACGCCAAGCCCTACAAGCAGTGGATCAACTCGGTACGCGTCAAGCTGGACGAGTTGAAGGAAGAGCCGCGCCAGCCGTCCTCGTCCCTGAAGCTCTTGGACCTGCAGCAGGTCTTCGGCTACACCCAGGAAGACGTCAAGTTCCTGATGGCCCCCATGGCCAGCGGTGGCGAGGAAGCCATCGGCTCCATGGGCAATGACTCGCCGCTGGCGGTCATGTCCAACAAGAACAAGCCGCTGTACAACTACTTCCGTCAGTTGTTCGCGCAGGTGACCAACCCGCCGATCGACCCGATCCGCGAAGCGCTGGTCATGTCGCTGGTGTCCTTCATCGGCCCCAAGCCCAACCTGCTGGACACCAACAACATCAACCCGCCGATGCGCCTGGAAGTGTCGCAGCCGGTGCTGGACTATGACGACATCGCCAAGCTGCGCAACATCAGCGCGCACAGCGGCGGCAAGTTCAAGTCCTACGAACTGAACATCTGCTACCCCGTCGCCTGGGGCAAGGAAGGCATCGAAGCGCGCCTGGCTTCGCTGTGCGCCAAGGCCGTGGATGCGGTCAAGTCGGGCCACAACATCCTGATCATCTCGGACCGCAAGGTCGATGCCGACCAGCTGCCGATCCCGGCACTGCTGGCCACCTCGGCCATCCACCAGCACCTGGTCAGCAAGGGCCTGCGCACCTCCACCGGCCTGGTGGTGGAAACCGGTTCGGCCCGCGAAACGCACCACTTCGCCCTGCTGGCAGGCTATGGCGCCGAAGCGATCCACCCGTACCTGGCCATGGACACGCTGGCCGATCTGGCCAAGGGTCTGCCGGGCGACCTGTCGCCTGAGAAGGCCATCTACAACTTCCAGAAGGCGGTCGGCAAGGGCCTGCTGAAGGTCATGTCCAAGATGGGCATCTCGACCTACATGTCCTACTGCGGCGCGCAGATCTTCGAAGCCATCGGCCTGTCGAAGGCACTGGTGGACAAGTACTTCAAGGGCACCGCGTCCAACGTCGAAGGCATCGGCGTGTTCGAAGTGGCCGAAGAAGCGCTGCGCCTGCACACCGCCGCCTTCAGCGCCGACCCGGTGCTGGCCAACGCCCTGGACGCCGGTGGCGAATACGCCTTCCGCATCCGTGGCGAAGAGCACATGTGGACCCCGGACGCGATCGCCAAGCTGCAGCACTCGACCCGTTCGAACAGCTACAACACCTACAAGGAATACGCCCAGATCATCAACGACCAGTCCAAGCGCCACATGACGCTGCGCGGCCTGTTCGAGTTCAAGATCGACCCCTCCAAGGCGATCTCGATCGATGAAGTGGAACCGGCCAAGGAAATCGTCAAGCGCTTCGCCACCGGTGCCATGTCGCTGGGCTCGATCTCGACCGAAGCCCACGCCACGCTGGCCATCGCGATGAACCGCATCGGCGGCAAGTCCAACACCGGTGAAGGTGGCGAGGACGTCAACCGTTATCGCAACGAGTTGAAGGGCATCCCCATCAAGCAAGGTGCGACCCTGGCGTCCGAAATCGGCCGCGAACACATCGAAGTCGACATTCCCCTGCTGGAAGGCGACTCGCTGCGCTCGCGCATCAAGCAGGTGGCATCGGGCCGTTTCGGCGTCTCCGCCGAATACCTGATCTCGGCCGACCAGATCCAGATCAAGATGGCCCAGGGTGCCAAGCCTGGCGAAGGCGGCCAGCTGCCCGGCCACAAGGTCTCGGAATACATCGCCAAGCTGCGCGTGTCGGTGCCGGGCGTGGGCCTGATCTCGCCGCCGCCGCACCATGACATCTACTCCATCGAGGATCTGGCCCAGTTGATCCACGACCTGAAGAACGTCAACCCGCGCGCTTCCATCTCGGTCAAGCTGGTCTCCGAAGTGGGTGTGGGTACCGTTGCTGCCGGCGTGGCCAAGGCCAAGTCGGATCACGTGGTCATCGCCGGTCACGATGGCGGTACCGGTGCTTCGCCGCTGTCTTCGATCAAGCACGCCGGTTCCCCGTGGGAACTGGGTCTGGCTGAAACCCAGCAGACCCTGGTCCTGAACGGCCTGCGCAACCGCATCCGCGTGCAGGCTGACGGCCAGATGAAGACTGGCCGTGACGTGGTCATCGGTGCCATGCTGGGCGCGGACGAATTCGGTTTCGCCACCGCACCGCTGGTGGTCGAAGGCTGCATCATGATGCGCAAGTGCCACCTGAACACCTGCCCGGTAGGCGTGGCTACGCAAGATCCGGTGCTGCGCGCCAAGTTCTCCGGCAAGCCGGAACACGTGGTCAACTTCTTCTTCTTCATCGCTGAAGAAGCGCGCCAGATCATGGCCCAGCTGGGCATCCGCAAGTTCGACGAACTGATCGGCCGCGCTGACCTGCTGGACCGTTCCAAGGCCATCGCGCACTGGAAGGCCAAGGGCCTGGACTTCAGCCGCATCTTCCACCAGCCCGAGTCGAACCTGCCGGTGTACCACACCGACGTGCAAGACCACGGCCTGGACAAGGCACTGGACCACAAGCTGATCGCGCAAGCCAAGATCGCGCTGGAAAAGGGCGAGAAGGTTTCCTTCATCTCCCCGATCAAGAACCTCAACCGTACCGTCGGCGCCATGCTCTCGGGTGAAGTGGCCAAGCGTTATGGCGATGAAGGCCTGCCGGACGACACCATCCACATCCAGCTGCAAGGGACCGCAGGCCAGTCCGCCGGCGCTTTCCTGGCCAAGGGCGTGACCCTGGACCTGGTCGGCGAAGGCAACGACTACGTCGGCAAGGGCTTGTCGGGTGGCCGCATCATCGTGCGTCCCAACACCGAGTTCCGTGGCCGTGCGGTGGACAACATGATCTCCGGCAATACCGTCCTGTACGGTGCCATCAGCGGTGAAGCCTTCATCAACGGCGTGGCCGGCGAGCGTTTCGCCGTGCGCAACTCCGGTGCCACTGCAGTGGTGGAAGGCACCGGCGACCACGGTTGCGAATACATGACCGGCGGCACCGTGGTGGTGCTGGGCAATACCGGCCGCAACTTCGCAGCGGGCATGTCGGGTGGTATCGCTTACGTGTATGACCCGGAAGGCGATTTCGCCGGCAAGTGCAATACCTCGATGGTCAGCCTGGAGAAGGTCCTGTCCGACACCGAGCAGGAGCAGACCCTGGGCCGCGACATCTGGCACAGCCTGCTGCGCGGTGGCGAGCGCCAGACCGACGAAGCCATCCTGCGCGGCTTGATTGAACGCCACTTCAAGTACACCGGCAGCACGCGTGCGCGCTACCTGCTGGATAACTGGGCGGCGTCGCGCGCCAAGTTCGTCAAGGTGTTCCCGACCGAGTACAAGCGTGCGCTGGCCGAACTGGCCGCCGCTGCCGAAACGAAGAAGGAAAAGGTCGCTGCCTGATTTTCAGCCAGGCATCAATCGGACTAATCAATCAAGCACGCCGGCGGGCGTGGCGCGAAAAGTGAAGAGCGCCGCCCGCCGCATCCTTAGCGAGAATGTGAGAGGAAAATGGGAAAAGCAACCGGTTTCATGGAGTACCAGCGCCTGAAAGAGGCCAGCGAGGCACCTGCCGCGCGTACCAAGCATTACAAGGAATTCGTCCTGCACCTGAGCGACGCTGACGCCAAGATCCAGGGCGCACGTTGCATGGACTGCGGCATCCCCTTCTGCAACAACGGCTGCCCGGTCAACAACATCATTCCCGACTGGAATGACCTGGTCTATCGCGGCAACTACAAGGAAGCCCTGGACACCCTGCACCAGACCAACAACTTCCCCGAGTTCACCGGCCGCATCTGCCCGGCACCCTGCGAAGCCGCCTGCACTCTGGGCATCAACAATGACGCCGTGGGCATCAAGTCGATCGAGCACTTCATCATCGACAAGGGCTGGGAAAACGGCTGGGTCGTGCCGCAACCTGCTGCGGTCAAGACCGGCAAGAAGGTCGCCGTGGTCGGCTCCGGTCCTGCCGGCTTGGCCGCTGCCCAGCAGCTGGCGCGCGCCGGTCACGACGTGACCGTCTTTGAAAAGAATGATCGCGTCGGCGGCCTGCTGCGTTATGGCATCCCCGACTTCAAGATGGAAAAGTCGCACATCGACCTGCGCGTCGAACAGATGAAGGCCGAAGGCGTGAGCTTCCGTACCGGCGTGTTCGTCGGCAAGGAATTCCCCGAGACCGTCAACAACTGGTCCAAGGAAAGCGTCACCCCGGAAGAGCTGAAGAAGGAATTCGACGCCGTCGTGATCGCTGGTGGTGCGGAATCCCCGCGTGACCTGCCGGTGCCGGGCCGCGAACTGAAGGGCGTGCATTTCGCCATGGACTTCCTGCCGTTGCAGAACAAGGTCAATGCCGGCGACAAGCTCAAGAGCCAGATCATGGCCACCGGCAAGAACGTGGTCGTCATCGGCGGTGGCGACACCGGCTCCGACTGCGTCGGTACCTCCAACCGTCACGGTGCGGCTTCGGTGACCCAGTTCGAACTGATGCCGCAACCGCCGGAATCCGAAAACAAGCCGCTGGTCTGGCCCTACTGGCCGATCAAGCTGCGTACCTCTTCCTCGCACGAAGAAGGTTGCGCACGTGATTTCGCGGTGACCACCAAGCGCCTGGAAGGCAAGGGCGGCAAGGTCGAGAAGCTGATCGCGGCGCGCGTCGAGTTCAAGGACGGCAAGATGGTCGAAGTGCCCGATTCGGAATTCGAGATCAAGGCTGACCTGGTGCTGCTGGCCATGGGCTTCGTCTCGCCGGTGCAGCAGGTGCTCGATGCCTTCGGTGTCGAGAAGGATGCACGCGGCAATGCCAAGGCCACGACCGATGGCGAAGGCTGCTACAAGACGTCGGTGGACAAGGTCTTTGCTGCAGGTGACATGCGCCGTGGCCAGTCGCTGGTGGTGTGGGCGATTCGCGAAGGCCGCCAGTGCGCACGTGCGGTGGATGAATTCCTGATGGGTTCTTCGCTGCTGCCGCGCTGATCGCTCGCCTCGTATTGAACGCTGAATGATTTATATGATTTAAAAAGTATCAAGCAGTACGCAGTTTTCGTTTGACCCTGGACCCGGATCGGCGCAAGCCGGTCCGGTTTTTTTTCGTCATGTGTTTCTTGCCATGCCTGCGCCCCAAGCCCCATGCCCTTTGGCCGCGCGTGTAAAATGGCCCATCGCCGCCTGCCGGCATCATCCCTACGCACATCGCAATGGCAACCCCGATCCGCTACCGCATCACTTCCCTCGATCCTGCCTCCCATCTCTACGACGTCAGCGTCACCGTGGATAGCCCGGCCGCTGACGGCCAGGTCTTCTCGCTGCCTGCCTGGATTCCGGGGAGCTACATGATTCGTGAATTCGGCAAGAACATCGTGCAGCTGCGTGGCGAATCCAATGGCCGCAAGGTGGCAGTGAAGAAACTGGACAAGCACACCTGGCAAGCCGCCCCTTGCAAGGGTGCGCTCACGCTGCACTATCAGGTGTATGCCTGGGACCTGTCGGTGCGCACGGCCCACCTGGACCGCACGCATGGCTTCTTCAATGGCACCAGCGTCTTCCTGGCCGCGCATGGTTTCGAGGAGGGCGAGCACGTGGTGGACATCGCCCGTCCGGAAGGGGATGACTTCAAGCGCTGGCGCGTGGCCACGGCCATGCCGGAACTCAAGGCCAAGCGCTATGGTTTCGGGACTTACGTTGCACCGAACTACGATGCGCTGATTGATCATCCGGTAGAGATCGGCGACTTTGCCCTGGCCACTTTCCAGGCGCATGGCGTGCCACACGATGTGGTCATCACGGGCCGCGTGCCCAATCTCGACCTGGCGCGCCTGTGCGATGACTTGAAGAAGATCTGCGAGGCGCAGATCGCCTTCTTCGAGCCGCGCAGCAAGCGTGCCCCCATGGATCGCTATGTCTTCATGACGCTGGCCGTGGGTGACGGCTACGGTGGTCTGGAGCACCGTGCATCGACTGCGCTGATCTGCTCGCGGGCCGACCTGCCGGTCAAGGGCAAGCCGGAACAGACCGATGGCTACCGCACTTACCTGGGCTTGTGCAGCCATGAGTATTTCCACACCTGGAACGTCAAGCGCATCAAGCCGGCGGTGTTCGCGCCCTACGATTTGCGTCAGGAAAATTACACCTCGCTGCTGTGGCTCTTCGAGGGCTTTACCAGTTATTACGATGACCTGTTCCTGGTCCGTACCGGGGTCATCGATCTGGACAATTACCTCAAGCTGGTCGGCAAGACGGTCACGGGCGTCCTGCGCGGCACCGGCCGCAAGAAGCAGAGCGTGGCCGAGTCCAGCTTCGATGCCTGGGTGAAGTATTACCGTCAGGATGAAAACGCCAGCAATGCCATCGTCAGCTACTACACCAAGGGCTCGCTGGTGGCGCTGGGGCTGGACCTGACCATCCGCACCCAGACCCGTGGCCGCCGTTCGCTGGATGACGTGATGCGCGGGCTGTGGACACGCTATGGCCGCGACTTCTACGACGGCAAGCAGCAGGGCGTGCCGGAAGACGAGATCCTGGCCATCATGGAAGAGTTGAGCGGCGCTGATCTCAAGCGTTTCCATGACCGTCACATCCGTGGTACCGAGGACGTGCCGCTGGTCGATCTGCTGCCCGCCTTCGGTGTGGCTTATGAGGCCAGCGTACCGGCCGACGCCAAGCCATGGCTCGGTGCGCGCATCGGCAAGGAAGGCGGCGATGCCAAGCTGGCCGCCGTCTATGAGGGCGGTCCCGCGATGCAGGCGGGTCTGTCGGCTGGCGACAAACTGGTCGCCATCGATGGCCTGCGCGTACCGGCTGCGGGCCCCGATGGTCTGCTGGCGCGCTATCGTTTCAATGACACCGTGCGCATCCACGCTTTCCGCCGTGATGAGCTCATGGAGTTCAGTCTCAGGCTCAAGTCCGATACCGCACCGCAGGTCACGCTCAAGCCGCTGGCCAAGCCGGTGGCAGTGCTGCGCCAGCGCCAGGCATGGCTCACCCTGAAGGGCCGCTGATTTGATGCGACGATGCCCGTCGCCATCACGCCAGACGAAAAAAAACCCGCCAACGCAAATTGGCGGGTTTTTTCTTGCAGCGGAAAAAGCGAATTACTTGGCTTCTTCAGCGCCGCCAGCAGCTTCACCTTCAGCGGCCACTTGACCAGCCGGCACGGTGGCGGTGGCGATGGTCAGGTTTTCCTGGGTCACGGCGGTCACGCCGTTGGGCAGCTTCAGGTCAGCCAGGTGGATCGATTGACCGACGTCCAGCTTGGACAGGTCGACTTCGATGAACTCAGGCAGGTTCTTCGGCAGGCAGGTCACGTCCAGTTCAGCAGCCACGTGGCTGATGATGCCGGCGTTCAGCTTGACGGCCGGCGAGATCTCGGCGTTCACGAAGTGCAGGGGCACCTTGGTGTGCAGCTTCTGGGAAGCATCCACGCGTTGGAAGTCAACGTGCAGGACCAGTTGCTTGAACGCGTGGACTTGGAAGTCACGCAGCAGCACTTGCTCGACCTTGCCGTCGATTTCCAGGTCCAGGATGGACGAGTGGAAGGTTTCCTTCTTCAGGGCGTGGTACAGCGCGTTGTGGTCAACAGCGATGTTCAGCGGGGCAGCGGTGCCACCGTAGACGATACCCGGGGTTTGACCCGCGCGACGCAGGCGGCGGCTCGCTCCGGTGCCCTGTTCATTACGCGGAAAGGCGATGACTTTCATGTGATAACTCCAATGTTGGCGGGGCTCGTCGTGGAATCATTCCATCGACGGTTGCCCCGTGAGATAAATATTCCCCGCGACCAGGGAATACGAAAAAACCTCGCTGCGAAAAACCGCAGCGAGGCGAATGCAAAATCTTATTCAGCAAACAGCGACATCACCGAGTCACCCTTGGTGATGCGCTTGAAGGTCTCGGCCAGCAGGTCGGCGCAGGTCAGCTGACGTACCTTCGGGCAGCCGCGTGCAGCAGGCGACAGCGGAATGGTGTCGGTGACGACCAGTTCATCCAGCGGCGAATTGGCGATGCGATCGATGGCCGGACCCGACAGCACCGGGTGCGTACAGTAAGCCACGACCTTCTTGGCGCCACGTTCCTTCAACACTTCAGCGGCCTTGGTCAGGGTGCCGGCGGTATCGACCATGTCATCCATGATGACGCAGTTGCGGCCTTCGACCTCACCGATGATGTTCATCACTTCGGAGACGTTGGCCTTCGGACGGCGCTTGTCGATGATGGCCAGGTCACAATTCAGGCGCTTGGCCAGCGCACGGGCGCGCACCACGCCGCCGACGTCGGGCGACACGACCAGCAGGTCGTCGTAGTTCTTGTTGACCAGGTCGCCCAGCAGGATCGGCGAGGCGTAGATGTTGTCCACCGGGATATCGAAGAAGCCCTGAATCTGGTCTGCGTGCAGATCCATGATCAGGACGCGCTCGACGCCGGCTTCCTGCAGCATGTTGGCCACGACCTTGGCCGAGATGGCCACACGCGCCGAACGCGGGCGGCGGTCCTGGCGGGCATAGCCGAAATAGGGGATGGCGGCGGTGATGCGGCCAGCCGATGCGCGCTTCAGGGCATCGACCATGATCATGATTTCCATCAGGTTGTCATTGGTCGGTGCGCAGGTGGACTGCAGCACGAAGACGTCCTTGCCGCGAACGTTTTCATTGATCTCGACCATCACTTCGCCGTCGGAGAACTTCGAAACATTGGCCTTGCCCAGCGGGATACCGAGTTTCTCAGCGACGCCGCGCGCCAGTTCGGGGTTGGCGTTGCCCGTAAAAACCATCAGGTTCTCAAGTGCCATGTGGGTATCCCTGAATGCAATCGTTAAAAAGTCGAAAAGCCGACAATGCTTGACTTGTTCGGTCTCACATTGACGGCTTATTTTTCTGACTGGACCCGGGCCTGATCAAACAAGGCCTGTCCGAATTAAATGGCAGGGGAACAAGGATTCGAACCTTGGAATGCCGGAATCAAAATCCGGTGCCTTAACCAGCTTGGCGATTCCCCTACGCAACTTGCTGTTTGCCGTGCAGGCGCGCTCATCATCAGGCGCTGCGTCTTCGTCAAACCAATTCTCTAATTCTCTATTACGACTGCACTAAATGGGCGAGAGGATGTTCCTGCATCGCTTTGGCTTTCCAGCCGATCCAGCGCGAAGGCAATTGCTTGAGCACTTCGTCTGCCTGATGTTCGTGTTCGAATGCACTAAACACACAAGCGCCAGATCCGGTCATCCTCGCACTCCCGAATTTTCCCAGCCACTCGATTGCTGCTGCCACTTCGGGGAAATGTGCGGTTGCCACCATTTCCAGATCGTTTTTCCCGAAGCTGGAAGCAACTTGTTTCGTCGCATCAGGAAAGTCCGTTATTCTGATTGGTTTCGTATCCCTTGTCAACAACTTTGATGAAAAAATTATTGAAGTTGGAACAGATACGCCCGGTTCGATCACCACATACCAGCAATCCGCGGTACGCAGTGCCGACAATTCTTCACCCACACCTTCGGCGAATGCATTGCGGCCGAACAGGAAGAAGGGAACATCAGCACCCAGCTTCAGGCCCATCTCCATCAGCGAGGCGCGATTGTATCCGCATTTCCATAAATGATTCAAGACCAATAATGTCGTTGCTGCATCGGAGGAGCCGCCACCGACCCCGCCACCCATCGGCAGCACCTTGTGCACGGTGATGTCGGCACCCGGTTGCGGCCGGCCGCTGGCCTCGCGCAGCAGGTGCGCGGCGCGGATTACCAGGTCCGACTCCTCGGGCACGCCGGGGACCTCATTGGTACGGCGGATCTGCCCGTCCTCGCGCAGGCTGAAATCGAGCGTGTCGCAGCGGTCAATCAACTGGAAGGCCGATTGCAGCAGGTGATAGCCATCCGGGCGGCGGCCGGTCACGTGCAGGAACAGGTTGAGCTTGGCCGGCGCCGGGCAGGCGGTGAGGGTGGTGGTCATGCGCAGTACGAATTCTTCAGTTGTGGATCAAACGCGGTGCAGGTTCTGCCATCAGGCATTCCATCAAGGCTTCTTCCAGCCATCGATGGCGATGCGGATCGCCACCTTGCCGGCCTGCGTCGTGCTGCGGGTGAGGTCGATGCGTTTGGGGCGCGTCTGGCCGCTGGCGGCATCGCTCTCCCAGTTGGCATAGGTCACGCGCCAGCCATCGCGGGTGGTGAAGCTGGCATCGTTCTCGCCAGCCTTGGCCACGAAGGGCTTGCCGCTGGCATCAATGCCGCTGCCCTGCAGCCACTGGCGCATGCCCGAGACCGGCAGCGGCCAGCCCAGCGATTGCGCGGCCAGGGCATCCACATCGGCGGCCACCTGCGGTGCGCGGCCTGACTGCACCAGCGTGGCGATGCCGGGCTTGACGTTGATGGTGGCCACGGTCTGGCCCAAGGGCGAGAACATCTCCAGGTTCAGCTCCTGCGGGGTCTGCTTCCAGAAGAAGCTGCCATGCAGCGATTGCGGACGGTCATCCTGCTCGTACTGCACCGAGATGCGGCCATCGATCTCGATGCTGGACTGGTAAGCCGGTGCGGTGGCGTCCGGTGCCACGGCATCCTGCGACACCGTGGCGCAACCGCCGAGCAGAGCGGCCAGGCAGAGGGCAGCAGCCCCCGGGAAAGCGCGTGTTTTGCTCATAACTTCACATTGAGACGCGACAGCGTGCTTTTCAGGACTTCATTGTTGGGTTCCTTGAGGCTGACTTCGCGCCAGACCTTGCGGGCTTCGTCCTGCTTGCCATTGGTCCACAGGACTTCGCCCAGGTGCACGCCGATCTCCACATCGGGGCGCAGGCCATAGGCGCGGCGCATCTGGGTTTCGGCCTGTTCGGCGCGGCCCATGCGGAACAGCACCCAGCCCAGGCTGTCGGCAATGAAAGGATCTTCCGGGGCCAGGTCGGCCGCCTTCTGGATCAGTTCCAGCGCTTCCGGCAGGCGGATGTTGCGATCGGCCAGCGAATAGCCCAGCGCGTTGTACGCGTGCTGGTTGCCCGGTGCCAGCTGCATCACGCGGCGGAGCGACTTTTCCATCTCGTCGAACTTGCCCAGCTTTTCCAGGACCATGGAGTAGTCGTAGAGCAGGTCGGTATTGTTGGGGAAGCGCTGCAGGCCGCCCTTGAGCACGTCGGCCGCTTCCTGGTTGCGGTTGGCATCGCGCAGCAGGCTCGATTCGGCCAGCAGCAATTGCAGCTGCTCGCCATCGTTGGTCGATTCGGCTTGCGCATCTTCCAGCGCCTTGCGCGCGCCTTCGATGTCGTTCTTGCGGGCCAGCAATTGGGCGCGGCGGACCTGGATGTTCAGATAGCCTTCGGTGCCGGGTTCTGCCTGGTCCAAGTAGCGCAGGGCCGAATCCAGGTCGCGGCGCTCCTCGGCGATGCGCGAGAGCAGCAGCAGGGCCTGGCTGGGATCGCGGTCTTCCTCGGGTTGGGCCGAGAGCACCTGCAGGTAGCGCTGCAGATAGTATTCGGCATCCTTCAACTGGTCGGTCTGGGCCGACAGTACGCCCAGCGCGAAGAGGGTGGTGGCGTCTTCGCCGTCTTCCTTCAACAGGGTCTCGAACTGGGTGCGGGCCAGCTTGAAGTCCTTCTGCTCGACCAGGCTGCGGGCATAGGCCACGCGTACTTCACGCGCATCCGGATACTTGCGCAGGAAATCGGTCACCAGCTTGGTCGCGTCCTTGTTGTTGGAGGCGACCTGAGCGGCGGTGAGCACGGCCAGTTCCGAATCGGGCTTGATCTTCATGGCCGCGGCGGCTTCGCGCTGGGCGGTGGCGCCATCGCCCATGCCGAAGGCACCCTGGGCCAGGGCCAGGTGGGTTTCCATCAGGTTGCCATAAGGCTTGCTGATGTTTTGCAGGATGGTATAGCTGGCCTGCTTGTCCTTGGCCCGCGCCAGCAGACGCTGGATCTGCAGCAGCATCGGTCCGCGCGCTTGCGGGGCGGCATCGGCCAGGCGCTGGGTGAGCAGCGGTTCGATTTCGTCGACGCTGTCCGAGAGCATGATCAGGCCCAGATAATTTTGCAGGGCTTCATCCGAATGCGGCGCCAGTTCGGTCCACAGGCGCACCGCCACCAGCGCTTCGCCGGCCTGGCGCGCGGCCACGGCCATCTCGGCGGCGCGCTTGGCCAGGCGCGGATCGCGCGTCTGCTGGGCCGCAGCCAGCATGGTCACGTAGGCCGATTGCCATTGGCCGCGCTGGAAGGCGATCTCGGCTGTCAGCACTTTGTAAAGGATGTCCTCGCTCAGCTCCATGGCCGGCAGCGCGTCTTCCTGCTGCTGGACCTTGGCCTTGGGGGCTTTCTTGCGGTTGGCCGGCTTGGAGGAAGCCGTCTTCTGGTCAGTGGCCGCCTGGGCGTTCGCCTTGTCGCCGGGCTGCTGGAAGCTCGCGCAGGCAGTCAGCAGCAGGGAACTGGTGAGGAGGGCGATGGTTTTTTTCAAGATGTCATCCTGACGATTCGGAGAGGTTCGATTTTACGCGCAACAACCGTGGCGTTGCTGACGGCATTGAGACTGACGATGCTACGGATAACGCAGTGTAATCCATCTTTGACAAGCTTCTGTCCCGAGGTTGCACACGCGGCTTCAGGTCTTGATTTCAGCAAGTGCATTATCATATGCAGCTTCCCGCTCGTCCTCCCGGATCACCGCGATCCGCAAGCCCATGCCTGAATTACCAGAAGTCGAAGTCACCCGCCGCGGGGTCGCGCCCCATTTGGAAGGGCGCACCGTCAGCGGCGTCGTGCTGCGTCATACCGGCCTGCGCTGGCCTTTCCCCGAGGGCTTGCATGCGCTCCTGGCCGGGCGCGTGATCCGCAGCACCGGGCGACGCGGCAAATATCTGCTGATCCATTTCGACCATGGCACGCTCATCGTGCACCTGGGCATGTCCGGCCACCTGCGCATCCTGCCGCCGGGCATCACGCCACAGAAGCACGACCACTTCGACCTCGAAGTCGGCGGCCAGGTCATGCGCATGACCGACCCGCGCCGCTTCGGTGCCATCCTGTGGCATGACCTCAGCGACGGCGACATCGAAGAGCACCTGCTGTTGCGCAGCCTGGGGCTGGAGCCGCTGGAAGACAAGTTCAGCGCGCGCGAGCTGTTCAACCAGACGCGCGGCCGCAGCGCGCCCATCAAGCAAGTGCTGCTGGCGGGCGACATCGTGGTCGGGGTCGGCAACATCTATGCGTCGGAAAGCCTGTTCAAGGCCCGCATCAATCCCAAGACTCCGGCGTACAAGATCAGTCTGGCGCGCTATGAGCGCCTGGCCGAAGCCATCCGCGAAACGCTGGCCGCCGCCATCGAGCAGGGTGGCAGCACGCTGCGCGACTTCATTGCAGTCAACGGTCAGTCGGGTTACTTCCAGCAGAATTATTTCGTCTACAACCGTACCGGCGAGCCCTGCCGCATCTGCGCGGCGCCGATCCGCCAGATCAAGCAGGGCCAGCGCTCCACCTTCTACTGCGTGAGTTGCCAGAAATGAAGGGACTTGTCGAATCGCGCCGCAAGAAGGCGTCCACCGCCGAGAACGCGGGCGCACAGTATGAAGATCCCTCCTTTTCGGCGGAGGTCATCGCCTGGCAGAAGCAGCATGGCCGTCACAAGCTGCCTTGGCAGAACACGCGCGATGCCTATCGCGTGTGGCTCTCCGAGATCATGCTGCAGCAGACGCAGGTTGCTGCCGTGATTCCGTATTACCAGCGCTTCCTGGAGCGCTGTCCGGATGTCTTCGCGCTGGCCGCCGCCCCCTCTGAGGACGTGATGGCGCTGTGGAGCGGCCTGGGTTACTACACGCGCGCGCGCAACCTGCACAAGTGTGCGCAGCGGGTGGTGGCTGAATACGGTGGCCGCTTCCCGGATGATCCGGCGCTGCTGGCCGACCTGCCCGGCATCGGGCGCTCGACTGCAGCCGCCATCGCCGCCTTTTCCTATGGACGCCGCGCGGCCATCCTCGACGGCAACGTCAAGCGCGTCTTTGCGCGCGTGTTCGGCGTGGATGGCTATCCCGGTGCCAAGCCGGTCGAAGACCAGCTGTGGCTGCGTGCGGTGGCCCTGCTGCCGGAAGAGGATATCGAGTCCTACACCCAGGGCCTGATGGACCTGGGCGCGACGCTGTGCGTGCGCGGCAAGCCGGCGTGCACGCGCTGTCCGCTGGCCGGACGCTGCGTGGCGCTGGCCGAGGATCGCGTGGCCGAACTGCCGGTGAGCAAACCGAAGAAAGCCGTGCCGGAAAAGGAAACGGTGATGCTGGTCATCACCCAGGGCGAGGATGTGCTGCTGGAGCAGCGCCCCGACAGCGGCATCTGGGGCGGCCTGCTGTCCCTGCCGGAAATCGGCGTCGGCAATGCCGAACACTTCGACACGGCCGTGCGCACCCTGGTGGCGTCCTATGGCGAACTGGATGGCTGCCGCAAGCTGCAGCCGTTCTCGCACGTCTTCACGCACTTCAAGCTGCATGTTGCACCGTTCCAGGTGGCCCTGAAGAGCCGCAGCCATCGCATCGCCGAGGGCGGGCTGGTGTGGTATCCGGCGCGCAAGCTGGCCGATGCGCCCTTGCCGGCACCGGTCAAGAAACTCTTGCTGGGGGTCTTGCGGGCGGACGATCTGCTGGCCACCGCCTGAACAGTTCACCTGACAGTTGCGGGTCTCACACCTGACACTTCAAGTCCCCGCACCTGACACTTCGGAAGCGCGCACCTGTCAGTTCAGCTGGCGATGCCTGCACACCACCTGTTCAGTGGCGCGGAAATGGCTGGCCAGTTGCTCAGCCAGATAGACTGAACGATGCTGGCCACCGGTGCAGCCGATGGCCACGGTGAGATAGCTGCGGTTGTCGTTCTTGAAGGAGGGCAGCCACTTTTCGACGAAGCCGCGGATGTCGTTGTACATCTCGGCCACTTCCGGATAGGCCACCAGAAACTCGATCACCGGTGCATCGCGTCCGGTCAGCGGGCGCAGTTCGGCGTCATAGTGCGGATTGGGCAGCATGCGCACGTCGAACACCAGGTCGGCATCCAGCGGCAGGCCGTGCTTGAAGCCGAAGGATTCGATGAGCAGGGTCAGCGGCGAGCGTTCCAGATCCACCAGGTCCTTGATCCAGCGGCGCAGCTTGTTGGAGCTGAGCTGCGAGGTATCCATGACCAGGCCGATGTCCTGCAGGTCGCCCAGCATCTCCTTTTCCAGCGCGATGCACTCGGTCAGGGTCAGGCGGTCCGATGAGGTCGGGCGGCCCGGCAGCAGGCGGTGCGACAGCGGATGGCTGCGGCGCGTCTCGGAGAAGCGGGTGATGAGGGTTTCGTCGGAGGCGGTCAGGAAGAACACCTTGACGTCATGGCCATCGGCGCGCAACTGCTCGATGTCGGTGCGCAGCGTGGCCAGTGAATCGGCACTGCGGGCATCGGTGGCCACGGCCAGCATGCTTGCACCTTCCTTGATGCGGGTCTGCACCAGGTCGCACAGCAGGGAGGGCGGGAGATTGTCGACGCAGAAATAGCCGGCGTCTTCCAGCACGTGAAGTGCTACCGATTTGCCGGAGCCGGAAATGCCGGTGATCAGAACGATTCGCATGGCGGAATCATAACGCATCACCCGCACCTGCGTGGCGGCACGGGTAGGCCAATGCGCCACCGAAAGTTTTCCCGACGAGCAGGAAAATTGCGTCCGGCTTGTCCGGCTTATTCGCCGTTCATGGCGCGCCGCTGGCGTTCGATGAATTCCTTGAGGGTATCGATGCCGCGCAGTTGCAGGATGGTGTTGCGCACGGCGGCTTCCAGCAGCACCGCGATGTTGCGGCCGGCCGCCACGGGAATGACCACCTTGCGGATCGGCAGGCCCAGCACTTCTTCATATTGCGCATCCAGCGGCAGGCGTTCGTAGTTTTCTTCCAGCGTGCTGCGGCGGACCAGGTGGACGATGAGCTTCAGGCGCATCTTGCGGCGCACGGCGGTCTCGCCAAAGATGGCCTTGATGTCCAGCAGACCCAGGCCGCGCACTTCCAGCAGGTTGGCCAACAGCGGCGGGCAGCGGCCCTCGATCATGTTGGGCGCGATGCGTGCGAACTCCACCGCATCATCGGCCACCAGGCCGTGGCTGCGCGAGATCAGTTCAAGACCCAGTTCGCTCTTGCCCAGTCCCGATTCACCGGTGATCAACACGCCCACGCCCAGCACGTCCATGAACACGCCGTGCATGGTGATCTGCTGCGCCAGTTTCTTGGAGAGATACACGCGCAGATAATCGATCACCTGCGCGGCCGGCAACGGCGTGGAAAACAGCGGGATGTTCTTTTCATCGCACACCGCCAGGATATCGGGCGGGGTCGACAGGCCCTGCGCGATGATGAAGGCGGGCGGCTCGCCGGCCACCAGCTCGGCGGTCTGGTAGGCGCGCGAGGTGTTGGAGAGGCGGTTGTAGTACTCGATTTCCTGATGGCCGAAGACCTGCAGGCGGCCAGGGTGGATCAGGTTCAGGTGGCCGACCTGGTCGGAGGCCGAGACGGCATCGCCCGAGATCAGGCGCTCGCCGCCGGGGAAGCCGGCGAACCAGCCCAGTTGCAGGGATTCACGGTTTTCTTCGTACAGCTGCTGAATCGACAACGCGGAATAATTGGGCATGGAGATCCGGATCTGCTCACAGGATAGGGTGCGGAATTGCCGCCGGCTTGGTGCAGCCTGATTGTGCCGGCCTCAGCCGGCTTTTTCCATCGAGGTCTGCCAGGTCACGATGCGGGCATGCACCACGGCAGGGTCGGACTCGACGGTGAGTTCATTGCGGAAGGCATCATCGGAAAACATCTCGGCGATTTCCGAGAGGATTTCCAGATGCTGCTGCGTCACGTTGTCGGGAATGAGCAGGAACACCAGCAGCTTGACCGGCTGGCCGTCAGGCGACTCAAAGGGAATCGGTGCGGCCAGGCGCATGAACAGCGCCAGCGGCGCCTTCAAGCCCTTGATGCGGCCGTGCGGCACGGCCACGCCATGCCCCAGTCCGGTCGAACCCAGACGCTCTCGTGCGAACAGGTTTTCGGAAACGGTGGAGCGCGCGATGCCGCTGTTGTTTTCGAAGGTCAGGCCGGCTTGTTCGAAAGCTCTTTTTTTGCTGGACACTTCCAGATCCAGAACCACGTTTTCTGGAGACAGGATTTTTGCGAGATTAGTCATGACGCTCAAGGAATTGCTACGGACTGAAGCTTTGAGCAGGATTATAGGCTTCTTTGCCGATGCCGGAAGGCTTTGAAAGCGCTGAACAGGAGGGGATTTCGGGCAGAAAACCCCGAATTGCCACGAGTTGCATACGAAAGATCGATGATCGTTGGCAACAAGTTGCCGCAAGGGATATCACGCCGTGATGGTTGGCGATGATGTGTGACGATGTGTGGAAAAAAAGCGCGGCAGGAAAGGGCGGCTCATCTGTTGCCCGGTCGCATCGGCCGGGACGAATGCCGCAAAGCAGACCCGCCGGCATGCACCGGCGGGCTGAAGTGCATTACATCTCGATGCGGCCGAAGATCAGCAGCACGTCGCCATTGTTCTTGTTGGCCGACAGGCGCGGCACGTAGGCGAACATGATCTTGGCCTTCTGCGTACCGATGGAGGCCAGCGGCAGCGGCACCGGGAAGGGGATGCTGTGGAAGTAATCCTGACGGCTCATCAGCATGGCGGTGCCGCCCAGGCCCAGTTCCAGCCCGGTCTTGGCGATCGGGAATACCCATTCATAGGCATAGCCGGCCATGTACTGCGGATGGCGGTGCGAATCCTTGATCACGAAGCCGTACAGGGATTCATCATTGCCCTGCTCGTTGCGCAGGGTCTTGCCGTAACCGGCACCCCAGGCATGCTCGTTGAGTTCATTGAGCTTGTCGCGGCTGTAGGTGCTACGGCCGTGGTGCGCCACGCCGGACAGGTAGATGGCGTCATCGCCCTGGTTCCAGATCCTGGAGGCGTGGTCCTTGGTTTGTTGCCAGAGGCTGTACTGGTTGTCTTCGGCGTGGACGGCGGGGGCCAGGGCCAAGGTGGCGGCAGAGACGAGGGCGGCTTTGCGCAACATCGCGCCAAAAGTGAAGGTTTCGGCCTGGCACCGGAGCTGGGTGGTGGTTTTCATGGTTGTTATTGAAGGGAAAAGCAAAAAAACGCGACGGCAAGTGGGTAAGCGAGGGGATGTGCAGGCGGCCCGGTGACCGCGAAACAGGCAAAAGGCGAGTCGCCGGCCAGCTCATCCACAGCTTGTGTGGACTGCCATCGTGGCAAAAATATCCCGCTAGGTGGATCTTGCTGAAGCGCAAGATGTTACCAAATCATGGCGGCCATGGCTGTCCCCACGGGACAACGACACCGCTGGGTGCAAGATTTTGTAACAATTTGCTGACACTCCGTGGCGTTGGCACCACGGAGAACAGCCTGCAGGGATGAATCGTCGACGCTTACTGGCGCGCGTTGCGCAGTTGCGAAGGCGGCTTGCCGCTGGAGAAATTGCTGCGCCAGGGATTGATGTCCAGTCCGCCGCGCCGGGTGTAGCGGGCATAGACCGCCAGCTTCTGCGGTTTGCAGTGGCGCAGGATGTCAGTGAAGATGCGTTCCACGCATTGCTCGTGGAATTCATTGTGTTCGCGGAAGCCGATGATGTACTTCAGCAGCCGCTCCTGGTCGATGGGCGCGCCCACGTACTGGATCTGCACGCTGCCCCAGTCGGGCTGGCTGGTCACCGGGCAGTTGGACTTGAGCAGGTGCGACACCAGGGTTTCTTCCACCGTGGCTTCGTCGGTATTGGCGCGCAGCAGGCTGCCATCGGGATGGGCCGCGCCGGTGGCCGGTTCGATTTCCACATCGAGCCGGTCCAGCAGCAGGCCCGAGAGTTCACCGAACTGCATCTGCCCGAACTGCGAGGATTCGGTCAGCGTCACCTGCACACTGGCACCGGCGGCGGCCGAGAGGTCGGTGCGCATCTTGTCGATCAACTGGTCGGCGCTTTCCAGACGCTCCTGGTTGAAGGAGTTCAGATACAGCTTGAAGGACTTCGACTCGATGATGTTGGGCGAATCGGCCGGCACCATGAAGGTGGCGATGGCGATCTGGGGTTTGCCGCGCAGGTTCAGCCAGGAGATTTCATAAGCCGTCCACAGGTCCACGCCGAAGAAGGGCAGGGTGCCGCTGATCTGCAATTCGGCGCGCTTGGGCGCGCGCGGAATCGGGAACAGCAGGCTGGGATCGTAATGGGTCGGATATTCCGAACTCTTGCCCAGGGGTGAACTTTCCGGCGAATGGCCGACGGTGGATGCGGACGGGTTGGTGTGGTCCATGTGAATACTCCTGCGGTGCTGCGGGTGACGTTCTGTGATGTTGCCGCCGCGCGCAGTTGAAATGGCGCGCGGCGTCGGCCTTGATCAGCCGAGGAAGAGCTTGTACAGCGGGTTCTTGGTTTCGTCCCAGTGGCGATAGCCCAGCTGGGCCAGGAAGGCGCGGAATTCCTTCATTTCCTTCTTTGGCACCTGCAGGCCGATCAGGATGCGGCCGACATCGCCGCCCTGGTTGCGGTAGTGGAACAGGCTGATGTTCCAGCCCGGATTCATGCTGGAAAGGAACTTCATCAGCGCGCCCGGACGCTCCGGGAATTCAAAGCGATACAGCAGTTCATCGCCTGCCAGGTCACTCTTGCCGCCCACCAGGTGACGGATGTGGACCTTGGCCAGTTCATCATGGGTCAGGTCCAGCACGCCAAAGCCTGCCTTCTCGAAATTGCGCGCGATCTTGCCTGCTTCATCCGCTGCCGATACCTGGATACCGACGAACACATGTGCCGCCTTGGCATCGCTGATGCGGTAGTTGAATTCGGTGACGTTGCGCGGGCCCACGGTTTCGCAGAAGCGGCGGAAGCTGCCGCGTTCTTCGGGAATGGTGACGGCGAAGACCGCTTCACGGGCCTCGCCGTTGTCCGCCATTTCGGCCACGAAGCGCAGGCGGTCGAAGTTCATGTTGGCACCGCAGGCGATGGTGACGAGGGATTCGCCCTTGATCGGCTTCTTGCTGGCCTTGGCACGTTCCACATAGGCCTTGGCACCGGCCACGGCCAGTGCGCCGGCGGGTTCGACGATGCTGCGGGTATCCTGGAAGATGTCCTTGATGGCGGTGCAGACGGCATCGGTGTCGACGATGATGATTTCATCGACCAGTTCCTTGGCGATGCGGAAGGTTTCTTCACCTACCAGCTTGACCGCCGTGCCGTCCGAGAACAGGCCCACGTCCGGCAGCGCCACGCGGCGGCCGGCTTTGAGGCTGCGTGCCATGGCGTCGGAGTCGGTGGTCTGTACGCCAATGATCTTGATGTCCGGGCGCACTGCCTTGACGTAGGAGGCCACGCCCGCGATCAGCCCGCCACCCCCGATGGCTACGAAGATGGCGTGGATCGGCTCCGGGTGCTGGCGCAGGATTTCCATCCCCACCGTGCCTTGGCCGGCGATCACGTAGGGATCGTCGAAGGGGTGGACGAAGGTCAGCTTCTGCTTCTTTTCCAGCGTCAAGGCATGTTCGTAGGCATCGGTGAAGGAGTCGCCGAAGAGCACCACTTCACCGCCGCGCGCCTTGACGGCATCGATCTTCACCTGCGGGGTGGTGGTGGGCATGACGATCACGGCGCGGCAGCCCAGGCGTGCTGCGGAGAGCGCCACGCCCTGGGCGTGGTTGCCGGCCGAGGCGCAGATGACGCCGCGCTTCAGTTGCGCCGGCGTCAGGTGGGCCATCTTGTTGTAGGCGCCGCGCAGCTTGAAGCTGAACACGCTCTGCATGTCTTCACGCTTGAAGTAAATTCGATTATCAATCCTTTGCGACAGCGTATTCGCCAGTTCCAGCGGGGTTTCTTGGGCGACGTCGTAGACGCGGGCGGTCAGGATCTTTTTCAGATAATCGTTACTCATGTTGGTCATCAATGAAGTGAAGTCAGGCGAGCAGCAGCGGGTTCAGGCGCGGTCATATCGCATTCAGGGTAAAAGGAATCAAGGCTGGGTAAGCCGCTGGGGATTTCCTCCTGGGCCGGGCCGGCAGGTCACCGGTCCGGGCCAGGGGAACTGGACATTATAAGGGAGCCGGCCAAGGCGACGGCAAGCTTGGCGTGTCTGATCCCGGAGATGAATCTTTCTTCACTTCTTGAATTCAGGCCCGGCGGCACCAGCTAGAATGCACGCTGCGCCACCACACCGGCTTGACGGGTGGCAAGTTTTCCTCCTGGCTGCGGCCAGCCGATTCCACCTACCTGCCTCCTGCATGATCGAATCCGCCGTCCTCTGGCTGCTCAATATCCTCGCCATTCCTACCGTCGGCCTGACCTCGGTGTTCCTGATCAGCTTCATTTCGGCCACCCTGCTGCCGCTGGGTTCTGAACCGGCGGTGTTTGCCGTCATCAAGGCCAGTCCGGAGATGTTCTGGCCGGTGATCCTGGTGGCCACCTTCGGCAACACCCTGGGCGGTATCGTCGACTATTGGATGGGCTATGGGGCCAAGCAGGCCTTTGCCAAGGAGCGCTCCTCGCGCTGGTTCCACTGGCTGGAGCGTTTCGGTGCCAAGACCATGCTGCTGGCCTGGCTGCCCGGCATCGGCGATCCCATCTGCACCCTGGCCGGCTGGCTGCGGCTGCCGTTCTGGCCTTCGGTGTTCTATATGGCCATCGGCAAGTTCATCCGCTACGTGCTCATGACCTGGCTGCTGCTGAACGTGCCGGATGGCTTCTGGCACAAGCTGGGCAGCTGGCTGGCGTAAATTCCTGAAAAGATGAAGCAAAACGGCGCCGCAAGGGCGCCGTGGCAGGGTTTCCGGGAGGCAGGTGAATCATCCTGCCAAAGTCGGCACCAGATTCTCGATCAGGCGGATTGCCAGGAAGGTCGCCGTCACACCCAGCACGGCCAGGTGGCGGGTCTTGAGCTTCATGGTCAGGCCGGTGTCTTCATTGAGGATGGCGGTATGCATGGTGATCTCCTTGTAGCGTCGTCGCGGCCCGCTCAGGCCTTGCATTGCGCATAGTCGGCCAGGGTAATGGCCAGGTTTTCCAGGAATTCGGTCATCAGGGTTTGCAACATGGGGCCTCCTTGGCGGGATGGGTCAGGGCATGTCCCTGATGGCTGAGTGGTTGAGATGAATTATAGATTTTGGCAATCGATTTTTAGAAATTGATTGTTATTATGAATCCAATTGGTAGAGGCTATTGCCGCGCTGCTCGCTGCAAACGTCGCCGATCCGCCGCACAAGGTCTCTCAAAGCTCATGCAAGCGCGCCCAAAACCCGGGTCGGGCCATCGCGAGTTTTGCCAATAGGCTAAAATGCACCTCCGGCAGCAGATTTACCTCATACATCAATGAACGCCCCCGCACAGATCCAGGCTTTGCTTACAGACGCGCCGCATGGCGCAGCGACACCGCGCTTGCGCGAAATCCCTTACAACTACACTTCCTTCTCCGATCGCGAGATCGTGATCCGGTTGTTGGGCGAAGCCTCCTGGTCCCTGCTGGACGAGCTGCGCGGCAAGCGCCAGACCGGCCGTTCGGCGCGCATGCTGTATGAAGTGCTGGGCGATATCTGGGTGGTCCGCCGCAATCCCTATCTGCAGGACGACCTGCTGGACAACCCCAAGCGCCGCGCCGCCCTGATCGAGGCGCTGAACCATCGCCTGAGCGAAGTCGACAAGCGCCGCCTGGCCACCGACCTGGCCGAATCCGGCGACGCCGAGGCCCAGCGCCGCAGCGCCAGCGTGGAAGCCTTGCTGAAGGCGGCCCGCAAGGCCATCGGCGATTTCGCCGAAGAATTCCGCCAGACCTATGACCTGCGCAAGCGCGCCACCAAGGTACTGGGCCGCTATACCGCCAAGGACAACATCAAGTTCGATGGCCTCTCGCGCGTCTCCCACGTGACCGACGCCACCGACTGGCGCGTCGAGTACCCGTTCGTGGTGCTGACCCCGGACAGCGAAGACGAGATGGCCGGCCTGGTCAAGGCCTGTATCGAACTGGGCCTGACCATCATCCCGCGCGGCGGCGGCACCGGCTACACCGGCGGTGCGATTCCGCTGACGCCCATGTCGGCCGTCATCAATACCGAAAAACTGGAACAGCTGGGCGCGGTCGAGATGGAAATCCTGCCCGGCCTGGACAAGCCCTACGCCACCATCTACTCGGGGGCCGGCGTGGTCACCAAGCGCGTCTCGGATGCGGCTGAGAAGGCCGGCTTCGTCTTCGCGGTGGACCCGACCTCGGCTGAAGCCTCCTGCATCGGCGGCAACGTCGCCATGAACGCCGGCGGCAAGAAGGCCGTGCTGTGGGGCACCGCGCTGGACAACCTGGCCAGCTGGCGCATGGTGGATCCGCAGGGTGACTGGCTGGAAGTGACCCGCCTGGACCACAACCTGGGCAAGATCCACGACGTCGAAGTGGCACGCTTCAAGCTGGAGTGGTCGCATCCCGGCGAAAAGGGCCAGAAGACCGAAGTCTTCAAGACCGAGATCCTGGAAATCTCCGGCAAGAAATTCCGCAAGGAAGGCCTGGGCAAGGACGTCACCGACAAGTTCCTCTCGGGCCTGCCCGGCGTGCAGAAGGAGGGCTGTGACGGCCTGATCACTTCGGCCCGCTGGATCCTGCACAAGATGCCCAAGCAGACCCGCACGGTCTGCCTGGAATTCTTCGGCCAGGCGCGCGATGCGATTCCCTCGATCGTCGAAATCAAGGATTACCTCGACGCCGAAACCAAAAAGGGCGGCGCCATCCTGGCCGGCCTGGAACACCTGGACGAGCGCTACCTGCGCGCGGTCGGCTATGCCACCAAGTCCAAGCGCGGCGTGCTGCCCAAGATGGTGCTGATCGGCGACATCGTCGGTGACGACGAGAATGCCGTGGCCGCTGCCGCGTCGGAAGTCATCCGCATGGCCAACAACCGCGTGGGTGAAGGCTTCGTGGCCGTGAGCCCGGAAGCGCGCAAGAAATTCTGGCTGGACCGTTCGCGCACGGCGGCCATCGCCAAGCACACCAATGCCTTCAAGATCAATGAAGACGTGGTGATCCCGCTGAACCGCATGGGCGAATACACCGACGGCATCGAGCGCATCAACATCGAGCTGTCGATCAAGAACAAACTGCAACTGCTGGCCGAACTGGACAGCTTCTTCGTCAAGGGCAACCTGCCGCTGGGCAAGAGCGACGACGCCGAGGGTGACGACATCCCCGCCGCCGAAATGCTGGAAGACCGCGTCCACCAGGCCGAGAGCCTGCTGGAACAGACCCACGCACGCTGGTCCTACCTGCTGGCCAACCTGGACAAGCCGCTGGATGAAGCCAAGGGCGAACTGGCCGCACTGGGCCTGGAAAAGATGCTGCCGGTGTTTGAGCAGCGCCTGATCGACCAGCCCGAAGCCGCCGTCTTCCACGTGGTGCAGGACCGCACCGTGCGCATCTCCTGGAAGCAGGAAGTGCGGGCGCAACTGCGCCAGATATTCTCGGGCGCGGCCTTCAAGCTGATCCTGGAAGAATGCCAGGCCATCCACAAGCGCGTGCTGCGCGGCCGCGTCTTCGTGGCCCTGCACATGCACGCGGGTGATGGCAACGTGCACACCAACATCCCGGTCAATTCCGACCACTACGAAATGCTGCAGGATGCCCACGTCGCCGTGGCCCGCATCATGAAGCTGGCCCGTTCGCTCAATGGCGTGATCTCGGGCGAACACGGCATCGGCATCACCAAGCTGGAATTCCTGACCGAAGACGAGATCGGCGAATTCCGCGAATACAAGAAGCGCGTGGACCCGGAAGGCCGCTTCAACAAGGGCAAGCTCCTGAACCTGCCCGGCATGGAAGCGGACCTGTCCAACGCTTACACGCCGTCGTTCGGTTTGATGGGCCACGAGTCGCTGATCATGCAGCAGAGCGACATCGGTGCCATTGCCAGCAGCGTCAAGGACTGCCTGCGCTGCGGCAAGTGCAAGCCGGTCTGCTCGACCCACGTGCCGCGCGCCAACCTGCTGTACTCGCCGCGCAACAAGATCCTGGCGACCTCGCTGCTGGTGGAAGCCTTCCTCTATGAAGAGCAGACCCGTCGCGGCGTCTCCATCAAGCATTGGGAAGAGTTCGAGGACGTGGCCGACCACTGCACGGTGTGCCACAAGTGCGTCACGCCTTGCCCGGTCGATATCGACTTCGGCGATGTCTCGATGAACATGCGCAACCTGCTGCGCAAGATGGGCAAGAAGTCCTTCAATGCCGGCACCAATGCGGCCATGTTCTTCCTCAATGCCACCGACCCGGCCACCATCAACGCCACCCGCAAGGTGATGACGCAGTGGGGCTTCAAGGCGCAGCGCCTGGGCAACGACCTGATGAAGAAGTTTGCCAAGAAGCAGACCCAGAAACCGCCCGCCACCGTCGGCAAGCCGCCGGTCAAGGAGCAGGTGATCCACTTCATCAACAAGAAGATGCCGGGCAACCTGCCCAAGAAGACCGCACGCGCGCTGCTGGATATCGAGGACGACAAGATCGTCCCCATCATCCGCAACCCCAAGACCACTACGGCCGATACGGAAGCGGTGTTCTATTTCCCGGGCTGCGGATCGGAGCGCCTGTTCTCGCAGGTCGGCCTGGCCACGCAAGCGATGCTGTGGAACGTGGGCGTGCAGACGGTGCTGCCGCCGGGCTACCTGTGCTGCGGTTATCCGCAACGTGGTACCGGCGACTTCGAAAAGGGCGAGAAGATCATCACCGACAACCGCGTGCTGTTCCATCGCATGGCCAATACGCTGAACTACCTCGACATCAAGACCGTCGTGGTGTCCTGCGGTACCTGCTACGACCAGCTGCAGGGGTATGAATTCGAGAAGATCTTCCCCGGCTGCCGCATCATCGACATCCACGAATACCTGCTGGAGAAGGGCGTCAAGCTCGAAGGCGTGACCGGTACCCGCTACATGTACCACGACCCCTGCCACAGCCCGATGAAGCAGCAGGATCCATTGAAGACCGTCAACTCGCTCATCACCACGGTGGACGCGCAGAAGATCGAAAAGAACGATCGCTGCTGCGGCGAGTCGGGCACCTTCGGTGTGTCGCGTCCGGATGTCTCGACCCAGGTCCGCTTCCGCAAGGAAGAGGAAATGAAGAAGGGCAGCGACAAGGTCCGCGCCGATGGCTTTACCGGCGACGTCAAGATCCTGACCTCCTGCCCGTCCTGCTTCCAGGGCCTGTCGCGCTACAACGAGGATGCCGGCACCACCGCCGACTACATCGTGGTGGAAATGGCGCGTCACCTGCTGGGCGAAAACTGGATGCCGGAATACGTCGAGCGCGCCAACAATGGCGGCATCGAACGTATCCTGGTGTAAGCCATGAGTGCCTCCGTGGTTCCCGCTTGCGAGCTGTGTGCCGGCGATGGTGGCGAGGTGCTGTGGCAGCATCCCGCGTTTCGCGTGGTGCTGGTCGATGAGGCCGACTATCCGGGCTTCTGCCGGGTCATCTGCCATGCGCACGTGAAGGAAATGACCGACCTTGCCCCGGCGCAGCGCACCCTGCTGGCCAATGCGGTGTGGGCGGTCGAGGCCGCCCAGCGCGAGGTGATGCAGCCCGAGAAGGTCAACCTGGCCACGCTGGGCAACATGACCCCGCACGTGCACTGGCATGTGATCCCGCGCTTTACCGATGATCGCCATTTCCCCAGCCCGGTCTGGGCCGAGCCGCGCCGTGCGGCCGATGAGGGCTCGCTGGCCGCCCGCCGTGCACTGCTGCCGCAGTTGCGCGAAGCCGTGCGCCGGCATCTCGATGCGGCAGGCCTGACGGCCTGATGCTGGCAGCAGCCCGGCGTGCGGTGACGCCGCCGGGCGCGATGTTTCTTCTCACCAATTTCAACAAGGGAGAGCCCATGAGCGCCCCGTCTTCTCCGGTTCCGGTGTCCTTCAAGGTACGCAAGCTCTCGCGCGTGGTCGAAGTCGAGTTCGATGACGGCGTGATGTTTTCCCTGCCCTTTGAACTGATGCGCGTCCTTTCCCCCTCGGCCGAAGTACGCGGCCACGGACCGGGCCAGGAAGTGCTGCAGACCGGCAAGCGCGACGTCGAGATCCACGGCATCGAACCGGTCGGCAACTATGGCGTCAAACCGCTGTTCTCGGACGGCCACGCCAGCGGCATCTTCACCTGGGATTACCTCTACCAGCTCGGCCGTGACCAGGCGGCCCTGTGGGAAGCCTATCTGCAGAAACTGGAAGCGGCCGGCTTCACCCGTGAAAGCGGGCGCGATCACCAGCCCGAGGCGGCAGGCGGCCATGGCTGCGGCCATTCGCACTGAGGCGCGCCTCCTGCTGATCCAGGGCAAGCTCTGCGCTGGCCCGTCTCTTATAATGTCGTCTTCATCGTTACAGGCCCAGCCATGACCAACACCACCCACTTCGGTTACGAAACCGTCAAAGAAGAAGAAAAGGTCCGCAAGGTCGCGGAAGTGTTCCACTCCGTCGCTGCCAAGTACGACGTGATGAACGACTTCATGTCGGCGGGCCTGCATCGCATCTGGAAAGCCTTCACCATCGCCCAGGCCGGCGTGCGTCCGGGCTTCAAGGTGCTCGACATCGCCGGTGGTACCGGTGACCTCTCCAAGGTCTTCGCCAAGCAGGCAGGTCCGAGCGGCGAAGTCTGGCTTACTGACATCAACGAATCCATGCTGCGTGTGGGCCGCGACCGTCTGCTCAACAAGGGCATCGTCACCCCGACCATGCTGTGCGATGCCGAGAAACTGCCCTTCCCGGACAATTATTTCGACCGCGTCTCGGTGGCCTTCGGCCTGCGCAACATGACCCACAAGGATGCCGCCCTGGCCGAAATGCGCCGCGTGCTCAAGCCCGGTGGCAAGCTGCTGGTGCTGGAATTCTCCAAGGTCTGGGAACCGCTGAAGAAGCCCTATGACGTCTATTCCTTCTCGGTCCTGCCGTGGCTGGGCAAGAAGGTCGCCAACGATGCCGACAGCTATCGCTACCTGGCCGAATCGATCCGCATGCACCCCGACCAGGAAACCCTGAAGCAGATGATGGAACAGGCCGGCCTGGATCGCGTACAGTATTTCAACCTGACCGCCGGTGTGGCTGCGCTGCATACGGGCATTAAGATGTGATTAATGCTGGGCGCGCCAGCATTAAGGCTGGCTTAATTCTGCCCGGCGACAATGATGGCTCCGATGTGGCGGCTTGCTTTTCCCTCGGCCCGCTCGCCACTTCGGCATCATCCACAAGAGGCAAGCCCATGAAAAAAATATTCCTCGCACTGCTGCTGGCGATCACTTCGCTCTCCCTCATCATGTCGCCCGCCGAGGCCAAGCGCCTGGGTGGCGGTGGTTCCTTCGGCAAGCAATCCTCCAATTACTCGCGCCAGGCGGCCCCCTCTGCTCCGTCTTCGCCGTCCTATAGCCAGCCTTCCCGTCCTGCCGCACCGGCCGCCGCGCCGCAAAGCGCTCCCATGCCCAAGCCCGCCAGTCCCTGGCGCAATGTGCTGGGCGGTGCACTGCTGGGCTTCGGCCTCGGTGCGCTGATGTCGCACTTCGGGATCGGTGGCGCGCTCGGCGGCATGCTGGGTTCGCTGCTGACCATTGCGCTGCTGTGCGCGGCGGTGATCTTCCTGATCCGCCTGTTTGCCCGTGGCCGTGAAGCGCAGAACAACAACCCGGCCTATGCCACACCGATGCCGGGCGTGAGCCCCATCGGCAGCGCTGCCGGTGCCACCCCGGAAATCGGTTCCGGGCTGCGCGACATCAATCCGCCGCCGGCGGTCCCGCACGCGTCGCCTGCCGCCCTGCAAGGCAATGGCTACGGCGGCACGGCCCAGCCGGCGCAGATCCAGCAATGGGGCATCCCCGATGGCTTTGATACGGCCGGATTCGTGCGCAATGCCAAGACCTATTTCATCCGCCTGCAGGCGGCGTGGGATCGCGCCGACGTCAACGACATCCGTGAATTCACCACGCCCGAGATGTTCGCCGAACTGCGCATGCAGCTGAGCGAACGTGGCGCAGCGCCCAATGCCACCGATGTCGTGCAGCTCGACGCGCAACTGCTGGGCATCGAGACCATGGCCTTCGATTACCTGGCCACGGTGCGCTTCCAGGGTCTCATCAAGGAAGCGCCGGATGCCTCGGCCGAACCCTTCGCCGAGATCTGGAATCTCTCCAAGCCGCTCAACGGCAGCGGCGGCTGGGTGCTGGCGGGTATCCAGCAGGTCTGATGCAGGCACAAGGCGCGCTGGATCAAGCCAGCCGCAGTGCCTGAACCTTGCCAGTGCGCCAAGCTGGTACACTTGAAACCGCCCGGCTTTTGCGGGCGGTTTTGTTTTGGCGGAGGGAATTCTTTCTGCTCCGGCGTACTCAACCCGTAGTCCTCCGATCCACCCCGATTCTGGAATCCATGTCCGTGCTGCCCGATCCGTCCACTCTTGTCTCCGGCCTCGATCCGATGAAACCTGCCGCTGCGGTGATCAACCACCTGCTGGCCCAGGAACCGTGGGCGCGCGACACCCTCATGGCCCATGCCGGCAAGGTCGCCTGCATCGATACCGGCGTCATGCAATTGCGCCTGAAGGTGACCGGCGATGGCTACCTGCAGGAGGTGCCGGCCGATGCGCTGGCCAACGTCACCATCCGCCTGAAGCTGTCCGACCTGCCGCTGATCGCCGCCAACCGCGAGCGCGCCGTCTCTTACGTCAAGCTGGAAGGCGATGCCGATTTCGCCAATGTGATTTCGCAGCTGAGCCAGAAGCTGCGCTGGGATGCCGAGGATGACCTCTCCCGCGTGGTCGGCGATGTCGCTGCGACCCGCATCGTCTCCGGCGCGCGGGGCCTGTTCGACGCCGCACGCACCACGCAGCGCAAGCTGACCGAAAACCTTGCCGAGTATTTCCTGGAAGAACAACCGATGCTGATCCGCCCCCGCCAGTTGCAGGATTTTTCTGCCGACGTCGTGCGCCTGCGCGATGATCTGGAACGCCTGTCCAAACGCATCGAGAAACTGGAGCGTCGTTAAATGCTGCTGCGTTCCATGCGTCTGCTCAAGATCATCCGTGTCGCCATTCTCTACGGCCTGGATGAAATCATCGCCTCCGAATTTGCGCCGCCGCGCATCGCCCGCATCATCAACCGCATTTTCTTCTGGCGCGACCTGACTGCGCCGCGCGGTGAGCGCCTGCGTCGCGCGCTGGAGGATCTCGGTCCCATCTTCATCAAGTTCGGCCAGGTGCTCTCGACCCGGCGCGACCTGATGCCGCCCGATATCGCCAATGAACTGACGCTGCTGCAGGACCGCGTGCCGCCCTTCGAATCGGAACTGGCGGTCAAGCAGATCGAAAAGTCCTTGGGCGCGCATCCGGACCAGCTCTTCGCCAGCTTCGAACGCACCCCGGTGGCCTCGGCCTCGATTGCGCAGGTCCACTTCGCCACCCTGAAGGATGGCAAGGAAGTGGCCGTCAAGGTGCTGCGTCCCGGCATGCGCGACATCATCGATCACGACATCGGTCTGATGCATGTGGCTGCCGACTGGCTGGAACGCCTGTGGGCCGATGGACGTCGCTTGAAGGCCAAGGAAGTCGTGGGCGAGTTCGACAAGTACCTGCACGACGAGCTGGACCTCATGCGCGAAGCGGCCAATGCCAGCCAGCTGCGCCGCAACTTCGCCGAGTCCACGCTGCTGATGGTGCCGGAGATGTATTGGGATTATTGTTCATCCTCGGTGATCGTGATGGAGCGGATGTATGGCATCCCGATCTCGCAGACCGAGCGCCTGCGCGCCGAAGGGGTCGATCTCTCCAAGCTCTCGCGCGAAGGTGTGGAGATTTTCTTCACCCAGGTGTTTCGCGATGGCTTCTTCCACGCCGACATGCACCCCGGCAACATCCTGGTGTCGGTAGCCCCGGAAACCTTCGGCCGCTACATCGCGCTGGATTTCGGCATCGTCGGCACGCTCAATGATTACGACAAGGATTACCTGTCGCAGAATTTCCTGGCCTTCTTCCGCCGCGATTACAAGCGCGTGGCCGAGGCCCACATCGAATCCGGATGGGCGCCCAAGGAAACCCGCGTCGATGAACTCGAAGCGGCCGTGCGTGCCTGCTGCGAACCGATCTTCGACCGTCCGTTGAAGGACATCTCCTTCGGCCAGGTGCTGCTGCGCCTGTTCCAGACCTCGCGCCGTTTCAACGTGGAAGTGCAGCCGCAACTGGTGTTGCTGCAGAAGACGCTGCTCAACGTCGAAGGCCTGGGCCGCCAGCTCGATCCGGACCTGGACCTGTGGAAGACCGCCAAGCCCTATCTCGAACGCTGGATGAGCGAGCAGATCGGCTGGCGCGGTTTCGTCGAACAGCTGAAGGTGGAAGTGCCGCGTTACAGCCGCCTGCTGCCGGAGCTGCCGCGCCTGGCGCACCAGGCGCTGACGCGCTACACCGACGGCGAGAGCCAGCCGCAGAACACCGAACTGATCCGCAAGCTGCTGGCCGAGCAGCGGCGCACCAACATGCTGCTGGGTGTGATCGTCTATTTCGGCGGGGGGCTCATCGGCGGCATCATCGTGATCCAGGTGCTGATGCATTTCCTGAAGTTCTATTGATGTAAATGATTTAAATCATTTAGATGATTTGGATGATTTGGATGATTTGGATGATTTAGATAGTTTGGTTAATTTGGTAACTATCTAAAACTGTCTTCAGCAAGCGCCGGCCTATGCCGGCGTTTCGCATGGTTCAACCCAAAACAACAGAGGCCAAGAACACCGTGGGAACCAACGACAACAGCCTGTCCGATGCACGCGTGCGCATGTTGCCTTACATCGTGGCGGCGACTTTCTTCATGGAGTATCTCGACACCACCATCATCGCCACGGCCTTGCCGCAGATGGCGCAGTCCTTCGGCGTAGGTCCCAACGAACTGAGCCTGGGCATGACGGCCTACATGCTGACGCTGGCCGTCTTCATTCCCATCAGCGGCTGGGTAGCCGACCGCTTCGGTTCGCGCACCGTGTTCGGTATCGCCATTGCCATCTTCACGCTGGCTTCCGTTTTGTGTGGCTATTCGCAGAACGTGTGGGAGTTCACCGCAGCGCGGGTGCTGCAAGGCCTGGGTGGCGCAATGATGGTACCGGTCGGGCGCATGATCGTGGTGCGCAGTACCGGCAAGGACAGACTGATGAAAGCCATTGCCACCATCACCTGGCCGGCCATCGTGGCGCCGGTGGTGGGACCATCGATCGGTGGCTTCATCACCACCTATGCTTCCTGGCATTGGATCTTCCTGATGAACGTGCCGTTCGGGTTTGCGGCTTTCATTGCCGTCATGCGCGTGGTGCGCAATGAACATGGCCACAGCAAGCGGCCGCTGGACGTGATCGGTTTCCTGCTCTCGGGCGCGGCGCTGACCTCGCTGCTGTATGGCACCGAGATCGCCAGCCATATGGAATCCAACATCAAGGTGGCGCTTGGCTTCGTGGCCCTCGGCGTGGCGCTCGGGTACTGCGCGTGGCGGCACATGCAGCGCATCGAACATCCGCTGCTGGATTTTTCCAATCTGCGCATTCCGACCTATTCGGTGACGGTGCTGACGGGTTCACTCACGCGGATTGGCGTGGATGCAGTGCCTTACCTGATGCCGCTGATGTTCCAGATCGGTTTCGGCCTGACGGCGTTCCAGTCGGGTTTGCTGCTGCTGGCCACCGCTCTCGGCAATCTCGGCATGAAGGCATTCACCACGCGCATCCTGCAGCGTTTCGGTTTCCGTAGCGTGGCGGTCAACAATGCGGCCATCGCCGGTTGCCTCATCATCGCCTGCGGTCTGCTCACGCCGGGCACGCCGCTGCCGGTGATCCTGGGGGTGATCTTCTGCTACGGGCTGTCGCGGTCGATGCAGTTCTCGACCCTGGCCACGCTGGCGTATGCGGATATCAGCGATGCCCGCAAATCCTCGGCCAGCACGCTCTGGAGCGTCGCGCAGCAGATGACCATCGGCATGGGCATCGCCTTCGGTGCGCTGGCCTTGCGTATCGCGGCGGCGATCCGCGGCGAGGAGATCGATGCCACCGGCGCGCATTTCACGCTGGGCGATTTTCAGTGGGCCTTTGCGATGGCTGGTGTGGTGACGTTGATTTCAGTGATCGGTTATCGCGGCCTGGCGCGGGACGCTGGCAGCAATATTGGCGGCGGGATGCGCGCCGCGCAAGGCAAGCGCTGAACTTCTCGGACGTGTATTCAGCGGTGCGCCGAAAAGCGCTCCGCCAGCCGCTCGCGGCGGAAGTGCTCGACCACGAAATCGACGAATACCCGGGTCTTGGCCGGCAGCAGCCGCGCCGCGGTGAAGTAGAGCGAGAGCATGCCGGTATCCACGTACCAGTCCGGCAGCACCCGCACCAGCGTGCCGCGATCCAGATAGAGCAGGGCATGCGGCATCGACACCAGCGTGATGCCCAGCCCCGCTTCGGCCACCTCGCAAGCCGCATTGGCATCGCTCATGGTCATGCGTTGCTGCAGCGTGACCGGTGCCTGCTGGCCGTCGTGGTCGCGTAGCGAGAAGGGCCGTACGCGCCCGGTCTGGGGCGAGCGGATCAGGATGCCCGCATGCTCGGCCAGGTCGGCCGGCGAGCGCAAGGCGGGATGCGTCTCCAGATAGGCGGGCGAAGCCAGCAGCACCCGATGCGCCGGGGCCAGCTCGCGCGCCACCACGCCGGGCGACAGCTCGGTGCCGCCGGCGATGGCGGCATCAAAGCCCTCGGTGATGAGATCCACCGAGCGGTTCTCGAAATGCCAGTCCGGCTGGATGCCCGGATAGCGCCCCAGGAATTCTCCCAACAAGGGCACGATGTATTGCCGCCCGAATCCCGTTCCCATGCTGACCTTGAGCGTGCCGGCTGGCTGCCCGCCAGCGCTGGCGAGATTGGCCACGGCGCTGCGGATGGCTTGCAGGCCGCCACCCACTTCCTGCAGGAAGCGTTCGCCCGCTTCGGTCAGCGAGAGCTTGCGGGTGCTGCGGTGAAACAGGCGCACGCCCAGTGAAGTCTCCAGCCGTGCCACGTTCTTGCCCACGGCCGCCGACGTCAGGCCGAGCTGGCGTGCCGCCGCCGAAAAGCTGCCGGCGTGGGCCGCAGCGACGAAGCATTCGATGCTGGTCATGGTTTCCATCGCTCGATTCTAAACCATTGGTTTAAAAAGAAGATAGGGATTGCCAGCTAGTCGCCACATAATCAAACGCCGATACTTGCTTCAACCCGGACGCACACAGCAGCACGCCGCTGCAGGCCGACGGGACCAACCCATCACTTTCAAGGAGCAAGATCATGAACAAGCAAATCCAGAACGCCGCCGCATCCCCATCCGCATCCACCCTGGCCTCCAAGGTGGCCTTCGTGCAAGGCGGTTCGCGCGGCATCGGCGCGGCCATCGTGCAGCGCCTGGCCGCCGAGGGCGCCACCGTCGCCTTCACCTACGTCACTTCGCCGGACAAGGCGCAAGCCCTGGTCTCCCGCGTGGAAGCCGCCGGTGGCCGCGCGCTGGCGATCCAGGCCGACAGCGCCGATGCAGCCGCCCTGCAGCAAGCCATCCGCCTGGCCGCGGAGACCTTCGGCCGGCTCGATATCCTGGTGAACAATGCGGGCGTGCTGGCCATGGGCCCCATCGATGAGTTCAAGCTGGAAGACCTGGACCGCACCCTGGCCGTGAACGTGCGCAGTGTGGTGGTGGCGACCCAGGCCGCCGTGCGCTACATGGGCGAAGGCGGCCGCATCATCAGCATCGGCAGCACCAATGCCGACCGCATCCCCTTTGCCGGCGGTGCCGTGTATGCCATGAGCAAGTCGGCGCTGGTCGGCCTGACCAAGGGTCTGGCCCGCGACCTTGGTTCGCGCGGCATCACCGTCAACAACGTCCAGCCCGGTCCGGTCGATACCGACATGAACCCGGCCAACAGCGACTTCGCCACTTCCCTGACCGGCCTGATGGCACTGCCGCGCTATGGCAAGGCTGAGGAAATCGCCAGCTTCGTGGCCTATCTGGCAGGTCCGGAAGCGGGCTACATCACCGGTGCCAACCTGATGATCGATGGCGGTTTCTCGGCTTGATCGCTGCTCAGGTCACCGTCACTCTCAGGACGAAAAAAAACCTCGCACCGGTCTGCACCGGGCGAGGTTTTTTCGTGAGAGGGGGAATCAGGCGAACAGGCGAGCCAATTCTACGCCCGGCTCCGGGGCACGCATGAAGGCTTCACCGACCAGGAAGGCATGCACGTCGGCATCGCGCATGCGCTTGACATCGTCCGGGGTGGCGATCGCCGATTCGGTGACCACCAGCTTTTCCGGGGGGATGCGCGGCAGCAGGTTCAGCGTGGTGTCGAGCGTGGTCTCGAAGGTGCGCAGGTTGCGGTTGTTGATGCCCAACAGGCGGGTCTTCAGTTTGAGGGCCGCGTCCAGTTCAGCCTGATCGTGGACTTCCACCAGCACGCTCATGCCCAGCTCATGGGCGCAGGCTTCCATGTCGGCCATCAGGCCATGGTCCAGCGCAGCCACGATCAGCAGGATGGCGTCCGCGCCCCAGGAGCGCGCTTGATAGATCTGGTAATGATCCATCATGAAATCCTTGCGCAGCACCGGCAGGGCACACGCGGCGCGCGCCTGCTTGAGGTAGTCCGGCGAGCCCTGGAAGAATTGTTCATCGGTCAGTACCGACAGGCAGGCCGCGCCATGTTCGGCATAGCTCACCGCGATCTCGGCCGGCTTGAAGTCGGGACGGATCACGCCCTTGGAAGGCGAGGCTTTCTTGACTTCGGCAATCACGCCGGCCTGGCCGTTGGCGATCTTGCTGCGCAGGCTCTCTTCGAAATTGCGCAGTTCCGAGCGCAATTCGCTATCGGTTTCCACATCGCGGCGCAGGCTGGCGAGGTCGCGCTGCTGCTTGGCGATGCGGACTTCCTCGGCCTTGACGTCGAGGATCTTGTTGAGGATGTCGGACATGGGGCTCCTGTCAGGGGTCTGAGTTGAGGGGCGGAGATCAGTGCTTGCCGCCGAGCTGGCGGGTCACCTGGACGAACTGGTCCAGCTTGGCACGCGCCGCACCGGAAGCGATGGTGGCACGCGCCGTCTGCAGGCCCTCGGCGATCGAGGGCGCAACGCCGGCCGCATAGAGCGCGGTGGCGGCATTGATGACTACGATGTCGTGCACCGGACCGGGTTCCCCACGCAGGGCTTCGAAGATTTTCTCCTTCGACTCGGTGGCGTTGCCGACCTGCAAGTTGCGGCTGGCAAACATGGACAGGCCGAAATCTTCCGGATGGATCTCGTATTCGCGGATCTCGCCGTTGACCAGCTCGCCCACCATGGTGGCACCGCCCAGCGTGACTTCATCCAGGTTGTCTCGGCCCCAGACCACGATGGCGTGCTGCGCGCCCAGGCGTTGCAGTACGCGCACCTGGATGCCGACCAGGTCTGCATGGAACACACCCATGAGGATGTTGGGAGCCCCGGCCGGATTGGTGAGCGGACCGAGGATGTTGAAGATGGTGCGCACGCCCAGCTCCTTGCGCACCGGCGCCGCATGCTTCATGGCGGCGTGGTGGTTGGGGGCGAACATGAAGCCGATGCCGGTCTGGGCGATCGATTGCGCCACTTGTTCGGGTTGCAGGTTGATGTCTGCGCCCAGGGCTTCAAGCACATCGGCGCTGCCCGAGGAGGAGGACACACTGCGTCCGCCATGCTTGGCCACGCGCGCACCGGCGGCGGCTGCCACGAACATGGAGGCGGTGGAAATGTTGAAGGTGTGCGCGCCATCGCCGCCGGTGCCGACGATGTCGAGCAGGCGCGAGGTGTCGGCCATCGGCACCTTGGTAGCGAATTCGCGCATGACCTGGGCCGCGGCGGCGATCTCGCCGATGCTTTCCTTTTTCACGCGCAGGCCCATGGTGAGGGCCGCGATCATCACCGGCGACATCTCGCCGCTCATGATCTGGCGGAACAGCGTCAGCATTTCATCATGGAAGATTTCGCGATGCTCGATACAGCGCAGCAGCGCTTCTTGGGGAGTGATGGGCATGTCTTGTCTCGATTTGTCTAATGGTCTCAGCCGTGGGCGCTGCCGGTCAGGAAGTTCTTGAGCAGGGCGTGGCCGTGCTCGGAGAGGATGGACTCGGGGTGGAACTGCACGCCTTGCAGGTCGAACTCCTTGTGACGCACGCCCATGATTTCGCCATCATCGGTCCAGGCGGTCACTTCCAGGCAATCCGGCAGGGTGGCGCGTTCGATGGCCAGCGAGTGATAGCGGATCACGGTATAGGGAGTGGGCAGGTCCTTGAAGACGCCAACGCCGGTGTGCGCAATCTTGGACGTCTTGCCATGCATGACCTGCTTGGCGCGGATGATGTTGCCGCCGAAGGCTTCGCCGATGGCCTGGTGGCCGAGGCAGACACCGAGGATGGGCAGCTTGCCGGAAAATTCCTTGAGCAGGTCCACGCAGATGCCGGCTTCCTTGGGGCTGCAGGGGCCGGGGGAGAGGCAGATGCGTTCCGGGTTCAGTTTTCTGATGTCATCCAGCGTGATCTCGTCATTGCGGATGGTCAGCACCTCTTCGCCCAGCTCGCCGAAGTATTGCACCAGGTTGTAGGTGAAGGAGTCGTAGTTGTCGATCATCAGCAGCATTTAGATTTCTCCGTCCAGGCCATCTTGCACTTGTTCAGCAGCGCGCAATACGGCACGCGCCTTGTTTTCGGTTTCTTCCCATTCCATTTCCGGCACCGAGTCGGCCACGATGCCGGCGGCCGCCTGCACGTACAGCGTGCCGTCCTTGATGACGCCGGTACGGATCGCAATGGCCACGTCCATCTCGCCGCCGAAGGAGAGATAGCCGCAGGCGCCGCCGTAGATGCCGCGCTTGGTCGGTTCCAGTTCGTCGATGATTTCCATGGCGCGCACCTTGGGGGCGCCCGAGAGGGTGCCGGCGGGGAAGGTGGCCTTGAGCACATCCAGGTTCGACATGCCGGGTTTGAGGATGCCCTCGACGTTGGAGACGATGTGTTGCACGTGGGAATATTTTTCGATCACCATCTGGTCGGTGACCTTGACGCTGCCGGTGGTGGCGATGCGGCCGATGTCGTTGCGGGCCAGGTCGATCAGCATCACGTGTTCAGCGATTTCCTTGGGATCGGCCAGCAGTTCGCGCGCCAGCTGTTCATCGCGCTCGATGGTGGAGCCGCGTGGGCGGGTGCCGGCCAGCGGGCGGATGGTGATCTTCTTCTGGCCTTCGCCGATGGATTCGTTGCGCACCAGGATTTCCGGCGAGGCACCGACGATCTGCATGTCGCCGAAGTTGTAGAAGTACATGTAAGGGGAGGGGTTCAGCGAACGCAGCGCGCGGTACAGCATCAGCGGCGAATCCACATAGGATTTCCTGAGCCGCTGGCCGATCTGCACCTGCATCAGGTCGCCGGCCATCACGTATTCCTTGGCGCGGGCCACGGCCTTGAGGTATTCGTCCTTGGGGAATTCGCGAATGGTCTCGGTACGCACCGAACCGGTGGTCACCGGTGCATCGGCCGGGCGGCGCAGCATGGCGCGCAGGTCGCGCAGGCGCTGGCGGCCACGGGAGAAGGCTTCCGGCTGGGTAGGGTCGGCGTAGACGATCAGGTAGAGCTTGCCGGAGAGGTTGTCGATGACGGCCAGTTCTTCGGTCAGCAGCAGCTGGATGTCGGGCAGGCCCAGCGTATCCTGCGGGGCGCTGTTTTCCAGGCGCTTTTCGATGTAGCGCACGGCGTCGTAGCCGAAGTAGCCGGCCAGGCCGCCGCAGAAGCGCGGCATGCCGGGACGGATGGCGACCTTGAAGCGGGATTGATACTCGGCGATGAATTCCAGCGCATTGCCTTGAGCGGTCTCGATGACCTCGTCATTTTTCAGTACCTCGATCTGCTGGCCGCTGCAGCGAATCTTGGTGGAGGCGGGCAGGCCGATGAAGGAATAGCGCCCGAAGCGCTCACCACCGACCACCGACTCCAGCAGGAAGGTGTTCTTGCCGGTGTTGTGGCTCTGGGCCAGCTTGAGATAGAGCGTCAGCGGAGTTTCCAGGTCGGCGAAGGCTTCGGCGATCAGAGGGATGCGGTTGTAGCCTTCGGCGGCCAGCGATTTGAATTCGAGTTCGGTCATGTGTCACTCCAGACCGCCATTGTAGGGTACGCGGGCCTGGCCGCAGACCGGCGCGCAGACGCCATGAAGCCATGGACGCGATGCACGCGGATGCAGCAGACAGGTGCGGACTCTCGTCAGCGGTGTCGTTATGAGAATTACGGGAAATGCGGAGGATGCGGTACCACAACAAACGACCTGGCACGCAGGTGCGGCCAGGTCCAGGCGTCAATTACTGCGCCTGGAATTGCCAGCGTCGCCACAGCCAGGCCTCAGGGGCGGCTGTCGGTTGAGCGGTTCGTTTGTTGTTACGAAACATTGATGTGGGTCGCGATTGGATCTTCGGTCTGTCGACCGGTGAGCTGACGGGCTGTCAGTCCACCGAGATTTGCTGCGCTGCTTCTACAAGCGTCGAAACTATACCATCCGAATCGACGTCGTGTATAGATTCACCGTGATTGTATCCATACGGAACATTCAGGACACGGCAACCGGCCGCGCGGGCGGCCTGGGCATCGTTGCTGGAGTCGCCGATGGCCACGACCTGCGCGGGTTGCAGGGCGAAATCCTCACAGACTTGCAGCAAGGGCATGGGATCGGGCTTCTTCTTCGGGAAGGAATCGCCGCCATAGACGATCTCGAAGAAATCGCGCAGCCCCTTCTTCTGCAGCAGCGGTACGGCGAAGGCCAGCGGCTTGTTGGTCACGCAGGCCAGGCGCAGGCCCTTGGCGCGCAGGGCTTGCAGGCCCTCGACCACGCCCGGGTAGAGCGAGGAATAGTCGCCATTGATGGCCAGGTAGTGCTCGGTGTAGCTGTCCAGCGCCTGCTGGAAGTATTGCGCCGCCTCATCCTCGGCATAGTCCACGGCGAGCACGCGCCGGATCAGGTTCTCGGTCCCCTTGCCGACGAAGTTGACGATGGTTTCCTGGGACAGGGGCGTGAGTCCCAATTCTTCACGCATGCGGTTGACCGCGACGTGGAAGTCAGCGGCCGTATCCAGCATGGTGCCGTCGAGGTCGATGATGGCGGCCTTGATGTTGGTCAGATTCTTCATATGCCCGGTAAACCTCGTTGTTTGTTCGTCTGACGAAGGGGAGGTGCGATCAGACCTGGGCCAGTTCGGCGCGCATGGCGTCGATGACGGCCTTGTAGTCCGGCTTGCCGAAGATGGCCGAACCGGCCACGAAGGTGTCGGCACCGGCGCGGGCGGCCGCGGCGATGTTCTCGACCTTGATGCCGCCATCGACTTCCAGCAGGATGTCGCGGCCGGATTCATCGATGCGGCGGCGCACTTCGGCGATCTTTTTCAGGGCTTCCGGAATGAAGGACTGGCCGCCGAAACCGGGGTTCACCGACATGATCAGGACCATGTCCAGTTTGTCCATCACGTGATCCAGGTAATGCAGCGGCGTGCCAGGGTTGAATACCAGACCGGCCTTGCAGCCGTTGTCGCGGATCAGTTGCAGGGAGCGGTCGATGTGTTCGGAGGCTTCCGGGTGGAAGGTGATGAGGTTGGCACCGGCCTTGGCGAAATCGGGGATGATGCGGTCCACCGGCTTGACCATCAGGTGCACGTCGATCGGCACTTGCACGTGCGGGCGGATGGCTTCGCACACCAGCGGGCCGATGGTCAGGTTGGGGACATAATGGTTGTCCATCACGTCGAAGTGAATGAAATCGGCACCGGCGGCGACGACATTGCGCACTTCTTCACCCAGGCGGGCGAAATCGGCGGACAGGATGCTGGGGGCGATACGGAAGGTCGGCATGGCTGTAAACAAAGGATGGCTGAATCGACATTGGCCGTCGGGCGCAGGCGCGAAGGCGGCAAAACCGCTATTCTACCTTGCTGCAGCGGTCGCCGGCCCGGCCGATGAGCTGGCTGGCTTGGCCCGGAACGGGCAGAGCAGGCGGAACGCATCGGCTTGCGCAGCCGGCTGAATTCGTGTGCAATCCGGGGTAGCCGCGCGGGCAAGCCCGATTGCAGATCGCCGGCGCGGCGGCAGTCCCCTTCACAACACAGGAAATTCCATGGCAGCGTATGAGTTCACGGTGACGGTCAAGACCCAGTACCTGGAGGAACAATCCGATCCATCGCGTTCGCATTACGTGTTCGCCTATGCGATCACCATCGTCAATACCGGCACGGTCCCTGCCCAGTTGATCTCGCGCCACTGGGTCATCACCGACGCCAACAACCACGCGCAGGAAGTGCGCGGCCTGGGCGTGGTCGGGCATCAGCCCTTCCTGCAGCCCGGCGAGCAGTTCGAGTACACCAGCGGTACGTCGCTCGGGACCCCCCAGGGCAGCATGCATGGTGAATATTTCTGCGTGGCCGAGGATGGCGAGCAATTTGACGTGCGCATCCCCGAGTTCGTGCTTTCACTGCCGCGCACCTTGCACTGAATTTTTCTTCCTGAGGCGGGACGACGGATTTTTCAGCGCGGGTCGCTGTCTGTCGTCTCTCGCGCTGGCTGCTGTTTCTTTTCCTGCGCTTCTTTCTGCCTGGCGCTGACGGGCCGGCCATTGTGTTCCTTGCGGCCCGAGAACATGGTCCACCAGACGATGAAGACCAGCACGAAGAAGGCGGCACTGGCCTCCAGGATCAACCACAACATGAATTTGTCTCCAATGTCATTGAATCGTTTTGCCAAGCTGTCGGCGCTGCGGCGTCTTAGTGTACCTGCGATGGCGGTCTCGGTCGCTGTCCTGCTGGCGGCCTGCCAGACCACGCCGCTCACCACGCCGGCTCCGAGCCAGCCGTCGCCCAAGCCAGTGGCCCAGCCGGGCCCGGCCATGCGTGCTACCACCTTCGCCCAGCTCCCGGGCTGGAACAATGACGACCTGCGCGAGGCCTGGCCAGCGCTGCAGTCTTCCTGCTCGGTCATGATTCGCAAGCCCGAGTGGCGCGCCGCCTGTGGCGCGGCGCAGCAGGTCAATGCCAATGACCTGGGCTTCCTGCGCCAGTATTTCGAGACTTATTTCACACCGTATCAGCTGTTCAATCCTGATGGCACCGACACCGGGCTGGTGACCGGCTACTACGAGCCCCTGCTGCGCGGTTCGCGCCGCCGCGCCGGGCCGTATCAGACACCGCTGTACCAGGCGCCGGACGACCTGCTGACCATCGACATGGCCAGCGTCTATCCCGAACTGAAGAACCTGCGCCTGCGCGGCAAGGTGGTCGGACGCAAGGTGGTGCCGTATCCGACGCGCGCCGAGTTGATGCAGGGCAATAGCTTGTCCGGCAAGGAAATCGTCTGGGTGGATGATCCGGTGGAGGCCTTCTTCCTGCAGGTGCAGGGCTCGGGCCGCGTGTATCTGCCGGAGTCGCGCGAGACCATTCGCCTGGCCTATGCGGACCAGAATGGCCGTCCCTACAAGTCGATCGGACGCTATCTGGTGGACAAGGGGGAGATGGAGCTCTCCCAGGCATCCGCCCAGAACATCAAGGCCTGGGTGCAGGCCAATCCGGCGCGCAAGGAAGAGTTGCTCAATGCCAATCCCAGCTATGTCTTCTTCAAGGAAGAAAAGCTGCCGGATCCTTCCAAGGGACCCAAGGGGGCGCAAGGCATCCCGCTGACCCCGCAGCGTTCCATCGCCATCGACCCGCAGCATGTGCCGCTGGGGGCGCCGGTGTTCCTGGCGACCACGCTGCCCAATAGTGACCGTCCGCTGCAACGGCTGGTGGTGGCGCAGGATACGGGCGGTGCCATTCGTGGCGTGGTGCGGGCGGACTATTTCTGGGGCTTTGGCGACGAGGCCGAGGATCGCGCGGGGGCCATGAAGCAGCGCGGCATGATGTGGGTGCTGCTGCCCAAGGGGATGACGCCGCCGGGAGGCAACTGAATTTCCCTGCTTTCCTTGCGGCAATGAAAAAGCCTGATCCTGTCGAGGGGTCAGGCTTTTTTGCCGATTGAGGAGCTTATGTACAAGGATCAGCGCAGTACCAGCACCGGGATGGTCGAATGCGTCAGCACCTTCTGCGTCTTGCTGCCCAGGAAGATGCGCGAGAGGCCGCTGCGCCCGTGGGAGGCCATGAAGATGGCGTCGCAGCCGTGCAGTGTCGCAGCCTTGATGATTTCTTCATCGGGATTGAAGGACATCACGATCTCCGTCTGGCAGGGTACGCCGGCGGCGGCCGCAGCATCTGCGATCTTCTTGATGTGCTGATTGGCCAGGGTTTTGACGTTTTCTTCATAAAGGGCGGGATCGATCGCCATCGAGCTCTCGGCCAGCGGCGAGAAGGGGTAGGGTTCGGCCACCGAGATGCCGACGATGCTTGCGCCGCTGTTTTTGGCGTAGTCGATGGCCGTCGCGATGGCCTTGTCCGAGCGTTCGGAGCCGTCCGTGGGGACCAGGATATTCTTGAACATGTTCGCCTCCTCATATAGGGATAGGGAATGCGCCGCTGCGCACAGGGAATGACTCCAATATAGTCCCGTGGTGCCTTGCCCGCATGAAATTCTTGGCAGTCATTGCGCCAGGTCGGACTGGCGCATTATTTTTGGCTTATTCTTGCGGTTCGCCGTGCCGGTTGCTGCCACGCCCGGGCGGATTGCCGATTCATTCATAAGAAGGAGACCCACTATGAGCTATGAAAACATCCTGGTCGAGACCCATGACAAGGTCGGCCTGATCCGCCTGAACCGTCCCAAGGCGCTCAATGCCTTGAGCGACGCTCTGATGAGCGAGCTGGGAACGGCATTGTTGGCCTTCGATGCTCAGGAAGAGATCGGCTGCATCATCGTGACCGGCAGTGAGAAGGCCTTCGCTGCGGGGGCTGATATCAGCGTGATGGCCGGGTTTGATTATATGGATGTCTTCAATGGGGAATTCATCACCCGCAATTGGGAGACCCTGCGCCGCATCCGCAAGCCGGTGATTGCCGCAGTGGCGGGCTATGCGCTGGGCGGTGGCTGTGAGCTGGCGATGATGTGCGACTTCATCATCGCGGCCGACAATGCGAAGTTCGGGCAACCGGAGATCAAGCTGGGCATCATCCCGGGCGCTGGCGGTACGCAGCGCCTGCCGCGGGCGGTCTCCAAGTCCAAGGCCATGGACCTGGCGCTGACGGCACGCATGATGGATGCACAGGAGGCTGAGCGCGCCGGGCTGGTGTCGCGCATCGTGCCGGCCGACAAGCTCATGGAAGAAGCCATGGCGGTTGCGGTGACCATTACCGAGATGCCGCGCCAGGTGGCGATGATGGTGAAGGATTCGGTCAATCGTGCCTACGAGACCACCTTGTCCGAGGGGATGAAGTATGAGCGCGCGCTCTTTTATAGCTGCTTCGCTACCGAGGACCAGAAGGAGGGCATGAAGGCCTTCCTGGAAAAGCGGCCGGCGGTGTTCAAGAACGCCTGATCATTTTTCTTTCCATGGAGAAGAAAGGGGCGCCCGTCAGGGCGGCCCTTTTTTCTGAATGATTTACTATTTATTCATATCCTGCGGAAACCGCTTCCAGTCAGGGGTTTGTGGGAATTTGGCGTCGATGGCGAAGCACCGCACTTGTATTATTTTCGAGATTTTTTCGAAAGTGCTTGCGCGGCATGTAGTGCGTTGCTATAGTTCGCCGCCTGCTGACGCGGCACACGAAGTGAAGTTGAAAAACAGAGCGACGGATGTCGGCGAAGCAAGGAGTAGTGAAGCAGGTTGTAAGGCGTTTTAATTGGAAGTAGTCAAAGCGGAAGTTAAGCGAGACGAAAAGATTTAAAACGAATCGCAAAAAAGTAGTTGACGCGATAAACAAACTGCTACATAATCTCGTTTCTCTGCTGCTGACGAACAAAACGATTCGCGGCGATGCAAACAGCGCCAAGCGCATTTGCGACAGACAGATCTTTAAAAATTAACAGCCGATAAGCGTGGGCGTTTAATGAAGTGCGACAGAACTTCGGTTCTGGAAACTTTAAATATTAAATGCTC
>NZ_JAVDSP010000009.1:0-192560 GCF_031455335.1 Herbaspirillum sp. 1173 | reverse complement strand
CTCGCTGTCATGAGCAGGATTGTGGTCTAAACATGGGTCAACTTAGGATGCAAATTTCCTGAGAAAGTGGGTCAGATTTCAATGCAATTCAACAAACAGCTCTCACCACGCGTTTTCGATTAGCCCATTTGCCACTTGGCCGAATCTCTTTTAATGTCGGAAAGAGGTCGTTATTTATAAATTCCAGTAGCTCTGTTCCAGAAATGCCATCTGAACTTTTGGCCCATGCGGTCCACTGTAAGCGTTTGGGAATAGGCGAACGGTAATCCGCGTGCGCTGCCGATAGCTGTTGATCTTGGTCATCAATGATTTTAAGGAAGAACATCCAGCACAGCTGCGAAAGGCGTTGCGCATCACCGTCGACACCTGCGTCTTTACGCATGATGTCTTGAATGGATTTAACGATTTTTCTAGCAGACATTTATAACTTTATCTTTAACTGAAAATAGGTCGCCGAACACGTCGGGAATTTTCTTGATCAGATCACCGTATTAACCTCGTTGGCAATGGCTCGCCGGGTGACTAAATTCTCATACAGAGTCGTCTGAAAACGATCGCGCAAAAATGTTACCGATGATATTTGGTATTCAACGAATTGAGCTATTTATGTGTAACTTAATTGCATCTGAGCAACCAGTATCTCTGGAACTTGCCGGAGGTGTGATTATGTTTAGCAACTATTATCCTAATTAATTGATTTTAGGAGATAAAAATAAAATTATGGAGAAGAAATATCCAGATTAATAGTTACTTTAGGTATCTCTCAAACCGCCAAACATCCTCACTCCACCGTCACCGACTTAGCCAAATTCCGCGGCTTATCCACATCCGTCCCCCTCGCCAGCGCCGTGTGATACGACAGCAACTGCAACGGCACCACATGCAAAATCGGCGACAGCACCCCATAGTGCTCCGGCATGCGAATCACATGCAGCCCTTCCGCCGAAGTGATACGCGAATCACCATCCGCAAACACATACAGCTGCCCGCCACGCGCACGCACTTCCTGCATGTTGGACTTCAGTTTTTCCACCAGCGCATCATTGGGTGCAATGGTCACCACCGGCATCTGATCCGTCACCAGCGCCAGCGGACCATGCTTCAGTTCGCCTGCGGCATAAGCCTCAGCGTGGATGTAGGTGATTTCCTTGAGCTTGAGCGCACCTTCCAGCGCAATCGGATAATGCAGCCCACGCCCCAGGAACAGCGCATTCTCGCGACGCGCAAAAGCCTCGGCCCACGCCACGATGGAGGGCTCCAGCGCCAGCACGCTCTGCAGCGCGGCCGGCAAGTGGCGCATCGCCTTCAGGTGTTCGGCTTCCTGTTCTTCGGTGAGCAGCCCGCGCGTCTGCGCCAGCGCCAGCGTCAACAGGAACAGCGCCGCCAGCTGCGTCGTGAAGGCCTTGGTCGAGGCCACGCCCACTTCCACACCGGCACGCGTGATGTAGGCCAGTTCGCATTCGCGCACCATCGCACTGGTGGCCACGTTGCAGATGGTCAGCGTGTGCTGCATGCCCAATCCACGCGCATGCTTCAACGCAGCCAGCGTGTCAGCCGTCTCGCCACTCTGCGAGATCGTGACCACCAGCGACTTCGGATTGGGCACGCTGTAGCGATAACGATATTCGCTGGCGATCTCGACGTTGACCGGGATCTTGGCAATCGACTCCAGCCAGTACTTCGCAGTCAGACCGGCGTAATAGCTGGTGCCGCAAGCGAGGATCAGAATTGAATCCACTTCCTTGAAGACCTTGTAGGCCTTGTCGCCAAACAGCTCGGGCATGATGCCGACCACGCCTTCGAGTGTGTCGGCAATCGCGCGCGGCTGCTCGAAGATTTCCTTCTGCATGTAATGCTGGTACGGACCCAGTTCCACCGCGCTGGTATAAGCCTGCACGGTGCGCACTTCTCGCTCGGCAGGGCGGCCGGCCGCGTCGACGATCCAGACCTTCTGCAATTGCAGATCGACCACGTCGCCTTCTTCCAGATAAATGATCTGGTCGGTGGTACCGGCCAGCGCCATCGCATCAGAGGCCACGAAGTTCTGTCCTTCGCCCACACCCACGATCAGCGGCGAACCCTGGCGCGCAGCCACCACGCGATGCGGTTCGTCGGCGCAGAAGACGGCAATGGCGTAGGCACCGGTCAGGCGGCGCACGGCCTGCTGCACGGTGTGGAAGAGATCGCCGTCATACATGTGGTCGACCAGGTGGGCGATCACTTCGGTATCGGTCTGGCTCTCGAAGACATAACCGGCAGCCTGCAATTCGGCGCGCAGTTCGTCATGGTTCTCGATGATGCCGTTGTGGACCAGCGCGATGCGGTCGCGCGAGAAGTGCGGGTGCGCATTGTGGGTGGCAGGCGCGCCGTGCGTGGCCCAGCGGGTGTGCGCGATGCCGGTGAAACCGGACAGGCCGCTCTGCGCCACCTGCTGCTGCAGCTCGGCCACGCGCGAGGTGCTGCGCGAACGCTGCAGCTTGCCATCTACATGCAGCGCCACGCCGCAGGAGTCATAACCACGGTATTCAAGGCGCTTCAGGCCTTCGAGCAGGATGGGAGTGACGTTTTGTTGCGCTACCGCGCCGACGATGCCGCACATGGATTACCTCGCTGGAAAAGATGTGCATGCATCTTAGGCGAGGCATCGTGAAATAAGATTTCTAAAATATCGGTGAAATGAACTAATATTGCTTCGCTATTGGGTGATGAAATAATATTAAATTCATTGGTGAAATTTGGATTTATATGTCATTCAATCTCGCTCACCCTCACGCAATCTCCGGCAATTTCACAAGCTGACGCAGGTATCCATGAAAACCCCCCTCGATCTGGACGATCTCGACCGCCGCATCCTGCAAGCCCTGCAGAGTGATGCCAGCCAGACCAACCAGGAGCTGGCCGCGCAGGTGCATGCCTCGCCGCCGACCTGCCTGCGCCGCGTCAAGCGGCTGGTGGAGGCGGGCGTGATCGCGCGCCAGGTCGCCTTGCTGGATCCGACCCAACTGGCCTCCACGCTCACGGCGCTGGTCGAGATCACGCTGGATCGCCAGGGCGAGGAAGAGCAGCAGGCCTTCGAGGCCCTGGTGGCGGGGGAGGCGGCGGTGCAGCAGTGCTATCGGGTCTCGCCGGGGCCGGATTTCGTGCTGGTGGTGCTGGTGCGCGACATGCCGGCTTACCACGCACTGGCGCACCGGCTGTTCGCCTCCCAGCGCAACGTGCGCAATGTGCGCAGCTATTTCTCCATCCACCGCAGCAAGTTCGAGACGGCCATCCCGCTCGGCGCGGCTGCCGACGCACCATGAAAAACGGCCGAAACCTTCAGGTTTCGGCCGGATTGGCCTGTGGATAAGTCAGGAAGTAGCGTGTTGACGGGCTTTTTCCTTCATATCGCCCTGAAACCACCCCGGAGTTGGAGTTGTCCACAGGGCGCGCGGCCGGAGACCCTTACTTCTTGATCTTGACCGGCCGCTGCCATCCCGCCAGCGACAGCTGCTTGGCGCGCGACAAGGTCAGCTGATCGGCCGGGGCATCCTTGGTCAGCGTGGTACCGGCACCGATGGTGGCCCCCTTGCCCACGCGCACCGGGGCGACCAGCTGGGTGTCGCTGCCGATGAAGGCACCGTCTTCGATGATGGTGCGGAATTTGTTGGCACCGTCGTAGTTGCAGGTGATCACGCCGGCCCCGACGTTGACGCCGCTGCCCACATCCGCATCGCCCACGTAGGCCAGGTGATTGGCCTTGCTGCCTACGCCCACGTTGCTGTTCTTGACCTCGACGAAGTTGCCGATATGCACATCCTGCGCCAGTTCGGTGCCGGGCCGCAGGCGGGCGTAAGGACCGATCTGGCCGCCCGCGCCGACCACGGCGTCGTCGATGTGGGTGAAGGGCTTGATGGCCACGCCGGCACCGATGCGCGCATTGCGGATCACGCAGTGGGCTCCGATGCTGCTGCCTTCGCCGATGCTGACCTGGCCTTCGAAAACGCAATTGACGTCGATGCTCACATCGCGCCCGCATTCCAGCGAGCCGCGTACATCGATGCGCGCCGGGTCAGCCAGCGTGACGCCCTGCTCCAGCAGGCCATGAGCGATGTTGCGCTGGTGCACGCGCTCCAGCTCGGCCAGTTGCACCTTGCTGTTCACGCCCAGGGTTTCGGCCACGTCATCGGGCTGGGCTGAGACGACCTCCACACCATCGGCCACGGCGGCCGCGATCACGTCGGTCAGGTAGTACTCGCCCTGCGCGTTGTTGTTGGAGAGCTTCGCAAGCCACTGGCGCAGGCGCGCCGTGGGCGCGACGATGATGCCGGTGTTGACTTCGCGGATGGCACGTTCGGCCTCGCTGGCATCCTTCTGCTCGACGATGCGCTTGATCTGGCCGTCTTCGCGCACGATGCGGCCATAGCCGGTGGGGTTGTCCAGGGTCACGGTCAGCACGCCCAGCTTGTCCTGGCCGGCGGCATCCAGCAGGCGCTGCAGCGAGGCGGCCGTGGTCAGCGGTACATCGCCATACAGCACCAGCGTGGGCGCACCATCATCGAGATGCGGTACGGCCTGCATGACAGCGTGGCCGGTGCCCAGCTGCGGTTCCTGCAGGGCAAACGACAGGCCCTGGCCGGCGAAGGCCTTGGGCACGGCATCGCCGCCGTGGCCGTAGATCACGCACAGTTGCGTCGGTGCCAGCTGGCGTGCGGTATCGATGACATGGCCCAGCAGGGGTTTGCCGGCGAGCGGATGCAAGACCTTGGGCAGCGCGGATTGCATGCGTTTGCCCATGCCGGCGGCGAGGATGACGATGTTCATGAGTGGCAGCGAAGAGGAGCGAAGAAAAGCCAAAAGTCTAGCACGCGCCCCCTGCGCGCCCGCATCCCCATCGCTGCGCGTCGTCGCAAAAGAGGAAGTTGAGGGGCCTTTGGCGGTTTACTCCGGTCTTTATGCGCACGGCTCCCCCTTACCATGTCAAGCTGCACAGTCTCGCCCGCGCATTGCGACTGCCCATGTCTGCAGCAGGCCGTAGCGATGCGAGCGGGCAGCCGACTGATGAACTGACAGAGCCAATAATGACAACCGGTCCGGCCAAGGCCGACCCTTCCTGGAAAGTGCATGAAGATTCTTCTGTTGAACGATGAGTTCTACACCACCGGTGCCAGCACCGCGATGCTGCGTCTGGCCGAGCGCCTGGTGCAGAACCATGAGGTGTCGGTCCTGCCGCGTATCGATGGCCAGGGTGAAGTGCGCAAGCAGTTCGAGGCAATGGGCATCCGCATCGTCAAGGACCTGGCGGGCGATCCCGACGTGATCGTGTCCAACTGCATCCTCTCGGGGGCGCTGGTGGGGGAGATGGCGCCACGCTGTCCGGTGATCTGGTGGATCCACGAAGCCGAGATCGGACGCGACCTGCTGCTGCGCTATCCCAACATGGCGCAGGGTTTCAAGAGCGCTTCGCACATCGTCTTCCAGACCGAATTCCAGCGCCTGGTCTATGGCAGCTTCCTGTTCGACAGTCCGGCCATGGTGCACGTGCTGCCGTTCTGGAACGACGCCATCTACCGCCAGCAAGACCTGCAACCCAAGCCCAAGGACAAGAAGCGCATCGTCTGCATCGGCACCATCGAGCCGCGCAAGCGCATGGAAGATACCATCATGGCCGTCAATGCCATGAGCAGCGACCAGCGTGCGGGCATCGAGGTGGTCTTCATCGGCAAGTACCTGCAGCTGGGCGAGGGCGCGCGCAAGCTCTCCGAAGCACTGCCGGAACGCTATCGCTTCCTGGGCGAGCAGCCCAACGAGGAAGCCCTGCGCTACCTGGCCTCGGCCGATGCCTACGTGCTGGCCAGCTCCAGCGAATCACAGCCGCTGACCATCTGGGAATCCTTCGAACTGGATGTGCCGGTCTGCCTCTCCGATCTGGAGACCTATCGCCACATCGGTCTCAAACATGGCGTCAACGCCCTGATGCATCCGGTCGGCAACATCGATCTGCTGTGCTCGAATCTGCAGACGGTGCTGCACAACGAGGATGTGCGCCGCCGCGTCACGCGTGCCGGCAAGAGCCTGCTGCTGAAGAATCTCACGCGGGAATGGTCGGACGAATTCGAACGCCTGATCCTGCGTACGCAGACCATGGCTGAAATCAGAAAGATGGGATATTGAACAAAGCCCTCGCCGGAATAGATCCGGCGGGGGCTAGTCCTTTGAGGACTTAGTTCAGGCTTTGATAGAAGGCAATCTGGTTTTCCGAGAGCGTGCGCAGGTCCTCGTTGTTGAGGTAACCCGCGTACCACTGCGCCGTCAGTTCCAGCGCGGTGTAGAGCTCCATCTTCGGAATCCAGTCCAGGCGCTGGCGCACCTTGGAAATATCCAGGCGCAGCAGGGCGGCTTCGTGCGGTCCGTTGGCCTGGGTCTCCAGGCGCACTTCCACCTGGCCCGCGTCATTCTTCTGCAGCGAATGATTGAAGGTGGCGCACAGCTGGCTCACGGTCTGCAGGTCGGTATCGGCCGGCCCGAAATTCCATCCTTCGGCGAACGCACCGCCCTGCTCGTAGAGCAGCTGGGCGATCTGCAGGTAGCCCGACAGCGGCTCCAGCACGAACTGCCACGGGCGTACCGCATGCGGATTGCGGATCACGACCGGCTCTTCCTTTTCCAGGGCGCGCACGAAATCGGGAATCAGGCGATCGGCCGCAAAGTCGCCGCCACCGATCACGTTGCCGGCGCGCACGCTGGCGATGCCCACGGTGTTGTCGGGATTGCTGGCAAAGAAGGAGCGGCGATAGGCGGAAGTCACCAGTTCAGCGGCGCCCTTGCTGCTGCTGTAGGGATCGTGGCCGCCCATGGGATCGTCTTCGCGATAGCCCCACAGCCACTCGCGGTTCTCGTAGCACTTGTCGCTGGTGACCACCACCACCGAACGCACGCTGGGCGTATGGCGCACGGCTTCCAGCAGGTGCACGGTGCCCATGACATTGGTGGCGTAGGTATCGACCGGCGTGGCATAGGAGTCGCGCACCAGCGGCTGGGCCGCCAGGTGGAACACCACATCGGGTTGCACGGCAGCCAGCGTCTCGGCCAGGTGCTGCGGATCGCGCACGTCGCCGATGGTGGTCTGCACGCAGTTCTGCAAGCGCGCCAGATGGAACAGGCTGGGATTGGTCGGTGCCGGCAACGCGTAGCCGCTCACCTTGGCCCCCATCAGGTGCAGCCACAGGGTCAGCCAGCTTCCCTTGAAGCCGGTGTGACCGGTGATGAAAACGCGCTTGTCGCGCCAAAAGTTAGCCATCAGGCAGCCTCATACACGGTATGGCAGAGAGTCGTTCGGGGTGCAGAGGCATGACGGCGGCAAGCCGTTCAATCACGCGGATGGCGATACCACGCAGGCCGGCCGTGACATTGGCCGAAACCACGTTTCCCTGCGAAACCACGACTGCATGGTTATGTTTTTTCTTTCCCTGGCAAAGCGGCCTCGCGGCACGCCATTGCGATGGGACAGATTAGAACATGCGTGTTTTCGCCTTCAAGCGTGGAAGAGGAGGGTATTTGATGCCCAATCCCCGACTATAGCCACATGACAACAAAAATTTACTTTTGCATCGGCCTGCGGGAATCGGCAATGGGCGCGAAAGCCGCGCCACAAGGGCATTTCCTACGGATGAGGTGGAACGCAGTGTCTCGCCGGACTAAGGTTTTGCGAGACGCCACAATGAGCCGCAGCGTCTCGTGTGCTCAGACCAGATTGATGACGGACTGGCCCTGGTCCAGTTTGTCGTCGCGGTCGAACAGGGTATCGCCCTGCGCTTCCTTGCCGGCCCCGGCGGTGAAATGCGTGAAGTCGAACAGGCTGCGGTCCAGCATGTGGGACGGCGTGATGTTGGCCATGGCCGTGAACATGCTCTTGATCCACAAGGGATTGGTCTTTTCCCACTGGTTGAGCATCTCGCGCATGGCCTGGCGCTGCAGGTTGGGCTGCGAGCCGCACAGGTTGCAGGGGATTATGGGGAATTCCATGGCGGCCGCGTACTTCTTGATGTCCGGCTCGCGCACGTAGGCCAGCGGGCGGATCACCACGTTCTCGCCATCGTCGGCGATCAGCTTGGGCGGCATGGTCTTGATCTTGCCGCCGTAGAACATGTTGAGCATGAAGGTGTGCAGGATGTCATCGCGGTGATGGCCCAGCGCGATCTTGGTCGCACCCAGTTCCTTGGCCACCCGATACAGGATGCCGCGGCGCAGGCGCGAGCACAGCGAGCAGGTGGTTTTGCCCGGGGCGATCTTTTCCTTGACGATGCTGTAGGTGTCTTCTTCGACGATGCGATAGGGCACGCCGATGCGCTCGAAGTATTGCGGCAGGATGTGCTCGGGGAAGCCGGGCTGCTTCTGGTCCAGGTTCACGGCGATGATCTCGAACTTCACCGGGGCCACCGTCTGCAGGTAGCGCAGCGTGTCCAGCATGGTGTAGCTGTCGGCGCCGCCGGACATGCAGGCCATGATGACGTCGCCGTCGCGGATCATGTCGAAGTCGGCGATGGCGCGGCCGGTCAGGCGGCGGATGTTCTTTTCCAGCAGCTCGAAGCGGCGCGAACCGCGCGCGGTCACTTCAGGCTGGCCGCGTTCTTCCTGCGCCTGTGCGGCGGAGGCATCGAGGTCGGCGAGGTCGGACAGTTGCACTGCAGCGGCAATGTCGTTCATGGGGTATTCCTTCAATCGGTAGGCTGTTGCTGCCGGACGAGCAATGTTGCCGCTCCTCCATATCCGGAGGGGACAGGGGCGGAAGGCTGCGTGCGGGCGGAGGACCGGCATTTTCTCATGCAGCGCCGGATCCTGCCATTTCTGCGTGGCTTGCCGTGGGGCAAGCGTCGCATGGATGCCTCATCACGGCCTTTTCAGGGCCTTTTTACGGTTTCATTTTTCGGCTTGCAGCGCGCCCAGTTCGTGCCGCGTGCGGATCTGGCGGATCGCCGCCACCAGAAAATCGATGAAGGCCGCCACCGCCGGCGGCAGCTTGCGGCCGGCCATGGTCTGGACCTGCAGGGTGCGCTGGTGCAGTTCGCTCTCGGCCATCGGCACCAGGGCCATGGCATCTTCCTCGGCGCGTTCCTGCACGGTGAGGAAGCCGCCCAGCGCCACCGTATCCGGCGAGCGGGCCGTGAAGCGGTAGACCGCGCCCAGCGAATGGCTGGTGAAGACCGGTGCGAACAGCAGGCCGCGCATGCCGCAGGCGATGTCGAACAGCTGGCGCACCGTGGAGCCCTGTTCGGGCAGGGCCAGCGGGTAAGGTGAAAGATCGTTCAAGGACAGCAGCTTGCGCGCGGCCAGCGGGTGGTCGCGCCGCATCAATGCGAAGATGGGTCCCGATTCGCGGTAGGCGATATTGAGCCCTTCCACCGGGCCCAGGCTGTAGGTGACCGAGATGTCGGCCTCGCCATCGATGACCATCTGCGAAGCCTTGGCCGCGCCGACCACGTTGAGCTTGAACTGCATGCCGGGATATTGCTCGCGGAAGTGCGCCATCACATTGGGCAGCAGGTCCCAGGCAAAACCCTCCGAACAGGCCAGCGTGACCACGCTCTGGCCGACCGCGTGCAGTCCCTTCACCTCTGCCATCACCTGTTCCACCTCCAGCAGGTTGCGCCGCGCGAAAGCCATCAGCACTTCGCCGGCCGGCGTGAGCACCATGCCGCGCGCGCGGCGCTCGAACAGCGGCACGCCGGTTTCTTCTTCCATCTTGGCGATCTGGCGGCTCACCGCCGAGACGGCCACGTGCAGCCGTTCGGCGGCAGCCGTCAGGGAGCCGGTGCGGCCGACCTGGTAGAAATAGCGGAGCGCGGTACTTTGCATGGCAGAAATGGCTTTCTGAATTCGGCAATCAATGAAGAGAAACCTTGCAAAGCTGCGCAAGGCCATCCTGGTGCGCGCGGATGAAGATGCACGAAATCACCGCGTTGAAGCGCAATTCATGCACGTTTCTTGGGCTGGAACGCGCTGAAAAACACGATAAATCATTTTGCCAATTTGCGAAAGCAGCGTTTTAAAAATTGACATTGTTGGAAACCATATGGGCTCCTAGAATCGTCTCCAATGACAGTTCACCCGGAGTCCTCCATGTCCCGCAGCACCGCCCTTCGCCTGGCCGCCGAGTATTTTGATTCGGGCCGTTTCCAGCGTGACCTGCAACGTCGCGTTGCACTGCCGACCGAAAGCCAGAACGCCGCACGTGCCGATGAACTGGCCGCCTACCTGCGCGAAGAGATCGCACCGGCGCTGGCCGCACTGGGCTTCGAGACGCAGCAGATTGCCAATCCGGTGGAAGGCGCACCGCCGCTGCTGCTGGCGCGTCGCATCGAATCGGCTGACGCGGTGACGGTGCTCATGTATGGCCACGGCGATGTGGTCAACGGCCAGGAAGGCCGCTGGCAGCAGGACCGTTCGCCCTGGCAGCTGAGCCCCGATGGCGATCGCTGGTACGGGCGCGGTACCGCCGACAACAAGGGCCAGCACAGCATCAACCTGGGCGCGCTGGCGGCCGCCATCGAGGCGGCTGGGGGCAAGCTGGGCTGCAACCTGAAAATGATTTTCGAAATGGGCGAGGAAGTGGGCTCGCCCGGTCTCTACGAGGCCTGCCGCGATCACGCCGATTACCTGGAGGCGGACCTGTTCCTGGCCTCGGATGGCCCGCGCCTGGCGGCTTCCAGCCCGACGCTCTTCCTCGGCTCGCGTGGCGCGCTGCAGTTCAAGCTGGTGCTCGACACCGGCAACGGCGCCCACCATGCCGGCAACTGGGGCGGCGTACTGCGCAATCCGGCCACGGTGTTGGCCAATGCGGCGGCCTCGCTGGTGGATGGACGCGGCGTGATCCGCGTGCCGGGTATGCGTCCGCGCAACGTGAGCGAGCGGGTGCGGGCGCTGGTGCGCGACTTTGCGGTGGGCAGCGACGACGGTGATCCGGTACTCGATGCGCATTGGGGCGAGCCCGGCCTGAGCGCTGGCGAGCGCCTGTTCGCCTGGAATACGCTGGAGCTGATCGCCTTCGAGGCCGGCAATGCGCAGCGTCCGGTGGGAGCGATTCCGGCGCGGGCGCAGGCGGTGTTTCAGCTGCGCTTCGTGGTCGGCACGGTGTGGGAAGACGTGCAGCAGAGCCTGCGCCGCCATCTCGATGAACACGGCTATGCCGATGTGCAGATCGAGATCCAGGCCGCCGCGCCCGCCACGCGCCTCGATCCCGATGACGCGTGGGTGCGCCTGGCCACCGGCTCGCTGCAGGAGACCAGCGGCAAGCCCGTGACCATCCTGCCCAACCTGGGCGGCACCATCCCCAATCACTGCTTCTCGGAAGCGCTGGGTTTGCCGACGCTCTGGATGCCGCACTCCTATCCCTCCTGCTCGCAGCATGCGCCGGACGAACATCTGCTGGCCCCGGTAGCGCGCGAAGGCCTGCAGCTGATGGCGGGCCTGTTGTGGGATATCGGCCAGCAGGGGCAGCAGGTGCGCCAGCAGCGGGCGCAGTCTGCAGCTGCCTGAGTTGAGGCCTTTTTCATTTTCAAGAACGCAAGCCAGCGCAGTCCATCTTCCAACGGGAACACGACCATGAACGCAGCGTCACCCTCGGCAACACCGGAAATTTCTTCAGCAGCAGAAGCGGCCCCCGCGCCGATGTCGGCCGCGCGTACGCGGCGATTGATCGTCGCCTCCTCCATCGGCAATGCGCTGGAGTGGTTCGATTTCGTGGCCTATGGTTTCTTTGCGGTGACCATCTCCAAACTGTTTTTCCCGACAGGCGACGAGACGGTCTCGCTATTGGTAACGTTTGCTACCTTCGGGCTGTCGTATCTGTTCCGTCCGCTGGGGGCGATCCTGCTGGGCTGGTATGGCGACAAGGTCGGCCGCAAGCCGGCGCTGCTGGTCTCGCTGTCGATGACGGTGGCCGGCACCTTGATCTGTACCGTGATCCCCACGTACGAGACTATCGGCGTGGCTGCGCCCATCGGCATCCTGGTGGCGCGCATCCTGCTGGCGCTGTCGGCCGGCGGCGAGTTCGGTTCGGCCACGGCCTTGCTGACCGAGACCGGCTCCAAGCGCCGCGCTTTCATGGCCAGCTGGCAATTCTCCAGCCAGGGTGCGGCGGCCCTGATGGCGGCGCTGGCCGGCTTCCTGCTGAACCAGTGGCTCACGCCCGAGCAGATCTCAGCCTGGGGCTGGCGCCTGCCGTTCGCCTTCGGCTTGCTGATCGCGCCGGTGGGTCTGTACATCCGCCGTCACATCGATGAAGTACCAATGGCCAAGAAGGCGCAAGTGGCCGGCGAGGACGATGCCAGCTGGGGCCTGCAGGTCACGCGGGTGCTGGTGGCCATGGGCATTCTCTCGGTCTCTACCGCCGCCACTTACCTGATGCTGCTGTACATGCCGACCTATGCCATCAAGCAGCTGCACCTGCCGCAGTCGACCGCGTTTGCGGCGGCCGCCGTGACCGGTGCCATCCTCATGATCGGCGCGCCTTTCATGGGCATGCTGGCTGACCGCGTGGGCCGTGCCCGCATCATGGTGGTGTCCACCGTGCTGACGCTGGCCACCATCTATGGCTCCTTCGTCTGGGTGATTGCCATGCCGACCGTGTGGGTGATGATGGCCATCATGATCTGGGCCGGTATCCTCAAGGCGGTCTATTTCGGTTCGCTGGGGGTGGTGCTGTCGTCGATCTTCCCGCCGGCCACACGGGTGCGCGGCATGGGGATCAGCTATAGCCTGGGAGCAACCCTCTTCGGCGGCTTCACGCCCTTCATGGTGACCTGGCTGGTGGGCAAGACCGGCAATCCGGTGTCGCCCAGCTATTACCTGATGGTTTGCGCCGCGATCAGCCTGTTGTGCGTGAGCATCTACCACTTCCGCCTGAAAAAATACCTGTGAAAAAATGCACAGGTGGCACGCGGGACGGGAATTTTTTCCCGTGCCGCGCTACCATGGCGGTCTTGCCGGACAAGCTGGACTGTGCCGGCATCGGCGTTTTCCCACATTGACGAGGTCCTCATGTTTTCGCATCTCCCGCCGTATGCCGGCGATCCCATCCTGAGCCTGATGGAACAATTCCAGCGCGACGAGCGCAGCAACAAGGTCAACCTGAGCATCGGCATCTACACCGATGGCCGTGGCGTGGTGCCGGTGCTGCCCTCCGTGCGCACTGCCTCCGCAGCGGTGGCCGAGACCGGCGCGCCCTACGTCTACCTGCCCATGGAAGGCCATGCCGCCTACCGCCAGGCTGTGGCCAAGCTGCTGTTCGGTGCCGACCTGCCGTCGGCCGAGCACCTGGCCATCGTCCAGACCCTGGGCGGTTCGGGCGCACTGAAGGTCGGTGCCGACCTGATCGCGCGCTTCTTCCCGCAGCCCACCATCTGGCTGCCGGACCCGACCTGGGACAACCACGTCGGCATCTTCGAAGGCGCGGGCTTCAAGACCGAGCGTTATCCCTACTACGATGCCCAGACCAAGGGCCTCAATTTCAACGGCATGCTGGACAAGCTGCAAAGCCTGCCCAAGGGCGCCGTGGTGCTGCTGCACCCGTGCTGCCACAACCCGACCGGCGTCGACCCGACCCGTGCGCAGTGGGAGCAGATCATTGCGGTGGTCGAGCAGCGCGGCCTGCTGCCCTTCTTCGACCTGGCCTACCAGGGCTTTGCTGAAAGCCTGGACGACGACATCTGGCCGGTGCGCGAAGCGGTGCGTCGCCAGATTCCCTTCTTCCTGTCGAACTCCTTCTCCAAGATCTTCTCGCTCTACAGCGAGCGCATCGGTGCCTTGTCGGTGTTCTGCCCGCAGGCAGGCCAGGCCGCCAACGTGCTGGGCCAGCTGAAGCTGACCGTGCGCCGCAACTACTCCAGCCCCGCCCGCAACGGCGCGCTGCTGGTGGCGCATGTGCTGAACGACGACAAGCTGGCCACGCAATGGCGTGCCGAAGTCGAGGAGATGCGGGTGCGCGTGCGCGACATGCGCGTCAAGCTGGCATCGCAATTGAAGAGCGCGGTGCCGGACCAGGACTTCTCCTTCCTGCTGCGCCAGAACGGCATGTTCGGCTACACCGGCCTGACCTCGGCTCAGGTCGATCGCCTGCGTGACGAGTTCGGCGTCTATGCCGTGGGCACCGGCCGCATCTGCGTGGCGGGCCTGAACGACAGCAACGTTGCACGCGTGGCCGAGACCATGGCCGAGGTGCTGCGTGGCTGAAGTGGCAAGCAAGGCCGCCGTGTCGGCGGCCGACCTGCGCCACAAGAGCTATGAAGACGTGCTGGCCCTGGTGGCCGGTACGCTCTTCGTCTCGCTGGCGGTGAACATGTACAGCCAGGTGGGCCTGTTGACCGGCAGCACCGCCGGCCTGGCCTTCCTGACGCATTACCTGACGGGCCTGCCGTTTGGCGTGGTGTTCTTCACCATCAACATCCCGTTCTACTATTTCGCGTTTCGACGCATGGGCCTGCGCTTCACCGGCAAGACCTTCTGTGCGGTGGCGCTGGTGTCGGGCTTCTCGCTGATGCATCCGCATTTCATCGGTTATGCCAAGCTGGACCTGTTCTACAGCGCGGTGCTGGGTGGACTGTTGATGGGGGTGGGCTTCGTGATGCTGTTCCGCCATGGTGCCAGCCTGGGGGGCATCAACGTGGTGACGCTGTTCCTGCAAGACCGCTACGGCCTGCGCGCCGGCAAGCTGCAGATGGGCGTGGATGTGGTGATCGTGCTGTGCTCGCTGTTCGTGGTGACCCCGCGCGTGTTGCTGGCCTCCATCCTCGGGGCGGTGACGGCCAATCTGGTGATTGCCTTGAATCACCGGGCGGGCAGGTATATGGGAATGTAAGAAGGGCAGGCGGGATCGCCTGGCTGGAATGAATGCCGTTCAGTGCAGACTGGACGGCATTTTTTTATTGCCGGATCAGATTCAAGCCTTGATCCTGAAAGTCTCCACCCCCACCGAATCACAATCCGGATACACATCCGGCTTCTCGGTGGACACCCGCACCGCGCGCACCTTGGGGTGGGCCAGCATGGCGGTCATGACGTCGTCGCACAGGGTTTCCTGCAGGTGGATGTGACCGCGCGCCATGCGCTCGGCGATGGTGGAGCGGATGAAGTCGTAGTCCACCACTTCGTCCAGGTGGTCGGCCGTCGGCGTGGTCTCGGCCAGCGGGACGTAGAGGTCGACGTTGATCAGGATGCGCTGCTCACCCTTCTTTTCGAACTCGTGCACGCCGATGTTGATGAACACCTCGTAGTTGCGCAGGAACAGGCGGCGGCAATCTTGCAGGGAAGGATGGGAGAGAAAGAGCATGATCAGAAAAAATTAAGGTTATTTCGCCACGAACATGACGTCGCGCGAAAGGGGAAGCAAATGCTGGCCACCATCGACCAGCAGGGTAGTGCCCGTGACAGCCCGCGCCGAAGCGACGTAGCAGACCGCAGCGGCAATGTCCTCGGGCGTGCTGCCACGGCCCAGCGGGGTGACCGTGTGCGCCTTGTCGAACTGGTCCTCGGTCTGGTCGCCCGAGACCATGGTCAGCCCGGGTGCCACGCCGACCACCCGCACCTTCGGCGCCAGTGCCTGTGCCAGCAGCGTGGTAGCGCTGTGCAGGGCGGCCTTGGAAAGGGTGTAGGACAGGAAGTCAGGGTTGGGATTGTACAGTTTCTGGTCCAGCAGGTTGATGACCACGGCCTGCTGGCCCTCCGGCGTGGCCTCGAACAGGGCCTGTGCCAGCAGCACGGGCGCGCCGACGTTGGCGCTCATGTGGCGCAGCAGGCGGTCATTGCCGAAGCTGGCGGCGTCATCGTAATCGAACAGGGAAGCGTTGTTGACCACGCAGGTGATGCGTCCCAGCGGCGCGGCCTGGGGCAGCAGGGAACGGACCTGGGCTTCGTCGCACAGTTCGCCCTGCACCGCCAGGGCGCGGCGGCCCAGGGCTTCGATCTCGCGCACCAGCGTGTCGGCTTCCTCGCGCGAACGGTTGTAGTGGACCGCCACGTCCCAGCCCGCGCGGGCCAGGGCCAGCGCGATGTGACGGCCGATGCGGCGTGCGGCGCCCGTAACCAGTGCTATACCTGCAGAAGAGGGTGATGTCATGTTCCCGGTTTCCATTCGTCGATACAATACGGCCCATGCAACTGCAACTACCCGAACCCGGCGCTGACGCACAGTCCGCCTCGCATTCCCTCCAGCACCTGATCGCCGGCGAGATCGCCGCATCCGGCGGCTGGATCTCCTTCGAACGTTACATGGAACTGGCCCTGTATGCGCCGCAGGTCGGCTATTACAGCGGGGGTTCTTCCAAACTGGGCAAGGAGGGCGATTTTACAACCGCCCCGGAAATCTCGCCGCTGTACGGTGCGACCCTGGCCCACCTGGCCGCCGAAGTGATCGCGGCCAGCCCGCAGGTGGCCAATGTGCTGCTGGAATTCGGTGCCGGCACCGGCAAGCTGGCGCGCGACATCCTCACCGAACTGCAGGCGCGCGAAGCGCTGCCGCAGAAATATTTCATCGTGGAAATCTCGGCCCAGCTGCGCGCCCGCCAGCAGGAAACCCTGGCCGCTTTCGCGCCGCTGGTGGAATGGCTCGATGCCCTGCCGGAAACATTCTCGGGCGTGGTGGTCGGCAACGAAGTGCTCGATGCCATGCCGGTGCGCCTGGCCATCAAGGCCGAAGAGGGCTGGCGGGAACGCGGCGTCACGGTCGATGCCACGGGCCGCCTGCAGTTTGCGGATCGCACCGTGAGCGACCTGCCGGTGGCGCAGATTCCCGAGGCCGATGCCTTGCCGGCCGGTTACCTGACCGAACTGTCGCCGGTAGCCATCGGCTTCATGCGCACCCTGGGCCGCATGCTGGCCAGCGGCCCCGGTGCCTTGGCGATCCTTCCGGATTACGGATTCCCCGCCGCGGAATACTACCTGCCCGACCGCGACCAGGGCACGCTGATGTGCCACTACCGCCATCATGCCCACACCGATCCCTTCTACTGGCCGGGTTTGCAGGACATCACCGCGCACGTGGATTTCACGGCGATGGCGGTGGCCGCAGTAGAAGAGGGCGCGGAGGTATTGGCTTACACCAGTCAGGGCGCCTTCCTGCTCAATGCCGGTATCGGCGAGCTGCTGCTGCGCACCTCGCCCGAGGACAGCCTGCGCTATCTGCCGTTGGCCAACGGCATGCAGAAACTGATTTCCCCGGCCGAGATGGGCGAGCTCTTCAAGGTGCTGGCCATTGGCAAGAACGTCGAATGGCCAGCCCGCATGCTGCGCCATGACCGCACCCATCGCCTGTGAGGAGCCGCGCATGATTCGCTGGATCGTTGTCATCTTCCTCTCGGTCATCGTGTTCTCGACATTGCTGCCCTGGCTGGAAAAACTGGGCATCGGCCGCTTGCCGGGAGACTTGCGTTTCCGTTTGTTCGGCCGCATCTTTTCGCTGCCCTTCGCCTCGACCATCCTCATTTCGGTGGTGGTGTTCCTGCTGGCGAAGATCCTCTGAGTCCGATCAGGAGTAGTCAACATGCGCGTATTGCTGGTGGAAGACGATCCCATGGTGGGCGAGGCCGTGCGCAAGGGTTTGCGCCAGGATGGCTTCACCATCGACTGGGTGCAGGATGGCAAGTCGGCCGACGTGGCCCTGCGCACCGAGGACTACGCCATGCTGCTGCTGGACCTGGGCCTGCCGCAGAAGGATGGCCTGGCCGTGCTGCGCACCCTGCGTGAACGCGGCAGCGCCATTCCCGTGCTCATCACCACTGCACGCGATGCCGTGGCCGACCGCGTGGCCGGGCTCGATGCCGGTGCCGACGATTACCTCATCAAGCCCTTCGACCTGGAAGAACTGTCGGCCCGCATGCGCGCCCTTTCGCGCCGCCAGGCCGGACGCGCCGAGAGCCTGGTGCAGGTGCGCGAGGTGGTCTTGAATCCGGCCACGCATGAAGTGACCGTGGGCGGCAAGCCGGTCAATTTGTCGGCGCGCGAATTCGCGCTGCTGCACGCCTTCATGGATCGCCCCGGCGTGGTGCTCTCGCGCGCCCAGCTGGAAGAAAAACTCTACGGCTGGGATGACAGCATCGAGAGCAATGCCGTGGAAGTGCACATCCACGCGCTGCGCAAGAAGGTCGGCAGCGACTTCATCAAGAACGTGCGCGGCGTGGGCTACCTGGTACCGGCATGAAATCGATCCGCAACAAGCTGCTGCTGTGGCTGGGACTGGGGCTGTTCTCCATCATTGTGCTGGCCGGCGCGGCGCTGTACTTCCAGGCGCGTGGCGAGGCCAACCAGATCTTCGATTACCAGATGCGCCAGATCGCCGCTTCGCTGCCGCGCCAGGCCTTCTCGCCGATCTCGCCGGGGCAGCAGTTCCCCGAGCTGGAGGACGAGATCATGATGCAGATCTGGGACAGCCGTGGCTCGGTCATCTATCACTCCCATGCACGCGGGGCCATGCCGCGCCAGGCTGAACTGGGCTTTGCCAATGTGCGCGGACCCAATGGCATGTGGCGCGTCTACAGCGCCCAGATCGGCAGTACCGTGGTGCAGGTGGCGCAGCCCCAGAGCGCGCGCGACGAGATCGCCGCGCAGATGGCGGTCAAGACGGTGGTGCCCTTGCTGTTGCTGTTTCCGCTGATCGGTGTGCTGTCGTGGGTGGCGGTCAGCCGGGGGCTGGCACCGGTGCGTAAGGCCGCCGCTGAAGTGGCGGCACGCGACATGAACTCGTTGCAGCCGCTGTCGGATGTGGGCATGCCGCAGGAAATCCAGCCGCTCACGCATGCCTTGAATGACCTGCTGGCACGGCTCAAACACGCGACGGAAACGCAGCGTGCCTTCGTCGCCGATGCGGCGCATGAACTGCGCACACCGCTGACGGCCTTGCGCCTGCAGGCGCAACTGGCCGAGCGCGCCAGCGACGAACAGGAGCGGCGCGCCGCCTTTGCCGATCTCAAGAACGGGCTGGAGCGTGCCACCCATCTGGTGCACCAGCTGCTCACCCTGGCGCGCCAGGAGCCCGATGCGATGGGCTTCGCTGAAGTCGACCTGCGTGCGCTGCTGGGCAGTGTCGTGGGCGACTTGTCCTCGGTGGCCGATCATGGCGGCATCGATCTCGGGCTGTCGGACCAGGGCGATGATGGCCGTCCGGTACGCGTGCAGGGCAATGCCGATGCCTTGCGCATCCTCTTCAACAATCTGGTGGACAACGCCCTGCGCTATACCCCGGCGGGCGGCGTGGTCGATGTTGGCTTCGAATTTCCCGCTGCGGGAAGGTGTGCGGTGGTGATCCAGGACAGTGGCCCCGGCATCGCCGAGAGCGAATTGCCGCGCGTCTTCGATCGCTTCTACCGGGCCCAGCGTGCGCAGGAACAGGGCTCTTCACGCGGTGCATTCGGCAGCGGCCTGGGACTGGCCATCGTGCGCCAGATCGCCGACCTGCACCGGGTGCCGGTGGAGTTGCGCAATACCGGGCGCGGCTTGCAGGCGCGCGTGGTCTTCACGCTGTTGCCGGCCTGAATCGCTTGCCGGATGGCGTTTTCGGAGCATTAAGCGCAGATTAATGCTCAATTTTCCAGCCTTAAGTTTGTCTTAATTTTCACTGCTTAATCTTCACTCCAACGGTTGAGGCCCAACGGCCCCGACCCTCGATATCCCGTTCGATCAAGGAGAAGAAGATGAGCCGTCGCATCGTTTTTGTTCGTAACACGTTGGCTGTGATGATTGCCGCGGTGGTTGGCGGCAGCTACGTCTATTTTCGTGGTGCCGACCTGCCGTCGGCGCACGCGGCCGCGCTCAACGCCCCGCTGGTGGCGTCCAATACAGCGCCCGCTGCCCCGGCCGGACCGGTGGTCGCGGCGGCGACCGATTTCTCGGGCATCGTCCAGCGTTACGGCCCGGCGGTGGTCAACATCAGCGTCACCGGCAAGGCCCGCAAGGTCGCCGATGACGACGACAATGGCCTCGATCCCAACGATCCCTTCTCCGAATTCTTCAAGCGCTTCGGTCCGCAACTGCAGATGCCGCAGCAGCCGCGCATCATGCACGGCCTCGGCTCCGGTTTCATCATCTCGCCCGATGGCCTGATCCTGACCAATGCCCACGTGGTCGATGGCGCCCAGGAAGTGGTGGTCAAGCTGACCGACCGCCGCGAGTTCAAGGCCAAGGTGCTGGGCATCGACAAGCAGAGTGACATCGCCGTCATCCGCATCGATGCCAAGAACCTGCCCACGGTGCAGATCGGCGATCCTTCCCGCGTGAAGGTCGGCCAGCCGGTGCTGGCCATCGGCTCGCCCTACGGCTTCGACAACACGGCGACCGCCGGCATCATCAGCGCCAAGTCGCGCAGCCTGCCGGACGACAACTACGTGCCCTTCATCCAGACCGACGTGGCCGTCAATCCGGGCAACTCCGGTGGCCCGCTGTTTGACCTGAATGGCCAGGTGATCGGCATCAACTCGCAGATCTACAGCCAGACCGGCGGCTTCCAGGGCCTGTCGTTCTCCATCCCCATCGATGTGGCGATGAAGGTCGAGCAGCAACTGGTCACGCACGGCAAGGTGACGCGTGGCCGCCTGGGCGTCTCGGTGCAGGACCTGAACCAGGCCTTGTCCGAATCCTTTGGCTTGAAGAAGGCTGAGGGCGCGCTGGTCAGTTCGGTGGAAAAGGGCAGCCCGGCGGACAAGGCCGGCCTGCAGGCGGGTGACGTGATCCTGAGCTTCGATGGCCACGCCATCGATCATTCGGTCGACTTGCCTACGCTGGTGGCCGATACCGCGCCGGGGTCCAGCAAGCCCATCCAGGTCATGCGCGGCGGCAAGGTGCTGACCATGAACGTGACTGTGGGCGAGATGAAGCAGGCCAAGAATGAGGCCAAGCCCGGCAAGTCCGATGATCAGGGACGCCTGGGGCTGGCGGTGCGTCCGCTGGACAAGGATGAACAGGCCCAGATCGGTGGCCAGAAAGGCTTGCTGGTGGAAGACGCCAGCGGTCCGGCCGCAGTGGCCGGCATCCAGAGCGGCGACGTGATCCTGGCGCTCAACGGCACGCCCGTTTCCAGTGTGGCGCAACTGCGCAAGCTGGCCAGCGAGGCAGGCAAGAACGTCGCACTGCTGGTGGAGCGCGGTGACGAAAAGATCTTCGTGCCGCTGGCCTTGAATTGAACTAAATCGTTTAAATGATTTGGATGATTTACATGAGTTGCGGTACTGACGTCTTCAAGTCTTGAGGTTTTGCAGTGAGTAGTACCGGTGAGCAGTAAGTAGCAAGCAGTGAGTAGTAAGTGGTAAGCAGTGAGTAGTAAGCAGTGAGGGATTTGGCCGGATGTGCGCAAGCGTGTCCGGCCGTTTTTTTATTCTTCCGCTGACGGTTTGGCGGGCGCAGGTTTTTCGCGCCACTGGTCATGCGAGTGATCGCGCTGCATGGCTTCGCGGTCGCCGGCGAACATGGCCTGCAATTCTTCACGGGCCTGCACTGCCATGGACACCATCTGCGCCTGGTCCTTGTAGTGCGGGTAGAGCGCTGCCAGGGTTTTGAGATTGTGAGAGCGGAATTTCATCGCGGCTTCACGCGCGCGATAGGCGCCGAAGTCCAGCTGCTGCAGCACCTGGCGGCCCATGTGCAGGGCGCTTTCGAAGGTCTCGCGCTCCAGCACCGTGACGCCGCGATCCATCAGGTCGTAGTAGTGCGTGACGTTGCGCGCCCGGGCGGCGATCTGCAGGTGCGGGAATTCTTCTCTCACCTTTTCCACCATGTCCAGCGCGGCTTGCGCATCGTCGATGGCGATCACCAGAACCTTGGCCTTGTCGGCACCGGCGGTGCGCAGCAGGTCGATGCGGGTGGCGTCGCCATAGAACACCTTGAAGCCGAACTTGCGCAGGAAATCGATCTGGTCCGGGTCGTGATCCAGCACCGTGGCGCCGATGTCATTGGCCGCCAGCAGACGGCCCACGATCTGGCCGAAGCGGCCGAAGCCGGCGATGATGACCTGGTTGTCCTGGGGGCCGATCTTGTCTTCCGGGCGGCGCTTGCCGCCTTCCAGCCAGCGCACCAGCAGGCGGTCATGTACCAGCAAGAGCAGGGGCGTGATCAGCATCGACAGCGCCACCACGACGACCAGCATGGACGAGATCTCGGGCGTCAACACCTTGGCGGTCACGGCGGCACCGAAGACGATGAAGGCGAATTCCCCGCCCTGCGAGAGCAGGAAGGCGAAGAACAATTGCTGCCCGCGCGGAATGCCGAAGCAGCGGCCGAGGAACCACATCACGCCGGTCTTGATGGTCAGGAAGCCCGCCACCATGCCGAGGATGCGCCACGGCTGGGCGAGGAATACGCCGAAGTCCACCGACATGCCCACGGCAATGAAGAACAGGCCCAGCAGCAAGCCCTTGAAGGGCTCCAGATCGCTTTCCAGCGCATGGCGGTATTCGGAATCGGCCAGCAGCACGCCGGCCAGGAAGGTGCCCAGCGCCATCGACATGCCCACCGATTGCATCAGCAGGCAGGTGGAGATTACCAGCAGCAGGGCGAAGGCGGTGAAGATCTCGCGCATGTCGGTCTTGGCGATGATGCGCAGGATGGGGCGGATCAGCACCCGTCCGCCGAAGATCAGCAGGGCGATTACCAGCGCCACCTGGCCGGCATGCAGCCAGCCCTGCCCGCTGCCCTGGCTGGCCGCCACCCCCAGCAGGGGGACCGCGGCCATCATGGGGATGGCGGCGATGTCCTGGAACAGCAGGATGGAAAAGCCGGCCGCACCGGCCGGTGTGGCCGTGAGCTTGCGCTCGCCCAGCGTGGCCAGGGCGATGGCGGTGGAGGAGAGCGACATGCCCAGCGCACCGATGAGCCCGATGCGCCACGGCACGCCCGCTGCCAGCGCTGCAGCGAAGAGCGCCAGTGACACCGCCGCCACCTGCACGCTGCCCCAGCCGAAGATGGAACGGCGCAGCGCCCACAGTCGCTTGGGATCGAGTTCGAGACCGATCAGGAACAGCAGCAGCACCACGCCGAATTCGGAGAATTCGAGGATGTGCTTGACCTCGGTGATGAGGCCGAGTCCCCACGGGCCGATGACGATGCCGGCCAGCAGGTAGCCCAGCACGGCACCCAGCCCCAGGCGCTTGGCGATGGGCACTGCGGCCACTGCCGCCAGCAGGTAGACGAGGGCGATCAGCAGTTGTTCATCCATGGCGGGGTCCGGTCAGTTGGTCAGTTGAAAGGGGAGGGCGCAGTGATGCGCGAGGATTGGTGAGAAATCCGATGCGTGGCTCATGCCTGCAAGCCTTCCAGGTAGCGTTCCACATGGCGCTGGAACTCGACCGGCGGTACGTGGTGCGCGCCATGCAGGATCAGCGGTTCCACCCACTGCATGCCGCACAGGCGCGCGGTCTGTTGATACGGCGGCAGGAAATCGGCAAAGGGATGGCCGTGGCGGCCGCTGCTCTGGTAGGACGCCGTCTCCCCGCCGGTCGAGGCCACCAGCCAGAAACGCTTGCCTTCCAGCGCATGGCCATCGTGGCCGAAGGCCCAGCCGCGCGTCAGCACGCGGTCCAGCCATTCCTTCTGCAGGGCCGGCATGCTGTACCAGTGGATGGGATGCTGCATCACGACCAGCTCGGCCTGGCTCAGCAGTTGCTGTTCGTGTTCGACGTCGATGTGGAAGTCGGGATAGTGCTCGTAGAGATCATGCACGGTCACGTCGGGCAGGCGGGCGGCGGCTTCCAGCATCAGGCGATTGGTGCGCGAGAGCTCGGCAGCGGGATGGGCGTACAGGATCAGGACCTTGGACATGTGTCGGCGCGGGCAATGTGGGTGGTGGGCAGGGGGGACGATGGCCTCCGGTGCAAATGGCCGGAACATGCATGGCCTTGGCGCTGTCTGCCCTTGCAAGGGAGAGGAGTGTGCCACGAAAGGGCGCTGGCCGGCTTGGATGAAACTGCTTGCAGGCGGCGCCGTCCGCAGGTGTCCAAAGCCGGGCAATGCGAATATACTCAGCCACTCCCCGGGCCCGTCGCGCCATTGACGGCTTGCATGCCGCCGCTGGTACTCGCCGCAGTTCATTTCATCTGATTACTTATTGCAGCCATGTCCGACATCCAAGATTCCGAAGCCAATCTGCCGCCAGACCGCTCCCCGGGCGCGGTCCCGGCCAAGCCAGTGTCTGCCGACGCGTCCGGTACGCCGGCCGCATCACAGAATCCTGCCCAGCCCGCCGCTGCACCTGCTACCACCGTGGTAGCAGCACCGGCCGCCTCTCCGGCAGTGCCGGCCGTTGAAGCCGTAACGCCGCCGGCCCAGCCGGGCGCGCAGCCCGCCACTGAGGCCGCCCACGGCCAGACGGCGGACCAGGCGCAGCAGCGCATCTATACATCGCTGCCGCCGCCTCCGCATCACGCGGGCGATGCACCCTGGGCGCAGACCTGGCGCTTCCTGACGGCGCGCCTGCGCCAGCTGTCGGACAAGGCCGGCCGGCGCGTCATGCAGCGGACGCTCAAGATCGGCGTGTCGGCCCGCATCTTCCATCCGGAGAGCGGTGCCAAGGGCTTGCGCAGCAAGACCCTGCAGTATCTGGAAGAGTCGATCGCGCAATGGGTGATGTCGCGTGACGTGCTGGTCTTCATGATCCCCACCGTCAATACCAATGGCCTGGTCCACCCGAGCAATATTCGCCTGCGCGACTATGCCAAGCATCTGGATGGCCTGGTGCTGCAGGGCGGGGCCGATGTCTCGCCGCAGAGCTACGCGCAAGCAGCCACCCGGCCCGAATGGAGCGGCGACCGCGTGCGCGACATGTACGAGCTGGAACTGCTGCATGAATTCATCGAGGCCGGCAAGCCCGTGCTGGGCATCTGCCGTGGCTGCCAGCTGATCAACGTGGCTTTCGGCGGCACGCTCTACCAGGACATTGCTACCGATGTGCCGACCGCCATCCCGCACGTCAACGAGCAGTACGACAGCAATTATCACGCGCTGCATTTCCCGCAGGGATCGTCGCTGGCCGGCATGGTCAAGACCGAGAACGCCATCGTCAACTCCATCCACCACCAGGCCGTGCACAACCTCGGGCGCGACCTGTCGGTGGAGGCGGTCTCGGGGCCGGACCAGATCGTGGAAGCCATCCGCTACCGCAAGGCACCGTTCGTGATGGGCTTGCAGTGGCACCCGGAATTCCACCGCGCGGGCGGCCCGGAGCTGCTGGACTGCACGCCGATCCTGGACAGTTTCCTGCGGGCAGCGCGCGAAACACGTTTCTGATCCGGCGCGATTGGCCGGAACCTAAGCCCGCCAGCGTCATCGAACCCTCTTTGCGCTGGCGCAAGCCAATTGCATCGCCTCTGCAGCATGGCTGCAATGCGCTACCCGCCTCGTTGCGGACTCTGTAGAATCAAACGGTCGTCGCAATGCAGCACCTCTTCAGGTGCGGCGTTCAGGGTGCGGCGACTTGCTAGTCTTTTCCATCACCGGCAAAAAAGGAGAATTTACATGCCTCAATCCCCCGCACTGAAGACCGTTCGCAATGACATGAAGACGCTGGTCAAGGACGCCCAGGCATTGTTCGCCGAAGCCGCCGCCGCCACCGGCGAGAAGGCCGACGAGCTGCGCGCGCGTGGCCTGACCCTGCTGGAAGCCGCTGCCGAAGCCGCCCAGACCGCTCAAGCCGCCGCCATCGAGAAGGGCAAGGAAGTCGCCGCCAAGACCGACGACTACGTCCACGAGAATCCGTGGCGTGCCGTGGCCATCTCGGCAGGCCTGGGCCTGCTGGTCGGCCTGGTCATCGGCCGCAGCAAGTAAGCGCCGCCCCGATGGCGACGCCCCACAAGGAAGGCCCGGCCGCACCTGCCGCGCATGCCGCCAACCCCGGCTTGACGGCGGGCCTGCTGGGCCTGGCCAAGAACCTGCTGGGCCTCATCATCAGCCGCATCGAACTGGCTTCGCTGGAGATGTCGGAGATCGGGGCCAATCTGGTCCGTTTCGCCGTCATCTTCGTGCTGGCCGCGGTCGCGTTGTGGTTCGCCATCGCCTTCTGGTCGGTGCTGGTGGTCATGCTGGCCTGGGATACCTGGGGCTGGAAGATCCTGGCCCTGCTGGGTTTCGTGTTCAGCGTGGCAACCGTGGGTCTGGTGTATTACGCCAGGTCGGTGCTGATGCAGGGCAAGCTGTCGCTGCCGCAGACCATGTCCGAGCTGCGCAAGGACCGCGATGCGCTGTTGTGATGAGACTGTCTGCACGTGAAGTCTGCGGCAATTTTCCTAGTTCAATGAGGACTGCATGAGCGATCAGGACCAGGGCATGACCCATGAGGAACGCAAGCGCAAGGTGCTGGCGCAAGGCGCGCTGTACCGGCTGGGCGTGATGGAAGCGCGTGAAGTGGTGCGCGAGAATCTCAGCGCCGAGTCGCTGGCCAAGGGTGCCTTGAGCCGCGTGGGCCATTTTGCCGCCTCGCTGTTCGGCGGCGGCAGGACGGTGCAATCGATCAAATCCCTGAAGTCGCTCAGCGGCGGACTGGGCAACCTGAATCTGCAGACGGTGACGCCGCTGCTGATGACCGGTGCCTCGCTGCTGTCACGCCGCTGGCTGCGCAAGCCGCTGATGATGGGCGGCGTGATTGCAGCCGTGGGCGGGCTGGCGTATTACTTCAGCCAGCGCGGCGGCAGCCGGGACCCATCGGATACGTCCGATACGGCTGCATTGCAAGGGCCACCGGAGCCGGATTGAAGGCTTCGGGGTGATCCATGATGTTCCTGCAAAGGCATCCGGTTTTCCGGGTGCCTTTGTCATTCATGGATAGCGTTTTGGCAAGCGCGGCAGGAACATATCCGCCCCGATGCGCTCTGAAGGACACCGGCCCATGGCCTGGACAACAAGACTGACAAGGCAAGAAAGGACATGACATGAAGAAAATTTCAATCGCAGCGATCGCCGGCGTGCTGGCGCTCTCCGGCTGTGCCGACATGAGCCCGACCCAGCGTGGCACGGCCACCGGTGCGGGTATCGGTGCCGGCCTGGGCGGCATCATCGGTGCAGCTACCGGCGGTGGCGGTGGCGGACGTGCGCTGGGTGGTGCGGCCATCGGCGGCGCCATTGGTGCGGTGGCCGGCAACATCTGGTCCAACCGCATGGAAAACCAGAAGCGCGCCATGGAACAGGCTACCCAGGGCACCGGCGTGCAGGTCACGCAGACTGCCGACAACCGTCTGAAACTGGAAATCCCCAGCGACATCTCCTTCGATACCGGCCGTGCCGACATCAAGCCGGAGATGCGCCCGGTGCTGGATCGTTTCGCCGCCACCCTGGTGGAGAACCCGGCCACCACCGTGACCATCGTCGGCCACACCGACAACACCGGCAGCGATGCCATCAACGACCCGCTGTCGCAGCAGCGCGCGGCGCGCACCCGCGATTACCTGACGACGCGCGGCGTGGCCGCCAACCGCTTCAACATCTCGGGCCGTGGTTCGCATGAGCCGCTGGTCCCCAACACCAGCGATGCCAACCGCGCCAAGAACCGCCGCGTGGAAATCTTCGTGGCCGAGCAGCAGGCGGCAGCACCGGCACAGCAGCAGGCACCGGCGGGTTATGCACCGGGCAACTACCCGCCGCCGCCTCCACCCCAGCGGTATTGAGGCGATATGAAGCTTTCTCCGATGCGCCCGGCATGAGGGCGCATCCGGAGGGGCTGGAATAGGGCGCAGGGGCTTTTGGCTCCGCTTGTACGTGAATAAAATTGAAAAATCCCCGAATTTCGCTTCGGGGATTTTTTTTAGGCGAGGCCAGCGAGCGGGTCGCTGGCCACTGCGAGGATTACTTGGCGGGTGCGTCGGCAGCCGGTGCGGCACCTTCGGCGGCGGCCGGGGCCTTCACTTCGGGTTCCTTGAACTTGGCGCCGGACTGGTTGGCCATGTAGACCACGGTGCGCTGGATTTCGACGTCGTCCAGATCAGGGTTGCCGCCCTTGGCGGGCATGGCGCGCAGGCCATTGATGGCGTGCGAGACCAGGGTGTCATAGCCTGCGGCGATGCGGGCCTGCCAGGAGGCAGCGTCACCGACCTTGGGAGCACCGGCCACGCCGGCGCTGTGGCAGGCGGCGCAGGTGGTCTTGTAGACTTCTTCACCGGAGAGCAGTTGCTTGGGGCCGTTGGCATCACGGAAGGTGAAGCCATCGTCGGAGACGGGTTTGATGCGTGCCGCGATCATCTCGGGCGTCTGGCTGTCGGAGCCGGCACCGGTTTTCTGGCCATTGGTGACGTACTGCACGAGCAGCACGATGCACACGATGGGGACCAAAAAACCTGCGACGACGGCTGCGATCAATTGCTTGGGAGTCTTGATTGCCGACTCGTGTTCCTGCTGAGCTGAGCTCATGGGCGTCCCTCCGTAATGTTTCCTCGAAATTGGGGCGGAAAACGTCGGTTCCCTTTGTATTGCCTTATCGCCTGGCATTGCGTGGAACTGGGATCAGGCAGGGCTTTCATTGCGCTCTCTCGCCGAACTCTTGATTATAGTCACAATGCTTTCCGTTTGACACGGAAAAACCGCCAGCGCCATGGACGTCCAGCCGGAAAGACGGTATCCTTCAGGCCTTTCCGGGGTTCGCCCCGATTCAGCGCGGCTGTAGCTCAGTGGATAGAGTATTGGCCTCCGAAGCCAAGGGTCGTGGGTTCGATCCCCGCCAGCCGCGCCACTTCTTTTCCGCCTTGCTCACGCCAGCAGTCAATCTTCTGCGACCCGATTTCCAACGCAAATTGCAATAGTTGCAACGAATTCCGTTGGGAAACATCATGCGCGTTTTATGCTTTTGCTGCTTTGCGCAATATCAAATATGCCGGACCTGTGCTGCTGCGAGAGCAGCGCAGCTTCATATGCAAGCTGCTGGTGCTGCATGAGCGCGTCTGATATCGTTCCAGCTGCCCGTCAAAACCGATCAATTTCATTACAGGCTTGCGATCCGACCCATGCTGACTCTCCTCATTCCGACCAAGAACCACGGTATCTATCTGGAAAGCCTGCTTTCCAGCGTCATTTTCGCGCCCGGATCGCCAGTGACCAAGCTGATCGTCTACAACGATGGTTCGACCGACAATACGGCAGAAATCCTTGCCAGATATTCGGGCGACGCGCGGGTGCGGGTCTTGGGGGGGGACGGTCCGAGCGTGGGTGTGCTCGGGGGGTATCAGAAGATGTGCCCGCTGATCGACACGCCCTACATGACCATGCTGGCCTCCGACGATCTGTTTTATCCCGAAAAGCTCGCCCTGCTGTTCCAGGAAATGTTGCGCACGAACGCAAAAATGGCCTTCGGAAAATACCAGATTCTGGAAAACGGCCAGTTGTCCAACCTCAGCCATCCTGGCTGGCAGGCCCGACGATACAAGCCCAATTGCGATTTCGAGGCATTGATCGGTTTTGATCACTATGTCTTCTGCGGCATCTACAAAACCGATGCCTTGCCGCGCCACGGCAGCAACGGGTTCATGTTCGACCTGACGCTCAGCAAGCTGGTGGCCGCCGACGGCTTGGGGGAATTCCGGGGACAGGACTGGGCACTGGCGCTTGACATGGCGGTGGCCCATCCCGGCGAGATCTGCTTCGTGGACGATTACATTGCCGTGTTCCGCAAGGTCGCCAACCAGCTCTCCAGCGATTCCGTCTACGTCCACACGGGCAGATCGGCATTTGAAATGGCGCTGCTGATCGTCAAATTCCTCAGCGACTACTCCTTGCGCGCCAAGCTCAAGAGCGAGCCCTACTTCCATCAGTCCGTCAAGAACCTGTTTTATGCCAAGTTTGGCGGTATCACGGAGGCGGCCAAGCAGACCTCCAATTTCCAGCAGATCTACAAGCCGATGATTCTCGCGGCAGACACCATTCTGAACAATATGTAAGTGCCGCCGCAATGGTGCCTGGCCGCGCATCGCGCGCGGCCAGTACAGGCTTACATCTTCTGGAACACCCCGTGATGATTGGGCATGCCCCAGGTGGCGATGAATACGCTGTCTTCACGGCAGAAAGTGGTCAGCTCGTCGATCTTGCCCTGTCCCATCAGCGTCATGGCCGTCTTGATCATCGTGAGGATGGTCCGGGCCTTGGCCGCATCTTCTGGCGACGCGATGATGTTGCCCGCGGCAAGGAAGGCAATCAATTCATCCAGAATGGCGACGGCGCGCAGGCAGTTGGTTTCCGAGGCATTGTCGATGAGGCCATCCACGATCCCGACCAGTTCGGCCAACTGATTGGAGATGGTCGGTGAGGGCGCCGGCAACAGGCATTGCGTACTGAGGACGTGGCTCAGCCGGCTCTGCTCGATATAGGCAATGGCCGCCTCGTTGTCGTCGCCCGCGCGATACTCGCCCTTGATCCAGTTCATTGCCAGCACATCCTTGTAGTTCGGCCAGGCCGAATACAGGCGGAAATGACCGGCGTGCATCTCACGCAGCAATTGCGCCGGATCGATGAAATATTTCATGCGCACGAAGGGATTCTGGATCACGTCCATGAACCAGGACTCGATCTTGCGCGTATGCGCAATGCTGTTCCACTTCGGCAGGAACAGATGCCGGGCAGTCTCGATGCCGCCCTCACCCTGGCCGTGGCGCAGGGCAGTCTGGTAGATCGCCTTCAACAGCAATTCCATGAAGCTGCCGTACTTCTCGACATAGGTCACCAAGGCGATGCCATCCGGCTTCAGGCATTCATGCAGCTTGCTGACCCAGGCGCTGGTCGGCTGCACGGTATAGATGAAGCCTTCTGCATCCACGAAGTCGTATTGGCGGGCCGGCTCGAAATCAAGAACTGACTTGGTGACGATCTCGGTCAGATTCGATTCCAGGGAAAATCGGGAAAAATACTGGCGGATATAGGGGTGCGCCTCCGCATTGGGTTCCACCAGCGTCACGCGCGCGCCCCATTGGGCGAAGACGATGGAGTTCTCGCCGGTATCCGGCCCGAACTCAAGCACTTCCTTGCCCTGAAACAGGGCCAGGGGCAGCGAGAGACGGAAGAACACGTTCTTGCGCAACTGTGCATAGCGGGAAAGCTCGGCATCGCTGCTGAAATCGGCATAGGTCGGCTGTACGTCCTGCTTGGCGTAGTACTCGTACATTTTCTCAGTCATGGTGTATTTCCTCGGAAAGTTCGGATCGGGTGCTCTCGGCCGCCAGACCCTTCGGCCTGATGCTCGGACCTTGCGGCACGAGCTACCCTTGATTGCTCAGTCTGCCCGGTATTGCCCTGCATGCTGCTCGTGCAGCAGCTGCGCAGGGGTCTCGCGGGCATCACTCTGTCTCTTCTGTGCACCGGCGCAGGCCGGCACGCATGCCGGCTCCTGCAGTCAGGCGCGCGTTAATGCTGGTCGGCCAGCTCCTGCATCAGATCACTGGCGGACAAGGGGATGTTGCCCACGCGGCTGACCTGGCAGGCGGCCGCAATCGATCCCAGATACATGCTTTGCCAGATGTCTACCCCGACCGTCATGGCCATGGAGGTGCAGGTGAGGAAGCTGTCGCCGGCACCTGCCGTATCCTTGGGCGAACTGTTGAAGGCAGGCAGGCGGTCGGTAAGCCAATCCAGCTCACCCTCGGACTGCGCATGAGCCAGGATGCCTTCGGCCCCCAGGGTCAGGATGATGTTCTCCGACTGCGAGCGCTGGCGCAGCTTTTCGGCCAGCACCACCAGACCCGAGCTGTAGTCCCGCACGGCCAGGCGTGCTTCGCGTTCGGTCGGCGTGAGCAGCATGGCCCCGCGGAAGCGCGATACATCGCCCATCTGCGAGGAGGACTGGCTGTCAGCGACGAAGGGGATGCCGCGCTCGACGCAGGCTTCCACCAGTTGATCGACCACGGCCTGCGGCAGGCAGCCGTAGTTGAAGTCGGAGAAGATCACCAGATCGCAGTTGTCCAGCGTGGCGATGACGGCCTCGGCGTAGCGCTGGGCCAGCCGGGGTTCGATGTCGTGCTGGCGCAGATGGCTCACGCGCAGCAAGGTCTTGCCAGCGGCGCGGAAGCGCTGCTTGAGCGTGGTCGGGCGGCTGTCGTCTTCGAAGAGCGTGGCCGTGACATGGTATTCGCTCAGCTTCTCACGGGCGAAGTCGGCAGCGGCATCCTTGCCTGCGACCGAGAAGTAATTGACCTGCGCGCCGAGCTTGCAGGCATGCGACGCCACGATGCCCGCCCCGCCGATGAAGCGCTCCTGCATGATGGGGGTGACCACCAGGGTCGGATCTTCCTGCGACATGCCCAGGGCTTCGCAGCTGACATATTCGTCGACGATCAGGTCGCCCAGTACAGCGACCCGCAATCCCTTGAATTTCTCCACCGTGCTGCGCAGGTCGTGCATCGTGAAGGCGTGACGCTCCGGGTAATCGTTGGGCAGCACGATGGACGACAGGTTGGGTTCGAGGATGTCGCGCTTGAGCAGGTCGATCGATGAGAAGCGCATCTCCCCCGAGCTGAACATGAGCTTGCCGCCATATTCATCCACGGCCGCCTGCTCGGGATTGAACTTGGACTCATGCTCGTCGCCCTTGACCACGATGCTGGGCTTGAGCGCGCGGATGATGTCCTCCGGTGCAGAAGTCATCACGAAGGCATGGTCCACGAAACTGATGGCAGTAATGCCGTCGAAGCGCAACTGGGCCGGCAGCAGCGCACCGGGGACATGGTCGCCTGCCACGCCGACGACCAGGAAGTCGCCGCATTCCGAGGCGAACTTGAGCAAGCGCAGGTGGCCCGGGTGTACCGTGTTGAAGTTGCCGGCGACGAAGACGATGCGTGCGCCTTCGCCCGCCAGGCTCTTGGCTTTGTTGATTTCTGCGATGTCAGTTGTAGACGAACTATCCAATTGATCCTCCGATACCTTGCCTGATCCGGTCCGTGCCGGTCGCTTTTTTCTGCCGCACGCGGTCACTTCACTGCCTGGGAAAATCCCTGATGATCGATTCATGGCTGCGCAAGCTCAGGCCGCCGTCGACCACGATGTTTTGTCCGGTGATATAGCTGCTCTGTTCTCCTGTGAGAAACAGGATGGCATTGATGATGTCGCGGGAGGAGCCGGCGCGCCGCAGGGGAATGAAGCGTTCGAAGCGATCCGTGATCCAGCTGTTCTGGCGGTAATACTCCCGCGCGGCTTCCTTGATGACCACGCAGGGCGACACCACATTGACCCGGATGCCATGCGGACCAAGCTGCAGAGCGTAATAGCGCGCCAGCTGCACCAGGCCGGCCTTGCTGACGTGATAGCCAAGATCCTGTTCCGGGGCGACGTAGTGGTCTGCGATGGAACTGACCATCACGATGCTGTTGCCGGATTCGTCCAGGCTGAAATGGCCTTGTGCCAGCAGATGGTCGATCGCATTGCGGGTGGCGGTCAGGGCGACGGCCAGATCGGTGTCGAAGGCGTCGCCGGCCGCGCGGTTGCGCTGCATAAAGACGGCACTGTCGATCTTTCCCTGAGACCTGGCACACGCATCGAGCGCGACACGCAACGCCCCCCCGTCGGTCACATCCAGCTGTTGCCAATTGAGCAGCGGGGACGATGGCAGCGGGCTGGCACTGCGTGCGAGCACCGAGACGCGCTGCCCTGCTGCCAGCAGGTGCTCCACCAATGCCAGGCCGCTGCCCTTGCTGCCGCCGACGACCAGGAAATGACGTTCACTCATCTCAGACGATCTTGAAACCCGGCACGGGCTGAATGAAATGGCCACCTTGCTCAAGGTAGGCCTGGTGTTTCTGGATGAAGGGTTCGCCAAACCGCCAGGCCAGGACCAGCACGTAATCCGGCTTGCGCTCGTAGATCGCCGACGACGGCAGCACCGGCAGGTGCCAGCCCGGGCTGTAGCGGCCCTGCTTGGCCTGGTTGTCGTCCACGAGGTAATCGAGGTACTGCCCCAGTTCGAAGTGATAGATGAGCGTGGTGCAGGTGATGGACGCACCGAAGCCGGCCACCGTCTTGTTCTCGGCCTTGGCCTGGCGCAGGAAGTCCAGGGTTTGCCGTTTCAGGGCATCGATCCTGGCGGCATAGGCATCGTAGGTGTCCTTGCGGTAGATCCCCTTGCGATCTTCTTCTTCCAGCAGTTGCTGCACCGAGCCATCCGGCTGGACCGGACCTTGGGGGCGCTGGACGAAATAGCGCAGCGATCCGCCTTTGGTGGCGACCCGCTCGATGGCCGTCAGCTCCAGCCCCACGCGGGCAAACAGCGCCTGGATCGGGCGCACCGAGAACGAAGAAAGGTGTTCGTGATAAATGAAATCGAACACCATGTTGTCGATGAGGTCGGCCAGGTAATAGCTCTCGAAGACGAATACGCCATCGTCGGCCAGCAAGGTGTTGATGCCGTCGACCCACGAACCGAGATCATCGATATTGGCGAACACATTGTTGGCCGTGATCACCCGGGCAGGGCCGTGCTGCGCCAGGATGTCCTTGGCCAGACCGCGGTCGAAGAACTTGCCGATGGTGGGAATGCCGCTGGCGGTTGCCTGCTCGGCGATGTGCGCGGCGAACTCCACGCCCAGCACATCCATGCCGAGTGTCTTGAACGAACGCAGCAGAGTTCCGTCATTGGAGCCCAGGTCCATGACGCGCGAGCCGGGCGCAAGCTGGCAGCGCTGTACGACGTTCCGAGCGTAGGCGTGGAAGTGGGCATGCAGACCGGGGGAGCTTTGGGTGACGTAGATGTAGTTGCCGTACAGAACGTCCGGGTCAATGATGTCGGTGATCTGCGCCAGACCGCACTGACCGCACATGAACAGATCGATAGGATAGCTCGGCTGTGCTTCGCCGAGGCGCTCTGCGGTGACATAGTCGTCGCCGATGGGGGTGGGCTTGAGTGCGAATACCAGGTCCAGATCATGGCTGCCGCAAGCGCGGCAGGTCGTGCGGCGATGGATGATTTGCTTCATTGGGTTCTCGTAAAGGGCTTGATTCGGAGTTCCAGTTCCCGGATGTAGGCGTCGGCCAGCGCGGCATCGCTGCCATCGGCTGCCCAGGCGGGAAACGCCGTGGCGGCGGGAAGGAAGGGGCCGTTGGTCACTTCATGGAAGACCAGGACCGGCGAGCGGATGATCAAGGTGTGAAAGATCGGCTTGTCCATGCGCTCGTAGAAGGGCAAGCCGGATGCATAGTCGCCCATTTCGATGACGCGGGTCACTTGCCCTTCGTCGTCCATCATCACCAGATCGACCCGGCCGGCAATCACGTGCATCGATTCCGATTTGCCAGGATGCTTGTGCGGACGCACGTACGCTCCGCGCTCATGAATGATGAGCATCTCGTGCAAGGCATCGTCGGGGCTGTCGTGCGCACACAGGCGCACCCGCTTGCGCGGATTGCGGGACGACAGCGCCTGCAGATGCTCGATGTCCTCCCGCGAAGCGGTCACGATCTCCATTTCCGAATAGATCACCTCGGGGTTCTGGAATCGGTATTTGCGCTGATCCTGGTTCATGGCCTTCCAACACGACTAAAAAATTTGCGGCGAAATCAGCCGTACCGGCCGCACCCCCGCACAGGTTTCCCTATTGTGAGTTTTATTGCCACATTGGCAATCGTGGACAATGCATCTTGCACAGGATAACCCGGTGGCTAGCGCGGCCATCCGTGAAACGGCCGTGCAAATGCCCGCCAAATAGGCGTTTTGCCACCGTCATGGCAACTCACTGCCCGGCCAGCCGGTGCAGCAGCTGATGCAGTTCCGGTGCGAGGGATTGCGTCAGCTCTGCCCAGGCGTGCGCATTTCCGGGCTGGGCAGGTGGCATGTGAAAGTCCTGCTGGGCCTCGGTCCAGCTCTGCACGGTGCCAATATCGCGATGGTAGGCATGGTTGGTGAAGGTGGCGATCCTGCCCAGATAGTGCGGAATGACTTCGGTGCTGAAGTCGATGTCGGGACGACCCAGGCTGTCCAGAAAATCCAGTACCTCCGGTTCGAGCAGGTAGACCGCCGCGTTGGCCAGCCTGCCAGGTGGCTCCGGGACCTTTTCGTGGAAGGCCTGCACCACGCCGTTGGCATCCAGCTCGACGATGCCGCAAGAACGGGGATCGGGTGTCTCGAACAGCATCATGGTCAAGGCGGTGTGCGCCGGGCGGTCGCGGTGCGCAGCGAGGAAATCGCGGCAGTCGAAACGGGTCAGATTGTCGGCATGTGCCAGCAGGAAGGGCTTGTTGCCGAAGAACGCGCGGTTGGCCAGTGCAGTGCCCGCCGTGCCCAGCAAGACAGGCTCGCTGACCAGCGTGACCCGGTCGCGCCAACAGCTGGCGGCGATGTAGCGCTCCACCAGACGGGCCTGATAGTGGGTATTGATCAGGATGTCGTCCACGCCCTGTCCGAGCAGGTTCTCGATCCAGTAGTCCAGCAGCGGCCGGCCGTTGATCGGAACCAGACATTTCGGCAGCAGATCGGTCAGGGGACGCAGCCTGGTTCCCAGGCCGGCAGCTAGCAGAAGTGCGCGCATGGGAAATCGGACGCAGCGTGCGTCGCCCGGCAGTTGGCGTTTTCAAACAACGCATGGTCGGTCAATGGCACCTGGTCACTGCGGTGCTTTCGGGCCGGGAGGACGACGGTAGGCATGGGGTTCCTTGGATGATTTCTCTGGCGCGTTCTGTGCGGCGGAGCCGCCTTTTCCGGATGTGACAGATGATAATGGGCCAATATCACGCCAAAGCAGGGAATAACCGGCGGAAAGGGGGGCTAGCTCTTGATTTGGCGCAGCGCTGCGCCGCCAGCGTGGGGGCTGAACAGCCTGTTACGGCAGTTCAACGCGGGAATAACCCCCCTTTTTCCTGCATTTACAGCCGTCCAGAGCGCAACTGAACCTGTGTAAAATCAGTCGCACCAGAACCACACGTGCGGCGAGCCTCCGGTTCTGCATGCTCGCTGCGTGACGACGACAGCGGGCCTGCGGCGATAGGCAGGCCCGGTGCATTCAGGCCCGCGTGCAAGCAGTACGTGAGCAACCCCACTTCAGCGAAGCCATCATGAACTCATCAGCCTCCAACCTTGACCCCATCGTGACCCACCTGATCGAGCACGGCAAGCGTGAGGACCTGCTCGCCGCCGGCGCTCAATTCATTCGGGAAAACCGCCGCAGCGATGCCATTGCCTGCTTCGCCAGGCTGGCCGAGGAAAAGAGTGATCTCAACGCGCGTTTCATCCATGCGCAGCTGATTGATGACGGGTCGCACAAACAGCTGGCCGCCGCACGGGATGCGGCAGTGTCCATCCTGGAGGATTTTCCCGCTCTGTTCGACAACGGCACCGAGGCCAACTGCGCGCTGGTGCGCTTTGCCGCACAGCGCTGCAGCTATGTCGGCCCACAGGAAAAGGCCGCCGACCTGTATCGCAGGCTGGTCGCCATGTCCAATAGTGCTGCGGACTACTACCATCTCAGCGAAAGTCTCTCGCACATCAACAATGTAGCCAACAACCTGGCGGACTCGATTGCCGCACTGGAAAAAGCCATCGCGCTGGACCCGGCCGTCTACGATACCGATACCAATCGCGAAACCATCAAGCTTGGCAAGGCTGCGCTGGCCCAGCAAGCCGAGGCAGCGAGCCCGAAACGCAAGAAAATCGGACGCTATCCGCTCACCGAGGATTTCGTCGGCGACCTGCCTGCGCTGATCAAGAAACACATCGCCTTCGATCTGCGCAACGAAGAGAAATTCATCAGCCGTGCCACGCGCTTCTTCACCATGGGTTCCTGCTTTGCGCGCAACATTTCCGCCGCCCTGAACAAGAGCGGCTACAACAGCACCCACATGGAAATCTCGGAGTACATCAACACCACCTTCGCCAATCGCGCCTTTGTCGATTGGCTCAGCACCGGCAAGACCGATGTGGCGGTGAGTGAGCGTATCCAGGAACTGCTGCCGCCGGGCTGGAGTGCCGACAGCACGCTGGAGAAGATTCGCAACTCGGATGTCTTCATCCTTACGCTCGGGGTGGCACCGGCTTTCTTCGACAAGACCACCGGCGCTTTCGTGCTGCCGCGCCCGACCGCGCTGAACTCCCGCGTGCTGGGCGAGAAGTACGAATACCGGACGACCACCGTGCAGGAGAACGTGGACAACGTCCTGTACCTGATCAACTTCGTGCGCAAGCTGGCTCCGCACGCCAAAGTGGTGATCACGGTCTCGCCGGTGCCGCTGATTGCGTCGTTTGAATTTGAATCCTGCGTCGTGGCCGACTGCCTGTCCAAGAGCACCATGCGCCTGGTGGCGCATCAGGTGGTGCACCAATCCGGCCTGAACAATGTGCTTTACTGGCCCTCCTTCGAGGTCTTCCGCTGGGGCGGCTCCAATGCCAGCAACTTCTATGCGGCCGATGATGGCGCCGCATGGCATGTCTCGGAAGAGAAGGTCAACGGGACCATCGGCGCTTTCATCGACATGTTCGACGCCGGTCGCTGATCAGCGCTGGCGGACGGCGGTCAGTTTTTCGTCATCCGTTGCGGGAAGACCAGCGTGATCTCCACGCTCACGCGGGTCTGGTCTCCCAGATTGACCGCCCCCCCATGCAGAATGCCTTCGTTGAAGATGAGCATGTTGCCGGGCTCCGTGAGCATCAGCTGCGCACCCAGTGTCGCAGGATCTTCATCGATGATGGGCTTCATGCCTCCGGCACCGGGTTCGCCGTGGTAGCGATACTGGCGGCGATGCGAATCGGGCACGATCATGAGCCCGTTGCGCCCTGGCTGTGAATAGATCGGAATCCAGATCTTGACGGTCTCCGCCTGTGCCGCGAAGGCGCGATCGTCCATGCCCATGACATCGTGAAACCACTTGTCGGCGTGCATGCCGCCGATGTCGCGTGGCGCATTCGGGCGTACCAGTCTCCAGTAGATCTCTTCGCGTCCGGCCTCGTGGGTATCCCCATAGAAGACATCGGAGATGGCAAACTCGCCCATCTCCGCACGGATGGTCTGAAGGAACGGCAGTCCGCGAATCTGCTGGCAACTGTGCAGCGGCAGGCAGCGATGCTGCTTGGGCCAGAGTGATTCGTGCTTTAGCAGATGGGACAGCTCGTGATAACGCGCGATGCCCACTTCCCTGAATTGCGCCACCAGCTCCGGATGCGCCCTACCGATCACGTCGAGCCACTGCTCGGTGATGGCCGCGCGAAACACCTCCAGCTCCTCAGGCGTGAGCCGGACATCGCTGGAGTAGCCGGGCGTGTCGAAAATCTTGTGCTTCAGGTTCAGTGCAGTCATGGCGTGCTCGCGCTGGGTCAGTCGTGCATGCGGATCAGGCAGCGGCCCGACATGGCACCGCTGCGCATGCGCTGGATGGCGACGTTGATGTCGTCCAGCTTGAAGTGCTCGGTGATGAGCGGCTTGAGCTGGATGAGGCCGGCATCAAGCAGCCTGGTATAGCGGGGAATGTCGACATGCGGCACGGCCTCGCCGCCATGCGAGCCACTGATGGTCTTCTCGAAGTGCAGCGGCAGCGAGTAGATGCTGATGTTGCGGCCGGCACGCGGCACCCCCACCAGAACCACGCATCCCTGCGCCTTGGTCAGCTCATAGCCCATCTCGATGATGGACGGCTGTCCGGTGTTGTCGATGAAGACGTCGATGCCCTGCTTGCCCGTCAGCTCCAGCAGCGCTGTGCGTGCATCGACCTGGCTGGCATTGATCAGGTGCGTCGCACCGACCTGTTTGGCCAGCGCCAGCCGGCCTTCGTGCAGATCGACCGCAATGATGGGATAGGCCGAGCGCAGCGAGGCTGCCTGGATGATGTTCAGGCCGACGCCGCCGGCACCGAAGACCACCACCGATTCACCCAAACGGATGTCCGCATTGTTCTCTGCCACACCGAAGCCCGTGGTGACCGCACACCCGAACAGCGCAGCGACGTCCATGTCGCTGGACGGATCGATACGGGTGACGCGATTCTCCGACACGATGGCATATTCGTTGAAGGTCGCGATCAGGCCGGCGTTGAGCGGCTTGCCGCGCCAGGTGTACTTGGGCGGAAGCGATTCGATACCCTGGCTCTTGCGCCAGTGCAATACCACACGGTCGCCCGGCTTGACGAAACGCACGCCGGGACCGACTTCCTCCACGATGCCCGAGGCCTCGTGGCCGAGCAGGTGCGGCAGGTACTTGTCCTCGCCCTTGGCACCGTCGATTTCACCGAGCTGCGAGCCGCATACGCCGCTGACACCGATCTTCACCAGCACTTGTCCGACGTCGAGCTGCGGCGGCAGTTCGACCTCATCGATGATCAGCGGCTGTTGCAGTTCGGCCAGGATGGCCGCACGCATGGTCTTGGGAATGCTCATGGTGTTCACTCGAAATAGATGAGGGAATGGTCGCCGGTATAGCCGGTCTGGCGGAACCACCAGTCCCATTCTTCGGGGGTACAGAAGGCTTCGCAGGTGACCTGCCAGTACAGCAGGTTAGCCTTTTCGGTTTCGTTGCGATATGACTCTACGCAAACATACTTCTGCTTGCCGACCCGCTCCATTTCCCGCAAGGCCTTGTCCAGATCGTAGTTGTGCAGGTTGTGCAGCGTGGTGATGGAAAAGACGAAATCGAAATATTGGTCAGGGAAGGGCAGGCTGGTGGCATTGCCCAACAGCAGGCGATCGCGGATCTCTTCCTTGGCATGCTCCAGCGCATACGGAGAAATGTCGATGCCATGGATTTCCAGGCCGGGGACCAGCAGCGACATCTCGTACAGCAGAAATCCCTTGCCGCATCCCACGTCGAGCACCTTGTCGCCCGCCTTCAGGCCATAGTGGTCGATCATCGCCTGCGCCACCGGTGCCCAGCGGCCCGGCATGTAGCGATAGCCGCCGTAGCAGATGCGGCGATCGCCGTCCCAGTAGTCGAATCCCCATTGCTTGGCCAGCTCGGCCGCCTTGGGCTTGGGGAATTCAGGGTCGTTCACGCGCGCCAGATAATCGCGCTGGGTGCTTTTGTGAACGGAGCTGAGGAAGTCGATGTAGGCCATGTCTTATACCAGTCTGGATTGGAAAAATTGTCGCGCCTTGTCGAGCTGGGTGCGCTTGCGCTGCTCCACTGAAATCGAGGCATCGGCAAACTGCCGTCGCCGCGCGGCCTCGGGCAGGAATTCGTTGAGCATGATGCAGCACCATTTGGCCTGCATCACCGGCAGCAGTTGCAGGGAGCGCTCACGCAGGGAGCTGGCCCGCTCGGACCAGGCCAGTGCCTGGCCGGCAAAATCCTCGAAGTCGCCAAAGGGTACCGGGACGGCGGGCTGGCAAAAGAAGTCACCGATCATCTTGGCCGGATCATCCCACCCGGCGTATTCAAAATCGATGAAGCACAACTGGCCATCAGGTCGCAGCAGGACGTTGTGAAAGCCGAAGTCGGAAGGCGATATGCAACGGTCCGCCTCCAACAGCACTGGCAGACCCTCGGCAACCAGCCGTGCACGGTGGCGCTGCCAGACTGCCGCCATCTCGCTGATCAGTGCCTGCGCTTGTGCGTCCACTGCATCGCCGGGGACGAGGGCCTGCAGGCGCGCGATGCGCCGGTCGACGCTGGTCAGGTGTTGCGTCAGATCGAAACAGGCTTCGGAGGCCGGCGGCAGATCGTGACCGTCGTGCCGCGCCGCATTGAGGGCGTGCAGAAATTGTGCGGCGTCCATGACATGGGCCGATGTCAGTCGTGCTGCGACGATCTTCTCGCCATGGACGTATTCGTAAAGGCCGACCCGCTGTTGGAGGTCGCAGGCCAGCGCGCGCGGAACGCAGCGCAAGCCGAGCTTGCCGGCGTAGCGCAGGAAACGGTACTCCGCTCCCAGGCGGTCGCGGGTATCGGCAGCATCGCTGAAATAGGCCTTGGCCAGATAGCGGCCACCCGCTGTGTCGACGGCATAGACGCGGTTGTTGCCGCCGCCGTCGAGCGCAGTGAGGCGCAGGTCGCCAGCATCCAGTCCCGACTGTGTCAGCAAGGCCGTGATGGTGGCTTGCAGCCCGGTGTTCACCATCGTTCCTCGAAGAAGGCCCGGATCCCCGGCCATCCACTGAGTCGCGTGAATTCCGATGTGGCAGCATGATTGCCCTCGGGATCGAACAGCAGGCGCACCGTCTGCGGCGGGAATCCCGGCATGCGCAGGATCTCGGGCAGATCGTCGATGAAGTAATCGCAGCCGCAGTCGGCGATGCGCGCGATCTTGGCCTCCCTGGTCGGCTCGAAATACACGGCCTGCACGGCGTCGTTCCCGGTGGCTGCGCGCAGCGTGCCGTCAATCCAGCCGGTGGCCGCCGCATGCAGATCGTGTTGCGGACCTTTGAAGGGATAGCGGGTCTTGTGGCTGATGATCAGCAGTTCGGCACCCCGCGCAGAAGCCTGACGGATGAAGTCGAACACGCCCGCAAAGGCTTCGGCCTCGCCCATGCGGGCGCCGTAGACATCGCCCTGCAGTTCGGTGAAGACGGCATCCTGGCCTGCCTCGCGCAGGTAGTCGCGCACGGCGAGCTTGGAGACCGGCAAGCTCGCCGGGACCAGTCCCTGCTCGGTTGCCACCTTGTGGAACAGCGAGTCGTAGGTGACGATGGTGTTGTCGAAATCCAGTCCGATGCGCATCTCAGCCTGCCGTCTTCCGGAACGCAGCCTCCACCTTGGCGGCGATGTTGTCGGCGGTCAGTCCGTACTTGGCGCGTGCATACTCCTGCGAGCCGATCTCGTGCATGAAGCTGTCGTCCACGCCGAAGCCAAGCAGACGCCCCTTCATGGGCTCCTGCCGCGCCAGCCATTCTGCAATGGCGCCGCCCAGGCCGCCGATGCGGCTGTGTTCTTCCACCACGCCCACCACGGCGTATCCCGCGAACGCCTGCTCCAGGCTGGCCTCATCGAGTGGCTTGATGGTGTGGAAGCTCTCCACGCGCGCCGAGATGCCGCGTGCCTGCAGCAAATCGGCTGCCGCCATCACGGTGGGCAGCAAGGTACCGGCACCGATCAGGCAGACATCGCTGCCGCTGCGCACATTGATGGCGCGGCCGATCTCGAAGTGCTCGTCCTGCTTGGGAACGATCTGCTCGCCTTTCTTTCCGATGCGGATGTAGACCGGGCCATCAAGCTTGAGCGCAGCACGCAGGCACTGGCGCAGCTCGACTTCGTCGGCCGGCGCGAGCACTGTCATGTTGGGCAGCACCCGCATGATCGCCAGGTCTTCGCAGGAATGATGGGTCGGCCCCAGTTCGGCATAGGACAGTCCGGAGCCGGTCCCCACGATGATCACCGGGACGTTGTGATAGCAGGCATCTACGCGGATCTGCTCGAAGCAGCGCGTGGTGGTGAACGGCGTGATGGTGTAGATCACGGGCCGCAAGCCGGACAGCGCCATGCCGGCGGCCACGCCCATCATGTTGGCTTCGGCGATGCCGCAGTTGAGGAAGCGCGTGCCGTTGGCGGCCTTGAACTTGTCGAACAGCTTGTTGCCGATGTCGCCCGAGAGCAGCACCACGCGCGGATCACTGCTACCCAGTTTGGTGATCTCATCTGCAAATGCGTTTCTCATGCCTGAGCTCCCAGTTCCTGATAGGCAGCGGCCACTTCGTCGGCATTGGGAATCCGGTAGTGCCAGTTGTTGTCGTCTTCCATGAAGGAGACGCCTTTGCCCTTGACGGTGTGTGCCACCACGGCAATGGGTTTTCCTTCGGGTGCGCGCGGGCGTCCCATGATCTCGACCAGGGTCGCCATGTCGTGCCCATCGATTTCCATCGCATCCCAGCCGAAGGCGCGCCACTTGTCCACCAGCGGATTCAAAGCCAGCACTTCCTCGCTGCGGCCGGTGGCCTGCCACTTGTTGAAGTCGACCAGCACCATCAGGTTGCCGGTACGCTGGGCCGCGGCCATCATGGCGGCTTCCCAGACCGAACCTTCATTGCATTCGCCGTCACCCAGCAGCACCGTGACGTCATAGCGCTGTTGCTGGATGCGACCGGCCAGGGCCATGCCCAGGCCGATCGGCAGACCATGGCCGAGCGAGCCGGTAGCGGCCTCGATACCGGGCAGGTGATCAGGCGTCGGGGGGTGTTCGGCGAAGATGCCGCCGTCCTTGCCATAGTCGTCCAGCATCGCGATCGGGTAGAAGCCGCGCAAGGCCAGCACCTGGAACAGTGCGGCAGCGCCGTGCCCCTTGCTGAGGATGAAACGGTCCCGCAGCGGGTCGGCCGGCCTGGAAGGATCAATGCGCAGCGTACTGAAATAAGCCGCCGTGAGGATGTCCACGCAGGAAAGGCAGGAGCCCAGGTGCGGTGTCTGGGTGCGGTGCGCATTCTCGATGATGCGGCCACGCAGCTGGCTGGCTGTTTTCTTCAGCGCGGTAATGTCTTGGGCCATAACGATCTATCCAAAAGCAATGCCCGTTCTTTCAAACGGGCAGCAAAACGATGCGGCATTCGCCGAGGCTGCATATCAGTGCGGCTCAGGGCTTGTGGACGTAGTTCCATTCCATGGCCTGCATGGCGTCCAGGTTCTGCCGGACCCAGCTGACGCATTCATCCAGTCCTTCGTCGAGCGAGACTTTCACGTTCCAGTCCAGGCTCTGGCGCAGCTTGCTGCTATCCAACATGTAGGCGGCATCCTTGCCCAGGCGCTCGCCGACGATCTCGACGTTGGCCGCAAAATCCACGTCCAGCTTGGCGCAGATGCGCTCGACCAGTTCGCGCACGCTGACGATCTCGTCGGTGGAGATGTGGTAAGTCTGGCCATTGATACCGCGCGTGGCGATGGCGTGGGTGGCGCTCGATACATCGCGCATGTGGATGAAGGAGCGGCGCGAGAGTCCACCGCCATGCAGCTGCAGTTTCTTCCCGGTCAGCACCGAGAGGATGGTGCGCGGAATGATGCGATACAACTGCTGGCCCGGACCGTAGACGTTGGCGGCCCGGGTGAACACTACCGGGAAACCGTAGGCATCGAAGTAGGTCTTCAGGCTCATGTCGGCCGCCGCGCGGGACACCGCATAGGGCGTGCTCGGGTTGAACGGCGTGTCTTCCTTGATGAAGCCATCGGTACTGCCATACACCTCGGGTGTGGTGATGTGCACGTACTTGTCCAGGAAGTCGCACTGGCGCAGCACTTCGTGCAGGCGGATGGTCGCCATGACGTTGGTCTCGAACCAGTGTTCCGGATTCTTCCAGCTTTCGGCGACCATGCTTTGCGCGGCGAAGTTGACCACGATGGCGGGCTTCTCGCGCTGAATCAATTCGGTCAGCGCGGCCAGGTCCTTGTTGAGGTCATACGGGTAGAACGTGAATGCGGCCTGATGCTCGGACCAGCGATAAGGCAGGAACGCGCGATGCGGCTCCTGTGAACGGCTCACGCCGATGACGTCGTTGCCGTTGCGCAGCAGGTAATCCACGAAGCTGGCACCGGAAAACGAGTTGCTGCCGATGATGAGATATTTTGCCGACATGTTCATTCCACTGCGGGTTTGTTTTCGTACAGCCACTGCATGACCATATGCCCCACGATCACCTGCATGTCCTCGGCGATCTGCATGTCATCCACCGCAAAGTGGACCGGGATGTCGCACAGGTCCTTGGCCTTGCCGCCGCTGTAGCCGAGGATGGCGCAGGAAAGCACGTCCATCTTCCTGGCCTGTTCCAGCGCACGCAGGATGTTGCCCGAATTGCCGCTGCCCGACAGCACGATCAGCAGATCGCCCGGTTGCGCCTGCACGGCCAGCTGCTCGGAGTAGATGTGGTCGTAGCCGATGTCGTTGGCCAGGCAGGTCAGCACGGCGGCATTGGCCGACAGCGCCGAGACCCGCATGCCGCCGCCCGTGCGCTTGGCGATGCCGTACAGGAAATCATTGGCCAGGTGGATGGCATTGCCGGCGCTGCCACCATTGCCGCACAGAAAGACCTGGCGGCCCTTGAGCCAGCATTCCTGCATGGCCTGCGCCAGGCGGCCCACGCCATTCCAGTCCGAACCTGCCAGTACCGCCTGCAGGCGGGTGGCGTAATCCTGGAACGCCGTCAGCGAAACCGGTGCCGGGCTCATGCCGCCTTGGGAGACAGTACGGTCTGCTCCATCCACTTCAGGTTGTAATAGCGGTCCTCATCCTTGAGCACGCCGCTGCGGTACTTCTCGATGATCTCGGTGATGGCGGTCTCGACCGACTTGGACGGCTTGAAACCGGTGGCCAGCAGCTTGTCCGAATTCACGCGGTAAGAGCGCGGATCGTTCGATTCGGTCACCACGATGTCCACCGGGATGTGCTTGGCCACCATGCGCGCGATGTCCAGGATGGAGATGTTCTCGAAGCCGGCGTTGTAGACGCCGGTGATTTCCGGATGATCGATCAGGTGCAGGTAGACATCGGTGATGTCATCGATATGGATGTTCGGACGCACCTGGGTGCCGCCGAACACGGTGATCTTGCCCTTGGCCAGCGCCTGCATCGTCAGCAGGTTCACCGACACGTCCAGGCGCATGCGCGGCGAGTAGCCGCACACGGTGGCCGGACGCACGATCTGGACGATCATGCGGTCCTTGTAGCTCAGCAGCACCGGCTCGGAGACCATCTTGGTCTTGTTGTATTCGGAGATCGGCTTCAGTTCCAGGTCTTCGGTGACCTGCAGCTCTTCCTTGACGCCGTAGACGCTGCCGGAAGAAGCGTAAATGAATTGTTTGACACCCTTGCGCACGGCCTTGTCGGCCAGTTGCATGGTGGCCAGTGCGCTGACCTCCCAGGTCAGCTTGGGATCGAGATCACCGCAGGGATCGTTGGCGACCGACGACAGGTGAATGATCGTGTCGACACCGTCCAGATTGATCTGGTCGATGTTGCGCACGTCACCTTCGGTCACGGTCAGGTTGGGGTGGGGGGCCAGATAATTGCCGAACCACATGATGTCCAGCACATGCACCTTGTAGCCGCGCGCCAGCAGTTTGGGGACGAGAACGCTGCCTTTGTAGCCGCAGCCGCCGGTGACCAGAATATTCATATCTACGCGTGATTCCCTAATGTAAAAACTGTCAGTGGTGATCGCGCCATGGCTGGCCAAAGCGGATCAGGCCGGCGGCTGCGGATACCTCGGCCGAGGCCGTACCGTGCGCTTGCAGCGCAGGAAATTTCCCTGGAGAAATATCACAGAGAGTCTTGCCCATGCTTGCATCTTGACAGCTTGGGCAGGCGGACGACGGCCACATAAGCGAGGAAACTTGCCCCCTATTTATCGCATGGACGTCATTGAAGGATCGCCCGCGCGCAGGTAGGCAAGCCCGCACCGATGCGTTCATCTACGGAAGGAAAGGGCAAAACTTGAATGGCCGGATGGCCGCCGCGCCGGCGCGGCGTCCGGTGTAGGATCAGAAGAAGCTGGCCGGGCGATCCTGTCGGTACTCGGGATCGCAGCGCCGCAGCAGGTCGTGGCGCAGGGCGTGGAAACGATCGAGGTAAGCCTGGTCGGCCGAATGCAGGTAGGCAGTCTTGAGCGCATCCAGGATCACCATCTCGTCGCGGCAGGGATAGAACAGCGGGTCACCGAAGCGCATGGCGGCAATGTTCAGATTCGTCACCTGCAGTTCGGGCATGAGCGCCATCACCAGCGAACCGATGCGCTCCATGATGAAAACCTTCATCTGCACCGTACTCTTGCCATAGTCGGTGACTTCGTTGAGCTTGCGCGCCAGTGGCGTGGCATTGGCCTCCGCCAGGGCGAACATGTGCTCGTTGATGGCGAACCACTTGTCCCAGAACACGGGCTTGGCAATGATGTAATTGCAGTACGCGGTGGAGCGAAAATTGTTGATCAGCGATTGCAGGTTCACTTCCAGTCCGATGTCGGCCATCAGCGCCTGCGCGACCGGAACGATGCCGGGATGGCGCCGGGCGCCCTGTTCGAAGACGCTCAGGTAGGCCGAGGCATCCGACATCGACGGCGAGAACGTGTACACATCCGCGCCAGGGCGGCTGTCCATGAAGGCGTGCACCTGCTGCGCGTTCATGCGCGTCTTGTCGAAGAACAGCGGAGAGAGGAAACCGTAGTAATCGTCCTCATTGAGCGCCGTGTTCAGGAAATAATTGCGGATGCCCCAGTACTCGCGCCAGTCAGGCCGGGGATTGCCGACGATCTCAAGCGGCGTGAAGCCGGGATCCAGCATGCGGCGGCTGGCTTCGTCGTAGTGGATCTGCAGGATGTGCTTGTTCATGGTCATCAGGGGGCCAGGCAACGGCTGTAGACATCGTGATAGTGGGCGGCCTTGGCGGCCAGGTCGAAGCCTTCACGCACTTCCTTCTGCCCGGCGGCGGCCAAGGCGTGGCGCTTCCCGGGCGATTCGATCAGTTGCGTGATGGCGTCCAGCCATGCCTGGCTTGAATTGGGCATCAACAGTCCGGTGACCTCATGCGTGACGACCTGGCTGTACACGGAGACGTCGCTGAAGACGGAGGCGATACCGGCCGCCGAGTAATCGAGCCACTTGATGTAGCTCTTGCATTGATTGTATTCGTCGCTGGCCAGCGGGATCAGCGCAATATCCCAGTTCCACTGGCGCAATTGCGCCGCATAGTCCACGTACTGATGCACGAAGGTATGGAAGGTCGTCAGCGGATGGCCGGCCCAGCCCTGCGGGCACTCCCAGCCGACGAAGTCGATGTGCAGGCGCGTACCGTAGCGCTCCACCAGGGCGCGCAAGGCCTGGTCGACCAGCGCGAAATTGGAGGGCTGGATGGAAGAGCCCAGCAGCCCGATGTTGATGCGTCCGTCGGGGGCGGTGGACTGGGGAACCGGACGGTAGAACAGATCGAAATCGATGTAGTTGGGCAGGACGTGGACCGCCGCATTGAGCTCGCGGTACTTGGCGGCGAGGAATTCGGTGGAGACCACGACGGCCTTCGCATGCCGCACCGCGAACTCGATGCCGGTCTTCCAGGCCGCGCCTTGCTGGGCTTCAGGATGGTCGGCCGGAATCTCGTTGAGCAGGTCGTCGGACTCGTAGATGATGGGAACCTTGGAACTGAAGATGGTGCGCAGCACGTCCAGCGACATCAGGCCGGGGGTGTAGCGATGCAGCAGTATCAGGTCGGCATCGGCCAGGTAATTGCTCTGCAGCTGGCCATTCTGGATACCCCAGACCAGTTCCCACTCGTCCTGCAGATGGGCGAAGGGACGGATCAGGCGGATCTGCGGGCAAGGGCTCCAGGTCGATTCCACCGAATACACCACCAGCCGTTTCTTGCGGCGCGTCGGGGCCGGTGCGGGCGCAAAGGCCGGCGCTGCAGGAGGCGCGTTGAAGCGCCGCTGGCTGGCCAGGATGAAGTCGTCCAACTGCCCCGCCACCAGGTCGCGGCGGGCTGCCTGGTCCGCCGCTGGTAGCAGCGGCAATTCCAGCAGTTGCACGCCGCCACCGAGTCCGGGCTGCCAGGCCAATGGCAATTCGCCGGCCAGCGCGGCCTGTCCAGGCTTGAGCAGGAAACGCACCACGTTCACTGCGGACAGGGGATTGCCGGCCACGCTGCCGGCGTAGATCACGATGGGATTGCGTCCGGCCGCCAGGTGGGCGTTGATGAGCTCTTGCGTCAGTCGCGGCGTGCGCAGGGCGGTGCTGCCTTCTTCGGTGACATAGGCTTCTTCGCCCCACAGGTTCAGCGCGTGGCAGAGGCGATGCAGCAGCAGGGCTTCTTCCGATTGGGTGGAGAAGGCGGGCGCAAAGATGTAGTAGGGGGAGTGCAGCCGGGCGAACAAATCTGGTCTCATATGCTACTCGGTGGTCTGTCTCTGGGTGGCTCGATGATCTGCGCAACGGACAGCGCCCCGGCTTCCTGGCCCCGGCGGCGGCATCCAGGCGCTGCGCCCCCTGCAGGGCAGACCTCATGCAATCGGGGCAGTATAGCAGCGCACTTTTGCGGGGAATGGTCTGAATTGGCGGCAAAGAGGGCGACAAATCCTCGCATGGCCGGCTGCTGCGGCGGACTGCAAAAAGCCAAATTGGCCTCGATAAACCGCCCAGACCCACGGTTGTTCCCGCTGGCAAAGCCGGTAACATAGGCATCTTTGGTGAGAGTGTTGCTTTGGATGCAATACTTTCATGGCTGACGGATCATCACTCATCTAGGGGTACAAATTGAAAGTCGTCATTCTCGCCGGCGGTCTGGGTACGCGGCTTGGGGAAGAAACCGATGTGCGTCCGAAACCGATGGTGGAGATCGGTGGCAAGCCCATCCTGTGGCACATCATGAAGGGTTATTCGCAGCACGGCTTCAATGAGTTCGTGATCCTGCTGGGCTACAAGGGTTACCTGATCAAGGAATTTTTCGCCAACTACTTTCTGCATCAGGGCGATGTCACCATCGATCTGGCCGACAACCGGGTGGAAGTCCATCGCAACAAATCCGAGCCGTGGAAAGTGACGCTGGTGGAAACCGGCCTGTCGACCCAGACGGGTGGCCGTTTGCTGGCCGCCCGCGACTATCTCAAGGAGGGCGATTTCATGCTCACCTATGGCGATGGCGTTTCCGATGTCGACGTGACCGCTCTGGTGGCGCATCACCAGGCCAATCCCCAGGCACTGGTGACCATGACCACGGTGCAGCCCGAGGCGCGTTTCGGCATGGTGCAGACCGATGAGGCCGGCTTCATCCGCGATTTCCGCGAGAAGCCGCCGGGAGACCTGGGCTGGATCAACGGCGGCTTCATGGTATGTCGCCAGGGCGTGTTCGATTACCTCAAGGAAGGCGAGGGCACCATCTTCGAACGCGCCCCGCTGGAGCAGATCGCAGGGGATGGAAGGCTGCTGAACTGGCCGCACCACGGATTCTGGAAATGCATGGACACCCTGCGCGACAAGATCCAGCTCAACCAGATGTGGGACCAGGACCAGGCACGATGGAAGACCTGGAGCTGAGCCCGTCCTGCGGGCGCGGGGAGTGCGCATGAACCTGCAGATCACGCCCACCGGAATCGCGGGGGCGGCGGTGGTGTCCAGTGTGCGACGCGGTGACGCGCGCGGCAGCTTCGCGCGCTGGTTCTGCGACGAGGAACTGGTACCGGTATTGCAGGGCAGCCGCATCGTGCAGGTCAACAATTCGTTCACGGCCGAGCCCGGCAGCGTACGCGGCATGCACTTCCAGCATGCGCCCCACGCGGAAAAGAAACTGATTCGCTGCCTGGCAGGCCGCGTCTTCGATGTGGTGCTGGACTTGCGCAAGGGCTCGCCCACCTTCCTGCAGTGGCGCGGCGTCGAGCTGGCGGCCGGTGACGACCGCGCGCTGCTGGTGCCGGAAGGCTGTGCGCACGGTTTCCAGGTCCTGGAAGCGGGCAGCTCGCTGCTCTACCTGCATACTGCTCCCTATGTCCCGCATGCCGAAGGCGGTGTGCGCCATGATGATCCACGCGTGGCCATTGCCTGGCCGCTGCCGCCGCAGAACCTGTCGCCACGCGACCTCCAGCATCCGCTGCTGGCTCCCGATTTCGATGGAATACCGCTATGAAATGCCGCCACTGCCAGACCGAACTGCATGACACATTCCTCGACCTGGGTTTCTCACCGCCCTCCAACGCTTATCTGAGGGCCGAGGATCTGCGTCGTCCTGAAACCACCTATCCGCTCAAGGTGATGGTGTGCCGCCAGTGCTGGCTGGTCCAGACCGAGGATTACACGCACTACGACCAGCTCTTTGCCACCGATTACGCCTACTTCTCATCCACCTCAAGCACCTGGCTGGCGCATGCCGCGCGCTATGTGGACATGATTGCGGCACGCCTGAACCTGAACGCGCAATCCCTGGTGGTCGAACTGGCCGCCAATGATGGGTATCTCCTGCAGTACGTGCAGCAGAAGGGCATCCCCTGCTTGGGCGTGGAGCCCACCACCAGCACGGCTGACGCCGCGCGTGCCAGGGGCATTGCGATCGTCGAGGAATTTTTCGGCGTGGCACTTGGCCAGCGGCTGCGCGAGAGCCACGGTGCTGCAGACCTGATTGCCGCCAACAACGTGCTGGCGCATGTCCCGGACATCAATGATTTCGTTGGCGGCATGCGTGCCCTGCTGGCACCGCAAGGGACGGTGACGGTCGAGTGTCCCCACCTGTTGAACCTGATCGCTCAGGCACAGTTCGATACCGTCTACCACGAGCATTTCTCCTATCTCTCGCTGGTGGCGGTACAGCGCGTGATGCAATCGCAGGGGCTGCGCGTCTACGACGTCGAGGAGCTGCCGACCCACGGTGGCAGCCTGCGCATCTATGCCTGCCATGCCGATGCCGCCATCGCCGCCACGCCGGCCGTGCAGGCCATGCTGGCACGTGAGCGGGAGGCCGGGCTGGAGCGCATCGAGGGCTATGCAGGGTTCCAGGCGCGTGCCGAAGAGATCAAGTTGCAGTTGCTGTCCTTCCTGTTGGAGCAGAAGCGCGCCGGCAAGAAGGTGCTGGCCTATGGCGCCGCTGCCAAAGGCAACACGCTGCTCAATTATTCCGGCGTGCATCCCGATCTGCTGGCCATGGTCGCCGATGCTGCACCTTCCAAGCAGGACAAGTACATGCCAGGCAGTCATATTCCCATCGTTTCCCCGCAGCGCCTGCTCGACGAAAAACCGGACGTGGTGCTGATCCTGCCCTGGAACATCAAGGACGAGGTCGCGCAGCAGCTGGCCGAGATCCGTGCGTGGGGCGGCCGCTTCGCCATCGCGGTGCCGCAGCTTCAGGTGTGGTGAGGGAGGCCAACATGCATATTCATCTGTTGCAGCTCGCTCCGTCGACCGTCCCGGTAGCGCCAGGCTTCCAGCACGTGCTCACCCCTGCGCCTGACGCTTGGGGCGATCTGTTGGCCATGCGCCGCTTTTTTCATGAACAGGCTATCGATGGTGAGGCTTGCTATGCCTTCGTCACGTCGGCATTTCTCGGCCAGACCGGTCTGGATGCGGCTGGCGTGCGCAGTCTGATCGAGGCGAATCCGCAAGCCGCCGCCTGGACCTTCATGCCGCATCCGCTGGAGGCCTGTGGCCAGCTCAACCTGCTGCTGCAGGCGGAGCAGCACCTGGAGGGTTTCGCCGCGCTGGCCAAGCGTTTCCTGCAGGCGCTGGGCTTGCAACTGGACCCGCTGCATTTCGTGCCGCAGTGGCAGAACAATGTGCCGCACGGTTTCATCGCGGCCAAGCCGGCGTTCTGGCAAACCTGGTTTGATCTGGCCGAACGCCTGTTCCAGATGGCCGAGCAGGAGCCGGGTGAGTTGCGCGCGGCACTGCAGCGCCAGGCAGCATCCGGCGAGTCCGGACGGTCGCTGCTGGCGGCACGCCTGGGCTCCCTGGTGCTGGGACTGGACCAGCAACTGCGCGTATGGCATTGCCCGCCGGCGCTGATGCCGGCTGCCCTGCCCGTGGCTGCTGCCGACCTGGCAGAACTGGAAGCCTTGCGCAACGCCTATGCGGCCAGCGGTGACGCCGCTGATCTGCAGCGTTTCAGCTTGCGCAGCGGACAGTTGAGTGGCGCGCCGGCCCGGCCGCCTGCGCCGCTGTCGGCACCGCTCGCCGCTGCGTCATCTCCATCGCCATCGCTGACGCTGGCACCGCGCACGCTGGCGCAGCCCGATAACGCGGCGGCCCAGGCCGCGCGTGGCGAGCTGGTGTTTGGCTGCATGACCCACGTGCCGTTGCCGGTGAAATTCCCCGATCATGTGCTGCCGATCTACCTCGGCGAGGCCCAGCATGAGGGCGCGCTCAACCTGCGCGACCTGGCACCCCAATGGGTCCCTTATCACCCCATCGTGGCCGGCATGCTCGGCAACTTTGCCTTGCGCAACCTGATCCTGCGCGACTACCCCCACGTCAAGCGCGTGGGCGTTTGCCTGTACCGCAAGTTCATTTCGCGCGAGCGCATCAGCGGCGTGCCTGCTGAAGACAACTGGATGATGGACGTGGTCTCCGACAAGGAATTCGCACGGCTGTCGCTGGAGCAGATGATGGAGCCGGGCGAGCAGGAATTCCTGGTTGGCAAGACCTGCGGGTTCAAGGTGAGCGGCCGGGATGCCGGCTATCTGTCGCATTACGCGGTCTCGCATCACGCCGAGGATCTGTTGCGCTATGCGGCTGCCGCAACCGAGCTGGGGGTCTTCGCACGCAGCGAGGCCGAGCTGTTCTTCAACGAGAAGACCTTCTTCATGGGCGGCATCGAGATGGGCGTGTTTCCTGCCGATTTCTGGCTGCGCACCGTGGAGCAGATCGAAGCCGTGACCTGGTATTGCGTCCAGCACTACGACACCCGCCGCGAAGGCTATCAATCCCGCGCGTGGGCATTCTGCGCTGAACGCCTGGGCAGCTACCTGCTCCTGCGCGAACTGCGCGCACGCTACGGTGATCCGGGCTACATGCGTTTCTTTGGACAGCTCAATCTCATCACCCGTGGTGACCAGACCAAATACGTCCCCAGCCACTGACCAGGTTCATCACGGCCCGGCTGCCGATACCGCCTGCGTCTTCAGTCAGGGAGCAGCTTGCCCTGATCGAGCTGGTAGTGGTCGATGATCTGCTGCAGGCAGGCCGTGGCGTCCTCATCCCACGCGGGCAGGGTGATGCCGAAGCGCAGTTCCAGCTTGCTGCAATCCAGCCGTGAATTGAGCGGACGCTCGAGCGGCGTAGGGTAGGAAGAGGTCGGTACCGGGGTGATCTGGTCCAGTCCCTTGAGCTTGACCGGGACGCCACGCGCCATCAGCTCGCGCGCCACCAGTTGCGCATAGCGATGCCACGACGTGGCTCCCTGCGCGGTGAGGTGATAGATGCCGCTGGTGGCCGCAACTTTCTCGCGCCCGCCGTCGGTCCCGGCCAGCATGCGGCAGCAGACCGCCGCAATGGTGGAGGCCCAGGTCGGTGCCCCGAACTGGTCGCCCACGATGGTATAGCTTTCCTTCTGCTGGGCCAGGCGAATGGCCGTCTTCATGAAATTGTTGCCCGTGCGGTTGTAGACCCAGCTGGTCCGCAAGATCCAGTGGGCTGCGCCGCTGGCGGCGATGGCCAGTTCGCCGTCACGCTTGCTGGCACCGTAGACATTCAGCGGATGGGTCGGCATGTCTTCCGTATAGGCACCGGGGTGCTGTCCGTCGAACACGTAATCGGTGGAGAAGTGGATCAGGGCAGCCCCCAGCCGCGCGGCCTCCTGCGCCAGGAGGGCGGGCGCGTCGGTGTTGATGCGACGCGCCAGCTCAGGTTCGGACTCGGCCTTGACCACCGCCGTGTAGGCGGCCGGGTGGATGATCAGATCGGGCCGGGCGTCGCGTACCGCCGTGCGCAGCGCATCCGCGTCGGTGAGGTCGAGATGCCCGCGCACGGGCGCGATCACATCGAGGCCGGCCGGCATGACACGCAGGCGGCGCAGGAATTCACTGCCGACCTGGCCGCTGCTGCCGGTGAGCAGGATGCGCATGGGTTTCATGGCTCAGGGCTTGAAGCCGTTCGGATTGTTCTGCTGCCAGCGCCACGAGTCGGCGCACATGGCGTCCAGTCCCAGCCTGGCTTCCCAGCCCAGCTTGCGGCGCGCTTCGGCCGGATCGGCATAGCAGGAGGCGATATCGCCCGGGCGCCGCGCGGCGATGGTGTAGGGGATGGGTTTGCCGGCGGCCTTTTCATAGGCCTTGACCACATCCAGCACGCTGTAGCCATTGCCGGTACCGAGATTGACCGCGAAGCATTGCGGTTCGGTCAGTGCCTGCAGGGCGGCCAGGTGGCCGGTCGCCAGGTCGACTACGTGGATGAAATCGCGCACGCCGGTGCCATCCGGGGTCGGATAATCGCCGCCCCAGATGCTCAGTTTTTCACGGCGGCCCACGGCGACCTGGGCGACATAGGGCATCAGGTTGTTGGGGATGCCACCCGGATCTTCGCCGATCATGCCGCTTTCATGCGCGCCGACCGGGTTGAAGTAGCGCAGCAGGGCGATCTTCCAGTCCGGATGGGCGCGATGGTAATCGCGCAGCATGTCTTCGATGACGATCTTGCTGCGGCCATACGGATTGCTGGCCGACAGCGGATGGGATTCCGTCAGCGGCAGGTATTGCGGGTCGCCGTAGACCGTCGCCGAGGAGGAGAAGACGATGGTCTTCACGCCCGTGGCTTCCATGGCCTCCAGCAGGCGCACGGTGCCGACCACGTTGTTGTCGTAGTACATGAGCGGCTTTTCCACCGACTCGCCCACGGCTTTCAGGCCGGCGAAATGGATGACCGCGTCGCATTTGAACTCGCGCAGCACGCTTTCCAGCTGATCGCGGTTGCGAATGTCCCCCTTGACCAGCGCCAGTGAACGGCCGGTGATCTGTTGCACTCTCGCCACCGACTCCGGGCTGCTGTTGCAGAAATTGTCGAAGACGATCACTTCGTGGCCTGCCTTGAGCAATTCCACGCAGGTATGTGAACCGATGTAGCCGGCACCGCCGGTGACGAGGATGTTCATGTGAGCTTCTCTTGGTAAGTTGGCAACAGCGTGATTATGTCAGAGTCTGGTAAAACTCAATCTGTTCTTCGGTCAGGGTGCGCAGGTCATCGTTGTTCAGGTAGGCGGCGTACCAGCGCGCGGTCATCTGCAGCGCGACGGTCAATTCCAGTTTGGGCGTCCAGTTCAGGCGCTGGCGCGCCTTGGAGATATCCAGCCGCAGCAGATGGGCTTCATGCGGGGCATGGGCTTGGGATTCAACACGGATGTCCAGCGGCGCGATGTCGTGTTGCCGAAGCGCCTTGTTGAAGCTCTCGCAGAGCTGGCCGACGTTGCGGGGATCGGCATCGGCCGGGCCGAAATTCCAGGCTTCCGCATGGCGCGGGCCTTCTTCGTAAAGAAGCCTGGCAATCTGCAGATAGCCCGACAGCGGTTCCAGCACGAATTGCCAGGGACGGATTGCGCCAGGGTGGCGAATGTTCAGCGGCGTCTGCGCTTGCAGGGCGCGGATGACATCGGGGATCAGGCGATCTGCGGCGAAGTCGCCGCCGCCGATCACATTGCCGGCCCGCACGCTGGCGATTGCGGCGCGGCCCGCATCGCGCTCGCCAAAGAAGGAGCGGCGATAGGCCGAGGTCACCAGTTCGGCGATGCCCTTGCTGCTGCTGTAGGGATCATGCCCGCCCATGGGATCGTCTTCGCGGTAGCCCCACAGCCATTCACGGTTCTCATAGCATTTGTCGCTGGTGACCACCACCACGGATCGCACGCTGGGGGTGTGCCGTACGGCTTCCAGCACGTGCACGGTGCCCATGACATTGGTCGCGTAGTTGTCCACCGGGTTGGCATAGGAGTCCCGCACCAGCGCCTGGGCCGCAAGATGAAACACCACGTCAGGCTGCACGGCTGCCATGGTCTGCGCCAGATGCACCGGGTCGCGCACATCGCCGGTGGTGGTCTGCACGCAGTCGTGCAGCCGGGCCAGTTCAAACAGACTGGGATGGGTCGGTGCAGGCAGCGAATAGCCGCTGACCTTCGCGCCCATCATGTGCAGCCACAGGCTCAGCCAGCCACCCTTGAATCCGGTGTGCCCGGTAATGAAAACACGTTTGTCACGCCAGAAGTTCGACATCATGCAGCCTCGAATGCGGGAGAGGAATATCGCCGAGATCACCCGGACGAATGCATGTGCGCAGCAGCGTTGGTGTCGACGAGGCTCCTATTAGACCATGGCGTGGCGGCCGGGCAAGGGTGAAGCAGGCAGGCTTTCTTCTTTCATTCCCGCCGTTGCGCAGCGGCGGAAGAGGAGGAAAGGGAATGAGAGATGCGCCGCCGGCGCGGGCCGGCGGCGAACTTTGCTGAGGAGGGAGGCTTACCGGGTCGCTGCCACAGCTTCCAGAATCACCTTGGCCACCTCGGCCGGACGCGATTGCTGCGGCACGTGGCTGGCGGCCAGCTCGGTCGTCTTTGCGTTGATCTGCTTGGCAAAGCTGCGCTCCAGTGCGGGCTGGATCATGCGGTCCTTGGTGCTGACGATGTACCAGCTGGGACGAGTCTTCCAGGCGGCGGTCTCGACCTTGTCGCCGAAGGCCTTCATGGCGATCGGACCTTGGGTTGCGGCCATCACGGCGGCCTGCCTGGCCGGCACGTCCTGGGCGAAATCAGCGGCCAGCGCGGCCGGCGGCAGGCTGGCGAAACCGGCCTTGTCCACCGACAGCTTGGCGATGCCCGGCGGTACCGGCAGGTCCTTGCCGAGGTCGCCCGTGGCCTGGCCGGCGTCCGGTGCGAAGGCCGCGACATAGACCAGGCTGGCGACCTTCTCATGATTGCCGGCCTCGGTGATCACGGTGCCACCCCAGGAGTGGCCGACCAGCACCACCTTGCCCGGCTGGTTGTCGATGGCGCGCTTGGCGGCGGCGACGTCGTCGGCCAGCGAGGTCAGCGGATTCTGCACCGCGGTGACCTTGATGCCCTTGGCTTGCAGCAGCGGGATGACCTTGGCCCAGTCGGAGCCATCGGCAAAGGCACCGTGGACGATCACGACCGACGGCTTGTCCGAGGCATCGGCGGCGATCGCGCTGCTGCCGGTGAAGGCGGCGGCGAGAGCCAGCATGCCGAGAGTGGTCTTGAAGCTGAAGCGGGGGAAAGCGGATTTCATGGTGTTCTCCTGTTCAAAGAGTGCGTGGGCTAGGGTGTGTTGCAGTGAGGCCAGTATAGAAATGCAGCTGCGCTGCCGGTATCGGTCAATTGACCGACCCCGGCCAGCGTGCGGCAAGGCGCTGCGATTGTGGCCGGTTGCCACCGGCCTGCCCATTAACCGAAGAGTTGATTGCGGCCGGTGGATGCTTGCCGCTACAGTGTCGGGATGCTTCCCGACGCTTCCCCCCTTCCCGACGCCGGCACGTCCGCGCTACCCGCCGCCCACCTGGTCGCCGCCGGCACTGCCGTGCAGGTTCTGGCACTGGTCGGCGACCTCAGCATGGGCCAGCCGCCGCACCAGTCCCGCCGGTGCGCTGTCCTGGCCGCCCGCATTGCCGCGCTGGACGGTGCCTCGGCCGACCTGATCCAGCAGGCGCAGCTGGTGGCCTGGCTGCGCTGGTCCGGCTGCACTGCCAATGCGGCGGGCTTTGCCAGCCTGCTGGGTGACGATGTGGGCGGACGCGAGGCCATGCTGCGGCAAGCCTTGCCCGAGGGGCATCCCCTGAACTTTGCGACGGTCGAGCCGCTGGCCCGCATCCACTGTGAAGTGGCGGGCGACGTGGCCGGCATGCTGGGTTTGCCGGGCGGGGTCGAGACCGGACTGCGCCATGTCTGGGAACACTACGATGGCAGCGGCGTGCCGCAGCGGCTGCAGGGCGCGGCCGTGCCCGCCGTGGTCTATTACACCAGCCTGGCAGGGGATCTGGAGATTCATGCACGGTCGCACGATATCCCGTTCGCCCTGGAGGCGGTGCAGCGCAACGGCGGCATCAAGTATCCGGCCGAGCTGGTCAGCCGCGTCCTGCCGCAGGCGGCAGACTGGCTGGCGGCGCTGGACGAGGAGGCCGATGCGGCAGCGATACCGGTGGACCTGCCCATGCACGCCGTTCCCCTGAGCATCGTGGCCGACCTGATCGAACTGAAGCTGCCGTGGTTGACCGGCTACTCCAGGCGCGTCAGCGAACTGGTGCAGCGGGCAGCGGTGCTGGCGGGCCTGCCTGTGGAGCAACAGGAACGGCTGGCACGGGCCGCCTTGATCCATGGCATCGGGCGCGCTTCGGTTTCCAACACGATCTGGGAGCGCGAGGGCCGTCCGGGCCAGGCTGACTGGGAGCGCATTCGCCTCGCACCCTACTGGACCGCCCGTGCCGGCGCGCTCATTCCCGGCCTGCATCATGAGGCCGCGCTGGCCTCGCAACTATATGAACGTCTGGATGGCAGCGGTTATTTCCGGGGGCTGGACGCCGACATGCTGGCATTGCCAGCCCGAATCCTGGCGGCCGCGTCGATCCAGGCCGCGCTGTGCGCCCGCCGTCCCTGGCGCGAGGCGTATGCGCCGCAGGCCGCCGGGGAGGTGCTGCAGGAGCAGGCCCGCCTTGGCCGCGTTGATCCGGAGGCGGTGCGCTGGGTGCTGGCCGCAGCGGCAGGAGAGGGTGTTCCGCTCCCGGTCCGCAAGGGCTTGCTCTCCGAGCGCGAGGTCGAGGTGCTGCGCCGCATCAGCCTGGGCGAGAGCAACAAGGAAGCCGCCCGCACCATGCAGATCAGTCCCTCCACCGTGCGCACCCACGTCGAGAGCATCTTCCGCAAACTGCAGTGCTCCACGCGGGCTGCCGCCACGCTCAAGGGGCTGCACCTGGGCTTGATCTGATCTTGATCCGATGCCGTATTTCTACGGCATCAACGGTCCGACCACTGCACCGGTCTGGTGAGCGGGCTCATTTTTTTGCGGGGCGGCGCTGTGCTGCAACATGCGTCCCTGAAAGCGAGCCCGGTCGTCCGACCTCTCCCGATTTCCTGACAAAATGTCAGCGCCTTGCGTAAACGTTTGCGAGCGCCCCGGAAATTTCCGTAAATCATTGAATTTGCGGGATATTTCTCTGGCGTCGAGGGGCGTTTTTGATTAAATTGAGCGCTGTTTCAAAAACCGGCGCGTTTTTCCGGCTTTTGTGCATGCATTTCTGCAAATTCACTGCGAGATGCATAAATCTGAACAAACGGATAAGAAGGGGAGATCCGTCGGGAGCAAAAAGCGGGCAGGGGACAAAACACGCGCCATGGCGTTTTTGTGCTGCACTGCAAAAAATCGAAGTGGCTGCTTATTTGCCACAACTCGCCGCGAAGTGCCCCAGATAAGCCCTTGATCTGGCTGCAAAAGGTTTGACTTACCGGAAAACGAACCTTTATAATCGCCGGGCTTTTAAGCTGCCGTCTGCTCGTAAAGGGTGCGGCGCATGCACGATATTGGATAGATATGCTGCGCATCATTCTCTTGCAGCTCCTCACCACGGTCATTGCTGCCCTGGTGGCGGGGATGCTGGGCGGACTTCCGGCGCTTTGGTCCGCATTGTTGGGAGGCGTCTGCTGTGTCGTTCCCAATGCCCTGTTTGCACTGCGACTTCATGTCAGTGCGCAGAAACCCGGTGGTACCAACCCGATGACGTTTTTCTTCGGGGAATTTATCAAGATTGCTACGACTTTTGCGCTCATGGGCGCGATCGTTTGGTTGTACCACGGTGTTCACTGGCTCGCATTTTTGCTGAGCTTCATCGTGGTGCTTAAGAGTTATTTCATTTTACTGTTTAGACACCGACCATGACCGTAGAAGCCGCAGAGCACGCGCCGACAGCCTCTGAATATATCGTCCACCACCTCGGACACCTCTCCACGCAGCACCAGACCAAGATCGTCGATTTCTCCATCCTGAACGTGGACACCATCTTCTGGTCCGTGTTCTGTGGCGTCATCGCCTGCTTCTTCATGTTCCTGGCTGCCCGCAAGGCGACCTCGGGCGTGCCGGGCCGCTTCCAGGCCTTCGTCGAGATGGTCGTCGAAATGGTGGAAGACCAGTCCAAGGCCATCGTCCACGGCGACCGTACCTTCATCGCCCCGGTGGCGCTGACCGTGTTCGTCTGGGTGGCCCTGATGAACTCGCTGGACTTCCTGCCGGTGGACCTGGCTTCCGGCATTCTGGGCCTGTTCGGCCTGGGTGAAATGCATCACCGCATCGTCCCCACCGCCGACCTCAACGGCACCCTGGGCATCGCCCTGGGCGTGCTGGCCCTGATGCTGTATTACAGCGTCAAGATCAAGGGCGCAGGCGGCTTCATCCACGAACTGTTTGCAGCACCCTTCGGCATCTGGCTGGCGCCGTTCAACCTGCTGCTGAACATCATCGAATTCGCCGCCAAGACCGTGTCCCTGGGCATGCGACTGTTCGGCAACATGTATGCAGGCGAACTGTTGTTCCTGCTGATCGCATTGCTGGGATCGACCGCGACCGCATTCGGCTTCATCGGCCATGTGATCGCCGGTTCTATCTGGGCAATTTTCCACATCCTGATCGTGTTGCTCCAAGCATTCATCTTCATGATGTTGACACTGGTTTACCTGGGCCAGGCGCACGAAGCGCACTAACACAAGGCTTGCAGTACCTGTTTTTCAGTTTGTTTTTTGGTTTTGTATTTAATTTAACTTTTCTTAAGGAATTGTCATGACTGATGTCTCTTTCGTTGCTCTGGCTTGCGGTTTGATCATTGGCCTGGGTGCTATCGGCGCTTGTATCGGTATCGCGATCATGGGCGGTAAGTACCTCGAAGCATCCGCACGTCAGCCTGAACTGATGAACACCCTGCAAACCAAGATGTTCCTGCTGGCTGGCCTGATCGACGCGGCCTTCCTGATCGGCGTTGGTATCGCCATGCTGTTCGCATTCGCAAATCCGTTCATCGCCAAGTAATTCGCGCTTCATAGCCGATTCTCATCTGCCGGACGATTGGTTCCGGCACTCGTTATTCTGAGAAGGAAATTACCGTGAACTTAAATGCAACATTGATTGCACAGTTCGTGGTCTTCTTCATCCTCGCCGGCTTCACGATGAAATTCGTGTGGCCGCCGTTGATTAAGGCGCTCGATGAACGCGCCAAGAAGATTGCGGACGGGCTGGCAGCCGCTGACCGCGGTAAGGCCGATCTGGCCGCCGCCGAAAAGCGTATCCAGGGCGAACTGGCATCGGCACGTGATGAAGGCCAGAAGCGCATCGGCGAAGCCGAAAAGCGCGCTCAGCTGATCATTGAAGAAGCCAAGAAGACGGCCGCTGAAGAAGCTGCCCGCATCATCGCCGCTGCCCGTGCCGACGCTCAACAGCAAGTGAACCAGGCACGTGAAGAACTGCGCGGCCAGGTCGCAACGCTCGCCGTCAAGGGCGCGGAACAGATCCTCAAGCGCGAAGTGAATGCGGCTGCTCACGCCGACTTGCTGAATCAACTGAAGACAGAGCTGTAATATGGCCGAACTCGCAACGATCGCTCGTCCTTACGCCGAAGCCTTGTTCCGTGTGGCCAAGGCAGGCAGCCTGGCAGCCTGGTCCGATCTCGTCGACGAGATGGCCCAGGTGGCGGCGCATCCCGAGGTGCAGGCCCTGGCGCAGAACCCTTCCGTATCGCATGACAAGCTGGCAGAAGTGTTTGCCGCTGCCCTGAAGACCCCGCTGTCCGTCGAGGCGCAGAATTTCGTCAAGACGCTGGTCGACAACGGCCGCCTGGTCCTGCTGCCGCAGATCGCCGAACAATTCCACGTGCTCAAGAACACGGCGGAAGGTTCGGCTGATGCCAACATCGTGAGCGCCTTTGAGCTCAGCGATGCCCAGGTCAAGGATGTGGTCTCGGCACTGGAGAAGAAGTTCGGCCGCAAGCTGAACCCCTCCGTGACGGTCGACAGCAGTCTGATTGGCGGTGTGCGCGTCGTGGTCGGCGACGAAGTGTTCGATACCTCCGTGCGCGCGAAGCTGCAGCAGCTGCAAGCTGCTCTGGCCGCGTAAGTGCCTCTGGCTGGCTAAGCGAAAGAACAATTTTTAGGAGTTAGTATGCAACTCAACGCATCTGAAATCAGCGAGCTGATCAAGAGCCGGATCCAAGGCCTTGGCGATACCGCTGAGATTCGCAATCAGGGCACGGTCATTTCCGTGTCCGACGGTATCTGCCGTATCCATGGTCTGTCCGACGTGATGCAAGGTGAGATGCTTGAATTCCCGGGCAACACCTTCGGCCTGGCGCTGAACCTGGAGCGTGACTCGGTGGGCGCCGTTATCCTGGGCGAATACGAACACATCTCCGAAGGCGACCTGGTCAAGTGCACCGGCCGCATCCTGGAAGTGCCGATCGGTCCTGAACTGAAGGGCCGTGTGGTCAACGCACTGGGCCAGCCGATCGACGGCAAGGGTCCGATCAACGCCAAGCTGACCGCCCCGATCGAAAAGATCGCTCCGGGCGTGATCGCGCGTCAGTCCGTGTCGCAGCCGATGCAGACCGGCCTGAAGTCGATCGACTCCATGGTGCCTGTCGGCCGTGGCCAGCGCGAGCTGATCATCGGTGACCGCCAGACCGGCAAGACCGCTGTTGCGATCGACGCCATCATCAATCAAAAGGGTCAGAACATGACCTGCATCTACGTTGCGATCGGCCAGAAGGCTTCGTCGGTCAAGAACGTGGTGCGCGCACTGGAAGCCCACGGCGCGATGGAATACACCATCGTCGTGGCAGCAACCGCCTCCGAATCGGCAGCGATGCAATACGTGTCGGCCTACTCGGGTTGCGCCATGGGCGAATACTTCCGCGACCGCGGCCAGGACGCCCTGATCGTGTATGACGATCTGTCCAAGCAAGCCGTGGCTTACCGTCAGGTCTCGCTGCTGCTGCGCCGTCCGCCGGGCCGTGAAGCTTACCCTGGCGACGTGTTCTACCTGCACAGCCGCCTGCTGGAACGTGCTGCCCGCGTGAACGCCGACTACGTCGAGAAGTTCACCAACGGCGAAGTCAAGGGCCAGACCGGTTCCCTGACCGCACTGCCGATCATCGAAACCCAGGCTGGTGACGTTTCCGCCTTCGTTCCGACCAACGTGATCTCGATCACCGACGGCCAGATCTTCCTGGAAACTTCGCTGTTCAACGCCGGTATCCGTCCTGCGATCAACGCCGGTATTTCGGTGTCGCGCGTCGGTGGCGCTGCCCAGACCAAGGTCATCAAGGGCCTGTCCGGCGGTATCCGTACCGACCTGGCACAGTACCGTGAACTGGCTGCCTTTGCGCAGTTCGCTTCCGACCTGGACGAAGCCACCCGCAAGCAGCTGGACCGCGGTGCGCGCGTGACCGAACTGCTGAAGCAGGCTCAGTACACCCCGCAATCGATCTCGATCATGGCTGTCACCCTGTTCGCCGTCAACAAGGGCTACATGGACGACGTCGAAGTGAAGAAGATCCTGGCCTTCGAGTCGGGTCTGCACAACTTCATGAAGACCAGCCACGCTGACCTGCTGAAGAAGATCGAAGACACCAAGCAACTGGATAAGGATGCTGAGGCAGCCCTGGCAGCCGCCATCGCTGACTTCAAGAAATCCGGCGCGTACTAATTCTTACTGAAGCTATAAGGAGTCTTACTCATGGCTACAGGTAAAGAGATACGTGGCAAGATCAAGAGCGTAGAAAATACGAAGAAGATCACCAAGGCGATGGAAATGGTCGCGGCATCCAAAATGCGCAAGGCGCAGGACCGGATGCACGCAGCCCGCCCGTACAGCGACAAGATCCGCAACATTGCGGCCAACCTGTCGCAGGCCAATCCGGAGTACGTGCACCCGTTCATGGTCCAGCAGGATACGGCCAAGCGCGTTGGTTTCATCGTCGTCACGACCGACAAGGGTCTGTGCGGCGGCATGAACACCAACTCGCTGCGTCTGTTGACCAACAAGTTCCGTGAACTGGAAGGCCAGGGCAAGGCCATCGAAACCGTCGCCATTGGCAACAAGGGTTTGGGTTTTCTGAATCGCATCGGCGCCCGTGTGGCCGCCAACGTGACGCAACTGGGTGATACGCCGCACCTGGAAAAGCTGATCGGCCCCGTCAAGGTGCTGCTCGACGCTTACCAGGAAGGCAAGCTGGACGCGGTGTACCTGGTGTACACCAAGTTCATCAACACGATGAAGCAGGAAGCCACCCTGCAGCAGCTGCTGCCGCTGACCAGCGACAAGCTCAAGGCTGACGAGGGTGCGCACTCCTGGGACTACATCTATGAGCCCGATGTGCAATCCGTGGTGGACGAACTGCTGGTGCGTTACGTCGAAGCGCTGATCTATCAAGCCGTCGCCGAGAACATGGCCTCCGAGCAATCGGCGCGCATGGTCGCGATGAAGGCCGCCAGCGACAACGCAGGTAGCGTGATCGGTGAGTTGAAGTTGGTCTACAACAAGACTCGCCAGGCCGCCATTACCAAAGAGCTGTCGGAAATCGTCGCCGGTGCGGCTGCGGTCGGCTGATCAGCTGGCGTAGCGTAGCGAAACAGAATTTAAATTTTATCTATTGAAGGAACGAAAATGGCTGATGGCAAAATCGTTCAGTGTATCGGCGCTGTGGTGGACGTGGAGTTTCCGCGCGATGCGATGCCCAAGGTTTACGATGCCTTGAAATTGGAAGGTTCGGATCTGACCCTGGAAGTCCAGCAGCAGCTGGGCGACGGCGTGGTTCGTACCATTGCGCTCGGTTCGTCGGACGGTCTGCGCCGCGGCCTGACCATCTCGAACACCGGCAAGCCGATCACCGTGCCCGTCGGTACCGCGACCCTGGGTCGCATCATGGACGTGCTGGGCAACCCGATCGACGAATGCGGTCCGGTCTCGCACGAGCAAACCGCTTCGATCCACCGCAAGGCTCCCGCGTACGACGAACTGTCGCCCTCGCAAGAGCTGCTGGAAACCGGCATCAAGGTCATTGACCTGGTCTGCCCGTTCGCCAAGGGTGGCAAGGTTGGTCTGTTCGGTGGCGCCGGTGTGGGCAAGACCGTGAACATGATGGAACTGATCAACAACATCGCCAAGGCGCACAGCGGTCTGTCCGTGTTCGCCGGTGTTGGTGAGCGTACCCGTGAAGGTAACGACTTCTACCACGAAATGGCAGAAGCCAAGGTGGTGGACCTGGAAAACCCGACCAACTCCAAGGTCGCCATGGTCTACGGCCAGATGAACGAACCGCCGGGCAACCGTCTGCGCGTGGCGCTGACCGGCCTGACCATCGCGGAAGGTTTCCGTGATGAAGGCAAGGACGTGCTGTTCTTCGTCGACAACATCTACCGTTACACCCTGGCCGGTACCGAAGTGTCCGCGCTGCTGGGCCGTATGCCTTCGGCCGTGGGCTACCAGCCGACGCTGGCCGAAGAAATGGGCCGCCTGCAAGAGCGTATCACCTCGACCAAGACTGGCTCGATCACCTCGATCCAGGCCGTGTACGTCCCTGCGGATGACTTGACCGACCCGTCGCCGGCAACCACCTTCGCCCACTTGGACTCGACCGTCGTTCTGTCGCGTGACATCGCCTCGCTGGGTATCTACCCCGCCGTCGATCCGCTGGACTCGACCTCGCGCCAGCTGGACCCGCAAGTGGTCGGCCAGGAACACTACGAGACCGCCCGTGCGGTCCAGGGTACCCTGCAGCGCTACAAGGAACTGCGCGACATCATCGCGATTCTGGGCATGGACGAACTGGCACCGGAAGACAAGCTGATCGTCGCCCGTGCTCGCAAGATGCAACGTTTCCTGTCGCAGCCCTTCCACGTCGCCGAAGTGTTCACCGGTTCCCCGGGCAAGTACGTTTCGCTGAAGGACACGATCAAGGGCTTCAAGATGATCGCCAGCGGCGAACTGGACCACCTGCCGGAACAAGCGTTCTACATGGTCGGTACCATCGACGAAGCAATCGAAAAGGCCAAGAAGATCAACTAAGACTGGCCATGCCGTCGCAGGCAGCGGGTGCGTAACCCGGGCCGGTGGCGGCAGGTAAGTACACATTGATTCATTGGCGCCGCTCCTGTTCGCAGGAGCGGTCCATCGACTAGGAAACGACATGGCACATACTATTCACGTGGACGTGGTCTCGGCGGAAGAGGAAATCTTCTCCGGCGAGGCAGAATTCGTCGCGTTGCCGGGCGAAGCGGGTGAACTGGGTATCTATCCCCGTCACACCCCGCTGATCACGCGCATCAAGCCAGGTGCTGTCCGTATCAAGGTCGCGGGCCAGGCACACGAGGAATTCGTGTTCGTGGCCGGCGGTCTGCTGGAAGTGCAGCCCGACGCCGTGACCGTGCTGGCCGACACCGCCATCCGTGGTGCCGACCTGGACGAAGCCAAGGCCGCCGAAGCCAAGCGTCTGGCCGAGGAAGCGCTGGTGAACCGTGACTCCAAGATCGACCACGCCGCAGCCCAGGCCGAACTGGCCGCCGCAGTGGCACAGCTGGCCGCGATCCAGAAGTTGCGTCAGAAGCGCTGATCGGCAGCGGCGTTCTTCCTTGCGAAGCACGCCTGGTCCGGTAGCACGGCAGCACAGCAGCACAGTATTACCGCAGGAATGCAGTACGTGAAAAGGCAGCTTCGGCTGCCTTTTTTCATGCGCGCTCGATCCGCTCAGACCGGCCTTCCTTTGGCCGCCCCCGGGCTCACAGTGATTGCCGGGCTGACCAGGCCTGCCGGTTTCTGGCACTTTGAAACAATCTGCATCAAACCTTCCCCAATGCCGCGTCCACTGGCGCTGCGGCCACTGCCATCCTCGGGTAAAGTGCCCGGATGGTGAAGAAAAGAACCAATTCCTTCCAGCCAGATCATTTAAAGCATTCGCCCCTTTCAAACCAGCCGGACAGGAGCCCTCATGTCGCCAGCTGTACCCGCATCTTCCGCATCCTCTTCCACGGCCAGCCCGCGCCAGCACGGCAAGCCCATCATTGCCGTGGTCGGTCTCTCCAATCGCCCCGAGCGCGCCAGTTTCGACGTGGCGGCCTACATGCAGTCAGCGGGCTATCGCATCGTGGCCGTCAATCCCATGTACGCTGGCCAGACCATCCTCGGTGAGTACTGCCACGCCAGCCTGCAGGACGCCAGCGCGGCCCTGGCCAGTGATGGCTTGCGCATCTCCATCGTCGATTGCTTCCGCAAGTCGGCCGACATCCCGCCGGTGGTGGAGGAGGCCATTGCGATCGGCGCCGAATGCGTCTGGATGCAACTCGACATCGTCCACGAAGAAGCGGCGGCGCGCGCCCGTGCCGCCGGGCTGAAGGTAGTCATGGACAAGTGCATCAAGATCGAACACGCCATGGGCCAATCTCACGGCGTGTTGTAAGACGTCACCGGTCCCAACCGGAAATGATTTATAACGAAAAAAGCGAGACAGCATGGCAAAGAAAATCGGCCCGCAATTCATCGTCCATCCCAAGTTCGTCCTGAAGGAAAGTGAAGCCTCCACCAAGCCGCTCTCCAGCGGCGACAAGGAAACCGACCGCGCCACCGTGCAGCGCCTGGCAGCCGAGATCGGCCTGCAGCAGCAAATGCTCTACGCCGGCCACAAGCACAAGGTGCTGGTGATCCTGCAGGGCATGGATACCAGCGGCAAGGATGGCACCGTCAATGACGTCTTTGCGGCCGTCAATCCGCAGGGCATCCGCATCGCCAACTTCAAGGGGCCGACGGCCATCGAACTGGCGCACGACTACCTCTGGCGCGTGCATGCGCAGGTACCGGTGGCGGGGGAGATTGCCGTCTTCAATCGCAGCCATTACGAGGATGTGCTCATCACCCGCGTGCACGACTGGATCGACGACAAGGAGTGCAAGCGCCGCTATCGCCAGATCAACGACTTCGAACGCATGCTGTGGGAAACCGGAACGGTGGTGTTGAAATTCTTCCTGCACATTTCCAAGGCCGAGCAGAAATCACGCCTGCAATCGCGCATCGATGATCCCAACAAGCACTGGAAATTCGATCCGCAAGACCTGGCCGAGCGCAAGTTCTGGGATGCCTACCAGCAGCGCTACCAGGAGGTGCTGCGCCAGACCAGCACCCTGCATGCGCCCTGGTATGTGGTGCCGGCCGACTCCAAGACCCACCGCAACCTGCTGGTGGCCAATGTGGTCCTGGAGACGCTGCAGAAGCTCAAGCTGCGCTTCCCCGACCCCAAGCCCGAACTCAAGGATCTCAAGTTCGACTGAGGCCGGGCGCGAGTCAACCGGCGCTTACTTGATCACTTCAGCCACTTGTCGAAGATGCGCTGGTATTCGCCGGTCGCCTTGGCCAGGTGCAGCCAGGTATCGACATAGGCCTTGAAGGCGACATCGCCGCGCGGCAGCAGGTAAGCCTTCTCGGCGAACTGCAGCGGCTGGTCAGGCTGCACCGGGCACAGTTCCGGATGCAGCTTGGATTGCCACAAGGTCTCGCTGGCATCGGTGACCATGACGTCGGCCTTGCCATCGATGATCTGCTGGAAGATGGTGACGTTGTCCGGATGCTGGAGCAGGGTCGCATTCTTGTAGCGGGCCTTGGCAAAGCGCTCGTTGGTGCCGCCCGGGTTGACGATGGCGCGCGTGCCGGGCTGGTCGATCATGTCGAAGTTGCGGAACTTGTCCTTGTCGGCACAGCGGATGATGGGCGCTTTTCCATCCACCATGACAGCCTCGGAGAAGGCCGCCCGGCGGGCGCGATCGAGGGTGATCGAGACACCGCCCATGGCCACGTCGCACTGGGCGATGAAGTCATTCATCAGGGTGCTCCAGGTGGTCTTGACGAACTGCGCCTCCACGCCCAGCGACTTGGCCAGCGCCTGGCCGAGTTCCACGTCCATGCCTTCGAAGGTCTGGTCGGGGCGATAGTAGGTGAAGGGCTTGTAGTCGCCGGTCATGCAGATGCGCAGCTTGCCGGCCTTGATGACCTGGTCCAGGCGTGAGGCAGGGATGGCGTCGTCGGCACGGGCCGCCGACAGCGTCAGGCAAAGCGACAGGGTGGCCAGGCCTGCGAGCAGGGCGGTGCGGATGATGGACTTCATGGAAGCTCCTCGTGGATGATGATGGACAGGGACGTTGGCATTGCATTCGGTCCGCTTCTTGTTCATTGGAAGGACCGGCTGGCGACAGCCATCGGATCATAGCAAAACCGCGCGCCACGACCTGCATCAATATCAGCGCACGCTGATAGCGACAATTAGCCGGAAGCCATGCGCGGAGGATGAGATAATGCCGGATTGTCGTCAGACCGCATTGCAGGCCGACCATGTCCTCCTCTTCTTCCATGTCCACCTTCGCTCCGCTCAAAAACGATACCTTCCTGCGTGCGCTGCTGCGCCAGCCCACCGACTACACGCCGCTGTGGCTGATGCGCCAGGCGGGCCGCTACCTGCCGGAATACCGCGCCACGCGCGCCCGTGCCGGCTCCTTCATGGGCCTGGCCACCAATCCCGACTACGCCACTGAAGTCACCCTGCAGCCGCTGGAACGCTATCCGCTGGACGCCGCCATTCTCTTTTCGGACATCCTCACCGTGCCGGACGCCATGGGCCTGGGCCTGTATTTCGCGGATGGCGAAGGTCCCAAGTTCGAGCGCCCCTTGCGCGACGAGGCGGCCATCCAGGCCCTGCAGGCCCCCGACCTGGGCAAGCTGGACTACGTTTTCAAGGCCGTCACCCAGATCCGCCGCGAGCTCGATGGCCGCGTGCCCCTGATCGGCTTCTCCGGCAGCCCCTGGACCCTGGCCTGCTACATGGTCGAAGGCGGCGGCTCGGATGATTTCCGCCTGGTCAAGAGCCTGCTCTATCGCCGCCCGGACCTGATGCACCACATCCTCAAGACCAATGCCGATGCCGTGGCCGCCTACCTGAACGCGCAGATCGCCGCCGGTGCGCAGGCCGTGATGATCTTCGATACCTGGGGTGGCGCACTGGCCGATGGCATCTACCAGCAATTCTCGCTGGCCTACATGCAGCAGGTGGTCAGCCAGCTGCAGCGCCAGCAGGATGGCCAGCAGATCCCGGTGATTGTCTTCACCAAGGGCGGTGGCCTGTGGCTGGAGCAGATCGCCGCCATCGGCGCCGATGCCGTGGGCCTGGACTGGACCGTCAACCTGGGCGAAGCTCGCCGCCGTGTGGGCGACAAGGTGGCGCTGCAGGGCAACCTCGACCCCAACGTGCTCTTTGCCGGTGACGACGCCATCCGCACCGAAGTGCGCAAGCTGCTGGAGTCCTTCGGACGCCCCGGCGCCGGTAGCGGGCATGTCTTCAACCTGGGCCACGGCATCTCCCAGCACACCCCGCCGGAAGCGGTGGCGACCCTCGCGCAGGCCGTGCACGAGATCAGCCGCTCGCTGCGCGGTTGAACGTGCGCGTATCTGTCGTTATCTTTTCGTATTTGTGCAGTTTGCCAAGTCCATATGCACATTCGTGCCACTGGCGAGGGACTTATGCACATACAGGCAGAATTTTTGACTGAGAATCAAATTTATTTGAATATGAAGGATTGCGCAGAGGGCTCCTGTGTAACCCGTTGATTTTATTGGGTTTAATTTTTTGGCTTGCAGAGGCATTTTTGCTGAAAGATGCACTGGCCGTGGCTTGCGAGCTTGTCAATAGGCAGTTGCCCACAAAGTTATCCACAGACGCTGTGTATAAGACCCAAAAGCGTTTACAAAACCGCTGCTTATCGAAATCTTTGAAGGTTTACTTTAAGTTTGTAGGACAGTGAGATAACGGCCTGCCATCCAAAGCCGACAAAATTCTGTCGGTCAGGACTTGACAAATGCTGGGCGCATTGTCCCTTGGTGCAGACTTATGCACACAGGAAGCACCAGCGCCATGCGCAAAGCTTCCATGCAAAAATATTTTTCGTGCTTGAAGCCTCGGATGCAAGTCATTGATTTTATTGGCTTAATTTTTTGCCCTCGATTTGGGCAATGCATCGCAAGCCGCAGCCAGCCTGCGCGGGGCGATGTCAAGTGGCACTTGTCCCCAAAGTTATCCACAGCGTATGTGGATAGGTCCAAAAATGACGATGAAACCGGGGCTTAGCCCGGTTTTTCAGGATTGACTTTAAGTTCGTGGAACAACGCCTGCTCCAGGTGGCGCTCGATACGCCCCTGCATACCGTCTTCGATTACCGCTGGCAGCCGGCCACGCCGGAGGAGCCCATGCCGGCCATCGGCCAGCTGGTGGTGGTGCCGTTCGGCCGCCGCGAAGCCGTGGGTGTGGTCGTTGGCCATGCGGACCAGACCGACTTGCAGGCCGACAAGATCAAGGACGTCATTGCCGTGCGCCACCAGTTGCCGCCGATGTCGGCGCACTGGCTGGCGCTGTGCGGCTTCGCGGCCGACTACTACCAGCGCCCGCTGGGCGAGGTGATGCTGCCGGGGCTGCCCAAGAACCTGCGCGCCCTGACCACCGTAGCGCTGGACAAGGCGCTCAAGGCCCTGGGCCGTCTGGTCGCGCCCAAGAAGACCAAGGCGCGCCGCAAGACCCGCGCCGAGGCTGAATCGATCACCGCCGAGGCAGCTGAACCCGGCCTGCAGGCTGCACCCGATCCGCTCGAGCTGGGTGAGGCACCGCCCCTGAACCCGGCCCAGCAGCAGGCCGTGGACGCCATCGCCGGTGCCACGGGATTCGCGCCGTTGCTGCTGTACGGCGTCACCGGCAGCGGCAAGACCGAGGTCTACCTGCAAGCCGCCGCCGCCATCCTGCGCCGTGCGGCCGATGAGGCGGCACAGAGCAACAAGGAAGCGCCCACCGGCAGCGCCGACCCTGGCCAGCCCGCGCCGGCCCCCGCGCAGATCCTGGTGCTGGTGCCCGAAATCAACCTGACCCCGCAACTGGAAGGCAACATCCGCGCGCGCTTCCCGCACCTGAACGTGGTGGCGCTGCACAGCGGACTGGCCGAGGGCGAGCGCGCCCGCAACTGGTTGGCCGCGCACCTGGGCCAGGCTCACATCGTGCTGGGCACGCGGCTGGCGATCCTGTCTTCGCTGCCATCTCTGAAGCTCATCGTCATCGACGAGGAACACGATCCCTCCTACAAGCAGCAGGAAGGACTGCGCTATTCCGCGCGCGACCTGGCGGTGTGGCGCGCGCACCAGCTCGGCATTCCCGTGGTGCTGGGCTCGGCCACGCCCTCGCTGGAAACCTGGCATCACGCCCAGGCCGGCCGCTACCGCCGCCTGGAATTGCGCCAGCGCGCAGCCCAGCAGGCGGTGCTGCCCACCGTCAAGGTGATCGACATGGAGCGCGACAAGCCCGTCGATGGCCTCACCGCCGGCCTGATCGCCGCCGTGCGCAAGCGCCTGGAGCAGGGCGAGCAGTCGCTGCTGTTCCTGAACCGCCGCGGCTATGCGCCGGTGCTGGCCTGCGATGCCTGCGGCTGGATCAGCAACTGCATGCGCTGCGATGCCTTCATGGTGGTGCACCGGCCCGAGCGCCACCTGCGCTGCCACCATTGCAGCCTGGAACTGGCCATCCCGCGCGCCTGCCCGACCTGCGGCAACGTCGACTTGCAGCCGCTGGGGCGCGGTACCCAGCGGGTGGAGGAGGGATTGGGGGCGATCTTCCCCGGCGCGCGCGTGTTGCGCATCGATGCCGATTCGACCCGCCTGAAGGGCTCGGCCCAGAGCGCCTTCGACAGCGTGCACCGGGGCGAGGTGGATATCCTGGTCGGCACCCAGATGGTGGCCAAGGGACACGACTTCAAAAAACTCACGCTGGTGGGCGTGCTCAATCCCGATACGGCGCTGTTCTCGCACGACTACCGCGCCAGCGAACGGCTCTTTGCCCAGTTGATGCAGGTGGCCGGCCGCGCCGGACGGGCCGGGCTGTCCGCGGATGGCAGCTCGGGCGAGGTACTGATCCAGACCCGCTATCCGCATCACCCGCTGTATCAGGCCGTGATGCGCCACGATTACGACGGCTTTGCCGGCGACCTGCTGGACGAGCGCCGCCAGGCCCATTTCCCGCCCTTCATGTACCAGGCCCTGCTGCGCGCCGAGGCGCGCGAGCTGGATACGGCCATGGCTTTCCTGAAGGAGGCCGCCGCCCTGTTGGACGCCCCCGCCATCACCATCAACGAACCGATCCCCATGACCATGATGCGGGTGGCCAACGTGGAGCGGGCGCAGTTGCTCATCGAATGTCCATCACGCCCGGCGCTGCAAGGCTTCCTCAAGCACTGGCTGGCCGAGTTGCGGCAACTGAAGACGCGGGTGCGCTGGTCGCTTGAGGTCGATCCGGTCGATATATGAAGGCAGCCCGGCAGCAGGCGGGCCCCCGGCGCATCGTGAAATGCCGGGTGAAGTTTGTTGCAAAATTGACCTAAGCGCGTCCAAGCGCAGCTGCACGCTTTGTTGTGATTGCGCCATCTTTATGGAACAGAGAGCTTGCCTGTGTGCAAGCTGCTTGCTCGGGCAGCCAACATGGTGCGCCTAGCCGGTATAATCTCGGCTGCTCAACCAATTGCAAGCGATCCCTCCGCGCGGCGCAGCCTGCCAGACCAGCGCCTCGGCCGCTTCCGCTTTGCCCCTCATTCCCATGCTCGCACAACAGAAACAACGCATCTCCGACCTGTTCTCGTCCGCCTTGCAGCCGCTGCTGGCTGATAGCGGCCTGACCCCGACCATCACGCTGGAGCGTCCGCGCGATGCCTCGCACGGCGACATCGCCTGCAACATCGCCATGCAGCTGGCCAAGCCGCTCAAGAAGAACCCGCGCGAACTGGCGCAAGCCATCGTGGCCGCCGTCATGGCCGACCCGGCGCGTGAAGGCCTGGTGGAGTCGGTCGAGATCGCCGGCCCCGGCTTCATCAACCTGCGCGTGGCGGCTGCCGCCAAGCAGGCGGTGGTCAAGGTGATCCACGAACAGGGCGAGGCCTTCGGCCGTGGCAGCCTGGGCGCTGGCAAGAAGGTGCTGGTCGAATTCGTCTCGGCCAACCCCACCGGTCCGCTGCACGTGGGCCATGGCCGCCAGGGCGCGCTGGGCGATGCGCTGTCCTCGCTGCTGGAAGCCCAGGGCTATGACGTGCTGCGCGAGTTCTACTACAACGATGCCGGCGTGCAGATCGCCACGCTGGCCACCTCGGTGCAGGCGCGTGCGCGCGGCTTCAAGCCGGGTGACGCCGAATGGCCCGAGTCGGCCTACAACGGCGACTACATCGCCGACATCGCCCGCGACTTCCTCGACAAGAAAACCGTCTCGGCCAGCGATGGCGAACCCGTCACCGGCAGCGGCGATGTGGAAGACATGGAATCGATCCGCCGCTTCGCCGTGGCCTACCTGCGCCACGAGCAGGACCTGGACCTGCAGGCCTTCGGCGTGAAGTTCGACAATTACTACCTGGAGTCCTCGCTCTACGCGGACGGCAAGGTGGCCGCCGCCGTGGAGGCGCTCATTGCCGCCGGCAAGACCTACGAGCAGGATGGCGCGCTCTGGCTGCGCACCACCGACTATGGCGACGACAAGGATCGCGTCATGAAGAAGACCGACGGCACCTACACCTACTTCGTGCCGGACGTGGCCTATCACATCAACAAGTGGCAACGCGGCTACGGCAAGGTCATCAACATCCAGGGCAGCGACCACCACGGCACCATCGCCCGCGTGCGCGCCGGCCTGCAGGCTGCCGGCGTGGGCATCCCGCAGGGCTATCCCGACTACGTGCTGCACAAGATGGTCACCGTCATGCGCAATGGCGAAGAGGTCAAGATCTCCAAGCGCGCCGGTTCCTACGTCACCCTGCGCGACCTGATCGAATGGTCGGCCGGCGAAGCGGTCGAGGGCCAGGAACGTGATCTCACGCGCGGCCGCGATGCGGTGCGCTTCTTCCTGATCTCGCGCAAGGCCGATACCGAGTTCGTCTTCGACGTCGACCTGGCCCTGGCGCAGTCCGATGAAAACCCGGTCTACTACGTCCAGTACGCGCATGCCCGCATCTGCACCGTGCTGGGCAAGTCGGGCGTGGATGAAGAAGCGCTCAAGACCACAGCCGACCTGTCGCTGCTGACCGCCCCGCGCGAAGCGTCGCTCTTGGCCAAGCTGGCCGAGTATCCGGACATGCTGGCCCATGCCCTGCAGGAACTGGGACCGCACCAGGTCGCCTTCTACCTGCGCGATCTGGCAGGCGAACTGCATAGCTACTACAATGCGGAACGCGTGCTGGTCGACGATGTCCCAACCAGGTCTGCACGCCTGGCGCTGTTGTCCGCCACCCGCCAGGTGCTGCGCAACGGCCTGGCATTGTTGGGCGTATCGGCTCCGGCCAGAATGTAAAACAAGCAGCTAAAGAGAAACGTGAAACCGTTGAACGCGAAATATCACAAGCAGGCTGGCGGTACGCTGCTCGGCCTGATCCTGGGTTTGATCGTCGGCCTTGGGATCGCCGTGGGTGTGGCACTGATGATCACCAAGTCGCCCATCCCCTTCGTCAACAAGGTGACGCGCCCCGAGCGCGCCGACCCGACACCGGCCCAGGCGGCCGATCCCAACCGTCCGCTCTACGGCAACCGCGACATCGCCCGCGAAGCAGCGCGCGACCAGCAGCAGTCGCAGACGCCGGTGCCGCCCAATACGGCCGCCGCGCAACCGGTGCCGCCAGTGGCCCCGGCGCCGCAGCCCACCCCGGCACCGTCCAAGCCGGAGACCAAGACGGCTGACGCCAAGCCCTCGGCCACCACGCCTGCGACCCCGGCCGCCAAGAACGACACCAACGACGACAAGTGGACTTACTTCCTGCAGACCGGTGCCTTCCGCGACCAGGCCGATGCCGAAAGTGCCCGCGCCAAGCTGGCCCTGCTGGGCTTCGAGGCCAAGGTCACCGAGCGCACGGCAGACAGTGGCGTGCTTTACCGCGTGCGCATCGGTCCCTTCGAGCATGCGGAGTCGATGAACCGCACGCGCAGCAAGCTGTCCGATAACGGGGTCGATGCCGCCATCGTGCGCATCCCCAAATAAACAGATCGCACCGTGGATGCCGGCGGCAGGGGATAACCGACCGGCACGACGGGCGTGGAATGGCCAGCGGCCGTTCCCACCGACTATCCATCAGAGAGGGTAATACCATGCGTTTCCATCAAAAGCTGCTGGCTGCGGTCAGCTTCGGCGTACTGGCTTTCACCGCCAGCGTTGGCGCTTCGGCCTCGCCGGCCAATCCGCAAGTGGGCAGCGACTACCGTGTGCTGGAGCAGGCCCAGCCGACCGATTCCGGCAACAAGGTCGAAGTCACCGAGTTCTTCTGGTTCGACTGTCCGCACTGCGCGGCCTGGGATCCGTCGCTGACGGCCTGGGTCAAGAAGCAGGGCGACAAGATCAGCTTCAAGAAGGTGCCGGTGGCCTTCCGCGACAGCTTCGTGCCGCAGCAGAAGCTCTACTACACGCTGGAAGCCATGGGCAAGGCCGATGAACTGACCCCCAAGATCTTCCAGGCCATCCACGTGGAAAACCAGCGCATCAACACCGACAAGACCATCCTGGCCTACATCGAGAAGATCGGCCTGGACAAGCAGAAATTCCTCGACCTGTACAATTCCTTTGGCGTGCAGACCAAGGCCCGCCGCGCGGCCCAGCTGCAGGAAGCCTACAAGGTCGACGGCGTGCCCATGATCGCCATCGATGGCCGTTATGTGACCTCGCCGGCCGTGGTCGGCGTGGCCCTTGCCAACCAGCCGGAATCGATGCAGCAAGCCGCCGCCCTGCAGGTGATGGATCACCTGGTGGCCAAGGTGGCTGCTGAAAAGGCCGCTGGCAGCACCCCCGCGAAAAAGAAATAAGCTTCACCCGTTCCACACGGTCCGCGTCCGCAAGGCCGCGGACCGTTGTCATTTGGGCAGCAGAAATTACCTAAACCTTCAACTCACCTCAGGAGCAGGCATGGCCAACCCTCTCGTCGTTGCAGCCCAGGAACGCGTGTTCCTGACCGGCGCCTCCAGCGGTATCGGCATGGCCCTGGCGCAAGCCTACGCCCGCCGTGGCGCCATCCTCGGCCTGGTCGCGCGCCGCACGGCCGAGCTGGAAGCCTTGCGCGCCAGCCTGCCGCATCCGGAGCGGCACCGCGTCTATGCCCTCGACGTGACCGACCATGCGGCCCTGGCCGCCGCCGCCGAAGCCTTCCTGGCCGAGTTCGGCGGGGCAGACGTGGTCATTGCCAACGCCGGCATCTCGCAAGGCACGCTGACCGAATATCAGGAAGACCTGCCGGCCTTCGAACGCATCCTGGCCGTCAACGTCACGGCCACCTTTGCCACCTTCACGCCCTTCGTGGCCCGCATGAAGGCCGCGCCGCCCGCGCAGCGCAATCGCTGCCGCCTGGTCGGCATCGGCAGCGTGGCCGGCATTCGCGGCTTGCCGGGGGCGGGGGCCTACAGCGCTTCCAAGTCGGCCGTCATCAGCTATTGCGAATCGCTGCGGGTGGAGCTGCGCTCTTCCGGCATCAAGGTCGTGACCATTGCGCCGGGCTACATCGATACCCCGATGACCCGCGTGAACACCTATCCGATGCCTTTCCTGATGCCCGTGGAGCGCTTTGCCGAGCGTGCCGTCGAGAGCATCGCCGAGGGCGTGAGCTATCGCGTCATCCCGTGGCAGATGGGAGTGGTGGCCAAGCTGCTGCGGCTGCTGCCGAACTGGCTGTACGATATCGCCTTCGCCCGCGCGCCCCACAAGAAACGCAATCTGTAAATCTGGCGGCTGCGGCCGCCCCTGGAGTTTTTCATGAAGATCATTTTTGCCGGCACGCCGGAATTCGCCGCCGTCGCGCTCGAAGCGCTGTACGCTGCCGGTCACGAGATCACGCTGGTGCTGACCCAGCCCGACCGCCCCGCCGGACGCGGCATGCAGCTGCAGGCCTCACCCGTGAAGCAGTGCGCGATCAAGCACGGTACGCCCGTGGCGCAGCCGGTCTCGCTGCGCCTGAACGGCAAATATCCGGAAGTGGCACAGGAAGCCCACGCCCTGCTGCAATCGACCCCGCATGACGTGATGGTGGTGGCTGCCTATGGCCTGATCCTGCCGCGCAGCGTGCTCGACATCCCGCGCCTGGGCTGCATCAACATCCACGGCTCGCTGCTGCCGCGCTGGCGCGGTGCCGCCCCCATCCATCGCGCCATCGAGGCCGGTGACGCCGAGACCGGCATCACCATCATGCAGATGGAAGAGGGCCTCGACACCGGCCCCATGATGCTGATCGAAAGCGTCCCCATTGCCGAAGACGACACCACCGGCACCCTGCATGACAAGCTGGCCGCGCTGGGCGGCAAGATGATCGTGGAAGCGATTGCGAGGCTGGAACAGGGCACGCTGCCGGCCACGCCACAGCCGGAAGAGGGCGCGAACTACGCCGCCAAGATCGCCAAGGAAGAGGCCGCGCTCGACTTCACCCAGAGTGCCGAGCAGCTGGCCCGCCGCATCCGCGCCTTCAATCCCTTCCCCGGCGCAACGGGCCGCTTCGGCGATACCGTGGTCAAGCTGTGGCAGGCGCGTCCGGTCAAGGTGGCGCAGCAGGGCGAGCCGGGACAGGTACTGTCGGCCGATGCCCAGGCTGGCATCGTGGTGGCTTGCGGTGAAGGCGCATTGCTGCTGACGGAACTGCAGAAGCCGGGCGGCAAGCGCCTGCCGGCGGCGGAATTCCTGAAGGGATTCCCGCTGGAAGGCGGCCGCTTCGCCTGAGCGCTGCGACCACCTTCAGGCAGGCATGAGGACTTTGGTTCAGGCGCGAACTAAGTCCTCCCGTCGCGCCTGAACGCCTGCGCGAATCAACGCGCCTGTTCTCCATCGAACTGTCTGAGCACCAGCGGCAGATGCCGCCAGAACAGTTCCTCGCCCAGATGCACGCGCGCCTGCCAGTCCTCGGCCGCATCGTCATCGGCGCCATCGGTGATGAACTTGAAAGCCCGCCACGGCAAGCCAAAGTGCCGGCACACGCGGGCGATGGCAAACAATTCCATATCCACCAGATCGACCTTCTGTTCCAGCAGCCAGTCGTCGGCTGCCGTCACGAAGCTGTCGCCGGTGCCGCACAGCACGCCGGGATAGCCGGACTCCAGGCGCGCCGGCTGTTGCTCCTGGTTCATCAATGGCGTCACTCCACGCGGTACCAGCGGCATGGCCGCCATGTCGCGCTGGATGACGGCCGCCACTTCCAGCAGCCCGTCGTGCGCCGGATCGATCTTGCCGGCCGTGCCGAAATTGATGAGTGCGCGCGGGCGATGGGTCAGGATGGCCTGGGTCGCATGCAGGGCGGCATTGACCTTGCCCACGCCGCAATAGACCACCTGCACCCCCGCCGGGGCGGCGGTGGCATCGAGTTCATTTTCCAGGGCGGTCAGAATGAGGATGGGCGGGTGATCGGGCATGGATGTAAATAGTTAACATTCTGCAACCAAGCCCCGCCCGCAAAGCCTGCCGGGAGGCGGGAGGAGGGTGCTTTGGCGTATAATCGGGTTCACTTTTTGCCTGATGAACCGGTCCTTTTCTGGCCGGTTTTTTTATCCGCAGCGCGCTTGCGCGCGGGATCAGGCCTCGCATTGTTGCCGTTACCAGAGAAAAACGCCAGATGAAGCCGAACGAACTGTGCCAGACCGAATTGCTGCTGCGCGACCTGATGTCGCAGCGCATCCTCATCCTCGATGGTGCGATGGGCACCATGATCCAGCGCTACAAGCTGACCGAAGAGGATTATCGCGGCCAGCGTTTCGCCGACTTCAGCGTTCCCGGCAAGGACCTGTTCGTCAAGGGCAACAACGAGCTGCTCTCGCTGACCCAGCCGCACATCATCCAGGAAATCCACGAGCAATACCTGGCCGCCGGTGCCGACCTGATCGAGACCAATACCTTCGGTGCCACCAGCGTGGCCCAGGACGATTACCACATGGCGCATCTGGTCTACGAGATGAACGTGGAATCGGCGCGTCTGGCCCGTGCGGCCTGCGACAAGTACTCGACCCCGGACAAGCCGCGCTTCGTGGCCGGCGCCCTCGGCCCCACGCCCAAGACCGCTTCCATCTCACCGGACGTCAACGACCCGGCCGCGCGCAACGTCACCTTCGATCAGCTGGTGGCGGCCTACCTGGAGCAGACCCGTGCGCTGGTCGAAGGCGGTGCCGACGTGCTGCTGGTCGAGACCATCTTCGATACGCTCAACTGCAAGGCGGCTTTGTTCGCCATTGATACTTTCTTCGAAGAGAGCGGCAAGCGCCTGCCCATCATGATCTCGGGCACCGTCACCGATGCCTCCGGACGCATCCTGTCGGGCCAGACCGTGACCGCCTTCTGGAACTCCATCCGCCATGCGCGCCCGCTGACCGTGGGCCTGAACTGCGCCCTCGGTGCGGCCCTGATGCGCCCCTATGCGGAAGAACTGTCCAAGATCGCCGACACCTACGTCTGCATCTACCCCAACGCCGGCCTGCCCAATCCGATGAGCGATACCGGCTTCGATGAAACCCCGGACGTCACCTCGGCCCTGTTGAAGGAATTCGCCGAGAGCGGTTTCGTCAACGTCGCCGGTGGCTGCTGCGGCACCACGCCGCCGCACATCAAGGCCATTGCCGAGACGGTGGCCACCATCGCCCCGCGCAAGCTGCCCGAGCCCACGCACGAGATGCGCCTGTCGGGCCTGGAGCCCTTCACCATCAATGACCAGTCGCTCTACGTCAACGTCGGCGAGCGCACCAACGTCACCGGTTCCAAGGCCTTCGCCCGCCTGATCCTGAACGAGCAGTACGACGAGGCCCTGGCAGTGGCCCGCCAGCAGGTCGAGAACGGCGCGCAGATCATCGACATCAACATGGATGAGGCGATGCTCGATTCGGTCGCCGCCATGACGCGCTTCCTCAACCTGATCGCCTCCGAACCCGACATCGCACGCGTGCCCATCATGATCGACTCCTCCAAGTGGGAAGTCATCGAAGCGGGCCTGAAGTGCGTGCAGGGCAAGTCCATCGTCAACTCCATCTCGATGAAGGAAGGCGAGGAGAAATTCCTGCGCGAAGCCAAGCTTTGCCGCCGCTATGGGGCGGCCGTCATCGTCATGGCCTTCGACGAAGTGGGCCAGGCCGATACCTTCGCCCGCAAGATCGAGATCTGCGAACGCGCCTATCGCCTGCTGGTGGACAAGCTGGACTTCCCGCCCGAAGACATCATCTTCGACCCCAACATCTTTGCGGTCGCCACCGGCATCGAGGAACACAACAACTACGCGGTCGACTTCATCGAAGCCACCCGCTGGATCCACCAGAACCTGCCCTACGCCAAGATCAGCGGCGGTGTCTCCAACGTCTCCTTCAGCTTCCGCGGCAACGACCCGGCGCGCGAAGCGATCCACACCGTGTTCCTGTATCACGCCATCAAGGCCGGCATGACCATGGGCATCGTCAATGCCGGCATGATCGGCGTCTATGACGACCTGCCGGCCGAGCTGCGCGAGCGCGTGGAAGACGTGGTCCTGAACCGCCGCGAAGACGCCACCGAGCGCATGATCGAATACGCCGCCACGCTCAAGGCCGGCGACAAGAAGGAAGAAGCCACCCTGGAATGGCGCAACCTGCCGGTGGCCAAGCGCCTCTCGCATGCGCTGGTGCACGGCATCACGCAGTGGATCGTGGAAGACACCGAAGAGGTGCGCCAGCAGGTCGCCGCCGATGGCGGCCGCCCCATCCACGTGATTGAAGGTCCGCTGATGGATGGCATGAACGTGGTCGGTGATCTGTTCGGCCAGGGCAAGATGTTCCTGCCGCAGGTGGTCAAGTCGGCGCGCGTGATGAAGCAGGCCGTGGCGCACCTGATCCCCTTCATCGAAGAAGAGAAGCGCCAGCTCGAAATCGCCACCGGCGAAGTCGCCAAGCCCAAGGGCAAGATCGTCATTGCCACCGTCAAGGGCGACGTCCACGACATCGGCAAGAACATCGTCACCGTCGTCCTCCAGTGCAACAACTTCGAGGTCGTCAACATGGGCGTGATGGTGCCCTGCGCCGAGATCCTGGCCAAGGCCAAGGAAGAGAAGGCCGACATCATCGGCCTCTCCGGCCTGATCACCCCGTCGCTGGAAGAGATGGCCTACGTCGCCAAGGAAATGCAGCGCGATCCGTATTTCGCCGGCCTGAAGATGCCGCTGATGATCGGCGGCGCCACGACCTCGCGCGCCCACACGGCCGTCAAGATCGCCCCCAACTACGAAGGCCCGGTGGTCTACGTGCCGGATGCTTCGCGCGCCGTGTCGGTGGCGCAGTCGCTGCTGGCCGACGAGCAGAAGACGCAGTACGTGGCCGACCTCAACGCCGACTACGAACGCATCCGCGAACAGCACGCCAGCAAGAAGGCCGCGCCCATGCTGTCGCTGGCGGCAGCCCGCGCCAACAAGACCAAGCTGGAATTCGCACCGGTCAAGCCCAAGTTCATCGGCCGCCGCCTGTTCAAGAATGTGGACCTGGGTTTGCTGGCCAACTACATCGACTGGGGTCCGTTCTTCCAGACCTGGGACCTGGCCGGTCCTTATCCTGCGATCCTCACCGATGAAGTCGTGGGCGAAGCGGCGACCAAGGTCTTCCAGGAAGCCCAGGCCATGCTGAAGAAGATCATCGATGGCCGCTGGCTCACCGCCAATGGCGTCATCTCGCTCTTGCCGGCCAACACCGTCAACGACGACGATATCGAGATCTACACCGACGACAGCCGCAGCCAGGTTGCCTTCACCTATTACGGCCTGCGCCAGCAGACCGAGAAGCCGGTGGTGGATGGCGTGGCGCGTCCCAACCAGTGCCTGTCGGACTTCATCGCGCCCAAGGCATCGGGCGTGCAGGATTACATCGGCATGTTTGCCGTGACCGCTGGCCTGGGCATCGAGAAATACGAAAAGCGCTTCGAGGATGCCCACGACGATTACTCGTCGATCATGCTCAAGGCCCTGGCCGACCGCCTGGCCGAAGCCTTTGCCGAATACCTGCACGAGCGCGTGCGCAAGGACCTGTGGGGCTATGCCGCTGATGAGAACCTGAGCAGCACCGATCTCATCAAGGAAAAATATCTCGGCATCCGTCCCGCCCCCGGCTATCCGGCTTGCCCGGAGCACACCGTCAAGGCTGAGGCTTTCCGTGTCATGCAGTGCGACGAGATCGGCATGCAGTTGACCGAGTCTTACGCCATGTTCCCCGGCGCCTCGGTGTCGGGTTTCTACTTCGCGCATCCGCAGTCGAAGTACTTCGTGGTCGGCAAGATCGGCGAAGACCAGGTCGTGGATATGGCGGAACGCCGCCATGTGCCCAAGGAAGAGGTGGAGCGCTGGCTGGCGCCGAACCTGTAAATGATTTACGGAATCGCCGTCCGGCCTGATGCCGGACGGTTAGTTTCATTTCCGGACTTTTGCCGCGGGTTCTTGTATTCCGTCGCCGTCCTGCTATCATCCACGCCCGCCGTTCCGTAGCCCTGCTTTTGCCATGATCGATTCCGCTGACCACGTCACCCATGCACTGCCCGTGACCGTGGCCACGCGCCTGCACTTCACCGACGGCAAGACGCGCGCCATCTTCACGGTGGACCTGGTGCAGGATCTGCTGGGTGACTGGGTACTCACGCAAGCCTGGGACGGCATCGAAGGCCGCAGCGCCGTGCGCCGGGTGGTGGTGGCCGGGCATGAGGAAGGCTTGCGGATGCTGCAGAAGATTGCGCAGCACAAGGAGCGCTTGGGGTTTCGGCCGGTGCATCTTTATCACGTGGGCTGAGGCCGTCGTCTTCGTTCTTGATCGCCGTTCGCGCCTTGCTGGCCCGGGCGGCTTTTTTATGTGCGGGTGTCTGCTAGGCCTGATATTCAGGAGTGTCGCATGAACATGCATGACCTGTTGGAGGGTGAGCTCCTCTCCATTGAGTGGGCGCAAGAGAAGACGTATGCCGGCCTTGAAGTCCTTACTGTGGACGACCGGAGAGTTCGGATCGACGCCATCGCCTTGCATGATGTCGATGTGCAGATGAGCTTTCATCCCGTCGCGCTCAATGCAGGCCGTTGCACTGCCGACGGCAGCCCAAGCCTCGGTGAGATTGAAGCGATACAGTTCGCTCCCCATCTGCTCACGCTCGAAGGCGATTTCGGGCGTATCGAGTTGGTAGCGGGGCACATGGAAATCGTTGCATGTGAGCTTGTGAAATCCGAAAGGTGAATCCATGCGTCACAGAAAATCGCTCTTTCTTTTTATCGAAGCAGTAGCTTTGGGTGGTCCGACGTCTCTTTTGCTTATTTGCGGACTTCTTTATATTGTCGGGGGATCCGTTTATCAATTGGCAGAAGGCCGACCGTTGAGCGCTATCGGTGCTTTAGCGGTTGCGTGGGCGTTATTGCAGTTCTGGATCCCCGCAGCTTGTACGATTTCTCAGCACCCGTACAAATTCGGCGCGGAATTTGGCCTTGGTATCCTTGGTGCTTTTATCGGCATTGTTGTGATGAACGCAGGGATGCCGGATTGGTTTTCAGCGGCGCTGGTTGGACTGCCTTGCTAGGAGGCGTGCATTTCAGTGATGAGCAGATATTGATCCGAAGGACATCGGGACAGATTCGTTAGGCCATAATGTCAGCAATTGGCTGAGGCAGGTTATGGCATGAGAGCAACTATAAAATGCTTTCGGTTGGACGCGCGTGCAAATTAATAACAAGGAGTTGCCGTTATGTCCTGGTTGTTTGCGGACCCTCCAAACGTGGCCGTCATTACACTTCGATGTATTGTCGAAGGCTCACATCCTGTGACTTACGTCTCGCACGATGCAGATGACGGTACTTGGCAATTCCTCCCGAATGTCGACGGCGGTCTGTCTGCTGATGATGCTATGCTGGTTAGCCTTGAAAGCATCGTCGCAATCGATTTTTCCGTTCAGGAGCTGGCTTCGTTGCCGTCAGGCTGGTGCGCTTGGCGTTCTGGAAAAGGCGTACCTTGGACCAGAGAGAAACAGGACTGAAAGTCTGCGCTCGGCCAGAGACAGACATCCCTGAACCCCATGACGCTAATCATGAATAGACAAAAAAAGAAGTTCGCACTGACGGCTGATCAAATCAAGCCTCTCGCAACTGGCAGAGGAGGATGCATTGCTACAGACAGGATCACTGTCGAAGGCAAGCCAGTGGGATATATGGTCCGTGAGGAGACCTCACGCCCGGGCGATAGCGGGTGGTGTTTCATGGCGGGTGACGAGACCCAGGAATATATGGATGACAGCACCAACCACGAAATTTATGACGTGAACACCATCGCCAACTATTCTCCGGATATTGTGGCGTTTCTTGATTCGCCCCCACGTACAGCGTTCGCACGTATTTCTTCTGGAAAGCTGATTCAGGTTCCCTATGAAGAACCGTTGGAATGACGTGCGTAACAGTGACGGATATTATTCGGCCAAAAGCGGACGACGAAAATACAAGGAAAGAACGTGAGGTGGCTTCTCAAATTGCATCATGCTTCAGTGGCTGTATATTCTGCTTGCCCCAACCAATAGCCAGCTAAAATTTTATCCATTGATGACTCAACGATCCGTTCGCGATCTCGCGACTTTTCTCATGGTGTGTGGGCTTTCCACTTCCCATGCCGAGGGATTTGATTGGACCTTGCTCAAGGGAAGTTAGTCATTTTCAATGAAGACAAAAATCGGACTGGTCCTTGCGGGCATCGTTATCTCGATTCAATGGCTGATAGTAGTGAGCTTCATGGATCATTCCTATTCCTCGTGGTTGAAGGAGGGGAATCGGGTTGTCACGGCCAGTATCCGCGGCACCATCTTCTTCACCATTTGTTCGGGGCTCGCCATCCTGTTCCTGGCAAAGTTGAATGACAGATTCCATCAAGCCCGATCCGCTCTTCGTTATCTCAGCCAGATCCTCATGTTGATGGGATTGGCAGGCGTGTTGGTATTTTGGGGAATGATCTTTTCTGCCATCGTTCTGCTTGTGAATCGCTGAAGGTGTTTGGTGACGTCCAGGAATTGGCGGTTGCAGATTCACCCGATGTCGATGTCTGTGTCGTGACAATGATGCGTCTCAGGCGACTGCAAGCTCGGGTGTGGCTGCAATCTACCAGAAGCAGGCTTTTCCGTTTTGCCGAACGAACCCTCTCGCGCCGATGATATGTCCGTGCCAGCAAACGCCGACAGGCTTGCTACATTGTCCCGTTTGGTCTCCCGAGGTGAAAATGCTGGCCGACATGTCAATCCTCTCATACGTTCTCTTTTCCAGTTCAACTGCATATGAAAACTCGCCGTCTCGTCTTTTTCTCTCTGTCATTGGTGTGCTCACTGGCGATGGGCCAGGAGGCCTGTGAGAAATTAAGTGCCACCCCAAGAACTGTAAGGCAAATGGCTGATGCGCAATTATCCGTATCGAAGAAGGCTGTTGTCGTACAGGACTCGGATTCTGAACCCAATAAATGCTTTCCCCGTGCAAAGTCTTTGATGGTGATGGGAGCACCGCTCTGCCAGATGGAATTTTCGAATGTTCAGGTTCCCGTTTTGGCCGCTGTCTTTGCTTCGACGGAAGACAGTAGCAATGCGGAATCCGCGTTCTATATCATGCGCGGGAAAAAAGAGGATGTTGCCGCAGCATCAGCCTACTTCGACAAGAACTATAGCGACGCAACAGCCGAGTATCTGAAAGACATCAAAAAGGGAAGGGTTTACGGATCTCTGCGTGCCTGGAAAAACGGCGCGCAGTATATCGTTCTGGAACAAGATGAACCTGGTTATCGTTCCGAGGATATGTCATTGAGCCTGAGCGTAGGCAGCAAGCAAGGAATGATCATCAGCAATACAGATCTCAATACTTGCCGTTGAGCGCCGGCTTTTTTCTTGCTGCTTCCATGCTTGCGTTTCAACGTCCAGATGTCGTCCGCAAGTTTTCAGAAGCGTGCTTTCCTGGCCGCGGTTTTAGCTAATGATGAACGGCAGATAACGGAGCTATCCCGATCACATGCCAGTCTAGGGGCTCGCATGATTTGCTGAGAAGCATAGGCGGTTTCCATATCGGCGATCCTCATTGTTATTGGGGCCATGATGTCCGCTATCGTTCAGAAGTGGCCCTTGTACGCAAACTGTCCCACGAATTCCGGCTAGGTGTTGTGGATGGAAATACTCATGGTTTGGCGTTCGGAACAAGCGAGCGTTCCTGGACCCGCGAGAATCTGAAATGTACGAACTTTACGATGAATATCTTGGTCGCGACTTCTCGTCTGACTATTGGTCAGATGAGGGAATATCGCAGGCGGGATTGATGTTGAGCAGATTTACCGATAGCGATTGGAGTGCTCTTTCTACCTCGTGCCTCGGCAAGCCCGAAAAGTGGGGTAGTCGATGCGCCGAGACTCTCGGCGATATCCAGAGTTACAACGCGATTTTAGTTTTGCTCCAACTACTCAAATCCGTAAATTATGATATCCGCGTCGCAGTACTTGATTCGATCCGATCTCATTTGAGTAGTGCGGCATATATCTCACCGCATGTTCAAGAAATAACTGATGCCGTGGCACAGATAAGGGCATCCAAAGGCGTCGATCACATTGTTGACTTGATACTTACGTCGCTCGAGAAACAGATGGTCAGGTTGCAGATGGGGTGATCGCATCTCTTTGTATATGTTTTGAGGAAGTCCGCCCTCGGCCGGGAACGGCTGCCTGGTTCTCAACGTGCTATATGATTGGCACAAAATGGATAAGCCAATTCCTGCTCCCGACGTGATAGTACGTCTTCATCTTGTAAGGACGGAGGATGGCGATCGACGCCAAACTATCCGATCTTATGAATCTCACGGCTACGGTTGCTTGTTATCGATCGATGCCGAATATTTCGATTGCCGTTGGCTACTGGCTGAAGACGAAATATTGGCTCCAGGGACTCAGCATCGGGTCGCGATCAAGTTCCTTGATCGATCGTTGGTGAAACCCCGGCTAGTTGTCGGGAAAAACATCAAGATGTGGGAAGGAAAAGTAATTGCCGATGGCCATATCGAGGAAATTTTCTGTTAAATAAGATCCGCTTTCAGCCAGAAGCAGACGCTCTGGAGAAACGACTCCAACAGGGGGCTTGGTGAATTACATCAAAGTGAAGTGGCATCACAGTTCCGAATCGGAGCCAGTGGAACTGTATAGCGAGCTTGATGAGAACCGATACGAGGTTCGCAAGATCGAGATGTATCGCAGCGGTCACCTCGATTTTGCTGATGGTAGCAGGACTTCAGGAAATACCCGTCTTGGGGAGCTGCCGGTTCCTCCAATTCACGAAATCAATGACGATACCCAGTTTGAGGCATCGCTTATCTCAAAAGAGACTTTCGAAGCTTTATGGAAGAATCTCTAACTCTTATGATCGCCACTCAATGGTCTGAAATCGGCCAAAAGCGGAATCTCCTATAACGAAAAATGCATCGCCACGTCATGAACGACTACGAAAAAAACAATCGTGCAAGACTCATTCAGCTGTTGTCGAAGATTCCATCTCAAGCTTGTCCCCCTGGTTGGCAAAAGACGGGAGCATTCGCTGTTGGAGGTCTAACCGAAGTTGGGTTCTCACAACGATCAGAATTGCTTTTGGTTGTATCCAGCGCTGGCAGAGGAGTGATTGATTGCACGCGTGGGGAAAAAATCGCGCGCGACTATGAGATCAATGGCGATTGGTATTCTGCATCGTCCTTGACTTGTGAAGGCATAGGCCCGCTGAAGGATGAACGAATACAGCTGGCTGGCCTGGTTGGTGGAGGTTTGCCTTTCCCAACTGGCCTGAGTCTGATCTATTCTTCTGTGGCCCCTATAAATCGCCTTTCGTAGAAGGTCGTCAACCAGACTGTCTGCATATCGCATCTGGTGACTTTCGCACGTTCGGATTTTCCTTTAGCGGAAACTCATTCATCTTTGCGACGAGTAGTGATGTCACAGTTTTTAGTAAACTACCGGAATGACTGCAATCCGCCAGAAGAAGGCAAAATAGCCATCGTTGGCAATGAGGCCATCATGGTCGTGGCTAACCAGGATTGCCAAAAATGAAGAGATATCGCCCTGCCATCACGATACTGATTCTGTCTGCGCTCAACCTTTTTTCATCTGCCTACGCACAGAATTTCCCATTAAAACCAGCCCCCTTTAATGACAGATTTCAAGGATATCCAAATGCCTGCGTTTCCTCTGAGCGCCAGCGGATAGAGGCCGAAATACATGTTCTTGCCACAAATCATGAACCGGCGCTTGCCTCTCGTCTGGCGCTCGAAATGCTATGTGGAGACAATTATCAGTCCTATGAGTACGTAATTTCGCATACTGCGGAAACAATCCGTAGTGTAGACACTGGAAGTTATGATGAGCATGGGCACTTTGCAGCAGTTCAGGTAGCGGGAGCCGCTATTGTTCTTGCGAGGAGAGAAGCTTGGAACGTTCATGTCTCACGTCTATACGCAGGAGGAATCGGGATTGAATTCTCTGATGGTGGACCGTGCATTTCTAGCTTTGAGATAGATAGACCGGCAACGCATTGGGTAATTGTCGCTACTGACGTTATGTGCGATTAGGTCCGTATTTACAGGCAGCTATGTCTGCTACCGGCCAGAAGCAGTCATACGATTTCTATCATTTTTGACAAAGACAATCGATAACATTGTATGGAGGATGCCATGGAGGCCGTTGACCCATCCTCGAGACGTACCTGCTCTTCAGCTCCAACTGGAACGAGAGCTTGCAGAAGGCCATCCCCTCTGGGGGAATGATATTGAAGTCGTTGGCCGTCGAGTGGACAACGATGATGTATTGGTCCTTTGTTGCGATGGAGCAATGGTAGTTGTCCATCTCGACTGGGCAACCGGCCCGCATAATAATCCAGCAGAATACCCGTCAGTTATCACCTACCAGTCTCTAGCCGAATTCCATCAAGTCATGGATTCTGATGCACATGAGTATGGTGACGATGATTGAATCAAAGTTCGCAATCGGCCCGGGACAGACTTTTGAGGCTTCGTCCTGCCCAGTTCGTCGTCGCTTTGCCCAAATTGATTCCAGCTAGCGGCCTAGATATGTAACTGCTTACATTAAATGAAGGAAATTAATGGGTTTTTCTATCTCTTGGTTAGCCACTCCGTCCGATAAGAAAGAGATTGTGCTTAGTGCATTGGGTTTAGCTGAGACCAATCAACGTCAGTCATTCACAGAAACCGCTCGCGCGGGAATTGCGCTGCCAACTGGATGGTACGTCGTATGGTTTGACACCCCCAGTCCTTCGGCATTGAAACCGGAATTTCTGCGTATGCTCTCCGCAAGCACGAAGATCGTCGCATGTCAGATAGAAGAGCATGCAATGGTCAGCACGGCAGCTTGCTGGGAAAATGGAAAAGAGCAATGGTTTATTGCTCACGACGCAGAAGATGGGGTCATGAGCCTTGATGTGATGGGCAATCCGCCTGTCTTTTTTGATGAGGTACGCGCGGAGATGCTGCAGCTACAGGATGGCCGTACGGATGTCGACTATGTCTTTGATGTCCCGATTATGCTGGCAGAGCGATTAGTCGGATTCCGACATGATGCGGCATTTGACGAGAATGAAGAGGAAATGTTTTTTGTTCTCTCGCAACGTTCGGCGGCATAGGCTCCCAGTGCGAAAAGACTTGCTAAAGGCGTGGAATATGATGTCTTCTATTGGCCAGAGGATGCCGTTCAATAAGGAATCAGATATGCGATTCAAATTGGAATATCTATCGACTGGCAATGCTCCATATGTGTTGGCGCGTCAAGTAGACAAAGGTGACTTCAGAGTAGGGCCGGATTCGCGTCTGGCCGGCGTTCGTATCAAGTGCCAATTTTTACAACCACGCGCACTACGACCAGACGGCTCACCAGATTTGACCGTATTTTCCTTTGAATTGCTCGAGCGTAAAGATGGCGAGCTTTTGAAGATTGGCGAAACGGTAGACCTGATTCCATGAAGTCTCAATACGGCCAAAAGCGGACTTTCAATAGATAAAGCACATGCCAATAATTTTTCAACTATCCGAATTTAAGAAAGCACCGCGAGGGCCGTACGCTTTCGATTTTTGGGTCCACCCAGTTTTAATTTCGAGCGTATTAGGTTTATTTGCCGTCGAACTTCGTCCGGATATTGGCGAGCCAGATTTGCAGATGGTTAATGAAGCTGAAAGATTAGTCTCATTTATGCAAGCACATCCCGATAAACTATTGGATAAAGTCTATGAACACTATCGGGGTTTCGATGCGCATTCTGGATGGCTAGCTTCCTGCGACGTTCCAGAAAATTTAAATAAAGATGAACTGCTGCCATATCTTGTAGTGAGAGATATTGTCGTCATTCGGGACGAAGACATGCAAGCACTGAGTTCATGTTTTTACATCTCTCCACAATGGGATACGGAACACGGCATTTACCTTGAACTGCACGGAATTAAGCTGGAATATTGCGAATTTTGAGTTCTGAAAGTATAGCCGGACACGGCCAGTAGCAGGCATTGAAAATGGTATTGATGTAGAGCCTCCCGCAATCAACAACGCTACTTCAGGTACTTAACTACTTATGACTACTATGAAAAGCTTTGATTTTAAAACGCGTTTTATCGGGGCTTTACCTTCTATTCCTCCTGGGCTGGAATTAAATTTGGACAGGTTTGTCGAGTTTGATAAAAATCTTCTCTCTTGCTTGGCTGAAGAGGATAGCGCCTTCCTTGAACGACATGGTTTGCCGTGCGATGCGTCACCGTTTCTAAGTTTTTCCGCATATTCTCCGTCGCAAATTGCTCAAAGTATCGAAACCTTCGCATTACCCCCCCATTACCTTCCCATTGGAAACAATGGGGCAGGTGACATCATTGCGATAGACGAGGACTCGCGACAGGTCGTCTACTTTAATCATGATGCGCATAACTTACGGGTTTTTATCAATTCGACAGTGCACCAGTTTGCAGAATGCCTCTGTGTCTTCCAAGAGCATCTTCGAAGCGAAACGATGTCCTCTTGTTTAACTGAAATTGAAGGAATAGATGCCGCCGCCGCAAACGTCAATACCATGTGGCACAGTGAGGTGATGGCGGAGATTTCAAAATTATAGATATTGTTTGGTTGCGAATTGGACGGCAAGAGAACGGCCGCAATCGGCCACAAGCGGACCAAAATCAATGCTTAAAAAAGATTTTAAAAATATTAATAAAATGAAAATTCCAAAACTCTCGCCGTCTCAACTCCAAATGACGTGGCAATGCGCAGCTCAGTGCGATGCCCTGATAACTTCCGAAGATTGGCTAAGATCCTTCTGGTATGAACAGTACTGGTCGGACGGGATTGCAATGGCTAAATACGACAATGGTGCGGGAGACCATGTTATTGCGCTCTTTAGCGTTGACGGAAAAGTTGTGCTCAAAGGCTTTGACCACGAATCAGAAGTCAGCCCATATGCGCGCGATGAATACGGAATCTGGCCAGGGATTTACGAGGGTATGCCGCAAGAATTCCTACGTTTGATACAGGACGAGGCCATCGAATCTGAGCTCGTTACGTTTTGCTGTTGGAGTACAGACGGTAAATCTTGGGAAACCGGAACCGCGTTACTTCCTGTCGGCATTGATGATGGCTCCGACTGGTTGTTAGATATGGTGCAAATGGACGCGGAAGAGTTCATTGAGTGGGCAAAATCTTACTATGAAGATAACTTTGAACGAATCGGTGAAGATGGCATTTTCAAGGAATTCAACGTGCGTTATAAACCTGCGTCGCTGGGCGACTGACTGTTTCGGAGCATGCCTGCTTGAGTGAAAATTTGGGACGCTCTGGGTCGGTTCCGATGATTTGATTAATGTCGCTGTACTTGAAGCTGAACGAGATACCTGATTCGAATGCCGTAGTCATCAAGGACCGCTTCCGGCCAGAAGCAGACATCCCATTTATCCGGAACCAAGAATTCAAGCAATCACGAAAATTCAAAATGAAAATTTACCCGGCATTTTTTTTTCTACTGTTATTCCTGTCGAACTGCGCTCATGCGCAACTCCCCCGCGATTGCAGCGACGCCTCACAAAAGTTGCTGGAGGCAGAAGTTCAGCAAGGGAATCCCAAGGCCCAATATTTGTTGGGCACTCAGCTTTTGACGGGGCAATGCGGAAGAAAAGATAGTGATGAAGGCGTCAAGCTGGAAGCCAAGTCGGCCGAGAGTGGATATCCGCCCGCAATCCATATTCTTGGTGTCATTCTTCGCAAAGAGCGCAGCATCCAGGAAGCTGTTCCGTTTTTCCTTGGTGCAGCACAAAAAGGCTTCCGTTTAGCTGAAGTTGACCTTGCGTTCGCTTACGGCGAAGGCTCTCCGATCAAGAATCTACCACTGTCCTACGCATGGTTCTCTGTCGCGGAAAGTCATGAAGAAAAAGCAGAGCTAAAACAATTTCTCGCATCGAATTTAAAGATGCTGGCAGGAAAAATGGGTGACGCGGATATGGAAAAGGCAAACCAATTGAAGGAGAAGTTGCTCGCGGATTTTGGCTCCATCCCGCGATTTAAAGATGATCCATGAAATCACCAGCGGCCAAATGTGAGCAACACCAAGACACAGGTACACGGTCAGCCAGTGCTCCTGTTTTCGATGGCAGTGATTCCGCTACTGTGGCTTGCTGTCACGATAGGCCGGGAATGGTCAACGAGCCATGACGATCGGCATTTGGTAAAGCTTCTGCCTTTCGCTCGCAGAGACATCGGTGAAATCGCTTGATGGGACGCCTTGCCGAAGCAAGCCTGGGCATCTGCCTCGATTACTATCCCTATAAAAAAGATGAGAAACAAGGCTGATCGGACCAAGCTCATCGCCAGCAGTCAGCCAAGAAAAATTGCCAACAGAGAACAAGCGGGCGTTGCAGCGCCCCATTAAAAAAATGATCAGGAGACCCCCATGCCCCCATCCTCCCCCGCAAGCCCCGCACCCCCCGACCCCCACCAGGTCGACTCCCCCTACGCCGTAATGCGCCTCTGCATCACCATGATCCTGATGGTCGTGGGTGCCAGCGGCATGTACGTGATTGCAGTGGTGCTGCCCTACGTGCAGGCGCATTACTACGTCGACCGGGGCCTGGCCTCGATGCCCTATACCCTCACCATGCTGGGCGTGGGCGTCGGTGGCCTGCTCATGGGCCGCATGGCCGACCGCTCCGGCATCATCCGGCCGATGATGCTGGGCGGGCTGTGCCTGGGCGGCGGTTTCATCGCCGCTTCCTGGGCCCATGACATCTGGACCTTCATGGCCGTGCATTGCATCCTCATCGGCCTGCTCGGGACCTCCGCCACCTTTTCTCCGCTGGTGGCCGATACCTCGCTGTGGTTCCGCAAGCGGCGCGGCATCGCCGTGGCGGTCTGCGCCAGCGGCAACTACCTGGGCGGCGCAATCTGGCCGCCCATCGTCCAGCATTTCGTCGACAACTACGGCTGGCAGGAAACCTATCGCGGTCTGGGCCTGATCTGCATCTTGGTCATGTGCCCGCTGGCCCTGCTCATGCGCGCCCGCCCGCCGGTGCAGGACAGCAGTGCAGCGACGCCCCGCGCCGGCGGCGGCCCGCGCCCCTTCGGCCTGGCACCGGGCTCCGCCCAGCTGCTGCTGTGCGTGGCCGGTGTCGCCTGTTGCGTGGCCATGGCCATGCCCCAGGTCCACATCGTGGCCTACTGCGGCGACCTCGGCTACGGCCCGGCACGCGGTGCCCAGATGCTCTCGCTGATGCTGGCCTGTGGCGTGGTCAGCCGCCTGGTCTCCGGGGCCATCTGCGACCGCATCGGCGGCCTGCGCACGCTGCTGCTGGGCTCGGCCCTGCAGGGCCTGTCGCTGCTGCTGTTCATCCCCTTCGACAGCCTGGCCTCGCTCTATCTCATCTCGGCCCTGTTCGGGCTGTTCCAGGGCGGCATCGTGCCGTCCTACGCCATCATCGTGCGCGAATACTTCCCCGCTGCCGAAGCGGGTCAGCGCGTGGGCGCGGTCATCATGGCCACCATGTTCGGCATGGCGCTGGGCGGCTGGATGTCCGGCAAGATCTTCGATCTCACCGGCAGCTATCACGCGGCCTTCGCCAATGGCATCGCCTGGAACCTGCTGAACCTGGGTATCGCGGTGCTGCTCTTCACGCGGGTGCGCGGCATGCGGTTGCGGGCCGCCTGAGAGAAGAGGGCACAACCGCGCAACGGCAGATGCGGCCGTGGTTGGCAGCGTAGCGGCTTTCAGCTACGCTGCCGGGTCAACCTTCAATGCCGATTATTCGCCGTTTATTTCTGATTGCGCCATGTTCATCCTTTTCCTCAAGGCGGTCGTCCTGATCCCGGTCACGCTCTTGCCCATCCTCAATCCCCTGGGCATCGCGCCGGTCTTCGCCAACCTGCTGGGCAACGTCAGCCGCAGCACCGAAAAGCGCATCGCGCGCCAGGTCGCCATCAATTGCTGGTTCATGCTGGTGGCGGCGATCTTCATCGGTTCGCACGTGCTGACCTTCTTCGGCATCTCGCTGCCCATCGTGCGCGTGGGCGGCGGCCTGCTGGTGGCGGTCTCGGGCTGGAAACTCCTCAACGACAACAGCCAGGACAGCTCCATCCCCACCCAAGTGGCCAAGACCTATGACGAAGACCTGCCCGACGATGAAATCAAGGCGCGCAGCTTCTATCCCATGAGCTTTCCCCTGACCGTCGGCCCCGGCACCATCGCCGCGTCCATCACGCTGGGGGCCAATACGCCGACCCGCCTGCTGGACTGGGTGATCTCGGTCGGCAGTGCCGCGCTGGGCGCGGCGCTCACGGCGCTGGTGATCTTCCTTTGCTACAACTATGCGCACAAGCTGGTGCTGCTGATGGGGCGACTGGGCACCATGGTGGTGCTGCGCCTGTCGGCGTTCATCCTGCTCTGTATCGGGATCCAGATCTTCTGGTCGGGGATGTCGGCGCTGCTGGCCGAGGCGGGGATCAGCGGCGTGGCGCCGTGATGGGGAAGTATAAATATCAGGAAATCTGAAACGGGATAGTTAGTTGCAATAGGGGAATAACTAACTATTTCAGCCAGCCCAAATCATCCAGTGCATCCTGCACCAGCTCCAGCCGCAACAGGGGATTGTCCAGCGCCAGCAGGCTCTGCTTGAGGTTGACGGAGATGGGCATCATCTCGGCCCAGCGGTTGGCCACCCAGCCGCAATCGTCCAGCCGGTAAGGTGCGGCGATGGGCACTTCACTGTCCGGCAGGCCCTGGCGCAGGACCGATTGCAGCAGGTTGTCCAGCGCCTGCGAGGTATTGCGCAACTCCTCGGGGATCGTCACGGCACGGTCCGCTTCCATCATCTCCACCTGCGCCGTCCATAGTCCATGTTTCTGCTGCTCGGCCTGCACGATGCGGAAACGCTCGCTGCCCAGGCAGGCGATGCGCATGAGGCCGGGGGAGGGCGTGCTCCATTCCTGGATGCGCGCCAGCGTGCCCACGCCGACGAAGCGTTCGCTCTGGCCGGGCCGCCGCACTTCCGATCCTTCCGTCAGGGCCACCACGCCGAAGCTGCTGCCCTCGGCGATGCACTTGCCAATCATGTCCAGATAACGCACCTCGAAGATCTGCAGCGGCAGCCGCCCTTCCGGGAAGAGCGTGCTGGCCAGCGGAAACAGCGGGATGGTTTGGGCCGAGATCGGCGGGCGCGGGGTAGCGGGGGCGGCGGGCATGGTCACTCCTGGCAGCGGTCACTCACGAACGCAGAGCATACCGGTTCTCGGCCACGCATTCATAGCGCTGCACGATGTAGCCGTTGTCGTCCACGCTTTCCAGATAGACGTCGAACTGCCACAGCCGCGCCATGTGGCGCAGCACCTCGTTGGTGCTGTCGCCCAGCGAGCGGCCGTCACTGCGGAAGTGGCGCAGCGTCAGGCTGCGGTTGCCGCGCGTGTTGACCGACCAGACCTGGATGTTGGGTTCGCGGTGGTTGATGTCGTACTGCCGGGACAGCGCCTGGCGCACGTACTGGAAGCCGCGTTCGTTGTGGATGGCCGAGACCTCGATCTCGCTGCGCGCCTCGTCATCGAGCACGGCAAACATGCGCATGTCGCGCATGAGCTTGGGCGAGAGATATTGAGCGATGAAACTCTCGTCCTTGTAGTTGCGCATCACGTACTGCAAGGTATCGAGCCAGTTGCGCCCGGCGATGTCGGGGAACCACTCGCGGTCTTCATTGGTAGGGTTCTCGCAGATGCGGCGGATGTCGCTCATCATCGAGAAGCCCAGTGCATACGGATTGATGCCGTTGTAATACGGTTTGGTGATGGGCGGCTGGAACACCACATTGCTGTGCGAATGCAGGAATTCCATCATGAAGCCATCGGTCAGGCGGCCCTGTTCATACAGCGTATTCAACAGCGTGTAATGCCAGAAGGTAGCCCAGCCTTCGTTCATTACCTGGGTCTGGCGCTGGGGATAGAAATACTGCCCGACCTTGCGCACGATACGGATCACCTCGCGTTCCCAGGGCTCCAGCAGGGGCGCATTCTTCTCGGCGAAATACAGCAGGTTCTCCTGTGGTTCGGACGGGAAGCGCCCTTCCACGGCTGCCGCGGCCGTTTCCTTCTTGGCCGGCAGGGTGCGCCACAGTTCGTTGACCTGCGACTGCATGTAGGCCTCGCGCTCGCGCTGGCGTGCTTTCTCCTGCGCCAGCGACAGGCGTTGCGGACGCTTGTAGCGGTCCACGCCGTAGTTCATCAGCGCGTGGCAGGAGTCCAGCAATTCTTCCACGCGCTCGAAGCCGTGCCGCTCTTCGCACTCGGCGATGTAATTGCGCGCATACACCAGGTAATCGATGATGGCGCTGGCATCGGTCCACAACTGGAACAGGTAATTGCCCTTGAAGAAGGAGTTGTGGCCATAGGCCGCGTGCGCGATGACCAGGGCCTGCATGGTCATCGTGTTCTCTTCCATCAGGTAGGCGATGCAGGGATCGGAGTTGATCACGATCTCATAGGCCAAGCCCATCTGCCCGCGCTTGTAATCGCGTTCGGTCAGCATGAAATGCTTGCCGTAGGACCAGTGGCGATAGTTGACCGGCATGCCGTGCGAGGCATAGGCATCCATCATCTGCTCGGCCGAGATGATCTCCAGCTGGATGGGATAGATGTCCAGCTCGTACCCCTTGGCCACGCGTGCGATTTCCTCGTTGTAGCGCTCGATGAGATCAAAGCTCCAATCCGAGGGGCAAGGCAGCGGGTCATGCTTGAAGCGGCTGTTCATGCGTGCACCTGCTTTTCAAAGAGTTCGCGGAAGACCGGGTAGATCTCGGCGGCCGATTGCACCTTCTTCATGGCGAAGTGCGGATGCGATTCGATCAGCTGCATGTACTCGGTCCACAGGTTCTGTTCCGGCTCGGCCACCTGGATGTAGGCGAAGTAGCGCGTCAGCGGCAGGATGGATGACTCCAGCAGTTCGCGGCATTTGGGAGAATCGTCGTTCCAGTTGTCGCCATCCGAGGCTTGAGCACCATAGATGTTCCACTCGCTGGGCGAGTAGCGTTTGGTGATGATGTCATGCATCAGCTCCAGCGCGCTGGAGACCACCGTGCCGCCGCTTTCCTGCGAATGGAAGAAGGTGTTCTCATCGACTTCATCGGCCCTCGTGTGATGGCGGATGAAGACCACTTCGATGTGTTCGTAATTGCGCGTGAGGAACAGATACAGCAGGATGAAGAAGCGCTTCGACAGATCCTTGCGCTGCTCATCCATCGAACCCGATACGTCCATCACGCAGAACATCACGGCGCGGCTGGAGGGTTGCGGCTGGCGAACTCGGTTCACATAGCGCAGGTCGAAGGGGTCGATGAAGGGGATGCGCAGGATGCGGGCGCGCAAATGCTTCACTTCCTCTTCCAGCAGCGGGATGTCGGCGCTGTGCTCCTCGGGTTTGCGCTTCATCTCGGCCAGCGTTTCCTCGGCCACGTCGAGCTGGCGCTGCAGCGGTCCACCGAGGGCGATGCGGCGGCCCAGCGAGGAACGCAGCGAACGCACCACGTCGATGTTGTTGGGCGAACCGTCGACCGAATAACCGGCGCGCTGGTTCTTCCAGTTCGGTACCTGCAGCAGGTTGGTTTCCACCAGGCGCGGCAGTTCCAGGTCCTCGAAGAAGTAATGCATGAATTCTTCGCGGGTCAGTTCGAAGGTGAAATCGTCCTGGCCTTCGCCGTCGTTGCTGGCACTGCTGCCGCCACCGCCGCCGCTGCCGCCGTTCTGGCGCGGGATGCGGTCACCCTGCAAGTAATCCTGGTTGCCCGGGTGCACGGCTTCGCGCTTGCCGCCCTTGCCGTGATGGAAGAAGGGCTCCGAGACATCCTTGCGCGGGATGCTGATGCTCTTCGATTTTTCGAGATCGGTGATGCTGCGGTCGCGCACGGCGTCCGCCACCGAACGTTGGATATGCCCCTTGAAGCGCCGCAGGAAGCGCTCCCTGTTGGCGATGCTCTTGTTCTTGCCAGCCAGCCTGCGGTCGATGATCTGATGCAGCACTCGGTTCTCCTGCTAGTGGTCGGCGGTGCGCCAGGCGCACGGCGCCGAAGGGTCGCCGCGCGCATCGCCACGCATACCGCGGGCGATGCGCAACAGCGGCGCTTACGAGGACTTGCGCACGCGCAGGTACCATTCGCACAGCAGGCGCACCTGCTTGGGCGTGTATCCCTTGCTGACCATGCGATTGACGAAGTCTTCGTGTTTCTGCATTTCCTCGGTGGAGCCCTTGGCGTTGAAGGAAATCACCGGCAGCAGGTCTTCGGTGTTGGAGAACATCTTCTTCTCGATCACCACGCGCAGTTTTTCGTAACTGGTCCACAGCGGATTCTTGCCGCCGTTGTTGACCCGCGCACGCAGCACGAAGTTGACGATCTCGTTGCGGAAGTCCTTGGGGTTGCTGATGCCGGCCGGCTTCTCGATCTTTTCCAGTTCCGCATTCAGGGCCGCACGGTCGAAGCTCTCGCCGGTATCGTGATCGCGGTATTCCTGATCCTGGATCCAGAAGTCGGCATAGGTCACGTAACGGTCGAAGACGTTCTGGCCATATTCCGAATACGACTCCAAGTAGGCGGTCTGGATTTCCTTGCCGATGAATTCGGCGTAGCGCGAGGCCAGCGTGTCCTTCACGAAGGAGAGATATTTCTGCTCGGTCTCCTGCGGGAATTGTTCGCGTTCGATCTGCTGTTCCAGCACGTACATCAGGTGCACCGGATTGGCCGCTACCTCGGTGGTATCAAAGTTGAACACCCGCGACAGAATCTTGAAGGCGAAGCGCGTGGAGATGCCGTTCATGCCTTCATCCACACCGGCATAGTCGCGATACTCCTGGTAGGACTTGGCCTTGGGGTCGGTGTCCTTGAGGTTCTCGCCGTCGTAGACCTGCATCTTGGAGAAGAGGCTGGAATTTTCCGGTTCCTTCAGGCGTGTCAGCACCGAGAACTGCGCCATCATCTTCAGCGTGCCGGGCGCGCAAGTGGCCTTGCCCAGCGAAGAGCTGCGGATCAGCTTTTCGTAGATCTTGATTTCTTCGGAGACGCGCAGGCAATACGGCACCTTGACGATGAAGATGCGGTCCAGCAGCGCTTCATTGTTCTTGTTGTTGCGGAAGGCCTTCCATTCCGATTCGTTGGAGTGGGCCAGGATGACGCCATCGAAGGGGATCGCGCCGAAACCTTCGGTACCCTTGAAGTTGCCTTCCTGCGTGGCCGTCAACAGCGGGTGCAGCACCTTGATGGGGGCCTTGAACATTTCCACGAATTCCAGCAGGCCCTGGTTGGACAGGCACAGGCCGCCCGAGTAGCTGTAGGCGTCGGCATCGTCCTGCGAATATTGTTCCAGCTTGCGGATGTCGACCTTGCCGACCAGGGTGGAAATATCCTGGTTGTTTTCATCGCCCGGCTCGGTCTTGGAAATGCCGATCTGGCGCAGGATGGACGGATAGCGCTTGACCACACGGAACTGACGGATGTCGCCGTTGTACTCGTGCAGGCGCTTGACTGCCCAGGGGCTCAGGATGGGTTTGAGATAGCGGCGCGGGATGCCGTATTGCTCTTCGAGGATGGGACCGTCTTCGTCGTAATCGAACAGGCCCAGCGGGGATTCATTGACCGGCGAACCCTTGATGGAATAGAAGGGCACCTGCTCCATCAACTGCTTCAGGCGTTCGGCAATGGAGGACTTGCCGCCACCGACCGGACCCAGCAGATAAAGGATCTGCTTCTTTTCTTCCAGGCCTTGCGCGGCATGGCGGAAATACGAGACCACCTGCTCGATCACTTCTTCCGCGCCGTAGAACTCCTTGAAGGCGGGATAGACCTTGATGACCTTGTTGGCGAAGATGCGCGAGAGGCGCGGATCTTCCCGGGTGTCGACCTTCTCCGGTTCGCCGATGGCCATCAGCATCCGTTCGGCAGCCGATGCATAGACTGCCGGGTCGTTCTTGCAAAGATTCAGATACTCTTCAAGCGATAATTCTTCTTCTCTGGTCTTGTCGAACCGGCTTGCAAAGCTGCTGTAGATATCCATACCACCTCCGTCGCTCTCAAAAAAGTACGAAACAGATTCATATGTCTGGACTTGCCATCTGCGGTTATCGAAGAACGCGTCGGTGACTCTGTATTGCGTCATTGCCGGTGTGTTCTTTGAAAGCCGTAGCTTCTACAACGTGATGCGAAGATCTTTTCAGATCCTGCAGTTCATTCTATTCCTTTTTTTGCTTCTGCTTGGTGATCCCTATAGTGCAGCTTCATTCAGCAAGCGCTGGATTTTCTTTGCATTTTCCCGCGCATTGGGGCGAAGCGTTTATCCCATTGCGTGCGCAGGGACATTCGCAGCTTCATTCACATCATGCTCTTTCAATGTGCGGATTGCTTCAGCGGTTGACCACACGGTGCGCTATTTTCGCGCAGCGCGCCATCGTGAAAACCCTGATAGCCGGCGGGAGGGAACAGGCGGACAATGCCTGTCGGGCGGTTGCGCAGGCCAGCGCGGCTGGTGCCTGGCGATGCTGCCGATCTCCTCCTGCCGGTGCAATTCGTTCCTGCCTGCTTGCCGGTCTCTTTGCTTCATCTCCCCTTATAGCTGGAATCGTGCCAGGCATGTTTGTCATATTGCAGGGTGCAGCTTTCATGACGCATCTTTTTTGTAACAGGACGATTGCGGTGTCTCAATGTTGCTGATCTGCCTCATCCGCCTCCCGTGGGCAAGTCAGGCGCACCGGTGTCCAGCCCTGCTGAAAAAATGCTTTAGATGATTTACGGATTTGTTCATGCGTGGGGCGCATGGCGTGCCTGCGTTTTCTTCATGCGTTGAACGTATCAGCTGAAGGCTTGGGCTGAATTCGGGGTGATGTCCTGCAAGCAACTTCATATCGGCTTTTTGCCGGCCGGCTGGCGGCAGGGAAGGGGCGATTCTGGCCAGATGCGGCAATTCCGCCACGCATTGGCCCCGAACTCGGCCGTTGAGTGCTCGGGGAGGGCGCAAAAGCGCATAAGTCATTGACAGCGAAGTGGAAAATGCAGTCTAATTCAGGGTTCACCATCTGAAGAATTGCGCGCGGTGCCGACGCAGTGCTGTTTCAGTTGTCCACCGGTCGATTACCCAGTGATCACACCGGGAGGCGGCAGAGGCCAACAGAGTTAATGGTGTCAGCGATGCAGGGGCTGCCGGCTCAGACAGGCGGCAGGGCATCGGTGATGCGGAACAGGCACACCGAAAGCGGTTCCAGAATTCCGATTTATTTTTGCTGTTTGCTCCAAGGCAGCCCAACTTAGCGAGTCCAACATGAAACGTACTTACCAACCTTCCGTCGTGCGTCGCAAGCGTACCCATGGTTTCCGTGCCCGTATGGCAACCCGTGGCGGCCGTGCCGTGATCAACGCCCGTCGCGCCAAGGGCCGCAAGCGTCTGGCTGCAGTTTAAGCCGGGGCTTTGCGCTGCCGTTTCGTGTGACGGACGTCCGTACACCGCTTCCAGCACGTCAAGCAGGCGACTTCCCACGCGATCGGCGAATCGTTAAAACGGATGAGTTTTCATCCGTTTTTCGTTTGCGCCCCGTGTATCGTACCGAGCATTTCGTGTTGTACGCACGCCGCAACAGCCTGCCGCAAGCCCGTCTGGGCGTGGTGGCGGCCAAGCGGCTGGCACCGCGTGCGGTCACCCGCAACACGATCAAGCGGGCCACGCGCGAGCTGTTTCGCCAGGCTGAACTGCCTGCCGTGGACTGCATCGTGCGCCTGTCGCGCCCGGTCAATACCAGGAAGGATCCTGCCCGCAGTGCGTCCGTCAAGGCCATGCTGCGTGCCGAACTGATGCAATTGTTCGCCTTCCTGCCGAGCGCCCCCGCGTTCGCCAGGAAATAGCCAGGAAAACAGGAAGTGATGAAGACCCCTCTGCTCCTGCTGTTGCGTGCCTACAAGCTGGGAGTGAGCCCTTTCCTGGGGCAGAATTGCCGTTTCTATCCCAGCTGTTCCGACTACGCCGCCGAGGCGGTGCGTTTGCATGGCGCGCTCAAGGGCAGTGTCCTGGCGGGCAAGCGCCTCTGCAAATGCCATCCCTGGCATGCCGGTGGCCTGGACTTCGTGCCCGGCTCGGCCGAGGCGCAAGCCCATGCCCAGGCGCAGGCGAACAGCCCCTCTTCTTCCGTCGTTCCCGATTCCCCGACCACTGCGCTGCCGTCTCCGGTAGCGCGGCTGTCTCCCCCTGTGGCCGCTGACGGTTGCAGCCACTCCTGAACTCATCAATACGCATATGGATATCAAACGTACCGTCCTGTGGGTTGTATTCTCCTTCTCCCTGCTGCTGCTGTGGGATGGCTGGATGCGCCATAACGGACATCAGTCGATGTTCTTCCCGTCGGCCAGCCCGACTCAGGAGCAAGCCGCCGCCAATCCGGCCGCGCCCACCGCCAGCCCGACCGGTTCCCCGGTGCCGCAGGCTGGCACGCCGGCACCGGCACCTGGCGCGGTCCCCGGTGCTGACGTGGCTGCCGCCACCAAGGGCGAAACCATCACCATCACCACCGACCTGGTCAAGGCCAGCATCGATACCGTGGGCGGTGAGCTGAAGCGCCTGGAACTGCTGAAGCAACCCGACGTGGTCGATCCGACCAAGAACGTCGTGCTGTTCGATTCCGAACCCGGCCACATGTACCTGGCGGAGTCGGGCCTGATCGGCGGTCCCTTCCCCAATCACAAGACCATCTTCACCGCACAGCCCGGCGCCCGTTCGCTGGACAACGGCAATGAAGTGCAGCTGGTGCTGGTGGCCGAGCAGGGCGGCGTGAAGCTGACCAAGACCTACACCTTCAAGCGCGACAGCTATCTGATCGACGTCAAGCACACCGTGACCAACACCACGGGTGCGGCGATCAATCCTTCGCTGTACCTGCAGCTGGTGCGTGACGGCAACAAGCCGGGCGGCGAATCGCACTTCTACAGCACCTTCACCGGTCCTGCCGTCTACAGCAGCACCGAGCACTTCGAGAAGCTGGACTTCGAGAAGATCGCCAACGGCAAGCAGCAGCACGTCAACAAGGCGGACAACGGCTGGATCGCCATGGTGCAGCACTACTTCGTCTCGGCCTTCATTCCGCCGCAGAACGCGCAGCGCGACATCTTCAGCAAGAAGGTCGGCGACAACCTGTACGCGGTCGGTTCCATCCTGCCGCTGGGCAGCGTGGCCCCGAACGCCAGCGTGACCATGGATACCCAGCTGTATTCCGGTCCCACCGTCTCCAAGACCCTGCAAGCGATTGCCCCGGGCCTGGACCTGGTGCGCGACTACGGCCACCTGACCGTGATCGCCGAGCCGATCTTCTGGCTGATGACCCACATCCACAACCTGGTGGGCAACTGGGGCTGGACCATCATCCTGCTGACCGTGCTGATCAAGCTGGTGTTCTTCCCGCTGTCGGCGGCCAGCTATCGCAGCATGGCCAAGATGAAGGCGGTCTCGCCGAAGATGCAAGCCATCCGCGAACGCCACAAGGGTGATCCGCAGGCCATGAACCGCGAGATGATGGCGCTCTACAAGACCGAGAAGATCAATCCGCTGGGCGGCTGCCTGCCCATCGTGATCCAGATCCCGGTGTTCATCGCGCTGTACTCGGTGCTGCTGGCCTCGGTGGAAATGCGCGGCGCGCCTTGGCTGGGCTGGGTGCATGACCTGACCGCCCCGGACCGCCTGTTCGGCACCATCCCTTACTTCAACATGCCCATCGGTTTGCTGCCGATCATCATGGCTGCGTCGATGTTCCTGCAGACCAAGCTGAACCCGACGCCGCCGGATCCGGTCCAGGCCAAGGTGATGATGTTCATGCCGCTGGTGTTCTCGTTCATGTTCTTCTTCTTCCCGTCCGGCCTGGTGCTGTACTGGGTGACGAACAACATCCTGTCGATCGCGCAGCAATGGGTGATCACCCGCAATATCGAGAGCGGCAAGACCAAATAATTTGCTTCTTGCAGGCCATCAAAGGAAAAACCCGTGGAATCCACGGGTTTTTTTTCGGTCGTAGAGCGCAAGCAGGGTTAACATGGCTTTACGCCGTTGCTCCGAGGGGGATGCAGCGGCGGGCTCACCTCAACACAACAACAAGTATTCGCAGATGACTTTCGATTCTTCTCCCATTGCCGCCATCGCCACCGCACCCGGACGCGGGGGCATCGGCGTGGTCCGCATCTCAGGCAAGAACCTGGGCCCGGTGATCCGCGCCGTCTGCGGCCGCGACAGCCTGGCACCGCGCCACGCCACTTATCTGCCCTTCCTCAATGAGGATGGCAGCCCGATCGATCAGGGCCTGGCGATCCACTTCCCGGCCCCGCATTCCTATACCGGCGAGGATGTGCTGGAACTGCAGGGCCACGGTGGCCCGGTGGTGATGCAGATGCTGCTGGCGCGCTGTGTGCAGGCGGGCCACGAGATCGGCCTGCGTCTGGCCGAGCCGGGCGAATTCACCCAGCGTGCCTTCTTGAACGACAAGATCGACCTGGCCCAGGCCGAGGCGGTGGCCGACCTGATCGAAGCGACCACCGAGGCGGCGGCCAAGTCGGCCTCCGAGTCGCTCTCGGGCGCGTTCTCCAAGGTGATCCACGAGCTGGTGGACCAGGTCACGCGCCTGCGCATGCTGGTGGAAGCGACGCTGGACTTCCCCGAGGAAGAAATCGATTTCCTGAAACAGAGCGACGCGCGCGGCCAGCTGGCCACCATCCGCAGCACGCTGGAAGAGGTGTTCAAGCATGCTGCGCAAGGGGCCTTGCTGCGTGATGGCTTGAATGCGGTGCTGGCCGGCAAGCCCAACGTGGGCAAGTCTTCTCTGCTGAACGTACTGGCCGGATCGGATGTGGCCATCGTCACGCCCATCGCCGGCACCACGCGCGACAAGGTGACGCAGACGATACAGATCGAAGGCATGCCGCTCAACATCATCGATACGGCCGGTATCCGCGAAGCTGGTGAAGATGGCAGCGGTCCGGACGAAGTCGAGCGCATTGGCATCGAGCGTACCTGGGCCGAGGTGGCCAAGGCGGACGTGATCCTGCACATGCTCGATGCGGACCGTGGCCCGACGCTGGAAGATGAAAAGATTACCGCGCGCTTCCCCGAGGGCGTACCCATCATCCGCATCTGGAACAAGATCGACCGCTCGGGCCACAAGCCGGCGGTGGATCCGATGCCGGACGCCACGCACGTCTATCTGTCGGCGGCCGAAGGGCAGGGCGTGGACTTGCTGCGCGCCGAGTTGCTGCGCATTGCCGGCTGGCAGCAGACGGTGGAATCGCGTTACCTCGCGCGCGAGCGGCATTTGCTGGCGCTGAAGGCGGCCGATGAGCATCTGGCCCATGCAGCGGCGCATGCGGCGCTGGACAATGAGGCCGGTGAGCACGCGCTGGATTTGTTTGCTGAAGAGCTGCGATTGGCGCAGGAGCGCTTGTCCAGCATCACGGGCAAGTTCACGCCGGATGATTTGCTGGGGGTGATTTTTTCGCGGTTCTGTATCGGGAAATGAGCCGGATGCGGCGCAAAGCCGCGTCGGCCGTGGACGACAGGGGAAACGCCATTCCTGACAGTTTCCCCACAGTCCACTGCACAATTGCAACGGATGTTACAGCGTGTAAAAACGTTGGAGGCGCGAGAGGGCCATCGTTATTCTGAAGTTCCTCCCCCTCCAATTCATCACCCCTGAGAATTGGATTTAACCCGCCGCCGCAAGGTGCGCGGGTTTTTTTATGGCTGCGCGGCTGGCTCTGCAGGAAACAGGCGGCGCTGCTAAGATGCCTGCTGCCTGAATTCATCCACCCTCATCCTCATAGGAAAAGAGCATGTCCGCCAATCCGCGCAACGCCGACTATCCCATCGATCCGCAATTCCTGAACCGCTGGTCCCCGCGCGCCTTCAACGGTGCCGAGATCTCCGAAGAAACCGTCCTGACCTTCCTCGAAGCCGCTCGCTGGGCGCCCTCGGCCTACAATGCGCAGCCGTGGCGCTTCGTCTATGCGCGCCGTGGTACGCCGGCCTGGGACAGCCTGCTGGGCCTGTTGAATGAATTCAACCGTTCCTGGTGCGCCAATGCATCGGCCCTGTTCGTGGTGCTGTCGCGTACCGTGATGGTGCCGCCGGGTGCGACCGAGGCGGTGCCTGCGCCGACCCATTCCTTCGACACCGGTTCGGCCTGGGGCTATCTGGCGCTGCAGGCGTCGCTGTCCGGCTGGCATGCGCACGGCATGGCCGGCTTTGACAAGGACAAGGCCCGTACCGAGCTGAACGTCCCGGCCGAGTTCTCGGTGGAGGCGATGGTGGTGGTGGGCAAGCTGGGTGACAAGTCCATCCTGCCGGAAGGCCTGCAGGCACGTGAAGTGCCGAGCCCGCGTGAGCCGCTGTCCAAGCTGGCGTTTGAGGGCAAGTTCAAGGCTTGATGCCGGGCCGTAAAATATTTCGCAATTATTTTTAAAAAGGGCTGGCATTTTCAAAAAGTCTCTCCTATAATAGCGATCTTTCAGCAAGCAACGACGGCTGAAACGGTTTTAGGAGTGGTAGTTCAGTTGGTTAGAATACCGGCCTGTCACGCCGGGGGTCGCGGGTTCGAGCCCCGTCCGCTCCGCCAAATAAAATGCCCCGTTCGCAAGAACGGGGCATTTTTGTTTTTGCGCAGCAAAAACCTGCGGAGTGGAGGGAGCCGCCTGCGCGGCTCCCGGCGGGGCGAGAAGGGAATCGCTTGCAAGCGATTCCGCGGCCTGCGCTTGTGTAGGAGAGCCCCGTCCGCTCCGCCAAATAAAACGCCCCGTTCGCAAGAACGGGGCGTTTTTGTTTTTGCGGATTCTTTCCGGATTATTTACCTAAAGTTAAAAAAAGCCGATGCACCCAAAGATGCATCGGCTTCCTCATGCAGCCAGCAGCCAGCAGCCAGCAGCGAGCAGGGCCAATCAACCCTTGCCCTTGCTCCCCGACAACTGCTCCACCACCTGCCTTGGCGCCTCGGCATAATGCTTGAACTCCATCGAGTAAGTCGCGCGCCCCTGCGAGAGCGAACGCAGCGTGGTCGAATAGCCGAACATTTCCGACAGCGGGACTTCAGCACGCACCAGCTTGCCGCCGCCCACCATGTCTTCCATGCCCTGCACCATCCCGCGCCGTGAGGACAGGTCGCCCATCACGTTGCCCATGAATTCCTCGGGCGTTTCCACCTCGACCTGCATCATCGGCTCCAGCAGCATCGGACCGGCACGCTTCATCGCTTCCTTGAATGCCATGGAACCGGCCATGCGGAAGGCGTTCTCGTTGGAGTCCACATCGTGGTACGAACCGAAGGTCAGCGTGGCCTTCACGTCCACCACCGGATAACCCGCCAGCACGCCCGCCTTCAGCGACTCCTGGATGCCCTTGTCGACCGCCGGGATGAATTCGCGCGGGACCACGCCACCCTTGATGGCATCGACGAATTCATACCCCTTGCCAGCCGGCTGCGGCTCCAGCTTGATCACCACATGGCCATACTGCCCGCGTCCGCCGGACTGCTTGACGAACTTGCCTTCCACATCTTCCACGCCCTTGCGGATCGCTTCGCGGTAAGCCACCTGCGGCTTGCCGACCGTGGCCTCGACGTTGAACTCGCGCTTCATCCGGTCCACCAGGATTTCCAGGTGCAGCTCGCCCATGCCCGACATGATGGTCTGGCCCGATTCCTCATCGGTATGCACGCGGAAGGACGGATCCTCCTGCGCCAGGCGATTCAAGGCGATGCCCATCTTTTCCTGGTCGGCCTTGGTCTTCGGTTCCACCGCCTGCGAGATCACCGGCTCAGGGAAGATCATGCGCTCCAGGATGATGGGATGTTCCGGATCCGACAGCGTGTCACCAGTGGTCACATCCTTCAGGCCCACGGCGGCTGCGATGTCGCCCGCGAACACTTCCTTGATTTCCTTGCGCTCGTTGGCGTGCATCTGCAGGATGCGGCCCAGGCGTTCCTTCTTGCCCTTGACCGGGTTGTAGACCGTGTCGCCCGAATTGACGATGCCGGAATACACGCGGAAGAAGGTCAGCTGCCCCACGAAGGGATCGGTCATGATCTTGAAAGCCAGCGCCGAGAACGGTTCCTCGTCCGAAGGATGGCGCTCGATCTCGCTGTCGTCCTCGGCATGGCCGGCAATGGCGGGCACGTCGACGGGCGAGGGCAGGTAATCGATCACCGCATCCAGCATGGCCTGCACGCCCTTGTTCTTGAAGGCGCTGCCGGCCAGCATCGGCACGATCTCGTTGGCCACCGTGCGCAGGCGCAGGCCGCGCTTGATGTCGTCTTCGGTCAGGGGATTGCCGGAGAGATATTTCTCCAGCAGTTCCTCATTGGCTTCAGCCGCCTGCTCGACCATCAGGTCGCGCCAGTGGCGTGCGGTGTCCTCCAGCTCCAGCGGGATGTCCTCATACTTGAACAGCACGCCCTGGCTGGCTTCGTCCCAGATGATGGCCTTCATCTTGACCAGGTCGATCACGCCCGAGAAATGGTCTTCCGCACCCACCGGAATCTGGATGGGAACGGCTTTGCCCTTCAGGCGCTCTTCGATCTGCTTCTGCACGCGGAAGAAGTCCGCACCGATGCGGTCCATCTTGTTGACGAAGGCGATGCGCGGCACCTTGTACTTGTTGGCCTGGCGCCAGACGGTCTCGGACTGCGGCTGCACGCCGCCCACCGAGTCGTACACCATCACCGCACCATCGAGCACGCGCATGGAGCGCTCCACCTCGATGGTGAAGTCCACGTGGCCCGGGGTGTCGATGATGTTGATGCGATGCTCGGGATAATTGCCGGCCATGCCCTTCCAGAAGGCCGTGGTGGCGGCCGAGGTGATGGTGATGCCGCGTTCCTGCTCCTGCTCCATCCAGTCCATGGTGGCCGCACCGTTATGCACTTCGCCGATCTTGTGGTTCACACCCGTATAAAAAAGAATGCGCTCGGTGGTCGTGGTCTTGCCCGCGTCGATATGCGCGCTGATACCGATGTTGCGGTAGTTTTCTATTCGGGTCTTGCGGCTCATGGCATGTCCTTTCGATGGGTGCCGTCAAATGCTGGATTCAGTGTTGATGGTGACGATTGATCAAATTGCCCGCTACAAAGTTTATTTATGTAACGAGCATTAGATAATAGGAACGTCTTCCCCAAAGTTCAAGGTCTGGCGATTTATTTTTGTAATGCCGACTAAATTAAACTACACTTCTCCGCAACACCATTACCGCCAGGGGTAATACCCCGCAAAGGAAACCGATGATAAAAACCCGTGGCCGCCCGCGCAGCTTCGACCGCGACCAGGCGCTGCAGCAGGCCATGCAAGTGTTCTGGAGCAAGGGCTACGAAGGCACCACCATGGCCGATCTGTGCGAGGCCATAGGCGTGAAGGCCCCCAGTCTCTACTCGGCCTTCGGCGACAAGGATGCGCTGTTCCGTGAAGTCATGGAGGTCTACTCGCGCACCATCAGCGCCGAACCGCTGCGCCTGTTGCAGGCCGGCAAGGGCATTCGCGAAGACCTGCAAGCCATGCTGCGCGCCAGCGTGCGCATGTATTCGGGCAAGTCGACGGTGCCGGGATTGCCGGCAGGAAAGGGGTGCATGGTAGTGATTTCCGCCATCAACTGTGCGCCCGAAAACAGCGAGCACAGTGATGCGCTCTCGCAACGCCGCCACAAGCGCCGCAATGAAATCCGCGCGCGCCTGCTGCAGGCGCAGCGTGAAGGGGAGATCCGGGCCGATGCCGATGTCACCGCCCTGGGAGATTTCTATACCAGCTTCCTCAATGGACTGGCGCTGGGTGCGCGCGATGGGGTCTCCACGGCGCGGCTGGCCGCCACGCTGCCGCATGCGATGCTGCCGCTGGAAAACGTGATGGTGCATGCGCTGCCACCGGAGTGAATGAAGCCGGCTGCGCCCGTTACGATATCCTCCCTCCCTTTGCCGTTACCAGGACCCTTACCAGCCTCATGAGACCCTTGCACTATGCCGTCATCGGCGGCGGCATCAACGGCCTGGCCGTGGCCCGCCAGTTGCTGCTGGATCAACCCGATGTGCGCGTCACCGTCTTCGAGAAGGAAGACGCCGTGGCCCGCCACCAGTCCAGCCATAATTCCGGCGTGGTCCACGCCGGCCTGTATTACGAACCGGGCGGCCTCAAGGCGCGGCTGTGCCGGCGCGGCGTCGAGCTGGTCAGGACCTACTGCGAGCAGAATGGCTTGCCCTACGATGAATGCGGCAAGGTGGTGGTGGCGCTGGAGGCGGACGAATTGCCGCGCCTGGAAGCCATCCATCGCAAGGCGCTGGCCAATGGCGTGCCGGATGTGGAGATGATCGACGGCGCACGCCTGCGCGAGATCGAGCCCCATTGCGTGGGACTGCGCGCGCTGTATTCGCCGCGCACGGCCATCGTCAGCTATGGCCAGATCGCGCAGCACATGGCGCAGGAGATCGTGCAGAGGGGCGGCGTGATCCGTCTCAATGCAGCGGTGCAACGCGTGTTCGAACAGGGGCAGCATGTGCAGATCGAACTGGCCGGTGGCGAGATCCACGGTGATGCGTTCGATTTCGTCATCGCCTGCTGCGGCCTGCAGTCAGACCGGCTGGCACAGCAATCGGGCGATGTCGCCACGCCGCGCATCGTGCCCTTCTTCGGTCAGTACTACGTCATCGATGAAGCCTTCAAGTCGCATGTCCGGGGCCTGATCTATCCGGTGCCCGATCCGCGCTTTCCCTTCCTGGGCGTGCATTTCACCAAGCGTATCGATGGCCAGATGACCATCGGTCCGAATGCCTTCATTTCGCTGGGACGCGAGAATTACCAAGGGGATCGTTTCAGCCTGCGCGACGTGGCCGATTATCTGGGCTATCCGGGTTTCTGGAAATTCGCCAGCCGCAACATGGCCGCGACCCTGCGCGAACTGAAGACCGTGGTCAGCGAGCGGCACTTCGTGCGCGAAGCTGCCCGCTATGTGCCGGCCCTGTCCGAGGTGAGCGTGACCCCGGCGGTGCGCGGCATTCGCGCCCAGGCCATGGAACCCGATGGCCGGCTGGTGGACGATTTCGTGATTCGCCAGAGCAGCCGCGTCACGCATATCCGCAATGCCCCTTCGCCCGGGGCCACCTCGTCATTGGCCATCGGCGAGCACATCGTGCGCAACCTGATCCACCCGCACGGGACGATATGAAAAAAACGCCGCGACGGTCAGCCCGTCGCGGCGTTTTCATTCGTACTGGCGTACTGAAGCGATGCCGGTCAGGCCGCGCGGGCCAGTGTTCCGTCGTTTTCCTTCAGTTGGCCTCCCAGCGCGTCGACCAGCGCGGTCAGCAGCTTGGCCAGCTCACCGGTCATCAGCATGAAGTCGCCATCGAAGCGTTCATCGTCGTTCTTGCCGGCGATCTCGCTGTCTTCCTTGAGTACGTCCAGCGGCGCGATGCGCTTGACCGACAGGTTCTCGGTCAGCACGAAGGACACCTTGTCGGCCCAGGTCAGCGCCAGGCGCGTGCACTGCTTGCCGGCTTCGATGTGGCGGCGGATGTCGTCGGCTTCCAGCGTGTGGCGCACATAGCGCACCGTGGCCTTGCTCTCGGCGGTGGAGCGCAGCTCGGTATCCTGGTCCACGGTGAAACCGTTGGGCGCTTCGTCGCTGGCCAGCCAGTCGGTCATGGCCGCTGCCGGCGACATGACGGTACGCAGCGTTTCCAGCGGGAACTTGGGGATGGCCTTGAACAGCAGCTTCAGGACTTCTTCGGCCTTGGAAGGCGAGCCGGCATCGACCAGCAGCCAGCCATTGACCGGATCGATCCAGACCCAGGTGCTGCGCACCACCGAGAAGGCGCGCGGCAGCAGTTCGTCGGTGACCTGTTCCTTCAATTCCTTGGTCTGCTTGCGGCCCGGCGGGAAACCTTGCTGCTCTTCCAGCTCGGCGGCACGGGCCTTGGTGACCTGGTTGATGACGGTCGAGGGCAGCAGTTTCTTCTCGGTATCGAGTTTCAACAGCAGCTGGCGGTTGACCACATGCACCAGTTTTTCATTGTTGCGCGGCGGCACCCAGCCCTGGCTCTGCATGTCCAGGCTGGAGCAGGCGGTGAAGGCCTGCGGCGCGAGATGGGATTCGAGTTCGTCGGCATTGATCGCCCACGGTGCGGGCAAACGGTAGATCTGGAGATTCTTGAACCACATAGGTTTCCGGAGCAGGGCAAAGAGGGAAAGGGGGAGATTTTACACGCCCGTCTCGCCGCAAGCGATGTCGGATTGTCCACGCTTGCAGTTAAATTTTTCGTGGCCGGGCTTGCCGCAGAGTACGTCAGAAAAACGCACAAATAGTTCGCGGAAATATGGATCAGCCGCCGAACGGCAACTCCGCCTGCAGCGCCTGCGCTGTCAATGCAAGCTCATCCTTGCGCGAGAGCGCGCCCACGCGCACACCGAGCAGGCGCAGCTTCTTTTCCAGGGGTACGCGCTTGAGGCATTCCCCCGCCGCCTGGCGGATGGTGGCAGCGTCCCCGGTGGGTGCGGGCAGCGTAACATCGCGCGTCACACCCTGGAAATCGGCGTATTTCAGTTTGATGCCGATGGTGCGGCCGACATAGCCCTTGCGCTCCAGGTCACCGGCCAGCTTCACGCACAGGGCGGTGAAGATTTCCGAGAGCTGCGTACGGTCGGCGCGTGCGTGCAGGTCGCGCTCGAAGGTGGTTTCCCGGCTGATGGATTTGGGTTCGGAGTAAGTCTGTACCGGGCGATCATCGACGCCCTGCGCCACGCGTCCCAGCCATTCCGAATAACTGCGCCCGAAATGTGCCCGCAGCATTTCAGGTGATGCACGTGCCAGGTCGGCCACGGTCTCGATACCCAATGCCGCCAGCTTCTCGGCGGCCTTCGGTCCGATGCCGTTGATCTTGCGCGCCGGCAGCGGCCAGATGCGGCGCTCGATATCCTCGGGCGTGAGGATGGTCAGCCCGTCGGGTTTGTCCAGTTCGGAAGAGATCTTGGCCAGCATCTTGTTGGGCGCCACACCGACGGAGCAGGTCAGGGCAGTAGCGGCGTGCACCGCGTCCTTGATCTGGCGCGCAACCTCATGCGCGGTATCGGGCCACGCAGAAAGATCGATATAGATTTCATCGATGCCGCGATCCTCGATCAGCGGCGCGATGCTGCGTACCGCTTCCTTGAACAGGCGCGAATACTTGCGATAGGCCTCGAAGTCGGTCGGCAGCAGGATGGCGTCCGGTGCCAGCTGGGCCGCCTTCATGATGCCCATGGCCGAGAACACGCCCAGCGCGCGCGCCTCGTAGGTGGAAGTGGTGACCACGCCGCGCCCGGCGTAATCGCGCATGCGGAAATACTGGCGCGTGCCGTCGGGCAATTCCACCGGCCGCGTGGCCGAACCGCCGCCGATGACCACTGCCTGGCCGCGCAGGTCGGGATAGCGCAGCAATTCCACCGACGCATAGAAAGCGTCCATGTCGAGGTGGGCGATGCGGCGTTCGTTGGCCATGGTGGTGCGTGCAGCGAAGAAAAAGCGGGAGCGGAAGCGGCGCGATCAGTAATGCGGCGGCTTCTCGTTGGCGGCGGCGCGGTCCTGGCTGGTGTCGGACAATTCCTTGAAGCGCTTGGCCAGGGCATGCAGCAGCATGTCCAGTTCCTCGATCTTCTTTTCCTGGCGATAGACGGTCTGGTTCAGTTCGTCCAGCAGGTGTTCCTGATGGGCGAGTTTCATTTCCAGGTCGATGAGGCGGTCGTCTTGGGTCACTTGTGTTGTTCCTTGGAAGAGTTGCTCAGGCTGGCAGCGCGGTCATCACTGATGAGCCAATGCAAGGCACCGGCAGCAGCGGCGCGGCCGGTGGCAAAGCAGGCGGTAAGCAGGTAGCCACCGGTGGGCGCTTCCCAGTCCAGCATCTCGCCGGCGCAGAACACGCCGGGCAGGGCACGCAGCATCAGCGCATCATCGAGCGCCTCGAAGCTCACGCCACCGGCGCTGCTGATGGCTTCGGCGATGGGACGCGTGCGCAGCACGGTCAGCGGCAGAGCCTTGATGGCGCGCGCCAGCTTGCCCATGTCGGCGAAGTCGTCCTTGCTGACCAGCTCGCGCAGCAGTCCGGCCTTCACGCCCTTGAGATGCAGACGGCTTTGCAGGTGGCTGGAGAGCGAACGCGCACCACGCGGATGGGCCAGTTCGGCTTCCACTTTTTCCAGCGGCCAGTCGGGCAGCAGGTCCAGGTAGAGGCGCGCCGCGCCTTCGGCGGCGATCGTGTCGCGCAAGGCGGAGGACATGGCATACACCAGGCTGCCTTCGATGCCTTCGGCGGTGATGATGAATTCGCCGCGGCGATTCTGCACGCCGCCGCTGGGCAGCGCCGTACTGGCCACCACTGGCTTGACCGGTTCCCCCGCGAAGCGGCTGCGGAAATGTTCGCTCCAGTCCAGCTCGAAGCCACAGTTGGAAGGCAGCAGTGGTGCGACCTCGACCTGGCGGTCTTGCAGCAGCGGCACCCAGCTGCCGTCCGAGCCCAGGCGCGGCCAGCTGGCGCCGCCCAGTGCCAGCACCACGGCATCGGCTTGCACATCGGTGTGGCCGTCAGGATGGGCAAAGCGCAGCGCGCCGTCCTCCTGCCAGCCCAGCCAGCGATGGCGCATGTGGAAGCGCACGCCGGCTTCGCGCAGGCGATGCAGCCAGGCGCGCAGCAGCGGCGCGGCTTTCATCTCGCGCGGGAAGACGCGGCCGGAGCTGCCCACGAAGGTCTCGATGCCGAGGCCGTGTATCCAGGCACGCAATTGGTCGGCGTCGAAGCGGCGCACGAAGGGCGCGACCTGTTCGCGGCGATGGCCATAGCGCGGCAGGAAGTCGGGTTGCGGTTCGGAGTGCGTGATGTTCATGCCGCCGCGCCCGGCCAGCAGGAATTTGCGGCCGGCCGAGGGCATGGCGTCGTAGACGTCCACGGCGGCGCCTTGTGCGGCCAGCACTTCGGCGGTCATCAGGCCGGCCGGACCGGCGCCGATCACGGCCACGCGGCGGCTGCCGGGAGCGAGTTGGGGAAGAGTGTGCATCGATGTCATGCGCGGCATGATACCGCCCGCCTGCGAGCAGCGCACGCGCTTCCCGCTGATCGCTGCGGATCGGCGGGCAAAACGGTCAGCGGCGATGCGGCGCGCTGTACTTTTTTTCCAGACGGGCCACCACCAGCGCCAGGCAGATGGTCATGGAGAAATACAGGATGGAGATGGTGATATACGGCTCCCAATAGCGGGCATACGTGCCCGCCACGGTACGCGCGGCATAGGCCAGTTCGGCCAGGCCGATGGCCGAGACCAGCGAGGAATCCTTCAACAGCGTGATGGCTTCGTTGCCCAGCGGCGGCAGCATGCGGCGAAACGCCTGCGGCAGCACCACGTAACGCATCGTGAGCCCGTAGTTCATGCCCAGGCTGGCGGCGGCATAGGACTGGCCGCGTTCGATGGACTGGATGCCGGCGCGGAAGATTTCCGAAATGTAGGCCCCTGCATTGAGCGACAGCGCGACCGTGCCGGAGAGGAAGGCACCGTAGTCCTGCTTGATGGTGCGCGCCAGTTCGCCGGTGATGAGCAGGCCGTGTTCCTGTTGCACCAGCAGCGGCATCACCGCGAAGTGGATCAGCATGATCTGCACGAACAGCGGCGTGCCACGGAAGAAGGCGACGTAGAAGCTGGCCAGCCAGCGCAGCAGCTTCAGCGGCCACTTCCACGGACCATGCTGCAGGTCGGCCAGGCGCAGCATGCCCACCAGCAAGCCGATCACGGTGCCGATCAGGATACTGATCAGCGACACCTGCAAGGTCATGAGGACGCCCTTGGCGAACAGTGGCGCGTAGCCTTGGATGATGCTCCAGCGGAAATCCATGTCGGACTCGATTGGTGGTTGAAATCGGGAAAGGAACAAAACGGGGACGGCGGCCGGGGCCGCCGTCTTGTTGCCGGATCAGGCAGTCATGCACTCAAGCACTCATGCACTCATGCAGTCCTCTGCTCCTGTAGAGGTCGGCAGGAGCAGCGGGACGGCGTGCGGCCTTATTTGCCGAAGTATTGTGCGCTGATGGCGGCGAAGCTGCCATCGGCCTTCATGTCGGCCAGGCCCTTGTTGATCTTGGCCAGCAGTTCCGGATCATCCTTGCGCACGGCGATGCCGTAGTCTTCCTTGGGGAAGCTGGGATCGGTGACGGTACGCAGCTTGCTGTTGGGGTTGTTGGCGATGTAGTTCTTGACCACCGGTTCATCGGCCACGACGGCGTCGACGCCACCGCTTTCCAGTTCCTTCAGGGCCAGCGGGGTGGAGTCGAAGCGCTTGATCTTGGCGCTGTTCTTGCCCAGCACCTGCTGCACCAGTTCGTCGCCGGAGGTGGCGCTCTGGGTACCGACGGTCAGGGGCTTCAGGTCGTCCATCTTGCTGACCTTGGTGTCGGCGGCCGGCAGGGCGATGGTCTGGGTGGCCACGAAGTAGGGCTCGGAGAAGGCCACCGACTTCTTGCGTTCATCGGTGATGGTGATGGCCGAGATCAGCAGGTCGCGGTCACCTTGCGCCAGGAAGTTGAAGAAGCCTTCGAAGGGCGTCGGTACGAACTTGACTTCGATGCCGATCTTCTTGGCCAGGGCCTTCATGACGTCGATGTCGAAACCGACCACATCCTTCTGTTCGTTTTCCGAGGAGAAGGGCGCATAGGCCGATTCCACGCCGACCACGTAGACGCGGGCGGCTGCGGCTTGCGGTGCCGGGGTGGCGGCGCTCTTGTCTTCCTGCTTGCCGCAGGCGGCCAGGCCCAGCATGCCGACGAAGCCGGCGGTCAGCGCCAGCGTACGGGCGTGGCGGGAGAACATCTTGATCATTGCTTGATTTCCTTGTCTGGAATGGTTTGGGGCAACAGGGGCAGACGAGCGGGTAGCGCGGCGGGCGGTGTTGCTTGGGTGAAACTCGGGGATTTTTTTGCAGGCGGCATTGTAAACCGCCCGGGGGTGGTGGCGGGCAATGGTGCGTCAAAAAGGGGCAGGAAAAGGTGGGAAGCGTGGCGTGAGTGCAATTTTCAGGGCGGGCGGGTGGAAATTTCGCCCCTGTCGGTGAACTACATGAGACCGCCGGCAACTCGTCAGGTTGCCGTGGAGAGGCACGAGGTTCAAATCGGATATGCCGTCTTTCATTGCGACTTCAGGGGGCCTCGGGATCGGCGTAAACCATCTCTTTTGTATAGGTGGAATAGAAAGCCGGGTTATCCACCTGCTTGCTTAGCCAAAAATAAAAGTCGATGTCTTCACGCTCATTGTTGTACGGGTGTAGCCCGATACCGAACTTGGGCTCTATCCACATCTCGAAGACATGCTGGTCTTCGTGCAGCAGACGAAAGAGCGTTTTCTTTTCAATATCGCTCAATCTGATTTTTGTTTTGCCGAGAGACATTGGATACAGCAGATCATTCAGTAGCAATACCGGGCCTTTAGGGGTGGCGAACAGGGCTACGGTAGTGAGTGCGGGGGCCTCGCTTTCTACCTCGAAGAAGCCGAAGCAGATCCGTCGGGGGTTGACCGATGCTTCGCTAACAAGCCGTCTTTCCAACGCTACCAGATCAATCAGCAACAATCGCGCTGACGAATCAAACTGGGCAAGTGCGATGTGGTTCATGTTCAAGACCTCCGACACGGACTGCAGGATCAGAATGCACCAGGCCGGGTACGCAACGTCGCGATGACCTTGTCCCAGAGGTAGACAGCTTCGGCGTCGCTCAGGCTGGGGGCGAGAATGGGTGGCGGATAGGGGGCCTCATCGGGGTCCTCGGGCTCAGGTTCGGGTTTGCGTTTGCCTACGGCCATTTCCACCTCGATCATCGGATTGCTCACCCCTTCTTCTCGCCGCGTGTCCTCGTAGAGGAACTGGAGGGTCGGAATCTTGGTGTGTTCATCCGGGGCCATATACAGCACCTCCTGTCCGGGCAGGTGGTGATAAAGCCTGCTGCTCCTGATGAGGCGGCCGCCGTCCGTCTTCCAGATGGGTGCAAGAAATTTCATCCGGTCCAGCAGAGTGTCGGTGTCGCGCAGACCGGATAAGGTCGCTAACGTGAAATACACATCGTCGACGTCCTTCAGATGATAGAAGAAGCGCAGACTTTCATTGCTTGAAGCGGGGCCCGTGACAAAGCCGTTGAGGATGCAGGTGCCCTGGCCCGAGGGGATTTCGTCGCCACGGGGGCGGGTGCGATGGTAGACCTTGAGCAGGGCGGCCAGTTTTTCGGGGGTGGTGTTTAATACTGTTCCTTCGGGATATTTCTCCTCCGAGTAGCGTCTGTCTCTCGCATCAATTTCCATCTTGATTTGATAGCCATCACGCCAATCCATGAGCTCAAGAGTGGGCGTCAGTACCCGTTCGCTATTGTTTTTGCTCATGATGGGGGGCGTTATTCTGGAAGGATGCGCAGGGAGGTGTTCTCGACGAACAGACTCTTCTGCAGGCCGGTCTTGCCTTGCGCGTCGGTCGTGCCGCGGACTTTGGTGCCGTCGCCCCGGACGATTTCAAAGCGCCGGTTCTTGACAGGTGATTGGTCATACGGCCACCTCAGGACGAACTCTTCGTCGAATGGCAGTGCTGCCGACGACTTGTTCATCTCGTAGGCCAAGGTGGAAGGCCCCTGCATGGCATGGGTGCCCGCCTTGGCTTCCCAGGCTCCTGACGTCCCTTGCGTGATTCCCGATGCGTTGAGCCGGATGAAGGAACCCCCTGCCGTAATGAGCACTTCCTCTTTGGCACGAATCTCCACCCGTCCGCTTGCGGACAGCAACCGCGCCACCTTCTCTGCAATCAGGTCCAAATCATCGCTCTGCGCCTGCACCTCCACCTTGCCCTTGGCGGAGAACAGCTTGATCCCGGCCTTGAAGGCGAACAGGCTGATCTTCTCGGCCACGGTGGCCAGCAGGCTCTTTCCGGCGGCGATGCTGGTATCCGTTCCTGATGAGAGCGTGATTTCGGCACCAGCATGCGTGTGCACGCCTTTGGGCGTGGTCAGGCCAATGCCATCCGGGGAGGCCGCCAGCAGAATGGCTTGCTTGAAGCGATTGGCCTGCGCTTGCGACGGATCCTCGTAATCCGCCTGCGTGGCATCGGCGAAGTCGCGCAATGACTCATGTCCCGCCAAAGGTTCCGCACCAGCTTTCGCTGCCGTCTCCGACAGGGTCCGGCTGAGGGATGCACCGGCCTTCAGCTGGCCGCTAGCCTCGCTGGCATCGAGTTGTGTTCCCTGTGCGCCTGGCCGTCCATAGGTGCTGATGTACAAGCCCTTGTGCGTGACGATGGCACCGTAGGCATCGGTGCTGAGGGCGAAGCCGCTGCCGAAGAAGCCGCCACGTTCGTTGCCCGTCTGGCTGACCATGTAGCCGAGATTCAATTGCGCATGGGTATGGGTGCTGTAGAGATGAATCCGGTTCTGCTCAGGGGTGTCGTCCATCACCATCTGGTTGAAGCCGGTGCCGCCGAATTCCTTGGACTTCATGCCCGAGAGCCTACCGTTGGTATGCCACTGCGGGCGTTGCTCCCCATTGAACAAGCGCCCGGTCACGACCGGCCGGTCCGGGTCGCCGTTGAGGAAGGAAACAATGACTTCCTGTCCGATGCGCGGCACCTGGATGGCACCCCAGGACTGGCCGGCATTGGGATAGCTCACCCGCACCCAGCATGACGCCGCCTCGCTGCCGGGATTGATCCGGTCCCAGCGGAACTGGACCTTGATGCGATCGAGATGATCGGTATAGACCTCTTCGCTGGCCGGCCCCACGACGATGGCCGTCTGCGGCAGCATGACCGGCCTGGCATGAGTACGCGCAGCACGAAACGGCAGCTTGCGGCGCTGTACCTCAAAGCGGTTGAAGCAATGGCCGGTGTGTTCGTTGTCCGTTTCGTCAACTTGCCGCTCGCGCCGGATATACTCCTTGAAGGCCGCCAGCGCAGTGCTCAGGCTGCCCGGAAAATCCAGCGCCTGATGCGACAGGGGAAGATTGTTCTCGATGAACCAGTCGATGGCCAGGATGACGAACTGGCGTTCCCCGTCCGGCTCTGTCCGATGCCGGGGATGGTCTTCCAGCCTGAACCAGCGCCCGCAAGCCAGATTGCGCACGCCCGAGACGGCAGCGTAGCGCTGCATGGAAGACTCCCACTGTTCCACCTGCAGGTCGGCCTGGCGATTGCCCTGTTCCTGCAGCCTGAAACTGTACGCGCCGGTGTACTCATACATCTCCAGCTGCGCGGGCAGGTGGCCGTATTCGGGCATCACCTGTTCTTCGGCCTCCTTTTGCATGCGAGGCGATTTGTAGTCGTCGGTGCGGCCCCGCCATGTCTTGGAGGAAAGCGTGCGGCTGGCGCTCCAATGCAGGATCTTGTCGAGCTCGTCGCGGGGGCCAGCACCGTGGAAGGCGATGCCTTGCTGGGGCGGGCCGGGCAGGTTCCAGGTGTTGTCGGTGATGACCAGAACGTGACCGCTGCCATCTTCCCGCTGCTCGTGATGGGCGAACCAGCCTTCCTCTTCCATCAGGCGCTGGACGAAATGCCAGTCGGTTTCGTACTGCGTGCAATAGGATCGCGGGACGTAAGTTCGTTCAAGGACAAAACGGTAATGGCCGCGTGCTTGCGGATGGTTGTTGAAGACGTCAGCGAGGATGTCCTCGGTCCGCTTGTCCTGCCAGATACGGGCGTCCTTGCGAAAGCGCAGGAAATGCAGCCAGGGAGAAAACGTGAGCTGGCAGAAATCGATCTCGCCGTCACTGCCCAGGCGTTTTGCGGTATGCACGTAGCCATGCCAGGGCAGGGTATCGCCGTCATGCTGCCGGATCCACAGCGTGACTGGCTGAGCAATCAACTGCTCCAGCGCGATGCCGGTGTGCGTGCTCAGCAGATCGAGGGTGACTTCGTAGCCGTCATTGAGTCGCTCGGTGGCGATGAGCCGTTGTGGCAGAGGACGTCCGGCCCGAGTGTCGAGTCCAGCTGGAGCAGCCGGCGATGCTGCGTGATGCGCGCTTGGGAGCGTGGTGAATCATTCGGCGAGGGTGAGGGCATGCGATGCGGCTTCCGGAGAGAATTCGCGCAGCCGGGACCATGCCAGTGAACAAACAGGAAAAAACGCAGGACTTCTTGCGAAGCGCGCCTGCCCGGTTTGAAGGAGGATGTCCCGGATGCGGCCAATGCCCATGGACTCCTCGGTACAGCCGGGGCCTCGGGCGACGAAGGCGACAGTCTCCGTTGCGCGAGGCACTTTCTCAATGGAAGAAATTCTATTTTTCCGCCAAATTATTTTGGCAATTTTGATCGGCAGTCCACTCGTTGTGAAGCGATGACGGTCAAACGGATGGATGCAGCGGGTTGAGGAAACCTGCCTTGCCAGTCCCTGAAAAGGCAGGTGCTAACTTTGTTCCGGCGTATTGCGCGGCTTCTGCAACAGCGCCTTCAAATTGGCCAGCCGCGCCTGCGGCGTGATCTTCTCGCTCTCCTGCGGCACCGCCTCGCCTTCATCCAGGCGCATCTCCTTGACGAAGCGCGAGATCTGGCATTCGATCACTTCCTTGGCGCGCTTGCGGCGCTTGCACCAGGACAGGTGCAGGGAACGTTGCGCGCGCGTGATGCCCACGTACATCAGGCGGCGCTCCTCTTCCACGCGCGCAGCAGCAGCCTCGGGCGGGGTGTCGGGGTCGCCCTTGTGCGGCAGGATGCCTTCCTCCACCCCCACCAGGAACACGTGCGGAAACTCCAGTCCCTTGGACGCATGCAAGGTCGACATGCGCACCGCATCCTGCTCTTCGTCGCGCCCTTCGAGCATGCTCATGAGCGCCACCATCTGCGTGATCTCCAGCAGGTTCTTCTCTTCACCCTCGCCATCGCGGCCGCCACAGGCGCGTTCCTTCAACCAGTTGATGAAGTCCACCACGTTCTGCCAGCGTGCCAGCGCCGCGCGCTCCTCGAAGCTGTCGTAGAGGTAGAACTCGTAGTTGATCGCCTCCATCATGTCGTCCAGCACCTTGCCCGCCTCTTCGCCGCTGCCGGACGGACCCGGCCGCGTGGCGCGCGATTCCAGCGCATTGATGAAGTCGCAGAACTTGCGCAGCGGCAGCAGCTGGCGGTCGGTCAGCTTGTCTTCCAGGCCGCCCTTGTAGACCGCCTCGAACAGCGAACACTGCCACTGCCCGGCCAGCGTGCCCAGCACCTCCAATGTCGCCTGGCCCACGCCACGACGCGGCGTGGTGACCGCGCGGATGAAGGCCGGGTCATCGTCCTGGTTGGCGATCAGGCGCAGGTAGGCAATGATGTCCTTGATCTCGGCACGGTCGAAGTAACTCTGTCCGCCCGACATCACGTAGGGGATGCGTTCGCGCCGCAAGGATTTTTCCAGGATGCGCGCCTGGTGGTTGCCGCGATACAGGATGGCGTAATCGGCAAACTTGGCGCGCCGCTCGAAGCGGTGCGCCGAGAGCGTGATGGCGATCTGGTCGGCTTCGGCTTCTTCATCATCCATCGCCATGACCGTGATCGGATCGCCCAGCCCGTGCTCGGACCACAAGGTCTTGTCGAACAGCTTGGGATTGTTGGAAATGACCGCATTGGCCGCCTGCAGGATGCGCGTGCTGGAACGATAGTTCTGCTCCAGCTTGATGAGGTGCAGGTTGGGAAAATCCACGCCCAGCAGTTTCAGGTTCTCGATGGTCGCGCCGCGCCAGGCATAGATGGCCTGGTCGTCGTCGCCCACGGCGGTAAACATCGGCTTCTTGCCCACGCCGGTCACCAGCAGCTTGACCAGTTCGTACTGGCAGGTGTTGGTGTCCTGGTATTCGTCGATCAACAGGTAGCGCAGCTTGCGCTGCCAGCGGTCGCGCACTTCCTCGTTGCTGCGGAACAGTTCCACCGGCAGGCGGATCAGGTCATCGAAATCGACCGCCTGGTACGCCTTCAGCGTAGCCACATAGCTGCGGTAGATGCGCGCGGCCTGGGCTTCGTCTTCGGTGCGGGCATTCTTTTCGGCCAGCTCGGGATCGACCAGGCCGTTCTTCCACAAGGAAATGGAATTCTGGATGCCGCGGATGATGGCCTTGTCGGTAGTGACCGCCAGTTCTTGCACGAGGGAAAAACAATCGTCGCTGTCCATGATTGAAAAGCGGTCCTTCAGCCCCAGATGCTTGGACTCCTGCCGCAGGATCTTCACGCCCAGCGAATGGAAGGTCGAGACCGTGAGGTGCTTGGCCTGCTTGGGATCCTTGAGCAGCTTGGCGATGCGCTCCTGCATTTCCAGCGCGGCCTTGTTGGTGAAGGTGAGCGCGGCGATGTTGCGCGATTCGTAACCGCAGTTCTCGATCAGGTGCGCGATCTTCTGCGTGATCACGCGGGTCTTGCCCGAACCGGCACCGGCCAGCACCAGGCAGGGCCCGGCCATGTAGTGGACGGCTTCGCTTTGCGGCTTGTTCAGGCCGAAGGAGGGTGCGGACATACGGAGGCGATCGGCGTGGGCAGGAGAAGAAACGAGGCGCCATTGTAGCAGCCCGCCCGACCGGCCCGGCTGCGCCTGTGGGACAATGCCCGCATTGCCGGCGGCAACAACAACACGAGAGCAACCATGAAATTCAACCATCTCATCCAGATCAACGATCCGCTCAATCCGCTGATCGATTCCCTGACCCGCGAGCAACTCTGGCGCGGCCTGGTCCTGCGTGCGGAGTCGCCGCGCCTGTTCATGCCGCATCTGGACGACTGCCGCCTCTCCGAAAAAAGCCTCGACAGCGTGCGCCGTGAGTTGCGCTATGGCGAGCTGGTCATCATCGACAAGGTCACTTACCTGCCGCAGATCCAGGTGCTCTATGAAGTGCCCTCGCAGGGCGAGATCCCGGCCTCGCGCATGAGCATGACCATCGAGGAGCCTCAGGCCGATGTGCTCTTCGTGCGCTTCGAGTATGACGACGGCAAGCCCGAGGATGTCACCGGCGAAGAAGCTTTCTATGACAACTTCCGCCGCTCGGCTTATCAGGAAGCCGATATCGATACGGTGCGCATCATCCGCGAACTGACCCAGCGTGGTGAGCTGCATTGAAGAAACTGAATCAAGTTTCCCGTTGAGTCAGTTTTCCTGATGCAACAAAACAAGAAGGCGCGCTCCCTGCGGAGCGCGCCTTTTTGCTTGATGAGGTGGAGTGGGCCTCAGGCCAGCAAGCGTCCCAATGCGCCATTGACCAGGGCACCGCCAATCACCAGCCAGGCAAACAGCACCGCACCGAGGATCATGGGCTTGATGCCTGCACTACGCAGCGCCGAGAGATGGGTGGACAAGCCCAGGGCCGCCATGGCCATGGCCAGCATCAGCGTATCGGCTTGCAGCACCAGCTGGTTGACCGCGGCCGGCAGCGGGAAGAAGGAGTTGAACACCACCACACCGATGAAGGCAAAGGCGAACCAGGGAATCGACAGCTTGCGTTGCTGGTGCTGGTGTCCGGTGACGGACGGCGCCGCCTTCATCGACAGCATCAGCAGGAAGGGCGCCAGCATCATCACGCGGACCATCTTGGTGATCACCGCGACGTCGGCCGTGTGCTGATCGATGGAGCGTGCAGCGGCCAGCACCTGCGCCACTTCATGGACGGTGGAACCGATGTAGACGCCGAAGTCCGGCAGGCGCAGGCCCCACACGGGTTCGGCCTGCAGCGTATAGAGCAGCGGATAGAGGAAGATCGCCAGCGACCCGAAGATGACCACGGTCGAGACCGCCACGGTGACCTGCTCGCTGCGGGCGCGCAGCACCGGCTCGGTGGCCATCACGGCAGCCGCACCGCAGATCGAGCTGCCGGCACCGATCAGCAGCGCGGCATCGCGATCCAGCTTCAGCAACTTGGTACCGACCAGCCAGGCCAGGCCGAAGGTGGAGAGCAGCATCGCCGCATCGATCACCACACCGGCCACGCCGACGTGGGCGATGTCCTGGAAGGTCAGGCGGAATCCGTAGAGAATGATGCCCGCACGCAGCAGCGTCTGCTTGGAGAAGCGCACGCCCTCGCCGCAGTACGCACCGAGACGCGGATAGACGGTGTTGCCGATCAGGATGCCCAGCACGATGGCCACGGTCAGGGCCGAGAAGCCGTGATTCTGCAGCCAGCCGATATTGCCCAGGCTCATGGCTGCCCAGGCGACGGCGCCTGAAAGCGCCAGTCCGGCGGCGGCCGGCGGCAGGGAGGAGGTCTGGATGGCGGTACGCATGGGGCTCTCCACGAAGGGTGTGCTGTCGATGGAGTGCACTTTACGCGCCGGGCTTATAAAAGAAAAACGCGTTATTTTGCTAATATCTACCTGTTTAACAGGTAGATGGACGGTGACGTTTTCTGCGCACCCCCATGTCGGAAATGCATAAAGGAGGATCGATGAGGATCACGCTGCGGCAATTGCAGATTTTTCTGGCCGTGGCCCAGTCGGGTTCGACCACGGCGGCGGCCGGGCTGGTGTCGCTGTCGCAGTCGGCGGCCAGCGCTGCATTGAACGAACTGGAGAGCCTGCTGGGCGTGCAGTTGTTCGACCGTGTCGGCAAGCGGCTGGTGCTGAATGACAGCGGCCGACAGCTGCTGCCGCAGGCGCGCCACATGCTCGATGCGGCCCAGACCATCGAGCGCCAGTTCAGCGATCCGGCCGCCGGCAGCGACCTGCACCTGGGGGCTTCCACCACCATCGGCAGCTATCTGTTGCCGGCCATGATCGCCGCTTATCGGCGCAGTCATGCAGGAGCGCGAGTGCGCGCGCTGGTGGCCAATACCGCCGATATCGTGGAGGCAGTAGTCAACTTCGAAGTGGATGCGGGGCTCATCGAAGGGCCCTGCCATGCCGATGATGTGCAGGTGGAGCCGTGGATGACCGATGAACTGATCGTGGTGGCCGCGCCCAAACACCCCATCGTCCGCGCGCGCCGCAAGATCACCCTGAAGATGCTGCGCGAAGCCGACTGGCTGCTGCGCGAGGCCGGGTCCGGCACGCGCGAGGCGGTCGAGCATGCGCTCATTCCCTACCTGCACTATTTGCCGTCGTCCTTCGAGTTCGGCAATTCGGAAGCCATCAAGCGCGCCACCGCCGAAGGCCTGGGCATCAGCTGCCTGTCACGTTCGGTGGTGGAAGATTTGATCGAATCGAGGAAGCTGGTCGAACTGGACACGCCCCTGCCGACCTTGCGCCGGCATTTCTACATGGTGGTCAGCCGCCACCGCGCGCCTTCGCCCAGCCTCGCGGCGCTGCTGTCGTTCTGCCGCGACTGGGCGCAGCGGCAGGCACCGCACTGAAGACGGGGCCTGCCAAAGGCCGGAATCAGATCGGCTCGAAAACGCCCGCGCTGCGGTTCTTGGCCACCTTGTTCCAAGCGAAGATGCGGCCGTTCATGGCCACATACACCCCCGGCGGCAGGACCTGGGCTACGCCGCAGGCAAAGCCGAAGTTGAAGAAGGCGTCGGAATTGGCGATCTCGTAGGGGATCATGGCGCCGGTCAGCACCACGGTCTTGTCGGTGAGCGCCTGGCCGAGCACCTGGGCGGTCTGCTGCATGGTGTCGGTGCCGTGGATGATGACGATGGCCTGCTGCGCCGAGGCCTGGCAGGCTTCCAGCACGCGCTGGCGGTCGCCGTCCTGCATCTCCAGCGAATCGAGCAGGCGCAGGGTTTCCAGGGAGACTTCGGTGGTGATGCGGGCGCGGGCGATGACGTCCGGCAGGTGGCTCTCGCCAAAGCCAAGCTGGCCCGCGATTTCGTCGTAATGCTTGTCGAAGGTGCCACCGGTGGCGATGATGCGCAGGCTCATGGGTTTCCTATCTTCCAACTGGTCAAAATGTTCACATCGCGGGATAAGCAAGATGCGGTCCCGGACGCCGCGTGCCAGCCGCTTCCCCCCGGATAGCCGCGCTATGGCTGCTGGCAGGCGCTATCTTACACGCAGGAAGCTTCATTTTCGTGTCGAGACGGGCGGGGCCGGAGCGATTTTCCAAGGACATTTATAATGGACCGCATATGAAACCTCTGGCACCCGGCACCGTCATCTTCCACCGCCATCGCGGCTATGGCGTGATCGTGCTCGTCAACCTGATGACGGGCTGGATTTCTGCGCGCTTCGGCAGCGAGGTGCGCACCCTGGACCTGAACCTGTCGTCGGACGAAGTGCAGCACGCCGATGGCACGCCCATTTTGTTTCGCCGCGCTCCGCCGGACCGCATGCCGCATGCGCGCCTGATGGCCATGGTGCGCGAGCTGCATCGTGCCGGCTACCAGCGGCTCTACCTCTACAGCTGGCCCAAGCCGTCCGGGCTGCACTGGCGCTGGCATCTCTTCAGCGGCCCGCGCAACTGGATCGAGCGGCCCTGGCGCGAGGGCTGGTATGGCTCGGGCGCCGATTACAACTTCAATCCGGTGATGGGCTGGGGCGACGGACCTTCTTCGTCTCCCGAGGAACTGGCGCGCCTGCTGGCCCAGTTCGACCCGCAGGGACTGGCCCAGGCGCTGGGCGAAGACGAAGCCCACGCCAGCTGGTTCGAGCTGGTCTGCGCCACGCTGTTGCCGGATTACGCCTTCAGCCTCGGCTGGCACAGCAACGGCAGCATCCCGGAACACCTGCCGGTGATCCCGATCCGGCGCAACGTCCCCGAATACGCCGGCCCGCCGCTACCTTGGCCGCCGGGTTGGCGGCACCTGTGGAAGCGCGCCGGGGCCGTGCCCCAGCTCACCTATGACCCGCCGGTCAGAACCATTCACCGCATCACCCCAGAGCCTCAGGATTGAGCACGTTCTTGGGCGATCCGGCGGCGTAGTCGACGATGTTCTGGAAGGCCGCGCGGAAGTAAAGTTCATATCCGTCTTTTTCCACGTAACCCAGGTGCGGGGCGGCCACCACGTTATCCATCTTCAGCAGCGGTGAATCCACCGGCAGCGGCTCGCGCTCGTAGACGTCCAGCGCAGCCAGTCCGGGACGGCCGGCGTGCAGGGCCGCTTCCAGCGCATCGGCCTCGACCAGTTCGGCGCGGCTGGTGTTGACGAAGCAGGCAGTCGGCTTCATGCGGGCCAGGTCGCTGGCCTTGACGATGCCGCGCGTGGCGTCGTTCAAGCGCAGGTGCAGGGTCAGTACGTCGGCCTGGGTGAAGAAATCTTCCTTGCTGGCGGCAGCTTGCAGACCATCCTTGACGGCTTGCTCGCGGCTGGCCTCGCGTCCCCACACCACCACCTGCATGCCGAAGGCGCGGCCATAACCGGCTACCAGCTTGCCGATCTTGCCGTAGCCCCAGATGCCCAGGGTGCGCCCCTTCAGGGCGGTGCCGATCAGGTTGTGATGCGGCGTGGGCGAGACCTGCTGCCAGGCCCCCGCGCGCAGGGCGCTGCAGTATTGCGGCACGCGGCGCATGGCAGCCATGATGAGGGCCCAGGTCAGCTCGGCCGGTGCGGTCGGGTCGCCCACGCCTTCGACGATGGCAATGCCGCGCGCGGTGGCGGCGGCCACGTCGACATGCCCGCTGACCTTGCCGGTCTGGGAAATCAGTTTCAGCAGGGGGAGTTTTTCCAGCAGGGGCTGGGTGAGGGCGGTGCGTTCGCGGATCAGCACCACGGCGTCGAAGGGCGCCAGCCGCGCGGCCAGCTGGCCGGTGCCGCGCACGGTGTTGGTGAAGACCTTGACGTCGTGGCCGTCGAGCAGACGGAAGCAATCTAGGTGGCGCACGGCATCCTGGTAGTCGTCGAGGATGGCGATTTTCATGGGAAGTCTCCTGGCACTCTTGAGGGGCTGTGACCGGCCACCTGCGTGGCCGGCGTGGGCGTCCATCATAAAGCGATTGCCGGGATTCGGCACGGGCGGTGCTGCCTTGGCCGCTTCCCCGCCACTCAAATGCCGATGTCGATGACCAGCTTGCCGCGCGCCTGGCCCTCGGCCACCAGGGCGTGGGCCTGGTTGACCTGCTCCAGGGTGAAGCGGCGTTCGTCCATCAGGATCCGCAATTTCCCGGCATCGGCCAGGCCTGCGGCTTGGCGCATGATCTGGCCATGGCGCGCGCGGTCTTCGCCGGTCAGCAGCGGCAGCAGGGTGAAGACGCCCGAATAGGTCGCGCCCCGGAAGGACAGCGGCGCCAGCTTGTGCGCGCCCCAGCCGAGGCAGCTGACGACATGTCCTACATAGCGGCGCGCCGCGGCGAAGGAGGCGTCCAGCGTAGCGCCGCCGACGGTGTCGTAGATGACGTCGAAGCCTTTGCCGGCGGTGTGTTGCTGGACGTAGTCCTCCACCTGCTGGCTGCGGTAGTCGATGGCGGTGGCGCCCAGGCTTTCGATGAGGCCCTGCTGGTCGGCGCTGCCGGTGGCATAGACCTCGGCACCGAGCGCACGGGCGATCTGCACGGCGATGTGGCCGACCCCGCCTGCGCCGCCGTGCACCAGCACTTTCTGGCCGGGCTGTACGCGGGCGCGCTCGACCAGGCCTTCCCACGCGGTGATGAAGATCAGGGGCAGGGCGGCGGCCTGGCGCATGTCCAGGCTACGCGGCTTGTGCGCCAGCAGGTCGGCATCCACGGCGGCGAACTGGGCCAGCGAACCCGGCACGCCGCCGATGCCGCCGGTCATGCCATAGACCTCGTCACCGGCAACGAAGCGCGTTTCGCCAGGCGCGACTGCCTCGACCACGCCGGCCAGGTCGATGCCGAGGATGGCCGGCAGGCGAGCCTGGGCGTGGGCTGCGTTGCCGGCCTGGATCTTGGTATCGAGCGGATTGACGCCGCTGGCGACGACGCGCACCAGCACCTGGCCGGGGCGCAGCGTTGGTGTTTCGATCGGGGCAAGCGACAAGGGGGTGCCGAACTGGGTCAGCAGGGCGGCTTGCATGAGGGAAGGGGCGTTGGACATGATGACTCCTGAATGTGGTCTGGGTGAAGGAAGCATCGCCTCACCGCATGGCGGCTGGTCGATGCACGCAGTCTCCCGGTTTGCCTTGCGCCGAAAAAGCGGGCAACGCCAAAGTCAGAATTGCGCATCGGCGAATAATCGGCCGCGCACCATGGCCTAGAATCAGGGCACCAACAACGACAGCACAGGGAGAACACCATGGACCGACTCGACATGCTCAAGGTCTTTTGCGCCGTGGTCGAGGCGGGCGCATTCAGCCGGGCGGCTGAAAAGCTGTCCATGTCCACCTCCTCCGTGACCACTCACGTGGCCGCACTGGAGGCGCACTTCAAGGTGCGCCTGCTCAATCGCACCACGCGCAGCATGTCGCTCACCGAAGAGGGGCGGCATTGCCACCAGCAGGCGCTGCGGCTGCTGGCCGACATGGGCGAGCTGGAGGCGGGTTTGCGGGCCTCCGATACGCGCCCGGCAGGGCTGCTCCGGGTTGACCTGCCCAGCGTCATCAGCCGGCGTTACGTGGCGCCGGCGCTGCCGGACTTCCTGCGCCGGTATCCCGAGCTGGAGCTGCGCGTGACCGTGAGCGACCGCATGGTCGACATGGTCGAAGAAGGGTTGGACGTGGTGGTGCGCATCGGTACCCTGGCCGACTCCGGCATGGTGGCGCGCAAGCTGGCCAGCACCCGCTACCTGTGCTGCGCGGCGCCGTCCTACCTGCAGCAGCACGGCTGGCCGCAGACGCCCGAGGCGCTGGACCAGTTCGCCTGCCTGGGTTTCCTGAATCCGCGCACGCGTATGGTCAAGCCCTGGCGTTTCAGCCGTGACGGCGTGGAAAGCTCGCATATTCCCAAGGGCCTGCTGGCCATGGATCATGTGGAATCCATGGTGGCCGCCGCGCAGGCCGGGGGAGGCATCATCCAGCAGATGTCGGTGACCCTCGATCCGGCCATGCAGGAGGGTAGCCTGGTGCCGGTGCTGCCGGAATGGCAGGTGGCCGGTCCGGACATCGTGGCGCTTTACCAACCAACACGCCGCGAGACAGCCAAGGTGAAAGTTTTCGTCGCGTTTCTGCAGGAGATATTCACAGCGTGAATGGCATATCGCCCGCAATGCCCCGCAAATCCAGTGTTCATGCGGTTTATCAAGGAATGACTGTTATATCCCACGGTAATGAATTAACAGATTTTTTTTGATTTGTAATTACCTACTACATAAGTCGGGTATTTTTCGCTACAAATTTGCGTAAATTCCGTTTTATCGGGGTACAATCGCTGCCACTTTCCTGCACTCTCGACTGTCGAAGAGTGAGCAAAACCCGCCGCCAGCAAGGAGGCGGGCCGGGTGGCCGGGCTCCTGGAGACGGCCCCCATCGACAAGACCGCCGTATTGCAGACTGGCGTGCGTATCCCGCCAGGCCGTGCAACGACGATCCTGCCGTGCCAACCGAATTCATCAACTTGTGGCATTGGAGGTAGCATATGAACCAACCCCTCATGGCAGGCATTCCCGCAGTCAATGCGCCCGCCTACGTCAAACACCAGAAACTGATCAACTGGGTCGCCGAAATTGCCGCGCTGACCAAGCCGGCTCGCATTTACTGGTGCGATGGTTCGCAGGAAGAATACGATCGTCTGTGCGCTGAAATGGTCGCCGCCGGCACCATGAAGAAGCTCAACGAAGCCAAGCGTCCCAACAGCTACCTGGCCTGCTCCGATCCGTCGGACGTGGCCCGCGTGGAAGACCGCACCTTCATCTGCTCGCAGAACAAGGAAGACGCCGGCCCGACCAACAACTGGACCGATCCGGCCGAGATGCGCCAGACCCTGAACGGCCTCTTCGACGGCTGCATGGCCGGCCGCACCTTGTACGTGGTGCCGTTCTCGATGGGTCCGCTGGGTTCGCCCATCGCCCACATCGGCGTGGAATTGTCCGACTCCCCCTATGTGGCCGTGAACATGCGCATCATGACCCGCATGGGCAAGGCCGTGTATGACGTCCTGGGCAGCGATGGCGAGTTCGTGCCCTGCGTGCACACCGTGGGCGCACCGCTGGCCGCCGGCCAGAAGGATGTGGCCTGGCCGTGCAACGCCACCAAGTACATCGTCCACTATCCGGAAACCCGCGAGATCTGGTCCTACGGTTCGGGCTACGGCGGCAATGCGCTGCTGGGCAAGAAGTGCTTCGCCCTGCGCATCGCCTCCACCATGGGCCGCGCCCAGGGCTGGCTGGCCGAGCACATGCTGATCCTGGGTGTCGAATCCCCGGAAGGCAAGAAGCACTACGTGGCCGCCGCTTTCCCCTCGGCCTGCGGCAAGACCAACTTCGCCATGCTGATCCCGCCCAAGGCCTTCGGCGGCTGGAAGGTCACCACCATCGGTGACGACATCGCCTGGATCAAGCCGGGTGCCGATGGCCGCCTGTATGCCATCAACCCGGAAGCCGGCTATTTCGGCGTGGCCCCGGGCACCAACGAAAAGAGCAACTACAACTGCATGGCGTCGGTGTCGGCCAACACCATCTTCACCAACGTGGCGCTGACCGATGATGGCGACGTCTGGTGGGAAGGCATGACCAAGGAAGCCCCGGCGCACTTGATCGACTGGCAGGGCAAGGACTGGACCCCGGAAATCGGCAAGGAAACCGGCCGCAAGGCAGCGCACCCGAACGCCCGCTTCACCGTGGCCGCGACCCAGAACCCGGTGATCGATCCGGCCTGGGATGATCCGGCCGGCGTGCCGATCTCGGCCTTCATCTTCGGTGGCCGCCGTTCCACCACCGTGCCGCTGGTGACCGAAGCCCGCAACTGGGTGGAAGGCGTGTACATGGCCGCCACCATGGGTTCTGAAACCACTGCTGCGGCCGTCGGCCAGCAGGGCGTGGTGCGCCGCGATCCGTTCGCCATGCTGCCGTTTGCCGGCTACAACATGAGCGAATACTTCCAGCACTGGCTGGACATCGGCAAGAAGATCGCCGCCTCGCCCGCCGAGCTGCCGAAGATCTACTGCGTGAACTGGTTCCGTACCGATGCCGACGGCAAGTTCGTCTGGCCCGGCTTCGGCGACAACATGCGCGTGCTGAAGTGGATGCTGGACCGCATCGAGGATCCGCAGGGCGTCAAGACCGGCGGCGTCGAACACCTGTTCGGCGTGACCCCGCGCTTCGATGACCTGCAGTGGGAAGGCCTGGACTTCAGCGCCGAACAGTTCGCCACCATCACCTCCATCGACAAGGCCGCCTGGGTCAAGGAACTGGAGCTGCATGCCGAACTGTTCGACAAGCTCAAGCACAAGCTGCCAGCCGAACTGCAAGGCGTGAAGGACAAGCTGGAGAAGAAGCTGGCAGCCTAAGCTGACCGGTTCGGAGAAGACAGGAAGCGCCTGCCGCAGCGATGCGGCGGGCGTTTTCTTTTTGGGGTGGCGGATCTGGCGGAAGCGTTTTTTCAGCCCGGCATCAGCAAGGTCAGCGGCATGAGCGCCGACCGCAATGCCTCCGGCAACGCCACCGGTCTGCGGCTGGCGCGATCCACGTACACATGCACGAAGTGGCCTTGCGCAGCGGCAGTCTCTTCCCCCGCCTTGAAGATGCCCAGCTCGTAACGCACGCTGCTGCGGCCCAGATGCGCCACGCGCACGCCCACTTCAATCAGGTCCGGAAAGGCCACGGAAGCGAAATAGTTGCACTGCGTTTCGATGACCAGCCCGATCACATCCCCCCGTTCGATATCCAGCACGCCCCGCTGCACCAGGTAGTGGTTCACGGCGGTATCGAACCAGCTGTAGTAGACGACATTGTTGACGTGGCCATAGACATCGTTGTCCATCCAGCGTGTCGCAATCGCGTGGAAGTGCAGGAAATCGGCGCGGCGGCCGGGTTGGGGACGGTGCTCGCTCATCGGTTCATCAGGGTCAGGATTGGTCAGCTTGTGCACCTGCACAAGAACGGCGTGCTTGCAGTAACATTGCTCCCACTTCCGCTCGCACCCGCTCCTTGGCGCGGCCGGAAGTGTTCCATCTTAAGCGATCACGGTCAGAGATTGGCCAGTGTCGCGCTTGCATCTGCGCAGGCCGATGCCATGTGTTTCCGGTGACCGCGTCGTTTTGCGGGCGCCGGCGCTGCCGATAGCCTGATCCTCAAGACTGATAGTTAAATCCAATCAAAAGTATTGATTAAATAAAATTGATCTATTTTGTTTGGCGTTCTACTATTCAACCCATCGCTTCACTCAACCCCCCTTTAAAAGGAAATCGACAATGTCCCTGATCAACACCACTATCAAGCCGTTCAAGGCAACCGCTTACCACGATGGCAAGTTCGTCGACATCACCGAAGCCACCCTGAAGGGCAAGTGGTCCGTGTTCGTGTTCTACCCGGCCGACTTCACTTTCGTGTGCCCGACCGAGCTGGAAGATCTGGCCGACAACTACGCTGAATTCAAGAAGCTGGGCGTTGAAATCTACGGCGTGTCCACCGACACCCACTTCGCTCACAAGGCATGGCACGACACCTCGGAAGCCATCAAGAAGGTCCAGTACCCGCTGGTGGGCGACCCGACTGCAACCCTGGCACGCAACTTCGAAGTGCTGATCGAAGAAGAAGGCCTGGCACTGCGCGGCACCTTCGTGATCAATCCGGAAGGCGAAATCAAGGTCATGGAAGTGCATGACAACGGCATCGGCCGTGACGCTTCGGAACTGCTGCGCAAGGTCAAGGCTGCCCAGTACGTGGCCTCGCACCCGGGTGAAGTCTGCCCCGCCAAGTGGGAAGAAGGCGCTGCCACCCTGAAGCCTTCGCTGGACCTGGTCGGCAAGATCTAAGCAACACCCCGCCGTATCGCGCCAGCCAAGCGCTGTTCTCCGGCTGGCGCTGCACTGAACATCCCTGCAGTATCCGTCCTGGCCCGCTCCCCCCGGGCAAGCGGCCGACCCCCACAAGGGCGAGGCCGTGGTCAGGGCGACCCTAGAATCTCTCAACGAGGAAGTAATCATCATGCTTGATGCCAATCTCAAGACCCAATTGAAGGCCTATCTGGAAAAGGTCAGCCACCCGATCGAGATCGTCGCGTCGCTCGATGATGGCGCCAAGTCCCGTGAGATGCAGGAACTCCTGCAAGACATCGTGCTGCTGTCGGACCGCATCAAGCTGGTCGAGCAACGCGGTGCCGATGCCCAGGGACGTACCCCGTCCTTCAGACTGAACCGCCCCGGGACCCATATCAGCGTCGAATTCGCCGCGATCCCGATGGGCCACGAATTTACCTCCTTGGTGCTGGCGCTGCTGCAAGTCGGCGGGCACCCGGTCAAGCTCGACGACAAGGTCATCGAGCAGATCAAGAACCTGGACGGCGATTATCGCTTCGAGACCTATGTCTCGCTGACTTGCCAGAACTGCCCGGAAGTCGTGCAGGCGCTGAACGTGATGTCCATCATCAATCCGCGCATCCAGTCGGTGACCATCGACGGCGCGCTGTTCCAGGGTGAAGTCGAGCAACGCCAGATCATGGCCGTGCCGACCGTCTACATGAACGGTGAAGTCTTCGGTCAGGGCCGTACCGGCGTGGAAGAGATCCTCGCCAAGCTCGACACCGGTGCCGCTGCCCGCAAGGGTGAAGAACTGAGCGCCAAGGAGCCGTATGACGTGCTCATCGTCGGCGGTGGCCCCGCCGGTGCAGCGGCTGCGATCTATGCAGCGCGCAAGGGTATCCGTACCGGCGTGGTGGCCGAGCGTTTCGGCGGCCAGGTGCTCGATACCCTGGCCATCGAGAACTTCATCTCGGTGCAGGAAACCGAAGGCCCGCAATTCGCCACCGCGCTGGAACAGCACGTGCGGGCCTATGACGTCGACATCATGAACGTGCAGCGCGCTGAAGCGCTGGTGCCGGGCGACAAGCTGATCGAAGTGAAGCTGGCCAATGGCGGCGTGCTGAAGGGCAAGACCGTGATCCTGTCCACCGGTGCCCGCTGGCGCAACGTCAACGTGCCGGGCGAGCAGGAATACAAGAACAAGGGCGTGGCCTATTGCCCGCACTGCGATGGTCCGCTGTTCAAGGGCAAGCGCGTGTCGGTGATCGGTGGCGGCAACTCCGGTGTGGAAGCAGCCATCGACCTGGCCGGTATCGTCGCCCATGTGACCCTGATCGAGTTCGCAGCCGAACTGAAGGCCGATGCGGTGCTGGTGCGCAAGCTCAAGAGCCTGCCCAATGTGACCATCGTGACCTCGGCGCAGACTACCGAGATCACCGGTGACGGCCAGCGCGTCAACGGCATCAGCTACAAGGAACGTGAAACCGGTGAGGTCAAGCACGTGGAACTGGAAGGCGTGTTCGTCCAGATCGGCCTGGTGCCCAACACCGAATGGCTCAAGGGTACCCTGGCCTTGTCCAAGCACGGCGAGATCGAGATCGACGCCAAGGGCCAGACTTCGATTCCGGGCGTCTTCGCGGCCGGTGACGTCACCACGGTGCCGTACAAGCAGATCGTCATCGCCGTGGGTGCAGGTGCAACGGCTGGCCTGTCGGCCTTCGATCACCTGATCCGTTCGTCGGCGGATGATGTGGCACCGGCAGTAGCCAAGGAAGCGGTCGCGGCCTGATTGCTGTTTGATTTCAGCCAGCCAGTAAAGCAGTAAAAGAAACGCCACCGGTTCGCCGGTGGCGTTTTTGTTTCTGGCTTGGGGTATGTGATCCGATGCATCCAAGGGTTTGCGTATACGTATCGGCATGCAATGCGTGGCCTTGGCAGCGCACATGAAAAAACGCCATCGGGTGACCGATGGCGTTTTCTTGACTTGCTCATCTTGCTCATCTGCCGCCGTGGCGGCAGAACCGCCTGAGGATTACTTGAACATCAGGCGCAGCGAGTCCCAGGCGCGGCCGATGAAGCCAGCCGGGCCCACCGATTCCAGCGCGATCACCGGCAGTTCGGCCACGGTCTTGTCATCGATGGTTACCTTCAGGGTGCCGACCTTGGCGTTTTCCGAGATCGGGGCGATCAGCGGATCATTGCGTTCCAGCTTGGTCTTGACCTTGTCAGCCGTGCCCTTGGGGATGGTGATGTAGACGTCGTTCTTGAAGCCGACCTTGATCTTGCTCTGCGAACCCTTCCACACGTCAGGCGTATCCACGGCCTGGCCCTTGGCATACAGCTTCACGGCGTCGAAGTTCTGGAAGCCCCAGTTCAGCAGCTTCTGGCTTTCCTGGGTGCGGACCTGGTCGGAAACCGTACCGATCACCACCGAGATCAGGCGACGCTCGCCGTTGGGCACCGGGCGATGGGCCGAGGTGATCAGCGAATAGCCGGCGCTGGAGGTGTGGCCGGTCTTCATGCCATCGACCGTCGGATCCAGCCACAGCAGGCGGTTGCGGTTGGGTTGGGTGATGTTGTTGTAGGTGAACTTCTTGACCGAGTAATAGCGCTTGTAATAGTCAGGGAAGTCGTTGATCAGGTTGCGGCACAGAATGGACAGGTCGCGCGCGGTCGTGTACGTGTCGGCGCTGGGCAGGCCGTGCGGGTTGCTGAAGTGGGTGTTGGTCAGGCCCTGGCGCTGCGCTTCACGGTTCATCAGCTGCACGAAGGCATCTTCCGTACCGGAGACCGCTTCGGCCACGGCCACGGCGGCGTCATTGCCGGAGACCGAGATCAGGCCATACAGCAGGTTGTCGATCGAGACTGGCTTGTTGGGCTCGATGAACATCTTGGAGCTGCTCGGATCGACCTTCCAGGCGTTGACTGAAACGTTCACTTCCTGCTCCAGGCTCAGGCGCTTGTCACGCAGGGCGGCGAAGGCCAGGTAGGCGGTCATCAGCTTGGTCAGCGAGGCCGGTTCCACGCGGGTGTCGGCGTCGCTGGAGGCGATCACCTGGTTGGCCGAGGCATCCAGCAGCAGCCAGCTCTTGGCCGCCACGGTCGGCGGCGGCAGGCTTTGGGCGGAGGCGGTCAGGGCGGAAAGGGAAAGGACGGTTGCGGCAAATGCCGCGAGAAGCTTTTTCATCGGTGCCTAAGAAAAATTGCCAGCACGGGGGAACATCGTAGCTGTTGGTTTGAAAAGAGGGTGAGGCAGGACGGATCAGTCTGGTTCAATCGATGCGAACAACCGCAATGGCGCGCGCTGCGCCGGTCTGGCTGGTCGCACTGAATTATAAAACGTCATGTGGCATCGTTCCCAATTGAATGGATCTTCATCCCCGAAAATCCCCTCACGATACCGGCATGCACCCTGGCTCTGGCCTCGTACAGCGCCGCCATGCTTCCGGATGAACGCCGGACGTGCCGGAAACCTTCAGGCCGGAAGCTGCGCCGGGCGGCGATGCCAGCTTTCGACCACGACGTTCTTGATATGTTGCAGCTTGCGGTGAAAAAAGTGATCCGAGCCCGGAATCACCACCACCGGCAGCTCCTGCGGGCGCGCCCAGTCCAGGACGGCGGACAGGGGAATGGTGTCGTCCTGCTCGCCGTGGATCAGGATGGTATTGGCCGGGGCCGGCGGCATGGGCCACTTGCCGGCGGCGGTGCCGACCAGCACCAGGCGTTCGGCGGCGCTGGCCGCCTCCTGTTGCAGCAGGCGCTGCTGCAATTGCGCCTGAACGAAGGTACCGAAGGAGAAACCGCCCAGTGCCAGCGGCAGGTCAGGATATTGCGCGCGCATGTGCTGCAGAAGCAGGGCCATGTCGTCGGTCTCGCCGGCACCGTGGTCGTGCACCCCTTCGGACTTGCCCACGCCGCGGAAATTCATGCGCACCGCCACGTAGCCCAGCGCCAGGAAGGTGCGGGCCAGGGTTTGTGCAACCTTGTTGTCCATCGTGCCGCCATACAGAGGATGCGGATGGGCCACCAAGGCCAGGCCGACGGGCGCGGCGAATTGCTCGGGATCCGGCAGGTCGAGTGCGCATTCGAGCTGGCCGACGGCACCGGCGATCTGGAAGTTTTGGGTATGTACGTTCATGGCGTGCGGGGAAACGGATGAGGGGAAGCTTGCTGCGCCCGGCATTCAGGGCGGCAGCATGATCAAACTTTCATATCGTCAGATTTTCAGGCGGTCCACGACCTTGCCGCCGACGATGTGGCTGTCGATGATTTCGTCGATGTCTTCATTGTCGACGTAGGTGTACCAGGTGCCTTGCGGGTAGATCACCACCACCGGGCCTTCTTCGCAGCGCTCCAGGCAGCCGGCCTTGTTGATGCGGACCTTGCCGGGCGCGGACAGGCCCAGTTGCTTGATGCGCTTCTTGGCGTGTTCCTGCGCGGCCTGCGCGCCCTTGTCGGCACAGCAGGTACGCTCGCCCGGCTTGCGCTGGTTCAGGCAGAAGAAGACGTGATGTTCGTAATAGGGTTGCTCTTGCTCTTGCTCTTGCGGTTGCTCTTGATCGCTCATGGAATGCCCTGTGGAGAGTGACGGCAGTGCCGGCGCGGGCCGGCAAAGCGTCAATGATACACCCCGCTCAGCCCGGCCTGCGGTGCACCGGGTGCAACAGGAACCAGATCGCCAGGAAGGGCCACAGCACCGACAGGAACTGCGCGGCCCCGTCGAAGTTGAGGAATTTGCCCTGGACCCAGGTCTCCAGCGTGGAGAGGTAATAGGGATTGGCCGGGACTGCGTTGGTCACCACCAGGCTCAGGATCAGTGCCAGCGCTGCCACGCGCCGCTGCGCCGTAGGCGGGGCCCAGGCCAGGCCGACGATCATCAGCGTCCCCAGCATGATACCGCCCACGGCACTGGGAGAAATCCAGACGAAGGCATTCTGCGGCGCGAAGAACAGCGCGCAGGCCAGCGACTTGGCCGCGATGCAGGCCAGCAGGTAAAGCGTTACCAGCCGCCGGCGCGGGGCCTGGCGGCGCATCAGCAGCAGCACCAGCAGGGCCGCGCCGGTCAGGCCGCAGGCGGTGACGATGACGTCGGCCAGCCAGTATTGCTCGGCGCTCGGTTGCGCGCTGTTGAGCCAGGTGGTGGCGAGGTCGATGGGGGTATCGAACAGGTCGGAAAAGAATGCAGACAACGGCGGCACCAGATGTCCCAGGCCGAACAGGTGATTCTGTGGATAAATCAGCGCCAGCGGCCACAGCCACGCTACCACCAGCCCGCGGCTGGCCGCGCCCGAGAACCAGCGGCGGCGCAGCATCAGGAAGCGGCTATCCTCCAGGAAATAACGACTGCAAGCTGCGCCCAGCACGGCCCCCAGCGCCACGCCCAGCGAATTGGTCAGCAGGTCGAGATTGGAGGGCACGCGCGTGGGCAGGTAGGTCTGCACCGCCTCCATGCAGGCCGACAGCAGCACACCGGCCACCGTGGCCGGCCATATCGCCCACCAGGGGCGCAGATGCGGGTGTAGGGCCAGCACCAGCAGCAGGCCCAGCGGGATGTAGCCGGCCACGTTGGTCCAGACGTCGAACACGGTCCAGTAGTAGGGCAGGCGCGCGCCCAGGTAATCGAAGGGTTTGATTCCCATGTCGCGCCAGCCGGAGAAGGGATACCAGCTGGCATAGACGATCAGCAGGGTATAGACCAGCAGGCTCACGCGCGCGAACGACGAGGCTGCCGGTGCACTGGCCGGGGTAGCGGGAGGCTCGGAGCGGGAATCGGGTGGAACGGGCATGGGCCAGAGGGTAACCGATTTCGGGCCAGGCAGCGCCGGCCGGCTGCCGTCTTTACCATTGCAGCGTGCCCGGCCCCCCCGCGCAGGTGCGCTCTGCCGTTACAATGCCCGCATGACACTGACTTTTCCCATGCCCGCCGAGTCTGAATCGGCACCGCTGGTGCGTCCCGAGCGCATCGGCATGCTCCTGGCCGGTTCCGATCCCCAGGGGCAGCAACGCATCGATGTCGAAGCCGTGGCCGAGACCGGTTCCACCAATGTCGACCTGATGCAGCGCCTGTCGTCCCTGCAGCGTCCGCTGCTGCTGGTGGCCGACCGCCAGACCGCCGGCCGTGGCCGCGCGGGCCGTCCGTGGCGCGCCGCACCGGAAGATTCCCTGACCTTTTCGCTGGCCTGGCGCCTGCAGCGTCCCATGCACGCGCTGCTGGGTCTGCCGCTGGCTGTGGGCGTGGCGCTGGCCGAGGCGCTGGAAGTGTTCGGCATCCGGCCGCAACTGAAGTGGCCCAATGACGTCTTGCGCGATGGCGCCAAGCTGGCCGGTGTCCTGATCGAGACCGCCGCGGATGGCCGCCAGGGCAATGCCACCTGGGCCGTGATCGGCATCGGACTGAATCTGGCGGTTCCGCCGGGGCTGGAAGATGAACTGCAGCGCGCCATCGGTGCGGCCCCCGAACTGCAGAAGCCGCCGCGCGAAACCGTGCTGGCCATCATCGCCAGCGCGCTGGCAGGCGTATTGGAAGAGTTCGAGGCGCGCGGCTTCGGGGCCTTCGTCAAGCGCTGGGAAGCCTTCCACGCCTATGCCGGCCAGGCCGTCAAGATCGTCGAGAATGGCCGCGTGCTGCAGGAAGGCACGGCCGTGGGCGTGGACATGATGGGCCGATTCCTCATGGACACCGAGGCCGGGCAGGTCGAGATCCTGGCCGGGGATGTCTCCTTGCGGTTGCAAGACGCATGAGGCTGCTGGTCGACGCCGGCAACACCCGCATCAAGTGGGCGGTCGTGGCCGATGCGGAACGGACCACGCTGCCGCTGCCGCGCTGGCAACAACAAGGCGCGGTGGAACGCGCCCAGGTGGAGAGGCTGGCACGGGACTGGGGGGCACTGGCCAGACAGGCTGCTCCTGAGGAGGCGTTGCAGATCTGTGTGTCCAACGTCGCCGGCCCGGCCCTGCGCGACAGCCTGCAGGCCCTTCTGCACGGTGTCTTCGGACCGCGTGTGATCGTCGAATGGTTCGCTTCCACAGCCGAGCGGGCTGGCGTGCGCAATGGCTACCGCCATCCCGGCCAGTTGGGCTGCGACCGCTTTGCGGCGGCCATTGGCGCGCGGGCCCTGTTTCCGGACCAGGAGTTGCTGGTGGCGACCTGCGGCACGGCCACCACCATCGACGTGGTCAGTGCCGACGGGTGCTTCGAGGGCGGCATGATCCTGCCGGGATTCGGTACCATGGCCACCTCGCTGGCCTTGAATACCGCCCAGCTGCCGCGCATCGATGGCGCCGCACCGCCCGAACGCCTGTTTGCGGACAATACCGTCGAGGCCATCGTCGCCGGCTGCATCGCGGCCCAGGTCGGAGCCATCGAGCATGCGCTGGCCGAGCGGCGGCGCCTGCGTCCGAACGTTCCGCTGCGCTGCCTGCTGGCCGGGGGCGCCGGCTTGTTGCTGGCGCCGTATCTCGCATCGGGCGATACGCCGCTGGAAAAAGTGGATAATCTGGTGCTCATAGGCCTTCATATGGCCACCATGCGGGTATGAACCATGGACGCTGAGCGCTTGTCCATGCAGACAGGCAAATCAATGAGGGCAAGGAAGACTGGGCGCGGATGAAGCTGAAACTGCTTTTTTGGCTGTTGCTGGTAGGTAACGTGGTCCTGTTCGGGATGTCGCGCGGCTATTTCGGTGCCAACGCGTCCGAACGGCGCGAGCCGCAGCGCCTGGCTGAGCAGTTGCGCCCGGAACTGCTCAGCGTGCTGCCCGCCAATAGCGACAAACTCGCGTCGCAACTGCGCGCGCAGCCAGCGATCGCGCAGGCCGCCGCTGCCGACACTGGGACGGCGGCCGCAGCGCCTGCCCCTGCGGCCACCCCCGCCACGGCAGCCCCGGCCCAGCCAGCGGTCCCGCAGGTCGCCACGGTCACGCCTTCCTGTACCGAAGTCGGCAACTTTACCGCCGCCGACGCCCGCCGCTTCTCGGACCAGCTGGCCAGCCTCAAGCTGGGCGACAAGGTGGTCCAGAAGCTGACCCAGGACGTCACCAGCCACATGGTCTACATCCCGCCCCAGGATGGCCGCGAGGGCGCGGACCGCCGCATCGCCGAACTGCGCCGGCTGGGTATCGGCGATTTCTACGTCATTCCAGACAGTTTCCCCAATCCGGCACTGCGTTCGGGCGTCTCGCTGGGCATCTTCCGTACCGAGGAGGCGGCCAAGGCCTATGTGGGCCAGTTGATCTCGCGGGGCGTGCGCAGCGCCCGCATCATTGCGCGCCGCTCGGGGGCCGGCAAACAGGTATTCCAGCTGCGCGACCTGAGCCCGGAAGCCCGCACCGCACTGGAGAACATCAAGAGCGCCTTCCCGGATCAGGAAATCCGCGCCTGCAGCGCCTGAGCGCGGCGGCGTTGTCTGGATAGGACACGCCGCATGTTGCAGTGCGAAGGCAAGCGGCTTTCCATGTAAAATCGCGTCCCTAACCGCATCACCCCATCACTTTTTCCTCATCGCATCGACAGGACATTGCCATGACCACCGACCTCACCCACGTAGCCCCGCAGATCAAAGCCGAAATCCTGGCCGAGGCGCTGCCGTATATCCGCAAATTCCACGGCAAGACCATCGTGGTCAAGTACGGCGGCAACGCGATGACCGAAGAGAGCCTGAAGCACGGCTTCGCGCGCGACGTGATCCTGTTGAAGCTGGTCGGCATGAACCCGGTGGTGGTCCACGGCGGCGGCCCGCAGATCGATGCGGCGCTCAAGAAGATCGGCAAGCAGGGGACCTTCGTGCAGGGCATGCGCATTACCGATGAAGAAACCATGGAAGTGGTGGAATGGGTGCTGGGCGGTGAGGTGCAGCAGGACATCGTGATGCTGATCAATCACTACGGCGGCCAGGCGGTGGGTCTGACCGGCAAGGACGGCGGCCTGATCCGCGCGCGCAAGATGCAGATGCCGGACAAGGAGCATCCGGGTCAATTCCTCGACATCGGCTACGTGGGTGAGATCGACGCGATCAACCCGGCGGTGGTCAAGGCGCTGCAGGATGATGCCTTCATCCCCATCATCTCGCCGATCGGTTTCGGCGACGACGGCCAGGCCTACAACATCAATGCCGACGTGGTGGCCGGCAAGATCGCCGAGATCCTGCACGCCGAAAAGCTGATCATGATGACCAACATCGCCGGTGTCCAGGACAAGGCCGGCAACCTGCTGACCGACCTGTCGGCGCGCGAGATCGACGAGATGTTCGCCGACGGCACCATCTCCGGCGGCATGCTGCCCAAGATTTCCTCGGCGCTGGATGCGGCCAAGTCGGGCGTGAACACGGTGCACATCATCGATGGCCGTATTGAACACTCGCTGCTGCTGGAAGTGCTGACCGAGCAGGCCTTCGGGACCATGATCCGTTCGCACTGATCCACACGCGATTCAAGTTTCAACATCAAGGCGGCGCAGATCGCCATGAACCCCCAAAGGATGGTGCCCCCATCCTTTTTTGTTTGCCTTCCTCATCGACTGGAGAAACCATGATGCATCACCGCCGTATCCTGCTGGCCGTCGCGTTGTCGGCCTTGGCTGCCCTGTCTGCCGTCTCGGCACCTGCGCTGGCGGCACCCGCCAGCGAGGACACCGTTCGCCAGATATTGGAAGTGACCCAATCGCGTCAGCTCGTTGACGGCATCATGGACCAGCAGGCAGCGCGCATGGATCAGGTCATGACGGCGGTGCTCGCGGGGCACAAGCCCACCCCGGCTCAGCAGCAGGCGATGGACAAGATGAAATTCCGCATGCTCAACCTCATCAGGGAGAGCATCAACTGGGAGAAGATGGAGCCGGCCTATATACGCCTCTACCGTGAGACCTTCACGGAGGAAGAGGTGCAGGGTATGCTCGACTTCTACCGGACCCCGGCCGGACAGGCCATGATCCACAAGTTGCCAGTGTTGATGCAGCGGAACATGGACCTGATGCAGCAATCGCTCATCGCGATGCAGCCCAGGATGCAGCAGATCCAGCAGGACTTCATGGCGGAAATCAAGGCGGCGAAGTAAGCCGCTTTCTGACGCTGGTGAGATGGACGGGGATGAGTGTGCTCATCCCTGTTTTGTTTCCGGATATCGTGGACCGACCGGGTCAATAGAGCTGTCTGACCTGCAGGCCTTGCTTGCCCAGCAGCACCGGCACGCTGTCCGGCCCGACCAGATGCAGGATCCCGATAGCCGCCACGGCCTTGTCCTGTTGGCGCAGCAGTCCGGCAATGCCCGCCGCCAGGCCAGGATTGCGCTCACGCAGCAGGGTTTGCACGGCAAAGCGGCTGGCGAAACTGTCATCCTGCTGCATCTCCTGCAAGGCGGCACCGAAGTCGGCACTGTCGGCCCTGCGCCAGGCCGCCACCAGGCGATCGAGCTTGCGGGCAAGGTCGGCATCGTCCAGCTCCTGCAGGGTATCGGACAGGAATTGCGCCTGCTGCGCCGGCGTCAGCTTGCTGAACAGGCCCAGCTGGCGGTCGGCGCTTTCCAGTTCGATCACCCTGCCACCATGTGCGCGCACGCTCTCAGCCAGGTGGCTGTCGACGGCCAGGTCGGTGCGATAGCCGTGGCGCACATATTCCTGCACGGTCAGGGCCATGGCCAGCATCCAGGGACGAAGTTGCTGTACGTTGTCCGGCGTCATGCCGAAACGCTGCAGCGTGGTCCGGGTCCGTTCGCGCAGCGCCGGGTCGAGTTGGTCCAGCAGTTGTTGACCGGCAGGATAGACCGCATAGCGTTGCACGGAGCTCTGCATGGCGGCGGTGTTCTGCGGATCCAGTTCCAGCGCCAGCGTGGGGGCGGCGGCCAGGGCTTGCTGAAGTTTCGGTTCCAGCGGATAGAAATCGGGTGCGCCGACGTGGATGGTGCCAAACAGCAGCAGCGTATGGCGGCCATCGGAGACCTGGTAGAGCGCGCCGCGCGGCGGGGCGGCCGGAGCTGCATCGGCTGGCGTCGCGGCGCGGGCCGGGGAGAGCAAGTTCAGGCAGGACAGCCAGGTCAAACTCACTATAATCAAGCGTTGCATCAATCCGGTCACTGCTGGCCTTTCTTTCCTAGCTTGCTGAAGGTGCGCCCCGGCGACGGCGGCGCGCCGGTCTTTTTATGGCGTCCAATACTACACCGCTCTGGCTGTTCGATCTCGACAATACCCTGCACAACGCCTCGCACGCGATCTTCCCCGCCATCAACACCAACATGAACCGCATCATCAAGCGCGTGCTGGACAACGATGGCCAGCCCAGCGACGAAGCCGCGGTCAATTACCTGCGGCGGCATTACTGGAAGCTCTACGGCGCAACCCTGCTGGGGCTGGTGCGGCATCATGGACTGGGGGTGGATGAATTCCTGCATGAAGCGCATCTGTTCGACGACCTCCCGGGCATGGTGCGCGCCGAGCGCGGCATCGGCCGCTGGCTCTCGCAGTTGCCGGGGCAGAAGATCCTGCTCACCAATGCGCCGCGCCGCTATTCGCGCGAGCTGGTGCGGCACCTGGGGCTGCATCGCCATTTTTCGCATCACATTTCCATCGAATCCATGCACGTGCATCGCCAGCTGCGCCCCAAGCCTTCGCGCATCATGCTGCGCAAGCTGTTGGCGCGCCACAAGGTGGCCCCACGGCGCTGCATCCTGGTCGAGGATACGGTGGATAACCTCAAGAGCGCCCGCGAGTTGGGCGTGCGCACGGCATGGGTCACCCAGTACCTGCGCGGCAGCCAGGCCCTGCTCGGGCACATGGGAGGCCAGCGTGCGCTCAGTCGCCTGCCGGGTTTTGTCGATGTGAAGGTTCGTTCAGTGCAGCAGCTGCCGCGACGGCTCGCGGCGCTGGGTGCTGCGCGCTGACCTGAAGGGATGTGTCAAAAAGTCAGTCGGCGCAGTCGGCGCACCAGCCTTTGATGGTCAGTTCCACTTCGTGACTCTGGAAGCCCTTGCCCAGGGTCTTGCGCAAGGCCGACTGCAGTTGCGCGGCGGTGGAGCGGTGACGGTCGGCATCGGGCAGCACGGTGGCCAGGAAGTCGGTGCCATCGCTGGCATCCAGGCAGAACACGCGGTTGCAGCGGGTGCACTTGAAGTGGCCGTGCTGGTGCTGCTTGCCCTGCGCATGGTCGTGCAGCCCGTGTTCAGCGTGATCGGCACCAGCGCTGTAGCGGAAGATGCGGTCGTCGCTGGAGATCTTGTGTGCCAGGCCGGCTTCGGTCAGGCAATCCAGGGCACGGTAGAGGGTGACCCGGTCCATGTCGGCAAAGCGATCCTGGATATCCTGATGGGAGGCGGCGCTGCGGGTTTCCAGCAGCGCGCCCAGCACGTTGACCCGGGCTTGCGTCACGCGCACGCCGGCCTCGCGCAGCTGCGCCTCGGCCAGCGCGATCACCGTCGCAGCCTGGGCGGCGGTGCTGGCGGGAGAGGAGTCGGCGGCTTTGGCTTTCATGGTCGGCATGGGCGAGTGTGCTGGGCCAGCAGGACTGGCGAAAGGATTCGGTAGCACGTGGCGTGCGGAAGCCTCCATTTTAGCCGATCACGGCCCGGCGCTCGCGGCGGCGCGGCCGGCGGCCGGACTGTGGCTCGTCATTGACTATTTCCCGCCGCCCTTGCGGGCGCGCGGATGGGCCTGGTCGTAGACCTGGGCCAGGCGCTGGAAGTCCAGTGCGGTGTAGACCTGGGTGGCGGTGATGGAAGCGTGGCCCAGCATTTCCTGTACCGCCCGCAAGTCCCCCGAACTCTGCAGTACATGCGAGGCGAAGGAATGCCGCAGCATGTGCGGATGGACGTCGGCCGGCATCTCCACACTCTTGCCATGCGCTTTCAGGCGCAGCTGCGTGACCCGGGGCGACATGCGCGCTCCACGTTCGTTGAGAAACAGCGCATGGCCATCCATGCCGCCATCGGCCTTGACCAGACTGGCGCGCAGGGGCAGCCAGTCGCGGATCGCCTGCAGCGCGGCCTGCCCGACCGGGACCTTGCGCTTCTTGCCGCCCTTGCCGGTCACGGTGACTTCCGCTTCTTCCAGATCGATCCAGCCTGCTGATTCGTAAGGGCCGTCGCGTACGTCTTTCACATCAATGCCGGCCAGTTCAGAGACCCGCAGCCCACTCGAATACAGCAGTTCGAACATGGCCCGGTTGCAGGCCGCCAGGGTGGAATCGGGGTCGCGCGCCGGATCGGCCTGGGAGACCAGGCGGATGGCTTCGTCGGCCGGCAGGGCCTTGGGCAGGGGTTTGCTTTTCTTGGGTGGCTTGACGCCGTCGACCGGGTTGGCAGGCATCGCCTGTTCCACGGCCAGCCAGGCAAACAGGCCGCGCCAGGCCGACAGCTTGCGCGAGATGGAGCGTGCATTCAGCCCGCGCGCATGCAGGCGCGCAGCGCATTTGCGGATCTGGGCCTGGGTCACGCGCTGCAGCGCGGGTTCGGCCTCTTGCGGTTGATCGGCGGGGGCCAGCAGGGCGCGCAGCTCCTGCAGGTCGCGCGCATAGCTGTCCAGCGTGTGCGGCGACAGCTTGCGCTGGCTGCGCAGGAAGGAAAGATACTGTCCGATCAGGGAAGAAGCCGGGGAGGTTGGGCCATCCATGGCATGACTCCCGGTGGGACGCGCTCGGCCGCGCTCAGCGCAGCAGGCAGGCCAGGGCGGCGCTGCCGGTTTCGCCGATGCGGGTCAGGAAATCGGTGCCCATGTCGGCAGTGAAGCGATTCGGATCGGGCGATCCCAGCACCAGCAAGCCGAAGGCTTCCGGTGCCGCACCGACGCGCAGCGGCAGCATGGCGACCGACTTCACGGAGGCGGCATCGTCCAGCCAGGTCGCGGCTTCGAAATCCTTGTTGGGGCCGCAGAACGGGGCCGACAGGCCATTGGCGAAGATGCGGGCGTCGTCCGAGACTTCCTGCGTGGCCCAGTTGCCGGCGTGGGCCGGGCCCAGATTCCACAGGCGGACGGTGACTTGCGGCACGTGGAAGATCTCCTGCAGGCGGTCCACCAGCACGCGCGGCAGGTCGTCGGCATCGCGCGTGAGCAGCAGAGCGCGGCTCCATGCCTGGAACTTGCTGGTGATCTCGTCGTTTTCCTGGGCGATACGCATGAGATCGGCCATGCGCAGTTCCTGTACGCGGATCTTCTCGCGCAGGATTTCCATCTGGCGTTCCTGCAGCGACACGGCGCGGCCCATGACCGGGCTGGTGAGCTTGACCGTCGAAAGCAGTTCGGCGTGCTCCTCGAAGAAATGAGGGTGGTCGAGCAGGTAGTCGGCAATCAGGCTGGAATCCAGTTCGGTGGTCATCGTCGCGGGGTCTGTGTTGGAGTGCCGGTGGCGCGCGGGGAGGGGCGCACCGGAAGTATCGCGAGATTATCCTCGCTATCGGACACACTGACAATCATCGGCGCCGTTCGGGGAGTTGGACGGGGCGATGGCAGCGGATGAGGGCAAAAAGAAAGAGGCCTGCATGATTGCTCATGCAGGCCTCTTTCGGTACGACTCAGGTTCAATTCAGGTTGAAACCGATGTGTTCACACCGGCTTCAGGTCCTTGAATTAGAACTTGTGACGGATACCAACTGCAACAGCGGTTTGGCTGTCGCTGGCGTTGCCAATGGCGGCGGTACCGGTTGCATCGCCGAACACGCCGGTGTTGGCCATGTCGGTTGCGCGGATGTTAGCCACGAATGCGTACAGGTCGGTACGCTTGGACAGCCAGTAGTCGGTGCCCAGGCTGATTTGGGTCAGCTTGCCCTTGGAGGACGAGTTGAAGTCAGCACGGGTGTGGGTCACTGCGCCCAGCAGCTTCAGGGACGGGCTCAGGGAGTAAGCGGTACCCAGTTCATAGATGTCGGCCTTGTTGGCAGCACCCAGAGTCTTGGCAGCAACGGCGGTCGGCGAACCGGTGTTCAGGTCTTGCTTGACGCGCGAGTAGTTACCGTACACGCGGGCCGGACCGAACTGGTACGAAGCCACGACGTTCAGGCCCTTGTAGGCGCTGTTACCGGCTTGGGTAGCGGTAGCGGTCGACAGCAGGCTGGTGTCCGAAGGAGTTGCGCCTTGCTTGGACTGGTAGTAGTTGATGCCCAGACCCAGAGGACCGTTGTCGTACTTGCCGCCGATGCCGAAGGATTGGCCAGCGGAGGTTTGGCCAGCGGTTTCGCCGAAGCCGTACATCAGGTTACCAGTGAAGCCGCTCAGGTTGGCGGTGGTGTAGCTGATGGAGTTGTTGGTACGGGTACCTTCCAGGCGGTTCAGGTTGTGGCCAACAGCGCCGGTCACGCCACCGAAATCGTTCACGGAGGTGTAAGCGGAGATGGTGTCAGCGAAGTCGGTTTGACGGCCAACCAGCACGGTGCCGAAGCCACCCGACAGACCAACGACCGACTTGCGACGGAACAGGTTGGTGGTGTTCGGATCTTGGCCGTTCAGAGCGCCGTTGTCGTTGTTGAAGCCGGTTTCCAGTTGGAACACAGCCGACAGGCCGCCGCCCAGATCTTCAACGCCCTTGAAGCCGATACGCGAACCTTGGATGATGCCGGAGTTCAGACCGAACTTGCTGCCGGTGCTGGCGTTGCCAGTGTTGACAGCCTTGCTGGTGTAAACCAGACCGGTATCAACGATACCGTAGATAGTAACGGAGCTTTGTGCTTGAGCAGCACCTGCGAACGCGCCGAGGACGGCCAGTGCCAGCAGAGATTTTTTCATTTGACATCCTTCTATAAAAATAGTCTTGAGGATCCGTACTTCTGGTCGGATGGTGAGACATTAAGGGTTCTCATTTGGCGTGGCCGCAGATTGGTCGCGTGGAGGGAGGAATTTTGGTTGAAAGCGTCAATCCACGGATGGAGTGTTGTTTTTTTCAAACGCTTTCCTGCCCGTCAATGCATGACAGGCAAATTTTGGCTTGCAGCGTGTCACTCATTAACGGCATGGCCGCGCAAAACTTGATCCGCCCCGTCTCGTCAACACGTTTGTTGTTAAAACGATACATTTGGATACTTTTCCAGGGAATTTTAAAAAAATGTCGATTGTGCGGCATAATTTTGGCTTTCTGACCTGATGTGGAGGCTGGATGGCCAATCGCGAAGATCTAGCAATCATCCGGGCAGCACGTGCCGGAGATGCCCAGGCGCAACTGAACCTGGGCCAGCGCTACCTGTTTGGCGGCAATGGTTTGCCGCAAAGTCCGGGCACCGCATGGCACTGGCTGGAGCGGGCTGCCCGCCAGGGCTTGGCCGATGCCTGGATGCTCATTGCCCGGCATATTCCCTATGAAGTTGTGAGCCAGCTGGGCAAGCCGCACGAAGCTGCGCAATGGTACGAGCGCGCCTTCGAGGCGGGGGCCACGCGCGCTGGTCTGACCTTGGCGCGCCTGCTCCTGGAACATCCTGCCGGCGTGGCGGCGGCCAGTCCCGAGCAGAAGAGCCGCGCGCTGCGCGCGCTGGAAACGGTGGCAGCGGAGGGCGATCCGGATGCCCAGTGGCTGCTGGCGCGTCAGGGTGAACGCATGCTGGTCCCGACAGCAGTATCGTCAGAGGCCGCAGCCGATGTGGCGCCAGCGGCGGCCGCGACGGTCAGGCCCGAGCAATTGCAGCAGTGGACGCAGAAAGCCGCCGATGCCGGCATCGAGCAAGCCCAGCATGCGCTGGCCGACAGCGCCTGGCAGCAGTCCGACTTTGTGGCCTTCCGCCAGCGCGCCCAGCCCCTGGCCGATGCCCTGTTGCGCCAGCATGAACAGCAAGTGGCGCAGCTCAATGCTCCTTCAGAGGCGCTGGCTGCAGCGCTCGGTGCGCAGAACATCCAGTTGCTGCGCCGCCTGGCCGAAGTGCACCAGTCCGACAAGCGCCCTGATCTCCTGCAGGCCCAGCAACTGCTGGAACTGGCGGCCCTGGCCTGCGACCGGGATGCGCAACTGGCCCTGGGCCTGTTGTATGGGCGGGTAGATGCCTCGGGTGAGCGCCGATTTGCCGGACAAGGCTCGGCCAATTACAAGAAGGCCATCCGCTGGCTGACCTTGGCGGGCGAGCAGGGGATGGCAGCGGCCTGGTTTGTTCTTTCCCGTATCTATTTGAAGCCGGAATTTTCACAGCGCAACCTTGCCGATGTGCAGCATTATTTGGAGCGTGCCGCCGAGATGGGTCATGTGGAGGCGCAGCTGGAATGCGGCGTGGGCGCGTGGCGCAACCGGCGTGACGATCCCGCCAATGACGTGCGTGCGCTGTACTGGTTGCAAAAGGCGGCAAGCCAGGGTGCGCAACAGGCGCAAGCCTTGCTCGACAAGGTGGCGGATCGTCCGCAATCTGCCGCCTGGGCCGTGCAGGCCCGCGCACAGATGAGCCGCGAGCAGGTCAATGCCCATCCCTTCCTGGCCGCCCGCATCGAGCTGGCCATGCTGTTTGGCCTGACCCGGCCCGAAGCCCTGTTGATCGACCTGAAGCAGGCGGATTGCGGACATTGCCTGATGATCGACATCCGCAGCCAGTACGCGCGCAGCAAGCGGCGGCTCATCATGGTGGAGACCGGCGAGCAGCGTGGTACGCTCAACCGTATCGGACGGCTCTTCGAAGACATGGACTGCGGTCCCAGCGGGCCGGAAGGCAATTACCGCCAGCGTCTGTACCGTCTGAAGACCGTGCTGCCCCAGTCGCAGGAAGACGAGGAAACCGAGACCCAGGATCTGGCGGCCTGACTGAACCTGAAGTCACTGTTCAGCGCAAGCCTTGCAGCGCAAATGAAAAGCGGCTTGCTGATGCCTCAGCAAGCCGCTTTGTTATATCTGCTGTCGGTCCGGGATCAAAGAGAATCAGGCAGTTCGATTTCGCCTTCAAACACCGTCACCGCGGGGCCAGTCATCATCACCGGTTCGCCCGGGCCGGCCCAGGCGATGTTGAGCACGCCGCCGTGCGTCTGGACCGCTACCGGCGAATCCAGCAGGCCACGGCGGATACCCGCGACGACCGCGGCGCAGGCGCCGGTGCCGCAGGCCAGGGTTTCTCCTGCACCGCGTTCGTAGACGCGCAGATTGATGTGATGGCGATCCGCCACCTGCATGAAGCCCGCGTTGACGCGCCTGGGAAAACGTTCATGGTGCTCGATCAGCGGTCCGTCCACCAAGACCGGGGCCGCTTCGCTGTCCTCCACCACTTGCACCGCATGCGGGTTGCCCATCGACACCACCGAGATCCAGGTGGTCTTGCCGGCCACGTCCAGCGGCCACAGCGTGTCCTCGGCTTCGGTGCGGTGTTGCAGGCCGCGGCTGTCGAAGGGGACGTCGGCCGGCGTGAGGATGGGCGCGCCCATGTCCACGGTGATCTGGCCGTCTGCTTCCAGGCGCGGTTCGATTACGCCGGACATGGTTTCCACCCGGATCGCCCGCTTGTCGGTCAGGCCCTTTTCGGTAACGAAACGCACGAAGGCGCGCGCGCCGTTGCCGCATTGCTCCACCTCGCCGCCATCGGCGTTGTAGATGCGATAACGGAAATCGACGCCAGGGGCTTGCGCCTTTTCCACCACCAGCATCTGGTCGGCCCCGATGCCGAAGCGGCGGTCGGCGATGAACTGCCACTGGGCTGGGGTGAGCGAAATGGCCTGGTTCACGGCATCAAGCACGACGAAGTCGTTGCCGGCACCATGCATCTTGGTAAATTTGATTTTCATCACATCATTATAAGTACGCCGCGCCCGATTCACAGGGCGCAGGGAGGGAGATCAGGGCCTAGTGCTGGCCCTTGCGGTAGACGTCGGGCTCGCCCGGGGGCCGGTTCTTGAAACGCTTGTGCGCCCAGAAATATTCGGCCGGGGCTTCCAGCACGCGTTCTTCGATGAAGGCATTCATGCGGCGGGTGGCGGCCACGATATCGTCGCCCGGATAGTTTTCCCAGGCCGGATAGAAAGTGGTCTTCCAGCCGCGATAGCCGGGCAGGAAGGTGGTGATCACCGGCACCACCGACGCGCCGGTGGCCGCCGCGATGCGGGCGGTGGCGGTGAGCGTAGCGGCCGGCACGCCGAAGAAGGGGACGAACTCGGCATCGCGGGTGCCGAAATCCATATCCGGCAGCATGATGAAGGGCAGGCCCTCGCGCATGGCGCGAATGATGGGTTTGACCCCTTTCTCGCGCGCCAGCAGGGTCACCGGGCGGAAGCGCGAGCGTCCCTTGAGCAGGGCCTGGTCCACCACTTCGTTCTGCTGGCGGGAATAGATGGTGCAGACCGAGTAGTCCGAGTTGAGCACCAGCGCGATGCCGGGAATCTCCAGGCAGACGAAATGCGGGCACAGCAGGATGGTCGGACCCTTGTCGAGCGTCTCGAAGGGAATGCCGGGCTCGACCTGGATCAGGCGCTTCAGGCGGGACTCCGGGGCCCACCACAGGATGCCGCGCTCCAGGGCGCTGCGGGCGTAGGCCTGGAAGTGGCGGCGGGCGATGAGGCGGCGTTCCTCTTCCGATTTCTCGGGAAAGCACAGCCGCAGGTTGATCAGGGTGATCCGGCGGCGCGGGCGCATATAGATATAGAGCAGCCAGCCCAGCGCCTCGCCCAGCCGTCCCAGAATGGGCAGCGGCAACCAGTGCAGCAGCCACATCAGCCCGATCAGGGCTCTCATTGAGCGGCTCCCGGCGGGGTTACACCCGGGGGCGTCTTGTAGCGGTTGTAGCTCCAGATGTATTGCGCCGGGCAGCGGGCGATCAGCTTTTCCATGGCGGCGTTGATGGCACGAGCCTGTTGCTCGGGCGTTTCGCCCAGTTCACCTTCAAAGGCCACGAAATGGATGGCGTAGCCGCGTCCCCAGGACAGGCGCTCGGCATAGGCCAGGATGATGGGCGCGCCGCTCATCTGTTGCAGCTTGGCTGGCAGGGTCATGGTATAGGCCGGCTTGCCGAAGAAATTGGCCCACACGCCTTCGCCATTCTGCGGCACCTGGTCCGGCAGCAGGCCGATGGCCTGGCCATTCTTCAAGGCCTTGAGCAGGATACGCACGCCGGACAGGTTGGCCGGTGCCAGGTGCAGGTTGGCGCGGGCGCGGGCACCCTCGATGAGCGGCTTGAGTGCGGCCTTGCGCGGTGGGCGGTACAGCACGCTCAGGCTGTGATGGCGCGCCACCGACTGCGCCGAAATCTCGAAACAGCCCAGGTGCGGAGTGAGGAAGACGATGCCGGCCTTGGCGTCCAGTGCCTGCTGGACCAGATCCCAGTTGACGATGCGCGCCGTGCGCAACACCCGTTCCGGGCGGGCGCACCAGATGAAGGGTAGCTCGAACATGCCCTTGCCGGCTTCCCCGACCGATTTCCACAGGCTGCCGCGATGGCCGGCCAGGGTGATGTTGTCAGTCAGGCGGCGGCGATAGGCGGGGGAGAGCAGGAAAACCAGCCAGCCCACCACCACGCCGAGGGCATGCAAGGCCGGCAGCGGCAGGAAAGAGAGCAGGCGGAATAAAGAAACGAGCATACTTGCCGATAACAAAAAGGCGGAGTTGCTCCGCCGTCAAATTGCAGAAAAATGCAAGACGCGTAAAATAGCACAAGCCGTCGAGTTAATGACAACTTGCGAGACGGGGTACAAATATCGCTAAAGCGTCGCAGGCACGACTAACGATGGGCCGCGACATTGGTAAATCGTTTTCAGTCAGAGGCTTGCATGTCCAACGAATATCTCTTCACTTCCGAATCCGTCTCCGAAGGCCATCCCGACAAGGTTGCCGACCAGATTTCGGACGCCATCCTGGATGCCATTTTCACCCAGGATCCTCAATCCCGCGTCGCCGCCGAAACCCTGTGCAACACCGGTCTGGTGGTCCTCGCCGGTGAAATCACCACCCGCGCCAACGTCGACTACATCGATGTGGCCCGCGAAACCATCAAGCGCATCGGCTACGACAACGCCGACTTCGGCATCGACTACAAGAGCTGCGCCGTGCTGGTGGCCTACGACAAGCAATCTCCCGACATCGCTCAGGGCGTGGACGAAGGCCGTGGCGTTGATCTGGAGCAAGGTGCCGGCGATCAGGGCCTGATGTTCGGCTACGCCTGCAATGAAACCCCGGAACTGATGCCTGCCGCAATCTATTACGCCCACCGCATCGTCGAGCGCCAGTCGCAACTGCGCAAGGATGGCCGCCTGCCCTGGCTGCGTCCGGATGCCAAGTCGCAGGTCACGCTGAAGTATGTGGATGGCAAGCCGGTCGCCATCGATACCGTGGTGCTGTCGACCCAGCACGCGCCCGAGATGGAGCAGAAGGACATCCACGAAGCCGCCATCGAGGAAATCATCAAGCCGGTGCTGCCGGCCGAGTGGCTCAAGAACACCCGCTACCTGATCAACCCGACCGGCCGTTTCGTCATCGGCGGCCCGCAGGGCGACTGCGGCCTGACCGGCCGCAAGATCATCGTCGATACCTATGGTGGCGCGGCGCCCCACGGTGGCGGTGCTTTCTCCGGCAAGGACCCGTCCAAGGTCGACCGTTCGGCTGCCTATGCCGGCCGCTACGTGGCCAAGAACATCGTCGCAGCCGGCCTGGCCGAGCGTTGCCAGATCCAGGTGTCCTATGCCATCGGTATCGCCAAGCCGACTTCGGTCATGGTGACCACCTTCGGCACAGGCAAGATCAGCGATGAAAAGCTGGCCCAACTGGTGCAAGAGCACTTCGACCTGCGTCCCAAGGGCATCGTCCAGATGCTGGATCTGCTGCGTCCGATCTACGCCAAGACCGCCGCTTACGGCCACTTCGGCCGCGAAGAGCCGGAATTCACCTGGGAGCGCACCGACAAGGTCGCCGCCCTGCGTGCCTCGGCCGGCCTGTAAGCCAGTCCATCCGGCACGAGCCGGCTTGCAGTATGCACAATGAAGCGCCAATGCATCTGCAAACCTGCTGGAAAGGCGTGTGAATAGTGATTCACACGCCTGTTCCGAGGATTGACTAACGCCTGACCCGCGCTACAATGCTGTTCCCGCGAATGAAGATTCGCGCACTGTTCCGATGTTGGCATTGCGTCCGGAACGCCAAATCTCACAATGCCTCACCGCTGCAAGGAGCGTTGCGACAGGGACATTCCCTGCCAGGCTTGAAGCGGTGAACAGGCGCAAGTCGCCTGGCAACCGCGCTCACGTTACTTTTTTTCTGGCTTTTTCATGAAAGGAGGGCGTGAACAGCGCCATTGCCATGACCACCAATCCTACCCAAGACTACATCGTCGCAGACATCAAGCTGGCCGACTGGGGCCACAAGGAAATCAAGATCGCCGAAACCGAAATGCCGGGCCTGATGGCGATCCGCGAGGAATTCGCTGCCTCCCAGCCCCTGAAGGGCGCGCGCATCACCGGTTCGCTGCACATGACCATCCAGACCGCCGTGCTGATCCAGACCCTGGAAGCACTGGGCGCCAAGGTGCGTTGGGCTTCCTGCAACATCTACTCGACCCAGGATCACGCTGCTGCGGCCATCGCGGCCAACGGCACCCCGGTGTTCGCCGTCAAGGGCGAAACCCTGGATGAATACTGGGATTACACCCACCGCATCTTCGAATGGACCGACGGTGGCTATTCCAACATGATCCTGGACGATGGCGGCGACGCCACCGTGCTGCTGCACCTGGGCACCCGTGCCGAGGCGGACATTTCGGTGCTGGACAAGCCGGATTCGGAAGAAGCCGTGTGCCTCTTCAACGCCATCAAGCGCACCCTGGCCAAGGACCCGCAGTGGTATTCCAAGCGCATCAAGGAAATCAAGGGCGTCACCGAAGAGACCACCACCGGCGTGCACCGCCTGTACCAGATGTTCAAGGAAGGCAAGCTGGCTTTCCCGGCCATCAACGTCAACGACTCGGTCACCAAGTCCAAGTTCGACAATCTGTACGGCTGCCGCGAATCGCTGGTGGACGGCATCAAGCGCGCCACCGACGTGATGATCGCCGGCAAGGTCGCCATCGTGGCCGGTTACGGTGACGTCGGCAAGGGTTCGGCTCAGGCCCTGCGCGCGCTGTCGGCGCAAGTGTGGGTCACCGAGATCGATCCGATCTGTGCCCTGCAGGCCGCCATGGAAGGCTATCGCGTGGTGACCATGGACTACGCCGCCGAACACGGCGACATCTTCGTCACCGCCACCGGCAACTACCATGTGATCACCCACGAGCACATGAAGAAGATGAAGGACCAGGCCATCGTCTGCAACATCGGCCACTTCGACAATGAAATCGAAGTTGCCGCCCTGAAGCAGTACACCTGGGAAAACATCAAGCCGCAGGTCGACCACGTGATCTTCCCCGATGGCAAGCGCATCATCCTGCTGGCCGAAGGCCGCCTGGTGAACCTGGGTTGTGCCACCGGCCACCCGTCCTACGTGATGAGCTCGTCCTTCGCCAACCAGACCATTGCCCAGATCGAACTGTTCGTCAACACCAAGGACTATCCGGTCGGCGTCTACACGCTGCCCAAGCACCTGGACGAAAAGGTCGCCCGTCTGCAATTGAAGAAACTCAATGCGCAGTTGAGCGAACTGACCGCCGAACAGGCCGCCTACATTGGCGTGAAGGTCGAAGGCCCCTACAAGCCTGAGCACTACCGCTACTGATTCCTGCCTGGCGCCGGCCTTCTCTTGATTTGAGGGGCCGGCCCTGCAGTCTCAGTATCATCTCCCGCCTGCGGACCTTGCATCCCCTCTTGAGGTGATGCAAGCTTCACGGGTGTCTTCATCACTCCCCCGACGGGATCGAAAGGTTTTTTCATGCGCCTGCTGCTGACCTGGCTCATCAACGCATTGGCCTTGCTGGCCGTTCCTTACCTGATGCACTCGGTGCAGGTCGACAGCTTCGGCTCGGCCCTGCTGGCCGCGCTGATCCTGGGGTTCGTCAATACCATCGTGCGCCCGGTGCTGGTGGTGCTGACCCTGCCGGTGACCATGCTCACCCTGGGCCTGTTCATCCTGGTCATCAATGGCCTCATGTTCTGGGTTGTGGCGCAACTGGTCGGCGGCTTCCACGTGGCCGGCTTCTGGTCTGCGGTCGGCGGCGCACTGCTCTACAGCATCGTGTCCTGGGCCCTGTCCACACTGTTGCTGAAATCGGGTTCGAATCAATGAGTACACATAATTTCAGTATCGAATTTTTCCCGCCCAAGACTGCCGAAGGGGCGGAAAAGCTGCGCGCTACCCGCGCCCGGCTGGCGGCGCTGGCTCCGAAGTATTTCTCGGTGACCTTCGGTGCCGGCGGTTCGACGCAACAAGGTACACGCGATACCGTGCTGGAAATCATCGGTGAAGGCCACGAGGCCGCACCGCACCTGTCCTGCATCGGCAGCTCGCGCGCCAGCCTGCGCGCCATTCTCGAAGATTACCGCTCCCAAGGCATCAAGCGCCTGGTGGCTCTGCGCGGCGACCTGCCCAGCGGCTATGGGGCGATGGATCAGGCTTCCAGCGAATTCCGCCATGCCAACGAACTGGTCGAGTTCGTGCGCGCCGAAACCGGCGACTGGTTCCACATCGAAGTGGCCGCCTATCCCGAGATGCACCCGCAAGCGCGCTCGCCGCAGGACGATGTGCAGAACTTCGCACGCAAAGTGAAGGCCGGTGCCAATTCGGCCATCACCCAGTATTTCTACAATGCCGACGCCTACTTCCGCTTCGTGGACGAGGCCGCCAGACTGGGCGCGACCGTTCCGGTGATTGCCGGCATCATGCCCATCACCAACTACACCCAGCTGATGCGCTTCTCGGACATGTGCGGTACCGAGATCCCGCGCTGGATCCGTCTCAAGCTGGCCAGCTACGGCGACGATACCGAATCGATCCGCGCCTTCGGCCAGGACGTGGTGATCCAGCTGTGCCAGCGCCTGCTGGCTGGCGGTGCGCCCGGTTTGCATTTTTATTCACTGAACCAGGCAGGGCCGACCGAGGCGATCTGGCAACAACTGGTGAAGTAGGCGGAGATTGCCTTTCCAAGCCGGACCTGGGTCCGGCTTTTTTCTTCATATATCGTCGAAAATGACGCTATCCAGCGCGATGTCGTGCGCCTGCCCTTCGAATTCGACCCGTCCGAAGCCGTGGCAGACCCCCACCGCCAGCGGCCGCGGACTGGCCGCCAACGTGCGGTCGTAGAAGCCGCCGCCATAGCCCAGACGGCATCCTGCCGCATTGACACCCAGGCAAGGAATCAGCAAGGCCTGCGGCTGCACGATGGTGGTCCCGGCCGGTGGCACGAGTGTGCCCATCCCATCCTTTTCCAGAGGATCGCCAGGCTGCCAGGCGCGAAATTCCAGCGCCGAATCTTTATCGACCACCACCGGCAGGCACAGGTGCACCCCGCGCGCGGCCAGCGCGTTATAGGCCGCAGACAGATCCGGTTCGCGCCGGATCGGCTGGTAAACCGCCAGGCTGTGGATGGCGTACGTGGCGCACCAGTCCAGTACCCGCTGCCCGATGATGGCATCGGCTGCGATCTTGTCCTCGTCAAGCAGGGCCTTGCGGCGCGCCAGCAGCTCTGCGCGCAGGCGCTGTTTGTGAAGGGCGGCCGCCTCCTGTTCCGTCGGTGGAGGGGGCGTATCGCGTGCTATGCTTGGGTTCATTATTTGTTCCAACAATCTGCATGAAGAAGCTTGCATGAGTATGCGTCCGAAGAATCATCCGTTCAACCAGCGCCTGCGCGCGCTGGCCGCCTCCGTGGCGCTCCCCCTGGCGCTGGCGACCGGCGCCATGCTCACCGCTGCGCCCGCCGCCCACGCCCAGAAGCGCGTGGCCCCGGACGCCGCTCCTGACGATATTTTCCTGGCCCTGCGCCAGGCGGCCGCCAGCGACAACGCCGCGCTGGCGCAAGACCTGGCCTCGCGGCTGTCGGGCTATGAGCTGGCGTCCTATGTCGATTACTACCGGCTCAAGCCGCGCGTGCGCGACTACAGCGCCAGCGAGCAGGAGATCCGCGATTTCCTGGCACGCTGGGACGGCCAGGCCATCGTTGATCGCCTGCGCAACGACTGGCTGCTGGCCCTGGGCAAGACCGGCAACTGGGCCGTCTTCGATGAGCAGTACCCCAAGTTCGTGCTCAATGATGATACCCAGGTCAAGTGCTTCGCCCTGAACTCGCGCGCGCTCAAGGGGGCCAATGTGGCCGAGGAGGCGCGTGCGCTGCTGAGCAATCCCAAGGACTACGGCCAGGGCTGCAGCGACCTGATCGCGACCCTGGCGCAGAACGGCCAGTTCAGCGATGCCGATGTCTGGTTCCAGATCCGCCAGGCCGCCGAGAACGGCAATGCCACCGTGGCCCGCCGTGCGGCGGTGCTGGTCGACAGCGGCGATGTCAGCGTGACCCAGGTGATGGATCGTCCGGCGCTGATGCTGGCCAAGGGACCGGGCCGTGGCCCGGTGAACCACCAGCTCTACATCATCGCGCTGGGCCGCATCGCCAAGACCAATCCGTCCCAGGCCGCGACCTATCTCAACGATGCCGGCCGCAACATGAGCTCGCAGGAAGTCGCACAGGCTTGGGCACAGATCGCCCTGGCCGCATCCTACAAGCTGGCACCGGAAGCCTCGGACTACTGGCGCAAAGCCAAGGACGCGCCGCTGACCCAGGATGCGATGCAATGGAAGGTCCGCATGGCCCTGCGCGACGGCGACTGGAAGACCGTGCGCAAGACCATCGAAGCCATGCCGGCCCCGCTGCGCAGCGACACCGCCTGGGTCTACTGGCTCGGCCGTGCCCTGAAGGCCGAAGGCCAGAACGAGGCCGCACGCCGCCTGTTCGAATCGATCGCGCCCAACTTCAGCTTCTATGGCCAGCTGGCGCTGGAAGAGCTGGGCCAGCAGATCACCATTCCGCCCGGCCCGACCCCGCCGGGTGCCGGTGAAGTGGCGCTGTATTCGCAGAACGCCGGCTTCAAGCGTTCGCTCAAGTTCTATCAGCTGAACCTGCGCTTCGAAGCCATCCGCGAATGGAACTGGGAACTGCGCAACATGACCGACCGCCAGTTGCTGGCCGCCGCTGAATACGCACGCCAGAATGATGTGCTGGACCGCATGGTCAACACCTCCGACCGCACCAAGACCGAGTTCGATTTCACCCAGCGCTTCCCGGCACCGCACCTGCCCGAGATGAATGCGGCCACGCGACCGCTGGGCATGGAGAACGCCTGGGTCTATGGCCTGATCCGCCAGGAGTCGCGCTTCATCAAGTCGGCCCGTTCGCATGTGGGCGCTTCCGGCCTGATGCAGCTGATGCCGGCCACCGCCAAGTTCGTTGCCAAGAAGATCGGGATGACCGAATTCACGGCTGACCAGGTCAATGACATCAACACCAACCTGCTGCTGGGCACCAGCTATCTGGACATGGTGTTGAACAACCTGGAAGGCTCGGAAACCCTGGCCACCGCCGGCTACAATGCCGGCCCCGGCCGTCCGCGCACCTGGCGCGCGACCTTGCCGCGTCCGGTCGAAGGGGCGATCTTCGCCGAGATCATCCCTTTCAATGAAACCCGGGGCTATGTCAAGAACGTGATGTCCAATGCGACCTACTATGCGGCCATGTTCGAGAACCGCCCGCAATCGCTGAAGCAGCGCATGGGTACGGTGGCCCCCAATGCCAACGTCGCCACCGACCTGCCCTGATCCCATCGCCGCGGCCGCCGTCCCTCGTTGACGCGGCGGCCAGCGGTTCCCCCTGGAAATCGGAGAGAGACAAATGGCAGTCAAGAAGATCCTCGTCATCGGCGGTTCCGGCTTCATCGGCACCCGCCTGATCGAACTGCTGGGCAGCACCACCGGCTACCGCATCATGGTGCCCACGCGCCGCTACGAGCGCGCCAAGCATCTGCTGGTCTCGCCCGTGGTCAGCGTGGTCCAGGCCAACATCCATGACGATGCCGTGCTGGCGCGCCTGGTAGCCGAGGCGGACGTGGTCATCAACCTGGTCGGCATCCTGCAATCGCGTCCGGCGCGTGGCGGTGCTCCTTATGGTCCGGATTTCGAACGCCAGCACGTGCTGCTGCCGCGCCGCATCGTGGCCGCCTGCGTGCAGCAGGGCGTGCCGCGCTACCTGCACATGAGCGCGCTGTGCGCCGATGCCCAGGGGCCGTCGATGTACCTGCGTTCCAAGGCGGCCGGCGAACAGGAAGCGCTGGCCTCTCCGGCGCTCGATGTGGCCATATTCCGTCCGTCGGTCGTGTTCGGCGAGGGCGACAATTTCATCAACATGTTCGCCGGCCTGAACCGCCTGTTCCCGGTGATTCCGCTGGGCAGCCCTGATGCGCGCTTCCAGCCGGTCTACGTGGGTGATGTGGCGCAGGCCTTCGTCAATGCCCTGGCCTTGCCGCGTCTGGGCGGCAAGCTGTTCGAGCTGGGCGGGCCCAAGCAATATTCTCTGCGTGAACTGGTGCGCCTGTCGGGCTGGTACAGCGGCCATCCGCGTCCGGTGATCGGCTTGCCCGATGCGGCCGGCTGGCTGCAGGCTTTCGCGCTGGAACACCTGCCGGGCAAGCTGATGAGCCGGGACAATGTCGCCTCGATGAAGGTGGACAATGTCCTGCACGGCCCCATCGCCCCCGAGCTGCAGCTCACGCCGCGCGCACTGGAAGACGTCATTCCCGGCTATCTCCTGCCGCGCAGCCCGCAACAGCAATTCGACTTTTTCCGTAGCACCGCGCGACGCTGAATGGTTCAGTCGCCGCGACATTGATCTTCGAGAAACGAGCTCCCATGCAAGATACAGAACTGGATCCGGTCTTGTCCGAAACCCTGCAAAAGGCCGGACGCCACATGCCCACCCTGGTGATCGCCAACAAGAATTATTCCTCGTGGTCGATGCGCCCGTGGGTCACCGCCGTGGCCTTCGATATCCCTTTCAAGGAAGTGCGCGTGCTGCTGGACCAGCCCGAGACCGCCGGCGAGATCGCCCGCTACACCGGCTCGGGCCGCGTGCCGGTGCTGCTCGATGGCGACATCGCGATCTGGGATTCGCTGTCCATCTGCGAATACCTGGCCGAGCAATTCCCTGACCGCCACCTGTGGCCGGCCCGCACCGATGCCCGCGCCATCGCGCGCAGCATCTGTGCCGAGATGCACTCCGGTTTCACCGGCCTGCGCACGGCCATGAGCATGGATATCCGTGGCCGCTACCCCGGCAAGGGGCGCACCGCCGACGCACAAGCCGATATCGCGCGCGTGTGCGAGATCTGGGAAGAGTGCCTCTCGCAATTCGGCCATCATGAATTCCTCTTCGGCGATTTCTCCATTGCCGATGCCTTCTATGCACCGGTGGTGATGCGCTTCGTCAGCTACCAGGTGCCGCTGGCTCCGGCCCTGCAAGCCTATGCCGACCGTGTGCGCGAGCACCCGGCGGTGGCGCGCTGGATCGCCGAGGCGCTGGCCGAGAAGGAAATCCTTCCGGACCACCAGTGAGGCGCAGCCGATGAAGACCTACACCGTCGGCGGCGCAGTGCGCGACGGCTTGCTGGGCCTGCCGGTGAAGGACCGCGACCACGTGGTGGTGGGGGCCACGCCGCAGCAGTTGCTGGAACTGGGTTTCCGCCCGGTCGGCAAGGACTTCCCGGTGTTCCTCCATCCCGATACCCACGAGGAATATGCCCTGGCCCGCACCGAGCGCAAGACCGCGCCCGGCTACAAGGGCTTCGCCTTCCATGCCGCACCCGATGTGACGCTGGAAGACGATCTCGCGCGCCGCGACCTCACCATCAATGCGATTGCGCAGGATGAGGATGGCACCCTGGTCGATCCGTATCACGGCCGTGCCGATCTTGAGGCGCGCGTATTTCGCCATGTCTCCGAGGCCTTTGTCGAAGATCCGGTACGCATCCTGCGCGTAGCACGTTTTGCGGCGCGCTTCGCCGATTTCACGGTGGCCCCGGAAACCAATGCGCTCATGCAGCGCATGGTGCAAGAGGGCGAGGTGGATGCGCTGGTGCCTGAACGCGTCTGGCAGGAACTGGCGCGCGGCCTGATGGAGCACAAGCCGTCTCGCATGTTCGAGGTCTTGCGCGCCTGCGGCGCCTTGCAGCGCATCCTGCCCGAACTCGATGCGCTGTGGGGCGTACCGCAGCCGGAGAAATGGCATCCCGAAATCGATACCGGTGTTCATGTGATGCTGGTGGTCGATTGGGCCGCCGCGCAGAATTTTTCATTGCCGATCCGATTTGCCGCGCTGTTGCACGACCTCGGCAAAGGCACCACGCCACCCGAGATCTGGCCGCGCCATCATGGCCATGAAGCGCGCAGCGAGCGTTTGGCCGAAGACGTCTGCACGCGCCTGAAGGTGCCCGGCGAATGCCGTGACCTGGCGCTGATGACGGCGCGCGAACATGGCAATGTGGGACGCTCCTTCGAGATGCGTCCCGATACCCTGGTCAAGTTCTTCGCACGGTGCGATGCCTTCCGCAAACCGCAGCGCTTCGTCGACATGCTGCGCGTCTCGGAATGCGACCATCGCGGCCGCACCGGGCTGGAGTTGCAGCCCTTCCCGCAGGCGGCTTATCTGGAAGGCGCACTGCAGGCCGCGCAGGCCATCGATGCCGGCGCCATCGCGCAGCAGCAGGCACAGCCGCAACGCATTCCTGAGGCCATCCTGGCGGCACGTACCGCGCAAGTGGCGGCCTATGTCGAGCAGCATCGTCCGGCGCAGTCTTGAGGAAACGTCACGATGAGCCATCCCCTGTCCCGTCTCCTCCAGCGCTTGCGTGGCCAGCAATCCGGCTTGCCGCCTGCACAGCCGGAGAAGCAGGACAAGCCCAACGTCTTCGTCAAGGAGCTCTCGCCGCGTGCGCGCCGCCACCTGCTGCGCCATTTCCTCGCGCTGGAAGAAAAGGATCGCCTGCTGCGCTTCGGTTCCAAGCTCTCCGATGAGATGGTGACGCGCTACGTGGAGGGCATCAACTTCGAGCGCGATACCGTCTTCGGCGTCTATGACCGCCGCTTGCGATTGCTCGGTGTGGGCCACCTGGCCTTCGCGCCCAAGGAGAGCACGCGCATCAGCGGTGCCACCATCAAGCCGGTGGTGGCCGAGTTCGGGGTCTCGGTGACGGCCGCCGCGCGTGGGCTCGGGGTGGGCACACGCCTGTTCATGCGCGCTTCCGTGCACTGTCGCAATGCCGATGTCGATACGCTGTACATGCACTGCCTCTCGTCCAACAAGGTCATGATGCACATCGCCAAGAAGGCCGGCATGGAAATCCACCGCGACTATGGCGAGGCCGATGCCTACCTCAAGATCAAGCCTGCCAACTCGGCCACGGTGTTCCAGGAAGCGCTGGAAGAGCAAGTTGCAATGTTGGACTATATCGTCAAGGCCAACTTCAAGGCACTGCTGAAATGGGGCGCGCGCGTGACCGGTATCGGTGCCAAAAAGAAGGACAACGGCACGCCGCCGCCTGCTGCCTGACGCGCTGCTTGCGCGAACGCACATGACCATCCCGTGCCGGGAGCGCATAATATGCGCCTCACTTTGATAACGGGTATGCCATGAGCACCAATCCCAACACCGATGATTTCTTCGCCACCGTCGCCACCAAGTCCGATAGCGGAGCCTTGCGCGGCGACTACAGCCAGGCCGACGCCAACTACGTCGTGGCCCAGAACTGGGAGGGCTACACGCCCGCCCAGCACGCGCTGTGGCGTCGTCTCTATGAACGCCAGGCCAAGTTGATTCCGGGTCGCGCCTGTGATGTCTTCATCGACAGCCTCAAGGCGCTCGATGTCTCGCAAGGCATCCCGCGCTTTGACCGCACCACCGAAGCACTCTTCAAGGCCACCGGCTGGCAGCTGGTGGCGGTGCCGGGCCTGGTGCCGGACCACACCTTCTTCGAGCACCTGGCCAATCGCCGCTTCCCGGTCACGGTGTGGCTGCGTGAAGAGCACGAGTTCGATTACATCGTCGAGCCCGATCTGTTCCATGACTTCTTCGGCCATGTCCCGCTGCTGTTCAATCCGATCTTCGCCAACCACCTGCAGGAATACGGCAAGGGTGGCCTCAAGGCGCTCAAGCTCGACGGGCTGGCCTATCTGGCGCGCCTGTACTGGTACACCATCGAGTTCGGGCTGATCCAGAGCAAGGAGGGTTTGCGCATCTATGGTGCCGGCATCCTCTCCTCGGGCGGCGAGGTCGAGTACTGCCTCTCCAGCGACCAGCCGCGCCGCGTGCCGTTTGAAGTGGAGCGCATCATGCGCACGCTCTACAAGATCGACACCTATCAGGAGACCTATTTCGTGATCAAGGATTTCGAACAGCTCTTCAACGATACCGCGCCGGACTTCACGCCGCTCTACGAGCGGCTCAAGCAGCAGGAGGCCCTGCCGGCCAATACCTTGCTGCCGGGCGAGACCAATTTCCCGCCCAATCGCTGAAGATGACATCGCTGCAAGCAAGCGCTCAGGAAAGCCGGACATGCGTCCGGCTTTTTTTTTGTGCCCGGCAGAAGCGCACATAAAAAAAGCGGATCCGACAGGGGAGGCCGGATCCGCGAGCTAGTGGTGCTTTCAACACTAGAGGGGAGGAACCTTGCACAGTAACGGATACCAATCAATCGCTGTTCAAGTGAGGTCTATTAAACGTCAGCGGCCGAGCTGGTCCAACGGCTTTTACGGGCTGTTACATTCACGTCTTGCTTGTAACACTTGGGGCGTCCGCAGCCCTTTTTTTTCAGCCGGAAATGTTGTTGTTTTTCGCTTTCCGGCATTTTCTTCTCCGCAATGCAGTGAATGCCGCAGGACTTGCGGAAACAGTTTCCCGCAAGACAAAAAAGCCCGGAAACCCTGCTGCGGCGCGCGTAGCGGGCCGGTCACCCTTGTGCTAACTTGACCCCACAACTTGAAGACACCCGGTTCACAAGACTGAGGTGTTCCCGATTCCCGACAGATCAGCGTAACTGCACAGCGACAGGGTGCGGGGCGTGACTGGCGGGAGCATGTGCAAGGCAAAAACAAGATTTTTGGCACGGAGACCACATGAACGCACCCCTACCCGCCGGGCAACGCCTGCTGCTGGACGATGTATCCCTGGACGACAAATATGCACTGGAGCGCGGCCGCGTCTTCATGACCGGCATTCAGGCGCTGATCCGCCTGCCGATGCTGCAGCGGCAGTACGATGAACGCGCGGGCCTGAACACCGCCGGCTTCATCACGGGCTATCGCGGCTCCCCCTTGGGCTCGGTCGACCAGACCGCCGAGAAGGCGCGCAAATACCTGGAAGCCAAACAGGTCAAATTCCATCCCGGCATGAATGAAGACCTGGCCGCCACCAGTGTGTGGGGCACGCAGCAGGTCAATCTCTTCAAGGGCGCGCAATACGACGGCGTGTTCTCGCTGTGGTACGGCAAGGGCCCGGGGGTCGATCGTTGCGGCGATGTCTTCAAGCACGCCAACATGGCAGGCACCTCCAAACACGGCGGCGTGCTGGTGATCGCGGGCGATGACCACGCCGCCAAGTCCTCTACCGCCGCACACCAGAGCGAGCACATCCTCAAGGCCTGCGGCATTCCGGTGCTCTATCCGTCGTCGGTGCAGGAGTATCTCGACTACGGCCTGCATGGCTGGGCCATGAGCCGCTACACCGGCTTGTGGGTGGCAATGAAATGCGTGACCGACCTGGTCGAATCGGGCATGTCGGTGATGATCGATCCGGAGCGCGTGAAGATAGAGTTCCCGGACTTCGAACTGCCGCCCGATGGTCTCAACATCCGTATGCCGGATACGGTGCTGGGCCAGGAAGCGCGCATGATCAACTACAAATGGTATGCCGCCCTCGCTTACGCACGTGCGAACAAGTTGAACCGCATTATCTGGGACAGTCCGCGTGCGCGCATCGGCATCATCACTGCCGGCAAGTCCTACCTCGATACGCGCCAGGCGCTGGAAGACCTGGGCATCGATGAACAGGTCGCCGCCGACATCGGCATCCGTCTCTACAAGGTCGGCATGACCTGGCCGCTGGAAGCCGAAGGCGTGCGTGAATTCGCGCAGGGTCTGGATGAGATTCTGGTGGTCGAGGAGAAGCGGCAGATTCTTGAATACCAGTTAAAGGAAGAACTCTACAACTGGCGCGACGATGTTCGACCCCGCGTGGTCGGCAAATTCGATGACACCGGAGAATGGAGCGGTTCGCAGCGCGAAGGCCATGGCAACTGGCTGCTGCCGGCCACCTATGAACTCAATCCGGCGCAGATCGCACGCGCGATTGCCACGCGCATCTCGCGCTACTTCGCCGGCCATCCGGTGGAGCAGCGTGTGCGCACCCGCGTGGCCTATCTCGAAGCCAAGGAAGCGGCCCTCAACATCAGCAGCAAGCCCGATCCCGACAAGGATCGCGTGCCGCATTTCTGCTCGGGCTGCCCGCACAACACCTCCACCAAATTGCCCGATGGCAGCCGTGGCCTGGCCGGTATCGGTTGCCATTACATGGTCACCTGGATGGACCGCGAGACCAGCCTCTTCACCCACATGGGCGGCGAGGGCGTGACCTGGGTGGGACAGGCACCGTTCACGACGGAAAAGCATGTCTTCGCCAACCTCGGTGATGGCACCTACTTCCATTCCGGCCTGCTGGCAGTGCGCGCCTCGGTCGCGGCAAAGGTCAATATCACGTACAAGATCCTGTACAACGATGCGGTGGCCATGACCGGTGGCCAGGAGTTCGATGGCCCGCTCGATCCGGCCATGATCTCGCGCCAGCTGGCCGCTGAGAACGTGCGTCCCATCATCGTGGTCACCGATGAGCCGGACAAGTATCCGGCCGGCACCCAATGGGCCGAGGGCGTGACCATCCGGCATCGCAGCGAACTCGATGCCGTGCAGCGCGAACTGCGCGAACAGCCGGGGGTGTCGGCCATGATCTATGACCAGACCTGCGCGTCGGAGAAGCGCCGTCGTCGGAAACGCAATGCCTATCCCGACCCGGCCAAGCGCGCCGTCATCAACGAGGCGGTGTGCGAAGGCTGCGGCGATTGCAGCGTGCAGTCCAATTGCCTGTCGGTGGAGCCGCTGGAAACCGAGTTCGGCCGCAAGCGCCAGATCAACCAGTCTTCCTGCAACAAGGACTATTCCTGCGTGAACGGCTTCTGCCCCAGCTTCGTGACGGTGGAAGGTGGCCAGCTGAAGAAGCCGGTACGCGCCAAGACGCCATCGGGTCCGGCCTTGCCGACACTGCCGGAACCGGTCCTGCCGGGGCTGGCCCAGCCTTATGGCATCGTGGTCACCGGCGTAGGCGGCACGGGCGTGATCACCATCGGCCAGATCATCGCCATGGCGGCGCACGTCGAAGGCCGCGCCTGCTCGGTGCTCGACATGAGCGGGCTGGCACAAAAGGGCGGGCCGGTGATGTCGCACGTGCGCGTGGCCGAGGACCCGGCGCACATCCAGTCCACCCGCGTGGGCACCGGCATGGCTGACCTTGTGATCGGCTGCGACGTCATCGTCACTGCAGGCCGCGATGCCCTCTCGCGCATGGGCGAGGGGCGTACCCATGCAGCGGTCAATTCGACGCAGATGCCCACTGCCGCGTTCGTCCGCAATCCGGACTGGCAATTCCCCACTGCCTCCAGCGAAGGCGAGATCGCCAAGGCCTGCGGCCGCGACAATCTTTCACTCATTGATGCCGGCCGTATCGCTACGGCGCTCATGGGCGATGCGATCGCGACCAACATGTTCATGCTCGGCTATGCCTGGCAAAAGGGCTGGGTACCGTTGTCGGAAGCGGCCCTGTTGCGCGCCATCGAACTCAACGCGCTGCAGGTGGATTTCAACAAGCAGGCCTTCGCCTGGGGCCGCGTAGCCGCGCATGATGTGGACTTCGTGCTGGCCGCCGCGAGCCGCAACGGCATGACGGCGCAGGTGATCGAATTCAAGCGCACGCCGACCCTGGATGAACTGGTGGAGCGCCGCGTGGCCTTCCTCATCGATTACCAGAACGCCGCCTATGCGCGCAGCTATCGCGATGCCGTGGAAGAAGTGCGTGCGCGCGAGAGCACGCTGGGTGAGGCGGCACGCGGCTTCAAATTGAGCCGTGCGGTAGCGACCAGTCTCTTCAAGCTCATGGCCTACAAGGATGAGTACGAAGTCGCGCGCCTCTATACCGAGCCGGCCTTCCGCGCCAAGATCGCCGGCATGTTCGAGGGGGATTACAAGCTGCGCTTCCACCTGGCCCCGCCGCTGCTGGCCAAGCGCGACGACAAGGGACACCTGCGCAAGCAGGCCTTCGGCAGCTGGATGATGCCAGCCTTCGGCGTGCTGGCCAAGCTGCGCTTCCTGCGGGGTACGGCCTTCGATCCTTTTGGCTACACCGATGAGCGCAGACAGGAGCGGGCGCTGATCAGCGAGTACCGTGCCACCCTGTCACGCCTGCTGGCAAAGCTCACGCCCGAGAACCTGGAACAGGTCGTCGCCGTGGCCCGCATTCCGGAAGAGATTCGCGGCTATGGCCACGTGAAGGAACGCCATCTGAAAGCGGCCATGCAAAAGCAGGCTACCTTGCTGGCGCAACTGGAACAGGGCGTCTCAACCGGTCAGCCGCACTCGCCGCAAGGAGGCGGCAAGCGGGCGGCCTGAGAGAGCAGGAGGAAAGCCAGAAACGGTCAGCGGATCAGGCCAGGCGGCCGCCGCTGACCCGTTCGATACCGGCCAGGTCGCGCCAGCTCCGGACTTCCTTGAAGCCGGTGCCGGAGAGCAGTCCGCGCACCGCAGCGGCCTGGTCGTAACCATGCTCCATCAGCAGCCAGCCGCCGGGCAGCAGATGCGCCGGTGCGCCGTCGATGATGCTGCGCAGGTCGGTCAGGCCATCAGCGTGATCGGTGAGCGCATCGACCGGTTCGAAGCGCAGGTCACCCTGGGAGAGATGCACATCCCCTGCGACGATATAAGGCGGGTTGGAGGCGATCACTGCAAAGCGCTGATCCTGGGGCAGGGCGGCGTACCAGTCGCTTTCCAGCAGCGTCAGGCGGACCTGGTTGGCGGTGGCGTTTTCACGTGCGATGGCCAGTGCAGCAGCGCTGGCATCCAGTGCCGTCACTACCGCATCGGGCCGCGTATGGGCAATGGCGATGGCAATCGCCCCCGAACCGGTCCCCATGTCCAGCAGCGCCGCGCCTTGCGGCAATCTTTCCATGGCCAGTTCCACCAGCAGCTCGGTATCGGGCCGGGGGATCAACACATCCGGCGTGACGCGCAAGTCCAGTCCATAGAATTCGCGCTGGCCGATGATGTAGGCAATCGGCTCGCCACGCAGACGACGGGTGTAGAGGGCCGTGAGCGCCTCCGATTCAGCGGCATCGAGGCGCCGTTCGGATTGCGTGATCAGTTGCACGCGCGTCATGCGCAGCGCGTGGCACAGCAGGATGCGGTTCTCCAGCGGCTCCAGCGGCGCCGTCTTCAATACGGTGGCCAGCGTACAGCCGGCATAGCTGGAGAGCGGCTCCATCACTTCCAGATGGTGGTGCGCGGGGCGCGCTTGAACAGTTGCACGGCCAGCACCAGGGCCAGCACGCCGAACCAGATCAGCGACCAGGTCGGGATCTGCAGGCCGAACACCGGGGGCCAGGGGGCCGAGCAGAAGCCGTCGGCGGTGAACATCTGCGGCCACAGCTTGGCCGTGGGCAGCTGGTTGAGCGCCGTTTCCAGCGGATCGGTGGTGCAGGAGACACCCGGATGCGCCTTTACGTACAGATGCCAGATCGCGGTGCCGGCGCCAGCCAGCGCGGCCAGCAGGCCCAGGCCGGCGCTGCCGCGGCGGGCGGCTTCGGGCATCAGGGCACCGATCAGGGCGAAGGCGCCGACCAGCACGAACATGTAGCGCTGGATGACGCACAGCGGGCAGGGCTGCATTTCTTCGACGATCTGCAGGTACATGGCAACGCCCAGCAGGGCAGCGCACACCAGCGCCACCAGCAGGAAAACCGCTTTGGATGATTTCATGGTTGAGGATTCAGAGATTCATTAATGGGGGAATGCGTCGGGGCAGTTCGATGGGCGGGACCACGCGGATGATCCGGCGGTTTTTTTGCCATGACGCGATTGTAGAGAAGTCCGGGCCTGCGTGCATGCTGCCCGCGCAGGCAAAGGCACTCTGAACGGATCCCCCCGGCTTGGTTCCGTTGGCCTCAGTCGTCGCCCAGCTGGGCCAGCAGTTCAGCCTGGTGCTCGGTGATGAGGGCATTGGTCAGTTCGTCCAGGTCGCCATCCATGATGAAATCGAGCTTGTAGAGCGTCAGGTTGATGCGGTGGTCGGTCATGCGCCCCTGCGGGAAGTTGTAGGTGCGGATGCGCTCGCTGCGATCGCCCGAGCCGATCAAGGACTTGCGGGTGGCGGCTTCCTTGGATTGCTGCTCGCGCAATTGCACGTCCTTGATCCGTGCTGCCAGCACTTTCATGGCCTGCGCCTTGTTCTTGTGCTGGCTGCGGTCGTCCTGGCATTCCACCACGATGCCGGTCGGCAAGTGCGTGATGCGCACCGCCGAATCGGTCTTGTTGATGTGCTGCCCACCAGCCCCGGAGGCGCGATAGGTGTCGATGCGCAGGTCGGCCGGGTTGATGTCCACATCCTCGACTTCATCGGCTTCAGGCATCACGGCCACCGTGCAGGCGGAGGTGTGGATGCGGCCCTGGGTCTCGGTGGCCGGCACGCGTTGCACGCGGTGGCCGCCGGATTCGAACTTCAGGCGCGAGTAGGCGCCGAAGCCGGCGATGCGTGCGATCACTTCCTTGTAGCCGCCCAGTTCCGATTCCGAGGCCGAGACGATCTCCACCTGCCAGCGCTGGCGTTCTGCATAGCGGGTGTACATGCGCAGCAGGTCGCCGGCGAACAGGGCTGATTCGTCACCTCCGGTTCCGGCGCGGATTTCCAGGAAGATGTTTCGTTCATCATTGGGATCCTTGGGCAGCAGCATCTTCTGCAGATCCAGCTCCAGCGCCTCCATGCGGGCCTTGGCGCCATCGATTTCTTCCTGGGCGAAAGCCTTCATGTCGGGGTCTGACAGCAGCTCGCCGGCGGTGCGGATATCTTCACTGGCCTGCACATAGTCGTGGTACAGCGCTACCAGCGGGCCCAGTTCGGCGTGTTCGCGGGTCATCTTGCGGAAGTTGTCCATGCTGGACGTGGCATCTTCCTGGGCCAGCAGGCTGTTGAGCTCTTCCAGCCGTTCGGCGAGCTGGTCGAGTTTGGCGAGCATTGAGGGTTTCATGAGGTCGGGAAGTCAGTATCGGTCAGCAATGAGGGGGACGACGGCAGCCGTCGGCGACGACGCGAGGTTGCCAGCCGCAGGCAGCGGCCAGCGCGGCGGGAGAGGCGCTAACGCTTGGCGCGGAACAGTTGCGGCAGCAGCGAGACCAACTGGCTGCGCTGTTCACCCTGGGCGTGGTGCAGGGCCTGTTGCGGGCCGTGCAGGAACTTGGCGGTCAGGCCCTTGGAGAGGGCGTCCAGCACCGCTTCCACATCCTCGCCCTTGGCCAGCATGCGGCGTGCGCGCTCCAGTTCGGCCAGGCGCAGGGCCTCGCCGGTTTCGTGCAGGTCCTGGATCAGCGGCACCATGGCGCGGCTGTCGATCCAGTGCATGAAGGATTGCACCCGGGTTTCGATGATGGCTTCGGCCTGCGCGACCGCAGCCTGGCGGTTTTCGACGCCGCTTTGCACCACCGAGGCCAGGTCGTCCACGGTGTAGAGGAAAACGTCATCCAGGCGGCCGACTTCGGCCTCGATATCGCGCGGCACGGCCAGGTCGACCATGAAGATGGGTTTGTGGCGGCGTGCCTTGACGGCCCGTTCCACCAGCCCCAGGCCGATGATGGGCAGCTGCGAGGCGGTACAGGAGACCACGATGTCGAAGCTGGCCAGCTGCGCCGGCAGGTCGGCCAGGCGGATGGCACGGCCGCTGAAGCGATGGGCCAGGGTTTCGCCGCGCTCCATGGTGCGGTTGGCCACCGTCAGGGTCTTGGGATTCTGGGCCGCGAAGTGCGTGGCGCACAGTTCGATCATCTCGCCCGCGCCGATGAAGAGCACGTTCTGGCCGGAGATCGAATCGAAGATGCGCTGCGACAGGCGCACGGCAGCGGCGGCCATCGAGACGCTGTGCGCGCCGATTTCGGTGGTGCTGCGCACTTCCTTGGCCACCGCGAAGGTGCGCTGGAAGAGCTGGTGCAGATAGGTGCCCAGGCCACCGGCGGCATCGGCCTGGCGCACTGCATCCTTCATCTGGCCCAGGATCTGCGGTTCGCCCAGTACCATCGAGTCCAGCCCGGAGGCGACGCGGAAGGCATGGCGCACGGCATTATCCTGCGGCAGCGAATAGAGGTAGGGACGCAGGTCGGCGTAGGGAATGTGGTGATACTCGGCCAGGAACTGCGCGGTACGGTCGATGGCGAATTCCACCCCGTCTTGCCCGGCGGCCGCAGCCGCATACAGCTCGGTGCGATTGCAGGTGGAAAGGATGGCGGCTTCGCCCGCGGCCACGATCTTGTCATTGCCGCCAAACCACGCACGCGCGGACGCCACCGCCTGACCGATCTGGTCAGCGGGGAATGCCACTTTCTCGCGCAGCGAGACCGGCGCGGTAGTGTGGTTGAGTCCGACGGCGAGCAAATGCATGGAGGAATCGACTATAAGGCAGCAGTGCCGATGAGCTGGGAAATTGCACTTCTATGGCTGTGAAACTGAATGAAAAGCGTACGAAACAATGCAATTCGTACAAAATCAGACAGATTCGGCCCCGGTTTTGGGAATAATTATACTCTTTGCCCACTTTCGGGTTGGGGCGCCCGCTGATAATCGGTATATGTCCCTGACATGGATCAGGCTTGGCGCAGATGGCCGGGGTGCCGATGCAACACTCTCCGGCTGGCCTGCGCGAAGGCTCCCGGCGTGTTATTCCAGCCGCTCCAGCTGGTAGCCGTAGCCGTAGACGGTGGCCAGCTGGTAGCCATTGCCGGGATGCAGCTTGAGCTTGGTGCGGATGCGCGAGACGTGGGTATCGATGGTGCGGGTCGGGGTTTCCGGCTCGGCCCCCCAGATGCGTTCCTGCAGGAAGGCGCGCGACAGCGGGCGTCCCAGGTGCTGCATGAACAGCAGCGCCAGTTCGACTTCCTTGCGGGTGAGCGTGGCATCCAGGCCGGGCCGCTCGGGATGGGTGATGCGCAGGCGCGCCAGGTCGACCATGAAGCCGCCGGCTTCCACCACGCTGGGCGGGGCTTCGTAGGGCTGCGCGGCCAGCAGCAGCAAGTCCAGCCGCAGGGCCAGTTCCTGGCGGTCCACCGGCTTGACCAGGAAATCATCGGCCCCCGCCATGCGCAGGTTGCGCAGCCAGTGCTGATGAGCCGGCGTGCACAGCAGCAACACCACCGGCCGCGCCTTGGAGGCCGCCGGCGGACGGTGCTGCTGGACCAGCATGGTGACCGCATGCTGGTGCCGCTGCAGGTCGTCCAGATCCAGCACGACCAGGTTGGCGCGGTCGGCACAGGCGGCAGCAAAGCCTTCGACGCCGCTGTAGACCTGGCAGTCATGGCGATCGGCCAGCTGCGTGACCAGGGTCACGGTATCGGCGTCTTTGGAAAGGATCCCGATTTTCATTGCATCAGTTCAGGGCAGCAGTAAAAGGCAGTCAACGCGCAGGGCCCGGGTGTGGTGGACCGTATTGGCAAAAAGGGCAGCCGAAGCTGCCCTTTTTTCATGCAGAGTGCGGTATGTGCGCTCAGGCAGCCGGTACGTCGCTGTCAGGCAGCACCACGTTCACATCCAGCACTTCCAGGTTGCCCTGGCGGTCCAGCGAGATCTTGATGTCGTCGGCGTTGACCTTGGTGTACTTGGAGATGACCTCGATGAGTTCCTTGTGCAGGGCCGGCAGGAAGTCCGGGCCCTGGCGGCCGTTGGAACGCTCGCGGGCGATGATGATCTGCAGCCGCTCCTTCGCCGCCACCGCACTTTTGGGCTTGCTGGGGAACAGGAAAGAAAGCAGGGACATGTCACTTACCTCCGAAGATGCGCTGCAGGAAGCCCGGCTTTTCGTAGGTGGTGAAACGCAGCTCGACGGTCTCGCCGAGGAAGCGCGACACCACGTCCTGGTAGGCCTGGGCCACGTCGCTGTCCTTCATGTGGATGGCGGGGGAGCCCTGGTTGGAGGCCTGCAGCACGGTTTCCGATTCGGGGATGATGCCGATCAGTGGAATGCGCAGGATTTCCTGCACATCCGTATAGGACAGCATCTCGCCGTCTTCCACGCGCTTGGGCGAGTAGCGGGTGATGAGCAGGTGCTCCTTGACCGGCTCGCCGCCCGAGGAGGCGCGGCGCGACTTGGCCTGGATGATGCCGAGGATGCGGTCCGAGTCACGCACCGACGACACTTCCGGGTTGGAGACCACCACGGCTTCGTCGGCAAAGGTCAGTGCCATCACCGCACCGTGCTCGATGCCGGCCGGGGAGTCGCAGATGATGTATTCGAAGTCCATCTTGGAGAGGTCGTTGAGGACACGCTCCACGCCTTCTTCGGTCAGGGCGTCCTTGTCGCGGGTTTGCGAGGCCGGCAGGATGAACAGGTTGTCGCAGTGCTTGTCCTTGATCAGGGCCTGGTTCAGGGTGGCTTCCTTGTTGATCACGTTGATCAGGTCGTAGACCACGCGGCGCTCGCAGCCCATGATCAGGTCCAGGTTGCGCAGACCGACGTCGAAGTCGATCACGGCCGTCTTGTGGCCGCGCATGGCCAGGCCCGATGCGAAACTGGCGCTGGACGTCGTTTTGCCGACGCCGCCCTTACCCGAAGTCACAACGATGATTTTTGCCACGAAAAACTCCTTAAGAAGAACAGTACGCCGGCGGTTCCGGCTGGATTCGTTTAAATGATTTACGCCGCAGCCTTACGATGCCGCCATTGGCAGCACGTCGATGCGTTCGCCCTGCAGGCGCACCTGCACCTGCTTGCCGGCGAGTTCGGGCGCATGACCGTTCTCGAAGGTCCGATAGACCCCCGCAATGGAAACCAGTTCCGCTTCCAGTGAAGCGGCGAAGATGCGCGCGGTCGTATTGCCCGACGCACCGGCCAGGGCACGGCCGCGCAGCGGTGCATAGACGTGGATGCAGCCATCGGCGATCAGCTCGGCACCGTTGTTGACCACGGCCAGCACCACCAGGTCGGCACCGCGCGCATAGATGCGCTGGCCGGCGCGCACCGGGGTATCGATGACCACGGTGTTGGCCACCGGGGCCGGGGCGGGCTGGGGAGCAGGTGCGGCAGGAGCCGCCGGTGCTGCGGGGGCGGCTGCCGGTGTCGGTGCCGGCTCGGCTTGCTGGGCTGCCGCCTCATGCGCACGTGCATTGGCGGTGCCGGCACCGGCCACGGCCGAGTTGTCGATGGCCAGGCCCTGGGCGACGATGCCGCCGTGCAACTCTTCCGGCGCATTGCGCACGGCCACGGTATTCAAGCGGAAGCGCTTGAACAGGGCCACCACGGCGCTCCAGTCGATGGCCGCAGCGGCCGCCGCATCCAGGGTGCCGATGTCCAGCACCGCGAATTCGTCTTCGAAGAAATCGGCGACGCCGCCAGTCATTTCCTTCAGGGCTTTTTCCAGCGAAGTCGGATCGGTTTCATGCAGGATTGCCGAAATGGCAACTACAGTGGAAATTTTGATTTCGATCGGTTTGCGCGTTTTTTGCATAAATCCTGTAGTTCAATGCGGCGGAAAGTGAAGGAAAATGCAGGCTTTCCACCCGGTTTGGCTGTGCATTATACAGGCTGGATGCGGCTGCGATAGCGGTGGAGCGGGGGTTTTCGGCGAGCCGATAGTAAGGCGGCCAAGACTGTTCGGAGATTCGGCAAAAGTTGCAGCCGTGAAGATTTCTGAGAGAAAAGTAACCCGGCGAAAGCGCACTTTGCCAAAAAAAAGCCGCCGGCACCTCGCGATGTCAGCGGTCTTCATCAAGCTTGTCCCGGCGCCTGACAGCAGCGCCGGGTGAGGAAACCGGCAATCAGCCCGGTACCTTGCCGTCCACGCCCTCGACGTAGAACTTGATGCCATGCAGGAAGCCGTCATCGGCCACGGCGTCCTTGCCCAGCACTTCCTTGCCGGCGTTGTCCTTGATCGGACCCTTCCAGATCGGCGCCGAGCCGTCGACGATGCCCTTCTTGCGCTCTTCCACCAGCGACTTCACGTCGGCCGGCAGTTCAGGATTGAAGGCGGCCAGGTCGATGCCGTTTTCCTTCAGGCCGATCCAGCTGGTGCTGCTCTTCCACGAGCCATCCAGCACGGCTTGCACGCGCGCCGTGTAATACACGCCCCAGTTGATGATGGAAGCAGCCAGGTGGGCCTTGGGGCCGAAGCTGGTCATGTCGCTGTCCCAGCCGAAGGCATACACACCCTTTTCCTGCGCGGTCTGCACCACGGCCGCGGAGTCGGTGTTCTGCATCAGCACATCCACGCCCTGGCCGATCAGGGTGGTGGCGGCTTCACGTTCCTTGCCCGGATCGAACCACTTGTTGACCCACACCACGGCGGTGGTGGCCTTCGGATTGACCGAACGCGCACCCAGGGTGAAGGAGTCGATGTTGCGGATCACTTCAGGAATCGGCACCGAGGCCACCACGCCCAGCTTGCCGGACTTGCTCATCTTGCCCGCGACCACGCCGGCCAGGTAAGCGCCTTCATAGGTGCGCACGTCGTATTGCGCCAGGTTGTCGGCGGTCTTGAAGCCGGTGGCGTGTTCGAACTTCACATCCGGGAATTCCTTGGCGACCTTGAGCATCGCTTCCATGTAGCCGAAGGTGGTGCCGAAGATCAGCTTGTTGCCATCGGTGGCCAGCTGGCGGAAGACGCGCTCGGCATCCGCTGCGGATTCAGGAATGTTTTCCACGAAGGTGGTCTTGACCTTGTCGCCGAATTTTTCTTCGACCGCCTTGCGGCCCTTGTCATGCGCAAAGGTCCAGCCGGCGTCGCCCACTGGGCCGATGTAGACGAAGGCCACCTTCAGCGGATCAGCCGCCGGTGCCGCAGCAGCCGGCGCAGCAGCGGGCGCGGCGGCAGCGGGTTCTTCCTTCTTGCCGCAACCGATCAGGGTTGCTGCCGCCAGGGTGGCGAGCATCGTCAAGGATGCCCTGCGCGAAATCTTCATTGTGTTCTCCCTCAAGGTCAGTGGATAAATGCAGGTGCTGCTACAAAAACGGAATAAACGATTTAAACGATATAAACGGTATAAATAGTTCAGGAGGCGCCCGGACGGAACGGCTTGCCCAGCGAGGCCGGCATGTTCAGGCGGATCCAGTCTGGGTTGCGCGAGATCAGCGCCAGCACCACGATGGTGGCCAGGTACGGGGCCATCGACAGGATCTGCGAGGGCACCGTCACGCCCATGCCCTGCAGGTAGAACTGCGCGATTGTAACGCCGCCGAACAGCAGCGAACCCAGCAAGACCCGTGCCGGACGCCAGGTGGCGAAGGCGGTCAGGGCCAGCGCGATCCAGCCGCGTCCGGCCACCAGGCCTTCGACCCACATCGGGGTATAGACCAGCGACATGTAGGCACCCGCCAGGCCGCAGCAAGCACCGCCGAACAGCAGCGCCAGATAGCGGATGCCACGCACCGAATAGCCCAGCGCATGCGCCGATTCCGGCGACTCGCCCACGGCACGCAAGACCAGCCCGGCCCGTGTGCGATACAGGAACCAGATGCTGGCCAGGCACAGCGCGAAGGCCACATAGCTCATCCAGTGCTGGTGGAACAGCGCCTTGCCGAGGAAGGGAATATCACCCAGCAGCGGAATCGAATTCGGTTGCGCCGGCAGCGCCAGGCCGACGAAACGCTGGCCGACGAAGGCCGACAGGCCCGCGCCGAAGATCGACAGCGCCAGGCCGGTCGCGACCTGGTTGGTGGCCAGGCGCAGCGCCAGCCAGGCGAAGAGCGTGGCCATGAGCATGCCGCAGACGGCGCCGGCAACAAAGCCGAGCAGCGGGCTCTTGGTGGCATAGCCGACCGCAAAGCCGGCGATGGCCGCCACCAGCATCATGCCTTCGGCACCCAGGTTGAGCACGCCGGATCGTTCATTGATCAACAGCCCGATGGCCGCCAGCAGCAGGGGCGTGCCGGCATTGATGGAGGCTGCGATGAGAGGAGCGAGTTGTTCCATGTCCTGTCCTGATTCCTTAGACTTTCTTTTTCCACGCCAGGCGGTAATCGATGAGCGTATCGCAGGCCAGCAGCAGGAACAGCAGCATGCCCTGGAATACGCCCGTGATGGCCGAAGGCAGGCCCAGGCGCGACTGCGCCAGCTCGCCGCCCAGGTACAGCAGCGACATGATCAGCCCGCCCAGGATGGCACCCACCGGATGCAGGCGGCCGATGAAGGCCACGATGATGGCGGCGAAACCATAGCCCGGCGACACCGACGGCAACAGCTGCCCGATCGGACCGGCGATCTCGAAGGCCCCGGCCAGTCCGGCGAAGGCTCCCGAGATCAGCAGCGAGACCCACAAGGCCGACCGTGCCGAGAAGCCCGCATAGCGCGCCGCATGCGGTGCCACGCCACCGACCATGAGCGAGAAACCGCGCAGGCTGCGCATCATGAAGATGGCCATCAGGATGGCCGCGACGATGGCCACCGCAAAGCCGATATGCAGGCGCGTGCCCGACATCAGCATGGGCAGCATGAATTCGCCGGAGAACACCTTCGACTGCGGGAAGTTCATGCCATTGGGATCCTTCAGCGGACCATTGACGGCCCACATCAGCAGCAGCTGCGCCACATAGGTCAGCATCAGCGAGACCAGGATTTCATTGGCATTGAACTGGTCGCGCAGGTAAGCCGTGATGGCCGCCCACAAGGCACCGCCGATGACGCCGGCCACGATCATGAGCACCAGCCCCATGCCGCCGGAAATGCCGTGCCCCGGCACATCCAGCCACACCAGCATGGCGCCCGAGCAGAGCGCGCCGACCGTGAACTGGCCTTCGGCACCGATGTTCCAGATGCTGGCGCGGAAGCACACTGCCAGCCCCAGCGCGCACAGGATCAGCGGCACGGATTTGAGCAGCAGCTCGCTGATGGCGCGCTTGCCATTGAACGGGTCAACCAGGAACACCTTCAGGCCGGCCAGCGGATCCTTGCCCAGTGCCAGGAACAGCAGCGCCCCCAGGAAGAGGGTGGCGACGATGGCGATCACCGGCGACAGATAGGTCATGGTCTTGGACGGCGCACCGCGCAGTTCAAGCCGCAGCGGGAAGCTCATGCGTTCAGCCATGGCTCACCTCCGCCGCAGCGGCTGCCGGTTCGTCCCACAGGCCGCTCATCCACACGCCCACTTGTTCGCGCGTAGCCTGTTCGATGGGGATGGAGGGCGACAGACGCCCCTTGGCGATGACGTGCAGGCGATCACATAATGCGAACAATTCGTCAAGTTCTTCCGAGATCACCAGCACTGCACAACCTTCCTGTTTCAGTTTCAAGATTTCGCCGTGGATCTGGGCGGCGGCACCGACGTCCACCCCCCAGGTCGGCTGGGCCACCACGAAGACGGCGGGTTTGCGTTCCATTTCGCGGCCGACGATGAATTTCTGCAGGTTGCCGCCCGAGAGGCTCTTGGCCGGGGCATCCGGTCCGGCTGCCTTGACCTTGAAGCGTTCGATGATGGAGGCCGCAGCACGGCGCGTAAAACCGAAGTCGATCATGCCGCGCTTCACGTAGGGCGCTTTCTGGTGCGACAGCAGCATGTTGGCCGTAAGCGAAAGCCCAGGCACGGCACCGCGCCCCAGGCGTTCTTCCGGCACCAGGCCCAGGCCCGCCGCGCGGCGCGGATTGGGCGAGAGGTCGCCGACGGCCTTGCCGGCCAGCATGATCATGTTGGGCGCAGCGCGCTGGTCTTCGCCCGAGAGCGCCGCCAGCAATTCCTGCTGGCCATTGCCGGAGACCCCGGCGATACCGACGATTTCACCTGCGCGCACTTCGCATTCGATGTCTTTCAGTTCGGTGGCAAACAGATGCGCCTTGGGCAGCGAGAGACGATTGACGTGCAGCTTGCGTTCATTGCGCAGCGAATCGGGATTGCGTTCGCGCTGCAGGCGCACCAGTTCGTCGCCGATCATCATGCGTGAAAGGCTGGCGCTGCTCTCATTGCGCGGATCGCAGTTGCCGGTCACGCGGCCACCGCGCATGACGGTGGCGCTGTGGCACAGCGCGCGGATTTCGTCGAGCTTGTGGCTGATGTAGAGGATGCTGCAACCCTCGTCGGCCAGGCGGCGCAGGGTGACGAACAGTTTTTCCACCGCCTGGGGCGTGAGCACCGAGGTCGGCTCATCCAGGATCAGCAATTGCGGTTCGGTCAGCAGCGCGCGCACGATTTCCACGCGCTGGCGTTCACCGACCGACAGCGTATGCACGTGGCGCTGCGGTTCCAGTTCCAGTCCGTATTTTTCGCCGGTGCGGGTGATGCGTTCGGCCAGTTCCTTGAGGTCGGTCTTGGCATCCAGGCCCAGAGCGATGTTCTCGGTCACGGTCAGCGTATCGAACAGCGAGAAATGCTGGAACACCATCGCAATGCCCAGCTTGCGCGCCACCTGCGGATTGGCGATCTGCACGGTCTCGCCGTTCCAGCGCAGTTCGCCGGCATCCGGCTTGACCGCGCCGAAAATGATTTTCATCAGGGTGGACTTGCCCGCGCCGTTCTCCCCGAGCACGGCGTGGATCTCGCCGGGCGCCACCGCCAGGCTGACATCGTCATTGGCCAGCACGCCCGGGTAGGCCTTGCGCACATGGCTGATTTCAAGACGGAGTGGAACTGCGCTCACGTGATTTCCCTGTGGTGATGAATGTGGTCATGTCGAAATGCAACGCGGTCCGCGTGCCTGCGGCCGCCGCGAGCGCCCCTGCGGCTCGCACGCGCGACATCATAGACAAATTGCGCCGCGCCGCATACCGCTTTTGCCGGGTTTTGCGCCCCTGTTGCGGCGTTACGGCCCGATTTACCTCATTTTCCCCGATGCGCCCAGCCGGTGGTGCGTTTCTCGATGATGGCAAACAGCTCGTACATGGCCATGGCCATGGCCCCGATCACCACCAGTCCGGCAAAGGCCAGCGGCATCTTCATCGACGATCCGGCCGAGACCAGCAGGTAGCCGATGCCCTGGTTGGAGGCATTCATTTCCGACACGGTCGAGCCCACGAAGGCCAGCGTGATGGCCACCTTCAGGGAGGCAAAGAAATACGGCATCGAACGCGGCAGGCCGACCTTGAGCAGGATGTCCATGCGGCGCGCGCCCAGCACGCGCAAGACGTCTTCCAGCTCCGGTTCCAGCGTGGCCAGGCCGGTGGCGATGTTGACCATGATGGGGAAGAAGGAGATCAGGAATGCCGTGAGGATGGCCGGCCCCGCGCCGATGCCGAACCAGACCACCAGCACCGGCACGAAGGCCGCCTTGGGCAGGGCATTGAAGGCCGTCATGAGCGGGTAGGCGGCGGCATACAGCACGGGTGAAGATCCGATCACGAAGCCCAGCGTCACACCGACCGCCACGGCGATGGCGAAGCCCACCATGGTGACCCAAAAGGTCGAGAGGGCATGTTCGGTGATCGGGCCGGCGTAATCCACCATGGCCTGCAGGATGGAAGCGGGACTCGGAAAGATGAAGTCGGAGACCTGCCACACGCTGCAGATGAATTGCCACACGCCCAGGATGGCGAGCAGCAGGATCCAGGGCGCCAGCGTGGTGGCGGCGCGGTTGAGTTTGCCGTTGAACGGAGTTTTCATGAGTTTCCTTGGCCGGGCCGTGTGAGGGTCAGGTATTGCGCACGTGGCCGATGTGCTCGCGCAGTTCATGCACCAGCGCGTTGAAGCCGTCGGTATAGGTGGTTTCCAGCGGGCAGGGACGCGGCAGCGGGTTTTCCCGCCGCACCACGATGCGGCCCGGACGCTTGCTCATCACATAGATGGTGTCGGCCAGGAAGGCCGCCTCGCGCAGGTCGTGCGTGACCAGGATGACGTTGAAGCGGCGCTCGGCCCACAGGTCGCGCAGTACGCACCACAGTTCTTCGCGGGTGAATGCGTCGAGCGCGCCGAAGGGTTCATCCAGCAGCAGCATCTTGGGCTCATGAATCAGCGCGCGGCAGATCGAGGCGCGCTGCTGCATGCCGCCCGAGAGTTGCCACGGGAATTTGTCGGCATAGCCATCCAGGCCCACGGTCTTGAGCAGCTTGAGCGCACGCTCTGTGTACTCGGCCTTCTTCTGCTTGAAGTCGCGCCGGTAGGGCTCGACGATCTCCAGCGGCAGCAGCACGTTTTCCAGCGTGGTGCGCCAGGGCAACAGGGTCGGGGCCTGGAAGGCCATGCCCACGAATTTGAGCGGCCCCGTGACCGTCTGGCCATTGATGACGACGCTGCCGCGATTGGGCTGCTTCAAGCCGGTGGCCAGCTTCATGAAGGTGGACTTGCCGCAGCCGGACGGCCCGACGATGGCGATGAATTCGCCGGCGCGGGTCTGCAGGTCGATGTCTTCCACCGCAAATTCGGCGGCGCCATCATAGGCCAGGTAGACGTGGCGGAAATCGACGAAGGGTTCGCTCATGAATGCTTCAGTCAAGGATGAATTTGGTAAACGATATAAATGATTTACTTGGGGAACACGTCCAGCTCGGCCTTGCTCGGCAGGAAGCTGCCATTCCAGATCTTGTCGGCGTTGACGCGGGTCTTGGTGCCGTAGGCGTCCGAGACTTGCGAGGCCATGAGCGTCAGGCGCGGGCTGTAGACCTGTCCGTAGCCTTCCGCCTTGGCGTGCGGCGTGGCGATCGCGCTGGCGATGGCCAGTTTCAGGCGGCGCAGTTCCAGCTTTTCATCGATGAGGCCATCGCGTTCCTTCAGGACCTTGATGGCGGCTTCCGGATTGGCCATCACATCGCGGCTGGCCTTGGCGAAGGCGCGCAGGAAGCCTTTGATGGCTTCCGGCTTCTGCTTGACCATGGTTTCGGAGGCGATGATGGTATTGCCGTACAGGCGCACGCCGTAGTCCGGGTACATCATCACGTTGATGTCTTCATCCTTGATGCCGCGCGCATTCAGGTTCAGGAGCGAGGTGAAATAGAAACCGGTGATGGCATCCACGTCGCCGCGTGCCAGCATGGTTTCGCGCAGCGGCGGGTCCATGCTGGTCCATTGCGCCTTGCTGGCATCGAGGCCATTGGCCTTGGCGAAGATAGGATAGGCGCGGCGGCCGGCGTCGAACACCGGTGCGCCCAGCTTCTTGCCGGCCAGGTCGGCGGGCTTCTTGATGCCGGATTTCTTGAGCGAGAACACCGCGGCCGGGGTGTCGTTGTAGACCATCATCACGGCCACCGGTTTGCCCGGGGCATCGGGATTGTTGGCGGTGAATTCCATCAGGGCGGCCATGTCGGCAAAGCCCATGTCATAGGTGCCGGAGGCCACGCGGTTGACCGCATTGCCGGAGCCGTTGCCGGCGTCGATGGTGACATCCAGTTTTTCCTGCGCGAAGTAGCCCTTGGACTTGGCCACCAGGAACAGGGCGGCCGGTCCTTCAAAGCGCCAGTCCAGCTGGAATTTGATTTTGGTGTCCTGGGCAAAGCTGGGCGAGGTCGACAGCAGGCCGAGCAGCAGCGCCGCCAGGCAACCGAGGAAGCGGAAATGACGCATGGGGAAATCTCCCGAAAAGCGATTGAAAAAAGAAGATGGAAACCGCAACGCGCGCGCTATTTGGTCGTGGAAACGATAGCGTTCAGAGTGCCGGCGGCGCGTTCCGGTAATGCGGTTCCCACCGAAGTACTGCCTCAAGATCACGCCACGGCTAGAAGGAGTCGCCGCGACGGCTACGACGCTTGTAAAACCTGCTGCACGATCACCGCATGACCGGAGTCCACGCCATCGGAAACGGGTGGCGCGTACTCCAGTTTGAACTTGCCGCAATTGCGGTGTGTTCAATATGCGGACATGCCGTTAGAAGCGATGGCGGATTCCCAGGCCGAACGATGCTGCATTGCTTTGGCTGGAGATCTTGTCGTTCATGACGATCGCGTACACGTCGGTGCGCTTGGACAGGAAGTAGTCGTAGCCGACTGAGGTGGTATTGCGCGACACGTCGCCGGTGGTCAGCAGATCGCCGGTGCGTTTGGTGCGAGCGATGGCGGCCAGGATGGAGCCATTGCCTACCGGGATCGACAGGCCTGCGCTCATTACCTTGTCCTTGGCTTGCGACGCGCCAGCGGTGGTGTCCTTGCTGGTCTGGTAGGTGCCGTACAGCTTGATCACCTGGAAGTCATAGGTCGCGCCGAGCATCCAGGTTTTCTGGCGATTGATGGAAGCGAAGGGGGTGGTGGCGTCAACGACAGCCGCACCGGAATTGGGGTTGCTGACCTGCGCATCGAAGTACAAGGCGGTCAGTGCCAGACCACCGTTGAAGTAGAGCGCGTTGACACCGATGTTCTTTTTGCCGTTATCGCCAGCCACTTCACCGAACTGATAGTGCAGGTTGGCTTGCAGGCCACCGAACTTCGGAGTGGTATAGATGACTTCGTTGCTCCAACCGCTGTCAGCTGCGTTTGCTTGGGGCCAGGTGCGCGCACCGAAACTTCCCGACGGGGTGTAGACGTGCAGTACCAGCGGTGAGAAGGTAAAGGAGTCGCCAAACGGGTTGAACAGCACGGTTGGCAGGAAGCTTGGTGCGAGACCGCGTCCCAGGGAGACTTTGCCGAACTCACCTGACAGGCCGATGTTGGCATCGCGCGAGAACAGGTTGTCTCCGGAGAAGCGGCCATAGGCACCGGTATCTGTCTGGAAGAACGAGGTCAGGGCAAATTCTGCCCTGAGACCGCCGCCCAGATCTTCAACACCCTTGAAGCCGATCCAGGAGGTGGTCATGCCGCCAGAACCGACCGAGGACTTGCTTCCGGTATCGCCACTGTTTTTCATGCTGCCGACGTAAGCGTCGACGAGGCCGCTGACAGTGACGGATGATTGCGCCATTGCACTGCCGGCCATCAGGCAGGCTGATAAAGCCAGTGCCAAACGAGTTTTCTTCATTGATCTCCCCTGTTGATAAAAAATGGGTGTCGGAAAGCTGATCCGACGATTTCACCGTGTTGCGCATGACAGGAGGTAATGCCGCTCTCCCGATCCACCTGCCGTGCGGGTTCAGCAACGCCAATTAGCAGATATCGTGCCAACCGGGTATTGCGGGCCGGGCGCTGATATTGGAGGGCGGGCGGGACTCATCAGCCCGGCCCCCTGCACAAGGGGAGAGGTGGTTCTGACTGAGGTTATTGTGAGGTGCGACAATCAATTGTCGTATGCGTCGGCAGTTGGCTTACATTTTGTTGACAATGTTTTCTGATCAATTGCAACAAGTTGGTGCCTTCGCTGCACTGATTTTGACGGCATGCACTAAAAAAACATGCTTGCCAGGCAGGCTGGCGATGGCCTTGATCTGATCGTGGAGGTATCGCCTGGGAGCGGGTTGACGCTTATCTGCAAAAAGCACTTTGGGCTATAAAGATCGCCACATATTGTGAACAAAAAATATTGCTATTGTGCACAATCTGCGCTTGGATTCTCCAAGCGTCAGCTGGGCTGCTGTTGGTTTGGGTTGCTCGGTGGGATTAAGCCTGTTGGCAATCGGGATGCAGACTTGTTCGCAAGCGGACGTCGGTGTTTTTCTCATCCCGGCACCATTTATGCTTGAACCTTTGGCTGGGGCATTTTCGCCCTCCAGCCTTACTACTACATGAGGACGCATTTCTGACATGGAAGCCTACCTTCTCGATTGGCTCAATCTTCTGCTGCGCTGGCTGCACGTGATCACGGCGATTGCCTGGATCGGGTCTTCGTTCTATTTCGTCTGGCTGGACAACAGTCTGGTGGCACCGACCGATCCTGAGCTCAAGGAGAAGGGCGTCGGCGGGGAGCTGTGGGCGGTGCATGGCGGCGGTTTCTACAATCCGCAAAAGTATCTTCTTGCACCCAAGGTGTTGCCGGAGCATCTGCACTGGTTTTATTGGGAGTCCTACAGTACCTGGCTGTCGGGCTTTGCCTTGTTTTCGCTGTTGTATCTCTTCAATGCGAACGTCTTTTTGGTGGATCGCAATGTGTTCGACATGTCGGCGTCGATGGCGGGCGGGACGGCGATTGCCTTCCTGGTCTTCAACTGGCTGATCTATGACGCGATCTGCAGCACCATCGGGGATCGGCCGGGGGCGGATCGGCTGGTCAATATTCTGGTCGGGTTGCAGGTGATCGTTTCGGTTTGGGCAGCCTGCCATCTGTTTTCGGGGCGGGCGGCGTTCCTCATCAGCGGGGCTTCCCTTGCCACCATCATGAGCGCGAACGTGCTGGTGTGGATCATTCCGGGGCAGCGCAAGATGGTGGCCTCCATGCGCGCCGGGCAAGCACCCGATCCGATTCATGGCAAGCGCGGCAAGCAGCGTAGCGTCCACAATACTTACTTCACCTTGCCGGTGCTGTTTGCCATGCTGTCCAATCACTACAGCATGACTTACAGCGCGCCGCATAACTGGATTGTCTTGTTGTGCATCATGGCCGCTGGTGCCTTGATCCGGCAGTTCTTCGTGTTGCGGCACAAGGGGGTTTACAACTGGTGGTATCCGGGGATTGCTGTTGCACTGCTGCTGGCGGTGATCTTGTGGATGAGCCCTGCCATGCAGTCCAAGCCGGTGGCTGCTGTTGCTCCTTCTTCCTCTGCTGCTCCTGCTCCTGCTGGCGAAGCTGTGGCTGCAGGGTCGTTTGCCCAAGTCCAGCAAGTCATCCAGGCACGATGCATCCAGTGCCATGCCGCCAAACCTACCCTCATGCCTGTGCCCGGCAAAGGCGTGCTGCTCGATTCGCCTGAACATATCTCCCAGCACGCTCAGCAGATCTATCAACAGGCTGTCGTGCAGAAAGCCATGCCCTTAGGGAACATGACTCAGATCACCGACGATGAACGTGCCATCATCGGGAAGTGGTTCGAAAGCGGCGCTCCCGTTAAGTGATGTTTTGAGTGTGGTGTTGCCTTGGCTTCGGGCTTTTCTGGTTGTTAGGTTTGGGGCAGTCTGCACGGATTGCTTTCCTGCGCTCTAGCTTAATTATTATCTCTCTCCGGTCGGAAGAACGCGCCGGGAGCGGCCCGGCAGCCGCTCACTTTTCTTGTCTCGCCAAGAAAAGTAAGCAAAAGAAGGCGACCCCA
>NZ_JAVDSP010000008.1:0-207969 GCF_031455335.1 Herbaspirillum sp. 1173 | reverse complement strand
GGCCTTTTGTATTTTGGGGTCCACGAGCAAAGCGCCTGCGCGCTTTGCGGGAGGGACGAGAAAGTCCGGCCTTGCAAGGCCGGACGGGGTCGCGGAACGTGACCGAGGTCCTCCATGGGCAGCAAACAAAAAAGGCCGAATGATGAAAATCATTTAGCCTTTTTTGTTTTTTGGCTTCAAGAAAAATAGGGGCAAGACATCATCGCCTCCCCTCTATTTTCTTACCCCCTCAAACGGAACACGCTCACGGTCTCGCTCAGCCCTGCTGCCTGCTCCTGCATCTGCCGCGCCGCCGCGGCTGCCTGTTCCACCAGCGCCGCATTCTGCTGGGTCGCTTCGTCCATCAGGTTGATGGCCTGGTTGACCTGTTCGATCCCGTCACTCTGCTCCTGCGACGCCGAGGTGATTTCGGCCACGATGTCGGTCACGCGGCGCACGCTGGCCACCACCTCTTCCATCGTCGCACCGGCCTGCTCGACCAGCCTGCTGCCCGCCTCCACCTTGCCCACCGAGTCGCCGATGAGTTCCTTGATCTCCTTGGCCGCGCTGGCAGAGCGCTGCGCCAGCGTGCGCACTTCGGAGGCGACCACCGCAAAGCCCCGCCCTTGCTCACCCGCACGCGCGGCTTCCACGGCGGCGTTGAGCGCGAGGATATTGGTCTGGAAGGCGATGCCATCGATGACCGCAATGATGTCCACGATCTTGCGCGAGGAATCATTGATCGAGCCCATCGTGGCCACCACTTCCGAGACCACCGAACCGCCCTGTACCGCCACCTCCGATGCCGACACCGCCAACTGATTGGCCTGGCGTGCGTTGTCGGCGTTCTGCTTCACGGTCGAGGTCAGTTCTTCCATCGCCGACGCGGTCTCTTCCAGCGAGCTGGCCTGCTGCTCGGTGCGATTGGACAGGTCCAGGTTGCCATCGGCGATCTCGCTGGAAGCCGTGGCGATGGTATCCGTGCCCTGGCGTACCCGGGTGACGATGCCCACCAGGTTGTCATTCATTTCCTTGAGTGCGCGCATGAGCTGGCCGGTTTCGTCCAGGCTGCGCACCTCGATCTGGTTGTCCAGGTGGCCGTTGGCCACACGGCTGGCCACGTTGACCGCCTTGTGCAGCGGTGCCGTGATCGACCGCGTGATGGCCCATGCCAGCGCCACGCCCAGCAGCAGTGCCACTGCGCCCAGCACGATCATGAGCGTGCGCGCATTGCGGAAGAGACTGTCAATTTCCGCAGTCTGGTTCTTGATGCGGTCGGACTGCATCACGGCCAGCTTGTCAATGGCGGCCAGATAGACGCGCGTACTCGGCAGCAGCTGCTCGTCCACTGCCTTGCGAGCGCCCTCTTCGTTGCCCGCCTCCTTTTCCTTGAAGACCTGCGCATTGGCCGCCAGCACCACCTTGCGGCGTTCGTTGATCTCGGCCAGGGCAGCGCGCCCGGCGTCATCGGTGATCAACTCTTCCATGCGCTTGACCAGCTCATTGTTCTTGCTGATGGTGGCGCCGATCTCCTGCTTGTAGAACTTCTGCTGTTCGACATCCGGATTCTTGGCCGCGGCCACGATGCGGCCGACGTTGAGTTCGATGGACCGATAGAAGGTAATGACCAGCCTTTCCTTGACCAGTGCATCATTGACCATCGTGTCGTTGAGACTCCCCACCGCCTGCAGCCGCCCCACGCCAATGGCGGTAATCAACAACATCAAACCCAGAACCGCGGCAAAGCCCAGCCCCAGCCGGGCGCCGATCGTCATTTTCTTCATTGTTTCCCCATCTCCCATTGCACGAGACGCATGCGGATCGCAGCGCCCTCCCTCGTTCTCCGCATCGTATGCGGATGCGTCATTATCGGCCAGACGATAGCCCCCTTGAGATGCGACGGGTCAAATCGATGAAAATCTTTTATCATTCACACGAACGCTACCAATCAGTAGCCACCGCCGGAATGTGATCCCGCTGGCCCCGCGGGGCGAAGACCAACCCATTGAAGAAGAACACCAACGCAATGCCCCAATTCGACAAGTCCCTGGTCTGGTTCCGCCGTGACCTGCGCCACACCGATCATGCCGCCCTTTACTACGCACTCTCGCAGAGCCAGTCCGTGTGGTGCGTGTTCGTCTTCGATACCGACATTCTCGATGCGCTCAAAGCCGAGGGTGTCGAGCAGGATCGCCGCGTTGATTTCCTGCTGGCCAGCGTGGCCGAACTGGACGAGGCGCTGCGCAAGGCCGGCGGCGGGCTGATCGTGCTGCACGGAGCGGCCGCCAGGTGCATTCCGGAACTGGCTGCCGAACTGGCGGTGCAGGCGGTCTTCGTCAACACCGACTACGAGCCCGCCGCAGTGGAACGCGATGCGGCGGTCGACAAGGCCCTGAAAAAACATGGCGCGCAATTGCTGAGCTACAAGGACCAGGTGATCTTTGAAAAGGATGAGGTGCTGACCCAGTCCGCCAAGCCCTTCTCCGTTTTCACCCCTTACAAGAATGCGTGGATGGCCAAGCTGGCCGCCGCCGGTGGCGACTTCTATCTCAAACCCTATCCGGTCGAGAACTACTTCAAGGCCCTGGCCAAACCGCCGGGCAAGGCGCACCACGGATTGCCTTCGCACAAGGCACTGGGCTTCCACCCCAGCAATTTGCAGGCACTGAAGATTCCTACTGGCATGTCCGGTGCCCAGGCCCTGCTGGAGGACTTCCTGGGCCGCATCGGTGCCTACGGCACGGCGCGCGATTTTCCGGCAGTGAAGGGTCCGTCCTATCTGTCGATCCACCTGCGCTTCGGCACGGTCTCCATCCGCACGCTCGCGCGGGCTGCGATGCAGGCCATGCATGCGGGCCAAGGCGCGGCCGGTGCGGCTGTGTGGCTGTCGGAACTGACCTGGCGCGATTTCTATTTCATGATCCTGCACCACCATCCGCGCGTGACCGCCAAGGCCTTCAAGCCCGAGTACGATGCGATCAAATGGGAGCACGGCAAGCATGCCGAAGAGCTGTTCGCCGCCTGGTGCGAGGGACGCACCGGCTATCCGCTGGTGGATGCGGCCATGGCCCAGATCAACCAGACCGGCTACATGCACAACCGCCTGCGCATGGTGGTGGCCAGTTTCCTCACCAAGGACCTGGGCATCGACTGGCGCTGGGGTGAGAAATATTTCGCGATCCATCTCAACGACTTCGACCTCTCGGCCAACAATGGCGGCTGGCAGTGGGCATCGTCTTCAGGCTGTGATGCGCAGCCCTACTTCCGCATCTTCAATCCGGTCACGCAATCGGAGAAGTTTGATCCGGACGGCAAGTTCATCCGCCGCTATCTGCCGCAACTGGCCAAGCTTTCCGACAAGCGCATCCATGCGCCGTGGACGGCCACACCCGATGAGCGCATGTCGGCCGGCGTGACGCTGGGGACGAACTATCCGCGCCCTATCGTCGACCATGCCGAGGCGCGTGAACGCACGCTGGAACGCTATGCGGTGGTGAAGAAGACGGAGAAGACCGAATAAGCGCACGCTCCGCATCAAGAAAAAACGGACCCACGGGTCCGTTTTTGCATGCGGCCAGCCGCTTATTCCGACATCACCGGCTCCACCTTCTTGTCCTGGTCAAAGCGGATCGGCGGCACGCGCCTTACCATCCACAACCCCACCAGCGCGGCCACGATGGCAATGGCGATGCCCATGTGAATGGCCCCGACCAGCGCCTCGCGCGCCGCTTCCAGCAAGGCCGAACCGTCATGCCCGGCCTGCATCAGCTGGGCCAGCAGCACCGACTGGATGTCATGATTGACCAGCACTTCGGGATCGCTGAAGTCCTTGAGCCACTGCGCCGCGTGATCTCCTTCCAGGGCCTTCTGCACGCCTGCGCCATACATCTGGCTCACCAGCGTGCCGGTGATGGCCGTGCCCAGCATGCCCCCGATCATGCGCAAGGACTGCAGCAAGGCGGTAGCGATACCCAGGTGCTCGCGTGCAGCGGCCTGCTGCGCAAATACGGTGAGATTGGGCAAGACCAGTCCCAGCCCGAAACCACCGGCCAGCATCACTGTCAGCAAAAAACCATTGCCGGTGGTGCGATCACACAGCACCACGCCGAGACAGGAAGCAGCAATCAGCGCAAAGCCCAGGTTCATCATCAGGTTGGGATTGGGAATGCGCGTGATGATACGGCCATTGACGATGCTGGCCACGGTAATACAGGCCACCAGCGGCGTGATGAGCAGCCCCGCTTCACGCGGGCTCAACCCGAATCCGCCCTGGAACAGCAACGGCGCATACATCAGCAGCGAGAACATGGCAAAGCCCGCCAGCACCGACAAGACGAACAGGCTGGCCAGCGCCTTGTCGCGCATCATCTCGAAGGGCAGGATGGGCTGCGCGGCGCGCTGCTCCCACTTCCACAAGGCGTAGAAGGCCGCCACCGACACGGCCAGCAACACCAACATGCCGCCCGTGATGCCGCGCTTGGGCAGCAGTTCCACCAGCAATTGCAGGCTGCCCAGCGACAGTGAAATCAGCAGCGCGCCGGGCCAGTCCAGCCGCATCTTGCCGGCGTGTTGCATGTGGCGGATATGCGGCACGAAGCGCCAGACGAAATACAGCGACAGCACGCCGATGGGCAGGTTGCAGTAGAACACCCAGCGCCAGCCCAGCCCTTGCGTGAGGAAGCCGCCCAGCGAAGGACCGACAGCCGTGGCAATGCCGAAGGAGGCCGACAGGATGATCTGCCAGCGCAGCCGCACGCGCGGATCCGGAAACAGGTCAGCGATGGAAGCGAAACAGGTGCCCACCAGCATGCCCCCACCGATGCCCTGCAGCCCGCGCGCAAGCACCAGGAACAGCATGCTGTTGGCCATGCCGCACAAGGCGGAAGCGCCGACGAACACGACGATGGACGCAATCACGAACGGCTTCCGCCCAAAATAATCGCCGAGCCGTCCGAAGATGGGCACGGTAATGACCGAGGTCAGCAGATAGGCTGTGGCGACCCAGGCATAGAGATCGAAACCTTTCAGTTCAGCCACGATGGTCGGCAGGGCGGTGCCGACGATAGTCTGGTCCAGGGCCACCAGCATGATGACGAAGCAGATGCCCAGCGTGGCCAGCAGGGATTCGCGGAACGGCAGGACTTGGCCGCTGGAGTGGGCGGCGTCGGTGTGTAGGGCCATGTGCGGAGGATGAATATCCGAAGTTGCGCGTGTGCGCCAATCCGACATTCTAGCGCCGCATGGCATGGCTTGCCCTGCGTGCTACAGCAGCAGTTCGTAACGCTGCTCGTTGAGCTTGACGCCCCAATGCGAGCCGATGCGCTCCTCGGCCAGCACGAATCCGTGGCGCTGGTACAGGTTGTGCGCGGCGTGCAAACCTTCGAAGGTCCAGAGATAAATCGATGGAAAATCACACTCCGCGCAGAAACGGATCGCCTCGGTCAGCAGGGCATCACCCACGCCGCGACCGCGCAGTTTTTCGGAAGAGATGAACCAGCGCAGCCACGCGCCTTGCTGCTGCGCATGCTGGCCGTCGATGGTCAGCGAACCTTCGACGCGGCCGTGTACGGTGGCGGTCCAGAAGCCATCGCGGCTGTCGTCGTAGCGGCTCATGAAGGCCGCCAGTTCGGTGGCGATGCGGGCTTCGAAATACACGCCGAAGCTCCAGTTTTCGGTGTAATACGCCGCGTGCAGCTCGGCTACACGCCCGATGGCGCCTGGCAGATAGCCGCGCCGGATGTGGATGTCGTCCATGGCTTGCCTCCCCGAAATGGGCGGCGCCGGCCGTGGCACCACCCGGCTCGCCAGCGGCGGCCGGGCAGCGTGCGGCACGATCAGTCGCCAGCGATGGTCATGTTTTCCAGCAGGATGGAACCCGTTTCCTTGGTGCCGCGAATGAGCGTGTCGTTACCCACGGCCACGATCTGGCGCAGCATGTCCTTCATGTTGCCCGCGATGGTGATTTCTTCCACCGGATACTGGATCACGCCATTCTCGACCCAATAACCCGAGGCACCACGCGAATAGTCACCCGTCACGTAGTTCACGCCCTGCCCCATCAGCTCGGTCACCAGGAGGCCGGTGCCCATCTTCTTCAGCATGCCCTTGAAGGTATCGGCCTTGGTGGTCAAGTCAGAGCGCAGCGTCAGGTTGTGCGAGCCGCCGGAGTTGCCGGTGGTCTGCATGCCCAGCTTGCGGGCAGAATACGTCGACAGGAAGTAGCCCTGCACCACGCCATCCTTGATCACCTCGCGCTTTACGGTGCGCACGCCTTCTTCATCGAAGGGCGCGGAGCCCACACCGCCGACCACGTGCGGATCTTCCAGGATCTGGATGTGCTCGGGGAAAACCTGCTGACCCAGCGAATCGAGCAGGAAGGTCGACTTGCGATACAGCGCACCGCCCGACACCGCTTGTACAAAGGCCCCCAGCAGACCCGCTGCGAGCGGCGCTTCGAACAGCACCGGGCATTTGCGGGTCGTGAGCTTGCGCGCGTTCAGGCGGGCCAGCGCACGTTCGGCAGCGTAGCGGCCGATGGCTTCGGGCTTGGCGAGTTTCTTCGGATCGCGTTTGGACGAATACCAGTCATCGCGCTGCATGCCCGCGCCCTTGCCGGCGATGGGCGCGACCGAGATGGTGTGGCGCGAGAACGGATAGCCGCCCATGAAACCACGGCTGTTGGCCGCGATGAAATGCGAGTGCTGCACGTAGACGCCAGCGCCTTCGCTGTTGGTAATGCGCGGGTCGGTCTCGAGGGCTGCGGTTTCGCAGCGTTGGGCCAGCGCCACAGCTTCTTCGGCGGAAATATTCCACGGCGAAAACAGTTTCAGGTCGCGCGGGGCCATTTCCAGCATCTCGGCGTCGGGCAGGCCGGCGCAGTCATCGATGGCGGTGAAGCGTGCGATGTTGTAGGCGGCCTCGACCGTTTCCTTCAATGCCTGCTGCGAGAAATCCGAGGTGCTGGCGTTGCCGCGCCGCACCTGGCGGCCTTCTCCGAGGAACACGGTCACGCCGATGCCCTTGTCCTTGTTCTGCTCGATGGTCTCGATCTTGCCCTTGCGCACCGCTACCGACAGGCCGCTGCCCTCGCTGATATCGACGGCGGCGTCCGAGGCGCCCTTGTCCCGGGCATAACGCAGGACATCCTGCGCCAACTGCTTCAACTGGTCCTGACTGTGCGTGAATGGGGTATCGCTCATGAGCCTGTTTTCTCTGAAATGCGGGTAAAACGGTTATCATAGCAGCCGTTAAGCTTTATTTCTCGAAGTCACGATATGCCCAATGCCAATCGCGGTGCTGTCGGATTCCAATCCAGCGAATTCGAACAGGAATACGACCGCCCCTCCAAGTCCCAGCTCAAGCGCGAGATGGATGCCCTGCAAAAGCTCGGCGAATCGCTGGTCAATGAACCGCGCGACCGCGTCAAGCGCGTCCCCATGCCCGAAGACGTGCGCGACGCCATCCTCGAATGCCAGCAGATCAAGGACCACGAAGGCCGTCGCCGCCAGATGCAATACGTGGGCAAGAAGATGCGCACGCTGGAAGCCGACGAGATCGCCATCATCCAGAAGACCATCGACAGCTGGCACGGTGCCTCCAAGGCCGAAACCGCCGCCATGCACGCCCTGGAACGCCGCCGCGAAAAGCTGCTGGCCGATGACCAGGCGCTGACCGAACTGCTGAACCGCCATCCCGACGTCGACGTGCAGCACATGCGCACGCTGATCCGCAATGCCCGCAAGGAGCAGGCGGAAAACAAGCCGCCCAAGGCTTACCGCGAAATCTTCCAGATCCTCAAGCAGTTGCAGGCCCAGGCTGCGCGCGCCAAGAGCGAAGCCGCCGAGGATGAGACCGACGAGCAGGATGACGATGAGCGTTGAGGCTGTAACGCCCGTCGCCCGCGAGGTGCTGCGCGTCGGGCTGGTCTCCATCTCCGACCGCGCCTCCGGTGGCGTCTACCAGGACCAGGGCATCCCGGCCCTGCAGGAATGGCTCACCAAAGCGCTCACCAGCGCTTTTGAAGTCGAGACCCGCCTGATCCCAGATGAACGCGCACAGATCGAACAGACCCTGGTGGAACTGGTCGATGTGGCCCGCTGCGACCTGGTGCTGACCACGGGCGGCACCGGTCCGTCGCGCCGCGATGTCACGCCCGAAGCCACGCTGGCCATCGGTACCAAGGAAATGCCAGGCTTTGGCGAACAGATGCGCCAGATCAGCCTGCAGTTCGTACCGACCGCGATTCTCTCGCGCCAGGTCGCCGTCATCCGCGAGACCGACGGCCATGCCGCGCTGGTGCTGAATCTGCCCGGCCAGCCCAAGTCCATCCGCGAAACACTGGAAGGATTGAAGGATCAGGACGGCAAGGTCAAGGTGCCCGGCATCTTCGCCGCCATCCCCTACTGCATCGACCTCATCGGCGGCCCTTACATCGAAACCGACGAGAGCGTCTGCAAGGCCTTCCGTCCCAAGTCGGCAATCCGGCCCGCAAGCAAGTAACAGCATCTCAGCGGCCCGCACCACGATGCGGGCCTGCCCTCCCCTCAGTTCGGACACTTCCCCTCATCCGGCCCTCCGCACAGCGTGGCCGCATTCAGCAGATCCAAATACTGTTGCAACGCTGCCGGCGAGATCCGGTAGGGATACTGCCTGAACGCGTTTTCGGTCGGCGGACGCCAGCTGAACTGCACCACGAACAGTTGCTGCTTGCCCTGATACACCGCCAGTACAGTTCCCTCGCCATAGGGCGCAACTGGCCCGGTACGGTCGCAGAAGCCGCCGCTGACAGAGACGGGAATATTGTTGGTGCTGCCATCCTTTTGCGCCATCGCCACGAAGCGGCCCGGGCAATTGCGCTGGGCTCCCTGCATCACTTCAGTCAGGGCCACCTGTGCCACGGTCAGGTTGCGCGCCTGGATGTTGGCGACCAGTCCGGCATCGGGATAGCCACGGCGCTGCACGCCCATGTAGCCCTCGCGCCAGGAGTCGTGCGCTTCGTTGGGCGGCAGGAAATCGACCACGTAATTGCCGTCAGGATCGCCGTCCATGTAGGCCAGCCGCCAGCCCGGCGGAGGCGAGATCATCAGGTTTTCGCCGCGCGGCTGGAACAATCGGCCTTCGGCTTCAGCATGGCCGGCCAGGGGTGCCATGGCCAGCAGGAAGGCCAGCAGCGGGGCCAGCAGGCGATGCGATGGGATGCACTTCATGGGTTTTCCTTTTGCAGCGCCGCCATCGCGGCGGCGTTCATCGTATGATGTGAGCCTATTGCAGCACAGACGCTGCGCATGACCACGGGCAAGGCCGTATTGTGCTCCCGCGCCGGGACAGACACAAATGCCGCGCCCCGCCCTTTCATCCACCGACCGCAACAGGAACCGCACGCTTATGTCCGCTCCCCTCGAAACGATACAGATCGATACCGCCCCCAACCCCACTGCCTCCGTCATCTGGCTGCACGGCCTGGGTGCCGATGGTTCGGACTTCGTGCCCATCGTGCGCGAGCTGGACCTGTCTGGCTGCCCGCCCATCCGCTTCATTTTCCCGACCGCGCCGACCATGCCGGTCACCATCAACGGCGGCTACGTGATGCGCGCCTGGTACGACATCTTCGCGCCCGACCTGGTCCGCCGTGAGGACGAACCCGGCCTGCGTGCCTCGCAGGCCGCCATCGAAACACTGATCGCACAAGAGCGTGCACGCGGCATCCCCTCCGAGCGCATCGTGCTGGCGGGTTTCTCGCAAGGCTGCGCCATGACCTTGCAGACCGGCCTGCGCCACCCGGAGCGCCTGGCCGGCCTGATGTGCCTGTCCGGCTATCTGCCGCTGGCCGCCACCATCGAGGCCGAACGCCACGGTGCCAACCACGACACCCCCATCTTCATGGCCCACGGCACCATGGATCCGGTGGTGGTGCTGGAGCGCGCCGTCAAGTCGCGCGAATTGCTGACCCAGCTGGGCCACAAGGTCGAGTGGCATGACTATCCGATGCAGCATTCGGTGTGCGGCGAAGAAGTCGAGGATATCGGGGCGTGGCTGACCAAGGTCCTGGCCTGAGTCCGAGCGCTCTACACCAGCAACTGCAATCGCAATGACAACGCCCCCGCACGATGCACTCGTGCGGGGGCGTTGTCGTTTTCCCTGCGCAGTGTTACGCGCAGGGCAGCCTTGCAATTACTTGAGGCGGAACTTCAGTTCCTCGCCCGCTTGGCGCATCGCGGTCTGCACGGCAGGCACCTTGGCCAGTACGTTCAGCAGGCCGAAGTCGTGGATCATGCCGTTGTAGCGCACGCTGGTCACGGCCACGCCGGCGGCTTGCAGCTTGCGGCCATAGGCCTCGCCTTCATCACGCAGCACGTCGTTTTCGGCGGTCTGGATCAGGGTCGGCGGCAGGCCGGCCAGTTGCGCCGGGGTCGCATTCAAGGGCGAGGCGGTGATTTCCTTGCGCTTGGCGGCGTCGGTGGTGTAGCTGTCCCAGAACCACTTCATCATGTTCTTGGTGAGGAAGTAGCCATTGGCGAACTGGTTGTAGGAAGCCGTTTCGAAGTTGGCATCGGTCACCGGCCACAGCAGCACTTCCGAACGCAGGGCGGGGCCGCCCTTGTCCTTGGCCATCAGGGCCACGACCGCAGCCATGTTGCCACCGACGCTGTTGCCGGCCACGGCCAGGCGTTTGCCATCGACCTTGATTTCCTTGCCGTGCTCGGCCACCCACTTGGTGGCGGCATACGCCTGGTTGATGGCCACGCCGTAGCCGGCTTCCGGCGACGGCGTGTAGTTCACGAACACGGCCACCGCACCGGAATTGGCCACCAGGTCACGCACCAGGCGTTCGTGGGTCGGGAAGTCGCCCAGCACCCAGCCGCCGCCGTGGAAGAACATGAAGGCCGGCAAGGTCTTGGTCACGCCTGCCGGACGCACGATGGTCAGCTTGATCTGCTGGCCGTCGGCGGTGATGGTCTTTTCCGACACGTCCGCCTTGGGCAACTCCAGCTTCACGCTGGCTTGCGCACCGACCAGCACGGCGCGCGCATCCTCCGGCGAGAGCTGTTCCAGGGGCTTGCCACCGCCGGCCTCCAGCGCCTGCAAGAAGGATTGGGTGGTCGGTTCCACACCGGCATCACCGGCGGCATAGGCATTGCCAAAAACCAGGCCGATGGCGGCGACGGCGGCGAGTTGCTTGAACGAGGTCATGATCTTCTTCCTTTTCTCTAATCTCAGATGAGCGAATCGGTGGATTCACCGGGTAAGTGCTGCGAGGGAACTGCGTACTTGTTGCTGTGCTGCCTGGTACTGCGGTACTGCACCGGCCGTTGGCGGCCAGGAAAACTGTCGACACCACGATAAAACTAAAATCCTATTAAATAGCAAACTACTTAGTTGACGCTATTGGCTCTGCGTATAACGACCGCTCGGAGGGCGGGACAATGCCGCCATTCCATTCCATTCCGTCTGCCGATGCCGCTTATCTGGCATTGTTGCGAGCAATCCAGCAACTATATAAATCACTATTTGATAGTGCACTATATATTTGACTTTCAAAAAGGGACTTGGCCCGGTCGCCGCATCCCTTCAATCTGCCCTGCTCACTCGCCCGTATTCTTGTGCAAGCGCGCACGCAAGGCCATCAATTCTTCCTTCATCGCGGTCAGTTCCGCCGCCGTCGACTCGGTTGCCCGCAACACTTCACGGGGCAGTTCCACCGCCTGTTCGCGCAGCTTGTCACCTTCTGCAGTGAGCGAGATGACAACCTGCCGTTCATCGCTGGCCGCGCGTTCCCGGGTCACCAGGCCCTGCGCTTCCATGCGCTTGAGCAGCGGGGTCAGCGTGGCTGAATCCAGCACCAGGCGTTCACCGATATCGGACACCGTCAGCTGGTCCTGCTCCCACAACACCATCAGCACCAGATACTGCGAATAGGTGATGCCCATGTTGCGCAACAGCTTGCGATAGAGCTTGCTCATCGACAGCGAAGTCGAGTACAGCGCAAAACACAACTGGGCATCCAGCAGCGGGGCCGATTTGCGTTTGTCTGTTTTCGAATTCATGCAGCGCAGTTTAGCGAGGCCAAAATTAAATAGCAAGCGATTTAATCAAAATATTTACGCTTGGCCGTCGCCACTTCGCCACGCCCCTTCCGCGGGCGGACTGGGCCGCGATTGCGCACCATCGCGAAGCAGGCCTGCACTGGCACGATGAATGATGAGCGTTGCAGGCTATTTCCCTCTTTGCAGCCATCCGGCGGGAGGCCCGCCCCGCCTGCATTCCCGGCTGCTGATACCGCCTGGCCGACTGACGCGAAGCTGACGCCATGGCACGCTTCCTGCATGTCTTCTTCGTTGTATACATTGACGTATCCGTGCTTGCCTTCACCGTGTCCATCGCCTAAGCTGGCCCGATGGCCGTGGCAGGCGGGCTTGCCGTCCAGGCCGGTTGCGCTCGATCCGTGATGACTTCTGAAAGGAAAAACGAATGAACCAGCGTGTCTCCCGTTTCCTGCTGTCCGCGATGTCCTCGGCCGTGCTGGCCGCCTGTACCCTGCCCGCCTGGGCGGTGACGCTCAATATCTCGCTGGACGCCGACCCCGGCAAGCTCGACCCCACGCAGTCCTCCATGCTCAACGAGCGCATCGTCTACCAGAGCATCTTCGACAAGCTGGTGGACCTGGATGGCGAGGGCAAGATCATCCCCATGCTGGCCGAGCGCTGGACCGTGTCCGAGGATCAGAAAACCTACACGCTGTATCTGCGCAAGGGCGTCAAATTCCAGGACGGCACGCCTTTCGATGCCAAGGCGGTGGAATTCAACCTGCTGCGCGGCCAGGAGAAGACCTCCCTACGCCGCAATGAACTGAAATACGTCACCAAGATCACGGTGGTCGATGAGCACACCGTCAAGCTGGACCTGTCCACGCCTTTCGCGCCCTTCCTCTCCATCCTCACCGACCGCGCCGGCATGATGTCGTCACCGGCCGCCGTGAAGAAATACGGAGAAGACTACGTCAACCATCCGGTCGGCACCGGCCCCTTCGTCTACGAAGGCCGCCTGAAGGGTGCCACCATCACGCTCAAGAAGAACCCCGAGTACTGGCGCGCCGGCCTGCCCAAGGTGGATGAAGTGGTCTACAAGATCATGCCGGACGTCAATGTAGCCTTCAACAACCTGCGCAGCGGCCAGGTCGACATCAGCAACCGCTTCCCCTACAAGGAAATCACCAACGTCCCGGCCAACGCCAGCTACACGGTGCTCAACAAGCCGTCGCTGGGCTTCCGCGGCTTCTACATGAACACCGGCAAGCCGCCCTTCGACAAGAAGGAAGTGCGCGAAGCCGTGGACATCCTGATCGACCGCAACGCCATCGCCAAGGTGGTCTACAACAACGCGGTGGCCGCCGGCCATTCGCCCTTCTCCAAGGCGCAGTTTGCCAATGGCCCCAGCGACGTGCCGCCCAAGGTCGACGTGGCCCGCGCCAAGGCCCTGCTCAAGGCCGCCGGCAAGGAAGGCGGCTTCAGCTTCAAGCTGACCCTGCCGACCACGCCCGATGAATTGCAGGTCGGCCAGATGATCCAGGGCATGCTGCGCCCGGCCGGCATCACCGTCACGCTGGAGAAGACCGAACTGGCCACCCAGATCGAGGCCGGCAAGACCGGCAACTTCGAAGGCCTGTTCGTGGGCTGGAGCGGCCGTCCCGATCCGGACCAGAACATTTATGACTTCGTCACCACCAACGGCTCGCTGAACTATTCGCACTTCGGCGCCAAGGAAGTGGACGACCTGTTGCAGCAGGCCCGCGTGGAAGGCGACCAGGCCAAGCGCAAGGCGCTCTACGACCAGGCCATGGCGATCCTGGTCAAGGAAGTGCCCTACGTCTACACCGTGCATGACAACGTGCTGTTCGGCATCGCCAAGTCGGTCAAGGGCTTCCAGTACGTGCCCGATGGCGTGATCCGCACTGCGACTGTATCCAAGTAAGTCTCATGGCCACGACGATCAAGCTGCCCAAGCTGGCCCGGCGCCTGCTGCTGTCGGTCCCTACCTTGCTGCTGGTGAGCATGGTGGTGTTTTCCCTGCTGGCGGTGCTGCCGGGTGATCCGGTGGCCGCCATCCTCGGCATGGAAGCCACGCCGGAAGCGGCCGCCGCCCTGCGCCTGAAACTGGGGCTGGATGATCCGCTGCTGGTGCAGTACGGGCGCTGGCTGTGGGCCGTGCTGCATGGCGACCTCGGCCGCTCCTTCATCGACAACACCCCGGTCGCCGATGCCTTGTGGCAGCGCCTGCCGGTGACCATCGAACTGGCCATCGGCAGCTTCCTGGTGGCCGTCGTGATTGCGGTGCCGGCGGGCATCCTGTCGGCAGCCCGTCCGCGTGGCTGGGCCAATGCCATCGGCACCCTGATTGCGCTGTTCGGCATGTCGGTGCCGCACTTCTGGCTGGGCATGCTGTTCATCATCCTCTTTGCGGTCAAGCTGGGCTGGCTGCCGGCCTCGGGCTTCGTGCCGTTGTCGGTGGACTGGCACGCCAACCTGATCGCCATGATCATGCCCATGGTCGTGACCGGCCTGCGTGAATCGGCCATCCTCATGCGCATGGTGCGCAGCAGTTTGCTGGAAGTGCTCAACGAGGATTACATCCGCACCGCCTTCTCCAAGGGCCTGCGCGACTGGCAGGTGGTGCTGGGCCATGCGCTGCGCAATGCCATGATCCCGGTGGTTACGGCCAGCGGCCTGATGGTCTCGGGCATGCTGGGCGGACTGGTCATCACCGAAAGCATCTTCGGCATTCCCGGCATGGGCAAGATGATCGTCGACGCCATCTTCCAGCGCGACTACGTGACTGTACAGGCCGGTGTACTGGCCGCCACCGTCATGGTGGTCATCGTCAACCTGTGCGTGGACCTGCTCTACAGCGTGATCGACCCGCGCATCGCCCGCTGAAGTCTGCCCAACGCCTCCAACCATGACGTCTCCCGACATGAACTCTCCCTCCCCTGCGCAGGTCCTGCCGGCGCTGCCCCGCTGGCGTACCCTGCGCCGCTTCAGCCGCAACCGTCTGGCGGTGATCGGTGCGGTGATCATCACTGTACTGGTACTGTTGGCCATCACTGCACCGGTACTGGCCCGGTACGATCCCATCTTTGACCAGGACTACGGCAACCTGCTGTCTGGCCCCAGCGCCGAGCACTGGCTCGGTACGGATGACCTGGGCCGCGACATCTATACCCGCATGCTGTACGGTTCGCGCATCTCGCTGCAGGCCGCGCTGATCTCGGTCGGGCTGGCCTTTTCACTGGGCGTGCCCATCGGCATCGTCAGCGGCTACTATCGTGGCGCGGTCGATGCCATCGTCATGCGCGTGGTCGATGCGCTGCAGGCCTTTCCTTCGCTGATCCTGGCGCTGGCCCTGGCCGCCGCGCTGGGGGGCGGTTTCTACAATGCCATGGTGGCCGTCGGCATCGGCTTCACCTCGTCCTTCGTACGGCTGGCGCGCGGGCAGGCCATGACCATCCGCAACCTCGACTACGTGATGGCGGCACGCTCCATCGGTGCCGGGCACCTGCGCATCATGTGGCGCTATATCCTCCCCAATTCGCTGGCGCCCCTGGTGATCCAGGCCACCTTTGCCATGGGCACGGCCATCATCGCCGAAGCCGGGCTGTCCTATCTCGGCCTGGGGGCCAAGCCGGAAGATCCGAGCTGGGGTTCCATGCTGCACATCGCCCAGGGCTACCTGAACACCACGCCGATGCTGGCCATGTGGCCGGGGCTGGCGATCTTCCTGGTGGTGCTGGGTTTCAACCTGCTGGGCGATGGCATCCGTGAAGTGTTCGATCCCAAACTGAGCCGCTGAGGAACCGCCATGCTCACCATCGACAATCTCAAGATCGAATTCCTCAGCCACGGCCGCCGCGTTGCGCCCGTCGATGGCGTTTCCTTCGCACTGGGGCAAGATGAAACCGTGGGCCTGCTGGGTGAATCCGGCTGCGGCAAGAGCGTCACCGCCCTGTCCATCCTGCGCCTGTTCCCCATGGCCAGCCAGGCCAGGCTGTCGGGTGCGATCCGCTTTGGCGAGCGCGACCTGCTGCAGGCCGATGATGCCACCCTGCGCAGCATCCGCGGCAAGGAGATCGCCATGATCTTCCAGGAGCCGATGACCTCGCTGAACCCGCTGCATCGCATCGGCGAGCAATTGGGCGAGATGCTGCGCATCCACACCTCTCTGCCGCGCCAGGAGATCGACGCCAAGGTCGTCGCCATGCTGGAACGCGTGGGCCTCTCGCGCGCGGCGCAACTGGTGGACGAATATCCGCACAGCCTCTCCGGCGGCATGCGCCAGCGCGTCATGATCGCCATGGCCTTGCTGTGCCAGCCGCGCCTGCTGATCTGCGATGAACCGACGACTGCACTGGACGTGACCATCCAGGCGCAGATCCTCGACCTGATGCGCGACCTCAAGCGCGAGCAGAAGACCTCCATCCTCATGATCACCCATGACCTCGGCGTAGTGGCCGAAATGTGCCAGCGCGTAGTGGTGATGTATGCCGGCCAGGTGGTGGAGCAGAGCAGCGTGGAAGATCTTTTCGACCGCCCCGCCCATCCTTATACGCATGCACTGATGCGCGCACGACCGGCGCTGGATGCTACGCCCGGTGCGCCCCTGACCGCCATCCCTGGCAGCGTGCCGCCGCCCGGCACCGTCACGCACGGCTGCCGCTTCGCCGCTCGTTGCGCGCGCGCCCAGGACATCTGCCGCCAGGAGATGCCGGTACTGGAACATCTGGGTGATGGCCACAGCGTGCGCTGCTGGTATCCGCATTGAAGGTATAGAAGGCCCGATCATGACGACACTTCCTCCCCTGCTCGAAGTCCACGGACTGAAAAAATATTTCGCTTCCGGCAGCAGCACCGTCAAAGCCGTTGACGATGTCTCCTTCAGCCTGGCTGAAGGCCAGACCCTGGGCCTGGTCGGTGAATCCGGCTGCGGCAAGTCCACCACCGGGCGCAGCGTGCTGCGCCTGATCGAACCCAGCGAAGGCAGCGTGCGCTTCATGGGCCAGGAACTGACCCTGCTGCCCGAGGGCCAGCTGCGCACCATGCGCCGTCACATGCAGATGGTGTTCCAGGACCCGTATGCCTCGCTGAACCCGCGCATGACCATTGGCGAAGTGCTGGAAGAACCCTTGATCGTGCACAAGCTGCACGACCGCGCCACCCGCAAGCGCAAGGTGGCCGAGGCACTGGAGATGGTCGGGCTCAACCCGGCCTGCGCGGCGCGCCATCCGCATGAATTCTCCGGTGGCCAGCGCCAGCGCGTAGGCATTGCCCGCGCCATCATCACGCGGCCCAAGCTGGTGGTGGCCGATGAAGCCGTGTCGGCCCTCGATGTCTCGATCCAGGCGCAGATCCTGAATCTTCTGCGTGAGTTGCAGCAGGAGCTGGGGTTGACCTATCTTTTCGTCTCGCACGACCTGGCCGTGATCCGCCATGTCAGCGACAGCATCGGCGTGATGTATCTCGGACGCATGGTGGAATCGGGCACATGTGAAGAGGTCTACACCCGGCCGCGCCATCCCTACACGCAGGCGCTGCTGTCGGCCATTCCACGTGAACATCCGCGCCAACAGCGCGAGCGCATCATCCTGCAAGGCAGCATCCCCAACCCGGCCGCCCCGCCTTCGGGCTGTCATTTCCACCCGCGCTGCCCGTCCTGCATGGAGGTGTGCAAGACCGAAGCACCGCCTGCGGTCAAGGTCAGTGCCACCCATACCTTAGCCTGCCACCTGAGCCGGCCCGAGCTGACGCTGCGACCGACGTAATACGCAAGCCAACCGATAAAATACGCCCCTGAACCAAGAACGAGAGACCGCCATGCCCGCCTTCCCCGACTTCAGCAGCAACCACTATCCCTACTTCTCGCGCCGCAGCGCCGTCTATGCCCGGCGCGGCATGGTGGCGACCTCGCAACCGCTGGCCGCGCAGGCCGGGCTGGAAGTCCTGCAGCGCGGCGGCAATGCCATCGATGCGGCCATCGCAGCCGCTGCCGCATTGACGGTGGTGGAACCGACCGCCAACGGCATCGGTGGCGATGCCTTCGCGCTGGTCTGGCATGGCGGCAAGCTGCATGGCCTGAACGCCAGCGGCCCGGCCCCGCAATCGATCTCCGCCGACAAGCTCACCAGCGCTGGCCTGAAGGACGTACCCAAGTACGGCGCCCTGCCCGTGACCGTGCCCGGCACGCCCAGTGCCTGGGCCGCCATGGCCAAGCGCTTCGGCAAGCTGGCGCTGACTGATTCCATGGCCGGTGCCATCAGCCTGGCGCGCGAGGGCTTCCCGGTCTCCCCGATGGTGGCGCATGCCTGGCAGGTGGCGCAGCAGAACTTCAGGCGCGAGTTCAAGGAGCCGCATTTCCAATCGTGGTTCGATACCTTCTGCATCGATGGCCAGGCACCGCAAGCCGGCCAGCTGTGGCGCTCGGCGGGCCATGCTGCCACCCTGCAGGCGATTGCCGAAGACAATGCCGAGGGCTTTTATCGCGGTGCCCTCGCGGAAAAGATTGCCGCCTTCCTGCAGCAGGCCGGCGGCTACATGCAGGCCTCTGACCTGGCCGCATTCCAGCCGGAATGGGTGGACCCCATCGGCATGAATTATCGCGGATATGACGTTTGGGAAATCCCGCCCAATGGCCACGGCATGGTGGCCCTGATGGCGCTGAATCTGCTGAAGGCTTACGACTTCTCCGAACGCGACACGCTGGCGACCTACCATCGCCAGATCGAAGCCATCAAGCTGGCCTACGCCGATGGCCTGGCGCATATCGCCGATCCCGCGCACATGAAGGTGACGGTGGAGCAATTGCTCTCGGACGCCTATGCCGACGAACGCCGCAAGCTGATCGGCCCGCGCGCCACGCTGCCGGTGGCAGGCGACCCTTCGCGCGGCGGCACCGTGTACCTGTGCACGGCCGATGCCGAGGGCAACATGGTGTCCTTCATCCAGAGCAACTACATGGGCTTTGGCTCGGGCCTGGTGGTACCGGGCACCGGCATTGCGCTCCACAATCGCGGCAACAATTTCACGCTGGAAGCCGGGCATCCCAATGTGCTGGCACCGGGCAAGCGTCCGTATCACACCATCATCCCCGGCTTCATGACGCGCAATGGCCAGGCCGTCGGCCCCTTCGGTGTGATGGGCGGTTTCATGCAGCCGCAGGGCCACGTGCAGATGGTGATGAACACGGTCGACTTCGGCCTCAACCCGCAGGCCGCGCTGGATGCGCCGCGCTGGGAATGGGAGAAAGGAAACAAGGTCAGCATCGAACACAGCACGGCCGAACATCTCTTCCGTGGTCTGGGCGGGCTGGGTCATGAAGTGGCGTGGTCGGGTAACCAGCTGGGCTTCGGCCGTGGCCAGATCATCTGGCGCAATGATGAAGGCGTGCTGTGCGGCGGCACCGAACCGCGTACCGATGGCAGCGTGGCTGCCTGGTAAAGAAAGCCTATCGTGAAAAGCCTGGCTGCTCCCGCCCCCGCCGCTGACGCCGACGCGCTCGCCCCTGATCTTGAGGGCGAAGACGCGCTGGTGCGCAATGGCTCCCTGCCCGAATATGTCTATGCGCAATTGCGGCAGGACATTTTCGACATGCGCCTCTTGCCGGGCGACCAGATCACCGAAACCGAAATCGCGGCGTATTTCAAGGTCTCGCGCACGCCGGTGCGGCAGGCGCTGCAACGCCTGCAGAACGATGGCCTGATGCAGGGCTATGTACGCGGTGGCTGGGAGGTGGTGCCGATCGACTTCAAGCGTTTTTCCGATCTCTATGAAATGCGCAAGCTCATCGAGACACACGCGGTGCGCCGCCTGTGCGCGCAAGCCGGAGACCAGTCGGTGCTGGCCGGTCTGCGCGCCACCTGGTGCGTGGCTGCCGAGGCACGCGAACCGGATGGACCCAAGGCAGCCCTGCTCGATGAAGTTTTCCACCAGACGCTGGTGCGCGCGGCCGGCAACCAGGAGATGGCCGAGTCATTTGACCGTTTGACCGACCGCATCCGCATCGTGCGGCGATTGGATTTCCTGTACGGTGATTGCCTGCACTCAACCTACGAGGAACATGCCGCCATCCTCGACAGCATCGCCGCCGGCGACGCCGAGGGCGCAATGCGCCTGATGGGCGAGCACATCGATGGCAGCCATGCGGAGGTCAACCAGATCACCTTGCATCGGCTGCATAGTGCGCGGGCGACGGCGACCACCAAGCCGCCGGCTTATGTGTCGGTGCGGGTGCGGCGGTCGTTCTGACCGATGCTGACCATGCACTGAAAGCCTGGCGCTGCTGTGTTAGGCTTCCCGCCTGACTTCAATTTGCCAAGCCGGGAGACACACATGAAAGTTGCCGTGATGGGCGCAGGTGCCGTGGGATGTTATTTCGCCGGGATGCTGGCGCGGGCGGGACACGAAGTAGTACTGGTAGGCCGGCCGCAGCATGTGGAGGCATTCAATACCAAGGGCCTGCGGCTGGAAGCCAAAACCTTCGATGAGACCATCCCCGTCAAGGCCAGCACCGATCCCGCCATCGTGGCGGGTGCCGACCTGGTGCTCTTCTGCGTCAAATCCCCCGATACCGAAACGGCTGGCGCGCAACTGCTGCCGCACCTCGCCCCCGATACACTGGTGCTGACCCTGCAGAACGGCACCGACAATGCCGAGCGCCTGCGCACGGTGATCCCGCAACCGGTCTCGGCGGCGGTGGTCTACGTCGCCACCGAGATGGCCGGACCCGGCCACGTCAAGCACCACGGCCGTGGCGAGCTGGTGATCGAACCGGCCGCACGCAGCCAGCAGGCGGCCGAAGCCCTGATTGCGGCAGGCGTGCCGACCGAAATTTCCGACAACGTGCGCGGCGCGCTGTGGTTGAAACTCATCATCAACTGCGCCTACAACGCGCTTTCCGCCATCACCCAGCTGCCCTACGGCAAGCTGGTCGAAGGCGTGGGCGTGCCGGAAGTGATGGGTTACCTGGTCAGCGAATGCAAGGCCGTGGCCGCCGCCGAGGGCGTGACCCTGGCCGGGGATGTGGAGGTGGCCATCCGCAAGATCATCGAGACCATGCCCACGCAATTCTCTTCCACCGCGCAGGACGTGGCGCGCGGCAAGCCCAGCGAAATCGATCACCTCAACGGCTACATCGTGCGGCGGGGACAGGCGCATGGCATTGCCACGCCGGTCAACCTGACCGTGCATGCGCTGGTCAAGCTGATCGAGAGCAAGGCGCGCTGAAAGCAGGCAAAGGATTCAACCGAAGAGCCGGGCGTCGAAACGGAACAGCTTCTTTTCCAGCACCTTGACGCTGGCCATCTGCGCATGCAGCGGATTGAGCAAGAGATTGAAATCGGTCGGGCTCACCACCGATGGCACCTTCATCACCAGTTGCTTGCCCTGTTCGATCCAGTGCTGGCCGATGGCGGCGGTGCTGGCCGGATCGCGCGCGATGTCGGACCAGTCCGGCGGCAGGCCGGGCACATAGGCCTTGCGCACGTCGGCGTCCGGTATCTCCAGCACGATGAGGAAGTAGTTGGCGCGCGGCATCAGCCCGGCCATGTGCACGAGCGACTCCAGCAAGGCCGTCGAAGCGCTGCAGCAGGTGTACAGCACGCGCAAGCCGCGCGGATTCCAGCGGCCGCCGCTGAGTGCTGCGCCATTGCCGGACAAGTCATCGGCCGCATAGTGCCCCGGCTTGTCCTTGGCCAGCCGGTATACCTTCAAGCCGCCACCCCGAAGGCGATGCGGGCCAGGATGTCGCGCACCCGGTCATAACCCGGCTGGGTATCGAGCACTTCCAGCGGGGTCAATCCCCCCAGCGCCGCATTGCCACGGCGCATCCACTGTGCCGCCAGGTCCTCGTCCTCGAACACATCGGCGGCCTGTTCACGGATGTAGAGCACACGGGCGATGCGGTCTGACTCGGAACCGGAGAGCCGTTCCTTGCGGGAAATCTTGCGCAGGATGGTGGAACTGGGCAGCCCCAATCCGGACAGCAAGGTCTGCAAGGGAATCTGCAACAGTTCCCTGGCGACGCGCTCGGCAATGATGGCATCCATGCCGTCGCGGATAGTGCGGCCCTGGGTGATCGGATCCATGCGGGCAAACCGTTCGAAGTCGCGCGGTTTGGCACCCAATCCGGGGGAACGCTTGCTGGCGGCGGAGTCGACCGTGGCACGTGTTGCCATGTTGAACCTCTCATTTGGTCAGATGCAGACTCTCATCTTAGAAGCTTCCCAAATGAGCGTCAATCTCCCATCAAATGAGAGTTTCCTGCGATCAGCGCAACATGGCCGACATCGCCGACAAACTGTTGAGCACCCGCACCGCATATTCCGCCGTGGGCGCATCGAATTCGACGGTGACATTGTCGGTACGCTCAAGAATCGGCAACTGGCTGAAGAGATCAGTCAGCGCCACCGTCTGCGCCTGCAGGCGGCAACGCAGCGGGCCGCGCATAGGAAGCACCGGCATGGCCGCCGGGTCGGCCACCAGCGCGGTGACCGCCTGACGGGCGCGTTCTTCGAGCAGCACGCAGGACTGCTGGGGCGTGAGCGAATCGCCGCTGTTGGCACCATAGGCCTTCTTGGTCTCGGCAAAGATCGCATGCGGGAACAGCGGTTGATTCTCTTCGATGAAGGCATCATCGCCGCTGCCGAAGATCACCGGCACGCCATGTTCGGCCGCCAGTGCGCCATACAGCCCGGCCTCGCCCAGTTCCTGCCCGCCCAGCCACACGCGGGCGAAGGCAAAGCTGTTGGTGGTGTGCGCCAGGATGCCGCGCCCTTGTGCGCGCGAGTGGTAACCCACCAGCATGACCGCATCGATATCGTGATCCACGCCGCCCATCATGCCCAGCACGCGCGGCTTGCCCAGCACCATGCGCGCCTCGGGGTGCAGCAGGTCCGGCAGCAGGTTGCGGAAGCCGCCATGCGAATCGTTGACCTTGATCGCCGTTGCACCAGCCGCCAGTGCGCCACGGGTGACGGCATTGGCCTCCTCGGTCATCCAGCGCCGGGCGCGTTCATATTCGCCATTGCCGGCGCGGGTCTGCTCGGTGTGGAAAACCCCGGCCACGCCTTCGATGTCGACGGAAACCAGGATGTTGGCACGCTTGTTCATGAGGCGGTCTTTCAGGGGAAGCAATTCAGGAATTCAGGAAGCCAGGCGCTCGCGCAGGCTCACACGGACATGGCCATCACGTCCGCGCACGGTCTCGGCCGCAAAGAGCGCATGCACGATGGCTTGTTCGACGCAATCAGCGGCGGCATGGAACAGCGGGTCCAGCAGATGATCGGCCAGCAGCGCCAGGTGCAGGCAATCGGCCTCGGCCTCGATGGTCTGGGCCGTGGAGAAGGCCAGCGCAATATCGCCGCTGCCATGGCCGTAGGCGGACCCGGTGCGCGCCAGTCCGGCCCCGGCGCGGGTGGCCAGGCGTTTCAACTGCCGCGCATCCAGCGGCGCATCGGTGGCCAGGATCATGATGATGGAGCCCTTTTCGGGCGCGGTGTCGGGTGTCTCGCTGGCCGCCAATCGCGCGCCCAGCGGATCGCCCGCCAGGATCAATTCGGGCAGTCGCCCGAAGTTGGAGAGGACCAGCGCGCCGACGGTATAGGACTGCTCCGACGAATCCAAGGCAGCCACGCGCGAAGCGGTACCGATACCGCCTTTCAAACCAAAGCTGGACATGCCCCGTCCCGCCCCAACCGCGCCTTGCAGAACCTCGACCGACAAGGCTGCCATCGCTGCCTCAAAATGCTCGGGCTGCACGGCCATGGCCTGCAAGTCGTTGAGATAGCCGTCATTGCATTCCAGCACCAGCCCGTTGACCGTCGGCAGGCTGCGTCCGCATTCCGGATTGCCGCGCACCGTGTGGGCGATCTGCGCATTGAGCAGCGTCCCCACGGCAAAGGTGTTGGAAAGCGCGATGGCCGTTTCCAGCAAACCCAGTTCTTCCAGCTGCACCAGCCCCGCACTCTTGCCAAAGCCATTGATGACGGCCGCCGCCGCCGGCAGCTTGTGCGTGAAGAGATTGCCGCCATGCGGCGCAATCACGGTCACGCCGGTCTGCACCGCGCCGGCATCGAGGGTGCAGTGACCGACGCGCACACCCTCCACATCGGTGATGCTGTTGCGCGCACCGGCGGGCAAGCGGCCAATATGTGGCACCTGCGGCGGCACCTGCAGGTTCATCATCAGCGCTGGTCGATCTTGGGATCGAGCGCGTCGCGCAAGCCGTCGCCCAACAGGTTGAAGGCCAGCACGGTCAGGAAGATCGCGATGCTGGGCACCAGCGCCACGTGCGGCGAAGTGACCATGTCGGCGCGGGCTTCGTTCAGCATCAGGCCCCACTCGGGCGTGGGCGATTGCGCGCCCAGGCCGAGGAAGGACAGGCCGGCCGCCGTGATGATGGAGGTGCCGATACGCATGGTGAAATACACCACGATGGCCGAGATGGTGCCCGGGAAGATGTGCTTCCACATGATGGTGGTGTCGGACGCACCGATGCTGCGGGTGGCCTCGATGTAGGTCAGGTTTTTCAGCTGCAGCGTATTGCCGCGCACCAGGCGAGCAAAGGCCGGGATACTGAACACCGACACCGAGATGATGACGTTGATCATGCCGCCGCCCAGGATGGCGACGATACCGATGGCCAGCAGGATGCCGGGGAAGGCGAACAGCACGTCGCAGATGCGCATGACGATGCGGTCCCACCAGCCTTCATAGTAGCCGGCCAGCAAGCCGAAGACGGTACCGATCACGGCACCGATGGCCACCGAGAAGAAGCCCGAGGCCAGCGAGATGCGCGCCCCCATCAGGATGCGGCTGAAGATGTCGCGGCCCAGCGAATCGACCCCGAACCAGTGGGTCCAGGTCGGCGGCGAATTGAGGGCGTCGTAGTCGAAGAAGTTTTCGGCATCGAAGGGCACGATCCAGGGTGCCAGGATGGCGATCAGAATCAGCAGCAGGATGAACACGCCCGCATAGACGGCCAGGCGCTGCTTCTTGAACTTGCGCCAGAACTCGCGCCACGGGGTGCGGATCTTCTGGCCGGAGGCGGCGACGGCGGCCGGATCAGGCGGCGGCAGCGGCGCGCCGGTTTCGGAGGTAGTGGCCAGAGGCGAATTGGAGAGCGACATGATTCCCCTCACTTGAAACGAATGCTGGGGTTGATCACGGCATAAAGCACGTCCACCACCAGGTTGATGAAAATGAATTCCAGCGAGAACAGCAGGATCTCGGCCTGGATGATGGGGTAGTCACGCATCTCGACGGCATCGACCAGCAGGCGTCCCATGCCCGGCCAGTTGAACACCACCTCGACCAGGATGGAGCCGCCCAGCAGGAAGCCGAACTGCAGGCCCATCATCGTCACCACCGGAATGAGCGCATTGCGCAGGCAGTGCTTGATGACCACCACGGTCTCGGTCAGGCCCTTGGCACGGGCGGTCCGCACGAAGTCCTCTTGCAGGATTTCGATGAAGGAAGAACGGGTGAAGCGCGCCATCACGGCGGCCACCGCCGCGCCCAGCGTCAGCGAAGGCAGGATGTAGTGGCGCCAGGTCTCGTCGCCGACGGTGGGCAGCCAGCCCAGCTCGACCGAGAAGACCTGCATGAGCAGGATGCCCAGCGAGAACGCCGGGAAGGAAATGCCGGAGACGGCCAGCGTCATGCCCAGGCGATCCGGCCACTTGTTGCGCCACACGGCAGAGGAGATGCCGATGATGAGACCGAACAGCACCGCCCAGATCATGGCCACGATGGTCAGCCACAGCGTGGGCCAGAAGCGCGCGGCGATCTCTTCGGAGACCGGGCGCTTGCTGCGGATGGAGCGTCCAAAGTCGCCGTGGGCGGCATTGATGAAGAAGTTGACGAACTGCTCCGGCAGCGGCTTGTCCAGGCCGAGGTCGGCGCGCACCAGGGCGACCGTCTTTTCATCGGCTTCGGGACCGGCGGCCAGGCGTGCCGGGTCGCCCGGCAACAAGTGCACGAACAGGAAAACCAGCACCGCCACCAGCAACAGCGTGGGAATGAGGCCTAACAGGCGTTTGATGACATAGGAAAACATGGGACTCTCTGAATAAGGCTGCCCGTCGCTGGTGTGTCCACACCCTGCGGTGGAGTCGCTCCCTGCGCTGCCGGCTTGCATGGCAACGCATCGTGAATCTGTGGGGGAGGATGGCCAGCCACCCTCCCCGCTTCATTGCTGCTCTTTTCTGCTCGTTACGACGATGCAGAGAACCTGCCCAGTGCTGCAAAACTGCATGACGCGGTCTCACAGCACTGCATTTTTGCATCGGCCCGCAAGGGCCGAAAACACGGCGCCTGCTTACTTGGTGAACTCGATGTTCTCAAATTCGTAAGCCTGGTCCGGCATGATGTAGATGCCCTTGAGGTTCTTGGCACGGGCATACAGCAGCTTTTCGGTGACCAGGAAGGCCCACGGTGCATCCTTCCAGACTTCCTGCTGCGCGTCCTTGTACAGCGCTTCCTTTTCCTTGCGGTCGGAGACGGTCAGGGCCTTGGCGATGTCGGCATCGACCTTGTCGCTCTTGTAGTAAGCGGTGTTGAACAGACGCGGCGGGAAGGATTCCGATGCCAGCAGCGGACGCAGGCCCCAGTCGGCTTCACCGGTCGAGGACGACCAGCCCACGTAGAACAGGCGGATCGGGGCAGTGGCGGGATCCTGCCAGCTTTCCACACGCTCCACGCGCTGGCCGGCTTCCAGGGCCTGGATCTTGGCCTTGATGCCCACTTGCGCCAGCTGCTGCTGCAGGAACTGGATCACCTTCATGGCGGTGGTATGGGTGTAGGCCGACCACAGTTCGGTCTCGAAGCCGTTCGGATATCCGGCTTCGGCCAGCAGGGCCTTGGCCTTCTTCACGTCATAGGGCCACGGGCCGGTCTTGAAGGCGTAATCCACGCCCTGCGGCAGCACGCCATCCATCGGGGTGGCATAGCCATTGAACGCGACCTTGGCCAGGGCATCCTTGTTGATGGCGTAGTTGATCGCTTCGCGCACCTTCGGGTTGTCGAACGGCTTCTGCTTGACGTTCATCGACATGTAGCGCTGGATGATGGAGGGACCGGCGATCACGTCCAGGTTGCCTTTGCTCTTGAGCAGGTCAGCCTGTTCGTAGGGCAGCGGATAGGTGAACTGGGCTTCGCCGGTCTGCAGCATGGCCGAGCGCGAGTTGTTGTCCACCACCGGCTTCCACAGGATCTCGTCGACCTTGGGGTAGCCCTGCTTCCAGTAACCGTCGAACTTGGCCACCTTCACGTAGTCGGTCTGCTTCCATTCCACGAACTTGAAGGGACCGGTACCGACCGGGTGGAAGGCGATGTCCTTGTTGCCGTACTGCTTCAGCGCAGCCGGGGAGATCATCGCGGCCGACGGGTGCGCCAGCACGTTGATGAAGGCCGAGAACGGTTCCTTCAGCACGACCTTGACGGTGTAGTCGTTGAGCACTTCGGTCTTGGCGATGCGGTTGAAGAGGTTGTAGCGCTTCAACTTGTTGTCCGGGTTGGTCACGCGGTCGAAGACGGCCTTGACGGCGTCGGCCTTGAAGACGGTACCGTCATGGAACTTCACGCCTTGCTTGAGGCGAATGGTGTATTCCAAACCATCCTTGCTCACCAGGTAGCCTTCGGCCAGCACCGGGATCAGCTTCATGTCCTTGTCGAAGCCATAGAGGCCCTGGTAGAAGGACTTCATCACCGACAGCGACAGCGTATCGTTGGCGTCATACGGGTCCATCGTGGTGAAGGTCGACGCTACGGCCACGGTAGCAGTCTTGGCGGCGAAGGCATTGGCTGCGCCGAACTGCAGGGCGGCGCCCAGGGTACCCAGGGCCAGCCATTTGGCGGCGCTCATTGCTTTGTTTTTTGCGGATGCGGACATTGGTCTCTCCTGATCAGTGACGCTTGAGTGGTTACAGCTTGATTGAGATTACTGCGCTGACTGCATTTACCAAATTACAGATACGACTGGGGAACATCACGCCTGCGCTCAAAAAGCGCCGGCAATACGGTGCTGGGCCACGAAGTGCCCCGGAGCCACTTCCCGCAGCGGCTCCACCTTGGGCTCATCGCCCACCAGCCGGATCGGGCTGGGAATTTCATCGGTCATCAGTTTCTTGCCCGGCTGGCGCAGGGTCGGATCGGCCACCGGAACGGCCGCCATCAGCTTGCGCGTGTACGGGTGCTGGGGATTTTCGAAGATGGCGCGGCGCGGTCCGATCTCCACGATCTGGCCCAGGTACATCACCGCCACCCGATGGCTGATGCGCTCCACCACCGCCATGTCGTGCGAGATGAAGATGAAGGAGATGCCCAGCTCGGCCTGCAAATCCAGCATCAGGTTGACGATCTGGGCCTGGATCGACACGTCCAGCGCGGACACCGATTCATCGGCGATGACGATCTTGGGATTCAACGCCAGCGCGCGGGCGATGCAGATGCGCTGGCGCTGGCCACCGGAAAATTCATGCGGATAGCGCTGGCCATGCTCGGGCGTCAGGCCCACGCGGGTCAGCAGTGCATCCACGCGCTCCTGCGCGCCCTCCTTCAGGCCGTGCACCAGCATCGGCTCCATGATGGAGTAGCCCACGGTCATGCGCGGATCGAGCGAAGCGAAGGGATCCTGGAAGATGAACTGGATGTCGCGGCGCAGCTCGCGCAATTCCGAACGCGGCAGTTGCGCCAGGTCGCGGCCGCCGAACTCGACCTTGCCGCCGGCGATGTCGACCAGGCGCAGCAGCGAGCGGCCGGTGGTGGACTTGCCGCAGCCGGATTCGCCGACGATGGCCAGGGTCTCGCCGGAATAGAGATCGAAGCTCACCTTCTCGACCGCATGCACGCGCTGCTTGACGCGGCCGAAGATGCCGCTCTTCACGTCGAAGCGTGTCGTCAGGTCGCGCACCTTGAGGATGGGCTGGCGCTGCGCGGCAATCTCCGCCTGCGCCTGCAGTTCGCTGGCGATCAGGTCGGGACGCACCTCGGCCTGCGGCGCGATGCCGAAGCGCAGCGGCTTGTCGGTGCCGCGCATGGAGCCCAGGCGAGGCACGGCCGCCAGCAGGGATTGCGTATAAGGATGCGCGGGCGCGGCAAAGAGTTGCTTGACTTCGTTCTCTTCGACCTTCTCGCCCCGGCACATCACCACCACGCGGTCGGCCACTTCGGCCACCACGCCCATGTCGTGGGTGATGAAGATCACGCCCATCTGCATCTCCTGCTGCAGCGAGCGGATCAGTTGCAGGATCTGGGCCTGGATGGTCACATCCAGTGCCGTAGTCGGTTCGTCGGCAATGAGCAGCGAGGGCTTGCAGGACAAGGCCATGGCGATCATCACGCGCTGGCGCATGCCGCCGGAAAGCTGGTGCGGATGGCGGCCCAGTACGCGCTTCGCTTCAGGAATGCGCACCATCTCCAGCATGCGCAGCGCCTCGGCCTGGGCGGCGGCGTGGCTCATGCCCTGGTGCAGGCGGATCGATTCGGCAATCTGCTCGCCGACGGTGAAGACCGGATTGAGCGAGGTCATCGGTTCCTGGAAGATCATGGCGATCTCCGCGCCCCGGATGCTGCGCATGGTGGCGTTGTCAGCCTGCGCCAGGTCCAGCGACTGGCCGCTGCGGCGCAGGAACTGCATGCTGCCGCTGGCGATCTTGCCACCGCCGTGTTCGATCAGGCGCATGATGGCAAGCGACGACACCGACTTGCCCGAGCCCGATTCACCGACGATGGCCAGGGTCTCGCCCTGGTTGACGTGGAAGGACAGGTCGCGCACCGCATCGACCGTCCGTTCGGAGGTGGCAAAGCGGACATTGAGCTGACGGACATCCAGCACGCGTTGGGACTGTTGCATCTTGATTCTCTCCTGCTCGGCCGCTTCAGGCCGGTGCTGCGTAAATGGCGGTGACCGGGGCCAGTTCGCCACAGCCCCAGGCGCGATACATGCCTTCGGTATTGAAGGGCAAGGCCAGGTTGCCGTGGCAGTCAATGGCGATGACGCCACCGCGTCCGCCCACCTTGGGCAGGGTCTCGAAGACCACGGCGCGGCTGGCTTCTTCCAGCGACTGGCCGGCATAGGCCATGCGTGCGCCGATGTCGTAGCAGGCGGCGGTGCGCATGAAAGCTTCGCCGGTGCCGGTGGCCGACACGGCCACGGTGGCGTTGTTGGCATAGCAGCCGGCGCCGATGATGGGCGAATCGCCTACGCGGCCAGGCTGCTTGTTGGTGATGCCGCCGGTCGAGGTGGCCGCAGCGAGGTTGCCGAACTGGTCCAGTGCGACGGCACCGACGGTGCCGAACTTGTTGTCCGGATCGATGGGTTCCTTGGGCTCGGCAGCTTTTTCTGCGAAGGCGAAGGAGGAGGCATCGTGGTCCAGCATCGCGCGCGACTGGCCGCGCACGCGCTGCCATTGTTCGTGGCGGGCATCGGTATGGAAATAATCGGGCTCGACCGTGACCGCACCATGGCGCGCCGCAAAGGCTTCGGCGGCAGGACCGACCAGCAGCACGTGTTCGCTCTTTTCCATCACCGTGCGTGCGGCCAGGATAGGGTTGCGCAGCTTGGTCACGCAGGCCACCGCACCGGAGGCGAGATCGGCCCCATTCATGACACAGGCGTCCAGCTCATGCTTGCCTTCGCTGGTGTAGACGGCACCATGGCCGGCATTGAAGAGCGGGCAGTCTTCCAGCAGGCGCACGGCTTCGGTGACGGCTTCCAGTGCCGAACCGCCGGCATTGAGCACGGCCTGGGCGGCGGCGACGATGTCGGACAGCGCCTGGTGATAGCGGGCCTCGTCCTCGGCCGAAAGTGAAGCGCGCGTGATGGTGCCTGCGCCGCCGTGGATGGCAATTACCGGAGTGGTCATGCGTTGGTCTTTCCTTTGGTTGGGGCGCGCTTGGCGGCCGCCCGCGCGGGCTTGCCGACCGGCGTGGTGCCGGCGCGCTGTTGCTGCTGGGCCAGGTACAGCCACGGCAGCACGAATTCAGCCATTTGCGTGGCGGCCTGCACCGAGCGGCGTGCGCGATGCGCCACGGCATCGCACAGGGCCTGGATCAGGATCAGTGCGGCCGCATCGGAAGTGGGCGCCAGGCGGCCGTCGGTCTGGGCATACAAGGCGACATCGGCCAGCGGCACCAGCGGCGAGCCGGGCGTGTCGGTGAGTGCGATCACGCGTGCGCCCTTCTCCACCGCACGCTGGGTGAGCCAGACGGTGTCAGCCGCATAGCGCGGGAAAACCATCGCAATCACCAGGTCATCGCTGTCGAGCTTGAAAAACTGGCGCGCCGCCTGCGAGGGTCCGCCTGCCATGGCCACCGAACTGACGGTGCGCACATAGGGCTCCAGCGTATGGGCCATCAGGCCGGAGAGATAGGCCGAGGCGCCAAAGCCGGTGATGAAGATGCGCTGCGCCGAGAGGATCATGTCGACCGCCTGCTCGCAGTGTTCCGGCGTGAGCATGCGGCGCGTCGCCTCGATGTTGGCAATGTCGCTGTCAAAGGCGGCGGCCATGATCTCGGCGCTGGTGGCGGTGCGCTGCACCTGCTCGCGCAGCTTTTCCACGGGGGCCAGGGTGGTCGCGAAATCCGAGACCAGCGCAGCACGGAACGAGGCATAACCGTCGAAGCCCAGCGCATGGGCGAAGCGATTGGCGGTGGCCACCGAGATGCCGGCGGCTTCCGAGAGTTCGTCGATGGTCATGGTGGCGGCGCGGAAGGGGTTGCCCAGCACGTAGTCCGCCGTCTTGCGGTGCGACTTGGACAATTGCGGATACAGCTTGCCCACGGCCTGTGCTACCGCACCGGCTCCCTGCAAACTGATGTTCTTCGGCTGTTGTGTCACCGCCCGCTACCCCGTCGTCATTGAATTCACTGCCCTCTGCAAAAAAACGCAAAAAAAAATAAATCGTTTAAATCATTTATTTCATTTGCAGAGCGCCCTGCCACCACTGTTCTTGCAATGTTCTTGTGCTGTTGCGCCCGCTGATCCGGGCGTATTTATCATCGCGCAGGACTTGTCATTTGCATCAGTCCCGCCGAAAAAAATGTAAATATATTTTCATTTTCGCGGCGAGTAAAGAAAAAATACTTTCAAAAACCGAATATCCTTATAACGCACCAGAAGCACGCGATTGCCAACATGAAATGCACCAGATGTGCGCCAGATGAACGAAGATTCATTGCGCAGTGCACCAAAAATGACGGCCTGGATCACGACCTGAAGGCGATAAAATACGCCCCTTCACTCCGCCCTGCCCGCTCATGAATATCCGCTTCCTTGAAACCTTCGTCTGGCTGGCCCGGCTGCGCAATTTCCGGCTCACGGCCGAGCGGCTGCACACCACGCAGGCCGCCGTCTCCAGCCGCATCGCCTCACTGGAACAGGATTTCGGCGTGCGCCTGTTCGACCGCAGCGCGCGCGAGGTGGCGCTGACCGCCGATGGCAGCAAGGCGCTGGTGTATGCCGAGCGCATGGTCAAGCTCATGCGCGAGATGAAGGACGACATGTCCGACCGCGAAGTGTTTGCCGGCGTCATTCGCATTGGCGTGATCGAATCCATCGTGCACAGCTGGTTTCCGGATTTTCTCGGACGCCTTCACAAGGCCTTTCCGCGCCTGCAGATCGAGATCGTCAGCGACACCACCATCCACCTGCACGAACAGTTCAGCAAGAGCAACCTGGACCTGGTGCTGCAGGCCGAACCGGTGATCGGGCCGCAGGTCAGCAACATCGCGCTGTGCGAATTCCCCATGCGCTGGGTCGGCAGCCCCAAGCTCGACATCGGCAGCGAGACGCTGTCGCTGGCGGACCTGGCGGCCTTCCCCATCATCAGCTTCGCCCGCAATTCGGGGCCGCATGCAGTCATCGAGCGCTTGTTCTCGGGCAGCGAGCGGGGTGAGCGCACATTGCACATCAACTGTATCGCCTCGGTGGCCACCATGATCCGCCTGGCCACCGATGGATTCGGCATCACGGCCGTGCCGCCGGCCATCATCCAGCGCGAACTCAACGAAGAGAGCCTGCACCTGCTGCGCGTGGATACCGAGTTCCCGGCACTGGCACTGATCGCCTGCTTCCGCTCGGACCATGAGAATCCGCTGACCGAAACCGTGGCGCGCATCGCGCAGGAAACGGCGTCCGACTTCGCACTCAATTGGGGCCAGGAGATTGCGCGGCTGCCCGCCCCGCTCGGCTGAGATCGCCCGCCCTCCCGCCTGCACGCTGCCCGGCGCGCCGATGCGCGGGCACGCATGAACAGCACCATCCTGACGCAAACAGCGCCCTGCTTTTGCTCATAAGATTTTTCAATCAAGGCCGTTCAGATTTTCTTGTTGGACAGCGCCCGCCCTGCATCCCCATACTGAATTCAGACCGGCGCCTTCGGGCTGGCACCGGAACATGCCCGGCCCTGCAGTGCTTGCCGCCGCTCCCATCCCATCCATGCAGAACACAACACGGCGCCGTCACACGGACGCCGGTCACACTTGAGGAGGTTTTCCATGTCGTATTCCCCATCCGCTGCGGCCACCGCGGTGCCCCCGGCCAGCAGCAGTGCCAGCCTCGAGGCGACCTACGGCAAGATCGCCTGGCGCCTGATTCCCTTCCTGGTCTTCCTGTTCGTGCTGGCCTGGATTGATCGCGTCAACGTCGGCTTCGCCAAGCTGCAGATGCTGCAGGACCTGCAGTTCTCGGAGGCGGTGTATGGCCTGGGCGCGGGCATTTTCTTCATCGGCTATTTCCTCTTCGAAGTGCCGAGCAACCTGCTGCTGGAAAAGATCGGCGCCCGCAAGACGCTGGCGCGCATCACCATCCTCTGGGGCCTGGCCTCGATGGCCATGGCCTACGTCACCACGCCGACCAGTTTCTATGTGCTGCGTTTCCTGCTGGGCATCTTTGAAGCGGGCTTCTTCCCCGGTGTGGTGCTGTATCTCACCTACTGGTTCCCGGCCAAGCGCCGTGCCCGCGTCAATGGCCTCTTCATGACCTCCTTTGCCATCGCCGGTGCAGTAGGCGGCCCGATTGCCGGGCTCATCATGAGCGGCATGGAAGGCGTGGGCCATCTGGCCAACTGGCAATGGCTCTTCATCATCGAGGGCATCCCATCCATCCTGGCGGGCTTCGCGGTGCTGGCCTGGCTGCCGGAAAAACCGGCCAACGCCAAATGGCTGAGCGATACTGAAAAAACCGCCGTCACGCAAGTGCTGGCCGCCGAGAACAGCGCACCGGGCAAGCATTTCTCCTTCAAGGATGCCTGTGCCAACTACCGCGTCTGGATCTGCGCCGCCGTGTATTTCTGCGTGGTCAGCGGCAATGCCACCATCGCTTTCTGGGCACCGTCCATCATCAAGGAAATCGGCGTCAAGGGTAACCTGCAGATCGGCCTGATCTCGGCCATCCCCTTCGTGGCCGGCACGCTGGCCATGGTGTGGAACGGCTTCCACTCCGACAAGAACGGCGAGCGCCGCCTGCACAGCGCCATCGCCACGCTCATCGCCTGTATCGGCTTGATCGCCACCGGCATGACGCTGGGCAATGCGACGCTGGCCCTGTGCTCGCTGACGCTGGCGGCCATCGGCATCCTGGCGGCCTTCCCGGTGTTCTGGTCGATTCCCGGCGCCTTCCTGGCCGGCACGGCAGCCGCTGGCGGCATCGCTCTCATCAACTCCATCGGCAACCTGGCCGGCTTCGTCGCCCCTTACATGATCGGCGCATTGAAGACCAGCACCGGGTCGCTCTCCTCCGGCCTGTATTTCGTGGCTGCCCTCGAATTCCTCGCCAGCTTCCTGGTGGTGGTGTTCGTCAAGAAGCACTGATCTCTCTCCCCAGGCTGGCCGTCTCCCCGGCCAGCCTCTCCTGAATCACCCTGTAGGAACAGAAACTCATGAAGCTGACCTTTACCCTCCCCGACCAATCCCCCCTCCACGCCGACATCGACACCCTGGTCATCGCCGGCTGGGCCGGCCGCGACATGGCGGCCATCGAGCATCACATCGAAGAACTGGAAGCCCTGGGCATCTCGCGTCCCAGCGCGGTGCCGCTGTTCTACCGCGTCTCGGCCAACCAGCTCTCGCAAGCCGCGCAGGTGCAGGTGCTGGGCGAGGCGTCGTCCGGTGAAGTGGAGACCTTCGTCTTCAACAGCGGTGGCGAGCTGTATGTCTCGATTGCCTCCGACCACACCGACCGCAAGCTGGAAGCGCACAGCGTGGCCTTCTCCAAGCAGGCGTGCGTGAAGCCCGTGGGCAACAGCGCGTGGAAGCTCTCGGAAGTGGCCGAGTACTGGGATGAACTGGTGATCCGCTCCTGGATCGAGGAAGACGGCGCAACCAAGCTCTACCAGGAAGGCACGCTGGCCTCGCTGCGTACGCCCGGCGACCTGATCGCGCGCTTCACGCAAGGCGGCGCCACCCTGCCCGAGGGCTGCGGCATGACCTGCGGCACCGTGGGAGCCATCGGCGGCATCCGTCCGGCCGCCTCCTTCACGATGGAACTGTTCGACCCGCGCCGCCAACGCGCCCTGCGCCACCATTACGTGGCCGAGTCGCTGGCCGAGGTGGCCTGAATTTCCGGGGCGGCCCAAGGGGCCGCCCATGCGCCTTTGTTGGATGCGCCAGGCAATGCGATACTTGCGCATCTGCGAATTTGTCACCGATCACACCGACTCCCTCATCATGCCGAGCACACTCTCCCAACTGGCCGCCGACCTCGATGCCGGCCGCATCACTTCCCTGCAACTGACCGAACAAGCCCTGGCCCGCATCGCCGATCCGGCGGGCGAAGGCGCGCGCGTCTTCACCAGCGTCTACGCCGATCAGGCGCGCGCCGCTGCCCGCGCTTCCGATACCCTGCGCGCGGCCAAACTGTGCCGGTCGCCGCTGGAAGGTGTACCGGTCTCGGTCAAGGATCTGTTTGACGTGGCCGGCGAAACCACCCTGGCCGGTTCCGTGGTCCTGCGCGGCAAGCCCGCTGCTACCGCACATGCGGCCGTGGTACAGAACCTGATGAAGGCCGGTGCCATCGTCATCGGCAAGACCAACATGACCGAGTTCGCCTACTCGGGTCTTGGCATCAATCCGCATTACGGTACGCCGCAGAACACCTGGGAGCGCAACCTCGAGGGCGGCCGCATTCCCGGTGGTTCTTCTTCCGGCGCGGCCATCTCGGTCACCGATGGCATGGCCTTTGCGGCGGTCGGGTCCGATACCGGCGGTTCCGTGCGCATCCCCTCGGCACTGAACGGCCTGACCGGATTCAAGCCCACGGCCTCGCGGGTGTCCATGCAAGGTGTACTGCCACTGTCCGCTTACCTGGACTCGATTGGCCCGCTGGCTGTATCGGTAGAGTGCTGCGCCATCATGGACGCTGTACTGGCCGGTGAAGCCTATGTGTCCGTAGTCGCCCACCCGCTGCGCGGCCTGCGCCTGCTGGCCCCGACCAATGTGGTGCTGGACGCCATGGACGAGACCGTCGGCAAGGCCTATCGCGCCGCGCTGGACAAACTCCGCGCCTCCGGGGCCGTCATCGTCGAAGCTGAGGTGCCGGCCTTCAACGCCCTGGCCGCCATCAACGCGAAGGGCGGCTTCACCGCTGCCGAAGCCTACGCCTGGCACCGCACCCTGATCGCCGAGAACGCCGCCGGCTATGACCAGCGCGTGGTTTCGCGCATCCTGCGCGGCAAGGACATGAGCGCCGCCGACCTGCTCGACGTGCTGCACGCCCGCCCGCGCTGGATCGCCGAAGTGCAGGCGCAACTGGCCGGTTACGATGCGCTGGTGATGCCGACCGTACCCATCGTCGCGCCGCGTATTGCCGAGCTGCAAGCCAGCGACGATGCCTATTACGCCGCCAACGGCAAGATCCTGCGCAACCCGACGCTGATCAACTTCCTCGATGGCTGCGCCGTCTCCCTGCCCTGCCATGCGCCCGGCACTGCCCCGGTCGGGCTATCGCTGGCTGCAGCCGGCGGCGAGGACAAGCGCCTGTTGGCGATCGCCCTGGCGGTGGAAGGACTGCTGGCCGCCTGATCCGGAGATTTGCTCCCGTGACAAGGCTTGCGTGCGCGCAAGCCTTTTTTGTGCGCGCTTTTAGCCGCATTTACATGCTGTTACCGACAAGTCCTTCCCGGTAGGGAACATTCCGCCTTGCCAGACGCCGAATCCACGGAATTTTCATTAGAATGCGCTTTTGCAGCGCAAGATGGCCCCTTGGCGGGCCGCTGCGCTGGACGAACAGACAACAACCCTCCGGCATCAGCCACGACCACTCATCTGCATGGCAACCAAAAAAACAACCCCGTCCGATTACAGTGAATCATCGATCCGTGTCCTCAAGGGACTGGAGCCGGTCAAGCAGCGTCCGGGCATGTACACGCGCACCGAGAATCCGCTGCACATCCTCCAGGAAGTGATCGACAACGCCTCCGACGAAGCGCTGGGCGGCTACGGCAAGAGCATCATCGTCACCATCAACGCCGACGGCAGCGTCAGCGTGGAGGACGATGGCCGCGGCATCCCGGTCGGCCTGCACCCGGAAGAAAAGGTCCCCACCGTCGAGATCGTCTTCACCCGCCTGCATGCAGGCGGCAAGTTCGACAAGGGTTCCGGCGGTGCCTATGCCTTCTCAGGCGGCCTGCACGGCGTGGGCGTCTCGGTCACCAATGCGCTGGCCACGCGCCTGGAAATCACGGTCTGGCGCGAAGGCGGCGTGCACACGCTGGCCTTCTCGGGCGGCGACGTCATCGAGAAACTGCAGTCGCGCCCCGCCACCCGCGAGGACAAGAAGTCCGGCACCCGCGTGACCGTCTGGCCGGACGCCAAGTATTTCGACTCGGCCACCATTCCGCTGGGCGAGCTGCAGCGCCTGCTGCGTTCCAAGGCGGTGCTGCTGCCGGGCGTGAAGGTCACGCTGATCAACGCCAAAACCGGCGACACCCAGAACTGGCAGTACGATCAAGGCCTGCGCGGCTACCTGATGGAGCAACTGGCGCAGACCGGCAGCGGCGAAACATTGATCCCGCTGTTCGAAGGCGAACAGTTCGCCGGCAAGGATGCCGAAGGCTTCGCCGAGGGCGAAGGCGCATCCTGGGTGGTGGCCTGGACCGAAGAAGGTGCCGTGGTGCGCGAATCCTACGTCAACCTGATCCCCACCTCCAACGGCGGCACCCACGAATCGGGCCTGCGCGAAGGCCTGTTCTCGGCCGTCAAGAGTTTTGCGGAAATGCATTCGCTGCTGCCCAAGGGCGTCAAACTCCTGGCCGAGGACGTGTTTGCGCGCGTCTCCTTCGTGCTCTCGGCCAAGGTGCTGGACCCGCAATTCCAGGGCCAGATCAAGGAACGCCTGAACTCGCGCGATGCCGTGCGACTGGTCGCCGGTTACTCGCGTCCGGCACTGGAGCTGTGGCTGAACCAGCACGTGGAATACGGCAAGAAGCTGGCCGAGCTGGTCATCAAGCAGGCCCAGAGCCGCCTGCGCTCGGCGCAAAAGGTCGAAAAGAAGAAATCTTCAGGCGTGGCCGTGCTGCCGGGCAAGCTGACCGATTGCGAATCCTCGGATGTGACGCGCAATGAAATTTTCCTGGTGGAGGGCGACTCCGCCGGCGGCTCCGCCAAGATGGGCCGCGACAAGGAATTCCAGGCCATCCTGCCCTTGCGCGGCAAGGTCCTGAACGCCTGGGAAACCGAGCGCGACCGCCTCTTCGCCAACAATGAAATCCACGATATCGCGGTGGCCATCGGCGTCGATCCGCATGGCATCAACGACACGCCCGATCTCTCCGGCCTGCGCTACGGCAAGATCTGCATCCTCTCGGACGCGGACGTGGACGGCTCGCACATCCAGGTATTGCTGCTGACGCTGTTCTTCCGTCACTTCCCCAAGCTGATCGAGAACGGCCACATCTGCGTGGCGCGCCCGCCGCTCTATCGCGTGGATGCCCCGGCACGCGGCAAGAAGCCGGTGCAGAAGCTCTATGCGCTGGACGATGGCGAACTTGAAGCCATCGAAGACAAGCTGCGCAAGGATGGCCTGAAGGAAGGTGCCTGGAGCATTTCCCGCTTCAAAGGCCTGGGCGAGATGAATGCCGAGCAGCTGTGGGAAACCACCATGAACCCGGACACGCGCCGCCTGCTGCCGATCAGCTTCGGCGAGCCTGGCGTGCAGACCTCCGAAGAGCGTTTCAACATGCTCATGGGCAAGGGCGAAGCGGCGTCCCGCCGCGCCTGGATCGAAGAGCACGGCAACGAAGCCGAAGCGGACATCTGACATGCGCCGCCCCGCGTTCCTGCACACCAGCGCTCTCGCCTCCCTTTTGGGTGCGGCGGCGCTGTTCTGTGCCGGACCGGTACAGTCGCAGCAAGTGGTCCGGTACACCGATGCCGATGGTGTACAGCACATGCGGGTGGAAGCAGCGGACAGTGGCCGGGACAGTACCGGTACGGCTGCCGCCGCAAAGAAGCCCAAGACCATTGTGTACCGGTACACCGATGCCGATGGCGCGGTGCACTTCTATGCCCAGACCCTGGACGACCCGGACAAGCTCATGGCCAGCAGTGCATCGCTGCTCAACCATCCCGGCAGCAAGGAAGCGGTGACCCCGGCCGATCCGCCTTTCGTGCGGACCATGCTGTCTCATCGCGATGCGCGCAAGTACGACGACCTGCTCACCGAAGCGGCCGGCGAATTCGGTCTGGATGCGGCGTTGCTGAAGGCGGTGATGACGGCCGAATCCGGTTTCAATGCCACGGCCGTCTCCAGCAAGGGCGCGGTAGGCCTGATGCAGATCCTGCCCGACACTGCCGAGCGCTACGGCCTGCAGGGGGATCGTCGCAAGACGCTGCACCAGAAGCTGACCGATCCGAAAATCAACATCCGCCTGGCCGCGCGCTACCTGCGCGATCTGATGGCGATGTTCCCGCAGCACGTGGAACTGGCCATTGCCTCCTACAACGCCGGGGAAGGCGCGGTGCAGAAGTATGGCAACAAGATCCCGCCCTATCCCGAGACCCAGGGCTATGTGCGGCTGGTGTCGCGGTTCTATGAACTGTATCGGCCCGCCGGCGCGCTGCGCCTGGCCGCAGGCGAGCGCGGCAACGCCAATGCCAGCGGCAATGCGCGCCTGAAGGTGACGCTGCCCCCGCGCGAGCCCGCCATCAACGATTAACCCAGTCAATACGAACACAACAAGACAAGCTCCATGACCGATCAACCGACCCTGTTTGACCAAGCCCCGGCTGCGCCCGATGGCGAATCGCTGACGCTGTCCACCTTCGCCGAACGCGCCTATCTCGATTACGCGATCTCGGTGGTCAAGGGCCGCGCCCTGCCTGATGTCGCCGACGGCCAGAAGCCGGTACAGCGCCGCATCCTCTACGCGATGAACGAACTGTCGCTGAACTCGGCGGCCAAGCCGCGCAAGTCCGCCGCCGTGGTCGGCGACGTGCTGGGCAAGCTGCACCCGCACGGCGACCAGTCGGTGTATGACGCGCTGGTGCGCATGGCGCAGGATTTCTCGCTGCGCTATCCCCTCATCGACGGCCACGGCAACTTCGGTTCGCGCGATGGCGATGGCGCAGCGGCGATGCGCTATACCGAAGCCCGTCTGACCCCCATCAGCAAACTGCTGCTCGATGAAATCGACATGGGCACGGTGGACTTCCAGCCCAACTACGATGGCTCCACCGAAGAGCCCCGCCTCCTGCCGGCGCGCCTGCCCTTCCTGCTGTTGAACGGTGCCTCCGGCATTGCCGTGGGCATGGCCACTGAAATCCCCTCGCACAACCTGACCGAAGTGGCCAAGGCCGCCGTGGCGATGATCCGCAATCCCAAGATCACGCACGCCGAGCTGATGGAACTGATCCCCGGACCGGACTTCCCCGGTGGCGGCCAGATCATCACGCCCAAGTCGACCATCGCCGAGATGTACCAGAGCGGCCGTGGCAGCCTGAAGGTGCGTGCGCGCTGGAAGATCGAAGACCTGGCGCGCGGCCAGTGGCAGGCGGTCATCACCGAACTGCCGCCGGGTGTTTCCTCGCAGCGCGTGCTGGAAGAAATCGAAGAACTGACCAACCCCAAGCTGAAGCTGGGCAAGAAGTCACTGACGCCTGAACAGCAGGCGCAGAAAGCGGCCATCCTGGGCCTGCTCGATGCGGTGCGCGACGAGTCCGGCCGCGAAGCGCCGGTGCGCCTGGTGTTCGAGCCCAAGTCCAAGAACCAGGACCAGACCGAGTTCATGAACACGCTGCTGGCGCAGACCTCGCTGGAGACCAGTGCCTCGCTGAACCTGGTGATGATCGGCGGCGATGGCCGTCCGCGCCAGAAGAACCTGACCGACATCCTCACCGAGTGGATCAGCTTCCGCTTCGAGACGGTGACGCGCCGCACGCAGTTCCGCATGCAGAAGGTCAACGACCGCATCCACATCTTGGAAGGCCGGGAAGCGGTGCTGTTGAACATCGACAAGGTCATCAAGATCATCCGCGAATCGGACGAACCGAAGCCGGCCCTGATGGACGCCTTCAAGCTCTCCGACCGCCAGGCCGAAGACATCCTGGAAATCCGCCTGCGCCAGTTGGCGCGACTGGAAGCCATCAAGATCCAGCAGGAGCTGGCCGAACTGCGCAACGAGAAGACCACGCTGCAGGACCTGCTGGACAATCCGTCCTCGATGAAGCGTCTGGTCATCAAGGAAATCGAAGGCGACGCCAAGACCTACGGCGATGCCCGCCGCACCATCATCGAAGAAGCCGAGCGCGCCACCTTCGAGCAGAAGGTGATCGATGAGCCGGTGACGGTGATCATTTCGCAGAAGGGCTGGGTGCGCGCGCGCACCGGCCATGGCCACGATGCGACGCAGTTCACCTTCAAGGCCGGTGACAGCCTGTATGGCGCGTTTGAATGCCGCACCGTGGACAACCTGCTGGCCTTCGGCTCCAACGGCCGGGTCTACACGATTGCGGTGAACGCGCTGCCCAACGCGCGCGGCGATGGTGTGCCTGTGACCACGCTGATCGAACTGGCCAGCGGCAGCAGCATCCAGCATTACTTTGCCGGTCCGGCCGATACCACGCTGTTGCTGGCCTCTGATGCGGCAGCTGGTTTCATTGCCAAGGCGTCCGACATGTTTGGCCGCGTCAAGGGCGGCAAGAGCTTCTTCACGCTCGATGAAGGTGCGCTGCCGCTGGCACCGACGCCGGTGGCGGCCGATGCCAGCGCCGTCGCCTGCGTCTCAGCCAATGGCCGCCTGCTGGTGTTTGGCCTCGATGAGATGAAGACGCTGTCTTCCGGTGGCCGTGGCGTGAATCTGATGGAACTGGAAAAGAACGAGAAGCTGGTCGCCGCCCAGGCCATCAGCCAGAAGGGTGTCGTGGTCCATGGCACCGGCAACATGAGCAAGCCCAAGGAGATTGCCTTGAGCGGCGAGAAGCTGCTGGCGCACGTGGGCAAGCGCGCACGCAAGGGCCGCGTGCTGGAATCGCGCATCAAGGCGACGGGGTTGCGTTCGCAGGGTTGATACCCGGTTTCTTTTTGCGGTGAAGTCGCCCCCTGCGCAGTTTGGCAGGGGGCGATTTTTTTGATGGCTTGCACAACTGATTGCTTCGTGGGCAAGGGGTGGTCGAAGCATTTCGAATGCGGGGTGGAGTTTTGGGTGTTGGCGTGGAAGAGCCAACGCCTGCTGGGGAGAATGCGCGCTCATTGTTGAAAGTGAGGAGCGTGCAAGATGAGAAACATCCCAGTGAAAGACAGAATCCCGGACAAATCCAAGAGCCTCGTGGCTCGATTACGCTACATCTTTCCCCACCGCGTCCATACATTTGCGGCCCACCGACCTCAGATGAGTGAGGCGTAATGGCACGTCCGATGAACTATCTCCTTGCAGCGGCCATAGTGCTGTTGCTCTCCTACGGCACCCTGCGCAAATACAGCACACTGATACGCCCACACTATCCACCTATCTCCATCGCCCTTAATCCTGCAGGCACGTGTGCTCTGACTGAATACAATTTCCGGGGAGGCGAGCGCTGGTACTGGACTGACCCATATCGCTGGTTCCTTCTGGCGTCCGGGGATGCGTTTTATACGATTACCGATCTGCGTACAGGCAAGATCATCCGGGACTCCACCACTCAAATCGTCCCCGGTCTGGAAGCCAACTCGCTGGTGGCGGTGGCCATGGGAGCCGACGTCTTCTATTGGTCTGCGGATGGCACCAAAGCAAATTTCCCGGGCGGCAGGGCCGAGGATTATTTTCACGAATGGACTGATATCAAGGAGTGCGCCGGCGAGAGAGCTGAATCAGAGTATGCCAACCTGACTTGCGACGTCGACACTGCCTCGCCGCGCTGTAAGGCTTTAAGAGACGCGCTTTGAAAATGAAGAGTTGCTTTGCGCTTCCATTTCTAAGCCTCGTGGGCATTGCAGGCGGAACTGCAGCGGGAGCGCTCAATACCGCCTTCATCACGAATTGCGGAGAAAGTTGCCCGGACGACCCGCTGCTGTGGGCGCTGGGATGTTCCATCACATTTCCCCTTATCGGCCATCTTCTGCTCAAAAAGACACGGCAAACGGTCGCCAATACCATGCTGGTTGCCGTGGCACTGGCAGCCACCGTCCTGCTACCGGCCCTCGCGATGTATGCCTGCAGCCTTCATGAGAAATATTGGAGACTGCATGGCAAGCAGGTTTTCCCGGATATCGAATACAGCCTCATGGTGATTTCAGAGGACCCACTCCCCACACTGGGCATCGCCGAGGCTGAACGCTGTGTCATCAACAATGACCTGCGTTGTGGCGAAAACCCGCAAGTGATTCCAGCCCTGTGCCAAAGCGGATTCGTATCACTGCCACGGAAACATTGGTCCTCTTTCAAGCGACTCCCGAACGAAGATCTGCAAGGCCCCGCGCCTGCCAATGATGACCGGAAATATTATTTAAATGATTTATGCCAGCAACAGGCGACATCAGTGAGTCAACCATGAACAAGATCAAGGCTGCGGTCTCTCACCACGAGCGTGAAATCGCCGAACTGCGCGCGAACCCTGTACTGGCCATCGAGTACCTGAAGGCCGCTGTGGAGTCACTGGACAGTCCGGATGACCTCCCTGCCGCGTTGCTGGCACTGCGCGCCATCAGCGAAGCCTATGGTGATGCCGGCTCTTGAAAACTCGTCACCCAATCGCCACCGACACCCGATACACCAACACCCCCAGCAATCCAAACGCCCCCGCCAGCATGCAATAAGGTGCCCAGCGTTGCGCGCGTTGGCCGTAGCCGATCAGCAGCAGCGCAATGCTGATGAGCGGTATCCAGGTTGAGGGGCTGTTGAAGTCCATGATGATTGCTCCCGGTTGATTGCATCGCTAGTCATGTGGGCAGCGCATCGGCGCGCACCCTCCTCCATCACGCCATCTGGCTGATGGTCTTTCTGAACCGGCCCAGTGCAGCTACAAACAGGACCAGGCCAATTGCCAGGATGGCCAGCAGTTGCGGCCAGATCACTTCCAGGCCAGCGCCCCGGTACAGTATGGCTTGCCCCGCCGCTACAAAATGTGTCGTCGGGGCGGCCAGCATGATGTCCTGTACCGGTACAGGCATGCTCTCGCGCGGCGTGGAGCCGCCCGACAGCAATTGCAGCGGCAACAGCACCAGTACGGTGAGCATCCCGAACTGCGGCATCGAACGCGCCAGCGTGGCCATGAAGATGCCCATCGAGGTAGTGGCAAACAGATGCAGCACCGTCACCAGCATGAACAGCGCCAGCGAGCCCTCGATGGGCACCTGCAAGGCGCCCCGCACGATCAGCAGCAAAGACATCAAGGCCGCCAGTGCCACGACCGAACCCATGGCCCACACCTTGGCCAGCATGATCTCGGCCGGACTCACCGGCATCACCAGCAGGTGTTCGATGGTGCCGTGCTCGCGCTCGCGGATGAGCGCCGCCCCCGTCAGGATGATGGAGAGCATGGTGACGTTGTTGATGATCTCCATGAGCGATCCGAACCAGGATTGCTCCAGGTTGGGATTGAAGCGCATGCGCAAGGCCAGTCCCACCGGCGCATCGCCAGCGGCCTCGCTACGCCGCACGAATTGCGTGATCTCGTTGCTGACCATCTGCTGGATGTAGCTGTTGCCGGTGAAGGCCTGGCTCATGCGCGTGGCATCCACGTTCAGCTGGACCGCTGGCGCGCGTCCGGACAGCACGTCACGCTGGAAATCTGCCGGGATGTCCAAGACGAAGGTGTAGTCTCCTGCATCGAGCCCGGCATCGGCCTCGCGCCCTGTCACCAGTCGGGCCACCTTGAAATGCGGGGGATAGAACAAGGACGCAATGCGTGCCGACAGCGGCGAGCCATCGTTGTCGACGATGGCGATGGCCGCATTGTGCAAACTTTCCGGCATGGCCGTGGCGGCGACATAGATGGAGAGCGTGAAGGTGTAGGCGATCAGCACCAGCATGGCCGGATCGCGCAGCAGGCTCCACAGCTCCTTGACGCCAAGACGAAAAATGTTGGACAGGCTGGCAGGCGCGCGGCGCATCTCATTGCTCCTGCTTCTTCAGCAGCCACACCGACAACCCCAGGATCACGGGGGCCGCCAGCACCAGCGGCCAGAACGAGGCCCCCAGGTCACCCACCGCCAGCGCCTTGCTGAACACGCCACGGCTGATGGTGAGGAAGTGCGTGGCCGGATAGACCTGTCCGATCAGCGCACCCATGCCTTCGAGCGAAGAGACCGGATTCAACAGTCCGGCGAACTGCACGCACGGAATGATGGTGCCGATCATGGTCACGAAGAGGGCCGCAATCTGGCTGCGCGTAAAGGTCGAGGCAAGCAGCCCGAAGCCGGTCGAGCAGATGATGAACACCAGCGCTGCCAGTGTCAGCGTGAAGAGGCTACCCTTGACCGGCACCCCGAACACGGTCACGGCCAGCAGGGTCAACATGGCGAAATTGAGCATGCCCAGCACCAGATACGGCAGCTGCTTGCCCAGCAGGAATTCAGTGCGCGTAACCGGCGTGACGTAGAGGTTGAGGATGGAGCCCAGCTCCTTCTCGCGCACCACCGACAGTGCCGTCAGCATGGCCGGGATCATCATCAGCAGCAGCGGGATGATGGCCGGCACCATGGCCGGGAGGCTCTTGACGTCAGGGTTGTAGCGATAGCGCGTCTCGATGGTGGCCGGCTGCGCCAGGCGCTGGCCCAGCCGGTGCGTAGCCATGTCGGCCAGCCACAGCTGATGCATGCCCTGCACATAGCCGCGCACGGTCTCGGCGCGCGTGGGCATGGCACCATCGACCCAGGCCCCTACTTCCACCGGCTTGCCGCGTGCGATGTCACGGGCGAAGCCGGGCGGGATTTCAATGGCCAGGGAGATCTCGCCGCTGCGCATGCGGCGGTCCAGGTCCTGGTAATCGCGGATGGGCGGCTGCTCGATGAAGTAGCGCGAACCCGACAGGTTCAGCGCATAGTTCTGGCTCAGGCCGGTCTGGTCGCGGTCGAGCACGGCGTAGCTGAGGTTTTCCACGTCGAGGTTGATGCCATAGCCGATGATGAACATCAGGATCACCGTGCCCAGCAAGGCGAGGGTGGCGCGCACCGGGTCGCGCCGCAGTTCCAGGCTTTCGCGCTGGCTGTAGCTGAGGGCGCGGCCCAGGCTGGTGCGCAGGCGGCCATCGCCAGCTGGCGCGGGGTTCCGGGCCGATGTGACTTTTACTTCAGGCGCAGACGGCATTGCGCCCTTCCCGGCCGCTTCTTCCAGGTACCCAATGAAGGCTTGTTCCAAAGTCGCCGACCCGCGCTGGCGGATCAGTTCCTCCGGCGTGGCGCTGACCAGCACGCGCCCGGCGTGCATGAGCGAAATGCGGTCGCAGCGCTGGGCCTCGTTCATGAAATGGGTGGAGATGAATATCGTCACCTGGTCGCGCCGCGCGAGATCGATCATCAATTGCCAGAACAGGTCGCGCGCGATCGGGTCCACGCCCGAAGTCGGTTCATCCAGGATCAGCAGCTCCGGCTTGTGCACCATCGCCACGGCCAGCGAGAGCCGCTGGCGGATGCCCAGCGGCAGGCTCTCGGGCAGGCTGTCCATCACCTCCTGCAGGCCGAAGCGCTGCGCCATCTCGTCGGTGCGCGCCGCGATCTGCTCCTGCGGCACGCGATACAGCCGCGCATGCAGCACCAGATTCTGGCGCACGCTCAATTCGCCATACAGCGAAAAGGCCTGCGACATGTAGCCCACACGCGCCCGCGTAGCCATATCGCGCGGATCGACGGCCTGGCCGAACAGCCAGGCCTGGCCTTCACTGGCAGGCAGGAGGCCGGTCAGCATCTTCATGGTGGTGGATTTGCCGCAGCCGTTGGAGCCCAGGAATCCGAAGATCTCGCCGCGCCGGATGCGGAAGTCCACATGGTCCACCGCCACAAAATCGCCGAAGCGCATGGTCAGTCCGCGCGCTTCGATGGCGATCTCGGCTTGCCGCGCCGGATCCAGCGGTGTCACCTGCACGGGCTGGTGGCCGCGCCGTTTATCGGGTGGCAGCAAGGCGATGAAGGCCTCTTCCAGTGCCGCCGTGCCGGTACGCGCATGCAGCTCGGCAGGCGTGCCGGTGGCCAGGATCTGGCCGTCATCCATGGCCACCAAAAAATCGAAGCGGTCGGCTTCTTCCATGTAGGCCGTGGCCACGATGACGCTCATGCCGGGCCGCTGCTGGCGTATGTGCGCGATGAGGTCCCAGAACTGCGCACGCGAGAGCGGATCGACGCCGGTGGTGGGTTCGTCCAGGATCAGCAGGTCAGGGTCGTGGATCAGCGAACAGCACAACCCCAGCTTCTGCTTCATGCCGCCGGAGAGCTTGCCCGCCGGCCGCGCCAGGAAAGGCGACAGGCCGGTGCCGGCGGTGAGCGTATCGATGCGCTGGCGACGCTCCTGCGCGGACTGGCCGAACAGGCGGCCAAAGAATTGCAGGTTCTCCTCCACCGACAGCGTCGGATACAGATTCTTGCCCAGACCCTGCGGCATGTAGGCAATGCGCGGGCAGACCGCTTCACGATGTGCGGCGCGGCGCATGTCGCCACCGAGGACCTCCACGTCCCCTTCCTGCAGGGCGCGTGCACCGGCCACCAGCGAGAGCAGGCTGGATTTGCCCACGCCATCGGGCCCGATCAGGCCGACCATGCAGCCGGCCGGAATCTCCAGCGAGATCGCCTGCAAGGCCGGCTTCTGGCCATAGCGCAGCGACACGCCCGACAGGCGCGCCACCATGCTCTGGCCAAGGCTCTCTGTCATTGCGGGACCTTCACCGCCAGCGTGGCGGGCCAGTCACGCGCATGGTCGGTCCGCACCCAGGCCACGCCGGGCAAGCCGGTCTTGACCAGGGTCAGGTGCTGGCGCAGCAGCGCCGGATCGATCTGCGCCTTGACGCGAAACATCAGCTTCTGCCGCTCGCTGGCGGTCTCTACCGTCTTGGGCGTGAACTGCGCAGTGCTGGCCACGAATGAAATACGCGCCGGGATCACGTATTGCGGGGCGGCGTCCAGCACGATGCGTGCCTCGCCGCCCAGCGCCAGCTTGCCGGCGACGGTCTCGGGAACGAAGAAGGTCATGTAGACATCGCTCAAGTCCACCAGGTTGAGCAGCTTGCCGCCCCCGCCCAGTACTTCGCCCGGCTGGGCGATGCGGTATTGCACGCGCCCGGCGCGCGGGGCCACGAGCGTGCTGTCGTCGATGTCGACCTTGATGCGCTGGACCGTGGCCACGGCAGCGGTGACCGTGGCGCGCGCGCCGCTGACCTGGGTGCGGGCGGCAGCGACGGCGGCCTGGGCGGCGGTCACTTGTGCCTTGGCCGCGGTGACGGCCGCTTCCATGCTCAGCACGCGGGCACGGTCGTCGTCCACTTCCTGCAGCGAGGAGGCGCCTTCCTTGACCAGCACCTCCGAGCGCGCCAGGCGGCGCCCTGCCGCATCCAGCTCGCTGGCGCGCTGCGCGGCCTGGGCCAGCGCGGCCTGATGATCGCTCTCGCGCACGGCCACCTGGGCCTCGGCACTGGCCACGGCCGAGACCGATTGCTGCTGGCGCGCCTGGGCCTCGTCGCGCTGGGCTTCCAGCGACAGTACCTGCATGCGGGCCAGCGGCTGGCCGGCGCTGACGAAGTCGCCTTCATTGACGAGGATGGCATCGACCCGGCCACCCAGCTTGGTGGCCACATCCACTTCGGTGGCTTCGATGCGGCCGTTGCCGCTGGCGAATCCCTCGCCGGGGCCGCTGTGGTGCAGGCGCAGCCAGGCATAGGCCGCACCGCCGGCGAGGAGCACGGCCAGCGCGGCGGCCAGCAGGGGTTTCTTGGCGTGAGGGAGCGTCATGGTCGGGGTCCGGAAGAAAGGGGGAAAGCCGCAGGCGCATTGCTGTCGCCACCCAGCGCCGCATACAGCGCCACCGATGACGACAGCAGCGCGCGCCGGATCTGCACCCGCTGCTGGCGTGCGCTGAGCAGGTCGCGCTGGGCATCGAGCACGTCGAGGAAAGGCGCAGCGCCGTTGTCATAGCGCAGCGTGGACAGGCGCGCCCGCTCGGTCTGCACTTGCACAGCCGTCTCGGCAATGGCCAGCTGGCGGGTCAGCCACTGGCGCGCGGCCAGCGCATCGGCGACGTCGCGGAAGGCGGACTGGATGGTTTTTTCGTAATTGGCCACGGCCAGGTCGCGCCGCACTTCGGCCAGGTTCAGGTTGTTGCGCAGGCGGCCTGCCGTGAAGATCGGCAGCGACAGGCTGGGCGAGAAACTCCAGGCATGGCTGCCATCGCGGAACAATCCGCTCAGTTCAGCGCTGGCCGTGCCGAGGTTGCCCGTGAGCGAAATGCCGGGAAAGAAGGCCGCGCGTGCCGCACCAATGTTGGCATTGGCCGCTTGCAGGCGATGTTCGGCAGCGGCCACGTCGGGGCGGCGGGTCAGCAGCAGCGAGGGCGTGCCGGGCGGCAGCTCCGGGAACGCAGACTCCAGTGCCGGCCGCGCCTGGCCGACTGGCAGCTCCAGCGGCGAACCGACCAGCAGCGTGAGTGCATTCAGACGTTGTGCGCGTTGCTGCTCCAGCTGTGCGCCCAAGGCCTGGGCTTGCGTGAGCAGGGTTTCGATCTGGGTCAGGTTCAGACGCGAGGTGGCCCCGACCTCGACCCGGCGCGCAAAGATGCGATAGCTCTCCTGCCGGCTGGCGATGGTGTCGCGGGCGATGGCCAGGCGTTCGTCGATCTCGGCCAGTTCCAGCCAGGCATCAGCCACCTGGGCCACCAGGCTCAGGGCCGCGGCACGGCGGGTGGCTTCGCTGGCCAGCGCGGTTTGCAGCGCGGCGTCATCCAGGCTGCGCAGGCGGCCCCACAGGTCCAGCTCCCAGGTGCTCAGGCCCACGCCGGCCTGATAGGCGCTGCCGACCAGCGGGCGTCCGGTCAGGTTGAGGTCGGCCGGAGTGCGCGAGCGATCCAGGCCTGCCTGTGCGCCAACGGTGGGAAACAGGTCGGCGCGCTGGATGCCGTAGAGCGCCCTCGCCTCCTCGACCCGCAAGGCCGCTGCCCGCAGGTCGCGGTTGTTGGCCAGAGCCTGGGTAATGAGGGCTTGCAGTTGCGGATCGCGGAACCAGGCTTGCCAGCCGAGTGCCGGTGCGGCTTCACCCGCGCCATCGGCCTGCTGCGGATAGTGCGCCGCCACCGGTGCAGCGGGCCGCTGGTAATCCGGCGCCATCGACTGGCAGGCCACCAGCAGGAGCGGCAAGGCAGCCAGCAAGGGACGGATTCGCAGAGAGGGTTCGCACATCGTGATTCTCGGCATCGGCAGGAAATGGAGCGACGGAAAGCTTCGTCAAAAGCTTCATCTGGAGTGACCACATTATGAAGAGCCCTGCTGGAAACCCGATTGATGTACGTCAGGTTACTGACTGATGAGTCGGTAATTTATGAAGGATGTGACGAGGGGAGGCCTGAGGGAAGGCGTCTGCGGGGGGAAGTGCAAAAAGTGCGAAAAATGCGGAAAGACGCGCCGGGCAGCGTGCTTTATTGCGCCACGCCGACCTGGTCGACGTAATGGCGCACTTCGGCGGCAACGGCGGTGAACAAGCTCTGCAATTCGGGCAGCTGCGGCTGGGCGCTTTGGGGCGGTTCGGCGCGGGACTGGGTTTCCACGCTCTTGAGCAGTTCGGTCAGCACGCCGGCCCCGACCAGGGCGGTCATACTTTTGAGGCTGTGTGCCTCGCGTTTGACCTGGGCTGCGTCATCGGCGCGGATGGCTTGCGCCAGCCGGTCGAAGGTGGCGGGGGCGCTCTGGGCGAAGGTGCCGAACATGTGGCGGCAGGCAGCGGCATCGCCACCCATGGCATCGAGCAAGGGTTCGGGGTTGATGTGCTGGTATCGGTGGTCGTTCACGCGTTTCTCCCTGTGGCCGACGCAATATACGCAAGATATTGCTCCTGTGCCAATTTGTTTTGAGCAGCTGGTCCGACGTACGGGCGTGCCGGGTCGTGAGCGGTGACTGAAGTACGGTGAAGTGTGTAACGTAACCAAGCAGGTAACTGTCGTCAATCACAACCGTGGTGACGCACGCAAAAAACCGCCCGGTGAGACGGGCGGTTGATGGAAGTGCGGCCCTGCAGACGAAGGCCGCACCCTGCTGCAGTGAAGCGATCAGGCAGCGCGTTCCAGGCGCTGGACGTTGCTGTCCTCGGCGGCACCGATTTCGATCTTGCGCGGCTTCAGCGCTTCGGGGATTTCACGGACCAGCTCGATGTTGAGCAGGCCGTTTTCCAGATTGGCACCGACCACCTTGATGTGGTTGGCCAGCTGGAAGCGCTGTTCGAAGTCACGGGCGGCGATGCCACGGTGCAGGAAGTTGACCTGCTTGTCTTCCTTCTGCTTGCGGCCGGTGATCTTGAGGGTTTCGTTTTCGGTCTCGATGTCGATTTCGCTGCGGGCGAAACCGGCCACGGCCATGGTGATCCGGTATTTGTCCTCGGCCACCAGTTCAATGTTGTACGGCGGATAGCTGGGCTGATCAGCGCGCTGGGCGTTGTCGAACATCTGGGCCAGGCGATCGAAGCCGATAGCGGTACGGTACAGGGGGGAGAGATCAAAAGTACGCATAAAAATATCCTTTCAGTTAAGCGATGTTTTCGTCGCAGACCTCAACGTCGAGCATCTGCTGGTACCGATCTAGGGATGGGGATTTTGGTTTTCAAGGGATTTTTTAGAAAAAATTTGAAGGTCCTACTCCCCCATGCCGTGCGCTTTTTCCTTAATGCAACCCTTCCCCGCTTTGTGTTAATCACGCTCACTCGCATGTTTGTTACCGGTCAGGATGATCAGGCCCTAGTGGTTAGTCCTGACGGAAAAGCTGAAGAGGGTCATGCACCTTGTGAAATGTAAATAATTTATCGATATGCGCTCTCCTCTTTTTCTATAAAAAAATAGGCATCGAGTTGAGGCATCTGTAATGGATCGGACTTTTCTTCAATCCACCCCAAATTCAGAGATGCGATCTTATCCGCCAACGAACGAGCATCCAGACACATAGGTACCACGTAGGGATAAGGAGACCTTCCGCGGTCCCACCAATCAAATCCGAAATAGCTGGCTTTGGGCACAACAGTAATTCCCGTTCCGAAATACCAGTCGACGGTGGCATTGCTAAAAACCTTGTACCACCTGCTGTCAGCATTAAGTGACGCAGGATATAGTTTTTCTGAATTCTGAATCGTCATATCAAAAATCTTTTCGATTTTTTCTTTCGACAGATCGTCAGCGGGTGTCCGCAACACTTGTATCAGTTTTTCTTGAATATCATCGGGGGTGAACGGAAATGGCGGCTTCCACGCCCCTTGTGCCCATATTTCTTCAGCACTAACTTCTGGCTGTTTTATCGGGAGTGGTGGCATCACTGCCAGCGCAGTTTGATTGCAGGTGATTAGGGCCGCAACAAAAGCTAACAATAAAAAATCAGCCCTCAATTTGCTGTTCATTTTTTCTCCCAGAAGGATGCGGCATCGTCCTGTCGCACATCTTCTCGCATTAGCCTGACGTTTTGCTGAACCTGTCTAAAAGGTCCGGCAAGATCAGGAAGCGCACCTCCTATTCAAAACAACCGACATAAAAAGGGGAACTTGATTGTCATCTATCAAGGCAATTCCAGAGATGCCATTCACTGCCGCCGTCACTTGGCTTTATCATCGGCATTTACTATGCGGTGCGACCGGTTGAGTGAGCTTCGTCGGTATTCAAATTCGTCGTGCCAATTCTTGAAGAAAACTTAAGGGCGCTTCCTTCAGCACACCGAGCGGATCGGATAGCCGCTGGGTCCAATAATGATACTTAAAAAAATGATGAACTTGGTCTCGATCATCTGCTTGCTAACTATCCCCGCACTGGCACAAGCGCAAATCAACATCGGCTTCTACAAGCAAGAAAAGAGCGGCCTGAGCATCTACACGACCGCCCCTCTGACGGCAATTCACAGGATTGCACTTTGTACCGATCCGTCTGATAACCCGTCAGCTTGCCATTGGCTCAAACCAAATGAGTTCAAGCAAGCTGAAGCAGTGGATGATGTCATGGCAGAGCAGACAGTGATGCACTACCGCATGAGCAGGCACATCAGTACTGGCATCAAGACAGCACTGGGCATCGCGATCATCAACGCTGAGCAGGTCAGGCGTTCGGCCAACAGCGGCTTCATCGCAATTGCTCAGCGCAAGCACTACAAGATTCTGATTTGTACGGGTGTTGAAGGAATCAACCTTGAGCTCCTCGATGGCCCGCGCAAGCTTCATAACCTGTATTTCTACCTCGGTTACGATACCCTTCCCACTTGTGAAAATACCGGGCCGGTCGACATCAAGGGCCAGTGAAGCGGAATATCAAATCACTACCAGACATTCAAGACGTGCTGAAAGCCTTCCTCGCCACAATCGCAACAACAGAAGATGCCTCATGGATTTTTTATGTTGTCGCTCTTATTCAGGTCTCTGTTGCAGTCCTTCATCTTGGCCAGCCCCTTGAAAACTGACGATCCAGCTCCACAACAACACTCTCTCGCTCGTTGCGCACCGCCTGCGCGCCCGCTGCCAGGCCCTCCATGACCGTAAAACGCAAGTCATGCAGCCCGATGGTCGCCAGCGCCACCTTCAGATAGGGCGTGAGGAAATCCGGCTGCCGTGCTGACACGCCGGTGAAGCGCCCGCCGGAGACCACCGCCACATGCACCGGCCGGTCACGCAGCAGGCCCGCTTTGCCATCCGGGGTGATGGCAAAGGTCCGGCGCACCCGCACCACGTGATCGATCCAGGCCTTCAGGACCGAGGGCGCGGTGTAGTTGTGCATGGGCGTGCCGATCACCACCTGGTCAGCCTGCTCCAGTTCTTCAATGAGACGGTCCGACAGGGCCAGCGTGCCCTGCCCCGCATCACTGCCGTCCAAGGCAAAGGGGGAGCCCAGCGCATCGGCATAGACAGCATCGACATGCCCGATGCCGCTGGCGTACAGGTCACGCAGGACGACCTCGGCCTGTGGATGCTGTGCGCCAAGGCGCTCGACGATCTGACGGGACAGCCACCAGGCATTCGAAGCCTCCTGCCGCGGCGAAGCAAGCAGATGCAGAATCTTCATGCGACAGCTCCGATAGCCTTGCCGAAGCGCAGTGAGCCCGTCAGCATGCCCTGGCGGAAATAGAAGCGCTGTGCCAGCGCATTGGCCATGCCGGTATCGAGCACCAGGCGGACACAGCCGGCCTGGGCAGCGACCTCCTCCATCGCAGCCAGCAGCCGTTCACCCCAGCGCTTGCCGCGCTCACTACCGGCCGCCACCAGATCATCGACGTAGAGGAAAGGACCATAGACCAGGTTCTCTTGAAAGCGGTAACCGGCGAGCGCAACGACCTTTCCCTGATCCCAGGCGGCCAGGATGCGGTAGCCCTGCGGGATGGCGCGGCCGATGCGCTGAAGGAACTCGTCACTGTCGCGCAGATGCGGCCGCAGTTCGTGCATCACGGGAAAGCAGGCCAGCTGGTCGGAGGCGGTATCGGCGTGGCGTAGCGCGTCGTCGGTGAGGCGCCAGTCGGGCGCAGGAGTGATTTCGGAAACTGGATCCATGGTAAAAGGGTCGATGCGATCAGAGTGGAAAGAGCTTCATCCTAATGAGCCGATGGCATAATCGGCAGATCCAAGAAATGACATTTCGACTGGTCCATGATTTCCCTGCCTCCCTCATCCTTGATCCGCCTCGACAGCAGCACCGGCGAAGCGTACTACCGCCAGATCTACGCACGCCTGCGCAGCGCCGTGGCTGACGGACTGCTGCGGCCGGGTGATCGCATTCCCTCGGCACGGGCACTGGCTGCGGAATTGGGATTGGCGCGCGGCACGGTGGAGGCCGCCTATTCGCTGCTGGCCGCCGAGGGCTACGTGGAAGCGCGCGGACAAGCCGGGACGGTCATTGCCGCCGGGGTCCGCCGGGTAGTGCAGGCAACGGCGGGGCCTGCGCGGACATCGCCCGTGGCGGCGCGCCATCCTCTCCTGCCGGAAGAGGGACAGGCCGAACCCAAAGGCCCGCGTCCCTTCCAGATGGGCATCCCGGCGCTGGACGCCTTTCCGCGCAAGATCTGGGCACGCCTGGCCGCACGCGCAGCGCGGGCCACGCAAGCCGCCGACATGCTCTATCCCTCCCCGGCCGGACTGATGGCGCTGCGAGCGGAAATTGCGCGCTACCTGCAGTTGTCACGCGGTATCGATTGCCGGGCCGAACAGGTCTTCGTCACCTCCGGCTATCGCGACAGCCTGAACCTGATCACCCGCACCCTCCTCCAGCCGGACGACAAGATCTGGGTGGAAGACCCCGGCTACGCCCCGACCGCCGCCCTGCTGCGCGAGGCCGGCATGCAGCTGGCCGGCATACCGGTAGACGGCGACGGCATGCAGGTCGAGTACGGACTGCGCCATGCAGCCCGCGCACGCGCCGCCGTGGTCACGCCAGCGCATCAGAGCCCGACTTGCGTGGCCCTGTCGCTGCCGCGCCGCCTGGCCTTGCTGGAATGGGCGGCGCGTGAACAGGCATGGATTGTGGAAGATGACTACGACGGCGAATACCGCTACGTCAGCCGGCCCTTGCCCGCACTCAAGAGCCTGGACCGCGAGGACCGCGTCCTCTATGCCGGCACCTTCAGCAAGGTGCTGTTCCCGGCCATTCGCCTGGCCTACCTGGTGGTGCCGCGTTCGCAGGTGGAGCGCTTCAGGCACAGTGCGCAGCTCTTCTCCGGTGCCGCTCCGGCGCTAACGCAGCATATCGTCGCCGACTTCATGGCCGAGGGGCATTTTGCCCGCCATATCCAGCGCATGCGGCGCCTATATGCCCAGCGCCGCACCATGGCCATCGCCGGTCTGGAAGGCGTGTTGCATTCCCATGTCCGGATCGATTCGCCGCCCGGCGGCATGCATCTGTTGTTGCGTCTGCAGGGCCGCCGCTCGGACCGGCTGCTGGCGGAAAAGATGCGCCAGCACGGCATGTTCAGCCGCGCCCTGTCGGAATGCCTGCTGGCACCGCGCCCCGGAGTGGCACCGATGATCATGCTCAGCTTCACCAACATCGACAGCCGCCGCCGTGCCGCCGAGCTGGCACGGCGCATCCTGCCCATGCTGGCACCGGCCTGACATGGACTAGTGCAAATCACCATTCTTGGCACTTATCGACTGGTCCATGCAGGTGCATGATGGCGACTCGTTTCCATCACATCCAGGAGCCAGTCCCCATGTCCGCCCGCATCGATCTCTACAAGAATGCCACCGCCGCCTACGACGGCCTGCTGGCCGTGAACCGTCATCTCAAGCAATGCAGCCTGCCCGCCGACCTGGTGGAGCTGGTGTTTTTGCGGGTGTCGCTGATCAACGGATGCGCCTACTGCATCGACAAGCATTCGCGTGACCTGCTCAGCAGCGGCATGCCGGTCGACAAGCTGGTGCTGGTCCCGGTCTGGCAGGAAGCCGGCGCGCTCTTTACCCCGCGCGAGCAGGCCGCGCTGGCCTGGGCCGAAGTGGTCACGCGCATCGACCAGACGGCCGCGCCGGATGCGGATTACCAGGCCGTGATCCAGCACTTCACCGCACAGGAGTACAGCGAACTGACCATCGCCATCGCGCTGATGAATGCCATGAACCGGCTGGCCATTCCCGGCCGCATGCAGCCACAGGCAGCGCGCACCTGAGACACCATGGACACCATGGCGGGCCTCAGACCGACTTCAAGGCCGCCACCAGCGTGCGCAGCGCACTCTGCAAGCGCGGCTCCTTGAGCCGGGCATGCAGCCTTACCTGGGCCAGCGGCAGCTTGGGCAAGCCCAGGCGCTCGCCCACGTCCACCGCGCCGGGCGGAGCGCTGCGGTGGAGCAGCGCCGACACCGCCAGACCCGCACTGACCGCCGCCCCCACCGCCAGAATGCCGCCACCGACGAAGACCTCCACCCACGGGATCCCCGCCGCATCGAGCCGCCGCAAGGACAGCTCGCGGATGCGGCAGGCCGAGGAAAACGTCGCCACCCGCAAGGCCGGACCGGCCCAGCATTGCGCATCGGGATGGGCGAACCAGCCGATGCGCTCTTCCATGACCAGCTTGCCGCCCTTGTCCTGCGGTTCGCGGCGCACGATGACGGCATCGAGCTCGCCGCGCTCATAGGCTGGCATCAGGTCATGCGAGGAACCCACGCGTACCTCCACCACCACGCCGGGATCGACCGCGTGGACCTGCGCCAGCGCACGCGGCAAGGTGGCGCCGGCCACGTGGTCGCTGATGCCGACCGAGAAGCGGACCGGCCCCTGGTCCAGTTGTTCCAGCGCGCGCTCATGCGCGGCCAGCAGGCTGCGTGCGGCCGGCAGGAACTGCTGCCCTTCGGCCGACAGGCGCACCTGGCGCGGCGTGCGTTCCAGCAGGCGACGGCCCAGCCGCTGCTCCAGCTTCTTGAGCTTGAAGCTGATGGCCGATTGCGTGCTGTCCAGCGCTTCGGCCGCACGGGTGAAGCTTTGCAGGTCGGCGGCCAGCACGAAAGCCTGGACGGCGTCCAGATCCAGCGGTTTATCCATGGTGAAGGGTCCTCACGGTCCGAAATCCATGATGATGAATTTAAATCATTGAAATCATCAATCAGTGGTTTTTCAAATGATTGCGCCAGCATAGCATGCAAGGCATGGAGTGAACGCGCTCCGCCATTTCCATCACCCGCAAGGAGAACATCATGCCCCTGGTCCGCATTTCCGTATTGCGCGGCAAGTCCCGCAACTATCGCCGCGCCATTGCCGACAACATCTACGAAGCCCTGCGCGAGAGTTTCAACGTCCCCGAGGAGGACCGCTTCATGGTCATCACCGAGCATGATCCGGAAGACCTGGTCTTCAGCCGCAGCTACATGGGCATGGCGCGTACGGATGACTTTGTGCTGATCCAGCTGACGGTCAGCAATACCCGCACCCAGGCGCAGAAGAATGCGCTCTACGCCGCCATCGTGGCGCGCCTGCAGCTGAACCCCGGCATCGGGCAGGATGACGTGATGATCAGCCTGGTCGAGGGCGACAAGGGCAACTGGTCATTCGGGCGCGGGCTGGCGCAGTACGTGATGTAGCATCGCCGGCCGCAGCGCCTGCAGGCCGCGCTGCGGCCTGCTAGGATGTCGCTCATCGTCATCACTGCGCGGCTACCGCGCCTCTTCCATGCCCCCTGCGACATCCTGCCTGCGGCAGCCTCTGCGACACCTCACCCGTGGCCTGGCGGTCGTGCTGCTGGCGGCCGGCCTGACTGCCTGCTCTTCCTCCAGCAAGTACTACGATCCCAACAAGAGCAATCGCACCGAGACGGGGTTTCGCAACAACTACCCGCAGCCCGAACGCGGTTCCCTCTTGAAATGGCAGTGGGAGCGCCTGACCCAGGGCCTGCCCAAGCCGCCCGAAAACAATTACCAGTTTCCCGTCGTCAAGCCCGACCTCGCCTGGCTCAAGAGCAACCACGGCAGTCCCAGCGTGACCTGGATCGGCCATGCCACTGCGCTGGTACAACTGGGCGGCAAGAACGTGCTGACCGATCCGATGTTCTCGCAGCGGGCCTCGCCCTTCTCCTTCATCGGACCGTCGCGCAAGGTGCCGCTGCCGGTACAGATCAGCGAGCTGCCGCATATCGACGTGGTGGTGATCTCGCACAACCACTACGACCATCTGGACCAGGCGAGCGTGGAGCAACTGAATCTTCAGGCGGGCGGGCCGCCGCTGTTCCTGGTGCCGCTGGGGGTGCGTGACTGGTTCCTGTCGCTGGGCATCACCAATGTGAAGGAAATGGACTGGTGGGACAAGACCGTGATGGACAACCTGGACATCTACTTCGTCCCGGCCACGCACTGGTCGGCGCGCGGCGTGTTCGACCGTTCAGAGACCTTGTGGGGTGGCTGGGTCATCCAGGCGGCGGCGCAGCAAGCGGGTGCCGAGCCCTTCTCGGTCTATTTTGCGGGGGATACCGGCTATTCGAAGGACTTCCGCGACATCGGCGAACGCTTCGGCCGATTCGATTTGGCGCTCATCCCCATCGGGGCCTATGCGCCGCGCTGGTTCATGCAGAACCAGCACGTGGACCCGGCCCAGGCCGTATTGATCCATGAGGACGTGCGGGCCAAGCGTTCAGTGGCCATTCATTGGGGGACCTTCGAGTTGGCCGACGATCCGCTCGACGAGCCGCCCAAGGAACTGGCCAAGGCCCTGCGTGAGGCGGGGCTGCCGCAGGAGCAGTTTGTTGCGCTCAAGCATGGGGAAACGCTCAAGCTGGATCAGTAAATCGGGAATGCATCAACAACAAGGCCCGCATCGTTTCCGATGCGGGCCTTGGGAAGCATGCGATAGCGAAAACGCGCTACGGCTGCAGTGCGAACCGGGCTGAACTGATTACAGCTTGGAAGCGATCAGCTTGCCCAAGCGCTCCACACCGGCGCGGATCTGCTCCGGCGGCACGGTCACGAAGGACAGGCGCAGCGTATTCTTCTGCGCCACGTTGGCGTAGAACGGTGCGCCGGGGACGAAGGCGACCTTCTCCTGTTCCACTGCTTCGTTCAGCAGCGCGCCGGCATCGAGGTGCTCGGGCAGCGTCACCCAGATGAACATGCCGCCTTCCGGCTTGCTCCAGCTGCAGCTGGCCGGGAAGTACTGTTGCAGCGCGTCCAGCATGGCCTGGCACTGGTCGCCATAGAGCTTGCGGATGGTCGGCACGTGCTGGTCCAGGAAACCATCCTTGATGGCTTCGTACACCACCATCTGGGTCAGCTGCGCAGTGTGCAGGTCGGTCGCTTGCTTGGCCTGCTCCATCTTCAGGATCAGCGGACGCGGCGCCACCACGTAGCCCAGGCGGATGCCGGGGGTCAGCACCTTGGAGAAGGAACCCATGTAGATCACGCCCGACGGATTCATCGACAGCATCTTGGGCAGCGGAGCATTCTGATAGCTCAGGGCACCGTAGGGATCATCCTCGATCAGCGGCAGGCCCAGGCGGGCACAGGTTTCCACCAGCTTGAAGCGGCGCTCGGTGGGCAGGGTGCGGCCGGTCGGGTTCTGGAAATTGGGCAGCGAATACAGCATGCGCGCGCCACCGGCGATGGCTTCGATGGTCTCGGGTTGCAGGCCGAATTCGTCGCTGGGCACCGACTCGAACTTGGCACCATACAGCGAGAAGGCCTGCAGTGCGCCCAGGTAGCTCGGGGTCTCGACCAGCACCTTGCTGCCTTCGTCGATCATGACCTTGCCCAGCAGGTCCAGGCCTTGCTGCGATCCGGAGACCATCAGCACCTGTTCGGCGGTGATCTGGGCGCCATTGGTGGACAGCGATGCCGCGATCCATTCACGCAGCGGCAGGTAGCCATCGGTGGGGCCATATTGCAGGGCCATCTTGCCTTGCTGGCTCAGCACGCGGTCGAAGGCGGTCTTCATGTGCTCGACCGGGAAGGTCAGCGGCGAGGGCAAGCCACCGGCGAAGGAGGTGATGTCGGGACGCATCGTCACCTTCAGGATTTCGCGGATGGCCGAGCTCTTCATGGCTTCGGCGCGCTGGGAGAACTGCCACTGCAGCGGTGCGGGATTTTCGAGTTTCATACGGGTCGTTCAGTCTGTGTTCGGTGTGTGAGGTCGTAGGGCCGGGCGGCTACTGTGGCCGCCACTGCCCTGTCATGCAAGGCGATCAGGCGATCTCGGCGATCATTTCGATTTCGACGCAAGCGCCCATGGGCAGCTGCGCCACGCCGAAGGCGGAACGGGCGTGCTTGCCGGCGTCGCCGAAGATTTCGCCGATCAGCTCGGAAGCGCCATTGGTCACCAGGTGGTGTTCGGTGAATTCGCCGGTCGAGTTGACCAGGCTCATCAGCTTGACGATGCGCTTGACGCGGGTCAGGTCGCCGCCACAGGCTGCCTGCAGGGTGGCAATCAGGTCCACCGCCACGGCGCGCGCGGCCAGCTTGGCGTCGTCGGTGCCGATGTCGCGTCCCAGCTGGCCGACCCATACCTTGCCATCCTTCTTGGCCAGGTGGCCGGAGAGGAAGACGGTATTGCCGGTTTGTGCATACATCACATAGGCTGCTGCCGGGGTGGCCACGGCGGGCAGTTCGATGTTCAGTGCTTTCAGCTTTTCATAGACGGACATGCGGTACTCCCTGTTGGACAGCGCCCGCTTGCGGCCAAAAGGCAAATGGCTCGCGCGTTGCGCGTTGACAAAATGTGAAAAAACAAGTGCTCGATTATCTCAAAAAACAGCCGCTTTAGCCCGACCCAGCTGAACTATTTCGGCTCGCAAACCCGGTCAGAGCTGCGTCAGCGGCTTGCCGCCCCCTGCCTGCGCGGCCTTCAGCGACGCACCGCCATGCGGCGGCCGATGGCCACCACCACGATCACGGCCAGGGCAAAGAGCATGTTGCTCGCATCCAGCGCCTCATGGGCAATCACCGCCGCGCCCAGCAGGCTCATGAAAGGTTGCAACAATTGCACCTGCCCCACCCGGGCGATGCCGCCCAGGGCCAGGCCCTTGTACCAGAAGAAAAAGCCGATGAACATCGAGAACAGCGATACGTAGGCAAAGGCCAGCCAGGCTGGCGACGAAGCGCTCACGCCGTACTGCCAGCCCAGCCACACCGACACCGGCAGCATCACCGGCAAGGCCACCACCAAGGCCCAGGCGATCACGTTCTGGCCGCCCATGGTCTGCGCCAGGCGTCCTCCTTCGGCATAGCCCATGGCCGCAGTGACCACGGCGGCAAAGAGCGCGAAATCAGCCAGATGGAAACTGCCGCCGCCTTCGCGCAGGGCAAAGGCGATCACGATGCCGGAGCCCGCCAGCGCGGCCAGCCAGAAACCCTTCGAAGGCCGCTCACCGAAGCGCAGCGCGCCGAACAGGGCCGTGGCCAGCGGCAGGAGGCCGACCACCACGGCACCATGGGCGGCCGGGACATAACGCATCGCAATCGAAGAAAACAGCGGGAAACCCACCACCACGCCCAGGGCAGTGATGATGAGGCCGCGCAATTGCTGCCGGGTCGGGCGCGGGGCCTTGATCCAGGCCAGCAGCGCCAGTGCGCAGACCCCTGCCACGACCGCGCGGCCGAACGCCACGAAGGCCGGGTTGAGCTCGGCCACCGCAATGCGCGTGAAGGGCAGCGTGAGGCTGAAGATGGCCACGCCGATCAGGCCCAGCCACATGCCGCGGCTTTCGTGACGGGCCGTGCCGGCGCCGGGCGCTGCTGCGGGGTGGCTGGTCTTGCTGCTGGCTTGCATGAAGGTCCCCTGAGGTCAAAACGCGTTATTGATATAAATGATTTCCATGTCCTGCCGCTGTTACAGCCAGATCGCCAGCGCCGAATAGAGTGTCAGCAGGATCATGACCGCCGCAAAGATCGCGCGCCACCGGGGCTGTTCGAGATAGCGCCGCAAGAGCGCACCGGCACCGGCCCACACCGACACGCAAGGCAGGTTGATGGCACAGAACACCGCACAGTAAATCAGGATGGCCAGCCATCCAGACTGCTTATGCAACAACGGCATGAAGGCCGAGGCGCCGGTGATGGCCATCACCCAGGCCTTGGGATTGGCGAACTGGAACATGGCGGCCGCCCAGAACGACATCGGCCGCACCGCCCGCTCACCCGCCCCGGAGACGGCCATGCGGCGCAACTGCCAGGCCAGGTAGAGCAGATAAGCGCAGCCCAGTGCCTTCAACAGCAGCACCACTTGCGGCACCGCCACCACCAGCTCGCCTATACCGAATGCGCATACGGCCAGCAGCACGCCGAAGCCGAAGGTGATGCCCAGCATGTGCGGCAGCGAGCGACGAAAGCCGAACCAGATGCCCGAGGAGGTCAGCATGATGTTGTTCGGCCCCGGCGTGATGGAGGAGACGAAGGCAAACGACATCAGCGGCAGCAAGGCTTCGATCATGCGTTTCTCCTTTGCGCAGCCTGCGCCAGCGACACCACCTGGGCCGGTGCCAGCAGTGCATCGGCAGCCGCAGCGGGGCGCGCCAGGATACCGGCAAAGACGTCATGGTCGACATTGCCGCCGGAGAGCGTGACGCCGATCTTCCTGCCGCGCAGCCGCGTGCGCAGCTGCAGGGCGGCCGCCAGCGCACAGGCCCCCGCGCCTTCAGCCACGTTGTGGGTGGCGATGAAGGCCAGCTTCATGGCATCCATCACTTCGTCATCGGTCACCGCGATGACCTCGTCGACCTCGGAAAGCATCACGTCCAGCGACGCCTGGTCCGGTACGCGACAGGCGACGCCATCGGCGATGCAGGTCGAGACCGGTGCCTCGATCTTGCGGCCCGCTTCGAACGAGAGCTTGTAGGCCAGCGCATGCGCCGAGACCACGCCGATGATGCGCGTCTTGAGCCCCAGTGCATTGCGGGCCGCGACCGCGCCACACATGCCCGAGCCCTGGCCGATGGGCACCAGCACCACGTCCAGCTCGGGCTGGGCGGCGAACAATTCCATCCAGTAGGTCGACACGCCCGCCACCAGGTCGCGATGGAAGGAAGGAATCATGTGCAGCTGCTGCTCGCGGGCCAAGCGCTGGGCGTGCTCGCGGCTATCCTGGAATTCACGGCCATGTTCGATCAGGTCCACGCCGAGTGCGCGCATGGCGGCGTTCTTCTCGCGGCTGTTGCCCTCGGGCACGACGATGGTGGCGGGAATGCCGAAGCGGCGCGCCGACAAACCGACCGACTGGCCGTGATTGCCGCGTGTGGCGGAAATGACGCCGGACAGTTGCGGCTGCTGCCGGGCCAGGTGATGCAGATAGACCATGCCGCCTCGCACCTTGAAGGCGCCGGTCGGTGCGTGATTCTCATGCTTGACCCACACCTCGGCACCCAGTGCCTGGTTCAGCAGCGGCCAGCACAGTTGCGGGGTCGGGGCCATGCCGGCATAGACGATGCCGGCCGCCTGCTCGATCTCGCCCAGGCCGGGCAACAGTTCGCTGGCAGTACGCGGGGCTTGGCTGGCTTGGATGGACAGGCTGGTCATGACAATGGTCTCCTCGAAAAGATGCGAAACAAGAGCACTGATCAACGTGTCACCCGGCACTTTGCCGCCAGGCCACTTACTCTTGCATTGGCTGACATCCTAGCCGACAATACCAGTACAGTACCTATACACTTTTCCAAATAGTTTCAAACATTGTCACGGTAAAATGACCAATACAGTCAAGCATCTGCGCAGCATCCCGGCCAAGACAGTTGCCGCCGACGCCGCCCTCCCCGGCTGGCCCATGCTGGTGCGCGAGAGCGGAGAATCGCTGGTGGACCAGATCGTGCGCGGCGTGCGCGCTCGCATCGACGACAAGCTCCTGCGCGGCGGGGCACGCATGCCCTCGATCCGGCAGTTTGCGGATGCCCACGAGATCTCGCGCTTTACCGTGGTGGAAGCCTTCGACCGGCTGGTGGCCCAGGGTTATCTGGAGTCACGCCGGGGCTCGGGCTTCTTCGTCAAGGAACGGGTGGCCGTCGCCAACGGTTACGGCAACCTGGCGGCCCAGGCCGAAGCGGTGGCCGAGGCCGAACGCGGGCTGGATGTGGTCTGGCTGGTGCGCAACATGTTCCGCCAGATGCCGCCGCACAAGATGCCCGGTGGCGGCCTGCTGCCGCCGGATTGGCTCGATGGCGAGCTGATCGCCAACGCCCTGCGCGCCATCAGCCGCGACAATCCTTCGCTGCTGCTGGGTTATGGCACGCCGCTGGGCTTCCTGCCGCTGCGCCAGCAATTGCAGCTGAAACTGGCCGAGCTGGAAATCGCCGCCGCGCCCGACCAGTTCGTGCTGACCACGGGCGTGACGCAAGCCATCGATACCGTGGCACGCCACTTCCTGCGGCCGGGCGACGTGATCTTCGTGGATGATCCGGCCTGGTTCCTGATGTTCGGCTCCTTTGCTGCACTGGGGGCCAAGATCGTCGGCATTCCGCGTCTGGCCGATGGCCCGGACATCGCCCAGCTGCGCGAACTGGCCGAGATCCACAAGCCCAAGCTGTACGTGATCAACTCGGTGCTGCACAACCCGACCTCGACCTCGCTGTCGGCCGCCAAGGCTTTCCAGGTGTTGCGCATCGCCGAGGAACATGACTTCATCATCGTCGAGGACGACATCTATTGCGACATGCATCCGGGTTCCGCGGTGCAGGCGGCCACCCGCATTGCGGCGCTGGACCAGCTGCAGCGGGTGATCTATCTGGGGGGATTTTCCAAGACGCTGTCGGCCAACCTGCGCGTGGGCTTCATCGCCACCTCGGCCGAACTGGCGCGCTGCCTGGCTGACCGCAAGCTGCTCTCGACGCTCACTACCGGAGAAATCGGTGAACGGGTGGCCTACCGGGTGCTCTCCGAAGGACATTACCGCAAGCATGCGGAACGCCTGCGCGCGCGCTTGAACGGTGCGCGCGACAAGGTCATGCGCCAGCTGGAACGCATGGGCATGGAAGTCGGTGATCCGCCGCCCTGCGGCATGTTCCTGTGGGTCGATACCGGGCGCGATACCAACGTCATGACCGAAGAAGCGATGGAACAGGGATTCCTGCTGGCACCGGGCAGCCTGTTCTCGCCTGCGCAACTGCCTTCCACCCGCATGCGCATCAACGTCGCCGGGATGTCGGACCCCGGCATCTGGCGCTTCCTGGAAAAGGCGATGGACCGCTGACCATCGCCCTGTTCCCGCACGCAGACCCGCTTCAGATCATCGTCACATCACATCAGGCAGTGACCAGGTGGATGCGGGCAATTTCCTGGTTGCTGGCGTTGTAGAAGGCATAGTCGGTCGTGCCGGGGAAGTAGACGTAATGGTCCGAGCCGTTGGCCATGATCTGCAAGCTCTCGGAGGTACTCATCTTGACCGTGAGGATCTTCGAGATGCCGCTGCCGGCCATGCCCATCTGACGCACATCGTCGGCCGTGATGATCACGTTGGTACCGCTGCCGGCACTGACGTCCAGCGTGGTGATGCCGGTGACCTTGCTGGAGAAGTTGCTCAGGTTCAGTGACGTCCCCAGGTCCGCAAAGTGCAGCGTCGTGACCCCTGCGCCACCGCTGATGCTGTTGATGTTGGAGGTGCCTGTGGTCTGGTTGACCATGTCGCTCTGGGCCCCCGCCGAACTGTGCGAACCGGCGCTGACGTTGATGAGGTTGTTGCCGCTGCCGACCGTCACCGAATTGTGGCCGCCATCGACCACGTTGAACACATCAGTGCCCGAACTCGCGCCACCGCCGCTCAGTACGTTGGTGGTCGCCGTGCCGCGTGCCGACAGCACGTTGGCCGCGCTGTTGCCGGTCAGCGTGCTGTCCACGTTGGCACTGCCTTCCAGATTGGCAATGCCGACATAGCTGTCGCCGCTGGCATCGCCGCCGCTGCCCCCCGCACCCGACACCAGGCTGGCCGTGATCGCGCTGCCGGTCGAATACAGGTAGCTGACCGTATCGCTGCCCCCTGCCCCGCCGTTGAAGACGTTGGCCGCGCTGCTGGCGTAGAAGGTATCGCTGCCGGCGCTGCCGGTCGCGTTCTGGATGTTGACGTAGGTATCCCCCGCCGCATAGCCGCCGCTGCCGGTGCCGTGATACAGGTCCACCACAACCGCCGTGCTGCCCGAGCGCGCGTAATTGACCGTGTTGTTGCCGGCCCCGCCATCAAAGGCGTTGGCCACGCTGCTGGCATAGAAGGTATCGTTGCCCGAGCCGCCGGTGAGGTTGGCGATGTTGGTGAAGGTATCGCCCACCGCATAGGTACCGGTCGCCGCCAGCGTATTGGTGAGGTCCACCGTCACGCCGCCGGTATCGTACTCGTAGCTGACCGTATCGACCCCGCCGCTGCCGCCATCGAACTTGTTGGCCTGGGTGCTGGCCTTGAACAGATCGCTGGAGGCGCTGCCGATGACGTTGTCGATGTTGACCAGGATATCGCCCTGGGCGTCGCCGCCGGTGCCGGTGCCGTTCTTGAGGTCGATGGTCACCGCCGCTCCCGAACCGGCATAGGAGGCATAAGTGAAGGCGCGATTGGCCAGCACCGCGGTAATGGTGTCGGCCCCGCCGCCGCCTTCCAGCACGGACTGCGTCCCCACCGTGGCAAAGCCGGTCAGCGTGTCGTTTTGGGCACTGCCGACCACGTTCTGGATGGCGGTGTAAGTGTCGCCCTGCGCATAGTTGCCGCTGCCCACGCCGGTGGACAGGTTCACCGTCACGCCAGTGCTGTCGCTGCTGGTGGAGAGCGAATAGTTGACCGTATCGGAACCACCCGCGCCGCCGTTGAACTTGTTGGCATTGGCGCTGGCGAAGAAGGTGTCGTTGAGACTGCTGCCGATGACGTTGTCGATGTTGAACAGCGTATCGCCCTGGGCATCGCCACCGGTGCCGGTACCGGCCTGCAGGTTGATGCTCACACCCGCTGACGAACCGGCATACGAGGCGTAGGTGTCGGCACGGTTGGCCACCACCGCAGTGAGGCTGTCGGCCCCCTGGCCGCCGGTCAGCACCGAAGTGACGCCGGCCGTCGCGTAACCGGTCAGGGTATCGGCCCAGGCGCTGCCGATCACGTTCTGGATGTTGGCATAGGTATCGCCCTGGGCGTAGTTGCCGCTGCCGATACCGGTCGAAAGATTCACCGTCACGCCGGTGGAGCCGTTGCTGCTCGGCGTACCCGCATAGCTGACCGTATTGGAACCAGCGCCGCCGTCCAGGAAGTTCACCGCCTGGCTGGCCACGATGGTGTCGTTACCGCTGCCGCCGGTGGCATCCTGGATGTTGGCGTAAGTATCGCCGTTGGCCAGGCTGCCCGTGCCGCCGCTGCCGGTACCGGTGAGCAGGTTGATGGTTTCATCGGCGGTCGAGTTGACGTAGCTCACGCGGTTGTGCAGCGAACCGGTGCCGCCATCGAGCGCGTTGGCCGCCGCACTGGCGATGAAGACGTCATCGGCGGTACCGCCGGTGGCATCCTGGATGTTGGTGTAGGTATCGCCGTCGGCCAGACTGTTCGCGCCACCGCTGCCGGTGCCGTTGAACAGGTTGATGGTTTCCGAGACGGTCGAGGTGCTGTAGTTGACGCGGTTGTGGGTGCCGCCACCGCCATCGAATTTGTTGGCCGCGCTGTTGCCGTAGAAGGTGTCGTTGCCGCCACCACCGGTGACATCCTGGATGTTGATGTAGGTATCGCCATTGGCCAGGCTGCCCGTGCCGCCACTGCCGGTGCCGGTGACCAGGTTCACGGTTTCGTCGGCGCTGGAATTGGCATAGCTGACCAGGTTGTGCGAGGTCGACGTACTGGTACCGCCGTCGAAGAAGTTGGCCGCGCTGTTGGCGATGAAGACGTCATCGGCCGAGCCGCCCGTGACATCCTGGATGTTGGCATAGGTATCGCCATTGGCCAGGCTGTTCGCGCCGCCGCTGCCGGTGCCGTTGAACAGGTTGACCGTTTCAGCCACGGTGGAGCTGCTGTAGTTGACGCGGTTGTGGCTGCCGCCCCCGCCATCGAAGAAGTTGGCGGCCGTCGTACCGTAGAAGGTGTCATTGCCGCTGCCACCGGTCACGTCCTGAATGTTGGTGTAGGTATCGCCATTGGCCAGGCTGTTGGTGCCGCCGCTGCCGGTGCCTGCGATCAGGTTGACGGTTTCGTCGGCCGTGGAGTTGGAATAATTGACCCGGTTGTGCGTGCCGCCACCGCCATCAAAATTGTTGGACGCACTGTTGCCGTAGAAGGTGTCGTTGCCACTGCCACCGGTCGCATCCTGGATGTTGGTGTAGGTGTCGCCGGCGGCAAGCGTGCCGCTGCCCAGTCCCGTGAAGAGGTTGATGGTTTCGTCAGCTGCGGAGTTGACATAGCTGACGCGGTTGTGCGAACTGGCCGTGCTGGTGCCGCCATCGAAATAGTTGGCCGCCGCGCTGGCCACGAAGAGATCGTCAGCCGAACCGCCGGTGGCGTCCTGGATGTTGGTGTAGGTATCGCCATTGGCCAGGCTGCCGGTGCTGCCCGTGCCATTGCCGGTGAACAGGTTGATCGTCTCCGCGACGGTGGAGGTGCTGTAGCTGACCCGGTTGTGGCTGCCGCCGCCGCCATCGAAATTGTTGGCGGCAGTGTTGCCGTAGAAGGTGTCGTTGCCACCGCCGCCGGTGACGTCCTGAATGTTGACGTAGGTGTCGCCATTGGCCAGGCTGCCGGTGCCGCCACTGCCCAGTCCGGTCACCAGGTTGACGGTTTCGTCAACGGTGGAATTGGTATAGCTCACCCGGTTGTGCAACGAGCCGGTGCCGCCATCGAAATTGTTGGCCGCCGCGCTGGCCGTGAAGACGTCATCGGCGGTACCGCCGGTCACGTCCTGGATGTTGGTGTAGGTATCGCCATTGGCCAGGCTGCCGGTGCTGCCCGTGCCGGTCCCGGTGAACAGGTTCACCGATTCGGACACGGTGGAACCGCTGTAGTCGACCCGGTTGTGGCTGCCGCCACCGCCATCGAAACGGTTGGCCACGGCATTGCCGTAGAACGTGTCGTTGCCGCTGCCGCCGGTAGCGTCCTGGATGTTGGTGTAGGTATCGCCTGCGGCCAGGCTGCCGGTACCGCCACTCCCCTGGCCGGTGATCAGGTTGACCGTTTCATCGACACTGGAATTGGCATAGCTGACGCGGTTGTGCGTGCCGCCGCTGCCATCGAAATTGTTGGCCGCGGCATTGGCGATGAAGGTGTCATCGGCGCTGCCGCCGGTCACGTCCTGGATATTGACGTAGGTATCGCCATTGGCCAGGCTGCCCGTACCGCCCGTGCCCACGCCATTGAACAGGTCCACGGTCTCGGCCACGGTCGAGTTGACGTAGCTCACGCGATTGTGCGAACTGGCCGTGCTGCTGCCGCCATCAATGAAGTTGGCAGCCACGTTGGCGATGATGAGGTCATCGCCCGAACCGCCGGTCACATCCTGGATGTTGGTGTAGGTATCGCCGGCCGCATAGGTGCCGCTGCCGCTGCTGGTGAAGAGGTTGATGGTCTCGCTGGCAGTCGAGTGGGCATAGCTGACGCGGTTGTGCAGCGAGCCCGTGCCGCCGTCGAAATTGTTGGCCGCAAGACTGGCGACGAAGGTGTCGTCGTAGATGCTGCCGGTGAGGTCCTGCACGTTGACCAGCTTGTCGCCGGCCGCATAGCCACCGAAGGTGCCGCTACCGTTGCTGAAGCTCAGGTCCACCGTGACCGCGGCATCCGAGCTGGCATAGCTGACGCGGTTGTGCGAGCTGGCCGTACTGGTGCCGCCATCGATGCTGTTGGCTTCGCTGCTGGCGATGATCACATCGTCCAGCGAGGAGCCGATCACGTTCTGGATGCCGGTGTAGGTATCGCCTGCGGCAAAGCCGCCACTGCCACTGCCGGTCACCAGGTTGACGGTGACGGCTGCCGTCGAGAAGGCGTAGCTGACCGTATTGGAACCGAGCCCGCCAGCGAAGACGTTGGTGTTGTTGTCGGCGATGAAGGTGTCATCGTAGGCCGAGCCGATCACGTTCTGGATGCCGCTGTAGGTATCACCGCCCGCAAAGCCGTTGCTGCCGGTGCCATGGAACAGGTCCACGGTGACGCCGTTGCCGTCGCTGGCCTTGGCGTAGCTGACCGTATTGGTGCCGCCCCCGCCGACGAAGTCGTTGGCCGCCAGGCTGGCGATGAAGGTGTCGTTGCCGGTGCTGCCGGTGACGTTCTGGATGTTGACGTAGGTATCGTTGTCGGCATAGCCGCCGCTGCCGCTGCCCAATACCAGGTCCACCGTGACCCCGGCGTTCGATGCGGCATAGCTGACCCGGTTCGAGCCGGCCCCGCCGTCGAAGTTGTTGGCCGCTGCACTGGCCACGAAGGTGTCATTGCCGACACCGCCGGTGAGATCCTGGATGTTGGAGAGCTTGTCACCCTGCGCATAGCCACCGGACGTGCCGGTGCCATCGGTGAAGTTCAGGTCCACCGTCACTGCGGTGGTAGAGGCGGCATAGCTGACGCGGTTGTGGTTGGAGCCCGCGCCATCAAAGGTATTGGCGTCGGCGCTCGCCACGAAGGTGTCGTCATAGGCGCTGCCGATCAGGTTCTGAATGTTGCTGAAGGAGTCGCCCGCCGCGTAGTAACCGCCGGTACCGGTGCCGATGGCATTGGTCAGATCGACCGTCACGCCACCGGTCGAGAAGATGTAGCTGACCGTGTTGGAGCCACCGCCGCCGTTGAAATTGTTGACGTCGGCGCTGGCAATGAAGGTGTCGTTGAAGGCGCTGCCGATCAGATTCTGGATATGCGCCAGCACGTCGCCCTGGGCATAGCCGCCGGAGGTGCCGGTGCCGTCGGTGTGGGTCAGGTCGACCGTCACTGCGGCATTGGAGTTGGCATAGCTGACCGTATCCGAGCCGCCCAGTCCGCCGTTGAAATTGTTGGCGGCGGCACTGGCGATGAAGGTATCGGAGTAGGAGCTGCCGACGATGTTCTGGATGTTGGTGTAGGTATTGTTCTGCGCGTAGCCGCCGCTGCCGCTCATGGTGATCATGTTCACCGTGACCGCGCCGGTGGAGGCACCGTAGTTCACGGTATCGGAGCCACCGCTGCCGCCATCGAAGTGCACGCTGTCCACGCCGGCGATGAAGACGTCATCGAAGGCCGAGCCGACCGCATTCTGGATGTGGTTGTAAGTGTCGCCTTCAGCATAGCCGCCGGTGCCGCGTCCGGACACGAAGTTGATCGACACGCCGGCCGTCGAGCCGGCATAGCTGACGGTATCGCTGCCGCCGCTGCCGCCGTCGAAGCTGTTGGCGTCGGCGCTGCCGACGAAGGTATCGTTGAAGGCGGTACCGATCACGTTCTGGATGCGGACGTAGGTATCCCCCGCCGCCGCTCCGCCACTGCCCACGCCGCTTTGCAGGTTGACGTTCACGCCGGCATTGGAGCTGGCGTAGGACACCGCATTGGAGCCCGATCCGCCATCAAAACGATTGGCCTCGCCACTGGCGATGAAGATGTCGTTGTAGTCGCTGCCGATGACGTTCTGGATATGTGTATAGGTATCGCCCTGCGCGTATCCGCCCGTACCGGTGCCGGTGACCAGGTTGACTGTCACGGCACTGTTCGAGGAAGCGTACGACACTGTATCGGACCCGCCGCTGCCACCGTCCAGTCGATTGACCGCCGCGTTGGCGACGAAGGTATCGCTGAAGGCACTGCCGCGCAGGTTCTGGATGTTGCTCAGCTGGTCGCCCTGGGCATCGCCGCCGGTGCCGGTGCCGGTCACCAGGTTGACCGTCACGCCAGCCGATGACCCGGCATAGCTGGCCGTGTTGACATTGGTGCCGGTGCTGTTGACGCCGCCCACGATCTGGTCGGCACCCGCGCCGCCCTCGAAGAAGGTATTGCCGGTGCCGCCGATGAGGACGTCGTTGCCGGTGCCGCCATAGATCACGTCATTGGCGTTGCTGCCATAGACGGTCACGCCGCCATTGCCGGCATGGATCTCGTGCGGCAGGCCCTGGGCCGGCAGGACCAGTACCGGGTCGCCGGTGGCCGGATCGAGATAGCTCAGGTCGCCATAGCCGGTGGCATCCTTGATGGCCACGTGGCGCGTGTCGTTGAGGGTGAGCTGGCCATTGGAGGTGGCCACCACGGTACTGAAGCTCAGATCGAAGGCCTGGTGTACCGGTGAGGCTGAATTGGCTTCCACCGTACTGTACTGGAACTGTAACGGGAAGTCGGTCTGGCCGGCCGCCACCGTCATCTGGAAACGTCCGCCACCGAGGTCAGTACCGTTGACGATGGACATCCCCGCCGGCACGCCCGAGACCGTCACCGACAGCACCGTGCCATTGCCGGTGATGGTGACGTCGAACACCTTGATGAAGGTACCGGCGTTGTTGCCCGCCGCGTAGATGGTATGCACGCTGTCGGGCGCATTGATGACCTGGGTGCTGAACTGCAGCGGCAGGCCGGCGTCGGTGGCCGAGACCGGAATGCCGCCGCTGCCCAAGAGCGTGTCGCCGGTCTGGGTGGTGGTGGCCAGGTTGACCAGCTTGATCGCCATCGACGGTTGTGAGGGATCGACCACGATGGTGGACGGCTTGCTGCCCGGACGTTCCGGCGGCAGTTGCGGCTCCACCGGCTTGACCGGCGCTTCGTTGGCGTTGGGATTGGCGGTCTGGGCAATCACCGATTGCGGCTGGACCGGTTGCGTGGTCGGCTGCGATTGCGAGGCCGCTGCGGCGGCCGCCGTGCTGGTCACGGTCGAATGGCTGGTGTCGCCGGCCGTCAGCGGGCCGGTGGAATTGGCGGTCTTGCCGGTGCCGCTGCTGCTGGTCAGCGAGGCGGCGTTGTCACTGATGATCTGGGCGAACTGGGTCGCGCCTTCACTGCCGACGCTGGCCGAGTTGCGGTCCACCGTGACCTGCTGGGCCGGGGCCACGTTGGGTGCAGAGGCGACCGGATCGGAATTGAGCACGCGCGACTGGTCGTTCGGCTTGAGCGAGATCTTGCCCACGGTATCGAGCAGCTTGCCGGTATCGGCGCTGGTGTCGGCGAACCTGACCTTGGACTTGTCGTCCATGGCTTCCATGGCCCCGCCGGCCAGCACCACCTTGGTGCCGTCGGCCATGTGCAGCACCATGTCCACGTCGACCACCTGCACGTGCTGCACGGCCGCGCGGTTGGCGCTGACCTGGAAGCTGCCGGCCTGGTCGGGCATGACCACGCGCACGGGTCCTGCTACCTTGTCCGCGGAGTTCGCTTGTGATGAGCTTGCGGTTGCCATGTTTCCTCGCTATCGAAGATCGTTCGGATGTCGAATCTGAATCTGAATCTGAAACTGAATCTGGTTCGGGGTGACCCTGCCGGGCAGCGTCACTGCAAAATCTGGTCGCGCGGTCCGTCTGCCACGATGCGCCCGCCGTCGATGACGATGATGCGGTCCACGTGGCGCAACAGCGCCGGGCTATGGGTGGCCACCACCAGCGTGCGCGGGCCGGCATACGCCGCCAGCCGCTCGATGATGCGGGCCTCGGTCTGCTGGTCCACGCCGGTAGTCGGTTCGTCCAGCAGCAGGATGCGCGGGGTGCAGGCGATCACGCGCGCCAGTGCCACCATCTGGCGCTGGCCGCCGGAGAGATTGCCGGGGGCCTTGATGGCCTGGTCCAGGCGCAGCTCGCCGCGCGCGATCAGGTCATCCAGCGAGGACACCGCCAGCGCCGCTTCATAGACCTGCCCCGGCACGCGGTCGCCCACGAAGATGTTGGCCGCTACCGTGCCATCGAACAGGAAAGGTTCCTGCGGCTTGAAGCCGATGCAGCGCATCCGTACCTCGGGGGCATAGGCCGTCACGGCCACGCCATCGATGAGCACATGCCCTTCGTCGGGCTTGTGCAGGCCCGCCAGGGCACGCAGCAGCGTGGATTTGCCGGAGCCCGAGCGGCCCACCAGGCCGACCTTCTCGCCAGGCTGGATGGTCAGCGAGATGTTCTTCAGGGTGGTGTTTTCTTTGTGGTCCAGGTGCAGCAGCAGATTGCCGACCTGAATCAGGCCGCGCATTTCCTGGCGCAGCACATCAGCGGCCGGCGTCTCTTTCTGCTCTTCGAACAGCTGGTCAAATTCGGCACGGGCGCGGCGGAACATCTCGATGCGGCCCAGGAGTGCCGCCAGCGACGACAGCACCGTGGTGGCGCGGCTGATCAGCAGCGAGCAGGCGATCAGCGCGCCAACGGTGAGCAGGTTGTCTTCCACCAGATAGACGCCCACCACCAGCGTGGCCACCGCAATGAAGGTGTAGCCCACGGTGGAGATGGCATAGCTGGTATTCATCCAGAAGCGGCTCTTGGCCTGGGCTACGGCATTGGCACCGGCATCGGCCAGGAAGGCGCGCATGAGGCGGTCCTGCAGCGGCGTGGTCTTGAGCGTTTCCATGCCGTAGACGATGCTGGCCAGCTTGTCCACCTTGCCGGTACCGGCCTTCATGGCCGCATGCGCATAGTCATTGGCCGGAACTTTGAGCAGCAGCTGCATGCCGACCAGCAGCGCCCCGCCCACCAGCAGCACCCACACCATGTGGCCGCCGATGAGGCCAAGCACCACCAGGTACAGCGCGAGGAACGGCAGGTCCACCAGCAGCAGCATGTAGTTGGACGAGAGCAGGTCGCGTGCGGCCGAGAGATCACGGTAACGCGCCAGCACCACGCCCACCGGTGCTTGTACCTTGGCCGTCAGCAGGCGGCGTGCCGAGACTTCATCGAATTCGCCATCCAGGCGGCCGGCCAGTTGCTCGGTGTAATACACGCGGATGATGCGCAATACCAGCTCCAGGCCGATGAAGAGCAGCATGCCCAGCGTCAGCGCCCAGAGCGTTTCCGGGATGTGGTTGCCCAGTACCTTGTCGTAGATCAGCCGCGAATACAGCGGCATCAGCAGGCCCAGCAGGTTGACCAGGATGCCGGCCACGATGATCTCGACGAAGCGGCTGCCATAGGCGCGCAGCAGCGTCAGGTAAGTGGGATCGGCGCGCAGGTCCGTGCGGACTTGCGGCTGATCGATGTGGACCTGTTCGCTGGCGTTCATGGTGCGTGGCGTTCGTGGTCAGACCGCGATCAGGCCTGGCCGCCGCGGTTGGTGGCGGTGATTTCGCGGATCGCTTCGCGCAGTTCCAGGCGCAGGTCCTTGACCATTGTCTGGCGGCCGGTACGCATCTCGTCGATGACGGTCTGCCAGTTGATGTTCTGGCGCATCAGGGCTTCGGTGATGGAGGTCAGCGATTGCGGGATGGCGCCCAGGTTCTTGACGCGGTCGTTCTGCATCGCCATGTGCTTGGCCAGGTCGATCTGCAGCTGGCGTGCGGAGAGCGCATCGCGCGCCATGTTGCTGGAGTTCTCGCCGATGGTGTTGCCCAGTTCGTTCAGGCGCGCGGCCACGGTGGCCTGCAGTTCGCCCTGGTACTGGATTGCTCCCATCTCGTCGGCCAGGCGTACCGAGATCTGGTTCAGCAGTGCCGGCAGCTGCGCGATGTTCTGCGCATTCTTTTCGTTCATGTTGGAGATCTCGCCCTGCTGCGCCTGCAGCGAACTGAGCGCGGTGGACAGCGCCAGCTGGCCGGCCTGGATGGTGGAAACGATCTGCGGCATCACTTCGAAGGTGCGGTTGGCGATGTCGCCATTGACCGAGAGGCGTTCTTCCAGCGAGGACAGGCTGTCGGAGAGATCGCGGGCGGAGGTGATCTTGGTGTTGATCAACTGGCCGACGTTGCGGATTTCTTCCAGCGTCTGCTGTGCGGTCTCGTGCATGCGCGGGCCGAAGGCCACCAGCTGGCGCAGGCTGCGCGATTCTTCCATGCTGTCGTTGAAGAGCTGGACGATGTTGTTGAGGCGGTCGTTCAGGCCTTCGAGCTTGATGCCGGCCTGCAGCGAGGCTTCCGAACTGTTGCGCGCGGCCATGATGGATTCGCGCTGCAGCACCATCAGATCCTGCAGGAATTCGGCGAGGAAGGTTTCGGAGACGCCCTGGCGCTGCGTGGCCGCCGGGCCGCTCATGTCATGCACCACGTGCTGCACCATGTCGCTGATGCATTCGCGGGCGCGCGTGACCAGCTTCTTGCTGGCCGCGCGCAGCGGCGTCAGGGTCAGGCCCAGCGCGAGCGAGCCGATCAGGCCGAACATCGAGGCCGAGAAGGCGGTGCCCATCGAGGCCAGCGGCTTTTGCAGGTCGGCCACCAGGTGCATGAAGGAGGCATCCATGTCGCCGGCCGTGCTGGCCTTGCCGAAGCCGTCGATCAGGGCGGCGGTGCTGACCAGGGTTTCCAGCAGGCCGATGAAGGTACCGAGCAGACCCAGCGCGATCATGAAGCCGGTCAGGAATTGCGGGAATTCGGTCTTGGCTTCGAGGTGCGCGCGCAGGTCGTGCAGCGAGCCTTCGATGGTTTCCTGTTCGATACGGGAAGTCAGCCGGCCCTTGGTGCTGGCCACGGACACCAGCACCTGGCCGATCTCGGTGCCTTCGAATTCAGGCGCCTTCACCAGGCTTTCCATCGATTCGCCGGCCTTGGTACGGTCGTAGAACTGGATCAGCTTGTCGTATTCCCAGTTGACGCGGTACAGGTTGTAGAAGATCAGCGCAATGCCGAACACCGCCACCGCGATGATGAACAGGTTCAGGAAGGGATTGATCTGGATCGCATGCCCCACGAATCCCCGGAACAGGAAAGCGCCCAACAGCAGCAGGAGCGTCGGGATGGCGGCAAGTGCGTAGAACTGGCGAAGGTTTTTCATACGTGCGAGGTTCCGGAGAAAAGAACGCAGGGAAAGTGGATGGTGCAGAAAACGTCAACCGCCGCAAAGCCTTGGTGGATGTGGCTTTGCAGCGAGCAATAAAGCACTTCAGGCAGTGCGGCGCAGTTCATCGCGGCTCCCGCAGGGCACCTTGGCCGAAGCGCGACAGCGGCGACATCAGGTACTGCCACACCGTGCGGCGGCCGACGATGATGTCGGCGCTGGCGGTCATGCCGGGCATCAGGGCCAGCTTGCGCTGCAGATCGTTGTCGCCGCGCTGGACGGCGATCTTGATGCGGTAGCTGCGCTCGCCGCGCGGATTGTTTTCATCGGGGACGGTGTCGGCGCTGATCTCGGTGACCACGCCTTCCATGGCGCCATACACGCCGTAGTCATAGGCCGAGACCTTCACGCGCGCCTTGGCCCCGGTGGCCAGTTCGGCGCGGTCAGTTGGGGAGATGCGGGCTTCAATGACCAGCTTGTCGTCGCTGGGGGTCATCTCGATGATGGGGTCGCCGGGCCGCACCACGCCACCCACGGTATTGATCATCACGCGGTTGACCACGCCATCCATGGGCGCTTTCACTTCCGAACGCGAGACGCGGTCGTTGCGCGATTTGATTTCTTCCTGCAGGCGTGCCAGTTCGGTTTCCGCCGCAGTGAGTTCGGCGCGGGCATCCGAACGGAAGCGCGATGAGGCTTCGCCCATCTTGGCCTGCGATTCGGCGATGGCCGCTTTCAGGCGCGGGATCATGGCATCGTTGGCCGAGAGCTTGCTCTGCGCATCCTGCACGCGGGCGGCGGCCTGGATGTCTTCCAGCTGCGAGGCGGCATTGCGCTCGAGCATGTTGTGGATCAGCTTGTACTGGCGCTGTGCCAGGTCCAGTTCGCTGGCCTGGCTCTTCTGGCGGCTGACCGCTTCGCCCAGCTCGGCCTGGCGTTGCGCGGCCTGCTCGCGCAGCACCGACATTTCCTGCATGAGCTTGGCCGAGCGCGCGGCGAAGGCGGCCTGCTCGCTTTGGACAGCGGGATCATCGCGGTCGAGGTCAGCCGGCATCTGCAGGCTCGCAGCCCCTGCCGCTTCGGCCGAGAGGCGGGCGATCTTGGCACGCAGGCCGAGGATCTTGACGCGGCCTTCACCGAGATCGGCATTGGCACGCACGTCGGCAATCGAGATCAGGGTCTGGCCCTTCCTGACCACCGCGCCCTCGCGCACCAGGATGGCGGAGACGATGCCGCCTTCCAGATGCTGGATGACCTGGTTGTGTTCGGAGGCGACGATGCGGCCACTGCCGCGCACCACCATATCGATGGGCGCCAGCATCGACCAGATCACCAGCAAGGCCAGCAGCAGCGTGCAGGCCAGCACTGCCAGGCGCGGACGCGGCATGGCCTGCAGCTCGCCCAAGCGGCGGTCCAGGCGCGGTGCCACGCGGCGCATGAAGCCCTTGCCACGGGAACTGATCCCGTGGCCGGTGCCGGGCTTGAGCGAGAGCGTCATTTTGCCGAGGCCTGGTATTGCACGATCACGCGCGCATCATTGCCGCTGCCGTTTTCATCGGTGGCTACGCGGCTGGTGACGCGTTCCTTGTCCACCCCGGCATCGATCAGGTAATTGCGGACCGCAACGGTGCGATAGTAGGCACGCCGCCGGCTCTCGCTGTAGGCACCGCTGCCGATCACGCCGGTGACGACGATCTTGCCCTGGCTGGACTTGGCGCGGCGCACCCAGTCGCCGATGCTCTTGTCCAGCGCTTTGCTGCCCTCGTCATTCAACTGGGTAGAATCGGCATCGAAGTTCAGGGTCACCGCTTTTTCGTTGGCATCGATGCGCAGGCCGGGCGCGACTTCCTTGTCGTTGGGTTCGGTCTTGACCTGGATCGCATTGGGGCTGGAGGGTGCGGCAGCGCTGCGCAGGCTGCCGTTGTCGGACTGCAGGGGCGGCGCGGCCAGCTTGGCTTTGAGGCTGGCCACCTCGCGCTTGAGCTGTTCGATTTCCTGCGCCTTCTCGCGCTCGCCGGGCGTTTCGGCACTGTTGATGCTGGTGCTGTCGGCGGTGGCAATGGTGTCGGTCTTCCTGGCTTTGGATTCACCCACGACCTGCGTCTGGCCCTGCGAGATCAGCTTGCTGACCTTCATCTGCGCCAGCTTCTGCGAGTAGTAGAACAGCGTCACCACGAACACCACCACCACGAAGATCATCACCAGCACCACGTTGGACAGCGCGTCCACGAAGCCTGGCCAGAAATTCTGTTCCTTGCCGCCCTCCATCATTCCCCCGTCTTGTTGGCCGCCCGCGTGGGCAGGGTTTCCAGTGCCGATGCGCGACCGGTGTTGCGCAGGATCTGATAGCTGATATCGGCCTGCTGGAACAACAGGTTGGCAAAGTCCATGCGCGCCTGGTAGGCCTGCTGGTAGGCGTCCAGCACATCCAGCAATTGCTTGCTGCCGGTGGAGAGCTGTTCCAGGAAGACATCGGCCACGTTGGCATTGGTGAGATAGGCCTGGCGCGAAATCTCCATGCGCTTTCTCACCGCGCCCAGGGTGCGGTAATTGATCTCGATCTGCTCACGCAATTTGCGTTCCAGGTCGAGCGCGGTGTTGCTCTTTTCCACGTACTTGGCACCGGCCTGCTTGCTGTAATACATGTCCGAGCCGCCATTGAGCAGGTTCATGCTCACCACCATCATCAGGCGGCGGTCGGTGGTCAGCTGCAAGGTGTTGTCGGTGGTATCGATGGCACCGCCTGCACCACGGGTCTTGGTCTGGGTCCATTCCAGGGCCAGCGTGGGCGAGAACTTGGCGCGCGCCGATTTCAGTTCCTGGTTGGCCGCATCCACGTCGCGCCGCGCGGCACGCACGCCGGGGTTGGTCTCGTAGACATCCTGCAGGGCCAGCTTGGAGGTATCCGGCACGGTCGGCATCATGTGGTCCGGCACTTCGATCTGCTCGATCTTGCGGCCGGTGATCTGGTTCAGCGACACCATGGCGCTCTCCAGCGCGCCTTCGGCCTCGGCCACGGCGGACTGGGCCGTGAGCGAGCGGCCGCGCACGCGTTCGAAGTCGATGCGGCTGGCACCGCCGCCTTCGAGGCGCTTGCTCATGTAATCCAGCAAGGCGCCCATGCGCTGGGCGTAGCTGCGCGAGAACGACAGCGTGGCGTAGGCGCGCATGACGTCGTAATACGCCTTGATGGCGTTGTAATACAGGGTCTCGCGGGCATCGTCGCGGCGCAGGTCGGCGGCGTCGGCCAGCGAGCTGCTCTTGCGGTAGTCGTAATACGAACCGGGCGCGAAAATGGGCTGGCGGCCGATCAGCGTCACGTCCCAGCGCTTGTGGTACGAGGCGCGCTGGATCAGGCCGGTATTGGGATCGATCACCGAAGACGGCGACGAATATTCATTGCCCTTCTGCGCCCGCAGGTCCAGCGTCGGGCCGAGCTGGCCGGCCGTGGCCTTGGAGGCATAGCGCGCCTGGTCCGCTTGCGCGGAAGTGGCGGCGTAGCTGTAACTGTTGTTGAGCGCCAGGTCGAGCACGCTGCGCAGGCTCAGGTCCGGGACGGTCTCGCCCTCGGTGACGATGCTGATTTGCGGCAGCACGATCTGATTGCCCGAGAAGCTCGGATCGGACTGGCGCAGCAACAGCAGGATTTCATCCTGGGTCGAGGGCGGCGGGGTGTCGGCCGGCAAACCCGGCAGGCGGTAGTCCGTCGCCGATGGGCCGGCAGGATCGGCACCCAGCCGGATTTGCGGCGGAGCATCCAGTTTGTTGTCGAAGGTGGCCGGCGCGGCCGGTGTGGTTTGCATTATGACGGCGTCGGCTGGCGGCTTGTCAGCCGCCTGGGGCGCGGAATGCGCGGCCAAGCCCAATGAAACGCCCAGTATGAAACGCTTGCTTTTGAGAACTCTCATCAACACGATCAGCCGGTATCCCACCGGCCTCCCCTACCCAACCCGCATCCCAGGAAAGAATCGGCAGCCCTCGCTGCGATTCCCGTCATCAAGCCGGGGAGACTCCTGTTCTTTTTATGAGGGAGCGCCGGCTTGCACATCCGTTCGATCAGTCCGATCGAATTTGTTACCATTTTGTTAAAACAATTTTATCACCGGCGGATTGCAACTCAATTACAAATAGCCCGGAAAAATCGTTTAATTTCAATTGACTTGATAAAAGTTAACTTCGGCAATTATGGTCAGCTTGTTGCAGACATGCCATCAGGAAATACGCGAATGCTCACAAAGTGAACAAAAACACCAAAAATTGCGGTTGAAAAACCACAAGTCTCTCCCTATATCCTGCCCACAGACGATTACCTCTGCCTATTTCACTCATCCATTTCTTCAATTAAGGACAACCACATGGCAACCGAAAAACAGACCATGGGCTTCCAGGCCGAAGTCAAGCAACTGCTGCAATTGATGATCCACTCGCTGTATTCGAACAAGGAAATCTTCCTGCGCGAGCTGGTCTCCAACGCCTCCGATGCGGCCGACAAGCTGCGCTTCGAGGCCATCAACAATGGCAGCCTGTTCGAGGACGATCCGGAACTGAAGATCAAGATCAGCTTCGACAAGGCGGCGCGCACCATCACCATCTCCGACAACGGCATCGGCATGAACCGGGATGAGGCCATCTCGCACCTGGGCACCATCGCCAAGTCGGGTACCAAGGAATTCTTCTCGCGCCTGTCGGGCGACCAGCAGAAGGATGCCGCCCTGATCGGCCAGTTCGGCGTGGGCTTCTATTCGGGCTTCATCATCGCCGACCGCATCACGGTCGAGACGCGCCGTGCCGGCACCCCCGCCTCCGAAGGCGTGCGCTGGGAATCCGAAGGCGCGGGCGACTTCTCCATCGAGCAGATCACCAAGCCGGGCCGTGGCACCGACATCATTCTTCACCTGCGTGAAGGCGAAGATGAATTCCTCTCCGCTTGGCAACTGAAGTCCATCATCCGCAAGTATTCCGACCACATCTCCCTGCCGATCCTGATGAACAAGGAAGAATGGGATGAGGAAAAGAAGGAAACCGTGCAGAAGGACGAGCTGGAGACGGTCAACCAGGCCAGCGCTCTGTGGACGCGCAGCAAGTCGGAGGTCACGCCCGAGCAATATGAAGAGTTCTACAAGCACGTCTCGCACGACTTCGGGGCTCCCCTCGCGTACACCCACAACCGCGTGGAAGGCCGCAGCGAATACACGCAGCTGCTCTACATCCCGGCGCGCGCCCCGTTTGACCTGTGGGACCGCAACAAGCGCGGCGGCATCAAGCTGTACGTCAAGCGCGTGTTCATCATGGACGATGCCGAGCAGCTGATGCCGGTGTACCTGCGCTTCGTCAAGGGCGTGATCGATTCGGCCGACCTGCCGCTGAACGTCTCGCGCGAGATCCTGCAGGAGTCGCGCGACGTGCGCGCCATCCGCGACGGTTCGGCCAAGCGCGTGCTGAGCCTGCTGGAAGAGCTGGCCAACAGCGAAGACCAGGCGCAGAAGGACAAGTACACCACCTTCTGGACCGAGTTCGGCCAGGTGTTGAAGGAAGGCATCGGCGAGGATGCGGCCAACAAGGAGCGCATCGCCAAGCTGCTGCGCTTTGCGTCCACCCACAATGACAGCGATGTGCAGAATGTTTCGCTGGCCGATTATGTGGCCCGCATGAAGGAAGGCCAGGACAAGATCTACTACGTCACTGCCGAGACGTACCAGGCCGCCAAGAACAGCCCGCACCTGGAAATCTTCCGCAAGAAGGGTGTGGAAGTACTGCTGCTGACCGACCGCGTGGACGAGTGGATGCTGTCCTTCCTGACCGAGTTCGAAGGCAAGGAACTGGCCTCGGTGGCCAAGGGTGGCCTGGACCTGGGCCAGCTGGAGAACGAAGCCGAGAAGAAGCAGCACGAAGAGACGCAAGCCGAGTACAAGGAGCTGGTCGAGAAGATGAAGACCGCCCTGGGCGACAAGGCCAAGGAAGTGCGCGTGACCTTCCGCCTGACCGATTCCCCGGCTTGCCTGGTGGCCGACGAGAACGAGCTGTCGGGCAACCTGGTGCGCATGTTGAAGGCAGCCGGCCAGGCGGCACCGGAATCCAAGCCCACGCTGGAAATCAACCCGGACCACCCGCTGGTGCAGCGCCTGAAATACGAAGAAGCGCGCTTCGACGACTGGTCGCACATCCTGTATGACCAGGCCCTGCTGGCTGAAGGCGGTGCACTGGCTGATCCGGCCAGCTTCGTGAAGCGCTTGAACGACATGCTGCTGGCCATGGCCGCCAAGTAAGTTCGTTCATCTGCCGGACCGTGCCGTCAGGCCGTCATGGCTTGATGGCAGCAGCGCCGCCTGCGGGGAAACTCGCAGGCGGCGTTTTCATTCATATCGGCTTGCAGCCACGATGCTGGCTGGTTAACATCGGCCTATGGAATTGCACTTCATCAATCCCCGCAAGAACGCCCTCGCCTATCTGGTCAAGATCCTCTCCGGCTGCCTTATCTTGTGGTACGGGCTGCGCGCGCTGGGCATCGAGGAGCCCTACTGGGCCATGATTTCGCTCATCATCGTGACCGAGCCGGACATGACGGTAGCCAAGGCCAATTTCCGGGCGCGGCTGATCAACACGATTTCGGGCTGCATCGTTTCCTGCATCGCGCTGGTAGTGTTCGGGCCGACCTTCCTGGCCATGCTGGTGGCGCTGACCGCAGCGGTGGTGGTAGCCATGCTGCTGCAGAACTATCCGAGCAACTGGCGGCTGGGGCCGGCGACCGTGGTGATCCTGCTGTCGGCGGCCTTCAGCGGCAATGGCTTGAGCCAGGAACTGCACCTGGCCTTGATGCGGGTGGGGGAAGTGATCATCGGCAGTACGGTGGCGCTGCTGCAGACGGTGATCTACATGTGGTTGCTCAAGGTGCGCAAGCCTGAGCCGAAAGATGAGGCAGCTGGCTCCTGATGCCCGCTCAGAAATTGCAGGTCCGCTGCCAAAGAGGTGAAGCAACAGGCAAAAAGGCCGAAAAAAAAGCAGGGCCGCAGCCCTGCTTCTTCATACGCTTCGCAAAAATCAGTGCGTCACGCGGGTGGTACGGCCGTTGGACAGCAGACGCACGCGTTCACCGATGCGGAAAGGTTCATCTGCATCCTGGGTGATGGCACGCAGCTCGCCGTTATCCAGGCGCACGGTGATTTCCAGGCCAGGACGGTTGTTCAGGTGGGCTTCGGCCTGGTTGCCCAGAACGCCACCTGCCAGCGCGCCCACGATACCGGCCGCCAGGGCACCATTGCCGCCGCCGATGTTGGAACCGGCCGCAATGCCGCCCAATGCTGCGCCGCCGAGGGTACCGACACCGCTCGAACCCTTGTCGATGGTGACGTTGCGGATCGACTCGACCACGCCCATGCGCACGGTCTGCTCACCCTGCGCCTGGCGGGTGTTGTATACGCTGGCCGAGTTGGGGGTTACTGCGCAGCCGGCTACCAGGGAGCCCAGGGCTGCGATCACAATCAATTTCTTCATACTAAAAACTCCGACTGAGAACTGTTTGGCCCGTCTCCGGGCAGCGGGGGGATTCGAGCGTCCGCGCGAACGCAACATGATCGCGCATCCGGCGCGGAAGCACACATTCCTTTACATCTTAATACAAAGAGGCCGCGCGTCGACAATCGTTACCGCAAGGACGTCTTCAGTAGGCGATGTGCCAACGCCGGTACAGGAAAGCCAGCACAAACAAGGGCCCGACCAGCAGAAAACGCAGGTCCTCGAAGAAGGATGGCTTTTTGCCTTCAATGCGGTGGCCGATGAACTGGCCGATCCAGGCCAGTACGAAAACCGTGGCCGAGACCGGCAGGACCGCTCCCAAGGGCAGCCGCGCCAGCACCACCAGCATTACCGCCGACATGGCCAGCATGCCCACCGCAAAGGGCGGCGACAGGCGCAGATACCAGGCCAGCGTAGCGGCAGCCACCAGCAGGGCCACGGCTGGCGACACGATCCAGCACAGCCCCAGCAGCGAAAACACGATGGCCGGCACGCAGATGCAGTGGATCAGTTCATTCATCGGATGGCGATGGCTCTCGGCATAGCGGGCCAGCAGTACATCGATGCGGCGCGGTGAAACGGTGCTGTCCATGGTGAGCTCCCTGATCAATGGCCGGCCAGACGTTCAGCGGCCACCGGAAACGTCGATGAAAGTCCCCGTGGCGTAGGAAGATTCATCCGACAGCAGCCACAGGATGGCGTGAGCCACTTCCTCGGCAGTGCCGCCACGCTTCATGGGGACGGCATCCTTGAGCCGGTCGACACGGCCCGCCTCGCCGCCGCTGGCGTGGATATCGGTGTAGATCAGGCCGGGACGCACGGCGTTGACGCGGATGCCCTCGGCCGCCACTTCCTTGGCCAGGCCGATGGTGAAGGCATCGATGGCACCCTTTGAGGCGGCGTAGTCCACGTATTCACCCGGGCCACCCAGCTTGGCAGCCATCGACGACAGGTTGACGATGGCCCCGCCCTGCCCGCCGTGGCGGGTGGACATGCGCTTGACCGCCTCGCGCGCGCACAGCAGGCTGCCGGTGACGTTGGCGACCAGCACCCGGGTGATGCGTTCGGCGCTCATGGCGTCCAGGCGCGACTGGTGATCCAGGATGCCGGCATTGTTGACCAGGGCGGTGACTCGGCCCAGCTCCTGGTCGGTGGTGGTGAAGAGGCGCAGCACGTCCTCCTCTTTGGAGACATCGCCGGCGACGGTAATGGCGCGGCCGCCCGCGGCACGGATCTGCCCGGCCACCGACTCGGCGGCCTCGCGGTTGGACACGTAGTTGACGCACACTGCGTAGCCGCGCTGGCCCGCCAGCAACGCGGTGGCCGCGCCGATGCCACGGCTGCCGCCGGTGACGATGATGACCTTGTCTGTCATGTTCTGTATCCCTTGTGTGAATGGCCCGGCGCGTGACGCCTGGGCAGCTTACGCTAAGATGTGAATTCTTGTGCATTTTGCCGCAAGCCTGACGCTTCTGCAGCCGCGCCATTGTGCCCGGATGGCGAGGCCGATGGAGCTTGCTGAAATTCTTTTCATCCCGGCCATTTACATGCCTGCTCGCCGCTCCTTTGCCGCCTCCCCTTCGTCTGCCCATGATGCCACCCGCGCTGCCGATACGGGCACTACTGATCCCTTGCTGGCCAGCTTTGCGCCGGTAGTGGCGCAGGATACGCGCATCCTGATCCTGGGCAGCCTGCCGGGAACGGCTTCGCTGGCGATCCGGCAGTATTACGGCCATCCGCGCAATGCCTTCTGGCGACTGGTGGGCGAAGTGATCGGGGTTGACCTTTACGCGATGGACTATGCCGCCAGGCTTGCCACCTTGCTGCAGCATCGCATCGGCCTGTGGGACGTGATCGCCCAGGCCAGGCGCATCGGCAGTCTCGACAGCGAAATCCGGGATCACAGCGGCAATGATTTGCTGGCGCTGATCGCCAGGCTTCCGGCATTGGAGACCATCGCTTTCAATGGCGGCACCGCCGGCAAGATCGGGATCAAGGCACTGGGCGCCAAGGCGGAAAACTATCGGGTGGTGGTGTTGCCGTCGAGCAGTCCGGCGCATGCGGCGTTGGCGTATGAGGACAAGCTGGCCCGCTGGAAGAGCTTGGCAACGCGCGATCACTCATTCAACAAGGGCTGATGGACAATGCCGGGCCGATTTCACTTCCGGAAGAACAGATAGTCATAAAACTCCCCCGAAAACCCGCCATTGAAGATCAAATACTGCAACGCCTTCGCGAAAAACACGATGGCGCAGAAGACGATGGCCAGCTTCAGGCAGAGGATGAGGTTCTTGAACATGGCGCAAGTGTAATGGAGCACCGGCCGCCAGCGCACCACCCCGACGGGAAACGCACAAAAAAAACCGCCCGGCCACACGGCGGGCGGTGCACAGAGCTACGCTTGGGGCGGAATTCAGAACGCCGGCACCAGCGATCCCTTGAACTCGGTCTCGATGAACTTGCGCACTTCTTCCGACTGGTAGGCCTGCACCAGCTTCCTGGCCCAGGGCTTGTCCTTGTCCTCGACGCGGGTGGCGATGATGTTGGCGTAACGGCCGCGCGGATCTTCCACGGCGATGGTGTCCTTCTGCAGGGACAGACCGGCCTTGTAGGCGTAGTCATTGTTGATCGAGGCAGCCGCCAGGTCGTCCAGCGAACGTGGCAGCTGCGCCGCATCCAGTTCGATCAGCTTGAGCTTGCGCGGGTTGTCGATGATGTCCAGCGGAGTGGCATTGACGCCGTTTTCGCCCACGCCCGGCTTGAGCTTGATGAGGCCGGCTTTCTGCAGCAGCAGGAGCGCACGGTTGCCGTTGGAGGGATCATTCTGGATGCCAACCTGCGCACCGTTGGGCAGTTGGTCCACCGACTTGAACTTGCGCGAGTAAATGCCCAGCGGGGCCGTGATGGTCAGGCCGACCGGCACGATCTTGTAGCCACGTGCTGCAATCTGGCTTTCCAGGTAGGGACGATGCTGGAAGGCATTGGCATCGAGGTCGCCGGAGGCCAGTGCCGCATTGGGCTGGAGGTAGTCACTGAAGACCACGGTCTGGATCTCCAGGCCGTCACGTGCGGCGACTTTCTTGACGACGTCGAAGATGGCTTCGGCACTGCCGACCGAGATGCCGACCTTGATCTTGTGCTTGTCCTGTGCGCTGGCGCCGTGCGGTGCCAGGACCAGCGTCAGCGCAGCAGCGCCGGCGATGCGCTTGATGATTGCAGCCAATGGCATGGTAACTCCGGAAATGATGAGGTCCGCATCCTCACATACGCGCGCGCCCGGCAGAAGGAATGAATTCGCATGTCGATATGCGCAAAGCGTGCAGCGGCCACTGGCAGGCTCCCAAGGCAAGGTATCATTCGGCATCCGCAGGCCGCCTCCCCGGCTGCCGCGCCGTTTCATTCATATCATGCTCATCCGAAGAAAATCCATCGAAGCCCAGGCCAATACCAAGGCCGGCCCCAATCGTCGCCGTCACCAGCTGGAAGCCGACGCCAGCAAACCGCGCAAACCGAAATATGCCCCGGTCACGCTCTCCGAGCTGGAAGGCGTACGTTATCTGCATTTCGGCACCGAATGGGTACAGGGCGCGATGCGCATTCGCAAGCCCGACTGGATCGAGCTGGAGTACGCCCAGCAGATGATGGCCTGGATGCTCTTCAACCGCACGCCGCGCCATATCGTGCAACTCGGGCTAGGAACCGGCGCGCTGACCAAGTTCAGCTACCGGCAATTCCCGCAGGCACAAGTGACGGCGGTGGAGCTGAATCCGGCCGTCATCGCCATCTGCCACAGCATGTTCAAGCTGCCCGAGCCGGACGAACGGCTGATGCTCATCGAAAGCGATGCCATGGATTTCATCGTCCATGCTGCCACGCACGGCATCATCGATGCCCTGCAGGTCGATCTCTACGACGCCACCGCACGCGGGCCGGTGCTGGACACTCCCGAGTTTTACCAGGCCTGCTATGACAGTCTGGCACCGGGCGGCGTGATGACGGTCAATCTCTTTGGCGATCATCCGAGCTATGGCAAGAACCTGCGGGCCATGGAATATGCCTTCGATACCGTGGTGTCGCTGCCGGAAGTCCATGACGGCAACGTGGTGGCACTGGCCTTCAAGGGCGCGGTGACGTTCGATTTCCCCGAGTTGTATGCGCGTGCGGCACTCATCGAGAGCCAGACCAGGCTGCCGGCCAAGTCCTGGGTCAATGGCATCAAATCGGGGTTATAAGGCAAGCGATGTAAAAACGAGGCCAGGCGTGGCGTGGACGCCGAAGAGATAAAATATTTTCATCTTTTCTCAAAAAAAGCTTGCACCACCCCGACCTCCCTCCTATAATGCGCTCTCTCTTGCAGCACTGAGGCAACAACGAAGTGCAGCAACGGGGCGTTAGCTCAGCTGGTAGAGCAGCGGACTCTTAATCCGTAGGTCCACAGTTCGAATCTGTGACGCCCCACCAAAATTTCAAAAGGCCTCTCAACCCGAGGCCTTTTTCACTTCCCGGTTGGCCTGATCGTTTCAGGAACACCACGGGGCGTTAGCTCAGCTGGTAGAGCAGCGGACTCTTAATCCGTAGGTCCACAGTTCGAATCTGTGACGCCCCACCAAACTCAAAAGGCCTCGCTTCGCGAGGCCTTTTTCTTTTTCCAGCCGAACTGAATGCAGCGCCTCGGTTCACGCTATTCAGCTGCAGTCATCTCCCCGTCGGCACCCTCCCCATCTTTTTCGCCCAGGAAGGGCCAACCTGCTGAAATCTGGCAGCCATACGTAGCGTCGTATGGCTGCAGCATTCGATTCGATCAGCTTGACTGTGGCACGTAAAGCCGATCAACCATTGGGCAAAACAACCAGTGACGAAATCGTGTAAGACACCCATGCGGCAAAGATGAGATAGCAGCAGAACAACGACCCGCACAGGATCAAGCTACGTCTGTTCTCCCACCGGTGTCCGATCAGTGCCCAGGCTGCCAGCGGAAGCAAGATCGCAACCATGGGCAATGAGAACCTGTTTTCAACGGCGGAAATCGAGGTGACCGCACACCAGCCCAATACTGCCGCAAGAAGCAACGCCATGAACACAACGCTTGCCCTGGGCTTCGTACCACCGCGTTGCTCCCAGACACGGATATCTCTTGCCGCAGCAAAAAAACCGACAACGCCCCAGAACAAGACGGTTTGGGAATACAAGAAAAGCACTGGACGGTATTTCGGACGCAGGTCGTAGATGTAGCAAAACAGATAGTCGAAATCGAGCGCGCTGAAGAGATGCAAGAACATCGTGCGCACACCCAGCCACGGATGGAGGAAGTACCAGGACAGGTCGGGTACCGCGTTATTGAACCAGATATTCGGGTACACCATGGCTGGCGGCCCGTTCCCGGTCATGTTCGTTCCATATTTGATCATCAATATTCCTGACCTGATCTGAAACGAACCAAGCTTGAAGACCGGAAGGAACGTAAGCTCATCGAAAAAGTGATAGTTGATGATGATCTGCGGCAGCACTGCAAGGAAGAAACCCAGCAGCAAAGCTGCGCCGAAACGCAGGAGATGCCACCCGCGACCTTGACGTTCACTCCATGCGAACAAGCCAAGCAAGACCACGGGCATGGCCAGCCAATAAAGATTGGCCGGGCGCACCATGATGCCCAATCCGAGCAGCACGCCCATCAGGAATACCCGGGCTGCACTCAACCCTGACGATTGCATGTGGACGATCAACGCGGCGATAAAGATCAGAAGGCTTACGGACATGCCGTCGGACAGAGAAATGGCGAGATACGGATAAAGAAATACATTTGCTGTCAGAGCAAAGAAAACCAGATTTCCTACCCGCAGCGAAACCAGTTTTGTCAGGTTTCCCGATAACAGAATCACCGCCGAAAAATAGACTGCCAACTGCACCGCGAACAGCGCGATTCCCTGGTCAACTGCAAGCCAGCTGGCCGCGATATCAACAGCGGCAATGAACAAGGGATAAGCGTAAAGACGTAGCTTGCTCCATTCGTGCAGCGCAAAGCCGTGCTCGGCATAGAGCTGACCTATTTTTGTATAGGCGTAGGCATCGGCGCAATTGCAAGGATCGAAAATGGCGCGGTATTGCTGAGTGAAAGCAAAATAGGCAAACCCGATCGCCATGAGGAGCGCCGCAGACTTCAGCAACAGGATTTTGCTGGCAGAATTGTTTAACATCGATTTTGTATTTTTCCCAAAAGGTTCTGACGTTCCGTAAGCGCCGTTTTCAGTTCAGCGATACATGTCCGGGGATGCATATTGCCTTGTACCCATGGTCGAAGAGGTAATCGCGACTTGGGACGCCAACATCACCAGCAGCACCGACCAGACAAACCATTTCCGCAAGCGCATTGTCTTCCACGCATCCGGCAGAATGACATTGAATGCAATACTGCAATAGAAAAGCAATTGGAGCGGCAAAAAGAAGCGGGTCTCGACCGCGCCCGGAATGATCGCCATTACCGGCAATAAAATGATTCCAATCCAGATCCAAGGTGATTTCTCTTGAGTGATATGGGGCAGCATCCCATCTTCGGCACTCGCGTCCGGCGCAGCACGGCAATGAAGACGGTGGCTAAAAAAACCGTACAGCGCTGCCAATACCACCAAAAAATTCAAGAGGGAAATGATATTCCCTTCGCTCTTCGCATCTCTTACATAGACTTCGCCATCGCGAAGATCGAGGCCGTTGATAAAGTGGCGAACGTAGATCCCTGCAAACTCGACAGGATACTTTCGGACAATCGCGAAGTAGTTGCTCAACGCAATCTTGTCCTTGGCAATCATTTCCAGCTCGGCAATGCGCCGCCCTGCCGGGTCAACATAAAAACGCGATGGTGTAACAGAAGGATCGATTACCGTTTCATAGCGCTGCAAGGTGATCCCCCACATCAGCTGCAGCGCAAACAATGACTTGCCGCCGTTATCGGTCAACACCATCGGTGTGAAGGTTTTCTTGGAATGCAGATTGACCAGCGCCTGCGGCAAGCTCACCAGACTCACGCCGATAAAAAATGCAGAGAGCATCCAGGCCTTGGTTTTCATGCCCTCGTGGCGGAAGAACGCAAAGGGAATGGCCACAACGACACACAACATGGAAAACAGATAGATGGTACGCGTGTTGTAAGCCGCACCAATCATCATGCCGGCCATCACCAGGCTAAACAACTTGCGTTTGCCGAATTGATTTTTCGATGTTGCAAACACCAGCCAGCTGAGCCCGCCGAAGAGCAAGAGAATGGCGGGCAAATCCGCCAGCGGATAAACGATCACACCGGGAAACAAGAGTGCGACCAGAACAGGCACGACCATTCGCCTGTAGAAATTCACCCGGCCACCGACGATACGGATGTAGAACGCTGGGAGAATGATTGTCAGCGCAAAGCCATACACCAACGAAGTCAGGATGCGAAACGCCAGGAGGGCAGCCTCCGCGCCAATATGTTGAAACCATCTTGCCGGCAGCAAAAGCAGAGGCCAGAAGTATCCACGCGTTGTCGCAGGAAAATCAAAGAAAGTGGACGGATTCGCAAGCGCCCAATATTCTCCTGCATCGTAGGGGAAAACCCTGACATTCATGCTCCAATGAAGGAACAGGAACAAGATGGCCGCGAGCGCAAATGCCCACCACTCTTGATGGCGATCCAGTGCTTCATGGATCGCCGCGCATCGACGGCAATGCAGCGACGCAAAACGCCTACCCTCGTGAAATCGGCTCATTATTCCCCCGCAGACGTTGCTGCTCTTTTTTCATGTGGAATCAGCCCAACGGCATATCACGACGAAGCTGCCATCAGACAGTTCAACAGTAATGCCGCATCAGCTCTCAACGCTTCAGGATGCTTCGGCTAAGCAGAAAGCTGACTGGCAATGTGAGAATGATCACCAGCAAGGGAGAAACGCTTGGCGACAAACCCAGCGTTTCGACAAAGAACGCCAAAAGCACCGCACCCAAGCCGTATTGGACAACGTAGACCAATGGAAACCTGACGAACGTCCGCAATGAGACCGGTTTCTCAAAAACAAATAACGTGCTCAGGAAGTAAGCGAAAACGATCCCGCATACGTAAGAAACAAAATAGGCCACTTGATAAGCAATGACCAACTTCAACGCGAGATACAAGACATAAGTCGCAAGCGTGTTGAGCCCGCCAGTGAAGAGGAAACGGAGAAACCGGTTCTGCCTGAGTGCGGAAAAACGCATCATCCGTTGCTGAGCAAAGCGAGGAATTCGTCGTAGTCACGTATGTAATCCGACGCATCGTAATAATCGGAAGCGAACACGAGCAGGATGGCATCTTCAGAGTACTTGTACTGTATGCCCCAGGTCATGGGCGGCAGATAGACCCCGGTAGCAGGCGAATCCAGCATCACCTCCTGGCGGGAGGTACCGTCATCGGCCACGACGGCACATCGTCCACGCACACAAATCAGAAATTGATGACATGACTTGTGCGCATGTTCGCCACGCGTCTTTTCGCTGGGAACATCAAATACCAGAAAATAACGTTTGGGAACAAATGGGATTTCCCGCTCAAACTCCCCGACCGACAAGTCGCCACGCAGATCCTTGACATGATTGAATCGGTGCAGAGTGACGCCTTTCACGTTGGTTGGCGTCACCGGGCCTTTGCTGACGACGCCGCCGCTGTCGCTTGACGTAACCTCCTCGACCGAATTGGCGTAACCAGTAATACGGGCAGGGTTGCCTACCACGATCGCGTAGGGGGGAACGGACTGTGTAACGACTGCACCTGCGCCAATCATTGCCGATCGTCCAATGACCAGCCCGGGCAAGATGGTCGCATTGGCCCCGATGGAGGCACCTTCGCAGACCAGCGTCTTCTCGAAAGACGCAGGATACTGCTTGCTTCGGGGCCTGAGATCATTGGTAAATGTCACATTCGGACCGACGAAGACATCGTTCTCCAGATGGACGCCATCCCATAACTGTACGCCGCATTTGATGGTGACCCTGTCGCCCACCACCACATCGTTTTCAACGAATACACCGTCGCAGATATTGCAGTCGCTACCAATGACAGCCTGCGGAAGGATGTGTGCAAATGCCCAGATCCTGGTGTTTTCGCCGATTTGAGCAGACTCGCACAACGCATTCGGGTGCACATAAAATGACATCAGTAATTCCTTTTATTTTTGGAGCGGACCGGCAGGGAATTTCAGATCACGCAAAACGATGGCCAGTGGACGCCGCTTGGTATTTTCGTAAGCGCGCCAGGCGTATGAGCCGACCAGCCCAAGGCCCAGTGTATTGGCTCCGCCAAAGAAGAGCACGATCAGCACCGTGGTTGCGTAGCCCGGGACATGCAGAAAACCCGATATCCGTGCAAACAGGACCACCAACCCCAGTGGAATCGATACCGCAAGTCCGGCGACGCCCAGTGCCAGCAACAGCTTGATGGGCAAATCGGTAAACGCGAAGATGCTGTCCATCAGATAGTTGATTTTTTTGGACAACGTCCATGCCGATACACCGTGCGACCGTTCGCGCCGGCTGTAAGAAATCTCCTTGCGCCTGAAGCCCAGCCAGAACAGCAATGCGATCAGTGATGTGTTCGATTCTTCGCATGAGAGCAAACAATCCCTGAATGCGCGGTTGCATCCAAACACATCCACTCCCCCGGCCGGCATTTGCGAAACCACGAACTTGCGATAAATCGACCAGAAAAGGTTGGCAGACAGCCGATTGCGCAGTGGATCAGCCCGCCCCTCCCTGGTGCCGACAACCACATCAAACTCGTCGCCACGCATGATCTCGAAGAACTGCAACACCAGCTCGGGCGGCTCCTGCAGGTCGGCTGCCATGACGGCAAAATATTCCCCAGAGGCTTTTTGCAAGCCCACCCGGATCGCCGAAAAGGAGCCGAAATTGCGCGAAAGCAGAATCAGCTGGGATGCAAAATTTTGCGAAGGCAAAAGGGATTGCAGCAGTTCAGCAGAGCGATCAGGACTGCCGTCGACGACAAATACCACTTCCATCTTGCCATCCAGTTGTCGGTTCAATGAATCGACAACTTTCACCAGTTCTGGAATCGATTTTTCGTTTTTATATACCGGAATAATGAGTGAAAACATCACGCTTCCCACTGATTGACGTGCTGCGATACCCATTCCACTTCTTCGTCGGTCATTTCAGGGAAGCACGGCAAGGTCAACACTTCATTGCACGCGGACTCGGTAACGGGAAGAATATCAGCGGCGAAGCGTCCGTTGAACATTTCCTGGCGATGATCGGGCACGGGAAAATGAATATCATGGGGCACCTGCATGGTGCGCAAATGCGCTGACAGGGAATCGCGCTGTCCGCAGCGGATGACATACAAGTGGCCAACATGATCCGGGCCGTAAGGAGCCGGCAGCGTGATCTGCGGATGACGGAGAAGCTTGCCGTACAAATCAAAAATGGCCCTGCGGCGGGCATTCCAACGGTCAAGATACGGCAGTTTGACTCTGAGGATAGCTGCCTGTACTTCGTCCAGACGACTATTTCTGCCACCGATCACCGTGGAACGATACTTTTGTGTCCAACCGTACTGCCGCAGTTGCTTGGCGCGTTCCGCGACATCCGGGGCGTTCATGGTCAAGGCACCACCGTCACCCAACGCACCGAGATTTTTGGTCGGGTAGAAACTGAACGTCGCCAGATCACCCCACGATCCTGCTTTTTTTCCATCTCGCACAGCGCCGTGCGCCTGTGCGCAATCTTCGATGAGCTTGACACCCTGGTCTCTTGCGAGGCGCGAAATTTCTTCGATGTTGGCCAACCGCCCATACAAGTGGGTCACGATGATGGCACTGATGCTGGAGGCCTGCAGTGCGCGTTCCAAAGCCAGGACGTCCATATTCAAACTGAAAGCATCCACATCGACATAAACGGGTACGGCCCCTATCGCATTGACGGCAAAGGTGCCATAGCCCCCCGCGTTGGCGACCAAGGCAACGCGGTCGCCCGCCTCAACGCCTGCCGTCCGCAGCGCCAGCTCCAGGGCATCAGTGCCGTTGGCCACACCGAGTGCATACTCCGTTCCGCAATATGCGGCGAACTCTCGCTCGAACGCAGTGACCTCTGCCCCCAGCACATACCAGCCACGTGCCAAAAAATCCTGGAAAACCTTGCTGATTTCAGGCTCAAGCGGCTCGTTGTGCCGGAATAAATCGTTGATTGCTTTTAGCGGTTTCATTCGTTGTCCAAAAAATGAATGTTTGCTCATCCGCGCAAACATGCATAGATAAGTCTTCATCTGGGCTGACGCCAGCCGAATTCTATCGCGTCATCACTGTGATGAATAAAAATTGTCTGTTGGCCATTGCCAACGCCTTGCTCTGGCGAAGAATTCGCAGGCAAGACAAGAAAAATGAGTGACTTTCCCCCGGCACGGTTTGAGAAGCTTTGGAATTCCCGCCTCTTCTTGCGTTTTGACAATGTCTCGTAGATGACAAGTATAATTCAGCGCCCCCCTTATAAGGCTCACTCTCTTGCAGTGAAGCGACTGATAACTCGCGGATTTCGATCGGACAATAATGAAAAATGTTTCCCCGACGCATGATCAGGGCCAATCCCGGCTTCTATCCATATTTTGCTCGCTGCTGACTGCCGGCGGCTTGGTTTTCGTATTGCTTGCAGGTTTCGGTGCCTACTGGGGTAACGATGACGCCGGCATGGCCATGATCGCCCATGGCTACGGAATTGCTGCATTCGGCTCACCCAATATTGTATTTTCCAATGTGCTCTGGGGACATTTCGTCAGAGCAATACCATCAATCGATGGCCTTGACGGCTATTCTGTTGCCATGATCGGGGTGCTATTCGTGGTCACGGCGACGACGATCTACGGATTGCGTGAGCTGAAGACGAGCATCACCTTATGTACGCTGATTGCGGCGTTCCTGTTCGTGCGTCCTGTGCTTTTCCCGCAATTCACGATCAACGCCGGCCTGCTCGGTATTGCGGGCGTCATTTGCCTGTTGGTCTTCATTCGGGAGCGCAGCAGAGCGATCCTCTTGCTGGGCGCGGTGCTACTGTTTACCGGTTACCTGATACGCAGCCGCGAAGTGTTGTTTGTACTGCTGGTTTCGGCACCTCTCGTTCCATGGCGCAACCTGATCCAGGACCGAGTTGCCAAATTCGTGATCGGGGCCTTTTTTGCGGCCGTTCTGATCGCCGCGCTTGTCGACTACCAAGCCTACCAAACGGCCAGTTGGGCGACATTCAATGAAACCAGCAAAGTTATCTCTCCCATTGTCGATTTCGGTGCAGGTGCTCTGCTCAGGCAGCATCCAGCCATCCTGCAAGCTCATGGTTACTCAACCAATGATATTGACTTGCTGATCAACTGGTTCTTCGTCGATCTCAATATTCTCGACGTGAACAAGCTCAAGCAAATGCTGGCCGAACTGGGTCCCTTGCCAACGCAAGCCAACTCCTTGTCAAACGCGATGACTGGAATCAGATTTCTCTGGAACAAGGAGTTGATTGCTCCGATGCTGGCCGCGTTGTTCATGTTGTTTGTCCTGCCCAGCCGTCGGGTATTCATCAGCTGGATCATCTTTTTGGCCGGGATTTTCACATTGGGTCTGATGGGCCGACCGGGGATCTTGCACGTTTATATTCCTTTGGCAGGCCTGCTGTTGACGGCTCCATTCCTGATTGGCCCCGTGCCCCCACGCCGTGCACGCATGGCGATAATCGGGCTGGCTGTCGTGCTCATCCCTTACACCATCAACCTTTGCATCGAAGCCAATACCGCAAAGTCAACCGTTGCCCGGATCCAAAAAGATTTGACCGAATTCCCCTCCACGACCGTCGTCAATTGGGCCAGCAGCTTCCCGTTTCAAGCAGCCTATCCATTCTTGGGACGACACAAGGCTGACATGCCTTTCAGGCTGTACAGCCTGGGCGGGTTGGCTCAGGCCCCTTACATGAACACCTTTGTTGATCAGAGCAAGCGCCAAGGCGTTCCAGATCTGCTTGCGAGTGAATCAGGCATGAAGTTCATTGCCATTGCACCCTATTTCGATCTTCTGGCCAAATATTGCGAGGAGCATCTGCACGGAGATCTGCAAGAAATCTCAGTTCATAAATATGGTGATGTAGAAGTCAGTCAACGCCGTTGCAACGTTCGCGCCAAGTCGTGATCTCGGACCCAAAGCAGCACTACCGTGCCGATAACCATCGCATCCTGCGCACCGCACAAACTCCACAAGTTCATGCGCAGGAAAAGCATCAGCCGGTTTGCTGAGTCATTGAAAACGAATGGCCCCAACAATGAAAAGCACCACAGCCGATCGTGGTGCTTTTTCGTTTCTGCGGCATTGTGTGAAGTTGTTGTATCAGCCCTCGAAAGGATCGCGCCCCTGGCGTTCAGGCTCATTGTCTTGCACGTCCTGCCCTGCCGACTGCTCCTTCGAAAGAACTGGCTCACTCCTTGCCATACCCGCTTACGACCGGTGTCAACTCCGAAGCAGCTGCGCTGTCCGCCGCTATCGCATTGACCTTGCGCTGCCGTCCTGGCCGGATACGCCTGGCCTCGGTCCCTGCTGGCAGATCGCGCTTCTTCTTCCCCGTCTTGGCCATCTGCGACAAGCCCGACAAGAGCTGAACCAGGGAACTGCGCAGCACCGGATCCACGGCGCGATAGCAGGCAATCAGCTCGCTCTCCTGCTGGGTCGGCGTACTGCCGCGCACACCGGTCAGCACATAGGTAATATCGATCCCGATCTCCCCCAGGCCGTGCAGGTAATAAGCGTCCGGCGCGGTCTCGCCGATCTCGTACTTGATTTGGGTACGTGCCGTGATATCGAGCTGGTCCGCTACCGATTTCTGGGTATGACCGCAGCGGCCACGCTCTTGCGCAAGGCGATCGCCAAGTACTGTCAAAAATTCACTCTTATTCGATGACATATGAAAAGGACCTCTCCTAGAATGTTGCTTTCAGCTCAACAGCGAGGAGACATCTTATGGCACCCAAGCAACAAAACGAACGCAAGCCCGCAAAAGGAACGACGCGTCTGGTGAATTTTCGATTAAATGAGGCGGAATTCGAGGAAGCTGACCTGTTGGCACAACAAACCTACCGCTCGCGCGCTCTTTTCATTCGCACGATGTATTTGCTGGGACTGCAGACGTATCGCCGCCAGCATCCTGCCGATTGAGATCGCGCACACGCATTCGCCCGACCAGGATGACGATGAACGGGGCGGCCGAACGGGTCAGATGAGGCCGCGGCGCAGCAGGAACGCCCTGGCTTCCCGCATCACCTGATCCGCTTGCTCGCGGTGCGGGACATGGCCACATTGCGCCAGCACCCGCGACTCGCCCTGCCCCGGGAACGCTGCGGGCAGGCTGGCAATCATGCGCGGATGCGTGAGACTGCCAAATTCATCCAGATCGCCATGCAGCGCCAGCACCGGACTGCGCAGCCGCTCCAGCATGGGGGCCAGCGACCAGTGCGCAAAGGAAGGCGAGAGCCAGGTGTCGATCCACGCCGAGAGCACCCAGCGCGCTTGTTGCAGGTCGTTGCCGTGGTACTTCGCCAGGCGCGCGAGTTGTGCCGGATCGGCAAAGCGGGTTCGCGCCTCCTGAATGCCCTGCAAGGTCCGGTCCTCCACGAAGGCTTGTGCCGATTCGGTGATGACGGCCAGCACTCGCTGCGGCCACTGTGCCGCCGCCGACACGGCCATGCCACCGCCGACGCTGTGGCCAAACAGGATCACCTTCTCCACTGCGAAATGCTGCAGGACCACGGACAGCGACGTGGGTGCTTCAGCAGAGATGAAATCCAGCGCCAGTCCATCCGTCCTCACCGAGGACAGTCCGAAGCCGGCCCGATCATAGGCAATGACGGGAAGTCCGGTCTGCGCCGCCAGCCGGGCAGGAAAGTCGCGCCACAAGGCGACCGAGCCCAGCGAGTCGTGCAACAGCACAATCGGCGTGCGTGCCTCGGGCGAACCGCCCCACACGCTGGCATGCAGGGTTCCGCCCTCGGTCTCGATATACGCGTCCTGCCGTTCGGACATGCTCGCTCCTCTGCTTGGGTACTGACGCATTGCGTCCGGCCGCCGCCCCCCCCTACCTGCACACGGCACCCAAAGGGGCAGACGGCAAATAAAAAGGCGCACCGGGGGGTGCGCCTGAATCAGCCTTCAAGGGGGTATGGCTCCCCCGCAATATACCGGACACGCTATCAGCTTGCGCGACGTGCGAGCCCCAGTATCACGCCAGGCGCATGGCTGATGCTGCTCGCTTGCAGCCCTCAGTGATGCGCACCGCCGCCCAGATAGGCGGCCTTGACCGCCGGGTCGTTCTGCAGCTTGTCGGCGGGTCCGTGTACGGAGATCTTGCCATTCTCCAACACATAGCCGTAGTCCGCAACATTGAGCGCGGCAGCGGCGAACTGCTCCACCAGCAGCATGGTCACGCCCTGCTCCTTGAGCCGCACGATGATGCGGAAGACCTCATCCACCAGGATCGGCGCCAGCCCCATCGATGGCTCGTCCAGCAGGATCACTTCGGGGTTCAACATCACCGCGCGCGCCATGGCCAGCATCTGCTGCTCGCCGCCCGACAGGGTACCGGCCAGCTGCGTCTGCCGCTCCTTCAGGCGCGGGAACAGCTCCAGGGCGCGTTCCAGGTCGTGCGCGATATCGCCCTTGGGGCGGGCCCGCGTAAAGCGCGGGAAAGCGCCCAGCAGCAGGTTGTCGGTCACGCTCATGGTGGCGAAGACGCGCCGGCCTTCCGGCGAATGCGCCAGGCCGTAGCGCGCGATGCGGTGCGAGTCCAGGCCGGTGATGTTCTTGCCGCCGAGCGTGACTTCCCCTCCCTTCGGTTTGATCATGCCGGAAATGGCGCGCATGGTGGTGGTCTTGCCGGCACCGTTGGAACCGATCAGGGTCACCACCTTGCCCTTGGGGACGTCCATCGAAATGCCATGCAGCACCTCGACCTTGCCGTAAGCGGCGTGCAGATTGGAAATGGTCAGCATGTTCAGGCTCCCGCGGGGCTGGGTGGGTTGTCGTGGGCATCGCCTGCGCCACTGCCGAGGTAGGCTTCGATGACCTTGGGGTCAGCCTGGACCTGGGCCGGCTTGCCTTCGGCGATCTTCTGGCCGAAGTCGAGCACGGTGACGGTATCGCAGATCGACATGACCACGTCCATGTGGTGTTCGATCAGGATGATGGTGATGCCGGCTTCGCGGATCTTGCGGATGATGGCGACGAGCTCCTTGATGTCCGGTGCCGTCAGGCCGGCGGCCGGTTCATCGAGCAGCAGCAGGCTGGGGTTCAGGCCCAGCGCACGGCCGATTTCCAGCAGGCGCTGCTTGCCGTAGGGCAGGTTGCGCGCCTCCTCGTTGGCCAGGTTGGCCAAGCCGACAAATTCCAGGATCGCAGCGGCGCGTTCCCGTGCGGCCTGCTCTTCGCGCACGTAGCGCGGCGTATTGACCATCACGTCGACCACGTTGCTGTTGAAGGTGTGGTGCAGGCCCACCAGCACGTTTTCAGTGGCCGTCATTTCACCGAACAGCTGCACGTTCTGGAAAGTGCGCGCCACGCCGCCCAGGGCGATGGTCGAAGGCGTATTGCCGGAGATCGGGCGACCGTCGTATTCCACCACGCCATCGGTAGGACGATAGATGCCGGTCAACACGTTCATCATGGTGCTCTTGCCCGAGCCGTTCGGGCCGATCAGGCCGTGCACGGTGCCTTTACGCACATCCAGGTCAACCCGGTTCAAGGCCTTCAGGCCACCGAACTGCATCAGGATCTGGTTGACCTTCAGCAGCGTTGCGCCCTCGTCCTTGACGGAGTCGGTGGTGATGACGGCGCGCTCCTTGTCACCGGCGATCTGCTGGGCCACGGGCACGTGCTTGGTCAGCATGCGGCCGAACAGGTTGCGGCAGAAGCCGACGATGCCGTCCTGCAGGTAATACACGACGAACAGCGTCATCAGACCGAAGATGGTCAGGCGCCAGTCGGTGATGTTTTCCAGCTTGTAGGAGAAGGCGGCCATGGCGATGGTCGCCACCACCGGCACCGCGATGCCGCGCGCGGTCTTGGTCCCCTTGGCCAGCTGCACGCCGGCGCCGATCACCACGATCACGGCCAATACGGTGGCGATCTGGCGGAACAGCGCGATGTCCGACAGCAGGCTGGGCAGCATCACCACGATCAATGCGCCGATCAGCGAACCGATGCGCGACTTGCGGCCACCCATGATCACCGCCAGCAGGAACAGGATGGTCAGTTCGAAGTTGTAGGTATTGGGCGAGATGTACTCTTCCGAATACGCATACAAAGCGCCCGACAACCCGGCCAGCGCCGCACTGATGATGAAGGCATAGACCTTGTAGCGATACACCGACACGCCCATGCAGTCCGAGGCGATCGGACTGTCGCGCAACGCCTGGAAGGCACGGCCCAGGTTGGACTTGAGGATGCGATGCACCACCAGCATGGAGATCACCATCAGGATCGCCACCAAGTAGAAGAACTGCACTTCGTTCATCTTCTCGCCACCCAGCATCGGCTTGGCGACCTTGATCCCGAGCGGGCCTTCGGTGAGGAAGGTCATCTCGTTGATCAGGATCTGGATGATGGTCCCGAAGGCCAGCGTCACCATGGCCAGGTAAGGACCGGTCACGCGCAGCGCCGGCAGCGCCAGGATGGCACCGAAGACGGCAGTCACGGCAATGGCCGCCGGAATCGTCACGAAGATCGGCAGGCCCAGCTTGAAGAACAACACGCCGGCCGCGTAGGAGCCGATGCCGAACAGGCCCGCATGGCCCAGCGAGACCTGGCCGGTGTAGCCGACCACGATATCGAGCCCGAACAGCAGGATGGCGTAGATGAGGATGGTTTCGATCAGGTGCAGGTAATACGGGTTGTGCACCACCATGGGAATGCCGCCCAGCGCGGCGATGCCCAGCAAGGACAGCAGCAGGATTTTCTTGTTCATGGTGTCAGACCTTCTTGATCGCAGTTTTGCCGAAGAGGCCCGCAGGTTTCACCGCCAGCACCAGCAGCAGCAGCACCAGTCCCGGTACTTCCTTGTAGCCGGTCGAGATATAGAAACCGGTCACGGTTTCAGCCACGCCGAGGATCAGGCCGCCGACGATGGCGCCCATGCCCGAGGTCAGGCCACCAATGATGGCCACCGCGAAGGCTTTCAGCCCCAGTGCCGCGCCCATGGTGGCGCCGGTCAGCGTCAGCGGCGCCACCAGCACGCCAGCGAAGGCGGCGGTGGCCGAAGACAGGGCATATGAAAAAGTGATCACCATGCTGGTATTGATGCCCATCAACCCCGCCGCATCGCGGTCGTTGGAGGTGGCCACTACGGCCTTGCCGTAGATCGACTTGCGATTGAACAATTCGACCGCCGCCATGATGAGCAAGGCACCGATCACCACCAGCACCTGCATCGGCTGCACGTTGGCACCGAAGACCTGGAAGGGTGTGCCGGAGATGGGCGACGGGAACGGCAGGTCGTCCTTGCCCCAGATGTTCTCGGCGACGTTCTTGAAGATGATGGCCAGCGCGATGGTGGACATGATCCAGCCGAATTCGGACTTGATCTTGATGGCCGGACGCACGCCGATCCATTCCACGAACATGCCCTGCAGGGCACCGAAGACCAGCACGATGGGGATCATCAGCCAGTAGTTGAGATAAGGCCCGCCGTGGATGTTGCCTACCACGGAGAGCCCGACCAGCGCGCCCAGCATCAGGGCTTCACCCTGGCCGAAATTGAGCGTGCCGGACGTGGCAAAGGTCAGTTGGTAACCGAAGGCGATCACGGCATAGATCATGCCCAGCGCGATCCCGGAGAAGACCAGTTGTAAGAGGATGTCCATTGTATTTCCCAAGAAGCGGCTACCGCCGGGTGGCGGCGTAGAGCTGCAACGATCCCGCGGCGACCGCCCCCGGCGCCGTTAGAAATTCGTCAACAGATCGTGTGAAAAAGGCCAGCCCCCGGATCGCAAGGACTGGCCTCTTCGACTGCGTTACGTGAAGTGAAGCGAGTCGGTTCTTATTTGCCGAGGATGACGCGGCCGTTCTTGACCTCGCCCATCACGACCATGCCAGGCTTGATGGCTTCGTGATCGTCATGGGTGAACGGCTTGTCATAAGTGGTCACCACGCCTTCGACCTTGGTGTTCAGGTTTTCCAGCGCGGCGCGAACCTTGTCGCCATCAGTGGTGCCAGCCTGCTTGATGGCAGCGGCCAGCAGCAGGATGGAGTCATAGCCCTGGGCAGCCGAGACGGCCGAAGGCATGCGGTCAACCTTGTAGGCCTTCTGGTAAGCCTCGATGAAGGCCTTGCGCTTGGGCGTGTTGCCGTCCTGGATGAAGGTTTGCGGCATGCGGGCACCGTTGCCGTTCTTGCCGGAGTTGTCGATGAAGTTGCCCATCGACAGCGGCCAGCTGCCGATGATGGGCACCTGCCAGTTCAGCTTTTCCATGCCGTTGGCGATCTGCGCCAGTTCCGGGCCGATGCCGTAGGTCAGCACGGCTTGCGCGCCGCCCTGCTTGGACTTGAGCAGCTGGGCTGTCATGTCCACGTCCTTGATGTTGTACTTTTCGACGGCCACCGGGGTGACCTTCTTGTCGGCCAGCACTTTTTCCAGGTCTTCACGGCCGAGCTGGCCGTAGTTGGTGGAGTCGGCCAGGATGGCGACCTTGGTGAACTTCTGCTTGTCAACCGCTTCATCGGCGATCATCTTGGCCTGGATCTTGTCGGCGGCCGAGGTGCGGAAGATGTAGTTGTCCTTTTCCTTCTCGAACTGCTTGGTGATCACGGTGCCGGTCGCCACGTTGTTGATCACCGGGATCTTGGCTTCCTGGTAGAAGCGCTGCGAGGCCAGGGCCACGCCGGTGTTGATGAAGCCGACGGTGGCAACCACCTTTTCCTTGTTGATCAGTTCCTGGGCGATCTGCACGCCGCGTTCGTTCTTGGCTTCATCGTCGCGCTCGACCAGCTGGATCTGCCGGCCCAGCACGCCGCCAGCGGCATTGATCTCGGCCACGGCCAGCTTGACGCCATCACGCATGGACACGCCCATCGGGGCAGAGCCACCGGTGTAAGGGCCGGAAACGCCGATCTTGATCGGATCCGCAGCCTGCGAAGTGAGCGCCAGGCTCATCAGGGCAGCGGCAACAAAGGCTTGGGTCTTGTAGCTCATGTCATCCTCCAGAATGTAATTGTTGGCTAGCACGCGAGCGGGCGTAGCGCTTTTGGAACCCGCTCCGTGTGAACGAATTCTCCGCTCCCCTTCGCTCTGTGGCGAATCCTTGCGGGAGTGTCGGGCCGATTCTGTCCCAGTTTCCTTGCGCCAAACTTACAGGCTTGTCAGGAGCTGTCGCAGCTTCTCAGGCAGTGCAGTGGATTTCTCTTTCTTGAAATCGACCCAGACGATTTTTGCGGCACCGTCAGCATAAATGATCTGTTCATCGGCAGCGTCGCGGATGACATACGTAGTTTCCACACTCGTGCGCCCCAGGTGCCCCGCGCCCATCTGCACCAGGATGCTGGCGGGATACTTCATCTGGCGGCGGAAATTGCAGTGCGCATTGACGATCACCGGGCCCTCCTCGCCTGCGATGGTGGGCCCGAACACATCTTCCAGCCACTCGATGCGGCACTGCTCCATGAAGCGGAAATAGAGCGTGTTGTTGACGTGGCCGAAGGCGTCCATGTCGCCCCAGCGAATGCGTTGCTGCGAGACGTACAGAGGCTTGGTGGCGGCGGCTTCGTGACTGCTCATCGTGGGTCCTTTTCCGGTTTGATTCATCAATGAATGTAATTTTTTTCATGCGCGACGCGCGAGATCTGTCGCATTTACGACGCAGCCGTGCCCCGCATCCGCTGGGGCTTTCTGCTTCACTACCGAGTCACCCTGCTCGCCAACGCGCCCTCACCGCAGCGACCGCGCATAACACAGGGTTATCAGGTCACGCCAATACGGTATGAGCCTCGCGCAGAAAATCCCATAAAATACGGCACCTCCGGCAAGCTTCCGGCGCGGGGCGATTTTCCCGCAGGACAGTCCGCTTGCAGTGCATTGTTTCAGATATGAACGCTAGAAGTTGAATAAAAAAACCGCGAAATGGCCGTTCCCTCTAGCGTTCCTTCGAAAAATACTTAACAATAGCACGATCGTTCGAAAAACAGGCAGTTCACATAACACGGGACACCCATGACTTCTTCTCAAGACTTGCTCGCACAATACGGCCCTCGCGAATCGATGGAATATGACGTCGTCGTCATCGGCGGCGGGCCCGCTGGTTTGTCGGCAGCGATTCGCCTCAAGCAGCTGGCTGCGCAACAGAACCGGGAAGTCTCGGTCTGCGTGCTGGAAAAAGGCAGCGAGGTCGGTGCCCACATCCTCTCCGGCGCGGTGATGGACCCGCGTGCATTGACCGAACTGATCCCCGACTGGAAGGAACAAGGCGCGCCCCTGAACATGCCGGTGACCGAGGACCGCTTCCTGTTCCTCTCCGAGAACAAGGCCTACAAGACCCCCAACTGGCTGCTGCCGACCTGCTTCCAGAATCATGGAAACTACGTGATCTCGCTGTCCAATGTCACCCGCTGGCTGGGCCAGCAGGCCGAGGCGCTGGGCGTGGAGATCTTCCCCGGCTTCCCGGCGGCCGAAGTGCTGTATCACGAGGACGGCTCGGTCAAGGGCGTGGCGACCGGCAACCTGGGCATCAACAAGGAAGGCGAACCCACCGGAGACTTCCAGCTGGGCATGGAGCTGCACGCGAAATACACCTTCTTCGCCGAAGGGGCGCGCGGCCACCTGGGCAAGCAGTTGATCGCCAAGTACAAGCTCGATGCCGGACGCGATCCGCAGACCTACGCCATCGGCATCAAGGAACTGTGGGAAGTGAAGCCCGAAGTGCACCAGCCCGGCCTGGTGGTTCACACCGCCGGCTGGCCGCTGGCTAATGACACCTACGGCGGCTCCTTCCTGTATCACCTGGAAAACAACCAGGTCGCCGTCGGCTACGTCGTAGGACTGGCCTACCAGAATCCGTATCTTTCGCCCTTCGAGGAATTCCAGCGCTACAAGACCCATCCGGAGATCCGCAAGTTCTTCGAAGGCGGCAAGCGCATCTCTTACGGCGCACGTGCCATCACGGCCGGTGGCGTGCAATCGCTGCCCAAGCTGGTCTTCCCCGGTGGCGCCCTGCTGGGTTGCGATGCGGGCTTCCTCAATGCCTCGCGCATCAAGGGCAGCCATGCCGCCATCAAGAGCGGCATGCTGGCCGCAGATGCCGCCTTCGCGGCGCTGGGCGAGAACCGCCAGTCCGATGAGCTGGCGGCTTACCCGGCAGCCTTCGAGGCTTCCTGGCTGAAGGAAGAACTGCACAAGGCACGCAATTTCAAGCCGTCGATGAGCAAGGGATTGATCACCGGTACCCTGCTGGTCGGCATCGACCAGGTGCTCTTCGGGGGCAAGGCGCCGTGGACGCTGCGCCATACCCACGCCGACCACGAATGCCTGCGCCCGGCTTCGGACTTCGCGCCGATCGCCTATCCCAAGCCGGATGGCAAGCTGACCTTTGACCGCCTGTCTTCGGTCTTCATCTCCAATACCAACCACGGTGAAGACCAGCCCGCGCACCTGACGCTGAAGGACAAGAATGTTCCGGTGCAGGTGAATCTGGCCAAGTACGCCGGCCCGGAATCGCGCTACTGCCCGGCCGGGGTGTATGAATTCGTCAAGAACGAGGACAATTCCGATCGCCTGCAGATCAACGCGCAGAACTGCGTGCACTGCAAGACCTGCGACATCAAGGACCCGACACAGAATATCGTGTGGGTCACCCCGGAAGGCGGCGGCGGGCCGAACTACTCGGGCATGTAAGCGCCCTTCCCTGTCTCGCAAAAACGAAAGCCGCATCCTTGTCAGGGATGCGGCTTTTTTCGTTGGGTCAGCACAGTTCTCAGATGCCGGCCGGGCGTTCGGGCGGGGTCCAGCTGCCATTGATTATCTTCTCCAGCCAGAACACCCCGATCACGGTCTTCACATCCGTGATCTGGCCATTGCGTACCTGTTCCAGCAGCTCGGCCAACGGGGCCTTGTAGATGTCGAGGAATTCACCTTCATCCAACTCCCGCTCGCCCTCTTTCAAGCCACGCGCCAGATACAGCACCAGATGTTCATCCGAATAGGCGATGGCATTGTGAATGGTGCACACGTACTGCCATTCGGTGGCGGTATAACCGGTCTCTTCCTTCAGTTCACGCTTGGCGCAGTCCAGCGTATCCTCGCCCGGATCGATCTTCCCGGCCGGGAATTCGATGAAGACCCGGTGCAGCGGATAGCGGAACTGGCGCTCCATCAACACGCTGCCGTCCTCGAACAGTGGCAGCACCGTGACTGCACCGGGGTGCTTGATGTATTCGCGGCTGGTTTCCTTGCCGTCCGGGAGCACGATGGTGTCCTTTTGGACCTTGAGGAAATGGCCGTCGTAAACCTGGCGAGTGTCTTTCTGCGTCTCTTTGAGATGGGCGTCCATGATATGTGCGAGGGGATGAGGTTGGAGAAGAAAAACGACCGGCCGCGCCCGACCGGCACGCACCAAGAAAAAAGGCGTCAGTCAGTGACCGACGCCTCTTGCAGGCTGCTTCAGGCGTGCTGCTTGCGCAGGTATCGCATCACATAGCCAGGATAGGCCAGCACCAGGAACAGACAAGCGGTGATGGCATAGAATTCCCAGCCCTGCGAAAAGACGTTGCCGATGCCGCTTTCCAGCAGATGGGCAGCGACGCCGACCAGGAAATACAGCACCACCAGTTCCAGCAGCCGCAGCCAGATCGGCTTGACCCAGGCGGCGTCCTTGTTCAGCGGAATCAGGCCGAACAATTGCTGGTTGAAGAAAGGCAAATTGGCCGCCAGGGCGGCCAACAGGATGACGATCCAGCTGAACAGGGAAACGTTCATTTCCCTGTTTCCTTACGCCACGACCTTGCTGAGGAAGGTCGCCAGGGTGCTGACGATGGCGTTGGTGCAGGCATCCATCAGGTGCCCCGGCCACAGGCCGATGGCCAGGGCGGCGATACCGTTCAAGCTCAGCACGACACGCATTTCAGGCGTAGCGACGATCTTGCTGGTGTCGGTGGGCTCGTCGAAATACATCACCTTGACCACGCGGATGTAGTAGAAGGCACCGATCAGCGAGAAGACCACGGCCAGCACCGGCAGCCAGATCTGGCCAGTGGCCATGGCGGCCTGCAGCACCGACAGCTTGGCGTAGAAGCCCACCAGCGGGGGAATACCGGCCAGCGAGAACATCATGATCATCATCACGGCGGCGAACCACGGGCTACGCTGGTTCAGGCCCTTGAAGTCGTCCAGGGTGTCAGCTTCGAAGCCCGAGCGCGACAGCAGGATGATGACGCCGAAGGAACCCAGGGTAGTGATCACATAGGTCACCGCGTAGAACAGCGAAGAGCTGTAGGCGTTGACGGCCGAGAACAGGTTGCCGTCTACCACGCCCGACAGCATGCCCAAGAGCATGAAGCCCATGTGCGAGATGGTCGAGTAGGCCAGCATGCGCTTGATGTTGGTCTGTGCGATAGCGGTGACGTTGCCCAGGATGATGGACAGCACGGCCAGCACCATCAGCATCTGCTGCCAGTCCACGGCCAGCGGCAGCATGCCTTCGACCAGCAGACGGAAGGTGATGGCGAAGGTCGCCAGCTTCGGTGCGGCACCCAGCAGCAAGGTCACCGGGGTGGGCGAACCTTGGTAGACGTCAGGCACCCACATGTGGAAGGGCACGGCACCCAGCTTGAAGGCCAGGCCAGCCACCACGAACACGATGCCGAACACCAGCGGGGTGCGGTCAACGGTACCGGAGACGATGGCGCGGAAGACTTCGTTCAGCTCCAGTGCACCGCCGGTCGCACCGTACAGCATCGACATGCCGTACAGCAGGAAGCCGGAGGCCAGTGCGCCCAGGATGAAGTACTTCATGCCGGCTTCGGTCGAAGCGGCGTGGTCACGGCGCAGGGCCACCAGGGCGTACAGCGACAGCGACATCAGTTCCAGGCCCAGGTAGATGGACAGGAAGCTGTTGCCGGAGATCATGACCATCTGGCCCAGCAGCGCGAACAGCGCCAGGGCGTAATATTCGCCGCCCAGGGGACCACCGGTGATGCCGCGAGCAGTGTTGTACTGGCGCGAGTAGATGAGCGTGACGCCCACACCCAGGTAGGTGAACAGCTTCAACAGGTTGGCCAGCGGATCGGACACGAACATGTTGTTGAACGTGTAGACCGTAGCGCCCGTGTTGAGGTCGGCAAAGGTCAGTACCGCACACACCACCAGCGCTGCCAGGGACAGCAGATAGGTGATGACGCGCTTGCTTTCCGGCAGGAACATATCGATCAGCAGGATCGCGGAAGTCGCGATCAGCAGAAATATTTCCGGATAGACAGGGATCAGATTCATGTTATTCATTTAGTTACTACCGCTTGTGTACGCCCGCTTGTGTCGCGACCTTGATCGCGCCGCCCGACCGGCAATGCCACACCGGCTCGTCTCGTTACTCGTTGTTGCCCAGCTTGGTTGTCGGCGGGACGCGAGCGCCCCGCCCTTCACTTCTTCTGCGCAGATCAGTTGATCTTGGAGACCGCCACGTGCTTCAGCAGGTCGGTCACCGAGGTCTGGATGCTGTCGGTGATGATGCCGGGATAAATACCCATGACCAGGGTAGCGATCGCCAGCAGGCCCAGGATGAAGAACTCGCGGCCATTCACATCCACCAGTTCAGCCACGTGATGGTTGGTCACGGCACCGAAGATCACGCGCTTGGCCAGCCACAGCGAGTACGCCGCGCCCAGGATCAGGGCGGTGGCGGCCAGGAGGCCAATCCAGAAATTGAACTTCACTGCACCCAGGATCACCATGAATTCGCCGACGAAACCGGAAGTGGCCGGCAGGCCGCAGTTGGCCAGCGAGAACAGGATGAAGAAGAAGGCGAAGCGCGGCATCTTGTTGACCACACCGCCGTACTGCGAAATCTCACGGGTGTGCATCTGGTCATACAGCACGCCGATACACATGAACATCGCGCCGGAGACGAAACCGTGCGAGATCATCTGCACGATACCGCCCTGCACTGCCATGTCGTTGAACATGAAGAAGCCCAGGGTGACGAAGCCCATGTGGGCGATCGATGAGTAGGCGACCAGTTTCTTCATATCCTGCTGGACCAGGGCTACCAGACCGATGTAAATCACGGCCACCAGCGACAGGAAGATCATGAAGCCCGACAGCGCATGGCTGGCGTCCGGAAGAATCGGCAGCGAGAAGCGCAGGAAACCGTAAGCACCCAGCTTCAGCATGATCGCAGCCAGCACGATGGAGCCACCGGTCGGTGCCTGCACGTGGGCGTCAGGCAGCCAGGTGTGCACCGGCCACATCGGCACCTTCACCGCGAAAGCGGCCAGGAAGGCGAAGAACAGGATCTTCTGTTCCATCATCGACAGCGGCACCTGATGCCAGGTCGGGATCTCGAAGCTGCCGCCCGACACGTAGTACAGGTAGATCAGGGCGATGAGCATCAGCAGCGAACCCAGCAGCGTGTACAGGAACAGCTTGAAGGCTGCATACACGCGGTTGTCGCCGCCCCAGACGCCCACGATGATGAACATCGGGATCAGGGTCGCTTCGAAGAAGGCGTAGAACAGCATCGCATCCAGCGAGGAGAACACGCCGATCATGATGCCGGAGAGGATCAGGAAGGCACCCATGTACTGGGCCACGCGCTTCTGGATCACCACCCAGCCGGCCAGCACCACGATGACCGTGATGAAGGCGGTCAGCGGCACGAACCACAGCGAGATGCCGTCCAGCCCGAGGAAGTAGCTGATGCTGAAGCGGTCGATCCAGGGCGTCTTTTCGACGAACTGGTAACCGTGCGCCAGCGGATCGAAGTGCTGGATCAGCGGGAAAGTAACGACCAGGCCGACCAGCGACCCGAACAGCGCCAGCCAGCGGGTCAGGCCCGGATTGCTGTCGCGGCCCAGTGCCAGGACGAGGATGCCGAAGACGATCGGTACCCAGATCGCGAGGCTCAAGATGGGAAATGTTGACTGCATCATGGTTGTTATTTACTCGGACAGCTTATTTGGCGAACGGGAACGGCATGAACCACACCAGGAAACCCAGCACCCCGATGATCATCACGAACGCATAGTGATAGATGTAACCGGACTGCCAGAGACGCGTGAATTTCGAGAACCAGCCGACGACCTTGGCGCTGCCGTTGACGAACAGGCCGTCGATGATGCCACGGTCGCCCACGGTGGACAGTCCGCTGCCCAGCAGGCGGGCACCGCCGGCGAAGACGACTTCGTTGAACTTGTCCATGTAGTACTTGTTGTCCAGGATGGTGTAGATGATGCTGAACTTTTCCTTGAACCAGGCCGGCACGCGCGGGTTGATCATGTAGCAGTAGTACGCCACGACCACACCGGCAATGGCCAGCCACAGCGGCGCGCTGGTGAAGGCGTGCAGCACCATGGCCACCGGGCCGTGGTATTCGTGGGCCAGTTCTTCCATGACCTTGTGGTTTTCACCGAAGAAGATCACGCCCTTGAAGAAGTCGCCATACAGCATCGGCGAGATCGCGAAGAAACCGACGATGACCGAGGGAATGGCCAGCAGGATCAGCGGCAGGGTCACCACCAGCGGCGACTCGTGCGGCTTCTGGCCCGGAGCCAGGCCGTGATGGTGCTCATCATGGCCGTGATCGTCGTGGGCATCGTGCGCATGGTCGTCATGCACGCCGTGGGCCGCAGCCGGAGCGTGGTGATCGTCATGGCCGTGCGCCTGGCCGAAGCGCTCCTTGCCATGGAAGACCATGAAATACATGCGGAAGGAGTAGAAGGCCGTCACGAAGACGCTGGCCAGCACGGCGAAATACGCGAAGCCCGAACCGGCCAGGTGCGACTCGGCCGCGGCTTCGATGATCGAATCCTTGGAGTAGAAGCCCGAGAAGAACGGGGTGCCGATCAGCGCCAGCGAACCCAGCAGCGAAGTGATCCAGGTGATGGGCATGTACTTGCGCAGGCCGCCCATGTTGCGCATGTCCTGGTCGTGGTGCATGCCGATGATGACCGAACCGGCACCCAGGAACAGCAGTGCTTTGAAGAAGGCGTGGGTCATCAGGTGGAACACGGCCACCGAGTAGGCCGACGCACCCAGCGCCACGGTCATGTAACCCAGCTGCGACAGCGTGGAGTAAGCGACCACACGCTTGATGTCGTTCTGCATGGTGCCCAGGAAGCCCATGAACAGCGCCGTGATGGCACCGATCACCAGGATGAAGGACAGCGCGGTGTCGGACAGTTCGAACAGCGGCGACATGCGGGTCACCATGAAGATACCGGCCGTCACCATGGTGGCGGCGTGGATCAGCGCGGAAATCGGGGTCGGGCCTTCCATCGAGTCCGGCAGCCAGACGTGCAGCGGGAACTGGGCCGACTTGCCCATGGCACCCACGAACAGGCAGATACATGCCACGGTCAGCAGCATCCAGTCGGTACCCGGCAGGGTCAGCTGGGCCAGCTCGGCACGCTTGTCGAAGACTTCGGTGTAGTTCATCGAACCGGCATAGGCCAGCAGCAGGCCGATACCCAGGATGAAGCCGAAGTCACCCACGCGGTTGACCAGGAAGGCCTTCATGTTGGCCTTGATGGCGGTCGGGCGGGTGTACCAGAAACCGATCAGCAGGTAGGACACCAGGCCCACCGCTTCCCAGCCGAAGAACAGCTGCAGGAAGTTGTTGCTCATGACCAGCATGAGCATGGAGAAGGTGAACAGCGAGATGTAGGAGAAGAAGCGGTTGTAGCCTTCATCTTCGGCCATGTAGCCGATGGTGTAGATGTGCACCATCAGGGACACGAAGGTCACCACGCACATCATCATCGCGGTCAGACTGTCGACCATGAAGCCGATCTCCAGCTTGAGGCCGGCCACCGTCATCCAGTTGTACAGCGTACCGTTGTAGGTCGCGCCGTCCAGCACTGCGAGCAGGGTCTGGATGGAGATGATGGCGGCGATCAGCACGCCCAGGATGGTCGCGGTATGCGACACCTTGCGGCCAACCACGTTGCCGAAGAATTTGGTACCCAGCAGACCGGCGATGGCCGAGCCTGCCAGCGGCGCCAGGGGTACAGCAAGAAGAAGATGTGGGTTAAGTTGCCCAGCCATGATGAACCTTATCGCTTATTGGCTGCCCCGCCCGCAGCGCTGCTGCAAGGGGGCCTCCCATCTTTAAATGAAATTCAAACCAGAACACAAAAACAGGACGCTGCGGATGCCGACTCAGCCCTTGAGGCTGTCGAGGTCTTCCACGTTGATGGTATCCAGGTTACGGAACAGCACCACCAGAATCGCCAGACCGATGGCGGACTCAGCCGCAGCTACGGTCAGGATGAAGAACACGAAGATCTGTCCGCCCGCGTCACCGAGGTAATGCGAGAAAGCAATGAAGTTCATGTTGACCGCAAGCAGCATCAGTTCGATGGCCATCAGCAGGACGATGACGTTCTTGCGGTTCAGGAAAATGCCGACGATCGAGATCGCGAACAGGATCGCGCCGATGATCAGGTAGTGGGAGAGCGTGATTGCCATGATTCTTGTGCGCCCTTCTTAAGATTGTTGACCGGCGGCCGGCTTGTCGGCCGCTGCAGCAGCAGCGTCGGCTGCGGGTGCATTGCGGGTGGATTCGGCCTTCATGCTGACCAGGCGCACGCGGTCCGATGCCTTGACCTTGACGGCCTGGGCCGGATCGAAGTACTTGCTGTCCTTGCGCTTGCGCAGGGTCAGTGCCACGGCGGCGACGATGGCCACCAGCAGGATCACGGCCGCCACTTCAAAGGCGTAGACGTATTCGGTGAAGATCAGCTTGCCCAGCGGCTTGGTCTGGCCCAGCGTGTCGGAGACGGCCGGCACCTGCGATTCGTAGACCCAGAAGCTGTTGAGCAGCACGGCCGCCATTTCCAGCACGATGATCACGCCGATGGTGGCCGCCAGCGGGAAGTAGCCCCAGAAGCCTTCGCGCAGCTTGTCCATGTTGATATCGAGCATCATCACCACGAACAAGAACAGCACCATCACCGCGCCGACATAGACCAGCACCAGCACGATGGCCAGGAACTCGGCCTTGAGCAGCATCCAGAGGCCCGCTGCCGAGAAGAAGGACAGCACCAGGAACAGCGCCGCATGCACCGGGTTGCGGGCCGTGATGACGCGAACGGCGGCGATTACCACCAGCACCGCGAACACGTAGAACAAGACAGTTTTAAATTCCATAATCAACCAGAAGTTGGTTCATTCAATCAGCACGGGGACCGCACAGCAGGCCACCCCATCGCAATACATCCGACACCTTGCCGCAAGCCCTGCACCACCCTGCCCGGCTGCCCCGTATTTCGCAGGGCCACCCGGCAGCACCGATCAACGGTAGGCGGCGTCGGCCGCACGTGCAGCGGCGATTTCGTTTTCGTAACGGTCGCCCACTGCCAGCAGCATTTCCTTGGTGTAGTACAGGTCGCCCCGCTTTTCACCGTGGTATTCCAGGATGTGCGTTTCGACGATCGAGTCGACCGGGCAGGACTCTTCGCAGAAACCGCAGAAGATGCACTTGGTCAGATCGATGTCGTAGCGGCTGGTGCGACGGGTTCCGTCCTCACGCTGCTCGGATTCGATGGTGATGGCCATCGCCGGGCAGACCGCTTCGCACAGCTTGCAGGCGATGCAGCGTTCTTCACCGTTGGGATAACGGCGCAGCGCATGCAGGCCGCGGAAACGCGGGGACATCGGCGTCTTTTCCTCGGGGAACTGCACGGTGATCTTGCGCTTGAACAGATAGCGACCGGTCAGGGCCAGGCCCTTGAACAGTTCGCGGAGCATCAGGCTGCCGAAAAAATCCTTAATAGCTTCCATTTTTAGCCTCAGCCTTCCAACTTATTTCCAGATATTCCAGGGCGACTGGATCCAGATCGCCACGACCACCAGCCAGACCAGGGTCAGCGGGATGAACACTTTCCAGCCCAGACGCATGATCTGGTCATAGCGGTAGCGCGGGAACGATGCGCGGATCCACACGTACAGCGACAGGAAGAAGAAGGTCTTCAAGCCCAGCCAGATCCAGCCCGGGATGAAGTCCAGCGCGGACACCGGAGCCGACCAGCCGCCGAAGAACAGCAGTGCGGTCAGGATCGAGATCAGGATCATCGCGGCGTATTCGGCCAGGAAGAACATGGCGAAGGACATGCCGGAGTATTCGATCATGTGACCGGCCACGATTTCGGATTCACCTTCCACCACGTCGAACGGGTGGCGGTTGGTCTCGGCCACGCCGGAGACGAAGTAGATCACGAAGATCGGCAGCAGCGGCAGCCAGTTCCAGGACAGGAAGTTCAGGCCCATGCCGGCGAACTGCCCCTTGGTCTGGGCCAGCACGATGTCGGTCATGTTCAGGCTGCCGGTGACCATCAGCACCACCACCAGGCAGAAGCCCATGGAGATTTCATAGGACACCATCTGTGCCGAAGCGCGCATTGCACCCAGGAAGGCGTACTTCGAGTTCGAGGCCCAGCCGGCGATGATGATGCCGTAGACTTCCATCGAGGTAATGGCCATCAGATACAGCAGGCCGGCGTTGACGTTGGCCAGCACGTGTTCCGGCGAGAACGGCACCACGGCCCAGGCGGCCAGCGCCGGCATGATGGTCATCACCGGCGCCAGGTAGAACAGCGCCTTGTTGGCCTTGGACGGGGTCGAGATTTCCTTGAAGATCAGCTTGACGGCGTCAGCGATGGGCTGCAGCAGACCAGCAGGACCCACGCGGTTCGGGCCCAGACGCACGTGCATCCAGCCGATCAGCTTGCGCTCCCAGTAGGTCATGTAGGCCACGCACACCAGCAGCGGCACCATCACCACCAGGATCTTGACCAGAGTCCACACCAGCGTGAACAGGGTCGGACCCAGCAGCGCCGGTCCCACGTTGTTGATTTGGGCGATCAGGTGATCCATTTTTACGCTTTCTCCACGACGATTGCGCCAAACATGCCGCCCAGTGCAGCGGTGGAGGCGTGCGCAGCAGCGACGCGAACCACGTTTTCCGGCAGTTTCTTATCGATGGCGGCGGTCAGCGCAGCGCTGCCCGAGCCTTGCTTGACGTTGACCTTGTCGCCTTCGGCCACACCCAGCTTGGCAGCTAAAGCAGCCGACAGCCACGCCTTGGGCGCCTGGCCGTCGCGGGTTTCCAGCAGCGGCGGTGAACGGCGTGCGATGGCGTCAGCGAAGTAGATGGGCACATCCGCCACACGCTCGACGCCACCGGCGGCGGCTTGCACAGCCTGCGCTTGCACGCTGGCGATGTTGTTCAGGCGCGCCGACAGGTCGGTTTCCTTGCCCAGCAGCTCGTCGCGGATGGATTCGGCGGTTTCGTAATCGAAGTTTTCCAGTTCCAGCAGGTTGCCCAGCACGCGCAGGACCTTCCAGCCCGGACGCGCATCGCCGGCCGGCTTGACGGTACCGTTGAAGCTTTGTGCACGGCCTTCGGCATTGACGAAGGTACCAGCGGTTTCGGTGAAGGGTGCGATCGGCAGCAGCACGTCGGCATAGTCGGCACCGTGCTGGTAGGCCGACATCACCACGACCATCTCGGCCTGGCCCAGCGCGGCACGGGCCGCTTGCGGATCGTAGCTGTCCAGTTCCGGCTCGGCGTTCAACAGCAGGTAAGCCTTGCGCGGCTGTGCGAACACGGCAGCGGCATTGGCACCCTTGCCCGGAGTCGGCACGGCGTTGGCCAGGTAGCCGCCCACGGCGTTGCCGCCATCGGTCAGCACGCCCAGCTTGGCACCGGTCTGTTCGGCGATCCACTGTGCAGCAGCATGCAGTTGCGCAGCTTGCGGATGCTGGACCGCAGCGTTGCCCAGGAAGACGCCACGGCCTTCGCCCGACAGCAGGCTGGCGGCAGTTGCCTTGGCAGCGTCCGATGCCACCACGCCAGCGTAGGCGGCGGGGGCAGCCACACCCTTGGCTTCAGCCACGGCCACGGCCACTTCGGCCAAGGCGGACAGCCATGCCGAAGGAGCGGCGACGATCTTGTTGGCGATCGGCATGAGCAGATCGTCGTCGGTGGCGTGCAGCACGCTGACCTTGGCACCGCTCTTGGCGGACTGGCGCAGGCGGGCCGACAGCAGAGGGTGATCCTTGCGCAGGAAGGAACCGATCACGAAGACGCGGTTCAGCTGCGAGAACTCGACGATGGACATGCCCAGCCACGGCTTGATCTGGCCGTCCAGGCCGAAGTCGGACTGGCGCAGGCGGAAGTCGACGTTGTCCGAACCGATACCGCGCACCAGCTTCTGCAGCAGGCTCAGCTCTTCCAGCGTGGAGTACGGGGTACCCAGCGCGGCGATCGAGTCCGCACCATGTTCGTGACGGATGTTGCGCAGGCCGTGGGCGACGTATTCCAGCGCAGTCTGCCAGTCCACTTCCTGCCACTTGCCGTCCTGCTTCAACATCGGCTTGGTCAGGCGTTGATCGCTGTCCAGCGCTTCGTAAGCGAAACGGTCCTTGTCAGAGATCCAGCACTCGTTGACTTCTTCATTTTCGAAGGGCAGCACGCGCATGACCTTGCCATTCTTGACCTGGACGATCAGGTTGGCACCGACGCTGTCGTGCGGGCTCACCGACTTGCGGCGCGACAGTTCCCAGGTACGGGCGCTGTAGCGGAACGGCTTGGAGGTCAGCGCACCGACCGGGCACAGGTCGATCATGTTGCCCGACAGTTCGGAGTCCACGGTCTTGCCGACGAAGGTGGTGATCTCGGAATGTTCACCGCGGCCCAGCATGCCCAGCTCCATCACGCCGGCCACTTCCTGGCCGAAGCGCACGCAGCGGGTGCAGTGAATGCAGCGGTTCATTTCCTTCATGGAGATCAGCGGACCAACGTCCTTGGGCTCCACGACGCGCTTTTCTTCCTGGTAGCGCGAAGAGGAACCGCCGTAACCGACGGCCAGATCCTGCAGCTGGCACTCACCGCCCTGGTCGCAGATGGGGCAATCCAGCGGGTGGTTGATCAGGAGGAATTCCATCACGCCCTTCTGGGCCTTGACCGCCTTGTCGCTGGCGGTGCGCACGATCATGCCGTTGTTGACCGGCGTGGCGCAGGCAGGCAGCGGCTTCGGGGCCTTTTCAACCTCGACCAGGCACATGCGGCAGTTGGCCGCGATGGACAGTTTCTTGTGATAGCAGAAGTGAGGGATGTACGTGCCGATCTTGTTGGCAGCGTCCATGACCATGCTGCCTTCTTGCACTTCAACCTTCTTGCCGTCTATTTCGATTTCAACCATGGCTGTTTGCCCAAGCTAAATATTCTTTGCCAACGATACCGACGGAAGGCTTATCGCATCCCGCCAGCATCCCCTGCCCTGTTCAGATGTAAGCCGGAACCAGGCAGTGTTTGTGCTCGATGTGGTATTCGAACTCTTCGCGGAAATTCTTCACGAACGCGCGTACCGGCATCGCCGCTGCATCACCGAGCGCACAGATGGTGCGGCCCTGGATGTTGTCGGCTACCGAGTTCAGTACGTCCAGATCTTCCATCTTGCCGTGACCGTTTTCGATACGCTCCACCATGCGGTACATCCACCCGGTGCCTTCGCGGCACGGTGTGCACTGGCCGCAGGATTCTTCATAGTAGAAGTAGGACAGGCGCAGCAGCGACTTGACCATGCAGCGCGTCTCGTCCATCACGATCACCGCGCCCGAACCCAGCATCGAGCCGGCCTTGGCGATGGCATCGTAGTCCATGGTGGTGTCCATCATGACGTCGCCACGGATCACCGGTGCGGACGAACCACCCGGGATGACGGCCTTGATCTTTTTGCCGCCGCGCATGCCACCGGCCAGTTCCAGCAAGGTGGAGAACGGGGTGCCCAGCGGGATCTCGTAGTTGCCCGGACGCTCGACGTCGCCCGAGATCGAGAAGATCTTGGTACCGCCGTTGTTGGGCTTGCCCATCTCGGCGTAGGCCTGCGGGCCTACCTTGAAGATGAAGGGCACGGCCGCAAAGGTCTCGGTGTTGTTGATGGTGGTCGGCTTGCCGTACAGGCCGAAGCTGGCCGGGAACGGCGGCTTGAAGCGCGGCTGGCCCTTCTTGCCTTCCAGCGACTCCAGCAGCGCGGTTTCTTCGCCGCAGATGTAGGCGCCATAACCGTGGTGCGCATGCAGCTGGAAGCTGAAACCGGTACCGAGGATGTTGTCACCCAGGAAGCCGGCCGCACGGGCTTCTTCCAGGGCTTCTTCGAAACGCTCGTACTCGGCGAAGATTTCACCGTGGATGTAGTTGTAGCCGACCGTGATGCCCATTGCGTAGCCGCCGATGATCATGCCTTCGATCAATGCGTGCGGATTGTAACGAATGATGTCACGGTCCTTGAAAGTGCCCGGCTCACCTTCATCTGTATTGCAGACGAGGTATTTCTGGCCCGGGAACTGGCGCGGCATGAAGCTCCACTTCAGGCCGGTCGGGAAACCCGCACCGCCGCGGCCACGCAGGCCCGAGGCCTTGAGGTCGGCGATGACTTGTTCCGGAGTGATCTTCTCGTTGAGGATGCGCTTGAGCGAATCGTAGCCGCCGCGCTTGACGTAATCCTCGAGATGCCAGTTCTCGCCATTCAGGTCGGCGAGGATCAGCGGTTTGATGTGGCGGTCGTGCAGGCAGGTCATTTCTTCAGTTCCTCCAGCAGCGCGTCGATCTTTTCGTTGGACATCCAGCTGCACATTTGATGGTTGTTGACCAGCATGACCGGTGCGTCGCCGCAAGCGCCCATGCATTCGCCTTCCATCAGCGTGAACTGGCCGTCGGCCGTGGTTTCGCGATAATCGATGCCCAGCTTGTGCTTCAGGTGATGGGCAGCGCGCTCGCCACCCGACAGCAGACACGGCAGGTTGGTGCACACGGTGATCTTGTGCTTGCCCACCGGGCTGGTGTTGAACATGTTGTAGAAGGTCGCGACTTCCTGCACGGCCACGGCGGGCATGCCGATGTAGTCGGCAATTTCCTGCTGCAGCTCGGCCGGCAGCCAGCCATGTTCCACCTGGGCGATGCGCAGCGCGGACATGACCGCAGACTGGCGCTGGTCCGCCGGGTATTTCGCGAGTTCGCGATCGATTTTCTTAAGGGCTTCTTGACTTAACAGCATATCGTTGGCCATCCATGCGCATCAGTGCTGCGCGGTTATTGGATATTCCCCAAACCTGACGGGCTTCCTGAGAAGCCCGCCTTGACTCTTACACTTCGACTTATCGGTCGATTTCCCCGAACACGATGTCTTGCGTACCAATGATGGTGACCGCATCGGCAATCATGTGGCCCTTGGCCATTTCGTTCAGGGCTTGCAGGTGGGCAAAGCCCGGGGCACGGATCTTCAGGCGGTACGGCTTGTTGGCACCGTCGGAGACCAGATAGATACCGAATTCACCCTTGGGATGCTCGACGGCAGCATACGCTTCGCCGGCAGGCACACGGAAGCCTTCGGTGAACAGCTTGAAGTGGTGGATCAGGTCTTCCATGTTGGACTTCATGTCCGCACGTTTGGGAGGCGCGATCTTGTGGTTGTCGGTAATGACCGGACCCGGATTGTTGCGCAGCCACTCCACACATTGCTTGATGATGCGGTTGGACTGGCGCATTTCGGCCACGCGCACCAGGTAACGGTCGTAGCAGTCGCCGTTCTTGCCGATGGGGATATCGAAGTCCAGCAGGTCATACACTTCATACGGCTGCTTCTTGCGCAGGTCCCAGGCGATGCCCGAGCCACGCAGCATCGGACCGGTGAAGCCCATCTGCAATGCACGTTCCGGCGAGACCACGCCGACGCCGACCAGACGCTGCTTCCAGATACGGTTGTCGGTCAGCAGGGTTTCGTATTCGTCGACATAGGTCGGGAAACGATTGGTGAAGTCTTCGATGAAGTCCAGCAGCGAACCCTGGCGATTTTCGTTCAGTTCGCGGATGGCCTTCTCGTTGCGCACGATGGACGCCTTGTACTGCGGCATGCTGTCCGGCAGGTCGCGGTAGACGCCGCCCGGACGGTAGTAAGCCGCGTGCATGCGGGCGCCGGAGACAGCTTCGTAGCAGTCGAACAGGTCTTCACGCTCACGGAAGGCGTACAGCAGCACGCCCATGGCGCCCACGTCCAGCGCGTGCGCGCCGATCCACATCAGGTGGTTCAGCAGGCGGGTGATTTCGTCGAACATCACGCGGATGTACTGCGCGCGCAGCGGCACTTCCAGACCCAGCAGGCGCTCGATGGCCAGCACGTAACCGTGCTCGTTGCTCATCATCGAGACGTAGTCCAGGCGATCCATGTAAGGCACGGATTGCAGGAAGGTCTTCTGTTCGGCCAGCTTTTCGGTACCACGGTGCAGCAGGCCGATGTGGGGGTCGGCGCGCTGAATGACTTCACCATCCAGCTCCAGCACCAGACGCAACACGCCGTGCGCGGCCGGGTGCTGGGGACCGAAGTTCAGCGTATAGTTTTTGATCTCTGCCATTATTTGATCCCGTAGTTTTCTTCACGAATGATGCGCGGGGTGATTTCGCGCGGCTCGATCGTTACGGGTTGATAGATGACGCGTTTCTGTTCGGCGTCGTAACGCATTTCGACATAGCCGGACACCGGGAAGTCCTTGCGGAACGGGTGGCCAATGAAGCCATAGTCGGTCAGGATGCGGCGCAGGTCGGGGTGGCCATCGAAGAGGATGCCGTAGAAGTCGAAGGCTTCACGCTCGTACCAGCCAGCCGAATTCCAGATCGGATCGACCGAGGCCACGATGGGCAGGTCGTCATCCGGCGCGAACACGCGCACACGCACACGCCAGTTGTGCGAGATCGACATCAGGTGCGACACGACGGCAAAGCGCGGACCGTCCCAAGCACCATCGCCATAGGTCGAATAATCCACGCCGCACAGGTCCAGCAATTGTTCGAAACGGGTGTCGGCATGGTCGCGCAGCACGCGCATGGCCGACAGGTAGTCAGCGGCCTTGACCACCACGGTGACTTCACCGAGGGCCACGGTCAGGTTCTGAAGATACCCTCCAAGCGCATTACGCAGGGCGGCTTCGAGAGTTTCCAATTTTGTCGTCATACTGCCCTCTTAGCGCGCGATGGTGTTGGTGCGCTTGATCTTGTTCTGCAGCTGGATCACGCCATACAGCAGCGCTTCCGCCGTCGGCGGGCAACCCGGCACATACACGTCGACCGGCACGATGCGATCGCAGCCACGCACCACCGAATACGAATAGTGGTAATAGCCGCCACCATTGGCACAGGAGCCCATGGAGATCACCCAGCGCGGTTCCGGCATCTGGTCGTAGACCTTGCGCAGCGCCGGCGCCATCTTGTTGCACAGGGTGCCGGCCACGATCATCAGGTCGGACTGGCGCGGCGACGGACGGAACACCGCACCGAAGCGGTCCAGGTCGTAACGCGACGCACCGACGTGCATCATTTCAACCGCGCAGCACGCCAGACCGAAGGTCATGGGCCACAGGGATCCGGTACGGGTCCAGTTGATTACTTTATCCAGCGAGGTGGTAACAAACCCCTCATTCAATACGCCTTCAATAGACATGGCTTACTCCCAATCCAGGGCACCCTTTTTCCAGATGTACCAAAATCCGACAACAAATTCAGCGATGAAGACCATCATCGTGACGAAACCTTGCCAGCCCAGCTCACGCATGGACACGCCCCAAGGGAAGAAGAAGGCGGTTTCCAGATCAAACAGGATGAACAGGATGGCGATCAGGTAGTAGCGCACATCGAACTTCATGCGCGCATCTTCGAATGCTTCGAAACCGCATTCGTAAGGAGAAGTTTTTTGAGCGTCCGGCTTGTGCGGACCAAGAAGACGACCGAGGAGCTGGGGAGCGACACCGACACCGATGCCGACAAGAATAAACAGGAGGACTGGGAAGTAATTTTCGAGGTTCACGATTGGCCGCTATGCGTTGGTTTATCGATGGGAATGATTCTCAATATCAATCAGAAACTTCCTCGACAAAAAGCCAGCTCAGGCACTAGGACCTTCGCTGGCTTTTCATTTCATTTCTATGGTGCCGACGACGAGACTCGAACTCGTACAGCTTTCGCCACTACCCCCTCAAGATAGCGTGTCTACCAATTTCACCACGTCGGCTTGAAGCAGCTATTGTACCTTCATTTGTTACTCTTGTTCAATGCACAATCAGCGAAAAAGAAAGATTCTTCCTACTTTATTCTTCGATTATTTCAGTATCCGCAAAGGCTTATTTCGGAATCTGATTCGACTGGTCGCCCGGCTTCGCAGCTTCGGTCGGCGCAGCAGGTGCAGCCGGTGCAGCTTGCTGCGCAGGAACGGCCGGCGCCTGCAGATTATCCATCACGCTGCCGCTTTGTGCAGTGTGATGATTGCCGATGAAGGTCAAGCCCAGGGTTGCCACGAAGAAGATGCCGGCAGCCACCGCGGTCGACTTCGACAGGAAGTTCGACGAGCCGGTCGCACCGAAAAGACTGCCCGACGCGCCGGAGCCAAAGGCCGCACCCATGTCAGCGCCCTTGCCGTGCTGCAGCAACACCAGACCGATGATCGCCAGCGCTGCCAGCACCTGAACTACAACCACTACCAAAAACAAAGTATTCATTTAAACAAGTCCACTCTTGATGTTTCAATCGCCTGCTGCATCTGCGTCAAAGTATCGCTTCCGCAACTGACAAACCCCTTACTTCACTTCAGGCCGCTGCCTTGATGATGGCCAGAAAATCTGCCGCCTTCAATGCCGCGCCGCCAATCAGGCCGCCATCGATGTCGGCCATGGCCAGCAATTGCTCGGCGTTGTCCGGCTTCATGCTGCCGCCGTACAGGACGCGCACCTTGGCCGCCGCTTCCGCACTCTTGGCGCCGAGACGCGCACGCAGCATCGCATGCACTTCCTGGGCCATTTCCGGCGTGGCAGTCTTGCCGGTGCCGATCGCCCAGACCGGTTCGTAGGCCACCACGATGCGGGCCGCTTCTTCCACGCTCAGCGCCGCGAGTACGACGTCGAGCTGGCCACCCACGATTTCGTTGGTCTGGCCGGCTTCGCGCTGTTCCAGCGTTTCGCCCACGCAAACCACCGGCACCAGGCCAGCCTTCAATGCTGCTACCGTCTTGGCCGCCACCGCTGCATCGCTCTCGCCATGATAGGCGCGACGCTCGGAGTGACCCAGAATGACATATTGCACACCAAATTCCTGCAGCATCGCCGCAGACACCTCGCCGGTGAAGGCACCGGAAGCATGCGCGGACATGTCCTGCGCACCCAGCGCCACAGCCGAACCGGCCACCGCGCCCTGCACTTGCGCCAGATAAGGCGCCGGCACACAGACGGCCACATCACATGCGTCAGCCGGCAGGCCTTCCTTGATACCAGCCACCAGGGCTGCATTGGCAGCCAGGCTGCCGTTCATTTTCCAGTTACCGGCTACGAGTTTGCGACGCATAGGCTGATTTCTACGAGATGGGTGTCAATTTGGATAACCTCGCATTGTAGCCGTTACAGGCGCTTGGCGCAAAGCCGGACTGTCTCGGCCGTTCGCCCTGCGCTCATCCGGTCACAGTTCCAGCATGATCTTGCCGATGTGGGCGCTCGATTCCATCATGGCATGCGCCTGTGCCGCCTGCTCCAGCGGGAAGCGATGATGGATCACCGGCCTGATCTTGCCGGCCTCGATCAGCGGCCACACGTGCTGGCGCAAGTTCGCTGCAATGGCAGCCTTGAAGGCGATCGGGCGCGGACGCAGGGTCGAGCCGGTGATGGTCAGGCGGCGGCGCATGACCTGACCCATGTCCAGCTCGCCCTTGCTGCCGCCCAGCTGGGCGATGAACACCAGGCGGCCATCATCGGCCAGGGACTTGATCTCGCGCGGCAGGTAATCGCCGCCGACCATGTCCAGAATCACGTCCACACCCTTGCCGCCAGTCAATTCCTTGACCACCGCCTCGAAATCCTCGGTTTTGTAATTGATGGCGCGTTCTGCGCCCAATTCTTCACATGCACGGCACTTGTCAGCGCTGCCGGCCGTGGCAAACACGCGATGTCCCAGCGCACGGGCGATCTGGATGGCCGTCACGCCGATGCCGGAAGAACCACCTTGCACCAGCAAGGTCTCTTCACCTGACAGCTGGCCACGGTCGAAGACGTTGCTCCACACGGTGAAGTAGTTTTCCGGCAGGGCCGCTGCCTCCAGCGCGCTCAAGCCCTTGGGCACCGGCAGGCACTGGGCCAGCGGCGCCGCGCAGAACTCGGCATAGCCGCCACCCTGTACCAGCGCACAGACCAGGTCGCCCAGCTTGAAACCGCTGTCGCCCAGATCGCCGGCCACGATCTCACCAGCCACTTCCAGGCCCGGCAGGTCGGATGCGCCAGGCGGCACCGGATAGTTACCGGTGCGCTGAAACACGTCCGGGCGGTTCACGCCCGCCGCATGTACCTTGATGAGCACTTCACCTGCCTTCAACTCCGGCACGGGCCGCTCACAGGCCTGCAATACCTCGGGGCCGCCAAATTGCTTGATTTCGATTGCGCGCATGTGTCCTATCCTTCAATTCAATGGGGTGTGATGAGCTCAAAGCGAAGCCGCTGCCCGCGCCGCCGTGTCGTACAACCCGGAAGCATTGCGCAGCAGCTGGGCTGCCTCGCCGATGGCCTGGTTGGGGATGCCGCTCTCGACCTGGACCTCGATCAGGCAGCGCTCGCGCACCTCGCGGTATTTCATGCACAGCGCCTGCCCGGCTGGAGTCGTCGAGAACAGCAGTTCCTTGCCCGCCTTCTCGCTCTTGACGTAGCCGGCCTTCACCAGCTTCTTCAAGGCATAGGTGACCACGTGGGTGTCCTCGACGTTCAATACGAAGCAGATATCGGCCAGCTTTTTCTTCCGGTCCCGGTGATTGACATGATGCAGCAGCGAAACCTCGATGGCCGTCATGTCCTTGGCACCGGCGGCGGCCATGCAGCGCACCATCCAGCGGTTGAAGGCATTGCTGGCCATGATGAGGGCGTATTCCAGCTCGGAAAGCTCGGCACTGCGTTCGGACACCAGGTGCTGCGACGACACGATCTTGGTCGGGCGCGGCGCCGCAACGGCCTCGGGCAATTCAGTCTGGACGGGCTTGGACGTCTCGTTGTTCTCTTGGCTCATGGGAAGCGTGGGGCTCAGGACGACAGAATGGCAACACTATAGCGCAAAGGTTAAATAAATAATTTATCGACATATTGTTTATATTTTCTTTGAAATGTAATATCCGCAAAAAAGCAGGGCATCACCAGACGCACCTTGACCCCGGCAGCGGCACGGCCGGGTTCTCAACAAAAATCTCAGCCGAGGCGAGAGACACATGCAGCCACCCCAGCTCCACCCCTTGGGCGACCGCGCACTGCTCTGCAGTTTGCCGGCCCCTGCCACCCTGCCCCAGCAGCAACGCATCTGGGCACTGGCCACGCTGGCCAGTGAATGGGAAGAAGTCAGCGAAGTCGTGCCCGGCATGAACAACCTGACCCTGATCACCAAGCGCCCCGTAGCCGACCTCGACACCCTGACGCAACGCGTCCTGAAGAGCTGGCCCAAACTCGGCACCACAGCCAGCGAAGGCCGCACGGTCGAGATCCCGGTGGTCTACGGCGGCAGCGCCGGTCCTGACCTGGACAACGTGGCCCGTCACACCGGCCTGTCGACCAGGGAAGTGATCGAACGCCACAGCCATGCCGAGTACGTGGTCTATTTCCTCGGCTTCCTGCCCGGCTTCGCCTACATGGGCGGGCTCGACGCCAGCCTGGCCACGCCGCGCCACACCACGCCGCGGGTGAGCATTCCGGCCGGCTCAGTGGGCATCGGCGGCGAGCAGACCGGCATCTATCCGATGGCCTCCCCCGGCGGCTGGCAACTCATCGGCCACACCGCCCTGCAACTGTTCGATCCTTCCCAGCAACCGCCGACGCTGCTGCGTCCCGGCGACCGTGTACGCTTTACCGTGGAGCGCGTGGCCTCATGATCGACATCATCCAACCCGGCATGCTGGCCTCGGTGCAGGACATGGGCCGCACCGGCCATCGCAGCCTCGGCATCCATCCCGGCGGCGCACTCAATACGCTGGCCCTGGCCAGTGCCAACCTGCTGGTAGGCAATCCGGTTGATGCAGCCGGACTTGAAATCACCATGGGCGTGGCCGAACTGCGCTTCACCCGCGACACCCGCATTGCCCTCGGCGGTGACGACATCGGCGCCACCCTCGATGGCAAACCCGTCGCCGCCTGCTGGAGCATTCCGGTGCGCGCCGGCAGCGTGCTCAAGCTCAGCCTGGCGGCCGCCGATTCCCCCGAGCAGGCCCCGCGCCACAGCATGCGGACTTATCTCGCTGTAGCGGGTGGCATCGATGTCCCTGTGGTGCTGGGCTCACGCAGCACGGACCTGAAGGCCGGTTTCGGTGGCCATCAGGGACGCGCCCTCAAGCGTGGCGACAAGCTCCCCATCGGCGACACCAGCTCAGCCGCTGCAGCGGTCCACGGCCCCGCCTTCGGCGTGCGTTCTCCGCGCTGGAGCGGCCTGGCCCTGCGCGCTGATGAACACAGCCAGCACGTCACCCTGCGCGTGCTGCCCGGCCCCGAATTCGATCAGTTCAGCAAGACTTCGCGTGAAGCGCTGTGGTCCGATACCTGGCGCGTCACGCCCAACAGCAACCGCATGGGCTATCGCCTCGAAGGTCCTGAACTCAAGCGCAAGCAAGGCCGCGACATGCTCTCGCATGGCGTGGTGCCGGGCGTGATCCAGGTGCCGCCTTCTGGCCAGCCCATCATCCTGATGGGCGATGCCCAGACCACCGGCGGCTATCCCAAGATCGGCGTGATCATTGGTGCCGACCTGTGGAAGCTGGCACAAGCGCCGCTGAACGCCACCCTGCGCCTGGAACCCTGCGAGCTGGCCGATGCCCTGGCCGCCGCCGAAGAACAGCAGCGCTATCTCGATTCCATCCGCGCCACGGTCGCTGCTCTGGACTGGTCGCGCGCCACGCTCTACAAGAAATAAGGGAACGCCATGCATATCGATCTGAATGCCGACCTCGGCGAAGGCTGCGACACCGATGAACAACTGCTGACCCTGGTCAGCTCCGCCAACATCGCCTGCGGCTGGCATGCCGGCGACGCCAGCACCATGCGCCGCAGCGTGCGCTGGGCGATCCAGAACCACGTGGCCATCGGTGCCCACCCCAGTTTCCCCGACCGTGAAAACTTCGGCCGCAGCGCCATGCAATTGCCGCCCGAAGACATCGTCAGCGGCATGCTCTATCAACTCGGTGCGCTCGATGCCATCGTGCGCGCCGAAGGCGGCCGCATGACCCACGTCAAGCCGCACGGCGCGCTCTACAACCAGGCCGCCAAGGATGCCGTGCTGGCCAATGCCATCTGCGCCGCCATCCGCACCTTCAATCCGGAACTGAGCCTGTATGGCCTGGCCGGCAGCGAACTGATCGCCGCCGCCCGCCATGCCGACCTCAATGCGGTCGAAGAAGTCTTTGCCGATCGCGCCTATGAAGCCGACGGCAGCCTGGTCGCGCGCAGCAAGCCCGGCGCCATGATCGAGAACGATGCCGACGCCATCGCCCAGACCCTGATGCTGGTCAAGCAGAAGAAGGTCAAGGCCATCGACGGCAGCCTGGTCGAAGTCAATGCACAGACCGTATGCCTGCACGGAGATGGCGCGCACGCCCTGGATTTCGCGCGCCAGATTCGGGCACGCCTGCACGCCGAGCAGATTGCCGTGCGCGCGGCGATATGAAGGATTTTTCCGGCGTCGTCGCAAGACGCAGGAAAGTAGGCACCCGCAGTTGAACACGGGGTGCTGCAAGCTGTAGTTCCGTTCCGAAAACAACAAGAAAAGCCGTCAGCCTGAGGCCCGCGAGGTCGCAGGAAAAGTCACGCCCCTACTCTTTGCAGATTCTCGCAAAGCCAGTCCGGGCGCGGCTTTCCGCGACATCGCTGGCACGGACCTTGCACCATGGCGGCAGGATTTTTCCTCATTCACATAGGGAGTTTTTCATGGAGAGTACGACACTGTTGCCACTGATCGGGATACCGATCGTCGTGGCCGGTTTTGCCTTGCGTTTCAACCCGCTGCTGGTGGTCACGGTCGCGGGTCTCACCACCGGCCTGTCGGTCGGCATGGACTTCGGCATGCTGCTGGAAACCTTCGGCGAGAAATTCGTCAACAGCCGTTCGCTGGCGACCTTCCTGCTGATCCTGCCGATCATCGGCCTCTTGGAACATTACGGCCTGAAGGAACGCGCCCAGGCGTGGATCTCCAGCATCGCCAGCGCCACCTCGGCGCGCATCCTGATGCTCTACTTCATCCTGCGCGAAGGCACTGCCGCCCTGGGCCTGATCTATCTCGGCGGCCAGGCGCAGACGGTACGTCCGCTGCTGGCACCGATGGCCGAAGGCGCAGCGGTCAACGCCTATGGAGAAGACCTGCCGCAACACATCCGCGACAAGATCAAGGCCCATGCCGCCGCCTGCGACAACATCGCGGTGTTCTTCGGCGAGGACATCTTCATCGCCTTCGGCGCGGTGCTGCTGATGGATGCCTTCCTGAAGGAAAACGGCATCACCAACATCGAGCCGCTGCACATCGGCCTGTGGGCCATCCCCACTGCCCTGTCGGCACTGGTGATCCACATGTTCCGCCTGACCCGTCTCGACGCTTCCATCCGCCGCGACGTCGATGCGTGGAAAGCTACCCAATCCGCTGCCAAGGTGTCCGCATGAATACGCTCATCTCGATCAACCGCATCTACTACCTCATCGGCATCATCGTCATGATGCTGACCGTGATGACCCTGCGCGACAAGGGCAACCCCAAGCGCTTCACCACGGCCCTGTTCTGGTTCCTGTTCGGCGCAGTATTCCTGTTCGGCGACCTGCTGGTGGAAAGCCTGGGCAAGTCCATGGCTCACCGCATCATCGGCGGCACCGTCATCATCATCTCGCTCATCGCCGGAACCGGCATGCTCTCCATGGGCAGCTATGCGACGTCCACGCATGAAGAACGAGTGGCGTCCGCCAAACGGCTGGGCAACTGGCTGTTCTTCCCGGCGGTGCTGATCCCGGTCATCACGGTGGCCTGTACCGTCCTGCTCAAGGGCGTCTCGGTCGGTGGCCTGATGCTGCTGGACCAGAAACAGCTGACCCTGGCCGCCCTGTGCGTGGCTTGCGTGTGTGCGCTCATCGCCGGTTGCGTGCTCACCCGTGGCACGCCGCTGCAAGCGGTACGCCAGTCGCGCCGACTGGTGGACTCCATCGGCTGGGCCGCGATCCTGCCGCTGATGCTGGCCATGCTCGGTGGCGTTTTCGTCGCCGCCAAGACCGGCACCTCGGTGCAGCAGGTGGTGAGCCTGTTCGTCAATCCGGACAATCGCTTCCTGGTGGTGGTGATCTATTGCGTGGGCATGGCGCTGTTCACGATGGTGATGGGCAATGCCTTCGCCGCCTTCCCGGTGATGAGCGCGGGCATCGCGCTGCCCTTCCTGATCCTGGGGCATCACGCCGATCCGGCACCGCTGGTGGCCATCGGCATGTATTCCGGCTATTGCGGTACGCTGATGACGCCCATGGCCGCGAACTACAACATCGTGCCGGCCGCGCTGCTGGAACTGAAGAACAAGTACCAGGTCATCAAGGTGCAGATCCCGACTGCACTGACGCTGCTGACCGTGAACGTGTTCCTGATGTACTTCCTTGCCTTCCGCTGATCTGAACGGAAGGCCTGACATGGCCGCATGCGCTGTTGCGGCCAGGTCGCCCCACTTGCTTCAAGGAGTCCCCATGCAACTCACTCTAGACCGGGCTGAACAATTTGCCCGCATGCCGCTGGCCTACCTGCGCCAGGAATATCCCAACCACATCATGCATCTGCTCAACGATGAGGGCGATGTGCTCTCTCCGCGTGCGATGCATCCGGTCTTCTACGGCTGCTATGACTGGCACTCGGCGGTGCATGGCTACTGGCTGCTGTTGCGCTGCCTGCGCCTGTATCCGTCGATGGCGGTCACTGACGAGATCACGGCGATCTTTGACGACCATTTCACACCTGAGCTCATGGAGCGCGAAACGGACTATTTCCGTGCGCCCAATCGCGCCCCCTTCGAACGCCCCTACGGCTTCGGCTGGTTGCTGGCACTGGACCAGGAACTGTTGATGTCGGCCCATCCCCGTGCGGCCGAATGGCATGCTGCGATGAAACCGCTGACCACCGAGATCAGGCGTCGCCTGTTCGACTATCTGTCGAAGCTGAGCTATCCGATTCGCGTCGGCACGCACTTCAACACGGCGTTTTCACTTGCCCTGGCATTGGATTACGCGCGTCACGTCACCGATACCGAACTGGAAGCGCTGATTGTCGACTGGTCGAATCAACACTACGGCAAGGACACCGACTATCCGGCTCACTATGAACCGGGTGGTGACGAATTCATCTCTGGTGCGTTGACCGAGGCCTTGTTGATGAGCAAGGTGCTCTCGTCCGATGCATTCACCGCATGGTTCGATCTGTATCTGCCCCGCATTGCCGAAGTCACCCAGATCACGCATCCCGCCTACGTCTCCGACCCGACCGATCCGAAGGTTGCGCATCTGGATGGTCTGAACCTCTCGCGCGCCTGGTGCATGAAGAACGTGCTGCGTCACCTGCCCGCCCATCACGCGGCACGCAGTGCGATCGAAGCGGCGATCCAGCGCCATATCGCGACCTCCATCGACCAGGTGGTCGGCAGCCATTACAGTGGTGGCCACTGGCTGGCCAGCTTTGCCATGCTGGCGCTGGAAGACTGATCCACACGCCGTCCTCCCGCAAAACAAAGCCCTCGCTCCCGATCACGGAAGCGAGGGCTTTTTGCTGGAATGCAGACCGAATCTACTCAGCCACTTCCTTGCGCAAGGGCGTCTGCTCGGTGTGCGTCGGCATGGTCGCCGAGATCACTCGTGCACTGCGCTTGAAGGTGAAATACGCCCAGGCCCAATCAGCCATCACCATGATGCGGTTGCGGAAGCCGATCAGGAAATACACGTGCACGAACAGCCAGAACAGCCAGGCCGGATACCCCGAGAACTTGAGCTTGCCGACCATGGCAATGGCAGCGCGGCGACCGATGGTGGCCAGCGATCCGTAGTCCTTGTAGACGAAGCTCTCGGCCGGCTGTCCGGCGATGTGATGCTTGATGTTGCGCGCGGCCACGCGGCCCATCTGCTTGGCCGCCGGTGACACGCCCGGCACCGGCTTGCCGTCCGACTGTGCGGCAGCCAGGTCCCCGATCACAAACACTTCGTCGTGGCCACCGATACAGAGCTGCGGCGTGACCGGTACACGACCAGCACGGTCCACCGGTACACCCAGTTGCTTGCCCAGCGGCGAGGCCGCTACACCTGCCGACCAGATCACGGTGCGCGTGGCCAGGCTCTGCTCGCCATCGAAATTGGCATAGCGCACGCAGGTCTCATCGATGTGTACCACACGGCAACCGGTGCGCACGTCCACACCGAGCTTGTGCAGCTGTTCGCGGGCTTTCTCGGAGAGGTCCTCGGGGTAGGCCCCCAGCACGCGCTCAGAGCCCTCCACCAGCACCACCCGTGCCGAATGCGGATCGATGTTGCGGAATTCGCCCGACAGCGTATGGCGCGCAATTTCCACCAGCGTACCGGCCATCTCCACGCCCGTGGCCCCGCCGCCGATGACGGTGAAGGTCAGCCATTCCTGGCGACGGCGTGCATCGGTCTCGCGCTCGGCATGTTCAAAGGCCATCAGGATGCGCTTGCGGATCTCGAAGGCATCCTCCAGCGTCTTCAGGCCCGGCGCCAGCGTGCTCCATTCATCGCGGCCGAAGTAGCTGTGCGTGGAGCCTGCGGCGACGATGAGGTAGTCATAGGACAGTTCGCTGCCGTCTTCCAGCGTGACGGATTTGCCGGCGGTATCGATCCCGGTCACCGCCGCCATCAGCGTGGTGAGATTGCGCTGCTGCGCCAGGATGGCGCGGATCGGCGCGCTGATGGCCGGGGCCGACAGCCCGGCCGTGGCCACCTGGTACAGCAAGGGCTGGAACAGGTGGTGGTTGCTGCGATCGATCATGGTGATGCGCACATCGGCGTGGGCCAGTTCGCGCGCAGCGGCCAGACCGCCGAAGCCGCAACCGATGATGATGACGTGGGGCATTGCCTTCCTTTCAAAAGTAACGTGTTGTTCTGTCCGCGCAGGCCGGTCACGTGAAGCTGGCCTGGCCGCACGGCTGTCCCCTACTCTCTATTCGGATCTGCGGATCTGCCTGTTGGCAGTACCACGCCCTCCCCTGATGAGCGCGGCACACCGGAACCTTGATGTCCCTCAAAGCAGACGGACAGAATCGCATACTTTTGGTTCGAAATCACTTGGGCAGATTGTCCGCATCAACTTGCACGCATAAAAAAATCCCCCGGCCTTGCGGCACGGGGGATTTTCTTGTTGCCTGTTCAGGCAGAAGGGATTACTGCGCTTCTTGCGGAGCGGCAGCGTCGCCTTCTTCAGCCTGGGCAGCCTTCATCGACAGCTTCAGGCGGCCGCGGTCATCGGTTTCCAGAACCTTGACGCGCACTTGCTGGCCTTCCTTCAGGTAGTCGGCCACGGCGTTGACGCGCTCGTTGGCGATCTGGCTGATGTGCAGCAGGCCATCCTTGCCCGGCAGGACCTGGACGATGGCGCCGAAGTCCAGCAGCTTCAGGACGGTGCCTTCGTAGATCTTGCCCACTTCCACGGAAGCGGTCAGCTCTTCGATGCGGCGCTTGGCTTCCTGGCCAGCCGACGCATCCACGGAGGCGATGGTGACCACGCCTTCGTCGCTGATGTCGATCTGGGTGCCGGTTTCTTCGGTCAGCGCACGAATGACGGCGCCGCCCTTGCCGATCACGTCACGGATCTTTTCCGGGTTGATCTTGATGGTGATCAGGCGCGGGGCGAAGTCGGACAGCTCGGCACGGCCAGCCGGCACGGCTTCCTGCATCTTGCCCAGGATGTGGTGACGGCCTTCCTTGGCCTGCTCCAGCGCGACCTGCATGATTTCCTTGGTGATGCCCTGGATCTTGATGTCCATCTGCAGGGCGGTAATGCCGTTGGCAGTACCGGCCACCTTGAAGTCCATGTCGCCCAGGTGATCTTCATCGCCCAGGATGTCGGTCAGCACGGCAAACTTGTTGCCTTCCTTGATCAGGCCCATGGCGATGCCGGCCACGTGGGCCTTCATCGGCACACCGGCGTCCATCAGTGCCAGGCAGCCGCCGCACACCGATGCCATCGAGGAGGAACCGTTGGACTCGGTGATTTCCGAGACCAGGCGCACCGAGTAGCTGAACTCGTCAGCAGCCGGCAGCGCGGCGATCAGCGCGCGCTTGGCCAGGCGGCCGTGGCCGATTTCGCGGCGCTTCGGGGTGCCCACGCGACCGGTTTCGCCGGTGGCGAACGGAGGCATGTTGTAGTGGAGCATGAAGCGGTCGGAGTATTCACCCAGCAGACCGTCGATCTTCTGTTCATCGCGTGCGGTACCCAGGGTCGCGATGACCAGGGCTTGCGTTTCGCCACGGGTGAACAGGGCCGAACCGTGGGTACGCGGCAGCACGCCGGTACGGATCGAGATCGGACGCACGGTGCGGGTGTCGCGGCCGTCGATGCGGGGTTCGCCTTCCAGGATCTGCGAACGCACGATCTTGGCTTCCAGATCGAACAGGATGGAACCGACCTCGGCAGCATCCGCAGCCACGCCGTTGTTGGCAGCGGCTTCAGCGACCAGGGCTTCGTTGACCTGGGCGGTCACGGCCTTGAGCTTTTCGGTACGGGCTTGCTTGTCCTTGGTCTGGTAGGCTTCGCGCAGCGGGCCTTCGGCCAGTTGCGAGACGCGTGCGATCAGGGCTTCGTTCTTGGCCGGGGCGGTCCACTGGACTTCCGGCTTGCCGCCGTCACGCACCAGGGCGTGGATGGCTTCGATGACAGCCTTGGACTGGTCGTGACCGAACACGACAGCGCCCAGCATGACTTCTTCGGACAGTTGATCGGCTTCCGATTCCACCATCAGCACGGCGGTTTCGGTACCGGCCACCACCAGGTCCAGCTGCGAGGACTTGAGCTGCGAGGTGGTCGGGTTCAGGACGTACTGGCCGTCGATGTAACCGACGCGGGCTGCGCCCACCGGGCCATTGAAGGGGATGCCGGCCAGCGACAGGGCTGCCGAGGCACCGATCATGGCGGGGATGTCCGGATCGATTTCAGGGTTCACCGACAGCACGTGGATGATCACCTGCACTTCGTTGAGGTAGCCTTCCGGGAACAGCGGGCGGATCGGACGATCGATCAGGCGCGAGGTCAGGGTTTCCTTTTCGGAAGGCTTGCCTTCACGCTTGAAGAAACCGCCGGGGATGCGGCCGGCTGCATAGGTCTTCTCGATGTAGTCGACCGTCAGGGGGAAGAAGTCCTGGCCGGGCTTGGCTTCCTTGCGGGCCACCACGGTGGCCAGGATGACGGTGTCTTCCACCGACACCACCACGGCGCCAGAAGCCTGGCGAGCGATTTCGCCGGTTTCCAGGGTCACTTGATGCTGACCGTACTGGAAGGTCTTGGTTACTTTATTGAACACGGTATTTCCTTTCTTTTATGGAGCCGGCCCCGACTGTGTCCGCGGTGCACGGCTTCCTTTTGCCGACAGATTTTCAGGCGCTGTCGTTCACCTCACCACAGTGGCCGGCGAAACCGGTCACTCACGACGAACGCGGCATTGATCACACAAACAGCCTGCCGCGATGAAACGATGATGCATTCCTGCCCCGAGGGAGGGCGTTTTGCGAGTGTCCTTGCCCCGGCTTATGCCTGAGCTTGCGGAATCGCAAAAAACAAAATGCCCGCGTCAACGAGTGACGCAGGCATTTCGTGGTGGTCCGGGGCGCAAACCCCGGGACCCAGACGCGGAGTCAAATTACTTGCGCAGACCGAGTTTCTCGATCAGGGCGCGGTAACGATCAGCGTCCTTGTTCTTCAGGTAGGACAGCAGGCTCTTGCGACGGTTGACCATCTTGATCAGGCCACGACGGGAGTGGTGATCCTTGACGTGGGCCTTGAAGTGGCCGTTCAGGTCGTTGATGCGTGCGGTCAGCAGCGCGACTTGCACTTCCGGAGAACCGGTGTCGTTCGTGCCGCGGGCGTTTTCGGAGATAATGGCAGCCTTGGCTGCTTTTTCGATGGACATTGCTTTTACCTTTCACAAGCGGTGTGCGGAGCGTCGAAAACTGGCCTGCCCTGCATACCGTGAACAAAAAATGAGAATCCGGTCAAACCGACCGGACGCGAAATTATATAGCAAAAAACCATTCCGACCAACATCGGCAAGCACAGCCGCACTGTTTCTGCCGATGACGCTGCGTCCCTGCCACAGCCGGACGGAATGACAACTTACTCAGGAGTCGACATGCCTTCCCCCGTTTCCCTCATGCAACGCGCCCGCCCCAGGCTGGCGGCCGCCCTGCTGGCCGCTGCCGCCCTGTCCGGCTGTGCCTCGCTGCTGCAACCGCCGGTGCAGCCGGGCGAGCCCGAAGAGCAGGTCGTGGCCCGCTTGGGCGCGCCCACCAATGTGTATCCGGATGGCAACGGCCGCGTCTTTGAATACGCTGCCGGTGCCTTCGGCCAATACCAGTACATGGCCCGCATCGGTCCCGATCATCGTTTGATTTCCTACGAGCAAGTGTGGACGCTGCAGAATTTCCACGCCATCCGCGCCAAGCAGGACACCAAGCTGGATGTGCTGCGCCGCGTGGGCCGTCCCACTGAAGTGACGCGCTATGCGCGCATCCCCTTCGAGGCGTGGAACTACGGCTTCAAGGAAAGCGGCGTCTGGAATTCGCAGATGACCGTGTATTTCAACGACCAGGGCATCGTGGAGAAGATCGAGAACGGTCCTGATCCGCGTTTCGATGATTCGCGTTTCCGCAACTGAGCACGCGCATCCCCTGCCTCACACCTGCACGATGAAGAAAGAAGAAAGGCTGCCCGGATCGCTCCGGGCAGCCTTTCTTTTTCAGCGCAAGCACTGCAGCGTACTTACACCACTGTCGCCAGCGCCAGCGTGAACAGCAGGGCCAGCACCGAGACCAGGGTTTCCATCACGGTCCAGGTCTTGAAGGTCTGCGGCACGGTCATGTTGAAGTATTCCTTGACCAGCCAGAAACCGCCGTCATTGACGTGCGACAGGATCAGCGAACCGGCACCGGTGGCCAGCACCATCAGCTCGGGACGCACGCCACCGACGGTGGAGACGATGGGCGCCACGATACCGCAGGCGGTGGTCATGGCCACCGTCGCCGAACCGGTCGCCACGCGGATCAGCGCGGCCACGAACCAGCCCAGGATCAGCGGCGACAGATGCGCATCGGTGGCGATGCCGACGATGGCCTTGGAGACGCCGCCATCCATCAGGATGCGGCCAAAGCCCGCACCCGCACCGACCACCAGCGTGATACCGGCGATGGGCGCCAGGCACTCGTTGGTGAATTTCAGGATCTGGTCGGCACCGAAACCACGGGCGCGGCCGAAGGTCCAGAAGCTCACCAGGGTGGCGATCAACAGCGCGATCACGGAGTTGCCGATCAGGCGCAGGAAATCATTGGCGAAGGTCTTGGGGGCGAAGAACAGGTCCGCCCAGCTGCCGATCAACATCAGCGCCACCGGCAACAGGATGGTGAAGAGCGTGATGCCGAAGCCCGGCAGTTCACGATCCTTCTTGCTCTCATCGACGAATTGCGAGATCAGCGGATTGTCCGGATTGGGAATCACCACCTTGGAGATCAGCTTGCCGAAGATCGGACCAGCGATGATGGCCGTAGGAATACCGACGATCAGCGCATACAGGATGGTGCGGCCGATATCGGCGCTGTAGGCGGTCACCGCCAGCAGCGCGGCCGGGTGCGGCGGGATCAGGCCGTGCACCACCGACAGGCCGGCCACCATGGGAATGCCGACCAGCACCATGTTGGTCCCGGTGCGCTTGGCGACGTTGAAGGCGATCGGCACCAGCAGCACGAAACCGACTTCGAAGAACACCGGCAAGCCGACAATGAAAGCCACCGTCATCATGGCCCAGTGCACGTTCTTTTCACCGAAGGCCTTGATCATGGTGTTGGCGATGCGCTCGGCGCCGCCCGACTCGGCCATCATCTTGCCCAGCATGGTGCCCAGGCCCACCACCAGTGCGATGTGGCCCAGCGCATTGCCGACGCCAGTCTCGAAGGCCTTGACGATATTGCCCATGGGCATGCCCACGGCCAGGCCCAGCACCAGCGACACCACGATCAGCACGATGAACGGGTTCATCTTGAATTTGGCGATCAGCACGATCAATGCGATCACCGCTACCAGTGCATAGACCAGTAGCGCACTTCCTTGTACAGCCTCCATCTGTTGCTCCTCTTCAGAAGGTAAAAGACACCGCCGGCGATACGACACCCCTGCCGGCAAATTGGTACTGCGAAATCGAAAAATCTTTTAAATCTTTTATATCGTTTATTCTTTTTGTTCTTCTTGTTCCGTCTTGCCCGGCAACGGGCAGGACAAGGCAGTTCCAGAACTGCCCTGCCCCTGCTGCATCAGCGCTTGAAGGCCACGCAATCGACCTCGACCTTGCAGTCCACCACCATGCTGGAGACCACGCAGGCACGGGCCGGCGGGTTGGCACCGAAGTATTCCTTGAAGACCTTGTTGAAGGAGGGGAAGTCGCGTGCATCATCGAGCCACACGCCACAGCGCACCACGTGCTCGGGGCCGTAGCCGGCTTCCTTCAGGATGGCCAGCACGTTCTGGATGGCCTTGTGCGACTGCGCCACGATGCCGCCGTCGATCACCTCGCCGTTTTCCATGGGCACCTGGCCCGACACATACAGCCAGCCATCGGCGGCCACTGCGCGTGCGAACGGCAGATGCTGGCCACCGGTGCCGCTGCCACCTTCCACACCAAATCGTTGAATGCTCATTGCTGCTCCTTTACTGAACTTGGATTGAACTCGGATCCGAATCTGAAAAATGAATCTGAAAAATGAATCTGAAAAGCGATTTGCAACTTGAAGTTGATAATCGCCCGCTGACGTTTTCTGCAACTCAGGCTGACGTTTTCTGCACCGTGCGCGCCAGGAAGCGTCCGGCACGTGCACTGGTGGATTGCTTGTCCTGGCCGCGATAGGCCAGCTGCCCGTTGACCCACACCGCCTCGATGCCATGCGCCGGCTGCATGGGATCAGTAAAGCTGGCGGCATCACGAATGGTCTCGGGATCGAACAGCACCAGGTCGGCGTGATAACCCTCGCGCACGAAACCGCGCTGTTCCAGGCCGAAGCGCTGGGCCGACAAACCCGTCATCTTGTGCACGGCGGTGGCCAGCGAAAACAGTTTCTGCTCTCGGCTGTAATAGCCCAGCACGCGCGGGAAAGCGCCCCACAGGCGCGGATGCGGCAAGGGATCGTTGGGCAGGCCATCGGAACCGACCACCGTGGCCGGATGCGAGAGGATGCGATTGACGTCGTCATCCGACATGCAGTGATACACGGCCCCGGCAGGCATCAGGCGCGCGGCGGCGACATGCAGGTCCACACCCCAGTCGGCGGCGATCTGCTTCAACATCTTGCCGCCCTGCTCCGGATGCGGCTCCGACCAGGTGACCTGGATGTCGTAATCGGCGGTGACCTGTTTCAGGTCGAGCGTGGAAGAGCTGGCGGTGTAGGGATAGCAGTCACAGCCCACGTGCTGGTGGCGCGAGGCCGCTTCCAGCGCCTGCAGCACTTCACTGCTGCGGCCCCAGTTCTCCACGCCCGCGCACTTCAGGTGCGAGATCACCACCGGCACGCGTGCATGCTTGCCGATGCGGAAGGCTTCGTCCATCGCATTGATGATGTCGGCGAATTCGCTGCGCAGGTGTGTCGCATAGAGCCCGCCGAACTCGGCCAGCGGCTCGGCCAGGGCCAGCACTTCTTCCGTGGGGGCGTTGATGGCATTGCCGTAGGCCAGTCCCGTGGAAAGACCCAGCGCACCATGCTCCAGCGCCTCGCGCAATTGCGCGCGCATGCCGTCGATTTCCGCATCGCTGGCCGCACGGTCGAGACGGTCCATGTGGTTGTTGCGCAAGGCCGTGTGGCCGACCAGCGCAGCCACGTTGATGGCCGGCTGCGCGGCATTGACGGCCTCGACATAGCTGGCAAAGCTCGGATAGTGGAACGCCTCGGACTTGCCCAGCAGGTTCATCGGGTCCGGCGGATCACCCTTGAGCGTGACCGGTGCGGCACTGATACCGCAGTTGCCGACCACCACCGTGGTCACGCCCTGCGACAGCTTGGGGAACATCTCCGGCGTGCGGATGACGTTGGTATCGTCATGCGTGTGCGCATCGATGAAGCCGGGCGAGAGCACGCGCGCGGTGCCGTCGATTTCCTGCCCGGCCTGCCAGCCCGCAAGCTGGCCGACGGCGACGATGCGGCCGTTGCGCACCGCTACGTCGGCTTGTACCGGCTCGGTCCCGCTGCCATCGATGACAAGAGCGTGGCGGATCAGAATGTCGCAGTGCAGGGGGCTGCCCGACGATTGCTGCGTGGATGTCATGTCAGTCTCCCAGTGGCTGGTGCAAGTCGCCGCCGCCGCGATGGGCATCGAGCACGTACTTGAGGCGGCGCAGGCGTTCCTGGCTGCTTTCCTTGTGCAGCAAGGCCAGCTCCAGCACCAGCATGTCCAGCGTCGCCATCATGGCGTAGCGCGACGAGGACGGTTTGAAAATCAGGTCGGTTTCCAGCGTCTTGATGGGCAGCAGCACATCGGCCATCTTCGCAAGCGGCGATCCAAGGGCGGTGATGGCGATCAGCTTGACGCCGTATTCGCGCGCCACCTCGCAGCTGGCCAGCAGCTCGGGCACGCTGCCGGTGGTCGAGAAGACCAGCAGCACGTCGTCCTTGTCGAGGGTGGCCGCCACCATCTTCTGCAGCACCGCATCGTGATAGGTCGCCACCGGACGGCCCAGGCGCACCAGGCGATAGCGCGCCTCGTCGGACATCATGGTGGAGCCGCCGCCCATGCCGAAGCAGTAGATCATGCGCGCGCCCAGCAGCAGGTGCGCGGCTTGCATCAGCATGTCGGGGTTGAGCATGGCGCGGTTCAGTTCCAGCACCGCGTGGATGTCGCGGTAGACCACGTCGGCCAGTTCCGGCGGCTGTTCGGAAGGCACCGTCTTGGCACCATCGAAGAAGCGCTGCCCCACCGCCACCGCCTGGGCCAGCAGGAACTTGAATTCGCGCACGTCGCGGCAGCCCATGGCCTTGGCAAAGCGGGTCACGCTGGCCACCGAGACGCCGGCCTTCCCGGCCAGCTCGCCGATGCTGGCGCTGGCGGCGGCAGCGAGATCGCCCAGAATCGCTTCAGCCACCTTCTGTTCGGCCAGGCGCAAGGTACTGCTGCGCTCGGTGATGCGGGAAATGATGTCCAATGTCTGCGCCATGGGAAGGAAAATTCAGTCTGCGGGAATGGGCGGGCGATCAAACCAGCGACCCCGGAAGGGTGCCGCGGAAACAATTTATGTTATTTACTAACACGGCGTAAACATAGTAAATTCAAGGCTATTATTACGTCAATCCTAATTTCACGGGAATTAAAGCGATGAGTGATACAAACTACCAAGGCCAGTTTCAGGCCGGCATGATCGACCCGCTCAACAAGGGCCTGGGTGCGCTGGCGCAACCCCTCACCCCGCAGCAGGCGGGCAAGGTGCGCTGGAACCTGCTCAATGAAGACATCAGCCTGCCGGCTGCGGTGTTGTATGAAGAAAAGATCGCCCACAACCTCAAGTGGATGCAGGACTTCGTCGGCCAGTACCAGGTCAAGCTGGCCCCGCACGGCAAGACCACGATGGCCCCCAAGCTCTTTGCACGCCAGCTCGACACCGGCGCCTGGGGTATCACCCTGGCGACTGCCCACCAGACCCTGGCCGCCTATCACCACGGCGTGCGGCGCGTCATCATGGCCAACCAGTTGGTGGGCAAGCGCAACATGGCCATCATTTCAGAGTTGCTGGCCGATCCCTCGTTTGAATTCTTCTGCCTGGTCGATTCGGCTGCGCTGGCCGATCAGTTGGGCCGCTTCTTCGCCGAGCGCAAGCAGACCCTGAACGTCCTGCTGGAACTGGGCCCCGCAGGCGGCCGCACCGGCGTGCGTGACGACGCGCAGCAGCGGGCAGTGCTGGCTGCCATTGCGCGCTGGGACAGCCTGGCTCTGGCGGGTGTGGAGGTTTATGAAGGTGTGCTCAAGGAAGAGGCCGACATCCGCCGTTTCCTGCAGCGCGCGGTGGCCTGCCTGAAGGATCTTTCCGCGCAAGGCCAACTGGCACGCCGCCTGGCGCAGGGCCCGGCGATCCTGACCGGGGCCGGTTCGGCCTGGTACGACGTGGTCGCCGAGGAATTCGGCCAGGCCGACATCGGTGCCGCGCTGGACGTGGTACTGCGTCCGGGCTGCTATCTCACCCATGACGTGGGCATCTATCGTGCCGCGCAATCGCAGATCCAGGTCCGCAATCCGGTGGCGCACAGCATGCGCAGCCAGCTGCAGCCGGCGCTGCAGCTGTGGGCCTACGTGCAATCCATCCCCGAGGCCGACAAGGCCATCATCGCCCTGGGCAAGCGCGATGCGGCTTTCGATGCCGGCCTGCCGGCCCCGGTCACGCGCTTCCGCCCGGGCCAGGATACCCAGCCGCAAGCCACCCCGGCGCACTGGGAAGTGACCGGCATGATGGACCAGCACGCCTACCTGAAGATTGCCGAGGGCGACGATATCCAGGTCGGCGACATGATCGCTTTCGACATCTCCCACCCCTGCCTGACCTTCGACAAGTGGCGTCACCTGGTCGTCGTGGACCAGCGTTTCGATGTGACCGACATCGTGCAGACCTTCTTCTGATCGATGCCCGGGAAAGAAGAGCGAAAGAACAGCACATGAACAAACCCATCCTCGCCTACGGCGAAGCCATGGTCGAATTCAACCAGCGTATCGACACGCCGCGCCAGTACCTGCAAGGTTTTGGCGGCGACACCTCCAACTTCGCCATCGCGGCAGCCCGCCAGGGTGCCGCGTCGGGCTATGTCAGCGCCGTGGGGGACGACCACTTCGGCCAGGACCTGCTGGCGCTGTGGCAGCGCGAGCAGGTCGACGTACAGCACGTGGCGGTGCAAGCCAATGGCAGCACCGGCCTGTACTTCGTCACGCACGACGATCAGGGACATCACTTCCACTATCGCCGCGCCGGCTCGGCAGCCAGCCGCTACACCGTGGGCGACTTGCCTTTGCAAGCCATCGCCGCAGCGGGTGCCCTGCACCTGTCAGGCATCAGCCTGGCCATCAGCGAGAGCGCCTGCGACGCCGGACTGGCTGCGATGGCGCATGCGCGCGCCGCTGGCGTAACCACCTCGCTCGATACCAACCTGCGGCTGCGTTTATGGCCGCTGGAACGCGCACAGGCGAAAATGGCCGAGGCCTTCCGCCTGTGCGATATCTGCCTGCCGAGCTGGGAAGATGTATCGATGCTGACCGGACTCAATGACCGGGACGCCATCGTCGATCACCTGCTGGATTACGGTGTGAAGCTGGTGGCCTTCAAGCTGGGCCATGAAGGCTGCTATGTAGCTACCCGCCGGGAGCGCCGCATGGTCTCGCCCTATCCGGTGCAGGCGCTGGATGCGACGGGTGCGGGGGACTGTTTTGGCGGGGCCTTCATGGCCGAGCTGATGGCCGGGCGCGATCCCTTCCAGGCAGCGCGCTATGCCAACGTCGCGGCCGCCCTCTCGACCACCGGCTACGGCGCAGTGGACCCCATCCCTCGGCGTGAAAAGGTGGAAGCGGCGCTCAAGGCCGCAGCCTGACCGATGCCGTGCCTCGTGGCGCGTCGCTTCACTGCCGGCGCGCCACGAACAGCATGCCGGCCACTGGCTGGCGCACTTCCTCGCGCAATACTTCATCACGCTGATGCAGCGGCTCCATGCCCTGTGCCTGCAGCAACGTGCGCACATAATCGCGGCCATGGCGGTAGCGTCCGCTGGCATGCAGCCGATGGCCTTGCTCCACCCCGTCCTGGGGCGTGAGCACCTCCACCGTGAAGACGAAGTACCCGCCCGGTTTCAAGACAGCAGCAACCGCCTTGAACACGTTCTCCAGATCCCCGAAATAGATCATCGTATCCGCCGCCGTGACCAGGTCGCAGCTTTGCGGATGACGCAGGAGGTAGTCGGTGATCTCGGCCTTTTCCAGTTGATCGTAGTGGCCGGTGGCCGCGGCCTTTTCCAGCATCTTGCCGGCCAGGTCCACGCCGGTCAGATGCTGCGAATAAGGCCGCAAATAGGTCCCGCACAGCCCGGTCCCGCAACCGATGTCGATGGTGGCAAACTGGCGCGCCGCCTGCGTGACCAGGGCCACGCCCTGCCCGATCAGGCTGGGGCCGCGATAGCCGAGGCTGTGCAGCAGATTGGTTTCAAACGTCTCGGCGTAGCGGTCGAAGTGCGATTCGAGGTAACGATCCGAGGCACGCGTGGGCACATCCAACTGCGAGCAGGCGGCCAGCATGTGGGCCGCAATCGGATTGTCGGGTTCGCTGGCCAGCCAGGCGCGATAGGCTTCTGCAGCTTCTTCCAGGCGGCCGAGGAAGTAGAAGGAAATGCCGACCATCTCCCAGGACTTGCCTTCCATCGGCGGTAACACGTAGGCGCGGCACTGGTAGTGCGAAGCCTGCATCTTGTCGCCGGCAGCCTCGAAGAGATTGCCCAGGTGCAGCAGCGCCGGCAGGAATTCGGGGGCGATCTCCACCGCGCGCTGGAAGGCGGCAATGGCCTCCTCATTGCGGCCCCGCTGCATGTGCGTGGCCCCCAGGTTGTTCCAGATCGTGTGATCCGCAGGCGCGGCTTCCAGCGCCGCTCGATACGCCTGCGCAGCACCGTCCAGCTCGCCCAGCGCAAACAGGACATTGCCCAGGTCGTTGTGCCAGGCGGCATTCTCGGGTTCCAGGGCACTGGAGAGCTCCAGCTTGTCCAGCGCCTCGGCATGGCGTCCGGCCTGGTGCAGCCAGATGCCGTAGAAGTGCAAGGCGACCGGCTCGATGGGATCGTCTTCCAGCACGGCTTCGTAGACGGCGCGGGCTTCTTCCCGGCGGCCCGCCATGTGGGCATCGATGGCCGCGTTCAGGCGGACTGCGTGCGGTGGCTGGATCTGCGTAGTCTGCTGCTCAGGCATGAACGGCTCCCCTCGTAAAGCGCATGGAGGCACCGGAAGAAAAGTCCGGCGCTCTTTACATTGTCTTTACAAGTCTGCAGCAGACTGCCCTTTCGGGCAATGCCTGATTCTCCTGAAAGCTTGCCAAGCTCTACAGGAAAGCCAGGCTGTGCCCGATGCTGCCCAGGCGGCGCAGGGCCTGGTCGAGTTCGCGGGTGAAGGGATGGCCGCAGCAGATGCGCAGGAAGTGACCGTAGCGGTTGGAATTGGAGAAGATGGCCCCCGGCGATACCCCCACGCCCTCCAGCAGCGCCCGCTCGAACAACTGCTGCGAGCAGACCTGCGCCGGCAGCTCCACCCACAGCCCGACGCCGCCATTGGGCACATTCAGGCGCGTACCCTCCGGGAAATAGGCTGCGATCGACTCCGCCATGCGTTCGCGCTGTTCCTTGAGCAATTGGCGCAGGCGGCGCAGATGGCGGTCATAGCCGGGGCTGGCGATGAAGTCGGCGGCGGTGACCTGGGTCCATTCCTCATTGGCGCGGGTGTGGGTGAACTTGAGCATCTTGACCCGCTCATGCCAGCGCCCGCCATTCATCCAGCCCAGCCGCATGCCGGGCGCCAGCACCTTGTTGAGCGATGCGCAATAGATCACATTGCCGCTGCGGTCGCGGCTCTTGAGGCTGGAGGGCGGCACGTTGCCGTCGGCCAGCTCGGTATAGGCGTCGTCTTCGATCAGGGGCAGGCGCAATTCTTCACACAGGCGTACCAGCTTGTCCTTGTGCTCGTCGGGCATGATGCAGCCCAGCGGATTCTGCAGATTGGGCACCACCACCACGCCCTTGATGTTGCCGTAGGTGCGCACGGCCAGTTCCAGCGCTTCTACCGAGATGCCGGTGTGCGGGCTGGTCGGAATTTCCAGCGCCTTCATGCCGAGGTTTTCCAGTGCCTGCAGCAGGCCGAAGTAGGTCGGCGACTCCACCGCGATCGTGTCGCCCGGCCCCGCCACCGCGCGCAGGGCCAGGTTGAGCGCCTCGATGCAGCCGTGGGTGACGACCACCTCTTCATGATCGATGCGCATGCCGTGATGCAATGCGCGCCGCGCCACCGCCTGGCGGAAGGTGGCATTGCCGTTGTGCGGCATGGCGCTGGTGAGCAGTTCGGGGCGCTCGCGCAGGGCCCGCATGGCGGCCTGCTTCAGGGTTTCCACCGCATAGAGCTCGGGCGCACAGGTCATGCCGGACAGGTCGATGCGCGGTGCCCCGCTCTGGCGCAGGGCGATGTACTTGGAGACCTTTTCGTGGATGCCCGCATATTGCTCGGGATCGATGGCCATCAGGCTCTTGGGCTCCTGCACCGGCCGGATCGCCGAACGGCGCGGCTGGCGCACGAAGTAGCCGGAACGCGGACGCGCTTCCAGCCAACCGCCCTCTTCCATATGGCGCAGCGTCTGCAAAGCCGTCGACAAACTCACCTGGTGCTGGCGCATCAGGTCGCGCACCGAGGGCATGCGGTCGCCGGCCACCAGGGTGCCGGACTGGATGGCTCCTTGATAATGCTCGGCCAGACGACGGTACAGGGGCTGGCGTCCGTTGTCGGGGGTGGCGGCAAGGGCGGCCGGTGCAGTGGCCGGCGGCGGTGCCGCGGGCGTCGTGTCGGGGAGGTGCAGGCGGGTATCCATAACAGTCATCATCTTCGTGAGGACGAAACCAGAACAGATACAGAGTAGGCGAAAAGCAGGGGTAACAGAGCAAAAAGCTGCAGCCTGTTACGCAGCAGAGTGAATTTTCCTGTGCCTGTTGTCGCCGCGCCGCCCTCCCTAGACTGCAGGCTGGACCATTCAACAAGGAGAACACCATGCCCGCCCCGCTTCCCGCCCGCACCACCACCCAGGTCCTGCCACTGGCCGCCGGCCGGCATCTGCAACTCTGGCTGCCGGCCGGCAGCCAGCTGCTGTGCCAGGCGCCGCAAGTGCGCGTGACCGAATCGGCGCAATGGCAGGCGGACCGTCTGGTGAGCCGCCAGACCCGGCTGAGCGACGGAGAAGGGATGGTGCTGGCGCACGAGGGCTGGATCGGTGTGCTGGCCACGCACGAGGGTGAACTGCTGTGCCTGCGTCCGGTAGCGCAGGCATGGTATGCGCCTTTGGTGGCCTGGCTGCGCACGCTGCGGAGCGGGCGGAGCGCGCCGGAATGGGATCCTGGCCGTTGAGCAATCAGGCCAGGGGCCATCGGATGGATTGATGAAAATTAACTTTTAGTTAACAAGTTCGCATCATTCGCGCTTTTCGAGCAATAAAATTGCGCAAAACGGGGTGAACGGGCGATGGAAGAGCTGCAGGAGTTTCCGTAAAACTATTACACTTCATCATCAGCAAAAGATGAAGTGTCATGCAGAACGAATCCTCCCTCGCCCGCTCCGTTCCGGCTTCCATCCCGGCCCTTTCCGAACAAGAGACCTTCGACCTGACGCCCGTTTCCTTATGGAAAGAGGACTACAGCGGCCTGAAGCGCCTGTTCGACCAGTGGCGCGCCGACGGCGTGACCGACCTGCGCAGCTATCTGACCGTGGACCCCAGCCGCGCCCAGGCCTGTGCCATGCAGATCCGCGTGGTCGACGTCAACCGGCGCACCCTGGAATGGTATGAAGCGCGCGACCTGGCGCACCTGGTGGCCAACCTGGACAAGATCTTCCGGGATGACATGCTCGACACCTTCATCGATGAGATGGTGCAGCTGTGGAATGGCGGCACGACCTTCTCCAGCTATACCGTCAACTACACCCTGGGCGGCAAGCGGCTGGACATCCAGCTCTCCGGGCGCATCATGCCCGGCAGCGAAGAGAGCTGGGATTACGTGCTGCTGGCCATCGAGAACGTCACCGAGCGCGAGACGGCCCGCAAGAAGCTCTCCCGCAGCGAAAACTACGCGCGCGGCCTGTTCGAATATTCACCCATTTCCTTGTGGGTGGAAGATTTCAGCGCGGTCAAGCGCCTCTTCGACGACCTGCACCGCATCGGCATCACCGATTTCCGCACCTTCACGGATGTGCATCCGGAATTCGTGGAGCGCTGCATGCAGGAAATCCGCGTCATCGATGTGAACCTGCAGACACTGTCCATGTTCGGTGCCCCGGACAAGGCCACCCTGCTCTCGCGTTTGTCCGACGTGTTCCGCGACGACATGCGTCCGCATTTCAACGAACAGTTGATCGAGCTGTGGAACGGCAACCTGCTGCACCACCGTGAGGTAGTGAACTACTCGCTGACCGGTGAAACCCTTCACGTCCATCTGCAGTTTTCTGTCTTCCCCGGACACGAAAACAACTGGGACCTGGTGCTGGTGGCGCTCACCGACATCACCGCCCGCAAAAAGGCCGAAGCCTATCTGGAATTCCTCGGCAAGCACGATGAACTGACGAAGCTGCACAACCGCGCCTACATGGTCGACGAACTCAACCGCCTGGAGCGCAAGGGTCCCTTCCCGGTCAGCGTGATCGTGGCTGACCTCAATGGCCTGAAGGAAGTCAACGACGAGCTGGGCCACGCCACCGGCGACGCCCTGCTGCGCCGCGTGGGGGAAGTGCTGGGCAAGGCGGTGGAACGCCCTTGCAGCGTGGCGCGGACCGGCGGTGACGAATTCGCCATCCTGCTGCCGGCCACCGACGAGCGTGGCTGCCAGTTGCTGATGGACCAGATCCAGAAACTGGTCGAAGTGAACAATCAGTACTATTCGGGCGTCTCGTTGAGCCTGTCGATGGGCGCGGCTACCGGCGTTCCGGGCGAGCGCCTGGAGCAGGTGGTGCAGCGGGCCGACAGCCTGATGTATGAAGCAAAACGCCATTATTACGCCAGCACGCCGGGCCTCGAACGCCGTCATCCGGACGACTGAAAACGTGTCCGCGCCCTATCCCTGCCCGCGTGAAGAACTGGCCCTGGCGGCGGGCGCGGAAACGCTGGCGGCCGATATTCTGCGCAGCGCGCCCGGCCAGCCCGTCCATACACTGGTGCTGCACGGGGCCGGGCAAGGGGATCGGCAGCGCCAATGGCCACTGCGGCAGGCCCTTGCCGCACGAGGCTGCGGCAGTGCCGCCATCGATTTTTCCGGCCATGGGCAAAGCAGTGCCCTGCTGCCCAATTCCCTGTCCAAACGCCTGGTCGAAGCGCAAGCCGCGCTGGACCGCCTCACCGTCTCGCCGCGCACCGTCGTGGGCGTGAGCATGAGCGGCGAAATCGCCCTGCGCCTGGCCTGCCGGGCGGAAAACCAGATCGCCCATGTCGTCACGCTGGTCGGTGCGCTCTATGACGGTGCCGCCTTCATGTTGCCTTTCGGGCCGGCCTTCAGCGCGGCCTTGCGGCGCCCGCACAGCTGGCGGGATGCCGAAGTGCTGCAGATGATCCGTGCTTATCGCGGACGGCTCACCCTGATCCGCGCCAGCGAGGATGCCGTCATCCCGGCCGAGATCGCCGAGCTGATCCGCCAGCACGCCAGCTCGGCCAGCGACTGCCGCATCGTCGACCTGCCGGGCGTGGATCATCGCGTCAGCGAAAGCAGCGCGCAGGATGCCGCGCTATGCGCACAGCTGGCCGCGCTCATCACCGACTGAACTGCCAGGAATAAAGGGACACCGCCTCAGGCCATGGTCGAGATCAGGCCGCCGACCACGTTCTGGTTGACGATGTCCTCGACGATGGAACCGGTCAGATCAGGCTGGGATTTGAGCAGCAGGGAGAGCTGCGAACTGAGCTCCTCGCCGGCGAACACGCCTGAGCCATCATAGATGCCCGAAGTCGTCCCCGGCGTGACGATGCTGCCCAGCACCCCCTGGTAATAGCTCTGGGTGGCCTGGTTCTGGGTGAGATCGGTGGAGGTGCCGGCCGACGAACCGGCATTGACGATGGAATCAAACAGCCCCGCCGCATTGTAGGTGAGGCCGGAATTGGCGGAGAACCCGCCGCCCAGAGTCACGATCACCGAGGCCTCCGACGACAGCTCGACCGCCTGCGCTACGGCCGCAGGATTGCTGGCTGCAGTCACCGGATTGGAAGTGCCGCTGCTGCCCAGGCCGTAGGGATCCAGGCTGCCGAGCGTGGTCAAGGTGGAGGTGGAGGATGTGATCGCCATGTTCATACCATCAACGCGCGATATGCAGCAACGCGCTTATCATGGGATTCTAGGAAACTCTGCCCCGCTCGGCAAGGCAGACGTGACGGCGCTGACCGGCCGATGCCCGGCGCAATGCAAAACACCCGGCCGGGGCCGGGTGTTTCTTGTCCTGCGGGAAGATGCTCCGTCAAGCTTAACGGGCATCAGTGCGGCAGATCGCCATGCTCATCCTTGGTCTGCACGATACTGACCGGCTTGCCCTTGATGCGGCGCCAGATGTAGACGCCATAGCCGGACAGGCCATACAGCACGAACAGCCCGAACAGCACCTTGGACGGATCGCTGGAAATGAGCACCAGCGCCACCACCACCAGCAGTGCCGCAATGAAGGGCACCGGCTTGCGGAAGTTGACATCCTTGAAGCTGTAGAACGGCACGTTGGTGACCATGGTGATGCCGGCGTAGAGGGTGATGACCCAGCCATACCAGCTCAGGTCGGTGCCGGCAAAACGCAGGTCATCCATCAGCCAGACGAAGCCGGCCACCAAGGCCGCGGCCGCGGGGCTGGGCAAGCCCTGGAAGTAGCGCTTGTCGACCACGGCGATGTTGGTATTGAAGCGGGCCAGGCGCAATGCACCGCCCGCGCAATACACGAAGGCTGCCAGCCAGCCCAGCTTGCCCATGCCGCGCAGCGACCATTCATAGACCACCAGGGCCGGGGCGGCACCGAAGGAGACCATGTCGGAGAGGCTGTCGTACTGGGCGCCGAATTCGCTTTGCGTATTGGTCATGCGGGCCACGCGGCCATCCAGACTGTCGAGCACCATGGCCACGAAGATGGCGATGGAGGCGTAGTCGAACTTCAGGTTCATGGCCATCACGATGGCGTAGAAACCGCAGAACAGCGCGGCCGTGGTGAAGGCGTTGGGCAACAGGTAGATGCCGCGCGAGCGCCGCCGTGCCACTACCTGCCCGGCCTCGTCCAGTTGCGCGGCCTTGGGGCGGCGCAGCGATTTCGGGAAGGGAATGCCGGCTTTGGCCTTGCGTCGTCGTAATGTGGGCATCGATGTCTATCAGTGAGGAGGACGGAAATCGCAGCACGCAGTCTGCGCCGGGGCCTCATCCGTGACGCCGCTGCAAGCACAGGCTGGCGCGCGGCACGGTGAGGCCTTCAGGGTGTGATCAGAGTTCGGCCAGAATGGTTTCGGTGGCCGAGACCTTTTCACCGACGGTGACCTTGGGAGTGGCCGTCAGCGGCAGGTAGACGTCCACACGCGAACCGAAGCGGATGAAACCGTAGCGCTGGCCACGGGCCAGGGTATCACCGGCCTTCACATAGCAAAGGATGCGGCGCGCGATCAGGCCGGCCACCTGCACGCAGGTCACGCTGTGACCACTGGTAGTGGTGATGGCCAGGGCATTGCGCTCGTTTTCAAGCGAGGCCTTGTCGAGGTCGGCATTGACGAACTTGCCGGGGAAGTACTGCACCTTCTCGATCTTGCCATCCACCGGGGCACGGTTGGAGTGGACGTTGAAGACGTTCATGAAAACGCTGATCTTCAGGGCTTCGCGGTCGGTGTAGGGGTCATGGGCGCGAGCCACGACGACGATGCGGCCATCGGCCGGGGACAGCACGGCATTGGCGGCTTGCGGGATCACGCGCGGCGGATCGCGGAAGAACTGCAGGACGAACAGCGCGATGATCCACAGCGGGAAGGACCAGGCGCCGCAGAAATAAGTTGCCAGCGCTGCCACGACCACGGCGATGGTCAGGAAGGGCCAGCCTTCGCGGGCGATGATGGGATGGGGATAGTGGTTATTGTTCAATGTTGCTCCAATGATCGCGCGGTACTCGCGGAAAGTTCAAAAGTAAAAGCGTGCCTATTCTAGTCCAGCGCCCGTTAAATGCAATGAAATGCGCCGCCATCCGGCCGGTGGCGGTGCATCTCGGGGCATCCAGGACAATTTTTCGAGAACCGGGCCCGGGCATTGCCCGGCACGGGCTCAGCGCGGCTGCGGGCGGGAGAAGCTCAGCTTCAGTTCATTGCGCGCCAGCCCGCGCGGACCGGTCAGTTGCATCTGTCCGATCAGGATCGTCACTTCGGCATCGGCATAGTCCAGGCCGGTGACTTCGGTGATCTGGCGCAGGTCGCCCTGGCGGCGTTCCTGCGGCTCGTCGGCGATGATGCCTGGCGGCTCCTTGGCCAGCGGTGCACAAGCTTTCACATCGTTGACCAGGCGCTGGTAGGCACGGCCCATGTCCGCTGGCGTCGAATAGCGCCAGATGCAGGTATAGACCGAGGAATTGTCGGCAATGGCGCAGCTCTCGGCACCATCCAGCATGAAGTTGGAGAGATAGACAGGGCCGCGCTTGTCGCCCTTCATGACGGCATCGGGGCCGTCTTTCTTCCAGCCGTCGAAGTGCGATTGCGACTGCTGGTGGATGGCACGCAGGTCGGCACAGATGTCGGCATGCGCGGTGCTGGCCACCAGTGCGGTGAAGAGTGGCAGCAGCAGCTTGGTGATGGTCCGCATGATGAGATGATCTTCTTGAAACGGAAAGGGAGGCCGATTATAGCCTCCCTTCCCCGCCGACCCGAGCGGGTTGACGATTCTTGATATGAACTGTCCGGCGCGAACAGTCCGGCGTGTTCGCTTACTTGAAGCGCACCTTGCCCACCAGGCGCATGCTCACGGTGGATTCACCAGGCTCGAAGCTGGGCTCGGCCACCGTCGTGCTTTCCTGGACCATGTCGGCACGCATGGCCTTGGCCATCATCGGGGCGGGAGCGGGCGCGGCGTAGTTGCCCGAGCCTTCGAAGTCCACGGTTTCAATCACGGCATCCGACGGGGCGCGATGCATGGCATTGGCGATGAAGCCGATGCGCTCTTCCAGGTTGCGGTAGGTGGCGTTGACCAGCGTGGCATCCAGCTTCTTGGCGGCCGCCGGGCTCAGGCCGAATTGCAGGCCGTTCAGGCTCATCAGGGCCTGGGCCGAAGAGACGGTCTTGGGCAGCGCGGCCAGGTTCTCGGTGGTCATCTCCAGATACTGGCCGACGCGCCATCCCACGACTTGCCGTGCCTTGGCTGGCTGGCGGGGCTGTTGCGACGTGACTTGCGGCGGTTCGGCATAGACCGCATAGGTGTAATAGCCGTAGCTCTTCAACGCCGCTTGCGGGTCCTGGCGCTTGAGCAGGTCAATGCCCTGCTTCATCTTCTGGTTCACGCGGGAGGCGGCAGCGGCCTTGTCCTTGTCCTGCTCTTCCACTTGCAGGGTGACGCGAGCCTGGTCGTTCGGTACGCTGATCTCGCCGTTGGCTGGCACCACGACCATGGTGCCGGTGGTCGGGACCGGGGCCGGCGCGCTCATGGCGGTCTGCGCCTGGGTGGCAATACAGGCGGTGGCCAGGACTGCGCCCAGCATCAGTTTGCGGGAAGGTGTCATAAGGGATCCTCTTTATTCTTGGTCGGTGACGGGGTGATGATAGCTTCATAGCGAAAGCATCAACCCTGCACTTCGACGACGGCCGTCAAGGATTGGTTCTTGGCCAAGTGCAACAAGGCGTAACACAATGACAATTCCACCACCCTTCCCTGGCTCACGGACCAAAAAAAACGCCACGGCGAACCGTGGCGTTTTCTTCGACTGCGGCTTGTAGCGGCAGATCAGTTCTTGCTCTGGTCGACCAGCTTGTTGGCCTTGATCCAGGGCATCATGGCGCGCAGCTTCTCGCCCACGATTTCGATCTGGTGTTCGGCGTTGATACGACGACGCGACATCAGGGTCGGAGCACCGGCCTTGTTTTCCAGGATGAAGCTCTTGGCGTATTCGCCGGTCTGGATGTCTTCCAGGACCTTCTTCATGGCAGCCTTGCTCTCGGCGTTGATCACGCGCGGGCCGGTCACGTACTCGCCGTATTCGGCGTTGTTGGAGATCGAGTAGTTCATGTTGGCGATGCCGCCTTCATAGATCAGGTCGACGATCAGCTTGAGTTCGTGCAGGCACTCGAAGTAGGCCATTTCCGGCGCGTAGCCAGCTTCGACCAGGGTTTCGAAACCGGCCTTGATCAGTTCCACGGTACCGCCGCACAGCACGGCTTGTTCGCCGAACAGGTCAGTTTCGGTTTCTTCGCGGAAGTTGGTTTCGATGATGCCGGCACGGCCGCCGCCGTTGGCGGTGGCGTACGACAGGGCCAGGTCACGGGCCGAGCCGGACTTGTCCTGGTGCACGGCGATCAGGTGCGGCACGCCGCCACCTTGGCTGTAGGTCGAACGCACGGTGTGGCCGGGGGCCTTGGGGGCGATCATGATGATGTCCAGGTCAGCGCGCGGCACGACTTGGCCATAGTGGATGTTGAAGCCGTGCGCGAAGGCCACGGTCGCGCCTTGCTTGGCGAAGGGAGCGACGTTTTCTGCATAGACCTGGCCGATGTTTTCGTCCGGCAGCAGGATCATGATGACGTCGGCATCCTTGACCGCGTCGTTCACTTCGGCGACCTTCAGGCCAGCCTGTTCAGCCTTGTTCCACGAAGCGCCACCCTTGCGCAGGCCGACGGTCACCTTGACGCCGGAATCCTTCAGGTTCAGGGCGTGGGCGTGGCCTTGCGAACCGTAACCGATGATGGTCACGTTCTTGTTCTTGATCAGGGACAGGTCTGCGTCTTTGTCGTAGAAAACTTTCATGATTTTTTCCTATGTTCCGAGTAACTCGAATTTGAATGTATGTATGTGTGTGTGATGCGTACTGCTGGCGCGGTCGATCAGATCTTCAGGATCCGTTCGCCGCGGCCGATGCCGGAGCCGCCGGTACGGACCGTTTCCAGGATCGCGGTGCGATCCAGGGCGTCGATGAAGGCGTCCAGCTTGCTCTTGGCGCCGGTCAGCTCGATCGTGTAGGTCTTCTCGGTGACGTCGATGATGCGGCCGCGGAAGATATCCGCAGTGCGCTTCATCTCTTCCCGTTCCTTGCCCACTGCGCGCACCTTGATCAGCATCAGTTCGCGCTCGATGTGCGCGCCTTCGGTCAGATCGACGACCTTCACCACCTCGATCAGGCGGTTCAGGTGTTTGGTGATCTGTTCGATCACATCATCCGAACCCGAGGTCACGATGGTCATGCGCGACAGGGTCGAATCTTCGGTGGGTGCAACGGTGAGCGTTTCGATGTTGTAGCCGCGTGCGGAGAACAGGCCCACGACACGGGACAATGCGCCGGCTTCGTTTTCCAGCAGCACAGAAATGATATGGCGCATGTTAGAGATCCTCCGAACCCAGCAACATTTCAGTCAAACCCTTGCCCGCCTTGACCATCGGCCAGACGTTCTCGGTTTGATCCGTGATGAAGTTCATGAAGACCAGCCTGTCCTTCATGGCGAAGGCTTCGCGCAGCGCGCCGTCGACATCGCCCGGTTTCTCGATTTTCATGCCGACGTGGCCATAGGACTCCGCCAGCTTGTTGAAGTCCGGCAGCGAATCCATGTAGGACTCGGAATAGCGCGAACCATAGTCGATCTGCTGCCACTGGCGCACCATGCCCAGGAAGCGGTTGTTCAGGAGAATGATCTTGGGCGTCAGGTGATACTGCTTGCAGGTCGCCAGCTCCTGGATGCACATCTGGATCGAGGCTTCGCCGGTAATGCAGGCGACCGTCGCATCGGGGTTGGCCATCTGCACGCCCATGGCGTACGGCAGGCCCACGCCCATGGTACCCAGGCCACCGGAATTGATCCAGCGGCGCGGCTTGTCGAAACCGTAGTACTGCGCGGCCCACATCTGGTGCTGGCCGACGTCGGAGGTGATGAAGGCATCGCCCTTGGTCACTTCCCACACCTTCTGCACCACGGATTGCGGCTTGATGAATTCGTCGGAGGTAGCGAACTTCAGGCAGTCACGCTTGCGCCATTCGTTGATCTGCTTCCACCAAGCATCCAGCGCCGCGCCGTTCTGACGGGTCTCGGCCGCATCCAGCTGCGAGAGCAGTTCCTGCAGCACGTCCTTGACGTTGCCCACGATGGGGATGTCGACCTTGACACGCTTGGAAATCGACGAGGGGTCGATATCGATATGAGTGATCTTGCGGGCATTCGAGGCGAAGTGCTTCGGGTTGCCGATCACGCGGTCATCGAAGCGCGCACCAATGGCGATCAACACGTCGCAGTGCTGCATGGCCATGTTGGCTTCGTAGGTACCGTGCATGCCGGGCATGCCGACGAACTTGTCGCTGGACGAACGATACGCGCCCAGGCCCATGAGCGTGTTGGTACAGGGATAGCCCAGGCGATCGACCAGCTTGTTCAGCTCGGGCGAGGCATTGGCCAGGATGATGCCGCCGCCGGTATAGATCATCGGACGCTCGGCCGACAGCAGCAGCTGCAGCGCCTTGCGGATCTGGCCCGAGTGGCCCTTGTCGACCGGCTTGTAGGAACGCATTTCCACCGCCTTCGGATACTCGTAGGCGCAGGTATGCATGGTGATGTCCTTCGGGATATCGACCAGAACCGGGCCGGGACGGCCGGTGGTGGCGATAAAGAAGGCTTTCTTGACGGTCTCCGCCAGGTCCTTCACATCCTTCACGAGGAAGTTGTGCTTGACGCAGGGGCGGGTGATACCGACGGTGTCGCACTCCTGGAACGCGTCCTGGCCGATGGCGGTCGACGGCACCTGGCCGGAGATCACCACCATGGGAATCGAGTCCATGTAGGCCGTGGCCAGGCCGGTGACCGCATTGGTCACGCCGGGGCCGGAGGTCACGATGGCCACGCCGACCTTCTGCGAGCTGCGCGAATACGCATCAGCGGCATGCACGGCGGCCTGTTCGTGACGAACCAGGATGTGCTGGAATTTGTCTTGCTTGAAGATTGCGTCGTAGATATAGAGGACGGCGCCACCAGGATAGCCGAAGACGTGTTCAACACCCTCTTCAGCGAGGCAACGGACGAGTATATCCGCGCCGGTGAGTTGCTCAGCACTCATGCTGCTTCCTTTCAAGGTCCATTGGAAATTGATCGGATGTTCTCTCCTGACGGAATCGCATTCGTCGTCTTGCCGGCAGCATCCCTTTATTGTGCGGTCACGCCGTTTCTGCGCTCCAACCGTAGTGGAGTTTGAAACGCCGCTCAACGCGACTCGTTCAGCCTTGGTACAAATCGACTTCTACAGATTCCTCGCGCTTGTGGCACGGGTTAGAACAAACAAGCTTTAAACCTATAAAGCGTTTCCTCGAACCGGCACGACCTTATGTGAAGCACCGGCAAGGAACAAAAACGCCCCAGATGTGGGAGGCGGGAAACAGGACAGTAATGCGTTGCATCATTTTGGTCAAGCGAATTCCGGTGAAATCGTTGCCAATACTCGCGTTCGCTGGGGCCGCCGAGGATAAACTTCAGGACAAAGAGGACCATTTTTGCTAGCATTCGGTCTGCTTTTTGACGATTTCTTGCATTTTTCGCATCTACGCCGGCCAGGATGCAGGTTTTTAACTGATCTGACCGGTGACCCATCCGGCACACCGTATTGCATGGCAACTGACAAAGAACTCTCCGATTTTCTTGAAAGTGTCGAACGCCGCGCCTTCAAACAGGCGGTGTATGCCGTGCGCAAAGATGAAGCCGCGTTGGACATCGTTCAGGATGCAATGATCAAGCTGGCCGAGAAATACGGCGACAAGCCTGTCGATGAACTGCCGATGCTGTTCCAGCGCATCCTGCAGAACACCATTCATGATTTCTTCCGCCGCGAAAAGGTGCGCAACACCTGGGTGAGCCTGTTCTCCAGCTTCGGGGGCAATGGCGGCGACGGCGAGGGCGGCGACGATTTCGACCTGCTGGAAAGCCTGGAATCGGAAGACGGCTCCCAGGCTGCCGAATCCAGCGCAGACAAGGTCGAGCGCGAGCAGACGCTGAACCTGATCGACGCCGAAATACAAAAGCTGCCAACGCGTCAACGGGAAGCATTCCTGATGCGTTACTGGCAGGACATGGACGTGGCGGAAACAGCCGCCGCCATGGGTTGCTCCGAAGGTAGCGTCAAAACCCATTGCTCCCGCGCAACGCACGCGCTGGCTCAAGCTCTCAGAGCCAAAGGAATCTCATTATGAACAACAAGGAAATGCAATTCGCCTACAAGGTGAAGCTGGCGCTTGACGCCAATCTTGACAACCTGTCCGACGACACCTTGCAAAGCCTGTCGGCCGCGCGTCGCGTGGCCTTGGCGCGCAAGAAACAGGCCCCGATCCACAAGCGCGTGGAACAGCAGGCGCTGGCCGGCGCCTTCGGTGGCGCCATGATGTCGCCCGAGAAACCGTCGTGGTGGAGCCGCCTGGGCGTGGCGGCACCGCTGCTGGTGGGCATCATCCTGTTCGCCGGCATCTATCAGCATGAAAACGCCAAGCGCGTGAGCTACCTGGCCGACATCGACGCGGCCGTGCTGTCCGACGAGCTGCCACTGTCGGCGTATCTGGATCATGGTTTCAACGCTTTCCTGGCTGAAAAGGGACAATAAGACGATGCACAAGACCACCGGCACTCCTTTGAAGGCTTCCGTCCGCCTCTCGCGCATAGCGCTGGCGCTGGCGGTGCTGGCCGGTGGATTGAGCTGCGCCTGGACCGTGGCGCAGAACGCGCCCTCCACTGCAGCGGCACCGTCGGCCACGCCCGCCACACCTGCACCAGCCGCCAGCCCTGCCGCAACGGCACCAGTGGCCGGCACACCCGGAACAGCTGCAGCACCTGCCGCACCGGCCGCCACCCATGCCAGCAAATCCGCCGGCAGGTCCATAGCACGCAAGCCCGAGAACAAGCTGGCCTGGGCCAATCTCTCGCCCGCCCAGCATCAGGCGCTGGAACCGCTGACCGGCGAATGGCCGCGCATGAGCGAACTGCAGAAAGAAAAATGGCTGGAAATCGGCAAGCGCTACGCCAAGATGAAGCCGGAAGAACAGCAGCGCCTGCATGAACGCATGCGCGACTGGGTCAAGCTGACCCCGGCCGAACGCAGTGCCGCCCGCACCAATTACGCCCGCGCCAAGAAGCTGGATGCGGAAGAAAAGCACGAGCAATGGACCAAGTACCAGCAACTTTCTGAAGAGCAGAAAAAGAAACTGGCCGAGTCCAAGTTGCCCAAGCGCGTGGCCAAGCTGCCGACCTCGCCGTCGGCCGCCGCACCGACCATCCAACTGCCCACCGAGGCGCTGGATCGCTCTCTGCCCGTGACACCTGCTCAGGTCCCGGCTCCGGCGGTGGCTCCCGCGCCGTCTCAGGTGCCTGGTTCGCAAGCCACGCCAGTGCCTGCGATTGCACCGACTGCGGCGCTGCCCACGACCGTGGCCGTCAGCGCTGCGGTGACTCCTGTGGCAAGCACCGCCAGCGACGGCAAGTAAGCCTACCTCTTCCGCTCCGCCTCCTCCGCCAGATTGATTGAAACCGCCCCCCTTGGGGCGGTTCGCGTTTCCACCCTCGTCAAGACCGTGCGTGAAGCCGCAAAGGCATACCTCCCCTACCACGCAGGCTTGCCCCTTGCTCTGCCTCAAGCCTTCACATAGGCAAGCGCGCCTGATTGCATTACCATCTGCCGGCCACAGCGTGCACGGTGTGCGCTGCTTCTTCACTCCACCCTAGCCAGAACGGAACAAACAGGAACCATGCCGGAATTCACCACGCCCTCCCTGCGCCGCCGCATGAGCAGCATGCTGTACGAATCCATGCTGCTGTTTGGCGTACTGTTCATGTCGGGCTGGCTGTTTTCCACGCTGCTGCAGCAGCGTCATGCCCTGTATCTGCGCCATGCGCTGGAAGGCTGGCTGTTCCTGGTTCTGGCGATCTATTTCGTCTGGTTCTGGACCCATGGTGGCCAGACCCTGGCGATGAAGACCTGGCGTTTCCGCGTGGTCGACCGCGACGGCCAACCCTTGCGGCTGGGACGCGCGCTGTTGCGCTTCGTGCTGGCCTGGCTGTGGATCCTGCCAGGACTGGCCCTGGCCTCGCTGGCAAGGGGCCAGGCCTGGTTGCTGGTGCTGATCCCCGCCGCCAACCTGCTGTTATGGGCCATGACGTCGCGCCTGGATGCGCAAGGACAATTCCTGCACGACCGCCTGGCCGGCACCCGCCTGGTCGACATCACGGCCCAGCCGAAGGCCGCCGGCAGCACGGCCAAGGCCAAGTCATGAAGCGGACATGAGCGCCTCGCCGCGCTCTGTTATGCTCTCGGGCGAACGCATGCAGCCGCATGCCCTTGGACCTGATCGCCTCCGACCGACGCCCGCATGATTTCACGCATCTCCAGAACCCTGCTCCTCATCCAGTTCGGCATTGCGATCCTGTTCTACTTCCTGCTGCGGCATTTCGACTGGCCCATCCTGGCCGCAGCTGCCGGCGGCGTACTGATCGTATTGCTGCTGCGCGCCCAGATCACTGCCAACAGCTTCTTCCTGACCTGGCCCTATCGCGGCCGCACCTCCAACCCGGTGACCATCACCTGGCTGCAGATCGCCACCCTGTTCCTGCGCGAATTCCGCGCCACCATGCTGTGTTCCTCGTGGGGCATGCCCTTCCTGCGCTTCGACCAGTTCAGCTATCCCGACACCACCTCGCTGCCGGTGCTGCTCATCCACGGCTACGGCTGCAACAGCGGCTACTGGCGCTGGCTGAGCCTGGAGCTGCGCGAAGCTCACATCACCCACTATGCGCTGGACATGGAACCGGTGTTCGGCAGCATCGATGAATACGCCCCGCTGGTGCATGCCGCCGTCCAGCGCGTGCTGGCCGAGACCGGACAAAAGAAGATCGTCATCGTCGCCCACAGCATGGGTGGCCTGGCCGCGCGCGCCTACCTGCGCGACCACGGCTGCGACAGCGTGGCCCGCGTGATCACCCTGGGCTCGCCGCACCATGGCACCGCCATTGCCAACTTCGGCATTGGCATCAACTGCGGTGAAATGAACTGGCTGGGCCGTTATGAAGAAGGACGCAGCAGCGAATGGCTGCAGAAGCTCGCGGCCACCGAAGAAGCCGATGCGCTGGGCCACATCGTGTCGATCTATTCCCACCACGACAACATCGTGTCGCCGCAGACCTCAGCGCATCTGGAGGGCGCCTGGAACATCCCGGTCATCGGCATTGGCCACGTGGCACTGGCGCTGGAACCGTCCATTCACAAGATGGTGATCGAACTGATCCACAACGCCCGCGACTGACGCAGGCGCTCGCGGACACCGCAAAGCAAAATGCCGCCCCGGCACGAAGCGCGGGACGGCATCTCGGTGACAACGAGGACGCAGCCAGCGGCTGCACCCTCAACGGACTTACTTCTTGGAAGCGTCCTGAATCTTCTGCCCGGCCTCTTCCACCTTTTCACCGGTCTTCTGCGCCAGATCCTTGGCACCTTCCTTGGTCTTTTCGTAGGCTTCCTTGGCGTCGGCCTTGGCCTTGTCCAGCGCGCCATCGAGCTTGGAGCCGGATTCAGCGGCCTGATCCTTGGTCTGGCCGGTCACTTCATCAAGCTTCTTCCCGGCATCCTGCACGGCACCGTCGATCTTCTTGCCCAGCGCTTCGGCCGGACCCGGTTCTTCCTTCTTCTGGCAGGCTGCCAGCAGGGTAATGGCGGCCACGCTCACAGCAACACCGGCCAGCAGTTTGGACATCTTGTTCATGTTCTCATCCTTTCCGTTCATATTTGACGATCCCGATCTGTCGGGATTCGAGGTGAAGATAGCACAGCAGCATGTGTCGGCCTGCCGCTGCCAAATTTGCTTACATTTCTTGCAAATACGTCGATCATCGCGAAACATCGCTGAACATCAGCATTTCCTCTTCTGAAAAACCCGCCGCGCGCCGCGCTTCCAGGTTAAAGGGGCCGCGCAAAGGCGGTGCGCGATGGCGCTGGCACAATTCGGCGAAAGTCGTCACCGGGTCCAGCTGGCGCTGCTCGCACAGCCAGTTGAACCAGCGATTGCCGATCAGCACATGGCCGACTTCGTCACGCATGATGATGTCCAGGATCTCGGCGGCCGCCAGGTCGCCCGCCTGCGCCAGCTTGGCGCGTACCGGCGGGGCGGCATCCAGCCCGCGCGCTTCCAGCGTGCGCGGGACCAGGGCGATGCGGGCCAGGACGTCATCCTTGGTGGACTCGGCCATGTCCCACAGGGCATTGTGGGCGGTGAAGTCCCCGTAGGCATGACCCAAGGTCTTCAGATGATCGGCCAGCAAGCTGAAGTGATAGGCTTCCTCATCGGCCACCTGCAGCCAGTCATCATAGAACTCGCGGGGCATGCCGGCGAAGCGCCAGACCGCATCCAGCGCCAGGTTGATGGCATTGAACTCGATATGCGCAAGCGCATGAATCAGCGCCGCCCTGCCCTCGGGCGTGCCCATGGAACGGTGCTTCACCTGCAGCGGAGAAACCAGCTCGGGCCGCGCCGGGCGGCCAGGAATGCCGCTGCCGCATTCGGCGGCGGCCAGGTCATCGGTTTCCAGCGCTAACTGACCGGCCTGCCAGGCGGCACGCAAGGCCCGCACGGAACTGCACTTGACGGCGGGATGCATTTCCTTCAGGCAAGACAACGCGGCGCTACGCACGTGGGTGAATGAAAAGACTTCATCTGGGGACGAGACGTGATCCAAGGAACTGACTTTCAGGGAAGGTAAAATACGCGGTTGAGGACGCCGGCTTTGCCACCATATGAAGATAAATGTCCAATCTTGCAATACAGGGACAAGGCAAGCACAAGGCAAACAAGCCCGGCACCATCCACCGACCAGCAGGTAACGAGGAGACAATTTTATTATGGCGATCTACCAATTGGCGCAGGACATTCCCGAGATCCACGAGACCGCCTTCGTGGCCGAGTCGTCCACGGTGGTGGGCAAGGTCAGGATGGAAGCCCATTCCAGTGTCTGGTTCAACGTCGCCATTCGTGGCGACAATGAACTCATCACCATTGGTGAGAACAGCAATGTGCAGGAAGGTGCGGTATTGCATACCGATCATGGCTATCCGATGGTGATCGGCAAGAACGTCACCGTGGGACACCAGGCAATGCTGCATGGCTGCACCATCGGCGAGGGCGCGCTGATCGGTATCCAGGCGGTGGTGCTCAATGGTGCCAGGATCGGCAAGAACTGCCTGGTCGGGGCGGGTGCCCTGGTGACCGAAGGCAAGGAGTTTCCCGACAACTCCCTGATCATCGGTGCGCCTGCCAAGGCGGTTCGCCAGTTGAGTGAAGAAGATATCGCGCGCATGCGGGCTGGCACCGACAGCTACGTGCAGCGCGCGCAACAGTTCAAGACCCAGCTCAAGCGCATTGCCTGAGCGGTCAAGCAAAGGAAACGATGAAAGACACGCTGCAAAAATTCCTGGTCGACAACGCGCCCGTTCGCGGCGAGCTGGTCGAGATTTCGGACACCTGGCGCCAGGTGCAAGCCCGCCGTGACTATCCGGTCGCGGTGCGCACGCTGCTGGGCGAGATGCTGGCGGCGTCCGCCCTGCTGTCGGCCAACCTGAAGTTCAACGGCATGATCGTCATGCAGATCCATGGCGACGGCCCGGTCAAGCTGCTGGTGGTCGAGTGCGACTCCGAACTGCAACTTCGCGCTACCGCCAAGCTGGCCGATGATGCCGAGATCGCTGACGATGCAACGCTGACCGATCTGGTCAATGCCAATGGCAACGGCCGCTTCGTCATCACCCTCGACCCCAAGGACAAGCTGCCCGGCCAGCAAGCCTACCAGGGCGTGGTCCCGCTGGATGGCGAGAGCGTAGCCACCGTCATCGAGAATTACATGCTGCGCTCCGAACAGCTCGATACCAAGCTGTGGCTGGCAGCCGATGAAAAGGTCTCGCGCGGCCTGCTGCTGCAGAAGCTGCCGTCCATCGGCGGCAATGCGGCCCCGACCGTCAAGCCGGAAGGCGAGCTGGAAGACTGGAACCACATGGTCATGCTGGGCGATACCCTCAAGCGCGAAGAACTGCTTTCCACCGATATCGCCACGCTGATGCATCGGCTGTTCTGGGAACAGACCATCCGCGTCTTCGATCCGGTGCACCCGCAATTCCACTGCTCCTGCTCGCGCGAGAAGGTTGGCAACATGCTCAAGATGCTGGGCCAGGAAGAAGTGGCTGAAGCCTTGTCACAGATGGAAAAACTGGCCATCGACTGCGATTTCTGCGGCCAGCATTACGAGTTCGATGCGGTGGACTGCGCGCAGCTGTTCGTGGCCGATGTGGGTGGCGCGAGCGAGGCGAGCGACGCGCGGCATTGAACCATCCATGACGGTCGCACAGCAATAAAAAAACGCCATCGGTTTGCCGATGGCGTTTTCCTTTGTGGACCGCACTCGCTGGTCACTCCGCATCCGGCACCAGCAAGGCCATCTGCTCCGCATCCAGATAAGTCCACTCCCCTTCTTCCAGTTCCAACGCCTCCAGCTGCAGGCCGCCGATGGCAGTGCGCCGCAAGGCACTGCAATGATTGCCGGCCGCGGCCAGCATGCGCTTGACCTGGTGATACTTGCCCTGCTCCAGCACGATTTCCAGCAGGTTCTCACCCAGTTGGCGGCAACGGGTTGCAGCCAGCGGCGCCGGTTCGTCATGCAGTTGCACGCCCGCCTTCAGTTGCGCGATCAAGGCCTCGGTCACCGGCTCGGCCGTGGTGGCGGCATACACCTTGGGCACGTGGCGCTTGGGCGAGGACTGCGCGTGAATGAACGCACCATCATCGGACATCAACAGCAAGCCGGTCGTATCGTGATCCAGCCGGCCCACCGGCTGCACGTCGCGCCAGGTGAACTGTTCCGGCAGCAGCGTCAACACCCCCGGATGATGGCTGGGCTTGCGCGAGCATTCGATGTTCTGCGGCTTGTTGATGGCGATGTAGACGTGCTCGCGGTATTCCCACTCTTCCTCGAAGATGGTCAGCACCAGGCCGTTCGTATCGGGCGTGGCGCGGTAATCGTCCACCACCTCGCCGTTGATGACGACTTCACCATCCTCAATCAACTCGCGGCAATATTTGCGCGAACCGAAACCCTGCGATTGCAGGATGCGGTCCAGGGTCAGCTTGGCCATGTCAGCCTTCTCCTTGTTCGTTTTGTTCTTGCCGGCCGGCCTTGGCCTGCTTCGGTTCCAAGATCTGGCGGGCGATGCCGCGCAGGATGTTGACCTCTTCGGTCTCCAGCTGGGCGCGCGAAAACATGCGTTTCAGACGCGGCATCAGCTTCTTGGGATTGTCGGGATTGAGGAAATCGATGGCCACCAGCGCCTGCTCCAGATGCGCGAACATGCCCTCGATCTCGGCCACGCTGGCGCTCTGCCCATGGAAACCCACCTCGCCCGGCGCGCGTGCATCGCCGCTGGTCTGCATGGGGCCACCCTGCACTTCCAGCTCGGTCATGCGGCATTCATAAGCCAGCACCTGCACCGCCTGCGACAGGTTCAGCGAGGAATAGTCCGGATTGGCAGGGATATTGAGCAAGGCATTGCACTTCTGCACCACCTCATTGGGCAGGCCAAAACGTTCATTGCCGAACAAGAGGGCGGCATTCAAGCCGGTATCACGCGACAGCTGCCCCGCCAGCTCGCGCGGCGAGACCACCGGCGGCGAGAATTCGCGCAAACGGGCACTGACGGCCGCGGCGAAGTTGCATCCCTGCAACGCTTCTTCCACGCTGCCGACGATGCGTGCATTTTGCAACACATCGATGGCACCGCTGGCGAAGGCAATGGCTTCATCTTCCTTCACCGCGTCCGGAAAGCGCGGATTGACCAGCACCAGCTCCGAAAAGCCCATGGTCTTGATGGCCCGTGCGGCCGAGCCAATGTTGCCGGGACTGCTGGTATTGACCAGCACGAAACGCAAACGGCTGAAAAGAGATTGTCCTGACACTTGCTTGTTCATTTAAAATAGCGGGATTCGCGCCCCAGGATCAGATGTTGGCAAAACGCCAATATTGCAGCAAGGCTGTCAACCCAGGTCGACTTTGTTCGCCGACTTGACCGACGCCACTGCCCCTGGACTGCCTGGCAAACCCGCAAGCATAACAGCCGTGGGCGGCGCAACGCTCATTAATTTCATCGTCGCACTGGTTTGACTGCCGGGTTTCGCCTGGCCAGCTGTTCCGCATGCTTGTCGCGGAAGGCTGGCTGGTCGGCCATGGCGACGATGAGCAACGCAGCCATCGTCTTCGGTGGCCGCAATTTTAACGGAACCATCGGAATGATCATCCCACCCATGCTCAATACGGCGATCAAGGCAGCCCGCCGCGCCGCTACCATCATCAACCGCGCGTCCTTCGACGTGTCGCTGCTGAAAGTGTCGAAGAAGTCGCACAACGACTTCGTCACCGAGGTGGACAAGGCAGCCGAGGATGCGATCATCGACGTGCTCAAGAACGCCTACCCCGACCACGCCATCCTGGCCGAGGAATCGGGTGCGTCCGACAACCTGCACGATGAAAACGAAAACGTCTGGATCATCGATCCCCTGGACGGCACCACCAACTTCATCCACGGCTTCCCGCAATACTGCGTCTCGATCGCCCTGCAGCAGCGCGGCATCATCACCCAGGCGGTGGTCTATGACCCGACCCGCAACGACCTCTTCACCGCCTCCAAGGGCGCAGGTGCGTACCTGAACGAAAAGCGCATCCGCGTGGGCAAGCGCGACAAGATCGCCGATGCACTGATCGGTACCGGCTTCCCCTTCCGCGACCTCGATGGCCTGAACGAATACGTCAAGATGTTCAAGGTCATGACCGAGCACAGCGCCGGCCTGCGCCGTCCGGGTGCCGCTGCCCTGGACCTGGCCTACGTCGCCGCCGGCCGCCTGGACGGCTTCTTCGAGAAGGGCCTGAAGCCCTGGGACATCGCCGCCGGCTCCCTGCTGGTGACCGAAGCGGGCGGTATCGTGGGCACCTTCAAGGGCGACTCCGACTACCTCTACAAGGGAGACGTCATCGCCGGCAGCCCGAAGATCTTCGCGCAGCAAGTGAACCTGCTGTCTGAATTCGCCTGATTGGCCTGATTGGCCTGATCGTCCCTCCTGCAAGACCGCGTCTCCTCATTGCGTCCGGCATTGCTGCTATAGTGCGGCTACCGGCGCAGACCGAGGAGACGACATGAACCTTCCTTCCCAGCAAGCCAGCGACGACCAGGCCACTTGCGCGTTGCCACCCGGCTACCACAGCGTCACCCCCTACCTGATCGTCAAGACATCCGCCGAGGCCATCGCCTTCTACCGGCGCGCGTTCGACGCGGCCGAGATCATGCGGCTCGACGGTCCGCACGGCAAGGTCTGGCATGCCGAGATCCAGATCGGCAATGCCCGCGTGATGCTGGCCGACGAACATCCCGAACTCGGTTTCCTCAGTCCCCAGACCCTGGGCGGTGCAGGCGTGAGCCTGCTGGTCTACGTGGCCGATGTCGATGCCGTCTTCACCCAGGCGCTGGCCGCAGGTGCAGTCCAGCTGCGCCCCGTTCAGAACCAGTTCTACGGTGATCGCTCCGGCACGCTGCGCGATCCTTTTGGCCATGTATGGTCGATCGCCACGCATATCGAAGACCTCAGCAATGAAGAAATCTGCGCGCGCTCGCGCGAGATGCTGGCGCGCCGCTGCAAGAAGCTGGCCGACGAGAAGAACTGACCCAACCTGACCAACCCGCACGCCAACCCATGCCCTTTGCCCTCAGCGACCACCGCAAGATCCACTACCAGATCGAGGGCAACGGCCCGCCCCTGCTCCTGCACCACGGTTTCACCAGCAGCCTGGAAGCCTGGCGCTTCTTCGGCTTCACGGAGGTGCTGCGCGAGCATTTCCAGGTCATCCTCTTCGACGCACTGGGCCACGGCCAAAGCGACAAGCCGCACGATCCCGCCGCCTATACCCAGGTGCAGCGCTGCCGCGATGCCCTCGCGGTGTTGGATGCCGCCGGTATCGAGCGCGCCCATTTCTTCGGTTATTCGCTGGGCGGCTGGGTCGGCTACGGCCTGGTGCGCCATGCACCGCAGCGCCTGCGCAGCCTCATCCTGGGCGCAGCCCATCCCTATGAAGATCGCAGCTGGGACGGCTTCCACGGCATCGACGGACGCGATCCGGAAGCCTTCATCGCCACCTTCGAAGGCCTGCTCGACGAGCAGATCTCGCCGCAGGTGAAGATGCTCATCCGCGCCAACGACCTGGTGGCACTGGCCGCTGCCGCCCAGCAGCCGCGCCCCTCGCAGGAAGACCTGCTGACCCGCATGGACCTGCCCTGCCTGCTCTTCTGTGGCGATGCAGATGCGCGCCATGCGGCCGTCCAGCGCACGGCGTCGCTGTTGCCGCAGGGTGAATTCGTCAGCCTGCCGGGGGTAACGCACTTCGGCGGGCTGATGCAAAGTGCGCTGGTTTTGCCGCACGTGCTGCGCTTTTTGGCGCAGCAACAAGGATGAGCTGAGCCTCACGCTTCCTCAAAATAAATCCCTTGGTGCGCGGGCTGCGCTGTTATACTGCGGCCTGCGCGGCGTATAGCCAGTCAAGTCCGCGCCCTCCTCAAGTTCCAACCCGTTTGCCTGCGACTGGCGCCCTCACGGGGCCACAGGCCAAACCCAATTTCAGAGTCTCATGTCATTTTCCGCGCTCGGCTTGTCCGACGAAATCGTTCGTGCCGTTTCCGAACAAGGCTATACCTCCCCTACCCCGATTCAGGCTCAAGCCGTTCCCGCCGTACTTTCCGGTGGTGACCTGCTGGCCGGCGCCCAGACCGGCACCGGCAAGACCGCCGGCTTCACCCTGCCGCTGCTGCAACGCCTGTCGGCCATGCCGCGCCAGAAAATCAACGGCCACCTGCCGATCCGCGCGCTGATCCTGGCGCCCACCCGCGAACTGGCCGCCCAGGTCGAAGAAAGCGTGCGCCAGTACGGCAAGTATTTGCCACTGACCTCGGCCTGCATCTTCGGCGGCGTCGGCATCAATCCGCAGATCACGCTCTTGAAGCGCGGCGTGGACATCCTGGTGGCCACCCCTGGCCGCCTGCTGGACCACATGCAGCAAGGCACCGTGAACCTGCAGCACATCCAGATCCTGGTGCTGGACGAAGCCGACCGCATGCTGGACATGGGCTTCATCCGCGACATCCGCAAGGTGCTGGCCGCCCTGCCGCCCAAGCGCCAGAACCTGCTGTTCTCGGCCACCTTCGCCGACGAAATCAAGAAGCTGGCCGACAGCCTGCTGAACAACCCGGCCCTGATCGAAGTGGCACGCCGCAACTCCACCGTGGAAGTGATCGCCCAGAAGATCCACCCGGTCGACCGCGACAAGAAGCACCCGATGCTGGCGCACCTGATCAAGACCCACCAGTGGAAGCAGGTGCTGGTCTTCACCCGCACCAAGCATGGCGCCAACAAGCTGGTCGAACAGCTGGCCCGCGACGGCATCACCGCCATGGCGATCCACGGCAACAAGAGCCAGTCGGCGCGCACCAAGGCCCTGGCCGAATTCAAGGACGGCAAGCTGACCGCCCTGATCGCCACCGACATCGCTGCCCGTGGCATCGACATCGACCAACTGCCGCACGTGGTCAACTATGACCTGCCCAACGTGCCGGAAGACTACGTCCACCGCATCGGCCGTACTGGCCGCGCTGGCGCCACCGGTGAAGCCGTGTCGCTGGTCTGCGTGGATGAACGCGACCTGCTGCACGACATCGAGCGCTTCATCAAGCGCGAAATCCCGGTGGAAGTGATCGCCGGTTTCGAACCGGACCCGACCGCCAAGCCGCAGCCGATCCAGCTGCGCAGCGGCCAGGGCCGTCACCAGAACGGTGGCGGACGCGGTGGCCAGCGCAGTGCCCCGCGCAAACCCGCCGGCAACGGCAATGCGGCGGCACCGAAGCCGGCTGGCGGCAACGCCGGCCATGGCCAGGCAGCCAAGCCGCGCGCGGCAGCCAATGGCAATGGCAACGGTAACGGCAATGCCGCCCGTGGCCAGGGTGGACGTGGCAATGGCGGCGGCAATGGTGGCAATGCCGGCAACGGCGGCAACAATGCCAACCGCGCACCCAAGCCGGCCAATGCCAACGGCCAGCCGCGCAGTGCCGGTCAGCCGCAACGCCAGGGTGGTCCGCGTCCGTCGGCCCTGACCCATGGCGGCCAGCGCGCAGCCGGCAAGTAAGCAGGCTTCAAGCCGCTTTCCGGGCAGCATCGTTCATCGTCCATCACAAAAAAAGGAAAGACATGAGTGTGACCGTCATCAAGGCCGACCTCGGCAACGCTGCCCACGCGGCAGCGCTGTTCGAGACCCTCAATGCCTACGCTTCCGACGCCATGGGCGGCGGCAAGCAGCTCTCCGGCTACGTGCGCGAGAACCTGGCCGCCGAGCTGAAGAAACGTCCCACTGCCCATGTCTTCCTGGCCTTCGATGGTGAAACGCCAGCAGGCCTGGCGACCTGCATCGAAGGTTTCTCGACCTTCGCCTGCAAGCCGCTGCTGAACCTGCATGACCTGGCCGTGATGCCTGCCTATCGCGGTCAGGGCGTGGCCAAGCTGCTGCTGGCGGCGGTCGAGGACCAAGCCCGCCAGCTGGGCTGCTGCAAGCTCACGCTGGAAGTCCTGGAAGGCAATGCCGTGGCGCGTTCGCTGTATCGCGCCTGCGGCTTCGAGGGATACGAACTCAAGGCGGAAACCGGCAAGGCGATGTTCATGCACAAGCCGCTGGCTTGAACGCTGCCTGACTGAGTACAAAAAAATGCCCGCATCATCGATGCGGGCATTTTCGTTTTTGGGGCTGATACTTCACTGCCCATCAGCTCCTGTACTCCAGGCATGGCCTGCAACGGCGCACAGGATGAACAAGCCTTCATCCGGCCGCTTGACCGCACCGAGTGCGGCCCCGACCAGGCGCCATCAAGCCGCCATCGCCATGCCGCGCGACTTGCCGGAGCTGAGATAGCTGGCAATCGAATCCTGCGTCACCTCGCCCACGTAGCTGCCATCGTTGGCAATGACCGGCATCCAGCTGGTGCTGTGCTTGTACATCTTGGAGAGCACCACGCGCAGGTTCTCGTCCGGATCGGCATTCATGGTGAAGGGACGCACCATGTCCTCGGCCACACCGGTGTTGCCGCGCACATCACGGCGGGTCAGATAACCCAGGGCGCGGTTGTCGGCATCGATGATGGTGAGATAGCGCGAATCCTGGTCATCCATCAGCGCCAGCGCCTGGTCGCACGATACGTCCGGGTGGGCGGTGGCCGGGGTGGTCGCGGCCTCGCCGGCACGCACCAGCAGCAGGCGCTTCAGGGTGTGATCCTGACCCACGAAGGCGCTCACGAAATCATCCTTGGGACGGGCCAGCAAGGTGTCCGGGTTATCGAACTGCACCAGCTTGCCAGCGCGGAACACGGCCACCTTGTCGCCCAGCTTGATGGCTTCGTCGATGTCGTGGCTGACCATGATGACGGTCTTGTTCAGCTGGCGCTGCATCTGGAAGAACTCGTTCTGGATCGATTCGCGATTGATCGGATCGACCGCGCCAAACGGTTCATCCATCAGCAGCACCGGCGCATCGGCCGCCAGTGCGCGGATGACGCCGATACGCTGCTGCTGGCCACCAGACAGCTCACGCGGGTAGCGCTTGAGGAATTTCTTCGGGTCCAGTGCCACCATGGCCATCAGTTCGGTGGCACGCTCCTGGCAGCGCTTCTTGTCCCAGCCCAGGAGGCGCGGGACGATGGTGATGTTTTCTTCGATGGTCATGTTGGGGAACAGACCGATCTGCTGGATCACGTAGCCGATATGGCGGCGCAGTTCCACTTCATCGATGCCGGAGGTGTCCTGGCCGTTCAGCAGTACGCGGCCGGAGGTCGGGTTGATCAGGCGATTGATCATCTTGAGGGTGGTGGTCTTGCCACATCCCGAGGGGCCGAGGAAGACGCAGATCTCCCCTTCAGCCACCTTCAGGCTGACGGCGTCCACCGCCTTGACCTGCGTGCCATCCTTTTGAGTGTAGGTCTTGCTCAGTTGGTCCAGTTCGATCATTTTTGTACTCCTTTCGGTGTCAGGATTTTCTGCAGACGTTGCAGCAGGGTGTCCGCAATGATGGCCAGCACGCTGATCATCACCGCGCCCACCACGAGTTTTTGCATGTTGCTCTGGCTGATCGCATGCAGGATGAGCACGCCCAGCCCACCAGCACCAATCACGGCCGCAATGGCCATGACGCCGATGTTCATCACGACGGCGGTACGCACGCCGCCCAGGATGACAGGCACGGCCAGCGGCAGGTCCACCATGCGCAGGCGCTGCCAGAAGGTCATGCCGATGCCGATGCCGGCTTCCTTGATGCCGGCTTCAATGTTCTCCAGCGCCAGATAAGTGTTGCGCATGATCGGCAGCAGCGAATACAGGAACACGGCGGTGATGGCGGGCAAGGGGCCGATGCCGGCACCAAATTGCGAGAACACCGGAATCATCAGGCCGAACAGTGCGATGGAAGGCAGCGTCAGCACGATGGTCGCCAGCCCCATCAAAGGACTGGCCAGCCAGCGCACCCGCACGATCAGGATGCCCAGCGGTACGCCGATGGCAATGGCCAGGCTCACCGCAATGCCCACCAGTTCAAGGTGCTGCAGGGTCAGGCCGAGGATGTTGCGCCAGTCCGATTGCAGGTATTGGAAGATGTTCATGGTCCCCTCCTCAGATCAGGCCGGCTTGCTTCAGGAAATCGGCCGCCACCTTGGCCACCGGTTCCTGGTCGATGTCGACGCGCTTGTTCAGCTCGGTCATGGTCGCCGTGTCGATCTTGGCGGCCAGGGCGTTCAGTTGCTCGGCCAGCTTGGGGTTCTTGTCCAGGATCTCCTGGCGCACTACGGGGGTGGCCTTGTAGGCGGCAAAGTAGCCCTTGTCGTCCTCCAGCAGCTGCAGGTCGAAACCCTTGATGCGGCCATCCGAGGCGTAGGTCAGGCCGACGAACAATTGTTCGTTCTTCAGGGCCGTGTAGACCAGACCCGGGTCCATCTGCTTGACTTCGCTGCGATCCAGCTTGAAGCCATACAGCGCCTGCATCGGGCCCAGGCCGTCGGGACGGGAAGCGAATTCATAGTCCACGCCCAGCAGGTGCTGCTTGTTGCCGTCCTTGTCGTCTTCGTTGATACGGTTGGCGAGATCCTGCAGCGAGTGGATGTGATACTTCTCGGCCACGTCACGCGGCATGGCGAAGGCGTAGGTATTGTTCAGCTCCGACTGGTTGAGCCAGGTCAGGCCGCGCGGCGCGTCCAGTTCCTTGACCTTCTGGTAGATCTGGTCGGGATCGAGCTTGTCCTCGATGTGGTTGTAGACGATCAGGGCGGTGCCGGTGTAATCCCAGACGATGTCGATCTGGCCGCTCTCCAGCGCCGAGCGCATCAGGGTCGTGCCGAGGCCGTTCTTCAGGTCGGTGTCGTAACCCTTGGCGCGCAGGTATTGCGCGGTCATGTCCGAGAGCAGCAGCTGCTCGGTGAAGTTCTTGCCGCCGATGACCAGGTTCTGGGCCTGAGCGCGGGCCGTGCCGAACATGGCCAGGCCAAGCGCCAGGGCGCACAGGGCATATTTTGCGATGGTCTTCTTTGTCATGCTTTCCTCTCTACCGCTGTGCCGGAAAGGGCTGGCGTGCGGTCGTTCTTGTGATGGGAATGAGCTGCCGGATCAGGTGCGCAGCCCGCGACGCGCCAGGTAGAAACCCGACAGCGAGGTCACCAGGGCATCCAGCACCAGCGCCAGCAAGGCGGTGGCGGCAGCGCCCAGCAGCAGCTGGCCGTGATTGTTCAGATAGATGCCGGGGAAGATCAGGCCGCCGAGGCTCTCGCCGCCGATCAGCATCGACAGTGGTGCGGTACCGACGTTGATCGCCAGCGAAGTACGCACGCCACCGACGATGATCGGCAGCGCATTGGGCAACTCCACGCGGAACAGGATCTGGTGCGGCTTCATGCCGATGCCGCGCGCAGCTTCCTTCATGGCGGCCGGCACGTTCTTCAACCCCTCGTAGGTGTTGCGCACGATGGGCAGCAACGAAGCCAGCCACAGGGCCAGGATGGTCGGGCCATTGCCGATGCCGAAGGCAGCCAATGCCAGCGCCAGCACGGCGATGGAGGGGATGGTGTTGCCGATGTTGAAGATCTGGATGAACTTCTCTGCACTGCGTTGCGCGCCCGGGCGGGACAGCGCGATACCGGCCGGAATGCCGGTGGCCAGGGCCAGCACCATCGAACTGAAGACCAGTTCCAGGTGCTTGCCGGTGTAGTAGACCAGGTCACCGCGATACTTCTGGATGACGTCCGGACCGATCCACCAGACCAGGCCTGCAATAACCAGCGCAAAACCGAACGCGCCGGCGAAGACGTGACGAACACGTGTCATGTTACCCCCTGTTGGTATAGCCGACACGACATGACGCCGCGACGACGGGTTTCTGGGATCAAGTTTTAAGAGGTTCGCTTGCCCCGTTGGGCGTATCGTTTGGATGCGAACCGAAAGCTGCAAGGGCAGCGATGAAACCGAAGCGATGAAGCCAGCCTCGGCATAGTGCACACCGGACAGGGATGGGAACGGTTCACCGTGGAGAACGGGAGGGCGTTCGCGCTGCCAGCCGGAAATTCGGACAACCCGCACACTGCGGATCGGACACTGCTAAGAGTCGTTGTTGAACAAGTGATTTCGCGAGCAAGATGCCGCGAAAGAACGATAGTTTAAAGCAATCGCTTAATGCTGTCCAGCAATGTAGCAATGTGAATCGATAACTTACAGATCTGAAGCACTTTTAAAAGTTCCCAACGGCGGTCAATATGCCGTTAAAAGTGGTCATCCTGAAAACCGCCAGCGCGGCGCTATCCCTTGCCCCGTGCGGCTCCCGCCGAGCTTGACTAATGAGCAACATGGGGTAAAAAAAATCGCCGGACCTCTGTGCGAGGCCGGCGAAAAATTTTTCAGAAGCGCGGCAGGAGGTCGCCGCGTCGGTGCTGCGCTGTCAGCGCATGGCGCCGAACACCTTGCCCAGAATGGCGCTGCCGGTCCCGACCGGATCCTTGCGGATGGCTTTTTCTTCCTCGCCGATCATCAGGAACAAGCCATCCAGCGCACGCTGGGTGACGTAGCCTTCCACGGTGCTCTGCTCGGCGCTCACCAGCCCGGATTTGGCGACCTGGCCCATGACGGCGTTGTAGCGGCCGGAGAGGCCGTTCTTGTCGGTGATCTGCTTGACGATGGGCAGGAACTTCACGGCCAGTTCGCCCGAGGTTTTCTGGCGGAAGAAATCGGTCACGGAGGTATCGCCACCAGCCAGGATGTTCTTGGCATCGCTCACCGACATCGACTTGACGGCATTGACCAGCAGCGGCTTGGCCATCGGCACGGCGGCCTCGGCAGCGTGGTTCATGTCGGCCACCAGGCCATCGACCTGGCCGCCCATGCCGGTCATGCGCAGCAGCGGCATGGCCTGTTCCAGCGCACCGGGCAGCTGGATCTTGACCTTGTCGTTGCCGAGGAAGCCGTTGGGCCGGCCCAGGTTGGCCACGGCTGTATTGGCGCCCTTCTCCAGCGCGGCTTTGAGGCCGGCGGTGGCGTCCTGGTTGCTCAGGTCGGACAGCGAAAAGGCCAGGGCACCGCAGCTGGCCAGCAAGAGACTGGCCGCCAGCGAGCGGCGCAGTGCGGAAACGGGGAAACGGGAAAAGGACATGCGCGACTCCAGAGTTCAGGATGCCGGGATGATAGCAGCCCGGCATGACGGCACCAGCTCACTTGCCGCGCGAGAGCTCCAGTCCGGCATTGTGCGGCAGCTTGCCGCTGATCGGCACCGAGGCCACCGAGAACAGGCCGATGACCAGGAAGGCCGGCCAGAAATCGGCCTCGACGATGCTCGCATGCCCCTGCAGATGATTCGACAATTGCAGCACGATGCCCGCCACCGTCACGCCCAGGCCCAGCGACAGCTGCTGGATCACGCTGGCCAGGCTGGTGACGCGGCCGGCGTCGCGGCTGTCGATGTCGGCATAGGCGATCGAATTGAGGCAGGTGAACTGCAGCGCCGGGAACACCCCGCCCATCAGCACGATGGTGACAATGAGCAGATAAGGCGTATGCATGCTGAAGATGCCGTAAGCCGCCAGCGCGATGCCGGCGAACACGGCATTGACCATCAGCACGGTGCGGAAGCCATAGCGGCGCAGCACCCGGCTGGCCAGCAGACGGATGAAGAGCGAACCGAAGGCCGAGGCACAGGTGATGCTGCCGGCCTGGAAGGCGGTCATGCCCAGCCCTTCCTGCAAGGCCAGCGGCAGCAGGAACGGCACCGCCCCCAAACCGATGCGGAACAGCGAGCCGCCCACCACGCTGGCATGCAGCGTGGGGATGCGCAGCAGGCGGAAGTCCAGCAGCGGATACGGGATCTGGGTGGAATGACGGTAATACATCACCAGCGCAATGGCGCCGATGGAGCACATGGCCACCGGCGTAGCGCCGTCGACCAGCTGGCTGCCGAACAGCGACAGGCCCAGCATGATCATGGCCGCGCCCACCGAGGTGAGTACAAAACCTTTCACATCCAGCGGGGCCGGATTGTCTTCCTTGAAGTTCTGGATGAAGCGCTTGGCCAGATACAGGCCCAGGAAACAGAACGGGATATTGATCAGGAACACCCAGCGCCAGTGGAAGTAGGTCGTGAGAAAGCCGCCCAGCAGCGGCCCGACCACCGGTCCCAGGAGCGCCGGCAAGGTGAGATAGCTGACCGCCTTGACCAGTTCGGACTTGTCGACCGAACGCGCGATGATGACCCGCCCCACCGGCACCATCATGGCCCCGCCGATGCCCTGCAGGAAGCGCGCCGCCACGAAGGTCACCAGCGAGCCGGAGACGGCGCACAGGATGGAGCCGGTCATGAAGACGATCATGGCCCAGCTGAACACCTTGCGCGCGCCCAGCTTGTCGGCCATCCAGCCGGAGATCGGGATGAACACGCCCAGCGCCGCGACATAGGCGGTCATGGCCAGTTTCAGGGTGATCGGGTCTTGATGGAGATCGCGCGCGAGCGCGGGGAGCGAGGTGGCCAGCACGGTGGCGTCCATGTTTTCCATGAACAGCGCACAGCCGACAATGAGCGGAATGAGCAGCGAGGGTCGCACGGTAGGCAACGGGGCAACAGAGCGGGTGACAGTGGCGGAATTCCAGGGAGGCTCTTCGTTGCACGGCCTCCTGAAGGGTCATAGTTTAACCCAGCTGGCCTTTTCTTGCGGGCAAGCCGTCGGATCGCCGCAACGATGTGAAGACTTTGGCAGACAGTCGGCCGCCATCGGACACACCGCTTCACTCTGCGCAAAGGGCACTTTCAGGATGAGCCCATGTCACAATGCAGCACGGCGCATCGTGCGAAACAATCTTCATATCACGCTATAACCTGCCCCACCCTCATTTGGAGCCTGGATGAACAACAACATCAACAACACCCACAGCAAAACCCTGGGCTATCTGCTCTGGATCTTCGGATTTCTCGGCGCGCACCGCTTTTACTACGGCAAACCCGTCACCGGCACGATCTGGTTCTTCACGCTGGGCCTGTTTGGCATTGGCTGGATCGTCGACCTGTTCCTGATCCCCTCGATGGATCGCGAAGCCGACCGCCGTTTCGTGGCCGGCGAGGTCAACTATTCGGTGGCCTGGCTGCTGCTGACGTTCCTGGGCATCTTCGGCGCGCACCGCCTGTACATCGGCAAGTGGATCAGCGGTATCGTCTATTTCTTCACCGGCGGCTTCTTCCTGCTGGGCGTGCTGTACGACTTCTGGACGCTCAACGCCCAGATCTCCGAACGCAACCACGGCGCACGCGCCTGAACCCTGCCGGCGGCCCTTCCCGGCCGCCCTACTTCTTTTTCAATGCCTTCATGCGCTTGGCGGCCAGCTCCACGGTGTGGAGCTGCTCCTTGCGCTTCATCGATTTCCAGTCCTTGATTTCATCCCGGGTGCGGCCGCAGCCGGTACAGACTTCGTGCTTGAGCTTGCACAGCGAGACACAGGGGCTCTTGACGTCTTTTGCCACTTGCGGATTCCACTTCATTCATATTCAGACAGTCCTGACTGTACTGCAATGCCGGAAAGCCTGCTGACGCCCTGCCCCATGAAAAAGGCCCGCATCCTTGCGAATGCGGGCCAGCCCACGACTACCTCTGCTACGGTTACTACAGTGCTACAGGTACTGCAGCCGCCTGCTTTCCCCGAGTACCAGTCTTTCAAGCAAGCGACTGGACGGGAGTATCCCGGTTTACGGCGTTCATGGGCATAGGAAAAGTCTGAAAAAACGAGATCAAGTTGTGCCGGACTGCTATTCCGTTTTGCCGGACTGACTTGTCTTATCGGATTTGTCCGATTTGTCCGTTTTATCTGCCTTGTCCGATTTTTCTCCCTTGTCCTGCTTGAAGCGGGTCACCAGCAACTGGTTGATGCGATTGCCTTCGATGTCCACCACCTCGAACTTGAAATCGGAGAAGAGCACGAAATCGGTCTTCTTCGGAATCTTGCGCAGCATGTACATGATGAAGCCCGACAAGGTCTCATAGCCCACCGGGTTGGGATACTCGTCGATGTCCAGTTCGTTCATGACATCGTTCAAGGGCGTCAGGCCATCCATGAGCCAGGAGTTCTCGTCACGGCGCACGATCTGCTGCTCTTCCTCGGTGATGGCCAGCAGATTGCCCATCAAGACGCCCGTCACATCAGTGATGCTGATGATGCCGACCACCAGTGCATATTCGTTCACCACGATGGCCAGGTCTTCATCCATGGCCTTCATGCGTTCCAGCACTTCCCACAGGTTCAGGGAGTCCGGTATGGACAGCGGCGTATGCACCAGACCCTTGTCGGCCAGGGAGAACTGTTCACCCTTGAGCAAGCGCTTGAGCACATCCTTGCTGTCGATGTAGCCCAGCACCGCATCGATATGCCCATCGCAGACCAGGAAGCGCGAATGCGGGTGATCGATGATCTTCTGGCGGATCATGTCTTCGCTGTCGGTCAGCAGGAAATAGACGATGCTGTCGCGCGGCGTCATGGCCGAGGGCACGTAGCGGCTTTCCAGCTCGAACACGTTCTCGATCAGGTGATGCTCCTGCGTGAGCAGCACACCGGCCTGCGCGCCCGCGTCGACCATGGCGTGAATCTCGCTGGGCGTGATGACGTCCTGGCGCACCTGCGGCAAACCGAACAGCGTGAAGATCCACTTCGACAGACTGTTGAAGAACCACACCAGCGGCCTGAAGAGCGTTTCCAGCAGCAGCATGGGCTGCACCAGCGCCACCGCGGCGCGCTCGGGCGCGGCCATGGCCAGGCGCTTGGGCATGAGGTCGGCAAAGAGGATGAAGAAGGCCGTCACCACCAGGAAGGACATGGCAAAGCTGATGTTCTCCAGCAGCGGGCCGACGTAGAAGGTGCTGACGATCTCGCGCATGTGCGGCGTGAGCGCCGGCTCGCCGACCACACCACCGAGGATGGCCACGGCGTTCAGGCCGATCTGCACCACCGTGAAGAAATTGCCCGGCTGGGCTTGCAGCGAGAGGACCCGGTCGGCGTTGTGCACGCCCTCCTTGGACATCATCTCAAGACGGATCTTGCGCGAGGCGGCAATGGAGATCTCGGCGCAGGAAAGAAAGGCGCTGACCACGACCAGGAGCAGGATCAGCAGCAGACTGGTGAATATGCTCATGTTGTTCATGTTGTTCTTATCTCATTGATTTGACGTGACATTCTCTCGCGCAACGGGGAGAAAAAGCAAATTCACGCCAATCAAGGACAGAGTGAAGCCTCCTGCCGGCCGGGCAGCAGGGTCCTCCAACACAAACTTCGCTCACTGCTTCAATACACGTCGCGCCGGTAACGCCCCTGTTCCGCCAGCGCCTGCAGGGCGTCCTCACCCAGAATCTCCTGCAGGGCCAGTGCCACGCCCCCTGCCATGCCCTGCAGGCTGCCGCAGACGTAGAGGCTGGCACCCTCCTCCACCCATTGCCGCAGGACATCGGCGGCTGCGCGCAGCTTGTGCTGGACATAGATACGATCGGGCTGGTCACGCGAGAAGGCCAGGTCCAGCCGTTGCAGCCAGCCCTGGGCCTGCCACTCCTGCAGCTCCTGCTGATGGAAGAAATCGTGCTGACGCGAGCGCTCGCCGAACAACAGCCAGTTGCGCCGCTGCCCCGCCGCCACGCGCGCGCGCAGATGCGCCCGCAGGCCGGCCAGCCCGGTGCCGTTGCCGATCAGGATCAGCGGGAGATCATCGCCGGGGCCATGGAAACTGCGGTTGCTGCGCACGCGCAGGGCGATCTCCTGCCCCGGCTGCGCATGCAGCCCCAGCCAGCCGGAACCCAGCCCGGCGCGCCCATCGGGCAGGCGCATCAGGCGCACCATCAGTTCGAGAGCGCCATCGGCGGGCAGTGAAGCAATCGAATAGGCGCGATGCGGCAGCGCTGGCAAAGCGGCCAGCAATTCCTCATCGGGCAAGCTGCGCAATGCGGCGAGCTGGTCGGTCTCATGCGGCAGCAGGCGCGTGGCCAGCGCTGCGCGCAGGGAATCGTCCTGGCGGCCAATCGCTTGCAGGAAGGCATCAACAGCCGCCCCGCTGTTGTGCGGGCCGATCTCGGCGATATCGCCGGCCTGCCATTGCGGGGATGGCAGATCCAGCGGCGTGAGGCTCAGGTGAAACACCGGCTCCCCCACGCTGCCCGGATTGAGCACGTGCCGCCCGGCCAGACGCCAGCGGCCATAGGCCGGTGCGCTCCAGTCGGCTTCATCGCTATGGCCACTCAGGACACCCAGTTGATGCTGCCAATGCCGCAGCGCGCCCTCATCCCCGTTATCCACCTCGATGGCATCGAACAGCGGCTGCGCATGGCGGCGGCACAGCCAGGCGTGCAGCGCGTGGCCGAAGGCGCAGTATTGTTGATAGCTGCGGTCGCCCAGGGCCAGCACGCCGAAACGCAGGTCCGGCAATGCGGCACTGTCGCTGCTGCCCAGTTGGCGGGCCAGTGCGGATGCGTCATCGGGGGCATCGCCTTCACCGGTGGTGCTGGCCACGAACAGGGCCAGGCGCGTGGCCAGCAAGTCGGCATCGGTCAACTGTCCGGCAGGCAGCACGCGCACCACCAGGCCACCTGAGCGCAAACTTTGCGCGGTCTGCCAGGCCAGTTGCTCGGCTGTACCGGTCTGGCTGGCAAAGACGACCAGTACGGTTTGCGGGCCAGTGGCCTGTACAGTTCCCCACTGGGCCAGCTGCAACTGCTGCGCGCGACGATGCCGGAGGAAGGTCATCACGCAGAACACCAGGTAAGTCAGCGCCACCAGCGCGGCCATCAGGTATCGGGTCTGCATGGCGTCGCTCACTGCAACATGGCGGCCAGGGCCGGGGTGAGGCTCTCACGGAAGCCACCGGCTTCGCGGGTGATGAAAAGAGCGGCAATCCCGCGTTCGCGGGCAAAGGACAGTCCGGCTTCCTCGCCCAGTACAGTCAACACGGTCGCCAAGGCATCGGCCACCATGCATTGCCGGTGCAGTACCGTGACAGACGCCAGTGCACTGCGCACAGGTGTACCGGTACGGGGATCGATGGTGTGGGCGTAGCGCAGGCCGTCGTGATCGACATAGCGGCGATAATCGCCCGAGGTGGCGATGGCCAGGCCGTGCAAGGCCACCACCATACCGGCGCTGTCATCCTGCGGCGGGCGTTCCAGCGCCACCCACCAGGGCTGGCCATCGGCCTTGACGCCCTCCCCGACCAGTTCGCCGCCGACCTCGGCCAGCCAGCTCACGCAGCCGCAATCGCGCAGTGCCTGCGCGACCAGGTCCACCGCATATCCCTTGGCGATCCCGGAAAAATCCAGATGCACGCCGCCCGCCTGCTGTACCATGCGCTGCGCACGGTCGAACACGAGACGCTGCCAGCCGCAACGCTGGCGGGTCGATTCAAGCAAAGTCGGGTCTGGCAGGCGCAATGCGTCCCGCTGCACGCTGCCCGCACCGAAGCCCCACAAGTCCACCAGCGGACCGACCGTGGGATCGAAGGCACCGGCGCTGTCCACGGCCATGGTGAGCGCGGCATCCAGCACGGTGAAAAAGTCCTCCGGCAAGGCATGCCAGCTACCCGCAGGCGCGCGGTTGAAACGGCTGATGAGGGAATCGGCTTCCCAGGTACTCATCTCGTCGATGACCCGCTGCAGCCGGGCCGCGATGGCCGTTGCGATCGTCTCCTGCGTGATGCTGCGCGGGGCCAGCGCCTGCACGCTCCAGGTGGTGCCCATGGTCTGCCCGGACAGGCGCTGGAGCGCCACATCAGGCGGCAGGAGGGACGGGGCTTGCAGGTCGACGGGGATCAGGACGCGGTGGGACATCGTCATCTTCAGCAATGAAAACGGCACCTGCAATGCAGGTGCCATCGGGGTCAATCAAATGCCATCAAAGGCGATCAAGCGATCACGCGATCAGGGCAGCACTTCGATGGTGGCGATGTAGGTGGCACGACGTTGCGTGGCCTGCGGCAGCGAGGTCTTCTGGTCGGAGACGCTGGCTTCCATCCAGTACATGCCCGGGCCGGTCCACTTCACGCTGAACTTGCCGTCGGCATCGGTCTTGAGCTTGCTGTCCAGCAGCTTGTCGCGATAGCGGATGCCGCCGGGTACCAGTTCCACTTCCACATCCGACGCCGGCTTGCCATCGAGCAGCAGCTGGAAAGTCGCGGTGTCGCCCGCCACCAGGTCGGTGGGATGGGTCACCGGTTGCAGCTCCAGGCCCACGCCGGTCGGGGCCAGCGCGCCCTTGCTCGGCTTGCCGGCGGTGACGAAGGTTTCCACGCGGCTGTTCATCTGGGTCACCTTCAGATCGGTGGCATTGGCCGGGATTTCCTTGGCCAGGGTCTCGGCGGTGCCGCGCCAGCGCTTCTGCTGTCCATCCACCTTGTAGCTGGCGAAGACGCCATTGTTGACCACGGCGATCTTGTAGGTACCGGGCTGGCTCAGCTGCACGTCGAAGGTGCTGCGGTACTTGCCGGTGGCGGCGTTGACGGCTTGCACCGGCTTGCCTTCGGGGCCGGTCACGACCAGGCCGTCCAGGCGCAGCGGGAAGTGTTCGAAGTAGAACAGGTCATTGGAAACGGCGGCGTCCACCGTGACCCAGGCTTCATTGCCCGACAGGACGGTGGCCGAGGGCAGCAGCCACTGGCGGTGTGCGTGGGCCGACAGCGGCAGGCTGATGGCCAGGGCCAGGGCGGCGAAATGCTTGAGGGAAAACGACATGGCAGGTTCCTTGTTCTGGTTGATCTTGTTGGGGAGTCAGAGATGGCAAGCCATCAGGGCTTCAGTTCCAGGGCCACGGCACCCAGTTCGCTGCTGCCTTGGGCCTTGGCGCTCTGGGCGGCCTTGGGCGGCCACTGGAACGGCACCTTGACCAGCTCGCGGCCGCCGACTTCACGCGCGGCTTCCACCATCAGCACATAGTCGCCGGGAGCGAGATTGGCGAGCGGTCCCTTGCCGGAGCCGAAATTGAGTTTCTGTTCACCCGGTGCACGGGTCGCACCGCTGACGCCATCGATGGGCATCTGCTGCTCACGCCCGCTGCGACGCCACCATTGGCGCATGTCCTTCAACCACTTCTCGCCTTCCTTGTCCTTTTTCTTCACGTCGTACCAAACCGCCAGGTTGGCGGCCACGCTCTGGTCGGCGCGTTCGATCCAGGCGGCAAGATAGGGCCGGTGATATTCGGCCACGTTCAGGGTCGGGATTTCAATCTTGACGTTCATCTCCGCTGCGCCGGCCGGGGCGGCAGCGGCAAACAGCGCCGCCATGGCCAGGGCCAGGGCGGTCGGTTTCAACAGGGCGGACTTGCTACGCTTCATGGGACCTCGCTAAGAAAACAGGATGACTGGCTGCAAGCCGCAAGGGCCTGTCTGGCTAAGGGAAACGACGAATTCAGTGAATGAAGACCAGCGCCAGCAGCAAGGGCGCTACCAGCCCCAGCGCCACCAGCGGCCAGGTGGCCGGGCGCTTGCCGGCGTGCATCTGCAGCAGGAACAGGCCGGTGATGCAGAACACCAGGCAAGCCACCGCAAACACATCGATGAACCAGCTCCAGGCCGCGCCCGTATTGCGGCCCTTGTGCAGGTCATTGAAATAGGAAATCCAGCCACGGTCGGTCTTCTCATACTCGACCTGGCCGTCCTCCAGCGCCACGCGCAGCCAGGCATCCCCGCCCGGGCGCGGCAGCGCCACGTAGACTTCATCGGCCGACCATTCGGCGCTCTGCTGGTCCACCGTCACCGCCAGTTCTCGGCCGACCCAGTCGCGCACCGCGGGCGGCAGCGCGGCCTTGCTGCTGCCTTTGGCATCGGCCGCTTCGGCCTGTTGGCGCAGCGGGGCCAGCAGGGATTCGGGCAGCGTGGCCTTGCGATGGGTGACCTGCGGCTTGGCCTCGATCTGCGCCGCGTGATTGAGCGTGAGACCGGTGGCGGCGAACACCAGCATGGCCACCAGGCAGATGCCGGAACTGATCCAGTGCCATTGATGCAGATGCTTGAGCCAGAAGGCGCGGCGTTTCTGGTCGGCAACTACAGGCAGGGAATGGGCGGCAGCGGGCTTCATGAGACGGCAGCGGAATCGGGAAGGAGGGGCAGGACGAGGATCCTCGGATCTCGCACCAAATAATAATAATTCTCAATTATATCTGGACTCATCCATGCCTCGCTAGCCGCCCGGCGGACTTTTACTTTGCGATACATGAGGATACAAACCCCATCAGGGAGCCAGCCCCGCCGCGATACGCAGCGCCGGTGCCAGCGAGGCCGGCAGCATGGGACCGTGGGCCAGTCCCGGAAAACTTTGCCATTGCACCGCCAGGCCGTGCCGGTCGCGCAGACGGCCGGCCAGTTCCGGCAAGGCCTGCGGCGGGATGGCTGCGCGCGCGGCCAGCATGGCGCGGGTACGTGCATCGTCCGCCTCTGCGGGCATGCGCTCGCGCCGTTCTGCCTCCCCCGCCATCAGCCACAGCCGGGCGCCGGGCGCTCCCGGAAAACCCCGCTCTTCCTGCAGGATCACCCCGCCCTGCCACCACAGCGAGGGACTGGCCGCGATATAGCGGCTGAACAAGCCGGGCCGGGTGAACAAGGTGTGCAGCACGAACAGGCCGCCATAGGAGTGGCCCCACAGGCTCAGTTGCGTGGCGTCCAGTGCCACCTGCTGGCGCACCTGGGGCAGGATGCGATCCTGCAGCAGATCCAGGAATACCGTCGCGCCACCACCCCGTCGTCCGCGCGAGGTTTCCTCGTCGACCTGACCGGCAGGGATGGGCGGCGTGTAGTCATACGCGCGGGCAGCCACGTCAAAGCGCAGCGGCGTGTCGTAGCCCACGGCCACGATGACCGGTGGCGAGCCCTCCTGCAAGGCCTGCAACTGCGGCTCGTCGATGGCCGCCAGCGCCGCGTTGCCATCGAGCAGCACGATGGCCGGATAGCCCTGCCGCGGTGGCGGACGCAGCGGCACGCCCAAGGTGATGCGGTAGCTGCGCTGACCATCCACGGAACCCAGCGTGAAGCGACTGAAGCGATACCAGGCCGAGCCCGTGTCAGCGATGGTGGGGCCCAACGGACGCGACAGATCTGGCTGGGCCGTCGCCCGGATGGGCAGGCAGGCGAGCATCGCCGCCCCCAGGATACGCCGGCGGCCCGGCAGCAGCGGCGCCATCAGAAGCGCTGGGTCAGGCTGACCCACAGGCGGCGGCCGTCGCCGACGGTGTTGAAGCTCTGCTCGTCCAGGCGCTTGTCGGTCAGGTTGTAGATGGCCGCGCTCACCGAGGTGCGCTGGTTGATCGCATGCGTCACGCCCAGATCGGCCAGCGTATAGGCCTGGTACTCCTTCACGCCCGAGGACGAGATGGTGGTCCCGGCCGTGCCCACGCGCGCGGCGGCGTTGACTTCCTTGCCGTGGTAGTTCAGCGCGGTCCACACCGTCCAGGCGTCGGCCGGGGTCCAGTCCGCGCGCAGGTTGAACATGTGGCGCGGCGTGCGGGCCAGCGCATAGCCATCGTAGCTGCCGCCCTTCTGGCGCGAATCGGTGAAGGTGTAATTCGTCTTGAAAGCCAGGCTGCGCGTGGCCTGCCAGCGACCGCTCAGCTCCAGGCCCTTGATGGTGGCGCGATCCACGTTGTAGCTGGTCCAGAGACGGTAATTGTTGTTGGCCGACCAGCGGGCGATGGAGCCATCGGCGTTGTAGACCAGGGCATTGCTGACCTTGTCCTTGAAGTCGGTGTAGAACAGCGTGGCACCGCCGGAGAGGCCGGCATGGTTGTCCCACAGGGCGCCCAGCTCCCAGCTGGTGCTGGTTTCCGGTTTGAGGTTGGGGTCGCCGATGATGACGCCGCAGGTGCCGGTGGGACCGACGGTGCAGCCGGCACCGCCGGTCGTGTAGGCGTAGCCCGGCGCGATGGTACGAATGTCCGGTGCCTTGAAGCCGCGCGAGACCCCGCCCTTGATGGTGAGCTGCTCGCTGCCATGCCACACCGCGTAGAGGCGCGGGCTCCAGTGGTTGCCGTAGACCTGGTGGTTGTCCAGGCGCAAGCCGCCGGTCAGGGCCAGGCGCTCGGTGAGTTTCCACTCATCCTCCATGAACAGCGCCTTCTGGGCAATGCGGAATTCCTGCACGCGGGTACTGCTCACGCCGGGATTGACGTCGGTGAGCGTGGCCTCGTTCCACTGCCCGCCCAGCACCATCCAGTGCGCGCCCAGCGGCACGGACAGCTTGCCGTCCAGCACCAGATTCTCGATCTTTGGCGCGCGCGTGGCCTGGGTGTAGCGATCGCTGCCGACCGGACTCTCGGTATAAGTTTTGCGTTGCGCCTTCTCGTAGGCGATCGAGACATCCGACGTGGCCCAGCCGTAGCGGCCCGTATGCGACAGTGCCATGTGGTCGCGCGGGTTTTCCGTATAGCTGTCGGCGGTGGTACGGGTCGCGGCCAGCGTGTGATCGCTGGAGGCATCGCGGCGCACCTGGGATGTGCCGATCTCGGCCAGGATGTCGTGATTCTTGTTGGGCGTGAGTGCCAGGCGCGCGGTGAAATCGGTATCGAGCGCCTTGGTATTGCCGTTGAGAATGCGGTCTTCCTGGCGCTTGTAGACCTTGCCCCACAGTTGCAGGCCCAGGACATCGCTGGCGATCGGACCGTTGACGTAGAACTGGCCCTGATAGGCGTCGCCCGAGTCGCCGTGCTGCTGCAGCGTGGTGTCGACGCTCAGCGAGCCGCCCCATTGCCGCGCCACTTTCTTGGTGATGATGTTGATGACGCCCCCCATGGCATCGGAGCCATACAGTGAAGACATCGGTCCGCGTACTACCTCGATGCGCTCGATGGCCTCCAGCGGCGGAATGTAGGACTGCTCGAAGCCGGAATTGCCATTGGTCCGCGCATCGCGCGTGCTCTGACGCTTGCCGTCCACCAGGATAAGCGTATAGGCACCGGGCAGGCCACGAATGAAGATGTCCTTCTCGCTGGCCGTACCGGTGATGGTGACGCCCTCGACATCACGCAGGGCATCGGTGAGATCGCGGAAAGGACGCTTCTTCAGTTCCTCCTGGCTGATGACGGTGATGCTGGCCGGTGCGTCCACCACCTCCTGTTCGAAGCCGGTGGCGGTGACCACCACTTCCTTCAGGCCAGCCCCGGCATCCTGCGCCACGGCCAGGCCGCAACCGGAGACGTACAAGGCCAGCGCCGCCGCTACCGCCTGCGCCATGCGCGAAACGGACAGCGCGCCAGGCGCAGGAAGGTGATGGTGCGGATGATGCATGATGAATTCCCCTGTGGTGATGACGAGCCAGGGTCCGGGCGCAAGTCCGCCCCTGCAGGCGGCAACGGCAGCCCGCATCGACGCGGATGCATGGGAAGGCGAACGGGACCGGCACGGCCCGGACAATGGCAATTGATTTGCGAATGAGAATTATATTCATTTAAAATTGGCAAAAGTTTGTCAAATTGTGGCAAGCCGCACGGTGCGCGCGACCCATCCGGGCGCATTGCGCGCACCGCCGTCATCGAGGGGAAGGAACAAGAACATGCACGCGCAACGTCACGTCCTGGTGGTGGACGATCATGCGGACATCAGCGAGCCGCTGGCGGCCTACCTGCGCCGGCAGGACATGCAGGTCAGCCTGGCCGCCAATGCGGCGGAGGCACGGGCGTTGCTGCAGGCGCAGGCATTCGACCTGGTGGTGCTGGATGTGATGATGCCGGGCGAGGACGGTCTTTCGCTGTGCCAGAGCATCAGCCAGCAGCATGGCACCCCGGTGATCCTGCTCACTGCGCTGGCGGCCAGCAGCGACCGCATCCGTGGCCTGGAGACCGGTGCCGACGATTACGTGGTGAAACCCTTCGATCCCCATGAGTTGCTGGCCCGCATCCGCAGCGTATTGCGCCGGGTGGCACGACAGTTGCCGGTCCCGGCCAAAGCGGCCAGTACCGGCACGGTGCAGCGCTATGTCTTCGACACCTGGACACTTGATGTGCAACGGCGCGAACTGCGCGACCGTGACGGCACCCTCGTGACCCTGTCCAGCGTGGAATATCGCCTGCTGCGGGCGTTGGTGGAGCATCCCAACACGGTCCTGTCGCGCGACCGCCTGCTGGACCTGACCGCCGGCAGCGACGCACTGGCCTTTGACCGCAGCATCGACAGCCAGGTCAGCCGTCTGCGCAAGAAACTCGAACCCGATCCGCGCAAGCCCGGCCTGCTCAAGACGGTCTGGGGCAACGGCTACCTGCTGGCCGCGCACGTGAGTGCCGACCCGGCCACGCCATGAGGGCCTGGCCGCGCAGCATGACCGCACAATTGCTGGCCCTGCTGCTGCTGGGTCTGGTGGCGGCACACCTGATCGGACTGCTGCTGGTGCAACCGAATGGCACGCGCATCCACGTCATCTCGCGCGACCAGATGGCCGAGCACGCCGCCGTGGCCTGGCGCCTGGCGCAGCTGCCGGCGGCGCAAGCGCAGGAGGCACTGGCACGTGCCAGCGACGGCGACACGCGCTACCGGCTCGATCCGGATCCGCAGATCGATGCCGCCCATGAAGAGGGCGGCGACCAGGATCTGCTGCGCCAGCGACTGCAGGCGCAACTGGGCCTGCCGCCCGAGGCGCTGCGCATCAGCCTGCGCGAAGCCGACGATGGCCCGGCCCTGCTGCGCATCGCGCTGCGTACGCCAGCGGGCCTGTGGGTCAACACGCAGCAGCAGCCCTTGATCACGCAGGGCTGGGTCCGGCCACTGCGGTTTTCAGTCCCTGTGAGCACCCTGCCGGTGTTGCTGATCGTGGCCTTGTTCCTGCGCCGCATCCTGCGTCCGGTCAAGGCGCTGGCCCAGGCGGCAGAACGGGTGAGCCGCGGCGAGGAAGTGGCGCCACTGCCGCTGACCGGCCCGCAGGAAGCGCGCGAGGTCACTGCGGCCTTCAACCTGATGCAGCAACGCCTGCGCCGCTTCGTCGAGGACCGCACTCGCATGCTGGCGGCCATCAGCCATGACCTGCGCACCCCGATCACCTCACTGCGCCTGCGTGCGGAACTGGTCGATGACGCGGCGCTGCGCACGGCGATGATCCGTACTTTGGACGAGATGCGGGTGATGGTGGAAGAGACCGTGCGCTTCGCACGCGACGATGCGCATGCCGAAGCCACGCGGGAAATCGACCTGGCGGCGTTGCTGCAGGAACTTGCTCAGGAGCACGCCAGCCAAGGTCGCGATGTACAGATCAGCGTGCAGAAAAATGTGCAGCAGAAAGTGCAGAACAAGGTAGCGCATGACCCCCTGGCGCAGCAGGACGCTCCCCTGCGCTATCGCTGCCGGCCCGTACATCTCAAGCGCGCGCTGTCGAACCTGGTGGACAACGCCGTGCGCCACGGCCAGCGGGCGAGATTGTCATTGATCGTGGAGCACGATGGCAGCCTGTCCATCCTCGTCGACGATGACGGCCCCGGCATTGCGGAGGAACACTTGCAGGAAGTCTTCAAACCCTTCGTGCGCCTCGACCCGGCACGCTCCGGCGGCAACTTCGGCCTGGGCCTGGCGATCGCCCGTTCCTGCATCGAGGCCCATGGTGGCCGGCTGGAACTGCGCAACCGCCACCAGCCGGGCGACCAGGGCCTGCAAGCCTGCATCAGCCTGCCGGCCTGAACCGGAGCAATGCGCAGGCCTCAGCGCAGCAGTTCGTAAGGCCCGCCCTTCTCCAACGCACGCTGATAGGCCGGGCGCGCATGGATGGCTTCGAGGAACTTGAGCAGATTGGGATGGCGGCCATCGAGCCCGCCACGTGCCCGCATGCCCTCCACCGGGAAGCTCATCTGAATATCGGCCCCGGTGATGCTCTTGCCGGCGAACCAGCCGTCCTTGCCGAGCTCGTCTTCCATGTAGCGCATCTGCCGCTCGATCTGCGGTGCCACCAGACGGCTGCGCATGCCCTCGGACAGCATCCGAGCAATCGGACGGATCAGCGCCGGCACGGCCTTGGGCATCTTGCTGAAGATCAGCCCCAGCAGCAGCCAGGGCATGGCCGAGCCCTCGGCAAAGTGCAGCCAGTAGCGGTAGCGCAGGCGCTCGGGCGTGCCGGGTGCGGGCAACAGGCCGCTGTCGGCACCGTAACGCTCCAGCAGGTATTCGACGATGTTGCCCGATTCGGCCACCGTGAGTTCGCCATCGGTGATGACCGGCGACTTGCCCAGCGGATGCACCTTCAGCAGCTCGGGCGGGGCCAGCATGGTCTTGGGGTCGCGCTGGTAAAACTTGATCTCGTAGTCCAGGCCCAGCTCTTCCAGCAGCCACAGCACGCGCTGCGAGCGGGAGTTGTTCAGGTGATGCACGGTGATCATGGCGCGGTCCTTGTAAAATGCGAAGCGACAACTCTAACACCATCAAGAAACCCGCCCCATGGCCGTCACGCCTCTTTACAAACAATTTGCCGACCAGCTCGCGGCCTCCATCCGCGACGGCGTGCTGCGCCCGGGCGAGCGCATCGCCTCGGTGCGCATCGCCAGCCAGCAGCACAAGGTCAGCGTCACGACCGTGGTGCGCGCCTACGAACTGCTGGAAAGCCGCGGCATCATCGAGAGCCAGCCGCAGTCCGGCTACTTCGTGCGCGAACAGGCCGAGAGCATTCCCCGCCCCGTCATCAAGCCGCCTTCTCAGGCCGATCATCCGGCCTGGCAGGAATCCACCGAGGTCGACGTCAGCCGCCTGGTGCTGGCCACCCTGAAGACCATCCAGCAGGACGGCACCGTGCCGCTGGGTTCACCCTATCCCAACCCGGCACTGTTTCCTTCGCACCGGCTGGCGCAATACGCCGGCCGTATCGCGCGCCACGCCAGCCAGTCCAGCGTGTTCGACGACCTGCCCCCGGGCCATCCGGACCTGCTGCGCCAGATCGCGCGCCGCTATCTGGAAAACGGCCTCAAGGTTGATCCCGAGGAAATCGTCGTCACCGTCGGTGCCACCGAGGCCATCAATCTCTGCCTGCAGGCTGTGGCCCGTCCCGGCGACACCATTGCGGTGGAGACCCCGACCTTCTACGCCATGCTGCACGCCATCGAGCGCCTGGGCATGCGGGCCCTGGAAATCCCGACCGATCCGCAGCGCGGCCTCGATGTCGGGGTCCTGGAAGAGCGGATGAAGACGCAGCCGGTGGCGGCCTGCATGGTGATGCCCAACTTCCAGAATCCGCTGGGTTTCCAGATGCCGGACAGCGAAAAGGAAAGACTGGTGCGCCTGGCCGAACAGCACCAGATGCCGCTGATCGAAAACGCCGTCTACAGCGAGCTGTATTACGGCAATGCCCATCCTTCATCGCTGAAGAACTATGACCGCGAGGGACTGGTGCTGCATTGTTCTTCGTTTTCCAAGAGCCTGACCTCGGCCTACCGCATCGGCTGGGCGATGCCGGGGCGCTATCGGGCGCAGGTGGAAAAACTCAAGTTCCTCAACACGCTGGCCACGCCGACCGCGCCGCAACGCGCCATCGCGGAATACCTCACGCAGGGCGGCTACGAACGCCACCTGCGGCGCGTGCGCCGCGTCTTCGCGCAGCAGCGCGACATGATGCGGCACTTCGTGCTGCGCTTTTTCCCGGCGGGTACGCAGGTGTCCGAGCCGCAAGGCGGTTATGTGCTGTGGGTGGAATTGCCGCAGGGGGTGGATGCGATGGAACTGTATCGCCGCAGCCTGGCGCTGGGGATCACGGTGGCACCGGGGCGCATCTTTGCGGCGACCAACCGGTACAGTCATTTCATTCGGCTGAACTACAGCTATGCCTGGTCGAAGGAGACCGAGCAGGCATTGAAACTGGTGGGGAAACTGGTGGAGGAACTGGCGGGGTGAATTTTGCGGCGCGCCTGAGCGGTGCGCCGCAAATCGCATTTCGCATTTCGCATTTACTGAGGCGACACCAGCAAGCTCACGCTACCGGTCCCATCCTCATTCATCTCGACCTTCACCACCCCGGCCTCTTCCAGCGCCGACAGGAAACGCCGCAAGGTACTCATGCGCAATTGCGTGCGCTTGGACAAGCGCGCCAGCGACAGCGCCCCGCCCTCCTTCTCTTCAGCATCCGCCTGCAGGGTTTCCACGATCAGCAGCACTTCAGGCGGCACGCCCATCTGTTGCGCGCGGGCCTGCAGATCGGCGTCCTCCTGGGCTGGCATCTCGACGACGCTCATGCCGGCCTCCATCACGCTGCCGAGCGCTGCACCGCCGAACGCGACAACAGCACCGGAATGGATTTGGAAGTGGGCGTGCGCGCCTTGTCGGCAAAGCTTTCCAGCGGCACCAGCGGATTGGTCTCCGGATAGTAACTGCCGATACAACCGCGCGGAATGTCATATTCCACCAGCAGGAAACCATCGGCACGGCGCTCCACGCCGTCATCCCAGACGCTGGTGATGTCGACCCATTCACCATCCTTCAAACCCAGCATCTGCAGGTCCGCCGGGTTGATGAAGACCACGCGGCGCTGGCCGAACACGCCGCGATAACGGTCGTCCATGCCATAGATGGTGGTGTTGTACTGGTCGTGCGAACGGGTGGTCATCAAGGTCAGCAGCTTCTCGCCATGGATCGCGCGGGCACGATGGATGGGCGTGTCCTTGGGAATGTCATGGACGATGAAGTTGGCCTTGCCGCTGCCAGTCTTCCAGACGCGGTCGCGCGAGGCCACGCCCAGGTGGAAGCCGCCCGGATTGGCGATGCGCTCGTTGTAGCCCTTGAAGGCGTCATACACCTTCTCGATGGCGTCGCGGATGCGCGAATAATCTTCGGCGTACCACAGCCAGTCGATCTTCGGACCATTGTTGCGCGACTTCATCGTCGCTTCGGCGAGATGCGCCACGATGGCCGTTTCCGACATCAGGTGTTCGGACGCCGGCTTGTTGATGCCGTAGGAGACGTGGACCATGCTCATCGAATCTTCCACCGTCACGCCCTGCGGACCGGACTTCTGCACGTCGATCTCGGTGCGGCCCATGGTCGGCAGGATCAGCGCATCCTTGCCATGCACCAGGTGGCTGCGGTTGAGCTTGGTGGTGATGTGTACCGTGAGGTTGCAGGACCGCATTGCCTCGAAAGTACGCGGTGTATCGGGCGTGGCCATGGCGAAGTTGCCGCCCAGACCGATGAAGACCTTGGTACGGCCTTCCAGCATGGCCATCACCGAACCGACCGTGTCATTGCCGTGATGGCGCGGCGCCTTGAAACCGAACACCTGTTCCAGGCGATCCAGGAAAGCCGGGGTCGGCTTCTCGTCGATGCCGACCGTGCGGTCGCCCTGCACGTTGGAGTGGCCGCGCACCGGGCACAGGCCCGCGCCCTGGCGGCCGATGTTCCCGCGCAGCATCATCATGTTCGACAGCAGCTGGATGGTGGCCACCGCGTACTTGTGCTGGGTCAGGCCCATGCCCCAGGTGGCGATCACGGCCTTGCCCTTGACGTAGACCTGGGCCAGTTTCTCGATGTCTTCGCGCGAGACGCCGGACTCGGCGATGATGTCGTCCCAGCTTTCGGCGCGCGCCTGGGCGGCGAATTCCTCGAAGCCGGCGGTATGTTCCTCGATGAACTTGACGTCGATCACGCGCTCGGCACCGGCCGCCTTGGCCGCATCATCCAGTTCGATGGTGCGCTTGATGACGCCCTTGATCAGCGCCAGGTCGCCGCCCAGCGTGGGGTGGATGAACATGGAGCTGATGCGGGTGCTGCCCATGGTCAGCATCTCGACCTTGCTCTGCGGATCGGCAAAGCGTTCCAGGCCGCGTTCCTTCAAGGGGTTGATGGCGACGATGGTGGCGCCGCGCTTGGAAGCGTGGCGCAGCTCGCCCATCATGCGCGGGTGGTTGGTGGCCGGGTTCTGGCCGAACAGCAGCAGCGTGTCGCAATGATCGAAATCTTCCAGCAGCACCGTGCCCTTGCCGATGCCGACCGTGCCCGGCAGGCCCACGCTGGTGGGTTCGTGGCACATGTTGGAGCAGTCGGGGAAATTGTTGGTGCCGTACTGGCGCACGAACAACTGGAACAGAAAAGCCGCTTCATTGCTGGCGCGGCCGGACACATAGAAGTCCGCCATGTCCGGATCGGGCAAGGCATTGAGGTGCTTGGCCATCAGCTCGAAGGCGGCGGACCAGTCAATCTTCTTGTACTTGTCGGTGGCGGCGTCATACACCATGGGATGGGTCAAGCGCCCGTGTTCTTCCAGCTCGTAATCCGATTGCTGCATCAGCTCGGTGACGGTGTGCTTCTCGAAGAACTCGGGGGTGACACGCTTCTTGGTGGCTTCGGCGGCCACGGCCTTGACGCCGTTCTCGCAGAATTCGAAGGTGGAAGTGTGCTCGCGGTCCGGCCATGCGCAACCGGGGCAATCAAAGCCGTCAGGCTGGTTCTGCGACAACAGGGTACGCAAGCCCTTGCCGTCGGCTACGTGTTCCTTGACCAGGTTCAGCGCGACATACTTCAGTGCGCCCCAGCCGCCTGCGGGTTGATTGTATTGCTCGATTCTTGGTTTGGAAGGCATGTTGTCTCGGGATGGAGTGGAGTCCAGTGTAGGTGAAGTCTAGGACACGCACGCTGCAACCGGAATGCACAGGAAGCCATGGCGGATTCAAGCACAGTGCCTGTCAAGCCGCGCGCGCAAAGACTCGCCGACGATGTGTACAGTAGCTGAAGTTGCGGGTGTCTGCTTTTCTGTACCGGAACTGTCCGGCCACTGTACTGTTATCCGTACGCCCATCCGTACCGGCTGCTGCCGGGCTCAGTCATCCAGCGGCAGCGCCAGTGTCTCCTTGATTTCTTCCATCACCACATAGCTTTTGGACTGCGCCGCCCCCGGCAGCTGCAGCAGGATGTCGCCCAGCAGCTTGCGGTATTCCGCCATGCCCCGGATGCGCGCCTTGATGAGGTAGTCGAAGTCGCCCGAGACCAGGTGGCATTCCTGCACTTCGGGAATGCGCAGCACCTCGCGGCGGAACTGCTCGAACATGTTGCCGGACTTGTGATTGAGCGTGATCTCCACGAACACCAGCAAGGTCGCGCCCAATGACTCGGGATTGACGCGCGCGTAATAGCCGCTGATGACGCCGTCGCGCTCCATGCGCCTGACCCGTTCGATGCAGGGCGTAACTGACAAACCGACCTGCTCCCCGAGCTCCTTCATGGAGATGCGGCCATCCTTCTGCAACACGGCCAGGATGCGGTGATCGAGCTTGTCGAGGGTGCGAATGGACTGTTGCTGGGTTCTCATGAAATTTTCCCGTTTCAGCGCGATTTTCATGAACGGTTCATGAAATCAGCCATAAATACGCGAACAAACACTATTTATTCACCCATATCATAGCTGAATCTTCTAATCCAACAGCCTTTTGCAGCGGCATCAACGAAACGGGGAGTTCAGCATGCGCGTCGTCATTCTTGGAAGCGGTGTCATCGGGGTCACCAGCGCCTGGTATCTGGCCAGGGCCGGTCACGATGTGACCGTGCTGGACCGCCAGCCCGGCCCCGCGCTGGAAACCTCCTTCGGCAATGCCGGCCAGATCTCTCCCGGCTATGCCTCGCCCTGGGCCGCCCCCGGCATTCCCCTGAAGGCCATCAAGTGGATGTTCCAGGAACATGCCCCGCTGGCCATCCGCCCGGACGGCACGCTCAACCAGCTGCGCTGGATGTGGCAGATGCTGCGCAACTGCAACGCCGAAAGCTACGCCGTCAACAAGGAACGCATGGTGCGCCTGGCTGAATACAGCCGCGACTGCCTGCGCGACCTGCGCGCCGATGTCGGCATCCCCTATGAAGGCCGCCAGCAAGGCACGCTGCAACTGTTCCGCTCGCAAGAACAGCTCGAGGGTGCCGCCAAGGACATCGCCGTGCTGCAGGAAGCCGGCGTCCCCTTCGAACTGCTGACCCCGGAACAGCTGGGCGGTGCCGAGCCGGCGCTGGACAAGGTGCGCGGCAAGCTCACCGGCGGCCTGCGCCTGCCCAATGATGAGACCGGCGACTGCCAGCTCTTCACCACCCGCCTGGCCAAGATGGCCGAGCAACTGGGCGTGAAATTCCGTTATGGCGTGTCGATCGACGCCCTCACCATGGCCGGTGGCAAGATCGCCGGTGTGGTCTGCGGCAAGGAACTAGTGCAGGCCGACAGCTACGTGGTCGCCCTCGGCTCCTACTCGCCGCAACTGCTGCGCGACATCCCCGGCCTGCCGGGCATTCCGGTGTATCCGCTCAAGGGTTACTCGATCACGGTGCCGATCACCGATGCCTCGGCCGCACCGGTCTCCACCATTCTCGACGAGACCTACAAGATCGCCGTCACCCGCTTCGATGACCGCATCCGCGTCGGCGGCATGGCCGAGATCGTGGGCTATGACACGGCCCTCAAGGCCAAGCGCCGCGCCACGCTGGAACTGGTGGTCAACGATCTGTTCCCCGGGGCAGGCGACACGAAGCAAGCCAGCTTCTGGACCGGCCTGCGCCCGATGACCCCGGACGGCACGCCCGTGGTCGGTGCCACCCCGGTCTCGAACCTGTACATCAACACCGGTCACGGCACGCTGGGCTGGACCATGTCCTGCGGTTCGGGCCAGCTGCTGGCGGACCTGATCTCGGGCCGCCGCCCTGCCATCGCCCATGAAGACCTGTCGGTGGCGCGCTACATGGCCTCGGGCAGCACCGTGCAGACGCCGCGTCTGGCAGGGGCCTGATCGCTGCAACAGGACATCCTCGATAGTCTCTTCTGCATCCCTCGCAGAATGGTTGGCCGGAGTGAAATGCTCCGGCCTTTTTTATGCGCGCACGGCCGGATGCGATGAGGGGACATATCCCGTCATCCGCTTGAACATGGTCGAGAATGTCGCCGGCTGTTCATAGCCGAGGTCGTAGGCAATCGCCGTCACCGAGTGTCCCAGCGCCAGCCGCGAGATCGCATTGACGATGCAGGCGCGCAGCCGCCATTGCTGGAAGCCCATGCCGGTCTGCGCCAGGAATCTGCGGGTGAAGCTGCGCTCGCTCATGTGCAATTGTTCGGCCCACTCGGCCGGGCGCGCGCGGATCGAGGGCGATCGCATGAAGTCGCGACACAGCGCCCCCAGCTTCTCCTCCTGCGGCAGCGGCACGTACATGGGAATCTCGCGGGCGCGGGCGATCTCCTTGAGCAGCAGGTGCATCAGCGCCTCCTCGCGGCTATCGGGTGCGTAATGCGGATCGATGCGGGTGGCTTCGATCAGCAACTCGCGCAACAGCGGATGCACCTCCAGCACCTGGCAGGTCCGCGCGGCGCGCGGCGCATGTTCGGGCTCGACGAAGGCGCTGCAGGTCGTCACCGGCAAGAGCATGCGGCTCTGGTGCTCGCGCCCGGAAGGAATCCACACCGCGTGCTGCGGCGGCACCACCCAGGCCCCATCCTGCGTCACCACCTGCATCAATCCCCCCAGCCCGAACAGCAGCTGCGCCCGCCGATGGCTGTGCCAGGCCTGCAGCGAATCGCGCGCGTAATCGGCGCCGGCCGCCACCACCGGGCGCGCGATGCGGTCCACCCGGTCGATGGGCAGCGGGGAACGGGAGAGAGAAGGCTTGCGCATGGTCTGGTCTCGCTTGGCGTACATCCAAAGATGACGCACCGATGATGGGAACTCCGCCACCACGAAGCTTGCCTCGCAGCTTGGCGTAAATTCAAACATTCTTGACCCAAGTACGAAAGTCAGTCAACCGGCCCTGCCCTACTGTACGGTTTTCATCCAACGATTTCGCCATGCCTCCTCCCCTCCTCTCCGGCATCCTGGTCGCGCTCATCTGGGGCCTACAGCCCGTGATCTCGCGCTACGGCTTGCAGCAAGGGCTCACGCCCCTGGATGCGACCCTGATGCGCTTTCTCACCAGCGGCCTGATGATCCTGCCCTTTGCCTGGCGGCGCGGGCTCTGGCAGGCCTGCGGTGTCGGCTGGGGGCGCGGGCTGGTGCTGTTCCTGCTGTCGGGCCCCTTGTTCAGCCTGGTGCTGGTGGCGGGCGTGAACTACGCGCCGGCTTCACATGGCGCGCTGATCCATCCGGCCCTGACGCCGCTGTTCGGCATGGCGATCAGCCGCTTCGCCCTCGGGCAGCGCGAACGCATCTCCCTGTGGGGCGTGCTACTGCTGCTTGCCGGACTGGTACTGGTGGCGCTCAATGGCATTCTCGCCAGCGGCGGACTGGCTCCCGATGGCGCGTGGCGCGGCGATCTGCTGTTTGTGCTCTCGGCGCTGATGTGGTCGAGTTACCTGATGCTCAATCGCGCCTGGAAGATTGCGCCCCTGGATGCGGTGGCGCTGACGCAAGTGCTGTCGCTGGCCTGCATGCTGCTGGCGCTGCCGTGGCTGGGCACGCAGACTTTCAGCAAGCCGGCCTCGGCACTGCTGCTGCAGAGCGCCTACCAGGGCGTGCTGGTGAGCATCGTCAGCGTGGCCTTGTTCAACTGGGTGGTGGCGCGGCTGGGCGTGAAGGCGCTCATGCTCAATGCGCTCTCACCGCTGTTTGGCGTAGTGGCCTCGGCGTGGATCCTGGGCGAGACGCTGTCGGTGTCGATGATGACGGGTGCCGTGGCCATCGTCGCCGGACTGGGCGTGACCATGAAAAAGAAACGCCCGGTGCGCACACCGGGCGACTGATGCAGACGGCGCGCGTGCCGCCGCTCAGGGCCGTACGGCCCCGTTGACCGCCAGATACACCGCATACAGCGAGGTGGTGGCGGTGATGAAGAGGCGATTGCCGCGCGGCCCGCCGAAGACCACATTGGACACCACTTCCGGAATCAAAATCTTGCCCAGCAAGGTGCCATCCGGCGCATAGCAGTGCACGCCATCGCCGGCCGAGGTCCAGATGTTGCCCTGGGCATCCAGCCGGAAACCATCGGCCAGCCCCGGATCGATGGTTGCAAACACCTCGCCGCCCTTGAGCGTGGCGCCCTCCACCACATCGAATACGCGGATGTGATGCGGCCCGCCCGCACGGTGCGTGAGGCCGGTATCGGCGATGTAGAGGCGGCTTTCATCGGTGGAGAACGCCAGCCCATTGGGGCGCTCCAGGTCGCTGCTGACGAGGCTGATGTCACCGCTGTCGCCATCGATGCGATAGACATTGCACGCACCGATTTCGCTCTCGGCCTGATAGCCTTCGTAATCGCTGTTGATGCCGTAATCCGGATCGGTGAACCAGATCGAGCCATCGGACTTGACCACCACGTCATTGGGCGAATTGAGACGCTTGCCCTGCCAGTGCGAGGCCAGCGTGGTGATGCTGCCATCGTGTTCGGTGCGGACCACGGCGCGGCCACCGTGCAGGCAGCCGACGATGCGGCCTTCGCGGTCCAGCGTATTGCCGTTGTTGAAGTGGGAGGGCTGGCGAAATACGCCCGCCCCTGCGCCCTCGGACCAGCGCATCAGGCGATTGTTGGGAATGTCGCTCCAGATCAGTTCCTGCGTGGCCGGCAGCCACACCGGGCCTTCGGCCCAGCGGCAGCCGTGGTAGAGACGATCGACCTGGGCGGTGTCGATGACCATGCGGCGAAAGCGCGCATCGAGATGCTGGAAGGGGGTATCGGGCAAGGACATGCGTTCTCCTTTTCGGTGTAATTGACGCTGACGCCTCAGCGATACTGGCGGCGGCGGCCGGAACAGACGATCACGGCGATGATGATGAGACCCGACAGCACCGAGCGTTCGCCCGCCGACAGGCCCACCACGTTCAACAGCGTATTGGTGAAATACAGGAACAGCGCCGCGCCCCAGATCCCGGCCACGCTGGGCCGGCCACCGGTGACGCTGGTGCCGCCGATGACCACCACGGCCACCGACATCAGCAGGTATTCATTGCCCATGTCGAGCGAGGCACCGCCCGAGAAACCCGCGATGAGCAAGGCGCACAGCGCCGCAAAGACCGCGCACAGCACGTAGCACAGGCAGCGGATGCGTTCCACGCCGATGCCCGCCAGCCAGGCTGCACGGGCATTCTGGCCGACCGCCGAGAGGAAGCGGCCGAACAGCGTGCGCCCCAGTATCCAGGCCAGCCCCAGCGCCACGGCCAGCACCAGCCAGGCCAGTTGCGGAAGGTGCAGCAGCCATCCGGTCGCGAAGCTGGCCAGCAATTGTGGTGGCGTGATTTTGAGGCCCTGCCCGACATGAATCGCCAGCGACTGCAGGATGAAGGACGAGGACATGGTGGCAATGATGGGCGGAATCTGCAGCAGGCGGATCAGCAGGTAATTGGCCAGCCCGATGCCGACACCCACCCCGAGCGTGACCAGCAGCCCGAGCAGGATGCCGCCATCCTCGCCGCCCATGGTACGCAAGCCCAGCGCCCCGGCCAGCGCGATGGTGGACGGAATGGAGAGATCGATGTTGCCCGGCCCGGTGGTCACCACCAGCATCTGCCCCAGGCCCACCAGCACCATCAGCGCCCCGAAAGAAAACGCCGACAAGCCGATATTGAAGGCCGCCTCCGGCCCGGCCACCGCCAGCGTGGCCAGCCACAGCAGGGCCGCCCCCATGAAGGACCAGACCCAGGGCCGCTGTTGCAGCGCGGCCCCCATCGTTGCACGCGCGGCGCTCATTGACGTTCTCCCCGTGCCGACAGCAGGATGCGCATCGACAACACGATGATCAGGATCGCGCCCTGCAAGCCGATCTGCCACTTCGGCGCGATGTTGAGGAAGGACAGGAACGAGGCCGCAATCCCCAGCGTGATGGCCCCCAGCGTGGCACCGATGGGCGAGACCTTGCCGCCGATGAAGCTGCCGCCGCCCAGGATCACGGCGGCAATCGAGATCAGCGTGTAGCGCTGCGCAATATTGGCATCGGCCGAAGTAGTGATGCCGACCAGCGTCAGTGCAGAGAGAATGCCCAGCACGCCGGCCAGCCCGTACATCAGCGCCTTGGCGCGCACCACCGAACCGCCGCTGCGCACGATGGCCTTGGGATTGCCGCCGGCACCGCGCAGCCGCACGCCCAGCGAGGAACGCATCAGGAACCAGTGTCCGCACAGCGCGATCACGACCGCATAGACGATGGGCGTAGGCACCACCGGAATGGCCAGGTTCATCACATCCTGTATCCATTGCGGCGTGGCACCGCCCGGCATCGGCAGCAGGATCAGCGCCCAGCCGCCCCAGACGAAGGACAGGCCCAGCGTCACCACGATGGACGGCAGATCGAACAATTCCACCAGCGCGCCGATGGCCGCGTACAGCAGCACGCAGGCGACCAGCGCCGCCACGCCCAGCAGCGGACGCTCCGGCAACCAGGTCACGGCGATGCAGGAGACCAGGCTGATGAAGGCACCGATGGACAGATCCAGGTCATTGACGGCGATGACGCACAGCTGCGCCATGCTGGCCAGTATCATCGGCACGGCCAGATTCAACAGCAGACCCAGGCCGAAATAACTCATCGTATTGGGATTGATCCAGAAGATCGGTGCCAGCACCACGGCCAGCGTGGCCATGGGCAGCAACAGGGTCTGGACCTCGTGGCGCGACAGCAGGCCGTGGCGCGCACGCACGGGGGTGCGGGCAAGCGTAGTCATGCGCGGGCTCCTTCGAGTGGGGGTGTGACGGTGCCGCCATCGGCGCGCACGTTGCCGAAGGACGCGGCGATGATGCGTTCCTCCGAGAGTTCATGGCGGGCCAGTTTCAGGGTGACCTGCTGCTGGTAGAAGACGTAGGTCGCATCGCAGTATTCGAGCTCGTCGTTCTCGGTGGTGTACCAGACGAAGCTGCGGCCGCGCGCCGCTTCTGCACGGATCAGGCGATACATGTCGACCTTGGTGCCGAAGTCGACGCCGCGCATGGGATCGTCCATCAGGATCAGTTCCGCATCCGACGACAAGGCCCGCGCAAACAGCACCTTCTGCTGGTTGCCACCGGACAGCGAGAGGATATTGTTGGACAGGTCCGGCGTACGGATCGCCACGCGTTCATGCCACTGGCGGCCCAGTTCAGCCTCGGCAGCACGATCGATCACGCCGCCGCGCGCCAGATGCGGCAGCTCGCGGATGCTCAGGTTGCGCAGGATACTCCACAGCGGGAAGTTGCCATCCCGCGCGCGATCCCCGGCCACGAAGGCCACCCGCATCTTGCCGCGATATTGCTCGAAGAGCCGGATCAGCATCTCGGTCTGCCCCTGCCCCGCCAGCCCGGACAATCCGACCACCTGGCCACGGCGCACGCCCAGTGCACCGACCGGTGACGCTGCCGGCAGTTTCACTTCCAGCAGTTGCTGGCTTTGCACGTCTGCGGACTCCGATTCCTGCTGCGCCTGCTGTTCGGCCTGACGCTCGATCTGCTTCTGGTCGGCGTGGCCCATGGCGTGGACCAGCGCATCACGCGTGAGATGGGCGGTGTGATCCTGCAAGACCAGCTGTCCATCGCGCATGACGGCAATGCGATTGCAGCAGTCAAAGATCTCGCCCAGCATGTGCGAGATGAAGACCAGGCTCATACCGTCTTCAAGACGCCGGCGGATGTAGGCCGTCAGCCGCGCTGCCGTTTGCGCATCGAGACTGGAGGTCGGTTCATCGAGGATCAGCAGGCGCACCGGCGCATCGACCACCGTGAAGGCGCAGGCGATTTCCACCATCTGGCGCTGGGTGATGCTGAGTTCGCCGACGATGCGATCGGGATCGATGCCATGGCCGGGGAAGATGTCATCGAGCTTTTCCGTCACCAGCTTGCGCGCCCGGCGCCGCCAGCCCCAGCCCTTGAGCTGCGGATGAAACACGCAGAGGTTTTCGGCCACGTTGAGGTTCTGGCACAGGGACAATTCCTGGAAGACGCAACGCACGCCCAGCCGGTAGGCGGCCTGCGTGGTGTAGTTCTGGCGCGCCTGACCGTCGATGATGATCTGGCCGTCGTCACCGGGCAGCACGCCGGCCAGCACGTTCATGAGGGTGGACTTGCCCGCGCCGTTGTGGCCGACCAGGCCCCAGCATTCGCCGGGCTGGATGTCCACGCTCACATCTTGCAGCGCCTTGACGGGACCAAAGGACTTGCGGATATGCGACAGGCTGCACAAGGCGGCCGAGGGGGGATGGCTGGCGTTCACGCTGGATCACCTGTGTTCTTGAGGCAGTGGATGCGCCCATGGCCCGCGCGCCGCCTTCAACGAGGCGGTCTGCACGGGGATGGGACAGGACTTACTTGGACTTCGGCGTATCGAGCAGCTTGACGGTATCGGCCTGGGAGAAGCCGATATCAGCCACCCCGCCCTGCGGCGTCTTGGCCAGCGCATCCGGCAGTTGTTCCGCCGTCAGGTAGAGCAGCGGTGCCACGATATCGACGTCCTTGGGGATCTTCTTGCCGGCCAGCACCTGCTGCGCCACCCAGAAGGCCACGGTCACTGCGCCGGGCGGATTGGAAGCGGAATAGGTCTTGTAGCCGCTGGGGATCTGGGTCTTCCACCATTGCAGTTCGTCCTCGCGGTTGCCGAGGATGATGATGGGCAGTTCGCGGTTGGCGGCCTTGAAGGCTTGCGCCACGCCGAAGCCATCGCCGCCCTGGGTGACCACGCCATCGACCTTGGGCAGGGTCGGCAGGATGCCGGCCACGGCCTTCTGGGCCACGGTCTGCGCCCAGTCGCCGTTGACGGAGCCGACGATCTTGAGGCCCGGATGCTTCTTGAGGCCGTCCATGATGCCGGCGTGGATTTCACCATCGACCGACACCCCGGCCAGGCCGCGGATTTCGAGGATGTTGCCCTTGCCGTTGAGACGCTCGGCGAGGTAGTCGACCTGGCGTTCGCCCATCTTGCGGAAGTCGAAGGTGACGCGATAGGCACAGGGTTCGGTGACCACGCCGTCATAGGAGACCACCACCACGCCGGCGGCGCAGGCTTTCTTGATGGTGCCGTTGAGGGCCGTGGGAGAAGCGGCATCGACCACGATGGCCTTGTAGCCTTGCAGGATCAGGTTCTGGATCTGCTGGGCCTGTTCGGTGGGCTGGTTTTCGGAGGTGGTGAAAGCGGGGGCGGCGGCCACCAGCTTGCGTTTGACGGCATCGTCGGCGGTTGCGGCCCAGGTCTTGAGCATGGACTGACGCCAGGCATTGGCCGCGTAGTTGTTGGACAGGGCGATCTTGGCTTGCGAGGTATCGCCGGTGGCGACCTGCGCGTTGGCGTGGCCGGCGCCGAGGATGAGGGTGGCCGAAGTGGCTGCGATGGCTGCGAGATGCAGCCCGACGCCACGGCGTCGTACCAATGCGTTCATATTGTCTCCGTTGTTGGCTATCAAAGCGGACTTGTTGAACGTCCGCGTTTTGCTGCAATTTCTTCTTATATGAAACGATGGCCTCATCGTTCAGAGGTCAACTTGTATGACGACTTATTCTAGAGAGCAGGGTCAGGGATGTCAAATGGTCAGACCACATGGCCGGACGCTGAGGTAGGAGTGGGGTTTTGGGGGATTGGTTCTCGCGGGATGGGTGGACTGCGGGAGTTGTGAGGATTTGAGATGAAGCGGGATATGAATTTTCTGACTTTGTCGGGCTGCTATCGGGGTGCAGAGCTTCATATCGGCATTTCACGCGTCCGGGAGCGCTGGTGGGCGCTGCTGAGAAGGAACATTCATTTCATTGCGCCACCGTTAATCCGGAGACATCCAGTTCGGGCAGATCTTCTTTTGAATGGTCTGATTGATCGAGGACTGAAGGTGGCGAAGAGTTGCTGGAGCTCCGGGCGGGCGAAAGGCACTACCGCAGATAACTCCAGCAAACGGAGAATCCGGGAATGACCCGCACCCTGCATTGAACACGGCCTTGTACATCGAGGCTGGCCAGCAGGTATGGCCCGATGTTGTCCGTCAACAGGGCAAGCTCCTGCAAACCATCAAACTCCATCCGCATCTCTTCCCCCGTCTTCATCACCAATGAGGTCATGAATGACGGCATGTAATGACCCACTAAAAACCTGAATAAGGCCAGAGGGCGCGGCGCTTTCAATGAGCTGACGAAATGGTGCTATCCGTCTCGTCCTTTCGGACTTTGCGTGACACGCCAAGTGTAAAAGTGCGTCAAGATCACGTAACTAGATATTTCTATACCTTGAGCGCTTTCGGCGCCGTCGAAACTTGATGCGAAGAAAAATATTATATTTTTCAAGCACTTAGAGTAATTTTTTATTACATTTTTCGGGCCTTGAATGTAAAACATTTCCTAACGAACCCTGGCGAAGAGTTAATGGCCGGCGCCGACAGCTATTCGTCAGTATTTGGTCAGTAGTTGGTCAGGTATCAAATCCGAAATCACGTCAAAATCTTACAAAGCTTAATTTCCCGTCTGACAGGAGCTGCTGAGCTGATGTGGCTTGGCATTGTTAGTCGGTAGTCGGGATGGCTGCCAGGTGGAAATCCGATAGCGAAACTGCTTTAAACGGGGCTGGGTGGAGTGTTAACGACTCGGTTCTTTCTGAGCAGCTTCTTCTAACCAGTGCAACGATATAAAAATTTCTAAATAGGTGCTGAGATGGAGATCAAGTCTTTCCCAACGCATCTGGGACCACTTTTGGTCACCGATGATTGTTGAATTGCATTGAAATCTGACCCACTTTCTCAGGAAATTTGCATCCTAAGTTGACCCATGTTTAGACCACAATCCTGCTCATGACAGCGAGC